>NC_014313.1:2415000-3622500 GCF_000143145.1 Hyphomicrobium denitrificans ATCC 51888
GAGATGCCGATCAGCTTTTGCGTCTCTGCCATGAACTCCATCGGCAAGTGCTGCAGGACGTCGCGAACGAAACCGTTGACGACGAGCGCAACCGCTTCTTCCTGCGAGAGGCCGCGCTGCTGGCAATAGAACAGCATGTCGTCGGAAATCTTCGACGTCGTCGCCTCGTGTTCGAAATGCGCGCTCGAGTTCTTGGCTTCGATGTAAGGCACGGTGTGCGCGCCGCACTTGTCGCCGATCAGAAGCGAGTCGCAGTTCGTGAAGTTGCGAACGCCGGTCGCCTTGCGATGCGCCGAGACGAGACCGCGATACGTGTTCTGCGAATATCCGGCCGCGATGCCCTTCGAGATGATGCGGCTCGACGAGTTCTTGCCGAGGTGGATCATCTTGGTGCCGCTGTCGACCTGCTGATAGCCGTTCGAAACGGCGATCGAGTAGAACTCGCCGCGCGAATGGTCGCCGCGCAGAATGCAGCTCGGATACTTCCAGGTGATCGCGGAGCCGGTTTCGACCTGCGTCCAGGAGATCTTCGAATGATGGCCGCGGCAGTCGCCGCGCTTGGTCACGAAGTTATAGATGCCGCCCTTGCCCTGGGCGTCTCCCGGATACCAGTTCTGCACGGTCGAATATTTGATCTCGGCATCGTCCAAAGCGACGAGCTCGACGACGGCTGCGTGCAGCTGATTTTCATCGCGCGTCGGCGCGGTGCAGCCTTCGAGGTAGGAGACGTACGAACCCTTATCCGCGATGATCAGCGTGCGCTCGAACTGGCCCGTCTGCTTTTCGTTGATGCGGAAGTAGGTGGACAGCTCCATCGGGCAGCGCACGCCTTCGGGCACGTAGACGAACGAGCCGTCCGAGAACACCGCCGAGTTCAGTGCCGCATAGAAGTTGTCCGACTGCGGCACGACCGAGCCCAGGTACTTCTTCACAAGCTCGGGATGCTCGCGCACCGCTTCCGAAATCGGGCAGAAGATGACGCCGGCTTTCGCCAGCTCTTCCTTGAACGTCGTGACGATCGACACGCTGTCGAACACGGCATCGACCGCGACGCGCGACGACGACACGCCCGCGAGGATTTCCTGCTCCTTCAGCGGAATGCCGAGTTTTTTGTAAGTCTCGAGCAACTCGGGATCGACTTCTTCGAGGCTCTTCGGGCCTTCGGTCGATTTCGGTGCGGAATAGTAATAGAGGTCCTGGAAATCGATCTTGGGGTAATGCACCCGCGCCCACGTCGGCTCGGTCATCGCTTTCCAGCGCTGGAACGCCTCGAGACGCCAGTTCAAAAGCCACTCGGGCTCGCCCTTCTTGGCCGAGATGTAGCGCACGGTCGTTTCATCAAGACCCTTCGGAGCTTTGATGCTCTCGATCTTGGTTTCAAAACCGTACTTGTACTGGTCGACGTCGATCTTCTTGACTTGATCAATCGTCTCCTGAACAGCAGCCATTTCTCGTCTCTCTTTCAACAATGCCGCAAGCGCGGCCCTTCAACCAAATTGTTCCTCAAGCGGCGATTGCCTGCGAGCCGGCAATCGCTTGCCAGGCCGCGACAAACGCCGCGATGTCGTCTTTCGTCGTTTCGCGCCCAAGACTGATGCGGATCGTTCCGGACGCGATTTCGGGGCCGAGTCCCATCGCTTCGAGCACATGGCTGGCGCCGACTTTGCCAGACGAACAGGCCGAGCCCGCGCTGACTGCGACGCCTGCCAGATCGAGGCGGATCACCAAGGTCTCCGCCAGCTTTCCCGGCAGCGCGACCGCGATGGTGTTGCCGATGCGCGGCGACGCTTCTCCGATAATCTCGGCGCGCGGGCTGATCGCACGAATGTGCGCTTCGAGATCGTCGCGCAATGATTCAATCGCCGCCATGCTGCGAAGTTCAGCATGCGCGGCTTCGGCCGCGGCGCCAAAGCCAGCGATCGCCGCGACGTTCTCCGTCCCAGCGCGACGGCGGCGTTCCTGGCCTCCACCGCGCAGCATCGGCACGAGATCAAGATGGTCACGAATGATCAAAGCGCCAATGCCTTTCGGGCCGCCAAGCTTGTGCGCCGAGATCGCCATCGTATCGAGCCCGAGGGAGGCAAAGTCCACCGGCACGCGGCCTGCCGCCTGCACCGCATCGGAATGCATGAGAATGCCATGCGCGCGCGCGAATTCGGCGACTTCACCGACCGGCTGAATGACGCCGGTTTCGTTGTTCGCCATTTGCAGCGCGATGACGGCCGGACGAGGCACGCCATGCTTCAATACGTACTCAGCGATCTGTTCGACGCACACAATGCCGTTGCGGCCGGTCGCAAGTTCAAGGACGTTGCACTTTGCCGCGCGCGCCGGAGCAAGAACCGAGTCGTGCTCGATGCCGTTCGTCAGGATCGTTTGCCACGGCTGCGCCATGACCCAGGCGTTCGCCTCCGATGCGCCGCTGGTGAAAACGACTTCGGACGGCTTCGCGCCGACGAGACGGGCAACGCTCTCGCGCGCCGATTCCACGACGCCTCTCGCGCGACGGCCTTCCATGTGAACAGAGGACGGATTTCCAACGACGTCGAGTGCTTCGATCATCGCCACCTTCGCTTCCGAGCACAGCGGCGCGGTCGCGTTGTAGTCGAGATACGCGCGCATCGGGGGCGCAGGCGACTCCGTGGCGGTCGCCGCCGCTTTCACGGCGAATTCTCCGCCCGGCAAAACGTCGGCGAGACTGACGGATTCCAGAAACTCCGACGTTGCCCTGCTCAGCGCGCTCCACAAACCGTGCGTCAGGCAGGGCGTCCCAACCGAGCAGCGCGGATCGTTGTCGGTGCAGCGCGTGAAGTGCGTGACTTCCTCGACGGCGGCCATCACGGCCGCAATGGAAATTTCTTCGGGCTTCTTCGAGAGGCGATAGCCGCCGGCGCGTCCGCGCGCGCTTTCAACCAGACCGGATCGGCGAAGCGGGACGAAAAGCTGTTCGAGATAGGAAAGCGGGAGATGCTGGCGTTCCGCCACTGACGAAAGCGGAACAGCAGTTCGATCGGCGTGGGCAGCGAGATCTGCCATCGCCATGACCGCGTACCGGCCTTTGGTCGTCAGTTCCACATTCGTCTCCGGACTAGAGCCGCCTCAAGTGGCGGCGAAATCCTTGCCTTGCGTCCGATACCCCCGACTGTGCTAAGACAGCCGCCTTGACTTGCGGCTTGAACGTTAACAAAGCTAGGAAGTGTTTCGAACCGTTCTAAACTTATGGAAATCCTGAGTGCAGAAGTCAAGGTTCAAGAATCAGAGCCACGAGGATTTGAACGCCACCTCGTGTCCGAGCGCCCAGTCGGCCTGATCCCGATCACCACAAACCGAGAAGTTTTCCGATGCCCGAACTGATTATCAATGGTCCCGGCGGTCGCCTGGAGGCCCGTTATCATCACGAAGCCAGCAGCGACAGCCCGATCGCGCTCATCCTTCATCCGCACCCGCAGCTCGGCGGGACGATGAACAACCAGGTTGTTTATACGCTTTACCACACGTTCGCGGCGCGCGGCTTCTCGGTGCTGCGTTTCAATTTCCGCGGCGTCGGCCGGAGTCAGGGCGTGTGGGACAGCGGTCCCGGCGAGCTTGCGGACGCGGCGTCCGCGCTCGATTGGCTGCAGCTCGTCAAGCCCGACGCCAAAACCTGCTGGATCGCGGGCGTTTCGTTCGGAACGTGGATCGCGATGCAGCTTCTGATGCGGCGGCCGGAGATCGACGGCTTCATCTGCGTCGCGCCGCTCGCGAACCTTTATGATTTCAACTTCCTCGCCCCGTGTCCGTCGTCGGGCCTGCTCGTCAACGGCGAACACGATCGGGTTGTCCCGACGTCGTCGGTTGCGGAAATGTCGGTGAAGACGAAAGTCCAGCGCGGCATCAAGATCGCGCACGAGGTCATCCCCGGCGCCAACCATTTCTTCGAGAACAAGACTGAAGAACTGGGCGACGTTGTCGGCAAATATCTCGACGAGCGCATGATCCAATTCGAGCAGGATCGCGAACGCAACAAAGAACGCGAACGCGAACGTGAGCGCGAACGTCAGCGTCAGCGCGAGCTCGAGCGGATGGAAGCGCAGAGCGCGCCGGTTGCTAGCTCAGGCGGCACCGAGGACGACAGCGACGACGAATAAAGCGCTGCATTCAAGCATAATTCGTAATCAGGTCTTGCGTGCCGGCGATGGATCGGCACGCAGGCCGCCTGTCATTGGTGCGCGCACTCCGGTCGTGCCCGGAAATGTAATCGGCAGCCCTTTGGCTGATCGAACCGCGAGATAGCCCCAGGCCTCCGCCTCCAGGCTATCACCATCGATGCCAACAGCTTCGGCTGGGACGACGGCGTGCTGCACGCGTTCGGCCAGGAGCCGCATGATCGTGCGATTTCGCCGTCCGCCGCCCGCGACGATCCAAAGCTCCGGCTCTTCCGGCATATGCTCGCGCGATTTCGCAATGCTCTGCGCGGTGAACGCTGCGAGCGTCGCGGCGCCGTCGTCGGTCGACAGCATCTCTATGGCGCGCGTGGCGAAGGTGTTTCGGTCGAGGGACTTCGGCGACGGCCTGGCGAAAAACGTGTGGCTCAGCAGATCGCGAACGATTTCGTCGTCGGTTTTCCCGCGAGCCGCCGCTGCGCCGTCCTCGTCGAGTGAGAGTTTTGTCCGCCGTAGCATCCAGTCGTCGAGCAGCGCGTTTCCGGGGCCTGTATCGAACGCGATCAGCGCGCCATCCCGGCCGATCCAGGTGACGTTCGCGACGCCGCCGATATTGACGATGGCGAGCGGCCGCTGCGGAAGCTTGGCCGTCAACGCACGATGATAGACCGGGACAAGCGGCGCGCCCTGCCCACCCGCCGCGACATCGGCCGCACGAAGATCATAGATTACGGGGCAGCGCGTCGCGCCCGCCAGCAGCTCGCCGAGTCCAAGCTGGATCGTCAGTCCGTCGTCGGGGCGGTGCAGCACCGTCTGGCCGTGAAAGCCGATTACGTCGATGGACGCCGCCTCGATGCCGGATGCTCTCAAGAATTCGGCGACGGCGTCGGCGTGCCGCGTGGTGAGCGCGTGCTCGGCCTCCGACAGCGCAGCTGGGCGCTCACGTCGCGAGGTCAGGTTACCAGCTGCGGCGATCGCCGCGGCGAGAGTGCCTCGCATCCGCTCGTCATAGGGAAAAGTCTGCGCCGGGCCGCGTTTCGCGATGGTTTCGCCGTCCGTTTCGAGATAGGCGACGTCGATGCCGTCCAGCGACGTTCCGCTCATCAGGCCGATGGCGCGCATCACCTTGCCCATAACCACCTTCCCGTGCATGTTGCCGCCGCCTTGCCCCTGAGACGGGCGCAATCCGAACGAAAGCTCCGAGTTGCAATGCCGACACTGAAGTCCGAATTCCTGCAGATTATGACCGAGCGCGGTTTCATCCACCAGTGCTCAGATCTCGATGGCCTCGACAAAGCCGGCTCCGAGGGGCGCATCGTCGCCTATGCGGGCTATGACTGTACGGCGCCATCGCTGCACGTCGGACACCTGATCTCGATCATGATGCTGTCGTGGCTGCAAAAGACGGGCGGCAAGCCGATCGCGCTGATGGGTGGCGGCACGACGCGAGTCGGCGATCCGTCCGGCAAGGACGAGACGCGCCAGATCCGCACGGTCGAGGAGATCGACGCCAACAAGGAGAGCATCAAGCGCGTCTTCTCGAACTTCCTGACTTTCGGATCCGCCAAATCCGATGCGCTGATGGTCGACAACGCCGAGTGGCTCGCGCCGCTCAACTACATCGAATTCCTGCGCGACGTCGGACGGCATTTCTCCGTCAACCGCATGCTGACGATGGATAGCGCGAAGCTGCGCCTCGATCGCGAGCAGGAGCTGTCGTTCATCGAATTCAACTACATGCTGCTGCAGTCCTACGACTTCGTCGAACTCAATCGCCGCTATGGCTGCAATCTGCAGATGGGCGGCTCGGACCAGTGGGGCAACATCGTCACCGGCATCGATCTCGGCCGCAGAATGGGCGTCAAAGAGCAGCTTTTCGGATTGACGTGCCCGCTGCTGACGACGTCGTCGGGCGCCAAGATGGGCAAGACCGCTTCGGGCGCGGTGTGGCTCAACGAAGCGCAGCTTTCGGCCTACGATTACTGGCAGTTCTGGCGCAACACGGAAGACGCTGATGTGGCGCGCTTCCTGAAGCTGTTCACGATGCTGCCGCTCGACGAGATCGCGAGGCTTTCGAGCCTCGGCGGCGCGGAGATCAACGAAGCGAAGAAGACGCTCGCGACGGAAGCGACGGCGCTCGTGCACGGCCGCGAGAAGGCTGAGGCGGCGGCCGAGACGGCGCGCAAAACGTTCGAGCAGGGTGCGCTTGCGACCGACCTTCCGACGATCGAGATATCTTCGGCAGAGTTCGACGCGGGCCTCGGCGTGTTGACGGCGTTCGTCAAGGCCGGGCTCGTTGCGTCGAACAGCGAGGCGCGGCGGCAAATTCAAGGCGGCGGGCTCAAGATCAACGATGAGGCCGTGACGTCGGACAAGGCCGTAATCAAGGCGACCGATGCGGTGTCGAACGGCGTTATCAAGCTGTCGCTCGGCAAGAAGAAGCACGTGCTTCTGAAGCCGGTCTGATCTCAGCGCGACGCGTTAGCGACTATTGCGACGGCTGCGTCGTCGAAGACCAGCCGTCGATCGAGCCCGCCTGAGCTTCGGCGGGCTTTTTCGGCTTCGATTTGACTTTGTTCGCGCTGGCCCGTTTGGTTTTCTGGCCGGTCGAAGATTCATCAGGCGATGTCTGACGTATGCGCGCGGCCGTCGAGTCCTGAGGCACGCGGTCGTCGCCGCGGATCTGCACCTTCGGATCGGACGCCGTCATCTGGAACACTTCGCGGAAGATTCCAGGCGCGACCAGCGACAGTGGATTGACGATCACCTGCGGATTGGCGGTCGGGCCCTGGACCGCGAACGTAATGCCGAAAATGCCTTCGCCTTGTGTGCCGGAGATGATCTGGCCAAGCAGCGGAATGCCGCCGAGAGCGCCGTTCAATCCTTGCAGCGGAATATAGGTGCCGCCGAAATTGACGTGCCTGGTTTTGAAATCGACCTTGCCGCGCAGGTTGGCGCCCAGCAGCGGACCTTTGAGGTACGCTTCCTCAAGGACGAACTGACCGTAACCAACAGAGAATGGCGCGCGCATCCGATCGAACTCGAAGACTTCGCGCGTCACGTTGCGGCGTCCTTGAATCGCCGGCCGCCCCTGGTCGGCGCTGCTGACAACCTCGCTGACGATCGGGTCGCCGAGAATCTTGAAATCCTCGACCGCGAGAATTCCGGTTTTTTCCGCCGGTCCTGATCCGTCGAGATTGACGTCAAGGCGCAGGCGGCCGCCCTGCATGTTGGGATAGAAATTGACGAGCTTCAGCACCTGCCCGGCGTCGGAGGAATTGACTAACAGGCGGCGCGTTCCGGTACTCTTATCGACTTCGGCCGAAAGCGGCGCGCCACCGTCGAGTGTGCCTTTGGCGTCGAGCGCCGCGAGATTTCCGGCACGCGTTTCGATCTGCATTTTCAGGTTACGGAGCGAGACGTCGTAGCCCCCGATGACGTTTTCGATCTGGACGTTGACGCGCGCGCCTTTGGCGGCTACGGGCGCATTGCCTTTGCGATCGGGACCGTTACCGACGTTAAACAGCGAGCGGAAGAAGTTGCGGCCGTCAAAGGTCTTGCCCGACGCATCGATGGACCACATGTCGTCCTTGCCGCGCGATCCCTTGACGTCAAGTCGCGACACGACATTGAGCATCAGGTTCGGAAACTCGAACTGCTTGATCTTGTTGTCGGAGCCGACGACGATTTTTCCTTCGGCGGCGATGTCGTCACTTGAAATTTTGAAGCGCTGCAGCTCGGTGTCGTGGTTCGGGTTGCTGACGATTTCAGCATCGACCGAGGCGGTGCGCCCGGCCGCCTTGTGCCATTGCAGATGATCGAGCGTCATGTCTGCGTTGGTCAGGTCGGCATGAAGCTTGACGGCCAGCGGGCCATTGGCGGCGGGCTCGAGCAGGACTTCGATCGGGACGACGCCTTGCACGATGTCGTTGATATCGAGACCAAGCTGCGTGCGATCGGCGTCATCAAGCTTGGCCATGATCTTGATCGGCGGCTGCTGCCCCGCCTTCGGACCGAGCAGACGCTGGCCCGCGATCTTCGCCGGAACGCCATTGACGAGCAGGTCGCCTTTCGCATCGAGCGTCGTGTCGGTGAGATCGAGATTGAGCGTGAAGCCCTGGACATCGAACCTGCCCGCGACCTTGCCAAAGCGACCGTCGGTAATTCGCGCCTTGCCGCTGACGGAAATGTCGTCGCCCGAGACGTTCGGTATGAAGGGCACCTTGATGTCGAAGTGTGCATCGACCTTGCCTTCGCCGGCTTTCGGAAGCTTCGGAGCGTCGCGCAGGTTGCGGATCGGTAGCGACTGAACGGTTTCGAGGAAGGGCGCGAGATCGCCCGACGCCGTAAGGCTGATCTGGCCATTCGGCCGCTCCGCCATGACGTTGTCGGTCTGCACGCTGACGTCCTTGATCGCGAGCCGCTGGCCGTCCGCGAGCGTCGTTTCGGCGGCGGGCATCGCGATATCGAGGACGTTGTCCACGAGTTTCACCGACGCTTCCGGGATGGTAACCTCGGGCATCTCGGGCAGCGGCCGCAAGACCAGGTTCTTTGCACCGAAATTCGCCGTCACACGCTCAAGATCGGTCGACACGGTGACGGTGCCGGCGTCGACGCCGCCGACGTTGCCGTTGGTGAATCGCAACGTTCCGCCCTGGAAGTCGACGGCGGACATGTTCTTGCCGACCCACTCCCGGGTGCCGGTCGCCAACGCGCGGGGCCACAATGCTTTCAGCGTTTGCAGCGGCATCGGCGACGCCGAGAACTCCGCAGTCATACTTTGCCCGTCGGGACCCGCCTGCGTCGTGGCCTTGACTGTCGCGACGCCACCGCCGCCTGCGAGGCGGAACTCGTCGATATCGACCTGGCCGCGGCGCGGAATGATGGAGCCCTGCGCCGTCCAGCTGTCGATCGTCACAGGCGGCACGTTGAATTCGGGGGCTTCGAATACGCCATTCTTGCCGTCGAGCCCGAAGCGCCACTGCGGCGGCTCGTTCGCCTTTGCAACGTCCATCATCGCGCCGGAGAACATGATCGTTCCGTCGGCCCACTTGACCGGGCTCGGCTTCAAGTCCCAGCGCCGCTTCTTGCCGTCGTAGTCGAGCTTGAAAAGCCCGGCCGTCACATCCATCGGCTGCACGAGATAGGGCAATCGCGCGCGGCCCTTGCCGAATTCGAGCGCAAGGTCGCCGTTCTCGATTTCGCCCGAGCGCGTCAGCACAATGGTTGCATCGGCGGCCACGGGAAATTCGAACATGCCGAGGAGCGCGAGCGGCGGGGCCGCAGCGGCCAGCGTCGACGGTACGAGATCGCGGACGGTTGCTTTCACCTGCAGTTTATCGGCCGCCTCCCGCTCGTCCGTCAGGAACGAGATAGCCCACGGCCCCTGTTTCGATGCGACGAGCGCGCGGCCCGATATGAGGCTGCGCTGTCTCTGGTGGTTGAAGTCGACGCTGGCCTCATCGATGCGCCACGAGCTGCGCTGACCTTCATAGTCGACGACGACGGTTGCGTTCGAGAGGCCGAACTCGGTCAGATACGAGGTCGCGTCGAGGCGCTGACGCGCGCGATAGGACGAATCGCTCAACATCTTCGCGAGATTGAGCTGGTGGCCCGTGCGCACCGTTCGCACAGCGACGGTCGTGTTCGGCGCGACGGCGTCGTCTTGCTTGAGAGGCGTGGACGGGGCGCCTTGGTTAGGCACGCGGGCAGGCACGGGACGCGGCACGGCGCGTTCAAAGACGAAGCCGGACTCATCGGAATAGGCGAGCGCGATGATCGGATCGATCAATTCGATGCGTCGCGGGACGATGCGACCGCGCGTCAGCGCCGCGAGCGAGATGTTGACGGCGGCGAGCGGCGAGGAAAGGACGACGTCGCCGCCTTTTTCGAGGACGCTCACGTCGCGCAGGCGAAATTCCAGCTCACCGGAGGCGCCCAGGCGCAACTCCGCGCCGTCGATCCTGACCGAGCTTGCCGCCAGTTCCGCGTTGATGCCGCGCTCGATCGGGGCGACGACGAAATCGAAGCCGATCGGACCATGCCTGAGCCTCACGTACAGAACGCCGACGCCGATTGCCACCAGTAGAACCAGCGGCATCACGACATAGAACATCATGCGGCAGCAGCGGAAAAACCTCCGCAGACCGCGCATCATTACGGCCTCGTCAGGATCATTCTCATCATGCGATATCGCGACGCTACGCTCCGGCGAGGTCGTCGCACCGGGCCGGCTCGTGTAGTGCGCAGTCTGATCGGCGCCGCGTCCCTCAACGGGACGCCCGCCACTTACGGATTTCGCCAACGCCGCTCCTCACACCCCCGCGGACGGCAACACCAACGACTGACTGATCCGCGCCTTCCGGCGAACGGACAGACCTAGGTACCCGACAAGCTACAAAATGCTGGTTTCCATTCGTACGCGATGGCACGTACAGATGTAAAAGCGACAAAAGAAAGGCACTTTCAAGATGCTTCAAGACGGTGAGAACGCTCCCGACTTTTCGCTGCCTGACGACGCCGGTTCGGTCGTGCGTCTGTCGAAGCTCAAGGGGCGTCCGGTGGTCGTTTATTTCTATCCCAAGGACGACACCTCGGGCTGCACGCAGGAGGCCAAGGATTTCTCGTGCCTCGCGGATCAATTCGCCAAGGCGGGCGCTGACGTCGTCGGCATTTCTCCCGACAGCTCGGCGAGCCACAAGAAATTCAAAACCAAATACGACCTGCCGCTGCGGCTCCTCGCGGACGAAAACAAGGATGCCGCCAACGCTTACGGCGTGTGGGTCGAAAAAAGCATGTATGGCCGCAAATACATGGGCGTCGAACGCTCGACATTTTTGATCGATTCCAAAGGCAAGATCGTCCGAAGTTGGCGCAAGGTGAAAATCCCGGGCCATGCCGAGGATGTGCTGGCTGCGGTCAAGGCGTTAGCCAAATGAGCAGAAAGTGCGCAGTTCGGGCCGTTCGTTGATCTTCTGCCACAGTGTGCGCCCAGGATTGTAGGGGCTGCTTATAATCCTGGGGATTGTCGGTGCATTAGTTGTGGCTACCGGCTGAACCGGAGCGATGAAGGTGCTAACCGAATCACATGTGCTCGCGCGCCGGGCACCGCTTGTTGCTTAAGTTGTGTGAGGGGATGATTTCCGATGTTGCCGAACTTTCGCCGCTCAGAGACGGACACGCCGAAGCTGCAAACGGTGGCGGCGACGTCTGAAGTTCCTCCCGCCCCCTCATTTCAGCCGCGCCCGTTTCTGACGGTGCCGCAGGCCGAACCCGCCAAATCCGTTTCGGTCATCGGCCGCGATCTGACGATCGCCGGCAACCTCATCTGCAAAGGTGAAGTGCAGGTCGATGGTATCGTCGAAGGCGATATCGAAGGCAGCCATGTCGTCGTCGGCGAAGGCGCGACCGTGACGGGCAGCATTTCGGCGGAGGAAGTGGTCGTTCGCGGACACGTCGTCGGCTCTGTTCACAGCAAGCGCGTGATGCTGCAAACGACGAGTGAGGTCGAAGGCGATATCTTCCATCAATCGCTGTCGATCGAACAAGGCGCAATGTTCGAGGGCAAGTCACGGCGGACCAATGAAGATCCGCGGACGCTTCTGAAAAAGTCCGAGCCGATCGGCTTCTCGCTGCCGCCCCGGCTTCCGGAACTGACCAACTAAGCGCACAGATTTCAATCCCTAGCGTCGTGCAACTCTCCGGCCGTCTTTTTTGGAATTCGACGGCCGGACGCTTTCAGCCCAACGCGCGCCCCAGACAGACGAGCGCATCTGCAGCTCCGCCGCGCGCAACTTCGCAAAACCCATTACGATTGTAGAAGCGAACATTCGCTGAAGCCGCGCTCGTGATGACGTGGACGCCGGACGCGCCTGCACGCTGTGCATCAGCGATGAACGCGTCGATCAACCGTCCGCCAATGCCGGAGCCGCGATGGGCGGGCGCGACGTTCACGTGAAGATGCGCGGGATAGCGCTGCGTCGCATCGCGGAACGCCGTGATAGCGGCGTCCTGAACTTTGCTGGATGCGGGGTCTTCTATGGCGCCGACGAGATACCCCGCAACATCGCCCGCCGCCGTTATCGCCAGATAGGCGAACTGCGGATCGTCCCGAAGGTAGCGCCCGAGCCAGCGCTCGCGGAAAGCCGTCCGCGCGGCTTCGCTTTCGAACGATTTCGTATTGCTCGCTTCGAAAAAGATCGTGTCGATCGCAGCGTCGAGTTCAGACGTTCTCGAGACATCAAGATAGCGGACGATGGCAATGCGCGTGGACATAAGCGCCCGCATATCACGGCGAAGATCGGTTCGCGATGCCTTCCGCTCGCCTTACTCGGTGGCGTAGCCGGCCATCGCAAGCTGACGGCGGAACGCGGGAGGCAGGTCGGCCGGGATCGCAGCCTGCGCGGGCAACGGTGCGGCTGCCGATTTGTCGACCGGCTTTCTCTCGATCGCCGCCGGGTTCGGCCCGCCGTAGTTGCGGCTATAGGGCTCGGATGGATCGTCAGGCAACTGACGGATATTGGCCGACGGCGGCGCCTGCGAGGGCAAGCCGTCGTCTTCCATTTCGGTCGCCGCCGATGCTTGGCGGACGTATGAGACGTTGGCCGGCGCGCCCGAATAGTACGCGTTATTGTCCGTGGCGCATCCGGCCTCGCCTAAAGCTGCCGCTGCAATAAGCAGCGGCACGATCGCCGCACGAGCGACTCCAGCCGGCGACCGGCCCGCAGCAAACGCATACATTTTCACGCTTTCAACGCTACAAGAACGCAACTAAACCGAATTCATTGTCCCGGATTGAAACATTGATGCGTTAAAGAGGCGCTAACGGGCATTCAAAAGCCGCCGATCGCAGCGGTTTTTCAGGGTGCTGCCTACGGAATTCCCTGTCCGGGAATGAGGCCGGAATCCTTGATGCCGTTGAACAGCGCCTGCACGGCGAGGGCGGCAAGCAGAATTCCGAACACGCGTATGAGAACGCGTTGCGCGGTGATCCCCATCACGCGGTTCAGCTCTTGCGCGAGAAGCAACAGCGCAAGCGTCGCGATCATCACGCACGCGAGCGATGCAACGACGATCGCCAAGCCGAACGGTTCGTCACTCGCGTTCGCAGTCAGCAGAATTCCGGCGCTCATCGCACCCGGCCCTGCGAGCAACGGCGTCGCGAGCGGAAACACGGCGACATCCTCGCGCGTCTGCGCTTCGGCGCCTTCGGGCGGTGTCAGTTTGATCGCACCGCCTGGCCGCGCGAAGATCATGTCGATGGCGATCATCAGCAGGATGATGCCGCCCGCCGTCTGCAAGGCTGCCACGGAAACGCCGAGCTGCGCGAGGATCGGACCTCCGAGCACGGTGAAGAACGCGAGGATCGCGGACGCGATCAGTGTCGCGCGAATGGCGATCGCCTGACGTTCCGCACGTGGCATCTTCGGTGTCAGCGTCGCGAACAGGACCGCAGCCTC
Source organism: Hyphomicrobium denitrificans ATCC 51888 (assembly GCF_000143145.1). NCBI lineage: Bacteria > Pseudomonadati > Pseudomonadota > Alphaproteobacteria > Hyphomicrobiales > Hyphomicrobiaceae > Hyphomicrobium > Hyphomicrobium denitrificans. The sequence continues at coordinate 2,428,601 of NC_014313.1, forward strand.
GACCGGTCCGATCGTGGCGAAGAACGTCGTCAAACTTTTCAGAGCGGTCTCGAGCATCTTGCAAACATTCAAATCGCGGGCGGATTGAGCACTCGTCTGTGTGCTTTGCTAATAAGCTTAGCGCTTTGTCATTCGTCTGGACATTGAACGAATCTCAACTGATCATCGTTATTCCGGGGAGGGCGCCAATCACTCTTATCGAAGGGAGATTGCCAGTGACCAACAAGGACGTTTCCAATGTCGGCGGCCTCAAGGCTCAGCTTGCTGGGTTCAGCCTGACGACTGCCGAAATACTCTATCGTCTTCCGGATCATCCATCGCTCCTACAGAGCTATATCTGGCAAGAATACGATCTTGCCCCGCGCTTCCCGAAGCTCAAATCGTTTCTCGATTTCTGGACCGCGACGCTCGATGGTAAACTTTTCAAGGTGACCGTCGCACACTCCGAGCTCATCCGTCCCGCGGAAGTCCGGCTGATCGGCGCCGAATTGCGTGTTCACTGAGATCGCAGATTTCCGGCGCGCAACGCTCACGGCAATCCGTTAAGGATCGGCGTGCGCGCGTCCCAGGAACCTTTTACGGAAGCGCGCATCCAATAGGCTCGGCGCTTCGGAAAGGAATGCGGGCATGGGTCAGTCGGTGCTGAACAGCACACAGCGATCGGCGGAAGCCGATCTCGTTCGGCGCGCGTCGCAGCGAGATGAGGCGGCGATCCGCGCGATTATCCAGGAGCATAACCGACGTCTTTATCGCGTCGCACGCAGCATCGTCCGCGATGACAGCGAAGCCGAAGACGTGCTGCAGGAGGCCTACTTCCGTGCCTTTTCGGCGATTTCCGATTTTCGCGGAGAATCGAGCCTGACAACGTGGCTGACGCGCATCGTTCTGAACGAAGCCTTGCAACGTGCGCGACGGCGCGTTGATCAGCCTGCGTCGCACTTCGATCTGCCGCCGGAACGGATCGCTGACATCATTCCCTTTCCTCTCTCTGGACAAACGATCGTGGACCCTGAGCGCGCCACTTCGCAGCATGAAATCTGCCGTCTTCTGGAGAGGGCGATCGATGAACTCCCGGAAGAATTCCGAACCGTTCTCATTGCGCGTGCCATCGAAGGGCTGAGCATCGACGAGACGGCGGAGCTTTACGGCATCAAGCCCGAGACGGTGAAAACGCGCCTGCACAGGGCACGCAATCTTCTCAAGTCGTCGCTCGAAGAACATATCGGCTCGTTCTTCAGCGATGTCTTTCCGTTCGACGGTAAACGATGCGAGCGTTTGACGAATGCCGTCGTGTCGCGCTTGAGCCAACGCTGATCATCGGGAACGTTTCGCGCGCACGGCCATCCAATCCTTCGTGAGACAGAGAGCCCCGAGGGCTCGCAACACGGAGGCAATTCAATGCGTCATTTCCCGACGAGTTTCGCCGTAGCAGTCACGCTCTCGGCGCTGGCGTTACCGGCATTCGCTGCCGATCAGCCGAGTGATCCGCAGATCGCGCACATCGCCTATACGGCGGGCGACATCGATGTGAAGGCCGGTCAGCTCGCGCTTGAAAAATCGCAGAACAAAGCCGTTCGCGCCTTCGCGAGCGACATGGTTCGCGATCACAAGGCGGTCAATGACAAGGCGCTGGCTTTGGTCAAGAAGCTCAACGTCACGCCGGAAGACAACGGTACGAGCAAAGCTCTTTCCGATCAGGCCGCGCAAAAGCACGACGAGTTGAGCAAGCTGTCCGGCGCCGCGTTCGACAAAGCCTACGTCGAGAATGAAGTTGCCTTTCACAAGACCGTCGACGGCGCGCTCGAAACGACGCTGATCCCGTCATCGTCAAACAGCGAGTTGAAGGGACTTCTGCAAACGGGCCTCAAGATTTTCCAGGGCCATCTCGCGCATGCCGAGCATCTTGCCAGCACTCTCAAGTAGGACGTCTCCGATGCGAACCGCATTTCAGTGCGCCGCCCTGCTCCTGGCGCTGCAGATCGTGAGCGCTCGCGTCGGGAACGCGGGCGAGGTCGTCCAAGTCAAAATCACCGGCCTCGCCTTCTCGCCTGCCGAGATCACGATCAGGGAGGGCGATACGATCGAGTGGGTGAACGGCGACTTCATCGACCACACCGCAACCGCCGACGACGGCTCGTGGGATGTCGTGGTTGGCGAAAGCCGATCGGCGCGGTTGCGCTTCGATCATGCCGGGACAACGAAATATTTCTGCCGTTTCCATCCGGACATGACAGGGACGGTGCACGTCGTCGCTGGCCGGTAAGGCTGTTCCGGGACCGCGTTTCTCATTTGGACGGCTTAACCGGAATCGTGACGACGACAGCGGTGCCGGGAGAGCGTGGCTCGATCTCAATCTTGCTTCCGAGCTGCGCCGCCAGCATCTGGATCAGCCGGCTCCCTGTCCCGGCGTGGGCGGCATCGGCCGTGGTTCCGATGCCGTTGTCGGTGATCGTCAACGTGTACGTATCGCCGGCGCGGATAAAGCGCACGGAAATCGCGCCGGGACGGTCGTCGGGAAAGGCATGCTTGGTCGCGTTCGTCACGCATTCGTTGACGATCAACCCTAAAGGCACCGCCTTCTCGATGCTGATCAAATGGCTTTCCGCTTCGCTTTGCAGGGCGATGGGGCGCGACGCCAGGCGGGATAGCCGAAGGTCATCACACAGTTCGCCAATATAGGATTTGGTATCGACGACGACGCGATGATTATGGATCTGAAAACGGCGGTGGACGCGGGCAATCGCCTGGACGCGGTCGGCTGCCGAGATCATCGCATCGCGCGCGACACCGTCCACCGAACGCGCTTGCATATTCAGAAGCGTTACGACGTTTGCGAGATCATTACGCGTCCGATGCGAAAGTTCCTCAAGCAACACCTCGCGATCGCGGACTGCCGCCTGCACGCGCTGATGCTCTATCGCCAGGTCGACCAGGCCGACATGCAGGGCTTCCACGACGAAAGCCATGGCGAACCCGAGAGCGATGAAAAGCGCGAGCGCAATCAGATCGTCGCCGTCAGCCACGACCAACGAGCCGATCGGCGGCTGCATAAAATAATCGACGACCGTCGCGCTCAGAATGGTGGCGAGAAAGCCGTTGCCGCGATCGAAAATCGCGCCGCATGCAAAAATTACCGGGAGGAAGATCAGGTAAGGATAGCGTTGCGTGTCGTGACTGGTGTGCGTCCACGCCCACATCACCGCGAGAACGGTGCACACGGTGATTAGGTAGCGAATTGCCACCGGTATTTGTCGGGCTGTGAGGGTGACGGATTGAAGACCGCCGATCCATCCGCGCATATGGCAACAACGCGTATGAAGCCCGCGCGGTTCACGACAGGCATTGCAAAACTTTCCCGAAAATCCGACTGCGTTCGATGCCGTCGATACGCGCACGCGTAATCACATTCGCGTTAGATTTCAGCATTTTATCTTGTATCGTCTTGATCATCGCGCGCGGCCAGCCAAACATGGCAGCAACACTGCGATGGAGAAATCATATGCGCGTTATTTCGTGGGCGGCACCGATGGTTCTGGCGGCGCTCAGCGTGTCGCCGGCGATGGCAAATCCGCAAGCGTTCGAAGACAACAAGGTCCACCTCAAGACCTGCGATGGCAATCACGTGACGGTTCGTTGGCTCGGCGACGATTTCAAGGTTGCCCTGTTCGGCAAGGCAACGGGCGCGGCACAAGGTTCGTTCGAATTCCTCGGCTGGGACGGCAATTGTCAGAAGGCGAAGTGGAATACAGCCGATGCGGCCTTTGCCGTCGGAAATGGCGATTCGGCACGACCATCGCCGTTTCTGAAATATGTGGCGGAAGACGATGCCAAATGGATTGGGGTGCGCAATGGCGACGGGTTTTTCGTTACGCGCGTTGCCAAAGCCGGCGAAAATGTCTCGAATACCCGCCTGGCGGAGCTTGCGGACTGGCTGAAGCGCACCAGCCCGGAATTCACGCCGGGAGCGGCGCTCGCGAAACAATTGTCAATCGCTGCCAGCGATTGAGGCACCCGATTTCGGGCGTCGTCTAGGGTGACATGGCGGTTTTTCCGGCAGGCGGGCGTTTCGGCGTGCCGGAATTATGACCGTTTGCGCGGTACCCCGTATCTTCGCTTGCAACCGGAGGTGTTTTTTTCCATACTGCGCGCGATCGAGCTTCGCTGGATGACTTGGCCCTCGCTGCGAAGTGCGCGCCTGAACTGGACTTCCAAAAAATCTCGACCGTCTTGCCCAGCATCCGCCGGGCCAGAGCGCATGTTTGTTGAACAAGGATTTTTATTTATGCAGACAGGAACCGTGAAATGGTTCAACAGCCAAAAGGGCTTCGGCTTCATCCAGCCGGATGGCGGCGGCAATGATGTGTTCGTTCACATCAGCGCAGTCGAACGCGCCGGGCTGAACGGTCTCAATGAAGGACAGAAGATCTCCTTCGAAATCGTGGCTGATCGCCGTAGCGGCAAATCATCCGCCGACAATCTTCGTCCCGTCTGATCGCTAGATCGACGCGAGATTACGAGATTACGAGATCCGCGCCTGCTCCGGCAGTCGCGGGTTTTGTTTATTTGCGCGTGACGGCGCTTGAGGCTCCGGCGCTGAGCGGCCACCAGACACCGCCGCTCCATACGCCAACGGCTTCCACGTCCTCATCGTTCGCCTCGGCAAGCGCGACAAGTTCCATGTAGACGGCGCGCGTGCAGAGCGCTTCGAGCCGGCCGCGCACAAGCACATAAGGTTTCAGTCCGCTATCGGGTTCGCTCTCTTGGAAGCGAAGCGGATGAGCGGCATCGACCGTGACGACATCGTCGACATTGGTGCGGAAGGTCAAAGCCTGATCGCGGCCTTCACCTGAAGCCGCCAACTCGACGGCAAGAAACGGCGCGTCCTCGACATCGACATCGATTTTCTCGGCCGGCGTTACGAGATAGGTTTTGCCGTCGTCGTCTTTTCTCAGAATACTCGCGAAGAGCTTGACCAGCGCGATGCGGCCGATCGGGCTGCCTTGGTAAAGCCAAACGCCGTCACGGCGAATGCTCATTCCGATACTGCCGCAGTAGGGCGGGTTCCATTTGTCGACGGGTCGCGCGCCCGCCTCGCCGCTTTCTTTCGCCGCGCGAAGCAATGCATCCAGTCCTTGAGACGGCGAAGCGAACGTCTCCGTCATGGCGGCAAACTCATGAGTTTCATCCGATATCTGCCGCGCGGCGCAAGGCTGCCGAATTGCTACCTTATCCTAACGTAACATTCACTTGACCCTAGGAGGACCGGGCGGGATCGTCTAGGCTCAAGATGCTGCCGGGAACGCCGAAGCTCGGCCCGTTGTTTCCGTATGCGAAATCCGCACGAGATCTGCCCAGCGAGGCCATTCATTCCATGAGCAATGTCGTCGAGACTCACACCGATATCGTGCCACGGCTCGAAGCGGCGGCTGAACGCGTGCAGCGTGCGCACAAGGCCGCAGCGGCGGTGATCTTCGGTCAAGACCAGGTCATCGAACGGACGCTGATCACGATCTTATCGGGCGGGCATGCACTGCTGATCGGCGTGCCCGGTCTCGCCAAGACGCTGCTCGTCGAAACGCTTGGCAAAGTGCTCGGGCTCGACGCGAAGCGCATTCAGTTCACACCCGACTTGATGCCGTCGGATATCATCGGTTCGGAAGTGCTCGAAGACGAAGCGGGACGCGGGCGCTCGTTCCGCTTCATCAAAGGACCGATCTTCACTCAGCTGCTGATGGCTGACGAAATCAACCGCGCTTCGCCGAAGACGCAGTCGGCGCTGCTGCAGGCGATGCAGGAGCATCACGTTACCGTCGCCGGGCAGCGTCACGACACGCCCGCGCCGTTCCATGTTCTCGCGACGCAGAACCCGCTGGAGCAGGAAGGCACGTATCCCCTGCCTGAAGCGCAGCTCGACCGTTTCCTTCTGCAAATCGACGTCGGCTATCCCGATCTCAATGCCGAGCGGCGGATGCTGTACGCGACCACCGGCACCGACTCTGCGAAGGTCGAAGCCGTGATCTCGGCGCAGGATCTGATGGCGACGCAGCGGCTGGTCCGCCAGATTCCGGTTCCGGACAAGGTCGTCGAAGCAATCCTGAAGCTCGTGCGCTCGGCGCGTCCCGGCACCGGCGAGAACGCGGAGACCGATCGTTTCGTCGCCTGGGGTCCTGGCCCGCGCGCCAGCCAGGCTTTGATGCTCGCGGTTCGCGCGAAGGCTTTGATCGACGGACGCCTCGCGCCGTCCGTGGACGACGTCATCGCGCTCGCGGAACCGATCCTGAAACACCGCATGGCGCTGACGTTTGCTGCGCGCGCCGAGGGCGAAGATCTCAACCACATCATCGCGCGCCTCGCAGCGTCGGTGGAGTAATCACGAATGGCGGACGCCCGCGGGCATGGTTCCGGCATCAGCAACGGGAGCCGGCAGGTTCTGGCGCTCGAGCGCGAGGCGGTCGATCTCGTCGATCGCATGCCGGAACTGCTGATGGAGGCGGACCGCATCGCATCGACCGTCGCGCAGGGCATTCACGGCCGGCGACGCGCGGGGCCCGGTGAGACGTTCTGGCAATTCCGGCAATATCAAGCGGGCGAAAACGCGACGCTCGTCGATTGGCGGCGGTCAGCGAGTTCGGATCACTTGTATATCCGCGAGCGCGAGTGGGAGGCGGCGCATACGCTGCATCTCTGGCCGGACATTTCGGCGTCGACGAATTTCCAGAGCCACATCGCGCCGGTTTCGAAGCGCGACCGCGTGCTGGTGCTGACGCTCGCAGCAGCCGAACTTCTGGTGCGCGGCGGTGAGCGCGTGGCGCTGCTCGCGCAGATGTCGCCGACCGCAAGCCGCAACGCTGCGACGCGCATCGCCGAGACGATTGCCAGCCACAGCCGCTCCGAAGCGATGCAATCGGGTCTACCGCCGAAGGCTTCGCTCAGCCGCTTTTCGGGGTTGATCCTGTTCAGCGATTTCCTATCGCCGCCGGACGTCATCCGCGAACGGCTCGAAGGTTTCGCGGGCAACGGCGTCGCCGGGCATATGGTGCAGGTGCTCGATCCCGCCGAAGAGACGCTGCCGTATCATGGACGCACCGAATTCCTGAGCCCATCCGGCGGCGAGCGATGGGTAGCGGATCGCGTCGAAGCGCTGCGTCCGAAATATCGCGCGCGTTTCGAAGCGCATCGCGCCGAGCTTGCCGAGATGGCGAAGCGGTTCGGCTGGTCGTTCCTCACGCATCACACCGATCGGCCTGCGTCGGAGCCGCTCTTGTCGCTGCTGATGCGGCTTCAGGGTTCGACGAGCGGCTATAAGTGGATGGCGGGAAGCTCGGATGCGATGGAGCGCGCGCCATGAGCTTCGGCCCGCTCGCATTTCTCAATCCCTGGCTGCTGGCGGCGCTCGTCACGCTGCCGATCATCTATTGGCTGCTGCGCGCGGTGCCGCCGCGCCCGACGCAAGTTCAATTTCCGCCGACGCGCATTCTGGTCGGGCTCGAGAACGATGAGAAGACTGCAGAAAAAACGCCGTGGTGGCTGACGCTGATCCGGTTGATCGCGGCGACGCTCGTCATCCTGGCGCTGGCGGAGCCCATTCTCAATCCGTCGCGCGACGCGGCGCTCTCGGGTGAAGGTCCTGTCGTCGTCTTCGTCGACAACGGCTGGTCAGCGGCGTCGCGGTGGCCGGAACGCGTTCAGATGATTGACCGGATCATCGGCGAAGCGGAAAGCAAGGGCCGTCCGGTGATCGTCGCGGGAACGGCGGCGGCGACGCGATTGCCCGTGCTCAAGATTCAATCTCCGGCGGAAGCGCGGAGCACGGCTGCAGCGCTTGTGCCTGAACCCTTCGCGCCGGATCGCGGTGCGGCTGCCGAGGCTCTGAGGAAGGCGCTTGCTGAAGCAAGCGTCAAAAATCCAAGCATCGTCTGGCTGCAAGACGGCATCGATCACAAGTCGGACGTCGCCGGGGTTGTAAAGACGCTTACCGAACTCGCGGGCAATGGAACGATCGCCGTTCTCGACGAGGCGCAGGGACGCGAGGCACTCGGCCTTGCAGCGCATCTCGGCGAGAAGGGAAAGCTCGAAGCGACCGTTCTGTCGCCGGGCGGTCCTGCGCGAACGGGCAGCGTGTATGCCTATTCCGCGCGCAGCGAGCGCCTTGGGGAAACCCCGTTCAAGTTCGCGGCGGGCGAGCGTTCGACGACCGTCGTCTTCGAGCTGCCGCTCGAATTGCGCAATCAGGTGGCGCGGCTGGAGATCGCGAGCGAGCGATCGGCGGGATCGGTCAGCCTGATCGATGCCGCGACGCAGTGGCATCGCGTCGGGCTTTTGTCGGGTGAAAGCCGCGAGGAGGCGCAGCCGCTGCTGGCGCCGCTCTATTACATCGAGAAGGCGCTCAAGCCGTACGCGGATATCGCGATCGCCAAGAATGCGAACCTGTCCGACGGCCTCGATAGCGTTTTCAAGCAGAACATTTCAGTGCTGATGCTCGCAGATATCGGCACGCTGACGGGCGAAGCGGCGAAGAAAGTCGACGACTTCGTCAAGCGCGGCGGTCTGCTCGTGCGCTTCGCCGGGCCGCGTCTCGAAAAAGCGGGCGATGACTTGTTGCCAGTTGCGCTTCGCAGCGGCGGGCGGTCGCTCGGCGGCGCACTGTCGTGGTCGACGCCACAACCGCTCGCGGGATTTGACGAGAACAGTCCTTTCGCGGGGCTCACCATTCCCAAGGACGTGACGATCAACCGTCAGGTTTTGGCAGATCCCGCCGAACTGACGCCCGAAATCGAAATCTGGGCGCGGCTCAAGGACGGCACGCCGCTCGTCACGGCCGCCAAGCGCGGCAACGGACGTCTCGTGCTGTTCCACGTCACGGCGAATTCCGATTGGTCGAACCTGCCGATGTCGGGACTGTTTGTCGACATGCTGCGACGGCTCTCGACCATGGGAACGATCGGCGCGGCGCAGAGCGGTACAGCGACCGAGACGAATGCAAACGCGGGCGCAACCGAGACCAACGACAGCAACGTGCTCGCACCGATCCGGACGCTCGACGGGCTCGGAGCGCTTCGCACGCCGCCTCCGACGGCAGAACCGCTCAAAGCCTCCGAGCTCGAAAAAACGGTGCCGAGCATCGAGCATCCGCCGGGCTATTACGGACAGCCTGCGAGCCCGCGCGCGCTCAATGTGCTGACGCCGAAAAGCACGCTTGTGCCGTTCCCGAGCCTTCCGGCCTCGGTAACGCGACTCTCCTATGACAACGGCGCGAGCACGGCGCTCAAGCCGACCCTGCTCGGCCTCGCTCTCGGACTGCTGTTCGCCGACATTCTCGCGGTTCTCGTTTTGCAGGCCGGCGGCATCGGCGGACTGTTTTCGCGCCGCTCGCATCCGCGCGCCGGTACGGCGGCGATGATCGCCTTAGGAGCCCTCGCCTTCGCGGCTTGGCCGGACCATGTCCGAGCGCAAGATTTTTCGCCGCAAGATTTCCGGCAGCCGGATATTCAGCAGCTCGACTCGTTCGCGCCGCGACCATCGACGGACACCACTCAGGTCGTGCGGCCAGGCAACCTTTCGGCCGCCGATAAAGCCGTCATCGAGGCCACGGGCAAAGTCACGCTCGGCTATGTCGTGAGCGGCGACCGGACGACGGACGAAACGAGCCGCGCGGGTCTGGAAGGATTGGGACGCGTTCTGCAAACGCGCACGGCCGTCGAACCGGGCGAGCCGAAGCCGGTCGACATCAAGAAAGACGAGATTGCGTTCTATCCCATTCTGTATTGGCCGGTGCTCGACACCGCCGAAGCGCTGCCCGATCCGGTCATCGCCAAGATCGACGCGTACATGAAGGAAGGCGGGCTCATTATTTTCGACACGCGCGACTATGGGCAAGGCGGCAGCAGCACGTTGCCGCTCGCGGGCAAAGGCGGATCGGCATTGCAGCGGCTGTTGAGCAAGCTCGACGTGCCGCCGCTCGAGCCTGTTCCGGAAAATCACGTCGTGACGAAGTCGTTCTATCTGCTCCGTTCGTTTCCTGGCCGCTGGGATGGCGGGCAGCTTTGGGTGGAGGCGATCCCTAACAACGACGGCGATACGCATAAGGCACGCGTTTCCGATGGCGTCACATCGATCATGATCACGTCGAACGATCTGGCCGCGGCGTGGGCGCTCGACGATCGCGGGCGTCCGATCTACCCGACCGTCCCAGGCGGCGAGATGCAGCGCGAGATGGCGTTCCGCGGCGGCATCAACATCGTCATGCACGCGCTGACCGGCAACTACAAAGCCGATCAGGTGCACGTGCCGGCGCTGCTCGAACGGCTGGGCCAATAAGGACACGAGTTTGAACTGGTCGATTACATTCGCTCCGCTCGTTCCCAACCTGGTGCTGATCGCACTGGCGGCGGTCGCGATCGGACTGGTCATTGCGCTTCTCGTCCGGCGGTCGCGGGGTGCGCTGCTGCGGCTTGCGGCGCTGGCGGCACTGATCGGCGCGCTGCTCAATCCGATCCTGAAGGAAGAGCAGCGCGAGAGCCTCGACAACGTCGCGATCGTCGTCCTCGACGAAAGCCCGAGCCAGAAACTTTCCGACCGGACGAAGCAGCTTGAGGCGATCCGCAGCGACATCGAAGCGAAATTCGCAAAGATTCCGAACCTCAAGATCAAGTGGGTCAACGGTGGCGTTCCGGGCGAGCAGACGGCGCCGGGGACGAACCTCTTCACCGATCTCAACGCGGCGCTGAGCGATACCGCGCCGGACCGCATCGCAGGCGTCGTTTTCGTCTCGGACGGGCAAGTGCATGACGTGCCGAAATCGGCCGCGGCGCTTGGCTTCGACGCGCCCGTGCACACGTTGTTGACCGGCAAACCGGACGAATTCGACCGGCGGATCGAGATCATCGAGGCGCCGCGCTACGGTCTCGTCGGGCAGTCACGTCCGATCGAACTCGCCGTGCGCGAGACCGGCAAAGCCCCGACGTCGGGCTCCGGAGCGGTGACGCTCAAAGTTCGCCGCGAGGGCCAGCCCGACGAAACGGTTCGCACAGAAATCGGCCGCAAGGTCACGGTCGACATGCCGATCCCGCACACGGGAACGAACATCGTCGAGATCGAGCTGGCACCGACGCCGGGCGAGCTGACAACCGCCAATAACCGCGCCGTCGTCGCGGCCGAGGGCGTGCGCGAAAACCTGCGCGTGCTTCTCGTATCGGGTGAGCCGCATCCGGGCGAACGGACGTGGCGGAACCTTCTCAAGTCCGACGCGGCGGTCGATCTCGTGCACTTCACGATTCTGCGGCCGCCGGAAAAGCAGGACGGAACGCCGATTAATCAGCTGTCGCTGATCGCGTTCCCGACGCGCGAGCTGTTCTCGGAAAAGATCAACGAGTTCGACCTGATCATCTTCGACAGGTACGAGCATCGCGGCATTTTGCAATTGCTCTACTACGACAACATCGCGCGTTACGTGGACGAGCATGGCGGCGCGCTGCTGGTCGCGGCAGGTGACGATTACGCAAGCGCCTACAGCATCTATCACACGCCGCTGTCGTCGGTTCTGCCTGCGGCTCCGACGGGGCGCGTACTGGAGATGCCGTTCCGCGCCAAGATCACGCCCGAAGGCCAGAAGCATCCTGTGACGCAAGGCCTGCCGGGCTGGAACGCGGCGAAAGTCGCGGATGCGTCGCCGCAGCCAACCTGGGGACACTGGTTCCGCCAAGCCGAAGTCACGGGCGAGCGCGGCCGCATCGTGATGACCGGCGCGGAGGACAAGCCCCTCCTCGTTCTCGATCGCAAAGGCAAAGGCCGGGTGGCGCTGCTGACATCCGATCAGGCATGGCTTTGGGCGCGCGGGTACGATGGCGGTGGGCCGCATACCGATCTTCTACGCCGTCTTTCGCATTGGCTCATGAAGGAGCCCGACCTTGAGGAAGAGCGGCTGATCGCATCCGCACGCGGCCTCAAGCTGACGGTCGAACGGCGATCGATGGATGACGAAATCTCGCCCGTGAAAATTCTCGGACCTGGCGGCGACACGACGGACGTCACGCTCACGCGCGCGACGGCGGAGCCCGGCGTCTGGCGCTCGACGATCGATGTCAAACTGCCCGGCCTTTACAAAGCCGAGACACCGGCTTCGACGGGTGAGCTGACGGCCGTCGCCAACGCGGGCGTCGAAGATCCACGCGAGATGAGCGAAGTGACGGCGACGGACAGCAAGATGAAGCCGATCGCAGATGCGACGGGCGGCGGCGTTTTCTGGACGCGTACGGCAAACGGTTCGGCAACGGATATCGATGTGCCGCGCATTTCGATGATGTCGTCGGCAAAGGTCATGGCGGGCTCGGGCTGGCTCGGGCTCAAGGACCGGCAGGCGTACCTGACGCGCGGCGTCAAGCTGACGCCGATGTTCAACGGGTTTGCAGCGCTCGCGGCGTTGCTGGCCTTGATCGCGCTCGCATGGTGGCGCGAAGGACGCTAGCTCGCGCCAAAGCCGGAGGAACGATGGCCAGCTCTCAACCTTATGGCGACACTCCGGTCGGAGTCATCGGCAACGACGACTACGGCCCGGCGATTGCGGCGCGTCTCGCGGCGTGCGGTTATCGCGTGCTCTATGGCGGATTGCCGGGCTCTCCTGCCGTGACGCGCGGCCAGCGGCTTGAACCTGCTTCGACGCCGACGGACGTTGCATTCGAATGTTCTCTCGTGCTCGTTGCGGTCGATGATACCGAAGCGATGCGCAATCTTCTCGTCGGCACTCCGGACCGGATGGGAATGGGCGCCGAGATGGAGCCGGGATCGGTCATCGTCGATATCGGCGCGCGCACGCCTCGCGAACTGCAAGCGCTTCTCGGGCTGCTCGGGACACGCGGCGTGGCCCTCGTCGATGCCGCCCTGATCGGCGGTTCGGATGCGGCGGCGGAAGGCCGGGCGAAGATCATGCTCGGCGGATATCCCGACTCGGTCGAAATCGCGGACAAGGTGCTTTCGCTTCTCGGTCACGTTGAGCGCACTGGGCCGCTCGGCAGCGCGCACGCGGTCGCGGCGCTGATGGGTTATGTCGAAGCCGCGCATGCGGTGGCGCGGGATGAAGCGTTAGCGCTCGGTCGTGCCTGCGGGCTGACACCGGAAGTTCTGGCGCGCATGCTTTCGGACGCCTCTCTGGCGCGCGCGTCGAACGTCACACGGATCGGGCGGAACGCGGATCTGGCGCGACGGATTGCTCGGGATCGCGGGCTTAGCGCCGATATCATCGATCTTGCGGCCGAGAAACAGGCGCGGCAGCGCAGCGAAAATCGTTGATGACCCGCTCTGGTGTCGCTGCTGCAATCGAGGACGGCGCGCGACTCGCGTAGACATCGGGCTGATACCGTGACCAGCCCCGAGGCGAGAGATGTCCGCGCTTTTTCGAATTGTCTATGCCACGCATGCCAACGGCACGCATCATAAACTGGCGCTCGACGGTCTCGACGCGATGCCGCGCAAGGACAAAGAGGCGTGGTCACGGGTCATGCTGAAGCATGTCGAGCGCTTTCTCGAAGGCTCGAAAGCTCCGGACGTCACGTTCAAGGATTTCAAGAATCACGTCTTGCACGTCTCCGAAAATTATTGGGGCGGCGCGCCGGAGAAGGCCGCCGAGTGGTACCGGCGGACGGTCAGCGAACTGCAAGCCGGCAATTGGCCGGATGCGGCTTACGCGGCGGGCGTGCTCAGCCACTATTACACCGATCCCGTCATGCCGTTTCACACCGGACAGACGGAAGCCGAGAACGCCATCCATCGCGCCGCCGAGTGGAGCATCAATCGTTCCTACAATGCGCTGCGAGCGATCGGTGAAAAGCGGTTTGCGGATGTCGACGCGCCCGTGCCCACAGGAGCCAACTGGCTGAAAGAGTTTGTGTGCGACGGCGCTGAATATTCGCATCGCTACTATGAGAAGCTGATCGCGCATTACGACATTCACAAGGGCACGGTACGGCCCGAGGACGGGCTTGATGACGTCGCGCGCACAATCGTCGCCGAACTGTTGATGTACGCGGCGAAGGGCTATGGCCGCGTGCTGGATGCGGCGATCTCGGAAGCGGGCGTCGCCGCGCCGGCGGTCACGCTCACCGCCGAGACGTTCCTGGCGATGACGCAGATCCCACGCAAGTTCATCGAAAAGCGGCTGTCGAACGAGGAAGACCGCAAGCTCGTCGCGGCGATCTACGACGAATTGAAAACAACGGGCCGCGTCGAGAATTCTCTGTCGGAAGATGACCGGACGATCCGCGATCTGCATCGCAAGGAAGTTCTGGAGCCGCAGCTTGCGCAACGAAACGAAGTGCGCGCCGCGCGCGTTTCGGGCGCAGCCGTCCCCCTGATGCAGATGCCGCCCACGATCGCGCCGCAGGAGGAAGCGGTGCCCGCGCACGATACGACCGCGCTCGAACTCGCGGTCGCGAAGTCCTCGCACATCGCGTCCGAGGTGACCGAGCGTCCACCCGCCTTGCCGGCACAGTCCGATAGTCCCGCAGCCGCTGCGCGCACGCCGCATCCGCGTCCGATCCCTGTTCGTCTGCCGGAAGAGCGAACCGAGGTCGGCCGCGCCTACCTGTTCGAAAGCGATGATCTCGAGGCTGCACCATCTATCGGACCGAAAATGGCGGAGCGTTTTGCTGCGGTCGGCGTGCATACCGTTGGCGATTTTCTTGAACGCGATGTGATGCAGCTTGCGGATGACCTCGACGACTCGCGCTTCGACAGCGAGACGTTGACCGACTGGCAGGATCAGGCGCGCATGGTGATCGATATTCCGGGGCTCAGGGGCACGCATGCGCAGCTCCTCGTCGGCGCGGGGTATCGCACGGCAGAAGCGGTCGCGGAGGCCGATCCGGTCGTGCTTTCGGCGCATGTGCTGAAATTCGCCGCGACGTCGGCGGGGCGGCGCGTGCTGCGCGAGGGCCGTCCGCCGGACATCGAGAAAATCAAAAGCTGGGTCGGCGCCGCGAAGCACGCGATGGCGGCTTGACGGAGAGCGGCTCGCTGGCGTTGTGCGAGCGGAAACCGGCGTGGATGGCCGCCTTCGCGGCCATGACGACGGATTTTGGCCGATCCCGACTTTCTTTGGCTCGCGATGACTAAGCCGTTCGCCTGACTTGCCATCGCAATTCAATCGAGCCACAATCGAACTGTTTCCGAGGGGCGCCGGTTGTCCGGCTGAGATCGTGTAAGGAGCGCGAGCACCCTTAGAACCTGATCCGGGTCATGCCGGCGAAGGGACGGGCAAACCAGGTGGCGCGACGCCACCCTTCCGCACCTTTCCGGATGACGCATATCGCGCGCGCCGCCGCGTGACGTCATCGTTCGCCCGCTTTCCCGCGGAAGCGTCGAGAGGAGCAATTGTCATGAACAAAGTCACCCGTGCTTCCGAGATCGTAACGCCGAAGGTGACGACGGGGCCGGTTCAGGGCTCGCGCAAAGTCTATGCATCGCCCGACGCTGCGCCGGATCTGCGCGTTCCGTTCCGCGAGATCGTGCTCAGCGAGGCAAGCGGCGAAGCGCCGTTTCGCGTGTACGATTCCTCGGGGCCTTATTCGGATGCGGCGGCGACGATCGATGTCGAGAAAGGCTTGCCGCGCGTGCGCGATGCGTGGGTGCAAGAGCGCGGTTGCGTCGAAGCGTATGACGGGCGCGCGGTGAAGCCCGAGGACAACGGCAATGTTTCGGGCTCGCACGCCGCACGCGTGTTTCCGACGGTGTTCCGGCCGCTGCGGGCGATGGCCCACACCCCGCAAGGCGGAGCGGAGTTTGCAAGCGGTGATCACCGGCCTCTCACGCAATTCGAGTATGCGCGGGCGGGGATCGTCACGAAGGAGATGATTTACGTCGCGTATCGCGAGAACCTGGGGCGCGCCGAAGCTCTGGCGCGGGCGAAGGATGCGATCGGCGACGGGGAAAGTTTCGGCGCGGATATCCCGGCGCATATCACGCCTGAGTTCGTTCGCGATGAGATCGCGCGCGGCCGCGCCATCATTCCGGCGAACATCAATCACGGCGAGCTCGAGCCGATGATCATCGGCCGCAACTTCCTGGTGAAGATCAACGCCAACATCGGCAACTCGGCCGTCACGTCGTCGGTCGAGGAGGAAGTCGAGAAGATGGTGTGGGCGATCCGCTGGGGCGCCGATACCGTCATGGACCTCTCGACCGGCCGGAACATTCACACGACGCGCGAATGGATCATTCGCAATTCACCCGTGCCGATCGGGACCGTGCCGATCTATCAGGCGCTCGAAAAATGCGACGGCGATCCGGTCAAGCTGACGTGGGAGCTTTATCGCGACACGCTGATCGAGCAGTGCGAGCAAGGCGTCGACTACTTCACGATCCATGCCGGCGTGCGGCTGCCGTTCGTGCCGCTGACGGCCAATCGCGTGACGGGCATCGTTTCGCGCGGCGGCTCGATCATGGCGAAGTGGTGCCTCGCGCATCACAAGGAAAGCTTCCTCTACGAACGCTTCGACGAGATTTGTGATCTGATGCGCAAGTACGACGTGTCGTTCTCGCTCGGTGATGGGCTGCGTCCTGGCTCGATCGCGGACGCCAACGACCGCGCGCAATTCGCGGAACTCGAAACGCTCGGAGAGCTGACCAAGATCGCCTGGGCCAAAGGCTGCCAGGTGATGATCGAAGGCCCCGGCCACGTGCCGATGCACAAGATCAAGGTCAACATGGAGAAGCAGCTCAAAGCCTGCGGGGAAGCTCCGTTCTATACGCTCGGACCACTGACGACCGACATCGCACCGGGATACGATCACATCACGTCCGGCATCGGCGCGGCGATGATCGGCTGGTACGGCACGGCGATGCTCTGCTACGTGACGCCGAAGGAGCACCTCGGACTGCCGAACCGCGACGACGTCAAGACGGGCGTCATCACGTACAAGATCGCGGCGCATGCGGCCGATCTCGCAAAGGGGCATCCGGCGGCGCAGCTCCGCGACGACGCGCTCTCTCGCGCGCGGTTCGATTTCCGCTGGCAGGATCAGTTCAACCTGTCGCTCGATCCCGACACGGCGACGGCATTCCACGACGAGACGCTGCCGAAGGACGCCCACAAGGTCGCGCATTTCTGCTCGATGTGCGGGCCGAAGTTCTGCTCGATGAAGATCACGCAGGACGTGCGCGACTACGCGGCGACGCTCAACGACAAGGAAATCGGCATGGCCGACATGAGCGAGAAGTTCCGCCAGATGGGCAGTGCGCTCTATGTCGAGGCTGACCGGTCGACCGAATAGGATTTCCAGCAGCAATTGCTTTCGGCGGCGGAGAAGATAAAGTCCGCCGCCATGACAGCGTACCGCCTATTCCTATCCGTCGACATCGTCGCACTTTTCATCGCTCTCTATTTCTTTTTCGCCGGCATCAGCGATGGGTCGGTGTCGTCGTTCAACATCGTGCTTTGGCTTGCGGTGCTCGGCGGCCTGACGGCTGTCGTCGGGGTCGGGTATGGCCTCAAGACACGAGGACGAACGTCCGTGGGCGCGGCTGTGCTTGCAGTCGTCGCAATACCGGCAATTCTCGGCGGGCTATTTTTTCTTTCGATACTGATTGCTCAGCCGAGATGGAATTGAGGGGCCGGGCGCAGGGGGGATGCGATGGGGTTCAAGATTTACCAGCTTGGCGAATTGTTCGGCATTCTGCTGCTGCTCGGCGCGACCGCGACGCAGATGTTCTATCTCGATCCGCTGAAGCGCGAGATCGAATGGCGGCTCGCCGCCTTCAGCACTCAGCAGTCGGCGCAGGTTCAGATCAAGGCGATCTACGACAATAGGATCACGCTCCTGCAGGTGGCGAATGCGCCGGAGGAGAAGATCAAGGAAGCCGAAACGCTACGCGATCAGAGCATCGCGCATTATAAAAATTCCGATGCCGATATCGCCGATTACATGTTCGAGAAGACAGGCGTCGAAGATATTCTGCAATGGATCGTGCTTGCGCTGTTCGCGCTCGGCACCCTGCTCGCAGGCTTCGGGCGCGCCATGGAAATGCGAAGAACTCGCGGCTAGGATCAAACGACGTTCGAACCGCCGGCCGCGACCATGTTTTTGACGCATCACACTTCTATCGGACGCTCGACAACGAAGGTTTGCAATATGCGAATGCGATTTGCCTCTGCCCTGCTCGCTGCCTTATCCGGATTGGCCGGATCGGCGGCGATTGCCGACACTCCGTCATCGACGGTCATCGCGCCCGTGCTCGGGCAGCTGGTTGGGTTCACGCTTCCGGACGGGTTTGCGATCCAAAAGGAGGATGCCGACGCCACGCGGTATTTTCGACCCGCGCTATTAAAGGGCGAGAATTCCGACAACTGGACACAGATGATCAGCATCACCGGCGTCAAAGATACCGACAAAGATCCGACCAAGAATGCGCAGTTCATTGCCGCGAACATCTCGAGCAGCATTCAGAAGCTTTGCCCCGACACCTTCTCCGTCAAGCCATTCGGGCCGACGAAGATCGACGGGCAGGACGCGTTCGTAGCGGTGACGAGTTGCGGAAAGATCGAGCCGGACAAGCATAGCGAAACGGCGCTGACGGTCGCGATCAAGGCCCGCGAAGCCGTCTACACGATCCAGTGGGCGGAGCGCGCTCCGGCGAATGCGGAAAATCTGACGATTGACGAAAGCAAATGGAAAGCCCGACTGAAACAGATGGTGCCTTTCCGCATCTGTCCTGTCGTCGCCGGCGAAAAAGCGCCGTATCCAAGCTGCGTGAAATAGCTGAGCGCTTCGTCCCTCTTTGCAAAACGCGCGAACAGTGCGAGTCTTTCTTCATCAGCAACAACCGAGAGGAGGTGATCCGATGTCGAGTGGGATCTTGAGGCGGTCGATGTCGTGGTCGCTCAGACTTGCATCCGGAAATCTCCCGGAGTGCGCCTGATACGACGAGCGCGGACATTGCACTCCGCTTTCATGACGAATGATCTCACGGGGCCGCTGTCACAAGCGGCCCTTTTCATTTGCGACGCCGACGTGACAACGCGATTTTGCTCAGCGTTTTGTTGTAACCAAAACACCACAACAATATCGAATCAGCGAGAGTGATTCGTTTTTCTGTGGAAGAACTGCGATTGCTGACATAGCTTCCCGGCCGTGGGCAGTCGATCGGGGGACCGACTGGGGGGAGCGAAGTACCCACACATGCCGTAACACGATGCGCAGGTTTCATATCTCGCTGCATCGCATACGCCCAATAAGAGCTTGGCTTGCGGCGGGTCCGGGGGGACCTAAGGGCGGCCAAAAAGAAATGGGTGGCATATTCTGCCACCCATTTCTTTTTCGTCGCGTCATAGAGCTTCGCGATAGCGCGCCAGCTCCTATTCTCCGAACCAGAGCTTCCACGTTTCCTTGGCGCGCTCCATCAGCGATTTGTGCGGTGCCGGCGGTTCGCTCTTTGCCGCCGCAGGTTCGGCCGGCGTCCCGGAAGGCTCTGTTTCGCCGTTACCCGAAACGGTGCGCACGACGGAGGCGGTGGTCATCGACGGCGGCGGAGCCGTCGTGCCATCGGACGAAGCAACCGGCAGCGCTGAAGGTTGAGCCGCTTGCGCGGGCTGCGCGCTGGCCGACGCTGCGCCTGACGGCTCGTTGGACGATTGCTTGCCGGGAGTTGCGGACGATGCGGCAGGCGGAGAGGCTTCCGGAGAAGCGGATTTTTCCGCCGGCGTGGATGCCGAAGGGAAAGCAGGCAACGGCGTCGTGGGCGCGTGCGCATTTTCCTCAGCAGGCGCGGGCAGTCCCTCAGGCTCGCTGGCGTCATTCGCAGCGGCATCGCTTGGCGCAGCGCCGCCGACGGTTTTGACGACGCTCGACATCGGCCGTTCGGCGCCGACCTGCGGCAGTCCCTTGGCTTCTTTTTCAATCGCCTCGTCGAATTCGGCGAGCGTGACGAGCGGCGCCTTCGCCGTCAGGTGGACGATCTTGAAGCCCTTGGCTTTGATCTGTGCAAGGATGATCGGCAGCGCTTGCGCAGTCCGCTTGTGGATGTCGTGCATCAGGATGATGCCCTTGCCGCGCTTCTCGAGCTTCGCGACAACCGACTTGGCAAGATGATCGACGGTCTGCGGACGGTAGTCGTTGCTGTCGATGTCGGTTGAGAACATCGCGATGTTGCGCTTGCCGAGATAGGCGACGGCTTCCTGGGTATCGACGAGCGTCGGGAAGCGGAAAAACGGCGCGATCGGTCCACCGACGGCGCGATGCACGCCGCTAATGCCGCGCTCGATCTCGGCCCTGCCCTCCTCGAACGTCTTCGCCTTGGCTATGGCCTTGTGGCTCCAGGTGTGCGTGCCGATGGTGTGACCGGCCTTGGCAACCTCGCGGATGATTTCCGGATATCCCAGCGCCATCTTGCCGATCGAGAAGAATGTCGCTTTCACGCATTCGTCGGCGAGGGCCTTCAACACGGCTTCGGTGGCGTACTTCTGCGGACCGTCGTCGAACGTCAGAACGACTTCCTTGTCTTGAAGGAAGTCGTAGGCCTTGTAGTGCTCCATGCCGAAGCCCGGACCGCCAGTGGTGTCGATTTCAACGGTGCGCGAAACTCCGAGCGTTCCGGCTTTCGGACATGTGTCCTGAGCCCAAGCGCTGGCCGAGACGCCGCTCAGCAATGCGAACAAACAACCCCGCACCAACCAGCGCAATGCCATCGACGTTCTCCCCGTTCGTCAGCAATTCCGTTCGGGCAAAGCAGGCGCGCAGATCAGCCTGATTTGCCTGCCGCAGGTCCCCGAAACCGCCCGAAATGGGTCATCGGTTAGCTCGGCACTCAGTACAAGTGTCGCACGAGTCGGCATTCGGCGCAGCTGCGGTTGCTCGCATGAAAATCCCTGCCTATTTTCAACGCTCTATAATGTGCAACGGAGATAGCTTCTCATGACGGCTTTTTTCAGTCCGGCGGCGATGGTCGCGGCAGCAGCATTCGCTCTGATGGGCTTTGCTGCGATCGGCGATGCGCAGGCTGCACCGGGCGCTGGCGCGGCAGCCATGAGAACGGTCTCGCCTGCAGCGAATTCCGTGCATGACGTCGGATATCGATCGCGCCGCTATCACCGCCGCTATTACCGGGGACGGGTTGTCGACGCACCGTTCGCGCGTGTCGAAAGCGGCCGACGGACCGTCGTCGATGCGCCGTTCGTTCACGTCTACAAGGGTCGGCGGGGCACGCGGGTCGTTGCACCCTTCGTCGATCTCTGGAACCCTCGTTAACGGTCAGATCGGGCTTGCTCCGGCACCCATCCGACAGCGCATAAGTTTTCATCAGGCGCTTGTATTTGCCTGGAGAACTTTTTCGCTCGGTCATAATGTGCTCAAAGTGCGGTGGTGTAACGGTCCTCGCGGGGCTGGCGACAACCGATGTCATCTTAGGGGGTAAATAATGTTCAACCGCGTATCGACGCCTGATCCGCGTAACGTCGAACCGATCAAATCCATCACGCCGCAGCCAATCTCACCGATCAAAACGTCGACACCGCCGCTCTTCGGGACGACGCAGCATCACTCTACGCCCGCCATCGACGCTCCGACGTCCGTGCTCGGGCAGGACATCACCATCGCCGGGCAGCAGCTGGTCATCAAGACGAAAGGCTCGCTGCTGATCGCGGGCCATATCCAGGGCGACGTGCACGGCGAGTCTGTAACGGTCGGCGACACGGGCAGCGTTGTCGGCACGATCACCGCGCGCACGATCATCATCCAGGGCGAAGTCAGCGGTGCTCTGAAGGGCTCATCGGTCAATCTCAACGCGACGTCCCGCGTCGAGGGCGACATCATCAAACAGACGCTCTCGATCGACGAAGGCGCGCAGTTCGACGGCAGCGTGCGACGCGCCAAGGACGTCAGCGAAGTGACGCCCGACCTCGGGTAATCTTCGAGCGCTACTCCGCTCCAGACCGGTTTTCAGAATGGCGTTTGCGGTTCAAGCAAACGCCTTTCGTGTTTCTCGCACGCCTCCGAGGTCGTGTTTCAGAAGCGGCTGCGGCCGCTCGGCTCGACCTCTTCGCAAGCATCCTTTACGCGGATGTCGTGTCCGATCCAGCGGCAGATCTCGCGCTTGAAATTCGGATTGTTGCGGACCTTGGCGTCTGGCGCATCGAACCCGTATTTGCGCGCGACCGCGGCCACGTAATTGTCACGGCAATAGGGCGTCGAAAGCATCGCGCCATCGACGAGCTGGAATCCCTCATTGCACCTGATTTTGGCTTCCGCAGGTTTCACTATTGTGACAGCGCCCCCGGCCGCCAGCAGAGCCAGCAACACCGTGTGTTGTTTTGCCATCGTCAAATCCTCGGTCCGTTGCCGCGCGGGCGTGCCGCGCTCTCAAATCAATCGAATTTCAGTTTAGCAGGCTTGCCTTGCCGCAGCCGTCATGAAATTGGTCTCGCCGGTCAGACGCGGCGCAGAACGCTCTGGCTCATCCCTTTCAGATAGCCGCAAACGATCGATTTTACAGAGGTATCCCGATGATAACTGTGTACGACGCAGTCGGCGGCAAGCTGGTGACGCGCCCGGAAATCGGGAACCTGTCGACGGGCGGCGTCTGGATCGATCTTCTCAATCCGGCGGAGGATGAGGACAAGATCATCGAGCAGGCGCTCGGCATCGAAGTTCCGACGCGATCAGAAATGCGCGAGATCGAGGCGTCGAACCGGTTCTATACCGAAAGCGGCGCCTACTACATGACGTCGATCATCGTGCACAACAGCACGCAGGACGTTCCGCTGACGGCGGTCATCACGTTCATACTGGCCGGCTCGCGCCTTGTGACCGTGCGCTACGCCGAGCCCCGCGCCTTTCCGCTCTATGTCGCCCGCGCGGCCAAAGGCGATCCCGCCTGTGTGAGCGGTCCGGGCATCATGATCGGTCTCATCGAAATGCTCATCGAACGGGAAGCGGATCTGATCGAGCGCGTCCAGGACCAGGTCGAGCGGATGGCGCCGATCGTGTTCGGCCAGAACGGCTCCCACAATTCCCGCGACCGGCGACTCGACGTGCTTCTGAAGACGGTCGGCAAGGAAGGCGACGTCACCGCGAGAGCCCAGGAAAGTGCGATGTCGATCCACCGGCTTCTGCTCTACTTCGCGAACGCGGTGCGCGAGCGCAAAGACGACAAGCGCATCATGGGGCGTATCGAGGCCGCTAACCACGACATCACATCGTTGATGGAAAGCCTGCGCTTTCTCTCGTCGCGCACCAGCTTCCTGCTCGATGCGACGCTCGGCATGATTTCCACCGAGCAGAACCAGATCATCAAGCTGTTCTCGGTGATGGCCGTGATGCTGATGCCGCCGACGCTGGTCGCGTCGATCTACGGAATGAACTTCAAGTACATGCCCGAACTCGCGGAGACGTGGGGCTATCCCCTGGCGCTCGCGCTGATGTTCGTGTCGGGTCTCGTTCCGTTTGTCTATTTCCGAAAGAAGGGCTGGCTCTGAGCACTCGAGATGCAGGAGCAATGCGCATTCGATCGGGCGCTCACAGCATAACTCGATCGTCGCCATTTTTCGTCAAATACGACGTACCCTGACGAATGGTCGACGCTGCATTGCAGTAGTCGATTGACTGCAAAGGGAATGTTTGCGAGGGCGCCATTAACCACGTAAGCGGGCATTTCGCTGCGGCCAGACGTCACGCAACTCAAAGCTGCATGACAAAACAATCATGTTTTTCAAAACCTTAAATACTATGGTTAAAATGTGGTAGAAGCAGCGGGTTGACCGACCCTGCTTCCGATGCTCGTTGGGCGCGCCAGGACGGGGGTTTCCCCAGTCATCACGGGTAGCAGTCGAACCGGGTTCTGGGGTTCGGGTTACGGGTCTTGCAGGGAATTCATTTTAAGAGTCACTTCTCCCAACGTTAACGACGGTGCCGCCACGATGGCGGTTGTCCTGCAGCTATCTGCGCCGCAGGCGGGGGAAATCGCTCATTCGACCCGGAAACGCTGCTGCTCCTTTTAACAAGGAGTGCACTAATGCGTTCGTTAATCGCTGTTGCCGCATTTGGTATCGTTGGAATGGCGGCAAGCGCTGCTCCGGCCGACGCTGCCGCCTGGAATTGCCGCGGCTCGGCTCATGTTTGCGGCAAGTCGGTCTCGCATAAGGCCGGCAAATCGCACGTTTCACATAAATCCTCGCATTCGCGTCATGCCTATGCTCCGCGCCGCGGCGTGAAGCATTCGCGCTATGCCTCGCGCAATCGGGTTGCTCGCCGCAACTATTCGTCGGCTCCGGTGCGCAAGCGTCGCGTCTCCCATGCGGCTCCGGCCGGTCGCGTCGCCTCCAGCGGAATGGCGTCCTACTACTGGCAGGGCCAGATGACGGCTTCCGGCGTCCGCTTTAACCCCAGCGCGCTGACGGCTGCCCATCGCTCGCTTCCGTTCGGCACGCGCGTTCGCGTCACGAACCGCTCGAATGGCCGCTCGGTCGTCGTCACGATCAATGATCGTGGACCGTTCATCGGCGGTCGCATCATCGACCTGTCGCGCGCAGCCGCCCAGGCGATCAGCATGACCGGCCAGGGTGTGGCAGCGGTTTCGCTCGAAGTTCTCGGCCGTAGCTGAGCCTTTCGACAGATCCGGACTAACGAAGGCGTCTGGGGAACCAGGCGCCTTCGACGTTTTTTCGCCCTGCGAATCAGCATAGTCGATGAGATTCGGCGTGGTTCCGGGGGGAATGTGCGTGCATCGATGGGGGCGAGTTGGCTTTGTTCTAGCCATCAATCTGGTGGCTGCCACGACGGCGGCCCCGCTTTGGGCAGAGTCGCTGAGCGACGGTCTCGCAAAGCCCGCAGGCAAGGCTCTGCAAATGGGGCCGTGGGCGGCCAAGATTACGGTCAATAAGTCGGCCATCGCATCATGGAGCCCGACAGTCTCGGTGACGGTCGCCGTTCCGAAGGTGAAGGCTACGGCGACGCTCGATCCCTCCGCCGTTACTCACCCCTACGGGCTGCACGGCCCTGTCCCTGACAAGGGCCGTCACGCAACGACCGGGCTTGCATCGTTTTACGGCATCAGCGCCGGCGTCAAGACGGCAACCGGCGAGCGCTTCGATCCCTCGGGCATGACGGCCGCGCATCGCACGCTGCCCTTCGGGACGCGGGTGAAGGTCACGCGGGTCGACACGGGTGAAAGCGTCGTCGTGCGCATCAACGACCGGGGCCCGTTCAAGCCGGGCCGGGTGATCGACCTTTCGGAAGGCGCCGCCAAGACCCTCAAGATGACGGACATCGGCCTGACCAACGTCCGTCTCGAGGTCATGAACTAGCGCTGCCGAGCGGGCCGCAACCGTCACCGTTCGCTCAGGCGGTTGTTGCGCTCGATCTGGGCTTGCAGCACGCCGATCTGATCCAGATAAGCGCCTTTGATGCATTCCGTATCGCGGCCGCAGTCGTTGCGCGCGGCGAGGAACTGGCGCTGATAGCGCTTCAACTGATCGCGCTCGCTGCGCCGGCCGTAGGATTGCTTCAGCTCGGCGTAGAGGCCGCTCATCTTTTCGTCCAACGCGCCCAGAACGTCGCTTCGGCAGATCGTGCGCTCGGACGCCATCCCTGCCCGGCGGCAGTCGAACTCCTGGGCATTGGCGCGCCCGGCCTGAGCAGCAAGAACCGCAAGAGCAGCGAGCGCTGTCGCCGAAATCGCTGCCGCAAATCGCAATGTGAATGTGTCTGACACGGTGCCCATCTCCTCGATCGTTCGACGTCCACCCCAGCGGTGGCGGCGATGACGTGAAGATGCCGTTCGCCGCGCAGAAACATCAGCCCGTCAGGACCGAAGCGGCGACAGCACGCGGAAGGCGAAACTTGATGCCGGATTCCGATTGCCTTCGAGGGATAAAAATCGGTATTTTCCCGCAACTCGTCGCCCTCAGTCACCCGTGTGATCTCATGAAAAAGCAGCCTGCCGCCGGCCCGGTGACGACCCGCTCGGAAGCTCTCGACCGGATCAAGACGGCGATGGTCGAGAAGAAACTCACGCAGGCAGAGCTGGCGGACGCCTCCGACTGTCATGAGAAGACCATTCAGAATCTTTTAGGCGGACGCTCCGTGCGCGATCAGACGCTGTTCGACGTCTGCATGGTGCTCGGCCTCGATTTCCACGGCCTCAGAGACGCGTGGCACGGCGAGTCGGTCGCGGTCGACAACGGCGGCATGAATGCGAAGGCGCAGAGCGGCGGCGTCGCGCCGGTCTACATGGGCGCCTATGCGCAAATCGCCGTCGATCATTATGTCGGCAGCTATCTGACGCTGCGCCGCTCATTCTCACTGCCCGACACAATCGTTTCGTATCGCACCGACATCACATGGGATGCGGAATGGCCAAGCCTTCTTTTTCAGGAGCGCAACCGGCCGGATGAGCCCTACGCGCATCGCGGGCGGCTTTATATTCCAGCGTCGTCGAGCTTCATTCATCTCGTATCGCTCACGAAGGGCGCAATGCGGATGATCGTCGTCTCGCAACTCGATCGCGCGGAAGAGATGCGCGGCATCATCACGACGATCAACAAGCAGCGCGCAACGATGACGCCAGTCGCAACGGCCATCCTCTACGCCCGCCGCGAGAATTTCGACGCCGACGCGTTCGGTGAAATCACGCCGAAGAACCGGGTTTATGCCGAATACAAGCGGCTTCTGGATGAGACCGTCGCCGAGGGCTATGCGCGGCTCGTCGGCTGACGCTCTCTGACCGAGTTCACAGAAGACAGTCGATCAAAGGCTATTTCGCGCGCCTGGCGGTGGCGCGGCGCTTCGCCGACGCGCGCTTCAAAATGGTCGCCGGGCGGAACAGCACGCCCTCGTCGACGGCCGGGAAAAAGTACTTCGCGAGGTCGACCGTCTCGAGACGCCCGACTGCCGAACGCGCGACGGCGAGCCATTTGTCGGCGTGGTCGCGGCCTGCGCCGTGCAGGTAGGTGATCATGTCCCAGTCGGGCTTCAGCGACGTTTCGGGGTTAAGCGTGCCGGTGATCGGGCCGCCATCGATCAGATGGAAGCGGTGACGGCTGATCGGCGACAGACGATTTTTCGTCAGCAAGGCGCCGGAGCAAGCCTCGCGGACCGACGTGATCACTTCGATGTCACGCAGAAGCGGCGCGTTGAACGTCAGCCGGTTGGCGTGGTTCGAGATATCGCGCGCGGTGGTCGGCAGCTTGGTGTTGACGCGCGGTGCGACCATGACCAGCAGCGTGTCGCTGACCGGGCTTTCGCTGGCGAGCGTCACGAGATCAGGATTGGCGGAGAAGCCGCCATCCCAATACGCCGAGCCTTCGATTTCGACGGCGTGATGCAGCACCGGCAGGCACGCCGAGGCAAGCACCGCTTCGATCGTGATTTCGTCGTGACGGAAGAGGCGAGCGCGGCCCGTCGCAACGTGTGTCGCGGCGATCAGAAGCTCGACCGGCGATTTGCTTCGCACGAGATCGAAGTCGACGTGATCGGTGATCACGCGGCGAAGCGGATCGAAGCCGAGCGGATTGAATTCGTAAGGCGACAGCATCGTCGCGAGATGCGTGGTCAGCTGCGATGGCCGCACGAGACCGTTGAGAAACGGATTGAGGCGCGTGAGATCGGGCACGCCCGCCTGATAGATCGCGTGCCAGATCTTGTACATTTTCTCGCGAGCTTTTTCGCGCGAGCCTTCCGCAAGTCCTGCAGCCATGGCGACGGCGTTGACGGCACCGGCGCTCGTCGCGCTGATCCAGCCGAAGCGCATCGTATCGTCTTCGAGAAGACGATCGAGAACGCCCCAGGTGAAGGCACCATGAGCCCCGCCACCTTGCAGGGCGAGATTTATGTCAGCCGTTTTCGGCAAATTGTGCTGCTCCCCGCAGGAGCCGCTTAAAACTGCGAAGCGGCACCGGCGTCGAATATCACTAGCGCTCGCGGCAGTCCGATGTCACCGCACCTGCGGCACGACGCCCGATCTTTCACACGCTTTAATTTCAAAGACACAAGCTGCATTCGCACAACAGTTCGTGGCGAATTGCATACCTGGCGATCAGCGACGCTCCATTTAGGCACCATCCTGCTCAGCACCAAAGCATTCGCATTTTTCGGACCGCGATTATGTCAGGAGGAGCGCTCATTCGCGTGTCAATTGGCCGCTACAAAACCGCCGGTATGAATCAGGCGGCAGCGTCCAAAAAATTCTCGCTGAGTTTTGTGACAGGGCCGTCGGGTGTTTCGAGTCCGCGCACGACATGACGAATGCGAAGGCCCGATGAACTGCGGAAAAACGTGAAGAGGTTGTAGCGTGCAAGCGGTTCGTCTCCGTGCTCCGTGCCTGCCGACGCAGACGCAGCACCGATCAGCGGGATCGGTTTTTTCCGCGACGGCAACCAATCGATCGCGGGCGTGTGGTTGTGTCCGTAGAGGACGAGCTCGGCGCCGGTGCGCTCGAGAAGATGCGCGAAATGCGCGGCATCGTTCAGGCGGCGGCGCGGCGTTGTCATATCAGCGAGTGGCGGATGATGAATGAGCACGACGCGGATCGCGCCATCTTCATCAAGACGCAAAAGTTGCTCACGCGCGATTTCGAGCTGGTGCGATCCGAGAGAGCCGCTCGCGAAGAACGGCGGCGTCTCGACGGCGGAATTCAAGCCGACGAGCGCCAACGGTCCGACGCGGCGCACGAACGGAAACGCGAGGGTGTCTTCTTCGCCGCCCATGTAGGCCGCCCAGCGCACCACGCCGCGATCGCCGTGCATACTCGAATAGATGTCGTGATTGCCTGGGACGACCGTCACGCTCGCAGGCGAGCCGACGCTGCGCAGCCACGCGAGCGCCGCTTCATGTTCGGCCGGGAGCCCGAGATTTACGAGATCACCCGTGATCGCGATATGATCCGGCCGTAGCGAGTGCGCGTCGGCGATCAGACGATCCGCAACGGCCGTGACATGCACGCGGCGACGTTTGCGCTGCCAATTGAGATAGCCGAGCACGCGCTTGGCATTCCAATAGCGCCAGCCGAACCCGACGACCGGAGACATGTGCACGTCGGAAAAATGCGCGAGCGTAAACGTTTCTGTCATTCTGGAGAGTTCAAACCGGGGCGGGCAGGTGCAATCTAGCACACTGTGCTAATTAGCAAATGCGTCCGGGCGGAGGACGCATTTGGGCGGGAACGATGGCCTACGTCAGCAGGATCGTCACGAGCGGGTTCAGGGTTTACTGGCGGGTGACGCGGAGCTTCACGCTGGCGGCCGAAGCGTGCCTGATCGACGGCGAGGACCGGGTCGCGCTCGTCCAAAGCGCCACGGGACGCGGCTGGCAATTGCCGCGAACCGAAGTTCACAAAGGTGAAGCGCTCGATGAAGCGCTCCGGCGCTTTCTGGTGGCCGATTATCGCATTCGCCTCGCGTCCCGGCCGGAGCTTTTCTGGATGTATGAAGAAAGCCTGGCGGAGCGGCACGGCATGACGGGTCTTTACGTTGTGCGACACTGGCGCCAGGACGCCGCACCGGCTGCTGGATTGTCATTTTTCGGCCTCGACGCCCTGCCGCCGGAATTGCCGCCGCAGGATGCCGCGCGCATTCGCCAAGCTGCCGAGGGTCGCGCGCCGTTCGAAGTATGCTAGAAGGCGCGCAATCTCACGCCGGAAGCTTCAAACGCAATGTCTTCGCCGCTCGTTATCCGAAAGGCCGTTCCAAAAGACGTACCCGAAATCTCGCGGCTGCATGCCCGCGTTTTTGGGCCGGGACGGTTTGCGCGCTCGGCCTACCGGGTGCGCGAGGGCAAGGGTCACCTTTCGCGGTATTGCCTAGTTGCGCATCTCGGCGGGCAGCTCATCGCGTCTCTCCGGATGACCGAGATCACGATCGGAGGCCGTCCGGGTGCCGCCCTGCTCGGGCCGGTCGCCGTCGATCCCGACCATCGCAACATCGGGCTCGGCACCAAGCTGATGAACGAAGCCATCGAGGCGGCGCGCGTCGGAGGCACGTCCCTTGTCGTTCTCGTCGGCGACGATCCGTATTACGGCCGTTTCGGCTTCAAGGTTGTACCCGCAGGCCAGATCGTATTTCCCGGCCCCGTCAATCCGGCGCGCCTGCTCGTGCGTGAATTGAAGGATGGCGCGCTCGCCGAATTCCGCGGGCTCATCGTCGCCATCCCATCGAATGGGCTGCATGCCTAGCCAGGGCTGACGCCGACCCCACGCACGGGCCGCTGATAACCTTTTGGTAAACGATTCACTGGACCATTCCGGAGTCCGGGCGCGGGCGGATTGCATGCGCATTCCGCGCCATCGCCGATCGCTCCCATCGAGGCAGGTTCATGCAAGTTGCCCGTCCTAGCCTCGAGGCTCTCGTTCACCACGTGTCAGGCGTGACGCGACGCGAAGGCCGGCGATGATCTCAACATTCCTCACGTACACCAGCTACGCCTCGGACATGTCGCGCTCGCTCGCGCGGGTTTCGGGGCAAGCGGAAGTTTCGAGCGCAACCGCCTACTACAATGCGAACATCGGCAAGGTGAAATCGGTCGACGATTTCATGAACAATCATCGCCTCTTCTCCTACGCCATGAAGGCTTACGGACTAGAGGACATGACCTATGCCAAGGCTTTCATGAAGAAGGTGCTGACGAGCGATATCAGCACCTCGACCAATCTGCAGAAGAGCTTCGTCGGAAAACTGACCGATCCGCGGTTTCTGAAATTCGCGCAGGCGTTTCAGTTTTCGGCGGATGGGAAAGTCGCCACGCAGCCCGTGACGGCGCAGCAGGCGAACGACCAGTCCGATCTCATCAATCTCTATACCCAGCAGCAGGTCAACAAGGGCGCGACCGCTGCCGACGATTCCGCCTACTATCAGGCGAACATCGGCAACGTCGCATCGGTCGACGACCTCGTCGGCAACACGCGCCTGCTGAACTACGCCCTGACGGCTTACGGCATCGATGCCAGCATTGCATCGGCCTCGGCGATCAAACAGGTGCTGACGAGCGATCTCTCCGATCCCGGCAGCTTCGCAAATCAGATGCCGGGCAACTACAAACTGTTGGCGGAAGCCTTCTCGTTCAACACCGATGGCTCGATCAACGGCGCCTCGGCGCAGTCGAGCGACGACGTCAGTTTCACCGTCTACCGGTACTATGATGCATCGGGGACCGGCGGCAGCGCGCCTGCAGCAGCGTTCAAATCGCAATATTATCAGGACGCGATCGCGGGCGTGAGTTCCGTCGACGATCTGCTCGGGAATGCGCGCCTCTTCATCTATCTCGAAACGGCATTCGGCCTCGACCCGTCAGAGCAATCGACCGCGATCCTACGCAATGTTCTGACGAGTGATCTCTCAGACCCCAACAGCTACGCAAATCAGCAGACAAATGACGCCTATCGTGCGCTTGCTGCCGCGTTCAATTTCAACACTGACGGCTCGATCAACGGAAGCGAGGCGCAGACCGCATCTCAGACCGACAGCACCGTTTCGTCGTTCATGACGAACAACACGACCGCGGTTGAAAAGTATCAATCGAGCCAAATCAATTTCTATAAGACGGACATCGCCAAGATCGCGAGCGTGTCGGATTTCATCAAAGACACCGGGCTTTATGGCTTTGTCTTGAGCGCGTTCGGAATTGATCCGAGCAAAACTTCAAAGCTCACGATCGAAAAGGTTCTGGAAAGCGACGCCAGCAATCCGAGCAGCTACGCGAACATGTCTCACAACTCCGCCTACAGCAAACTGGCGGCCGCGTTCAATTTCGATGCTGACGGAAAAGCCAAGACCGCGAGCTCGGCGCAGGTGAATGCAAGTCTCGTTTCGACGATCAAGCTCTACAACAGCGAGATGGGCGATGCGAAAGCGGAAAAAAAGCAGACGTCCGATGAAGACACTTATTACGGTAACACGATCGGCACCATCAAGAGCGTCGACGAGTTTCTGAAGAACAAGCGCCTCGTGACGTTCGCGCTTACCGCCTTCGATCTGCAGGACAAGGCGCTTTCGAACGATACTCTGCGCAAAATCCTGACGAGCGATCCGACGGACCCGAAGAGCTTCATCAACAAGCCTGAAAATTCAGCCTATCGTTCGATGGCCGTCGCGTTCAATTTCGGCACGGACGGCAAAGATCTCACGACGCCTACTCAGCAAGTGCAGACACGCAGCCAGATGGTGGCGACGACCGACGCCTATGCGCGGCAGACGCTCGAAGAAAACGCCGGCGACCAGAACGAGGGCGCGCGCCTCGCGCTCTACTTCCAACGCCTGGCTCCATCGATCACGTCGGCGTATTCGATCCTCGCCGACAAAGCGTTGCTTCAGGTGGCGCAAACGGCGCTCGGATTGCCGACGTCGATGTCGAATGCCGATATCGACGTACAGGCCAACATGATCACGAAAAAACTGAAAATCGCCGATCTGCAGGACCCGGAAAAGCTCAAAAAATTCCTGGCGAGGTTCTCGGCGATGTACGACATCAACAACAGCGATATTACTCAGACCAATCCCGCGATCACCATTCTCAGCAGCAGATAACGCCGGAACAAGTGCGGCCGGTGATCCGTTAGCCTCCAAACAAGGAGGCGGCTATGGCCATCTTTCATGGATTGAGCAGACCTCGATCGTTGGATGACGCTGTTCATTCGGGCGACAACGCGCTGAACGTCCTGCTTATGGTTTTGCTCGTCGCGTTCGCTCTGGCGAGCTGGTATTTTTATGCGACGCCGATGGCGGGGCATTCGGGCGCAGGTATGGCGACGATCGGCGCCTCCCCGACACCGGGATCGGGTGAAAAGGCCATTCGCCCATCGCCCTAAGCTTGCTCTAGAAACCTAAGCGGTATCGCTCGATGCCGATCGAGCTACGCGGCTGGCTTGCGCGTGCGCAAAGCCATTTTGCGTTGAGTTTTCCCAGCAGCCGCTTTC
This sequence comes from Hyphomicrobium denitrificans ATCC 51888, assembly GCF_000143145.1. Lineage (NCBI taxonomy): Bacteria > Pseudomonadati > Pseudomonadota > Alphaproteobacteria > Hyphomicrobiales > Hyphomicrobiaceae > Hyphomicrobium > Hyphomicrobium denitrificans. Next base: position 2,461,481 of record NC_014313.1, read on the forward strand.
CCGCGCTTGCGTGCGCGCTGCGTGTGGGCGGGCTTTTCGGGCGGCGTCACGTCGGCAATCAGATCGACCTTTTCTTTGGGCTTGAGTTGAACGACCTGATAGCCGCCAGCTTTCAATTGCGCGAGGAGTTGTGGAACGGCATCCGCCGTCGACCGGTGAATATCGTGCATCAGAATGATGCCACGGCCGCGCGCTTTCAGTCCGGCCATGACGCGCGCGACAACCGGTTTCGCGCTGCGCACACGCCAATCCTGCGAATCTATATCGACCGCGAACTGCCCGATGTTGCGGCTTTTCATATAGTCTTCGGTAACGTCGCTGCTGCTCAAGTAGGGATACCGGAAGAATGGAGCGATCGGCGTCGGGCTCGCTTTCTGAGCAGCGTTGAATGTCGCTTCGACCTCGTGCTTGACATCATCAATATCCCGCCGCGCAAGATTGGGATGCGACCAGGTATGAGTTCCAATCGTGTGCCCCTGGTCGGCGATCTCTTTGATGACCTCCGGGTGCACGGCGACCATCTCGCCTACGACGAAGAATGTCGCCGTCGTGCATTCCTTGGCGAGCGCGGCCAAAATCTTGCGCGTGTTCGCGGGTGAGGGCCCATCATCGAACGTCAGGACGACTTCTTTCGGTTGCAGGAATTTTGGGTCGCCTTTCGGGGCGCCAAACCACGGGCCGCCTGTCGTATCGACCTCGATCGTTCGCGAAATACCGAGCGTGCCCGCGGCGCAGGCTTGCTCGGCGGCTTCCGCGATATCGGCCGCGAGCGCCACTGTCGCCGTTGCAACTGCGGCGAGCGTCAGAATACGTGCGGCCTGCATGTCAAAGTCCCCGGATTACAGCGAACTGTTTGGGTTTACCCGATACGGCGTGCACCTTCCAAGCGGCAGTTGCTCATCGGCCGCTGTCAAATTCGTAAGATTCGGAGTCTGGCGCGCCGTACACACGAAGTCTGCGGCTCAGGCTTTCTTTTGCTGCCAATTCAAACCATCATCGGATTATGCCTTTATTAAAACAGGTCGGCGCCTTGCCGCTGCGCAAAGCGCCGAGCAACATGATTGAAGTGCTTCTCGTCTCATCCAGGGACACAGGAAGATGGGTCATCCCCAAGGGATGGCCGTCAAAACGCATGGTCGACAGCGCCGCTGCAGCGCGCGAGGCCAAACAAGAGGCCGGCGTCGTCGGCAAGATCGCGAAGAAGCCCGTCGGCAACTATCGATACCGGAAAATCGAAAAGGAAAACGTTCGGTTGATCGAGGTCGACGTCTACCTGCTCTGGGTCAAAAAAGAAAAGAAGCAGTGGAAGGAAAAGGCGGAGCGCAATCGCGTCTGGTTCGACGCGGAGACCGCGAGCCGGAAAGTGCGAGAGCCAAACCTGCGCGCGCTGATTTCCGCGTTGGCGAAGCGCTGACCGGTATCGGGACGCGTCTCAGCCGTTTAATCGCTGGCGCGGAACAGCCAGCGTCGCACGCGCAAAAATCTGTTTCGAAATCCCGAGGCACCGGGAACGGTCGAGTTCTTGGGAAGCGAAACTTTCGTCGCGTGGCCGTTGCTGAGCAATTCCTCGAATTCGCGCCGCGGCTCGAAGCCAAGCCGTTCGCGGTGCGGATAATAGAAAACCAAGGCGGGCGAGCATCGCCACCACATCTTGAATTCCGCATCAGCCATTTTTGCGGGAGCAGTCGGCCATAAAAGCGCGCCGGCTCGCTCCAGATCGCGCGCGATACAATCATAAACGGCGGTGGCAATGCCTTTCTTGCGAAACGGCTCTTTGACCTCGGCTTTCACGATGGTGACAATGCCGTTTTCCGGTTTCGTCATCCGGCAGAAGGCAACGTCGTTTTCGCCTTCCCTGGCCGACCGCTCGTCGACGAAAACCTGGTAGACGATGAGATGCTCGTCTTCCTTCAGGAGATCTCGACGCAGATAAAAGGTGCGCCGCCCCTTCGTCCTAATCCTGACAATGGGCTCGGATTGGAACTGTAGGGTCAACGAGGCATGGCTGGCATCGGAATCGAAGGATTGATTGCGTCGCAGTGTCGTCAATCGTTCGTATTGCGTCGACGGGTTCACGTGCGATGTTCCCTCTCATCACGCACCTACCATCTCAAACTTTTACACGCCCACCTTGCCAGCTAAGCCGCCCCATATTCAACATGACATTTGGTCAATCCGACTACTACGATATTCGCTCATTCGAATGGGTCTTTCATCAGGATGGTGTCGGCACGCTCAGGACTCGTCGATAAAAGAGTTACCGGGCATTCGATAAGTTCCTCGACGCGGCGAACATATTTGACAGCTTGGGCCGGGAGATCGGCCCAACGGCGTGCGCCTTGTGTCGACTCGGACCAGCCCTCGAAATCTTCATAGACAGGAATAATTCTTGCCTGCGCGCTGGCGCTCGCCGGCAGCCGATTGAGCCGTTCGCCGTCGAGCGTGTAGCCGACGCAGATGCGGATCGTATCGAAGCCGTCGAGAACGTCGAGCTTCGTCAGAGCTATTCCGTCGATCCCCGACACCTTCGCGACCTGCCGCACAAGTACGCTATCGAACCAGCCGCAGCGGCGCTTGCGTCCGGTAACCGTGCCGAATTCGTGCCCGCGCTCGCCGATCTTTTCGCCGACTGCGTCCGTCAGCTCCGTCGGAAACGGACCCGAGCCAACGCGGGTTGTGTAGGCCTTCGCAATTCCCAGCACATATCCAGCGTAACGCGGACCGATGCCCGAACCCGTCGCTGCCTGAGCCGCAACGGTGTTCGACGACGTGACGTAAGGGTACGTGCCGTGATCGATGTCGAGCAGTGCGCCTTGTGCGCCTTCAAACAGAATGCGCTTGCCCTGGCGTCGCGCGATATCGAGCAGTTCCCACGAGACATCCATGTACGGGAGCACTTGCGGTGCGATGCCGTTCAAATCCGCGATGAGTTTATCTTTTGCGACTTCGGGCTGGCCGAGGCCGCGACGCAAAGCGTTGTGATGCGCCAGGACGCGATCGATTTTCGGTCCGAGCGTTTCGGGCGACGCCAGATCCTGCACGCGGATCGCTCGGCGGCCGACCTTGTCTTCATACGCAGGGCCGATGCCACGTCCGGTGGTGCCGATTTTTTCGGTGCCTGCGGCTTCCTCACGAAGCTGATCGAGTTCGCGGTGCAGAGGCAAAATCAGCGTTGCGTTCTCGGCAACGCGGAGATTGTCACGCGTGATCGACAAACCCTGCTTCTTCAGCTTGTCGATTTCCGCGACGAGCGCCCACGGATCGACGACGACGCCGTTGCCGATAACGGAGAGCTTGTCGGATCTGACGACGCCGGACGGGAGCAGGGACAGCTTGAAGGTCGTGCCGTCGATGACGAGCGTGTGCCCCGCGTTATGACCTCCCTGGAAGCGCACGACGACATCGGCGCGCTCCGACAGCCAATCCACGATCTTGCCTTTGCCCTCGTCGCCCCACTGGGCACCGACCACGACAACGTTCGTCATTCTCACACCTTCTCATGACTTGGCCCCGGCAGAAGCCGAGGCCATGCGGTGACACCGCGCGTTTTTCAGATTTCGTTTCGGAAACTCAACTACCCGCAGGCTCGCTTATGGACCGTAGACAATCGACTTCGACGCCGGCCACGAGATGCGATAGCCGTATTCCAGAATCTTCTCTTCATCGGGATCGAGCTTGGCCTCGAAGGCCACGACGCCGCGACGATCATCGACATTCTGCATCGTCGGCGTCGCGCGACCCGTGTATTCGACCTTGATCTCGTCGTTCTGCGAAACGGGAACGCGGTCGAGGATCGTCACGTTGATCGGACGCTCGTGCAGGTTCTTGACGTTGACGCGGAAGCTGCGGCTGTCGACATGCGAGGTTGAAATGATCCCGCTTTCGCCGCGCTTTTCTTCAAGCACCGCGTGCTTCACCTTGACCTGATCGTCGATGCCGAAGCCAAGCTTGTATTCTTCGCCCGGCGGCAGCAGCGGCACATCCCCGGTTCCGACAAACGTCCCGTCGCGGAAGAGATAGACGCGACCGGGCAGCAGCGGCGTGCCCTTGGCGATCTTGAGGGTCGCGTAGAGATACGCGTTGGAATCAAGTTTCGGCACAGCCCTGCTGCCGAGCGCCGGCTCGATGTCGTCCGCCATCAGCAGCACGCGCTTGGCGTCGCCATTGCCTGCGACCGTCGTGCGGCCAGGCACTTCGAACGTCGCTTCAAACGGCGCACTCTCGAGCTTCGCCACCGTTTCGACGACGGGCTCCGGGGCCGCGACTTCGTCCGCTTGCTGCTCCACTGGCGGCGGTGCGGCTGCACCTGCGAGCGCGCGTCCATCGGCAAGCCGGTCGCGTTTCGCGAGCTCGAAGTTTGCCGAGGCCGGAGCCGCGGCAACGGGCCTTGGCGGCTGCTCGTAATCGACGAATTGCGTATCGAGCGCCGGTGCGGAAGCGCCGTCGGAGGGACGCGAGGTTGAAAGCTGCAGCGATACGCCTGTCCAATCCTCGCCAGACTTTTGCGAAATCGCGGCGCGGCGGGAGAGTGTCAGCTTCGGCGGCTCGGTCTTCGTGCCCGTCTGGAGGCGGGCGTCGTAAATCGGTGCCCAGTTCGCATTCGGCACCTGATAACGGATCGTCAGATCGGCATCGACCGGCGTCTGCGCGAAAACGAAAACACGGATTTCGGTTTGCTGCGTCTTGGCGGGCGCAAGAGACGCGAGTTGGTTCTTCAGGTCCTTGATGCTGCGATCGATGGCGCGGATCTTCTGCTGCGCATCGAGGGCGAGCTTGCCGGATTCGCCTGCAGCCTGCGGAATGAGCGAGAGGATCTTCTGCCAGTCCTCGCCAGCGCCGGGCGCTGTGTCTGAGGACGGCCGACGTTTCGGAAGCTCCGCCAGATTTGCGATCAGCTTCTTCTGGATCGCCGCGGCCTGGGCCTGGGCGTCTATCGTCGACCGTTCATCCTTGAGCTGCTCAACGCGATCTTCGAGTTCTTTGCGTTTAACGTCGGCGGCCTGGCTTTCCTCACGCTGCAGAAGCTTGCGCGCGGTATCGACGGAACCGATCTCGATCTTGCCCGTCGCCTTGCCTTCGACGCGGATCGATCCCGGAACGGCGCTCGCCGGAACGTCGCCCAGAATGATCGTGTTCTCACCCTTGTCGAGCTTCACCTTGGCGAGGCGCGTGACTTCCGCACCCGACAGAAACACGGTCACCGCGTCGACCGTAGACGTCGCGGGAACGTCGGCGGCAAACGCACTCACTGACTGTGCAGCCACAAGAACTGCCGCAAGGGCAAAACGCATCGCGCTGGAACCTTCGTTATTGTTACGGATCGACATGCGCCGCCCTTCCCGCAGCCGGGGACGCTCGGCCGTTATTATCGCCGATACGCGGCCACAGCAAAAGCTTTGACTCATGGCCGCGTTAACCTTTCGGCGGGCTCAAATTATGGCTTCAAAGCCCGTTTTGGCGGCGCGCCTCGGCGTATGACCATTCGAGCCAGGGCAGAAGGTCGAGCAGGTCGGCTTTCTCGATCGTCGGACCGCACCAGATGCGCAGGCCGATGGGCATGCCACGATAGGCGCCAAGGTCGAACGCCGCCTTCTCGCTGGCGAGGATGCGCACCATGTCGTTCTGCACGGCGAGCGCTTTCGCCTCGCCAAGCGCGAGGAGATCAGGCTCGACGAAACGGATCGCAACGGAGGTTTCCGAACGTGTCTTCGGATCGACAGGCAGCGCTTCCGCCCAGGGCGTTCGCTCGATCCAGGCATAGAGCACCTCGGCGTTGGCGTGCGCGCGCGCAATGCTGGCGTCGATGCCGCCGATTTCCTTCACCCAGTTGAGCCCATCGAGATAATCCTCGACGCAGAGCATCGACGGCGTGTTGATCGTCACGCCTTCAAAGACGTCATGAACGATCTCGCCGCGGTTCTTGATGCGGAACAGGCGCGGGATCGGCCAGGCGGGCGTGTAGGACGCAAGCCGTTCGAGCGCGCGCGGCGACATGATCGCCATGCCGTGCGCGGCTTCGGCGCCGAACGCCTTCTGCCAGGAATAGGTCAGCACGTCGATCTTGTTGAGATCGATCGTCTGTCCCATCAGCGCCGACGTCGCGTCGCAGATCGTCAGTCCCTGGCGATCATCGGGAATCCAATTCGCGTCGGGGATGCGAACGCCAGTCGTCGTGCCATTCCAGGTAAAGACCACATCGCGCGCGAAATCGACTTTCGATAAGTCCGGCAGGTGGCCGGGCTCGGCGTCCATCGTGCGCGCGCCGGGAAGTTTCAGCTCTTCGGCCACGTCGCGCAGCCAGACGCGTCCGAACACGTCCCAGGCGAGGACGTCGACGCCGCGCGCGCCGAGGAGATTCCACATCGCAAGCTCGACCGCGCCGGTGTCGGAACCGGGAAGGATCGCGACCTTGTAGCCTTCGGGAACGCGCAGAACTTCATGCGTCAGCGTGATCGCGCGCTTTAGCCGTTCGCGTCCCTCGGGCGAACGATGCGAGCGTCCGGTGAGAGCACTATTCAGCGCGTTCGCGGTCCAGCCCGGACGCTTGGCGCAAGGGCCGGAGGAAAAGAACGGCCGGTTCGGCTTGTTTTTTGGCTTTTCTGGTGCGGACATTTCATTCCCGTCATTGGTCCCGTCACCGCGACGGGCCGGGCCTCTTAGCACGAGATCGCTCAAGCGAAAAATTGGCTGTAGCGACGCGGCTTGCCTGACTGCGGAAACGAAAAAGGCGGCCATTTCGACCGCCTTTAGGCAACGACAACAAAGGTACGCAGCTTTCAGTCGAACCTGATGCGGATGCCGGAGCGGAATTGCTGCACGGTCGAGTCCTTGAACACGATGCGATTTTCGCCCGATGCAGAAGGCGCTGACGATGCGATGGCGTTGCTTTCCCAGAGCATCTGCCAGCCATTATCCCAGATGATCGAGTCCGTGATGTTGTAGGCCAAGCCTGCTTGAACGGCGGCTGCGAAGTCGAGCTGCTGTTTGGAGCTCGAGCCTGAGATCGTGCCGTCTGCAGGCAGGTACGTGTTTCCGGAGCACGTTCCTAAAGGCGTGTACAGCCCATCGACCGAATTCGTTGCTCCGATGCACGTCGCATTTTCTGTGTAATTTCGCCGCAAACTGCGCCACGTGAAGCCGACGCCGCCGCCGATGTACGGCGTGAAGCGCGTACCAGTTTGTATATCGTAAAGTAGATTGACCAGCCCCGTCGTGCGAGCGAGCTTTACCGTGTCCGTGCGTGTGACTGCATAGGCGTTCGTATCGATGCTGACGACGCCTCCAGAAATCTTTGGAGCGCTGTTCATAACAGCATATCCGAGTTTGCGTGAATCGCTGATCTCGGCGTCGGGCGAGTAATCGAAAACGACTTCTGCGCGCAGCGAGGGTGTGATGTAGCGACCGAAACTGCCGCTGAAGATCGGCGACGCGCCAATGTCGCCGCTATCTCGCGCCAGAAAGCCAGGGGTTGAATTGCCCAGATAGTCGATATCGCTATCTTTGATCTTGGCGCTTTGCGAGACGTTGGCGCCGATCCCGAGGCCGACGTACCAGTCGGAGTCGTAATCGTAAGTGGGAACCGGAGCTGGCGCAGGAACGGGAACCGGAACTCCGCCGCCCATGTCTCTGACGCCGCCCCAATCGGCTGCCCAGCCCGGCGTCGCAGCTCCAATCAGCGTGAGGCCCGCCAATGCGAGCGCTTTCGAAAACGTCATAGCCGCCTCTTCCCCATGCAAGCGGACGCGAAATGCGCCGCTCAGGACTCTGTTCAACGCTACGCATGCGCTAACCGAGCCACACGAGGGACAGACGGCTTGCCGCGATCCACACTCGGATGCTCGCAGCAAAACGCCATGGAACGAACCACACCGTTGGCATTTACGCTTAGTTCGAGAGCAGGCGCGAACGCGCCCCTGCTCCCGGCCGTCTCTTCGCGGCGCGCGCAGCGCGCCAACGCGAACTAGTTCAGGTCGTAACGCAGGCCGACGCGGATCTGATGCGCCGTCACGTCTTTCACCTTGACGTCTTCTGCGAAGCCGCCATCCCAGTCAGCCGCGCCCGTCTTGACGTCGCCGAGATAGAGGAAGCGATAGCCGACATCGAGGTAGAGCGCGTTGCCGCTGCTGACAGCCACCGGCTCGTCCTTCATTCCGCCACCCATGTAACGCATTTCGCCGCCGCGAATGCGCCAGGCAAAGCCGGCCATACCCGCAGCTGCAAAGCTGTTGCTCGATCCGCCTCCGAGGGTGCCTTCGCAGCCGCATTCCGGATCGATCGTGCCGCTGGAGGCTTCGTTGTGCGCAAAGCCGATGCCGCCGCCGATGTACGGCATGAAGCGGCCGCCGCGGTTGATGTCGTAGTAGAGGTTGGCGAGCACGACAGTGCTGCTGAAGTCGAACTTCGCGTGACCGACGTCGGTGCCGCATTCGCACAGCGTCGTTTTCGCCGAGGCGTCAAACAGATGATCGACGGTGATGTCACCGCGGAAGCCGCGACCGAAGTAACGGCCGATGCCGCCGCCGACGCTCCATGCGCCGTCCATGTTCGTGTCATGCGCGCTGTAAGGGGTGGTGATTTCGATGCCGGGCTTGTTGTACCAGGCGTATCCGCCGTCGGCGCGAATGTACCAGCCGGAGGGACCGGCTGCTGCCGGTGCCGCGATGGGTTCGTCCTTCAAGCCACCGAGATCTGCAGCCGACGCACTCAGAACACTACCGAGAACGAAGGCCGCGCCGAGAATCGATACTTTGCGCGCGTTGAACATCTGACATTTCCTTTTCGCTCCGACGCGGTGCGAACAAAGCGGCCGAGCCGGATAATGAACCGGTGAGGACAATGCAGACGAAACGATTAAAGGACACTTAATCGGCGTTGGGAATTGGCACGCTGCGGCGGCTTCAGCGGCGGAACGCGGCGTAAACGGACGATATCGCAGCGTCCGGAAATCGGCGCTCAGTCGGTGACGAACACCGCGTTCGCTCGCGCGTCGCCGAGCGCACCCGGACGTTGCTCGATATGCGGCTTAGGAACCGATCAGGCTGCTGCGGCAGATTCTACTGCTTCGACGATGTCGCCGACGATGCTCGAGACAACCTGCTCGTCATCGCCTTCCGCCATCACGCGAATGACGGGCTCGGTGCCCGACGGGCGAATGACGAGGCGGCCGTTTTCGCCGAGCTTCGCCTTGGCGCCTTCGATCGCCTTGACGACACGGTTGTCGTCAAGCGGCTTGCCGCTGGCGTAGCGCACATTGCGCAGGATTTGCGGAAGCGGATGGAATCGATCGCAGACTTCTGAGACCGTCTTGCCGGTCGCGACGACGCAAGCGAGGATTTGCAGAGCGGAGACGAGGCCGTCGCCGGTCGTCGTGAAGTCCGACAGCACGATGTGGCCGGACTGTTCGCCTCCGACGTTGAAGCCGTGCTTGCGCATGTGCTCGGTGACGTAGCGATCACCGACCGGCGTGCGCGCCATCGTCAGGCCGATCGACTTCAGATAGCGTTCGAGCCCGAGGTTGCTCATCACCGTCGCGACGATGCCGCCGGCCGTCAGTTGTCCGGAACGCTGCCAGCTGTCGGCGATGACCGCCATCAGCTGGTCGCCGTTGACGATCCGGCCCTTCTCATCGACGATGACGACGCGGTCCGCGTCGCCGTCGAGGCCGATGCCGATATCAGCCCGGAATTCCTTGACTTTTTCGACCAGAAGGTCGGGTGCGGTCGAGCCGCAATTGAGATTGATGTTCTGCCCGTTCGGCTCGACGCCGATCTTGATCACTTCCGCGCCGAGTTCCCAGAGAGCTTCCGGGGCGACCTTGTAGGCGGCGCCGTTGGCGCAATCGATGACGATGCGAAGGCCGGCGAGACGCAGGTGCTTGGGCATCGTGCGCTTGGCGAATTCGATATAGCGTTCCTGTGCGCTTTCGACCCGCGTCGCCCTGCCGATCTGCTCGGCCGGGGCCAGCAAGGTCTTGGAGTCGGTGTCGATCAGATCCTCGATCTGGCGCTCCATCTCGTCGGACAGCTTGTAGCCGTCGGCGTCGAAGAGCTTGATGCCGTTGTCGCTCGACGGGTTATGGGACGCCGAGAGCATGACCCCCAGATCGGCGCGGAGCGAACGCGTCAGCATCGCGACGGCCGGTGTCGGCATCGGACCCAAGAGAAAGACGTCCATGCCGACTGACGTGAAGCCCGACATGAGCGCGGCTTCCAGCATATAGCCCGAGAGCCGCGTGTCCTTGCCGATCACCACGCGATGCCGATGGTTGCCGGAGCGGAACATGGTCCCAGCCGCCATGCCGACTTTCAGCGCGATCTCCGACGTCATCGGATGGCGGTTGGCCTGGCCGCGAATACCGTCTGTCCCAAAATAGCGGCGTGACATGTGCTCTCCCGACGTGCCCCTGCTGGAAGGTCTATTCCAGAGGCTCAATATCCAAAGTTACCGCGGAAGGCGAGCTTGGCCCAGCGGCTCTCGCCGCTGATTACGGGCCACACTCGGCGCGGATCGTACGATCATGCCACTTCGAAGGTTGAGCTTACGCAAATTTCCGACCATTTTCCCCCGCGTTGTAGTGACATAGCGATCATCATGGCGGCTTCGAGTGCTCTTGGATAGGGCCACGGAATCGGCCCATAGGTCGGCTAGGTCTGTTTTGCGTCTGCCGGCGATGAGGGTCAGGGCCGGCATAGCGAGGGGTAAAAGGTTTATGGCAGTGTTTCTGGCGGTGGCGAACCGCAAGGGCGGGGTCGGGAAATCCACCGTCTCCGTGATGCTGGCGCACGCGCTGGCGGTTCACGGCGGCAAGCGCGTGTTGCTCATCGATCTCGATTCGCAGTGCAACGCGTCGTTGATCCTGATGGGCGGCCACGGATGGAACGAGGCGCGCAAGGCCGGAAAGACGATTGCCGACTATTTCTACGACCTGTTCGACGGTATCCCGGCCAACGCGCGCGATTACGTTTCCAAGAACGCCGGAGACGTTTCGGCGACCAACGGCAAGCCCGCGCCGATCTCGCTGGTGCCGGGATCGCTGCTGCTCGAGGATATCCAGGGCGAGCTTTATCTGAAGCAGGCCAATCAGAGCAACATTCCGGACGTGGTCGCGAACCGGGTACGCGGACGCATGGAAAGCCTGATCCGGCGCTTCGAGGGCGACTACGATGTCGTGATCCTCGACTGCGCGCCGGGACTGTCGTTCGCGGCGCTTGCCGCGCTCAAGACGGCGGACAAGGTCATCGTTCCGTTCCGTCCGGATTATGTTTCGCAGCTCGCGGTCGACCGCGTGGCGATGCTGATCGAAGACACCCGGAACCTCGACGACCTTTCGGAAATTCCGATGGACGACCGGCGCTACGCCTGCCTTGCAAACTACGTGCGGAACGACGACAAGGATTATATGATGATCGAGGAAATCAGCCTCGTGCATCCGGTCCTGGAGACGTTCCTGCCGCAGCGAAACGGCATCGCCAATGCCTTCGACTATATTGGGCAGCTCCGCTCGATCGACGCGAAATATTCGGATGCGGCGGGCGACGTGAAAGAACTTTACCAGGAAATCTCGCGGATCATTGACACGATCTCCGCAAACAAGAAAACCAAGGTTGCGGTTTCCTAAAGCCATCAGTCGAAAAGCGCATCGATCATGAGCAAAGGCACACAGCTCTGGCCCGGCGATAAGATGCGCAGCTTTTTCAGCGCGCATATCCGGCGTGAGACGTCACTCGACGATGCGGCGGTCGAGCGGCTCGCCGAAGCGTTGACGAAAGCCGTCAACCGCATGCTCGTCTGGGATATGCCGGACGACGTTCCACGCACGGGCAAAGCCGCCGGGAAGGGCGACGCCGCGCCGGAGCTCGCGGCTCGGCATGCCCGCGCCGAAAACTTCAATCCGTATCTGTTTTCGGCGATCGTGGTGCTTGCGAAGCAGGGCCGTGATGGACTGAGCAAGCGTCTGCAGGAAATCAAGACGGTTGAAAATCTGCGCGCCTTCGCGGAAGCGCAACACGTTCCCGTCGACGCCAAGCTTCGCCGCCTGGACGATATCCGCAAAGCTATCGTCGCGGCCGCAGAGCAGCGTCTCGCCGACCGCAAGGCCGCCGCGAGCTGAGCCTCAATCCCATCCGCGTGTCGTCGCGCATCGGAGCACCGCATGAGCGACAATGTAAGTGACCGGACGCAAGGGGACGGGCCTGTTCTGCGCCGCTCGATCGGCACGACACAGCTCGCGCTCTACGCGCTCGGCAGCATGGTCGGGTCGGGGATTTACGGACTGATCGGAAAGGCTGCCGGCGAGGCCGGATCTGCGGTCTGGTTGTCGTTTGTCGTCGCGCTCTGCGCCGCTCTGCTGACGTCGCTTTCCTATGCGTCGCTCGGCTCGCGCTATCCGAGGGCGGGAGGCGCCGCGTACGTGACGGGGCGCGCGTTTCGCCTTCCAATCGTGAGCTTCATCATCGGGCTCGCGCTTGTGGCTTCGGGCCTGACGTCGATCGCAACGCAATCCAAAATTTTCGCCACCATCCTTGCGGATATCGCGGGCCTCGAACAGCTTTCACCGACATTCATCGCCATCGGATTTCTTCTCATTCTCGGCGGCATCGTCTTTCGCGGCATCCGCGAGAGCATGTGGGTCAACGTGGTTTGCACGCTGATGGAAGTCGGCGGTTTGCTGCTCGTGATTGCATCCGGCATTTCCTACTGGGGCAGCGTCGACTACTTCCAGACGCCGCCGGAACGCGCGGATACGGCCTTCGGCGTGATCGTACTGCAGGCGTCGGTGTTGACGTTCTTCGCGTTCATCGGATTCGAGGATGCGATCAACGTCGCGGAGGAATGCAAAGATCCGGAGCGGACTATTCCGCGCGGTCTGATCATCGCGACCTTTACGGCGGCGCTGCTCTACATAGCGGTCGCGGTCACTGCCGTGTCGGTTGTCCCGTGGCATGAGCTGGCGACGACATCGAGCCCGCTGACTGAAGTCATGCGCCGCAGCGCGCCGGGAATTCCGCCAGGCATCATGACATTCATTGCGCTGTTCTCGGTCGCGAACACTGCGCTCGTGAATTACGTCACGGCCTCGCGCCTGATCTACGGCATGTCCGGACAAGGATTGCTGCCGAATCATTTCGGGCGGCTCCACGCGAAGCAACGCACGCCGCATATCGCCGTGCTGGCGCTGCTTGCGGTGTCCCTGCTGCTGGTGATTGCGGGCGGCATCGCCGACCTTGCTGCGGCGACCGTCTTGCTGCTTCTTGTGGTGTTCATCGCCGTCAATGCTTCGCTCGTTACGCTCAAGCGCCGCGCCGACGAAAAGCCGGGCCAGTTCGAAATACCGGTGATCCTGCCGCTTGCGGGAATTGCCGTTTGCACGGGTCTGCTTTTGACGCGACTGGCAAGCAGCGACTGGCGCGCGCCCGCTCTCGCAGGCGCGCTGATCGCCCTGATCCTCGCGCTTTACGCAGTGCTTCGGATGGGAAAATCGGACGTCCGGTGAGCCTTCATTGCGCCTTGGAGTCGTTGCGCAGGCGGGCATTTTCCGTTTCGAGATCGGCGATCCGCGTTTGCAGCCGTCCAATCGCGCCTGCCACTTCGTCAAATGGCAGCATCCGCGGAATATGCTGCGGGCAGTTCTGATCCCAGGCTTCGATCGTGAAGACGATCACGCGTTCCGGCCGCGCGCGATATGTCGGATCGCTCAGCTTCGACAGCAGCTCGTCATCGCCTTCGATCACCTTCGCCGTACCCCAGAGCTTTACGCGCCGCTGATGCACGTAATCCATGATGAATATGTAGGCTTTCGGATTCTCGGCGAGATTGCCGATCGTGATGTACTGCCGGTTTCCAACATAATCAGCGAACGCCAGCCTCTTGTCGTCGAGGATCTTGAGAAACCCCGCGGGCCCGCCGCGATGCTGGATGTAAGGCTGGCCGTCGGCGCTCGCCGTTGCAAGGTAGAAGGAGCGCGCATCGGCGATGAATGCGGTGAGGTCCGGCGTGACGGTGCTCGGCCAGCCCCTCGTACGTTCCATCCGCTCGTATTGAAGACGCGAACCGCGCTTTGACTGTTCGGCCTTGACGGACGGTGTGAATGCGATGTCGGAAGCAATTTGCATCAGAGCCAATCTCCCGCGCTTGATCCCTCGGTTAATCCAACCCCTTTTCGGTGCCCGCCGTACAGGCGCGCCAGACCTCGATCGCCTGCTTCGTTTCCTTGACGTCGTGAACGCGCACGATCTGCACGCCCGATCCGACACCCGCGATGGCCGTCGCCAGCGATCCCGACACGCGATCCTTCGCGTCATCGACGTTGCAGAGCTGGCCGATCATTTTCTTGCGGCTCGCACCGAGAAGGATCGGCACGCCGAGACCGTGATAGAGCGACAGCCCCGCCATCACCGCGACGTTGTGATGAAGGTGCTTGCCGAAGCCGATGCCGGGATCAACGACGATTTTCGATTTCGGGATTCCGGCGGCGACACAGGCCTGCACGCGGCTTTCGAGGTAATCGAATACGTCGAGGACGACATCGTCATACTGCGGATTGTCGTTCATCGTTTTCGGATCGCCCTGCGCGTGCATGATGACGACGGGCAGCTCGGTTTCAGCCGCGACGGCGAGCGAGTCCGGATCATGCGTGAACGCCGAGACGTCATTCAGAATGTCGGCCCCGGCAGCGGCGGCGCGGCGCATCACCTCGGCCTTGCGCGTATCGATTGAGATCACGGCGTCGGTGCGGGCGCGCAGGCCTTCGATGACCGGGAGGACGCGACGCAGTTCCTCGTCGAGTGCAACAGCGTCCGACTGCGGGCGCGTGCTCTCGCCGCCGATATCGAGGATGTCGGCGCCTTCGGCGACGAGCTGAAGACCGTGCGCGATTGCCTTCTCGGCGTCGAGGTTTTCGCCGCCGTCGGAGAAGCTGTCCGGCGTGACGTTGACGATGCCCATGATGCGGGGCCGGTCGAGCGACAATCCGGCGATGCGTGGACGCTGCGTGGATAGTTCCTCGAGGATGTCGGCTGCCGCCAGAGCCTCGCGGCCCCAGTCGCCGCTGAACGCATCGCCGAGGACGATCGTGCGCCGCTTCGTTTCCGGCGTCGCGCGCGTCAAGACATCCAGCGCGGCGAACGACAAGCGCCCGCCTGCGAGCGGCAATCCGCGCCATTCCGGGATATCGGGCTCGTCGATGGCGCGGCGTCGGCTCCTGTCCCAGAAGATCGCAGTCGGCTGGAGGTAAATCGAGCGTTTCATTCGGCGTCCGTGTCCATCGCTGTGCAGGTGTTCTTACGAGAAAAGTTTCAAACGTGCGCCTGGATTTTCACGCCGCGCCGTCGAAGGGGGGGCGGAGATGCGCGAGCCGTTGGACGAGTTGACGTTGGTCGCTGATGGGGTCGGTCAGGCCGTTGATATTCCGCCTGGCTCTCCACCCCACCCCTGACCCCTCCCCGTCAAGGGGAGGGGAATTAGAGCGGAGCTTCGTCGGCGTCTTCACTCGGACTGATGGCTCTGTTGGAGGTCGGCAAACAAAACGGCCGCGAGCGGGTCGCGGCCGTTTGATCGTGGATCGTGCGTTTGAGCGGAGGCTCAACCTTGCGGCTGGGGTTCCGGCCCGATGTCGATGCCGCCCGATGGCTCGCTGCGCGGACGGGGCGGTTGACGCCCGGCCGAGGGCACTGCCGATCCTGCCGAACCCTTCGTGCCATCGTCGTCATCGCGACGGGCGATCTTCTCGCCGCGCATGATCGCCTGGCACTCTTCGCCGGTGATCGTCTCGTATTCCATGAGCGCCTGCGCCATGGTTTCGAGTTCGGCCTTGTGCTTCGTCAGCACTTCCCAGGCGATGCTCTGCCCGGTGGTGACGATGCGACGGGTTTCCTCGTCGATGAGCTTGGCGGTTTCCTCGCTCATGTTCTTCTGCTGCGTGATCGAATGCCCGAGGAAGACTTCCTGCGAGTTCTCCGAGTACAGCAGCGGACCGAGCTTGTCGCTCATACCCCATTCCGTGACCATGCGCTTGGCGATCCCGGTCGCCTGGCTGATGTCGCTCGACGCGCCGGTGTTCAAGTGCTCGCGACCGTAGATGATCTGCTCGGCGACGCGGCCACCGAAGGCCATCGCGATTTTGCCTTCGCACCACTGCTTCGAATAGCTGAGGCGATCGCGCTCGGGCAAACTCATCGTCACGCCCAGCGCACGGCCGCGCGGTACGATCGTCACCTTGTGCAGCGGATCGTTGCCCGGCACGACGAGGTTGACGATGGCATGGCCCGCTTCGTGATAGGCGGTCGCAAGCTTTTCTTCCTGCGTCATGGCCATGGTCTTGCGCTCAGCGCCCATCATGACCTTGTCTTTGGAATCCTCGAACTCGGCCTGCGTCACGAGCCGCTTGTTGCGGCGAGCGGCAAGCAGCGCTGCCTCGTTGACGAGGTTCGCGAGATCGGCGCCCGAGAAGCCCGGCGTACCGCGCGCGATGACCTTCGGATCGACGTCGGGTGCCAGCGGCACTTTCTTCATATGCACGCGGAGGATCTTTTCGCGTCCGTTGACGTCCGGATTCGGCACCATGATCTGGCGGTCGAAACGGCCGGGACGCAGCAACGCGGGATCGAGCACGTCGGGGCGGTTGGTCGCCGCGATGATGATGATGCCTTCGTTGGCTTCGAAGCCGTCCATCTCGACGAGCAACTGATTGAGCGTTTGCTCACGCTCGTCGTTGCCGCCGCCGAGACCGGCGCCGCGATGGCGGCCGACGGCGTCGATTTCGTCGATGAAGATGATGCAGGGCGCGTTCTTCTTCGCCTGCTCGAACATGTCGCGGACACGGCTCGCGCCGACACCGACGAACATTTCGACGAAGTCGGAGCCCGAGATCGTGAAGAACGGCACGTTGGCTTCGCCGGCAACGGCGCGCGCGATCAGCGTCTTACCGGTGCCGGGAGGGCCGACGAGCAGACAGCCGCGCGGAATGCGTCCGCCGAGGCGCTGGAACTTCTGCGGATCGCGAAGGAACTCGACGATCTCCTCGAGATCGGATTTCGCCTCATCGACGCCGGCGACGTCATCGAACGTGACGCGGCCGTGGCGCTCGGTCAGGAGTTTCGCGCGCGATTTGCCGAAGCCCATCGCACGCCCGGAGCCGGACTGCATCTGTCGCATGAAAAAGATCCAGACGCCGATCAGAAGCAGCATCGGGAACCAACTCAGCAGAATGCTCGTGATCGACTGCACTTCATCCTCTGCAGGCCGCGCTTTGAACTTCACACCCTTCTCACGCAGGCGGGTCACGAGATTCGGGTCTTCAGGAGCGTACGTCGCGAATGCGGCTTCGCTGCCAGACGCATCGCGCTTCGTGCCGGTGATACGATTACCTGCCAGAACCGCTTCCGACACAGTACCCTTATCGACAGCGTCAAGAAATTCCGAATATTGAATCTCGTTTGAATGCCTGGACTGGCTCGGGTTGCTAACCAGGTTGTATAACGCGAGCAGCAGGACGAGCAGCGCCGCCCAGATCGCAAGCTTCTGATAATTAGGGTTCATTTGGTTCCCTGTTTAGGCCAGTGACGCGGCCAGCGTTCTGGGCTCCGGCTGAGCATGGGGCCGGGTTCCCGCTTAACATAAGAGGCTCGACACATCCGCACAAGTTCGGCCTACAGCCTGCCGATAAATCCTTAACAAGCAGCCGCGGCTGCCAATGCCTTGAGTTGGCAGCCCGTCTCCTCAAGCGACGCCTGCGATGCGACGGCGAAGGGGGCGAGCGACGGCACCGCGACCAAATCGTCACCCTGCCAGAACGACGGCAGCGCATGTGCCGCCCGCGACGGCGGCCGATATTTAGCGGCGAGACGGCCCGCAATCCTCGCGTAATTCTCCGCGCCGAGCGGACGTACTTTTACCGCCCCGATCGCGTCCGCCGCACGCTGGACAATGAACCTGCGATCCCACGTCCGGCTCTCACCTGGAGATAGAATAAGGTCAGACTGCGTGAGCCGCCCCGCCTCGCGCCAGACGCGGACGAAACGGCTGCCGCTGGAGACCATCACGCCGCCGAGCGTTGCAGTACTTTTGTCTTCCGCCTGAAGTCGAGCCGTGAGGTCTTCGATTTCGACAAGGTCGGGTCGTTCGCTGGCGCCTCCGTAACGTGCGATGAGGCTCCCGAGAAGGCGCTGGCGGAGCAACGCGGGACCGGCGCGGAAGGCGTTGCGGTCGAAGGCGGCGAAGACTTCGTTTCCGAACGAGAGCGCGAGAGTCGCGGCGAAGCATTCGTCGGCGTAACGCAACGCGGCCTCCGCCTCACCGAGACGCCGTGCGGATGTTGCCAACGCCGCAGGCGAAATTCCGGCCGCATCGAGATCGGAGAGCGCACTTCGCATGCGCGCGCGCTCATAGCGATGATCCGAGTTGCTCGGATCATCGACACTCGATAGCCCGCGTGCTTCGAGCGTTGCGATGAGGCGGGATTTGGCGAACGCCAGCAGCGGCCGCACGAGGCTGACGGTCGAGCCTTCGTGCAACACGCGTTCGGCCGGCATTCCGGCGAGCCCGTTGACGCCGGCTCCGCGTGCGAGGCGCATGGCGAACGTCTCGGCCTGATCGCCTTGATGATGCGCGGTGACGACGGCGACATCGCTCGCGCTCAGCGCGCGTGCATGATCATCGAGCAGCCGGTAACGTGCGCGGCGTGCGGCGTCGGGAATGCCGCGCGACGGCTTCTCGCCCGTCCAAGGCAATGTGACGTGCGGCAGTCCTAATCGCTGCGCTTCGCTTGCGACGAACTCGGCTTCGCGCGGAGATTCGGGACGCAGTCCGTGATCGACCGTTGCGACGGAGAGCGATGGCGGAGCGCCGTTTCGGCGTTGACGCCATTCGGAGGCCAGCACGAGCAGAGCCATGCTATCCGGTCCGCCCGAAACTGCGAGGACGACGTGCTCAAACTTCGCGAGCGGCTCGAACGCGGCGTCCGCTTCGTCTGGTGTGATCGGCAGATGTGAGCCGCGCGACATCGCTCTTCACCGCCAGCTACGCGTTACTGGCACCCGACGCGCTGACGTTCGCTCTGTGCGCGCGTCTTGACGCTCTTGGGAGCCGTCGGAAACTTGGTCGCCAACTCAGCGAACGAGGAGCACGCCGCATCTTTCTGACCAAGACGATCGAGCGACATCGCGAGTTTCAGCAAGCTGTCGGGGGCCTTCGCGCCTTGCGCGTACGTTTGATAGCCCTTCAAGAATGCGCTTGCGGCAGCCTTGTATTGCCCGCGGACGAAATGCGTTTCGCCGAGCCAGTATTGCGCGTTGCCGGAAAGCGAGTCGTTCGGAAACTTCTTCAAGAACTCAGTGAACGACGTTTCCGCCGCGCCGTAATCGCGCTGCAAGAGATAGCCGTAAGCCTGCTCATAGAGCTGTTTCGGATCGTTGCTCGACTCACTGGCCGGAGCCAACGCCGCCGTTGCGACCGATGCCGGCGGCGCTTCCGCGGCCGGGTTTCCAGCGGCCGGAGCAGCGTTCGGCGAATGCGCGCTATCGCTGCTGAGCAAACCGCCGATCGCGTCCTCGCCCGCGGCGACCGTCGTCGAGCCGAATCCGGGGCTTGGCTCGCCATCGTGTGCTTGCGGGTAGGTTCCGTCAGCAGCCGACGCAGTGGCCGAGGATGGCGGGATGTCGGACCGGCGCGGCGTACCGCCGAGGCTGCGAACCTGATCGGAAAGCTGCTGGACCTGAGCGGTCAGCGCGCGGATCTGAGTCTCGAGACTTTCGATGCGCGCCGCATCGCCGTCGCCTCCGGCTGTCGAAGCCGGAAATGGCGCGGGCGCGGAGCCACCGCTCTTCGCCAACGTCTCGAGCGTGCCGACGACGACCTGCATATCGACGAGTTGTTCTTCGAGCGACTGAACGCGCGTCTGCAGCCCGCTGTCAGCCGCCTTCGGCGCTTTATCCTTGGACTGAGCAAGCGCAGGCGTCGCCGCGACAAGCAACGCGACTGCCGCCACAGGAATTCCGAACCGAACTGGAATCAGTTTGCGCTTAGCCATGCCCTGGCCCTGCTCCGTATGATTCTATCAAAGCTACTCGTTTCGATATCGGCGCCGAGTCTAGCACAGCTATCGCGTATCGACCTGTCTCGTGCGCCCGATATTGGGCAAAATCAAATGAAGAGTCATGAGCTTCCCCGCCCATGCGGCAATCGCGGCGAAGCCAAGACGGCTTATTGCGCCACTTGGCCCGTCTCGGCGGGGCGGCCCGACAATCCTCTAGGCGGCCGCGTTGTGGACGATTGCATGCTCGATCTTATCGGATCCTGATCGCGAAGATCATTAATGAAAACTTCGGCGTTGCGATTCTGCGCCCGGCACATCGACGTCGAGCAGACCGCAACCTTGTCGTCGTTGCCCGTTGGTCTCAGGTCGACGCGACTCGCATCGAGTC
This sequence comes from Hyphomicrobium denitrificans ATCC 51888, assembly GCF_000143145.1. NCBI lineage: Bacteria > Pseudomonadati > Pseudomonadota > Alphaproteobacteria > Hyphomicrobiales > Hyphomicrobiaceae > Hyphomicrobium > Hyphomicrobium denitrificans. The sequence goes on from NC_014313.1 coordinate 2,481,898, forward strand.
CCGCCGCGATCAAACGATCGCGCACGGCTTCGGCCCGCTGCTTGGACAAGGTTTGCGCGGATCGCCGGTCACCGCCATCGTCGGAGCGGCCAATCACCGTGATCGTCAGATTCGGACGGAGTTTCAGCCAGCGGGCCTGGCCCTCGATAATGGCCAGCGCCCGGCCGCCGAGTTCCGCGCTGCTTTCCGCAAAAAATACCCGATCGCCGACGCTGATCAGAAACGCATGGCGGTACTCGGCCGTTCGTTCGGCTTCATCAGCGCGGATTGCGGCGCGCCCTTCTTCGGTATCTCCGTCGGAACCGAGGGACGACAGCGCCCGGCGCGCACGCGCCGCTTCGGGCGAATCGGGAAAGGCCGAAATCAATTTCTGGAATAGCCGACGCGCGGAATCGTATGCGCGATCCGAAGCCGCGTCCATTCCATCGACGAGAAGTTCCGCAGCAGTCTCGCCGTTCGGACCGTCGTCGTCTTCCTGCGCAATCGCAGACAGCGTGAACGCCATCATGAGGGCGAGTACCGCCGACATGACGCCAATCACGAACCTGGATGACAGCGATTTCTGCATTTGACGGGGTGCGCGTAATTCGGCTTTCCCGCCCGTTATGGCCGTCCAATTAGGCCAAACTTTGCCGATTTAGAGCCCGTCAAAAGCAATTGGCGCGTGTGGCTAATTTAATCCAGCCACCCGCGCCAATCTGAATTTCGGTACAGAAGTTAGCGCTGGCTTACGACGCCGCCGCTGTTCAGCACTGTCTGAGCACGCCGGTTCTGCGACCAGCAGGAGATGTCGTTGCAAACCGCGACCGGACGTTCCTTGCCGTACGAGATCGTGCGGATGCGCGCGCCGTTGATCCCGTGCTGAGACAGGAAATTGCGCACCGTCGTGGCACGGCGGGCGCCGAGCGCGATGTTGTATTCGCGCGTGCCACGTTCGTCGGCATGACCTTCGATCGTGATCGCGTACTGCGAGTACTGTTGCAGCCACTGCGCCTGCTTCGAGAGCGTCTGCTGCGCTTCCGGCGTCAGGTCGATCGAGTCGGTCGAGAAGTAGACGATGTCGCCGACGTTCTGACTGAAGTCGCGCTGAGATCCGGGAGTCGCGGCGCCGTACTTGCCGCTCAACGCGTCCGGTTGGAGCTCTTTGTTGCTCGCGCACGCACCGACAGTCGCTGCGAGAATCGAAACGGCGGCGAGGCGCAGCCACATGCTCCGCGCTATCGTTGCCAGCATTTCGTTTATCCCTTTCGTCTCGATCGCAACTCTCGAGCAAGCCAGATCGCGTTTAATCCGCTCCGCAAGAGGCCATCTTTGTTCTGTCAGCGTTTAGTGGAATGATCAGCCGAAAATATGGCCGATTCCGCAGATTCACAGCGATTTCATGTGCATCGAATGCCGACGCAATTGTTAGCGCAGCGAGACCATCAGCCGACCCAACGGTATGTAACATCGCGGCTTTGCGGCGCACGTGCGACCAATTCGATTTTGCAGAATTTCCCACATGCAAAATGTGGTCATGCCGTCAGCACATTTTCGACTCGGTTCCTAACCGAAATTCGACAGCCGACGAATCGATACGCCAAAAAGCTCAAGACCGAGATGGTGGCGAGGAAATCGCCAACAACTCGGTCTTGAAGATCGGTATGAAAAACGCATTACTAAGACAACAGGCGGTGCTTAGCGCACTGCCTGAGCCGAAGCGGCCGGACCGCCGAGCTTCAGAGGCTGATGCTCAACTTCTTTCCGGCATGCGCCGACAGCAACAGCAACTAGAACTGCAGCAAGAACGATTGCGCTCTTCATGTGTAGTCTCCTTTGAGTTCCAAACAGTCCGCTATTAGCGAACGGCCTGGCTGCTTGCGGTGGGACCGCCGAGCTTCAAAGGAACGTGCTCAGCTTCGCGACGGCATGCGCTAACTGCGACAGCCGTAGCTATGACTGACAAAAGGATCAGCCCCTTCACACCCTGCATGGTCATATCTCCTGATACGATTCCGGCAAAAGCCGTACTCTGGGGTACCGGGAGGGCGTCGCACGATCAAGGACAGAGGCGACAAAAACCAAGTTTTCCAATCCTATAGATGCGAAAATGCAACGACAGCGCGTGTGGGAAAGTCAACACTTTTGCGGACGTCGAAAGCGCACCTAACTTGTTGTTTTAACCATATTATTTTGTCTGCTCCGAAACCTGCTCGAAGTTCCGGAGCCCGCCGTTTCTAAAGAAGGTGTTAATTTAGAAGCGGTGACCAGGCGGGGTCTGATGCGAAGGATGGCGTCGTCACCTGACGTTCGTTGAAGCCGGTGATGTCGACCGAGTAAATCTTCGGTCCGCCGCTCGTCGACTGAGAATCGCGCCAGAACATCAGGACGCGGCCATTGGGCGCCCAAGTCGGCCCTTCATTATGGAAACCCTCCGTCAGAACACGCTCTCCGGAGCCGTCGGGCTTCATCACGCCAATCAAGAATCGGCCGCCGGCCTGCTGAGTGAAGGCGATGTAGTCGCCGCGCGGTGACCAGACCGGCGTCGAGTAGCTGCCGCCTCCGAGCGAGATCGGGTGCGCGCCAGAGCCGTCGGCATTCATGACATAAAGCTTCTGCGTGCCGTCGCGGTCGCTCTCGAACACGATCTGGCGGCCGTCAGGAGAATAGCTCGGACTGGTGTCGATGCCGCTCGACTCGGTCAGCCGGCGCGGCTGCCGTGTCCGCAGGTCCATTTCATAAATGCTGGAGCGTCCGTCCGGCGTGCCGAGACTCATCACGACGCGCTGCCCGTCCGGCGAGAAGCGCGGTGCGAACGTCATGCCGGGAAAGTCGCCCACAAGCTCGCGCCGTCCCGACTCGAGGTTCATGATGAAAACCTTCGGCTGGTCGGACGTGTAGGACATGTAGGTGATTTCCTGGTTCGTCGGCGAGAACCGCGGCGTGAGCACAAGCTCCTTGCCTTGCGTCAGCAGGCGCACGTTGGCGCCGTCCTGATCCATGATCGCGAGGCGTTTGACGCGATTCTGCGCCGGGCCCGTCTCGTCGACGAACACGACGCGCGTATCGAAGTAGCCCTTTTCGCCCGTGAGACGCTCATAGACGCTGTCGGCGATCATGTGCGCGATGCGCCGCCAGTTCTGCGCTGACGTCGAGAACCGCTGGCCGGCGAGCTGCTTGCCGCTTGCGACGTCCCAAAGCCGGAACTCAGCGCCCACACGGCCGTCACCTGCGTTGACGATGCGCCCAACAACCAGGGCATCGGCCTGCACGGAGCGCCAGTCGCCGAAGCGCGGCACGGCGTTGACGTCCCTGATCTGCTCCAGGAAGGACGCGCGGTCGAGGGGCCGGAACAGGCCGGACCGTTCGAGATCTGCTTGCAGCACATCCGAGACGTTGGCCGCGAGTTGCGGATCATCACCAACGAAGAGCGGAATCGCGATCGGGATCGGCGCGATGGTGCCTTCCGTCTGCGTGCCTTTGAGTTGTGCCTGCGCCCTCGTTGCAAAACCACTGTCGAGCGCGAGCCCGACAGCGATCAGACAGATGAAGGCAAGCGCGTACTGCAGTGGATTTTTCGGGCTCATGCTCGATCTCTCATCCGTCAATCGTTGGCCATCACAGGTCGTGTTCGCTTCGTGGTCGAATGAAGCAACTTTTTGGCGTTTACAACATCTGGCGCGGATCGAAAGTCCAGTCGACGATCTTCCATGCGTTGTATTTGTCGGGAGGCAATCTGAACGGCGCGCACATTCGCACCGCTCGGAGCGCCGCTTCCGTATAAACCTGTCCCGCCGTGGTTGGTGGCGCGGAGGTAACGCGAGGCTCGCCCGATAGGCTGCCGTCGGGATTCATTTCCCAATGCAGTTCGACAACTGGAACCTCCTCGCCGCCGCCGGTGCCGGGCGGACGCCAGCAGCCGTTGAGCTGCGACTTTATCATGCCTTTCAGCATGTCCTGCTCGCGCAGCGACAGCACGGTGTCGGTGCCGGTGGCCGTTCCGGCTTCGCGGCCGGTTTTTTCCGCGGTCGCGCTCGAACCGGCCGCCTGCTGACCTTTTTTCCTCGGGTCCTTGTCGAGCAGCGCCTTCGGAGGCGCGTCTTCCGGCGACTTGTCGAGGATCGACGCGATGCGGCTCGGATCGAACTGCTTCTTCGCCGCTTCGGCTTTTTTCCTGGCTTCTTCCTGCTTCTTTTTCTTCAGCTCGGCAGCGCGCTTTTTCTTCTCGGCCTCCTCGGCTTTCTTTTTGGCTTCTGCTTCAGCCTTCTTCTTTGCCTCGTCCTCGGCCTTCTTGCGCGCTTCGTCCTCCGCCTTCTTCTTGGCTTCCTCAGCCTTGCGCTCGTCCTCGAGCTTCTGCTCGAGGATCTTCTTTTCGTCCGGCGTCGGGCCGGGCGCGGGCTCAGGAGGAGGCGGCGGCTCTTCCAGCTTTTTCGCGATCGGATCAGGTGGCGGCGGAGGCTTCACCTGCTCGGCTGCCTTCGGGGGCTCGGCGGGCGGAGGAGGCTCGGCCGCCTCGGGCGGCGGCTCAGCCTTGGCGACCTGCTGCTCCTGCGGCGGCGGCGGTGGTGGCGGCGCAGCGTTGCTCGGCTTGGCCGTGTCGTTCTTGCTGTCGTCGGGCTTCGGTTCTTCCTTGGCCCTCGTCTCGAGGTTCTTCGCGTCCTCGCTCCCCTGTTTCAGGCGCAGGAACTCCGACGGTGTGATGATGTCGGCAGCAATCGCCGGCGTGTCCGGCGTCAGGGCCGGAACTGAGCGCATGGAAAAAAGCGCCCATCCGAGGAGCGCGGCATGAAATGCTAACGACAGGACAAGTCCGAAGGGCACCGCTAAGTGCCTCCCTTCTCCTGATCGAGAACGAACGACAGCTTCTTGAATCCGCCGTCGTTGATGCGTCCCATCACCTTCATGACGACGCCATAAGGCACGCCTCTATCGCCGCGCACGAAAATCGTCTCGTCGTATCCGTTCTTCGCAATGGCCTTGAGCTTGTCCGCCAGTTCATCGAGACTGATCTGCGTATCGCCGATGAAGACGTCGCCGTTGACCTTCACGGTGACCGCGAGCGGCTCCTGCTTCGGCGTCGGGATCTGCTGGCCTTTCGCTTCCGGCAAATCGACCGGGATGCCGACCTGCAGAAGCGGCGCGGCGACCATGAAGATGATCAGAAGCACGAGCATCACGTCGACCATCGGCGTGACGTTGATTTCGCTCATCGGAGCGTTGCGGCCGCGACGCCGGCGGCCACGACCGCCGCCTCCGCCGCCTACCTTGATGCTGGCGCCCATGGAATCAGGTCCTCACGTCGATCTGACGCGATACGATCGCGGCGAACTCATCGGAAAACGCATACAGGCGTTGAGAAATCGCAGACGAATCGGCGGAAAATTTGTTGTAGAACACGACGGCGGGAATAGCGGCCATGAGGCCGAGCGCCGTTGCGAACAGCGCTTCCGCGATACCCGGCGCAACGACCGCCAGCGACGTGTTCTTAGAAACAGCGATCGACTGGAAGCTCGTCATGATGCCCCAGACGGTGCCGAACAGACCGACGAACGGCGCGGTCGAGCCAACGGTCGCGAGAAAGAGCAGCCGGCGGTCGAGGCGTTCCATCTCGCGGCTGATCGTGACGTCCATCACCTTCTCGACGCGCAGCTGAATGCCGCCGAGCGCGCGGATGTTGCCTTCGACGGAGCGTTTCCATTCGCGCATCGCGGCGACGAACAGCGCAGCCATCGTGATCGTCCGTCCGCGCGAGAGATTGGCGTAAAGCTCGTCGAGCGACTGGCCGGACCAGAACATCTGCTCGAACTTATCGCTCTCGACGCGGGCGCGGCGAAACGCCAGCAGCTTCTCGAAAATGATCGCCCACGACCAGATCGAGGCGAGACCCAATCCCGTCATCACGATTTTGACGACGAGGCTGGCCTGCATGAATAGTTCAATGAAGGAAAATCCAGCTGCATTGACCGGAGCAACGACGCCTTGAGCGACATCCGCGGGATTCATTTCACCATCCATGTCGAAGAAATGCAGGGCTCGGTCGGAGCGCGCATGAGATTAAAGCCAGAAGACGCCGGCAATCGCGCGCCGCGGGATCGCTCGCGATAGCGTGTGGCGATGATATGACGTCCACCCTGACTGACATGCCCCGCCGCATGCGCTTTTCGTGGATCAGAGCTTTCGCCGCGCAATATGACGAAACAAGGGCCCCTGCGCCGCAGACGCGATGGCGCAGACGGTGGTTTATCCACGCAAAACATGCGACAATCGCGCGCGTTGGGTGTTGGCGCCATCCTTGCCGCGGAAATACAGTCCTTCGCGCTGGTTTTGGGGCGCTCGTCTCACTGACCGGACGGCCGAAAATGAATGCACTCTATTTAAGCAATTGATCAAAATTTATGCATTTCGCGCTGCAGCACGAGCCCAACAATTTGATTTCAATCAATAATGTCTAGGTTGACCGCACTGCGTTATGCGCAGCGCGTCATCGAATTTTGTTTTCATGTTACGAAAAAAAGTTGACTAAGAGCCAACAGATACGCGAGTTGGTACTAGGCTGGGCAATCAGGCAAAGTGACACACTTTGCTGTGGTCCAGGCTCAAACGCGTATCAAAAAAAGAAACTAATCCGTACACGTTGAATGACAGGGAAACGCTGATGAACAAGGAAAATCCTCACGCTGACCCACGAATAGCCAAGAAGTTTGCGGGTGACCGTAACTGGTCATTTGTCGCAGTTGGCGTTCTATGGGCGCTCTACGCTTTCGTCTTCTACGAAGTGAAGGACTACGTCGACCAACAGGTTGCTTGGACACTCGCTATATTTGGTGGGCTTGTCCTCTTGTTCAATACCGCCGCCATTCTGGCGATGGTCGCGCACCTCAGCGAGGAGCGTGATGAAATCTATGGGCTGGATCTTCACTACATCGATCTCGCCAAGAAAAAATCTTACAGCTGATAGGTGGTACCGTGGAAAAGCCTCACTACGAACCTCCAAAGCAATCCGCAGTCGGCCAGCTATTCGACAGCTTGTTCTTGCTTGTCCTCGTGCTCGCCGCTCTCTTCACGCCTCTCTATCTGAAACTCGCCGGCGGCGGCAAAATCGATCTTCCTGTCGCCGACAAATCGACGTGGACCGGGCTCGGCCAGAACGCCGCGCAAGCCGGACAATGGGAAAAGCTCGGATTCACTCCCGATACTGCTGCTCCGCTGATCACGTCTAGATTCGATTACAGCTTCAGCCCGCTCGAACTCGGCATCACCGCGGTGGTGGTGATCGGCTACTTCGTGCTGCTGTTTATGTTCTCGAAGCGTGAATACATCGAAGTGCTCGAAGAGCGCTTTGGCAAAAAGTGAGAGGCAGCGATGAATAGTTTTCAACTCATTGAATATGCAGCCTGGGCACTTTCGATCGTGCTCGGTCTCTACATGCTCTTCGACACCATCAAAACCAATCGCGCTTACAGCGAAGACTTGCTGACGTCGTCGCGCGAAGGCGAAATCGATGAAGCGCTCGTCATCGACCCGCCGCACCAAGGGGGGCACCTGTGAATCAGACAACTGCTGTTCACGGAGAGAAAATCTCTCTGCTCCGCGTCCTCGGTCCCGCACACGTGTGGGCATTGGGCGTCGGCATCGTGCTCGTCGGCGAGTACATGGGCTGGAACTTCGCGGTGGGCAAGGGCGGCGCAATCGCGGCCTTGATCGCCTGCTGGGCTGCCGGCCTACTCTATACCTGCGTCGCCATGATCGACTCGGAAGTGACGTCGACCGTCGCTGCCGCCGGTGGTCAGTACGCGCAGTCGAAACACATCATCGGACCGTTGATGGCGTTCAACGTCGGTCTCTATCTCGTGTTTGCCTACACGATGCTGGAAGCCGCGAATGCCATCACGCTCGGCTATCTCGTCCAGACCGTCGGACAAATGGCCGGATTCGCAGAAGCTCAGGACAAGCCATTCATCGTTTTGGCCATCGTGTTCCTTGCGTGGCTGAACTATCGCGGCGTCTACGCGACGCTGACGGTGAACCTGGTTCTGACCGCAATTGCGTTCATCGCCGTCGTCATCCTGTTCACCGCGGTGAAGCCGTGGTCGACCGAGATGCTCAATCATAAGGAGATCCTGAACGGATTGCCCTATGGCTGGATCGGCGTGCTTGCTTCGCTCCACTTCGGCCTCTGGTATTACCTCGGCATCGAGGGAACGTGTCAGGCTGCCGAAGAGGTCCGCTCGCCAGCTCGCTCGCTGCCGCTCGGAACGATGGCGGGCATCATGACCCTGCTCATCGCAGCAACGATGACGTGGTACCTCTGCTCCGGTCTGATGCCGTGGGAATACCTCGGTCAGGCCACGACGCCGCTCTTCGACGCCGCACGGCTGACAAGCTCGACGCCGCTGATGGTCCTGCTGTTCATCGGTACGATGTTCTCGACGCTTGCATCCGCCAACGGCTGCATCAACGACGCGTCGCGCGCCTGGTTCTCGATGGGCCGCGACCGTTATCTGCCGACCTGGTTCGGCGCCGTGCATCCCAAGAACAGGACGCCCTTCCGGTCGATCGTGTTCCTGGTGCCCGTCGCCCTGACCTTTGCGTACTTCGCGCCGCTCGATCAGGTGATCACGTTCTCGATCCTGTCGGGTCTGCTCGGATATACGTACATGTCGATCCAGGTGATCTTCTTCCGTCAGATGTGGCCGCTGGACATGATCAAACGCGGATACGTGCATCCGTTCCATCCGATCCCGGCGCTTGTTCTGCTGACCATCTGCTCCGCAACATACTTCGCGGTGTTCCTTGGATACGGCACCCAGCTCGTCGCGATGATGGTGTTCTTCATCGTCGCTTCGCTCTGGTTCCACTTCCACCGCTACAAGTACGTCCGTCGCGGCGACCAGTTCACGATGAACTGGCCGCGTCCGCAGGGCTACTGAGAACGCTAACCCAAAGGTGGCGCATCCTCGCGATGCGCCACCTTCCTCTTTTGCGGGAAACCCGTTCATGCCTCTCACGCTTGCCGCTTTGCTGATCGCTGCAACGATCGCGTTTTTCGTCATTTACGGTCGCCGCGAGGCGCGCATCGCCGCCGCCGCCCGACATTCCATTCTCGATTCCGCAAAGGACGTCCTCGACGGCGCGCGTGTCGAAATCGATACGTGCGGCTTCCCGAAAATGGACGGGACGTTCCGCGGACGTGCATTCCGCGTTGCCCTCGTTCCCGACACGCTGACGTTCCGCCGGCTGCCGCAGCTTTGGCTCGACGTCACGATGAGGCGCAACCTGCCGATCGACGGCAGCGTCGCCATTCTGATCCGGCCGACGGGCGCCGATTATTTCTCGCTGACCGATCGCTTGACCTACCGCATCGAGCCGCCTGCAAACTTTCCCGAGATGTGTCTGATCAAGGGCGACGGCCCCGGCGCGCGTCATATCTTCGAGCGGGTCGCGCCCTACGTCGCCGGCCTTCTTCGCGATCCCTACGTCAAGGAGGTCGTGATCACGCCGCGCGGCATTCGCATCATGCGCCAGCTTGCGGAAGGCAAACGCGGCGACCATCTCATTCTCAGGCAGATCGTGTTCGAAAACGCACGATTGAACCCGGACGACCTTGGAGAACTCCTCGCGGAGGTGCTCGAAGTCGAGGGTCTGCTTCTCAACGTCAAGCTGGTGTCTGCTGCATGAATGCGCTGCAAGCCGATCGCAAACCGATCAACCCGTATCTCATTCTTGCCCTTGCGATCGTTCTTCCGGGGATGGGACACGTTGCGATCGGCCAGCAACAGCGCGGGTTCATGTTCGCGCTGTTTACGCTGCTGCTCGCCTTGGTCACCTGGCAATTCGCGCCGCCGGATCGTTCGATCATCGGGCGATCGGCGCTCGGCCTGTTCGTGTGGGCGCTGTCGATCCCGGATGCCTACCGTATGGCGCGGATCAACTGGGAAGCCTGGAAGCGTCGCAATCCGTAGGCTTTTGCTGAAAGGCGGCGCGCCGTTAGCTAGCTCACCTGCACGTGCGTATGCGCGAGAAATGCGCCGCGCACCGCCTGGCTCAGACGCAACGGCTTTCCCGACACCGATATCAGCACCACGGTCACCTCCGCTTCGGCGATGCGATTGCCGTCGCGCGTGACCGTCTGGATGAGCGTAACGCTCGCGCCGCCGATTTCCTTGACGCGGGTCTCGACCTCGAGCAGGTCGTCCATGCGTGCGGGGCGGAAGAAATCGAACGTCATCCGGCGGACGACGAACGCGGCAGGCTCGCGGTTGTCAGAGCCGTCGATCAAACGGCGCGCGTCGGTTCCGAGCAGGCGTAGGAAGTCCGTTCGCCCACGCTCGCAAAAGCGGACGTAGGACGCGTGGTAGACGACGCCGCCCGCGTCGGTGTCCTCAAAATAAACGCGCACCGGCAGCACATGGCGCTGGCCTGCTTCGTCGCGGAAAATGCGGCCTGCGAGATCCGGCCATTTCTTGTCGGTCACACTTCTCCCCCGTTGCCGCCGAGATCGATCCTGACGATCTCGGGCGGCGATCCGAGCCGCACGGGAAGCGTCGAGCAGCCGAGGCCTCCGGACACGATCAGGTTGCGGCCGTGCTCCACTTTATGGCCGTATACGTAACGCAGCCCGAACCGTGACGGCACCATCGGCGCAAAGCCGAAAATTCGAACCTGACCACCGTGCGTATGGCCGGAAACCGTCAGCGAAACGCGGTCGGGCACTTCAGGAAAAATGTCGGGCTCGTGTGCCATCAGAATCACCGGCGCATCATCAGTCACTTGCGCCAACGTGCGCGGGAGATCGTCGACACCTTGATAGCGAAAGCCTTTGCTGGGCGGGATTTCGTCGTCGCCCTCTCGCGAGCGGAATGCCCACTGATCGCCCAGGCCCGCGATCCAGAATGCTTGCCCGTCCTTCTCCAGCCGGACTGCCTGGTTCTCGTAAACGGGGATGCCGACAGCCTGCAACGCAAGCCCCGCGCGTGTCGGCCCCGCCCGCCGCTTCTGCACATTGGGGTCATCCCACCAATCGTGATTGCCGAGAACCGCGTGCACGCCGAGCGGCGCCTTGAGGCGTCCGAGCGCTGTCGCCCATGTTCCGGCGCTGACAACCGAGGTCGACAATCTGCGGAGGCTTCGGCCGACGACGTAATCGCCGAGCAGCAGTATTGCGTCCGGTTTGAGACTGTTGGTCTGATCGACGATGGCCGCGACGCGATCGACGGACATCCAGGGTTCGCAGACGTGGAGATCGGCGAGCACCGCAAGGCGCACTCGCAAGCCAGGCGTCCATCCGGGCGGCGTCAGGGCGTAAGGTGTTACCCATTCGCCGAACGATTCCGCGACGGCATAGCTGCTCAGCGCCGTGGAGCCGACCCCCACGGCAGCAAGCATCTTCAGCAAATCGCGGCGGGTGATCACGAGGCAGTCCTTCGACCGATGTGGCGCAATCTATACTGTGAGCGTCGAATGATCGCCCGAAAATGCGGACAGAATCGTGAATATTTGCCGCGAGAGCGTGCGATAGCGGCGTTAAGTCTCGTCAGCACCGTCGTCGAAAATCGGCAAATCGGGGGTGGCCGTCCGCGCCGGACCGCTGACGCCGAGGTGGCGGTAAGCTTTGAGCGTCAGGACGCGGCCGCGGGGGGTGCGGCTGATGAAGCCCTGCTGCAAGAGATAAGGCTCGACGATTTCCTCGAGCGCATCACGGGGTTCGGAGAGCGCTGCCGCCAACGTCTCGATGCCGACGGGGCCGCCTTCGTAATTTTTCAGGATGCAACCGAGGTAGCGGTGATCGAGGGCGTCGAGCCCCTCGCCGTCGACCTCCAGCATCTTGAGAGCCCGATCGGCGACGGCCGCATTGACGACGGCCGCGCCTTCGACCGCCGCGAAATCGCGAACCCGGCGCAGCAAACGTCCGGCAATGCGTGGCGTTCCTCGCGATCTCTTGGCGATCTCGCGCGCCCCATCGCTTGCCATGTTGGCGCCGAGCACACGGGCGCCGCGCGAGACGACCAACTCCAATTCGGGCACGGAATAGAAATTCAATCTCACCGGAATGCCGAAGCGATCGCGCAGCGGATTGGTCAGCAGCCCGGCACGTGTCGTGGCGCCGACGAGCGTGAATTTCGGAAGATCGATCCGAACCGAGCGCGCGGCAGGACCTTCGCCGATCATCAGATCGAGCTGGAAGTCCTCCATCGCGGGATAGAGAATTTCTTCAACCGCAGGGTTGAGGCGATGGATTTCGTCGATGAACAGCACGTCGCGTTCTTCGAGATTGGTCAGCAGCGCCGCGAGGTCGCCGGCCTTCGAGATCACCGGGCCCGACGTCGCGCGAAATCCGACGCCTAGCTCCTTGGCCATGATCTGCGCCAGCGTCGTCTTGCCGAGGCCCGGAGGTCCGGCAAACAGCACATGATCGAGAGCATCGCCGCGTCCGCGTGCCGCCGTAATGAAAATACGGAGGTTGGCGCGCGCCTGCTCCTGGCCGATGAATTCATCAAGCGATTGCGGGCGGATCGTCGCCTCGTAGGCGTCCACTTCCTTGCGCGCGCTGCTGACGAGCCGGTCGGTCATGGTTTGTTCGTGGGGCTATTCGGCGATGACGTCAAGCCGAGCGTTCCAATCGCCAACGACAAAGGCGGCGCGGACAAAATCAAGATTTTGGAGTTTCGAGCAGAATTCGGCCCGTGATCAGCAGCTGCCGCATGCCGATGGCGATAAGGCCGGCCAGAAATGCCAGAACCGGCAATGCGGCCTGGTTCGGGAACGGAAAGATGATCGACGCGGCTGTAAACGCAAGCACGCCCGCGACGGCGGCATGCAGCCACGAATAGGTGCCTTGCTGAAGGACGAACGGTGTCAGGCCGAGTGCTGCGACGGTAGCGGGAAGCGCGCTCCAGGCGAAGACATCGACGGCGAACTCGCCCGGCGCCGGCATCGGAGCTTCCGGCATCAAGAACTCGGTCAGCGGCCGTGCGAGCGCTAGTCCGGTGCACAACAGGCTCGCGAAAAACGGCGCAGCGAGCGACGTGATCAGCACCATCCAAAGGGCACGTTGTCCGTTGCTCACGTCGTTCACTTTCATTCAATCCTGTTCGCGGTGAAACCTAGAGCCATTCCGCTTTTCGTTGAATAGCGGAACGGCTTCAGGCCGTTTGTTTGGTCGTGCTTCTTATCGGAAAACCGGGGCCCACTTTTCCGGAAGCACTCTAGCGCGCAAGTTCCTTGAGGGCGCGTTTGATGAGCGCCGCCGTGTCGGCGGCTTCGCCGAGTTCTCGGGACGCGAGGGCCACGGCCTGATTGGCCTGCGCTGGATTATAGCCGAGATTGGTCAGCGCAGAGATGGCTTCGGCGGCTGGGAGGCCGACGGGCGCGACGGCCGCAGCCGGTCCGCCGCCCGGAGTTGCGGGAAGTCCGGCTAGGGACAACGACGGTGCCTTGTCCTTCAATTCCGCAACGATACGCAGCGCGAGCTTCTTGCCAACGCCGGGCGCTTCCTCGACCGCCGCCCAGTTTCCGAGCACCACCGCGTTCGCGATCTCCTGCGGTCCGAGCACGCCGAGAACGCTCAAGGCGACCTTGGCGCCGACGCCCTGGATCGTCTGCAGCGTGCGAAACCAGCTGCGCTCGAATTCGCTCTGGAATCCGAACAGACGGATCGCGTCCTCGCGGACGTGCGTGTCTATGGTCAGGGTGACGTCGTCGCCGGGCTTCAGATTGCGGAGCGTTCGCGAGGAAGCCTGAACCTCATACCCCACGCCATGCACGTCGACGATGAGGAAGCTCTCGCCGATCGCGTCGACCTTGCCTTTGAGTTTGCCGATCATGTGCCGGCCACTTTCGCTGCGACCGTCGCGAGCCGCTGGCGGCTGGAGCGATGATGCGCGTGGGTGATCGCGATGGCGAGCGCATCGGCCTCGTCGGCGGAATCGAACGTCGCCTTGGGCAGCAGGAACGAGATCATCGCCTGGATCTGCTGCTTTTCGGCGTGTCCCGTGCCGGTGACGGATTTCTTGATCAGGTTCGGCGTGTATTCGGCGACTCGCAGACCGAGCCTTGCAGGCGCCAGGAGGATGGCGCCGCGCGCCTGTCCGAGCTTCAGCGTCGAGCGCGGGTTCTCGTTGACGAAGGTTTCTTCGACGGCGGCTTCCGACGGGCTGAAGCTCTGAATGACACTGGTCACGGCATCGAACAGGGCCGAAAGGCGATAGGCAAGATCGTCGTCCTTCGGCGGCGTGATGACACCGGAGGCCACGTAAACGAGGCGCACGCCATCGCTTTCGACGATGCCCCAGCCCGTGCGCCGAAGGCCGGGGTCAAATCCGATGATGCGAATCGCTCGTGCAGTCATGCATTGCGCATAGCACGAACCGCGTAGGAGGCCGAAGGCGAAGCGAGCAGCGGCGGAAGCGGCGGCGGCTTGGTCGCATCGGCGACTTTTCCCGTTAAAATCGCGTCCAGAGCCTCGGCGACATCCGGTTCGGTCCAGTAGCCGGTGTGGCCGCCGGGCCCCATCACGTGATTGTCGACGCGCAGGCCGGACGGCGCGATTACGCGTCCGCCGATGTAGTCGTCGACGCGGTACAGGTTGATCCAGCACTTCAAGCGCGCCGCGATGCCATGCGGAACGGGATGCGAGGCGGCGTATTCGTGGAAATACTTCTGGTAGATCGTCCCGAGCGGCGATCCGAACGTCAGCAGAGCTGGCGCGGCGTCGCCAAGTTCCGGGTAAACCGGGCCGTTGTCGCGGAGATAGTCGTAGGCGACGATCGAGCCCTGGCTGTGCGCGAGGAAGATGACGCCGTCGTAGCCCTGATGCTGGACGAAGGTTTTGAGGACGAGTTTCAGCCGTTCCTGAATGCGGGCGCGCCGCGGGCGTTCGGAGGCCGGGCGGAATCTCGCCGGGATGAAGAACATCGCGGCTTCGAGGGTCGGGCGATAGTTGTGATCGATCAGGTCGCGCGCGATCTGGATGACGTTCGCGACGCGATGGCCGAACGACAACGGCACGAGGAGCGCCGCAACCGCCGCCAGCGGCAGCACGAAGCTGCGGAACGAGATGAACGCGTGGCTCGATTCCATTTCGGGCTGGAAGAAAACGAACGTCAGCACGATCACAAACGACCCGATCAGCAGCGCCACCAGCCACGGATTGAACAACAGCCGGGGCATGGTCCGCGAGGTGTGCTCGAGATCGTCGAGGCCGGTGCGGGCGCGGTAGCGCCGGATTTTCATCAGCAGCCAGGCGCCGAGCAGGAACGCCATGACCGTCAGGGCGGCGGCGGCATAGATGAACTTGAACCGCGCAATCCATTCGAGCTTCAGGTCAGGCACCTGCAGGTAGGGAAGGATCGGGTTGTCGACGGCGATCCGTTTCTCGCGAACGGCACTCAAGACGGCGTCGCGCACCGCCTGCAGCGACGAGCCGGTCTCGGCGCGCGTCAGCATCGTGTAGATGATGGTCACGACGATCGTCGTCCACAGAAGGAACTGCATGATCAGGATGCCGACGCTCGTCGAAAGCGCTGCGAGCCGCGACGGGTCGCCGGAGCGCCGCTTGCCGCCCAGCGCGGTCAGCAACAGCAGTGTTGCGACCAGGATGAGCGCGCCCCAGAAGCGCCAGCCGTAGATGATGACGCGGTAGAGACCGTTGACGTAACACGCCGCCAAGGGGTCGCTCGGCAGGCAGTTGCTCGTCTCCATCGCGATCTGAGCGCCGCGGACCTTCAGCGGCGGAAAGAGATCGGTCAGCGGGATCAGGGCACCGTTTGCGGCAAGAGCGACCAGCGCCGCGCTCGTAAAGACCAGCCAGAACGCCGCGTCGTACCACGAGTAATCCTGGCCCTTGACGATGCGATAGCCGAGATAGAGCCCGGCCGCGCATAACGCCGTCTGGACGACGATGAATTGCAATCCGGCATCGAAGCGATCGATGCCGAGCCATTTCGGCTCGTAGAGATAGACGCCGCAGATGAGCGACGTCGCGACGGTCAGCGCCGCGATCGGACCGCGCAGCAACCAAGCGGCGAACCAGAGGATCGTTCGCACGACGACCGCCATCAGCCCCAGCGAGCGCGACAGCATCGCGTCAACGAGATGGTGGGATTCGAAAATGACCCGGAACAATCCGAGCATCGTGTCGACACGGCTGGAGCCCATCGCCGCAAGATCGGCGAGATGGACTTCGACGGCTTCGATATCGACGCCGCTGGTGTGGCGTCCGCCACGGCGAATGACCGGAAACACCGGCGCCGGGTCTTCGACGCCCGGCTCCGCGATGCGATTGAATTCGTTCGCCGGCAGGACGCTGTAGCCGGGCCTTGTCGCGGCGAGGGTATCGAGAAGAGCGTTAACGCAATATCCGGGCTCGGTGTCACCAACACCTTGGACGACCACCAAGCCGATACGCGTCCGGCTCCCTCCCCTCGCTCGCACGTCCGACGACATGCCCGTCTCCCACGCGACCGGCTACACCAACCTAATTATAAAGCCTTTTTTCCTCCGCGCGACCCAAAACGCGTGACCCGACAAGGCTCGCCAAGTCCATTCTTTCCCTTTAACTACTTGTCCCTCTATCAGGGAGGCGCAGCCTCACATCCGTTGCCAGAAATGGGGGGCGAAATGGACCCGACATTCGGTCATCCTCTTTGGATCGCGTCCGGCGTCTTGCTGGTCTTTGTCGGCTTTTTGTTGTTCCGATGGGCACGGCGCCTCGGTGCGCCGGCGCGGAGCGCCGCCGGGCAGCGCGACGCGAACTTCGGAAAGATTTTGAAGGGTCAGGCAGGCGCGAAGGCATCCCCGCCGGGAAGCTTTCGACGGGCGATGTCGCAATTTTTCGGGATCGTCGGCTTTCTGATGATGCTCGCCGGGCTGATGGCGATCTTCCTCGGCATCTTCTACGTTGGAAGCTGAAGCGGCGCTTGATCAGGCCGCCGTCAGCTTCTTCAGGACCTCGTCGGAGATTTCGAAGTTGGCGAAGACGTTCTGAACGTCGTCGTCGTCTTCGAGCGCCGCAAGCATCTTCATGATCGCTTGAGCGTTGTCCTCATCGACCTGCGTCGTGAGATTGGGTTTCCAGACAGCTTTGACGCTTTGCGCTTCTCCGAGCGCCTTTTCGAGCGCCGCCGCCGTCGAGCCCAGCGTTTCAAACGCGCAGACGATGACGTGGCCGTTGGCGTCGGACTGGACGTCGTCGGCGCCGGCCTCGATCGCGGCGTCGAGCACGGCTTCGGCCGAGCCGGTCTCGGGCTTGTAAGTAATTTCGCCGATGTGATTGAACATGTGGCTGACGGAGCCCGTCGAGCCGAGATTGCCGTTGTATTTCGTGAAGACGCTGCGCACGACGCCGCCCGTGCGATTGCGATTGTCGGTCAGCGCTTCGCAGATGATCGCGACGCCGCCGGGTGCATAGCCCTCGTAACGCACCGCTTCATAGTTCGCGAGATCGCCGCCGGCGGCCTTCTTGATCGCACGCTCGACGTTATCCTTGGGCATGTTTTCGGCGCGCGCTTCCTGGATCGCGAGGCGCAAGCGCGGGTTCATGTCGGGATCGGGCGTGCCGGACTTGGCTGCAACGGTGATTTCGCGTGCGAGCTTCGCAAACAGCTTGGAACGCATGGCGTCCTGCTTGCCCTTGCGATGCATGATGTTCTTGAATTGCGAATGGCCGGCCATGAGTCCTAGTCCGTCGAGCGTCCAGTTTCTGAAGATTGCCGCTCCTTTTCGCGGCTCCGATTGCCACGGTCAAGCCTCGCGCGGCATCCCTCACACTTCCGGCGTTGCGGGCGCCAGGCAAGGCCCCTGGCGGAGCGGCTGGACGCGCGTCGCGAGGCCGGTCGCATCGTCGATGTCCACGAGGAGGCCGGACAACGTGCCGGGGCCGGTGGCGGGCTCGTAGCGGCTGCGCGGGATCTTGGTCAGGAAGCGGTTGATCGGCTCGTCGCTGTCCATTCCGAGCACCGAGTTGTAGTCACCGCACATCCCAGCGTCGGTCATGTAGGCCGTTCCGGCGGGCAGAATGCGGGCGTCGGCGGTCGGCGTGTGGGTGTGCGTGCCGACGACGACGCTGGCGCGGCCATCGAGGAAAAGCCCCATCGCCTGCTTTTCGCTCGTCGCCTCGGCGTGAAAATCGACGAGGATGACGTCGGCGCCGCTCTTCAGAGCGCACGCGGTCAACTCCGCATCGACGGCGCGGAAGGGGCAATTGAGATCGGGCATGAAGACGAGGCCCATCGCATTGATGACGAGCACGTCGGCGCCGTTCCTGGCCTTCAGCAATGTTGAGCCCTTGCCGGGCGTACCCTTCGGATAATTGAGAGGGCGGATCAGGCGGTCGTGGCGCTCGATGAAAACGAGCGTGTCTTTCTGGTCGAACGAGTGGTTGCCGAGCGTGACGCAATCGGCGCCAGCGTCGAGCACATCGTTCAAGATCGCTTCGGTAATGCCGAAGCCACCGGCGGCGTTCTCGCCGTTGATGACGACGAAATCGATTCCGTAGCGCGTAATGAGGGCGGGAAGAGCGTTACAAATCGCGGTCCGGCCCGGCCGACCAACAATATCGCCGAGAAACAACAATCGCATCAGCAGGCCTGGATCAGGAGTCGAGGCAATGGATAGGACCGGAGGGCGTGAGCACCCAGTCCAGGCGCTCGTCATAGCTTTCGGCAGGCACGGCGTCGACCCTCAGTTCATTGTAGGCGAGACCGACAGCCACGATCGGTTTCAGCTTTCTTAACCTTTGCAGCGTGCGATCGTAAAAGCCGCCGCCGTAGCCCAAACGATAACCGCGCGCATCGAAGGCCAGCAAAGGCACGAGCAGAATATCGGGATCGACGGCCGGCTTGTCTTCCATCGGCTCGGCAATTCCCCAAGCCGCGACGTTCATCGCATCGCCCGGCGTCCAGGCGCGCATCAACAGCGGCTTTCCCCGCCCCTGCATCACCGGCAGCGCCAGGCGAAAGCCCTCGGCCTGCAGCCAAGTCATCAGGGGCGCGGGATTGATTTCGTCATTAATCGCCGCAAAACCAGACACGATTGCGCCCGGGGCAGCGTTCAGAAAATCGACGCCATGCGCCGCGATCTTGCGGCTCGCTTCGGCGCCGTGCTGTGCGAAAGCGGCCTTGCGGCGCTCAAGCGCTTCGGCGCGCAACTTCTTTTTAGCCTCAAGCTTCGTTTCGTCCGTCACCCAGCAGTACCTCTAGGAAATCAAGTGCCGCGAAGGCCGTCGGGATCATGATCCCGCGTGGTCCCTACGAGCGTAGGTGGGCACCGTGTGTCCGAAGCCACGGCTCCGGTCAGGGACAGCGCCCGTGCGGATCTTATAGGCCCCCGGGTCATATTGCCCCTAACGAGCCCCGCAGCATCCCAGAATTAGGCGAGTGGCCGTCAAAAATCCAGAGCCAACCTCGACGCGATGGATGTGCTCAGCCGAAAGCCGTGCGTCTGGTGGCAGCAGGCTCGGTCGAGTCCGTGTTGTCGGACGGGCCTTGCAAAAGCTCGTCGACATCGGCGCGAGCGTCGAAAAGCTCGTCGGCGACGACCAGGGCCGCCATCAGCATGAGCCGTTCGTCGCCGATGTTGCCGTGCTCGCGCGTCAAGGCCTCGAGCTTGCCGGTCAGATATTTCGCGATTTCTTCGAGGCGCTGAACTTCGTTATCGCCACAAGCGAAACGATAGCTGCGGCCGTTGAAGTTTATTGCAACGTCAGCCACTCACGTCGACGGCGCAGCCGTCCCCCTGATTGAATGACGCGCACCTCATTCGCCTGGGGAATGGTTATGAAGCGAATCGAGAGCCCAATCAATCCGATTTAGGGCGTCTGCGGTACGCTGTTCCAGCTCCGCGATGCGTTGCTGAGCGGTTGCGAGTTCGGCCCGGAGCCGAGCGTTCTCCGCCCGCACGTCGCCGTCAATGGCGGGCTTCCTGGCAGGCTTAATATTATCAGCCCGCTTCGCGGTGTTGCGTACAGTCATGGCCTCTCTACGCCCTTTCGGGCGACACGATTGACACGCGTATCACCAAAGTCTCGTTTCCTACGTTACGTGCGTATCGTAAACGACGTCAATAAACGACAGCGTGTTTGGGCGCATTCCAATGAAAATTTGAAGAGCGGCCACGTGGAGTCGGACCTTGCCACATTGACAGAGTCCTATACCGTCACGTTTAAGACCCCTTAAATATCGAGAGAACACGAGAAACGGTCTGGTCAAACCCCGTTTGCTGTTTGAGCCCGATCTTTCTTCCTGATCTGGAGGATTCCTAAGAATGACAGTGAAGGTCGCGATCAACGGTTTCGGCCGCATCGGTCGCAATGTGCTGCGCGCAATCATCGAGAGCGGACGCACGGATATCGAAGTCGTCGCCATCAACGATCTCGGTCCGGTTGAAACGAACGCGCATCTTCTGCGCTTCGACAGCGTCCACGGCCGCTTCCCGCACGAAGTGAAAGTTTCTGGCGATACGATCGACGCCGGTCGCGGACCGATCAAGGTGACGGCGATCAAGAACCCCGCCGAACTTCCGCATAAAGCTCTCGGCGTTGATATCGCGCTCGAATGCACGGGCATCTTCACGTCGAAAGAAAAAGCCAAGGCGCATCTCGATGCGGGCGCGAAGCGCGTGCTCGTTTCGGCTCCGGCTGACGGCGCCGACCTGACCGTCGTCTATGGCGTCAATAACGATAAGCTGACGAAGGATCATCTCGTCGTCTCGAACGCGTCGTGCACGACGAACTGCCTGGCGCCGGTCGCCAAGGTGCTCCATGACTTCGTCGGCATCGACAAAGGCTTCATGACGACGATCCACGCCTACACGGGCGATCAGCCGACGCTCGATACGCTGCACAAGGATCTTTATCGGGGCCGCTCCGCCGCGATGTCGATGATCCCGACGTCGACGGGCGCCGCCAAGGCCGTCGGCCTCGTGCTGCCGGAACTCAACGGACGCCTCGACGGCACGTCGATTCGCGTGCCGACGCCGAACGTCTCGGTCGTCGACTTCAAGTTCGTCGCCAAGCGCGAGACGACGAAGGACGACATCAACGCCGCGATCCAGCGCGCCGCGTCGCAGGAACTCTCGGGCATTCTCGGGGTTACAGACCAGCCGAACGTTTCGATCGACTTCAACCACGATGCGCGGTCGTCGATCTTCCACCTTGATCAGACCAAGGTTCTGGACGGCAAACTCGTTCGCGTTCTCGCCTGGTATGACAACGAGTGGGGTTTTTCGAACCGTATGGCGGACACCGCCGTCGCGATGGGAAAACTGATCTAACTCTTTATGAAACTCGGACGGGCGCCCTGATCGGCGCCCGTCTTTGTTTAAAGAAAAAAAACCTCAAAGGCCATTCGGAGGCATTTATGAGCGAGAAACTCGAAGATATCGCCCGCGCTCTCGTTGCGCCCGGCAAGGGCATTCTGGCTGCGGACGAAAGCACCAGCACCATCAAGAAGCGGTTTGACACGATCAACCTCGCCTCGACCGAGGACAGCCGCCGCGATTATCGCGAAATGCTTTTCCGCTCGACCGAAGCCATGAAAAATCACGTCTCGGGCGTCATTCTCTATGACGAGACGATCCGCCAGAAGGCGAAGGACGGCACGCCGCTCGTCGACATCATGAAGGCGGCAGGATCGATCCCGGGCATCAAAGTCGACACGGGCGCGAAGCCGCTGGCGGGGCCGACGTCGAAGGTCGAGACGATCACCGAAGGCCTGGACGGACTTCGCGAGCGTTTCGCGGAATACCACAAGCTCGGCGCGCGCTTTGCGAAGTGGCGCGCGGTCATCACGATCGCGGACGGCTATCCGACGTGGAATTGCGTCAAGGCCAACGCGCACGCGCTCGCCCGTTATGCCGCGCTCGCGCAGGAAGCCAATATCGTTCCGATCGTCGAGCCGGAAGTGCTGATGGACGGCCCGCATTCCTCGCACGACATCGACGAATGCTATCGCGTGACGGAGTGGACGCTGCGCACCGTGTTCCGTGAACTCTACGACGCGCGGGTCAATCTCGAAGGCATCGTGTTGAAGCCGAACATGATCATCGCGGGCCAGAAGTCGCCGAAGCAGGCGAGCGCGGCCGAGGTCGCGGAAAAGACCGTGAAGGTGCTGAAGGAAACCGTGCCTGCGGCGGTTCCGGGCATCGCGTTCCTCTCCGGCGGACAATCCGACGCGGTGGCGACAGAGCATCTGTCGCTGATGAACGCGTCGGGTCCGTTGCCGTGGGCGCTGACCTTCTCTTACGGCCGCGCATTGCAGGCGGCTGCGATCAAGACATGGGCCGGGAAGCCGGAGAACGTCGCCGCCGGCCAGCGCGCGTTCGCGCATCGCGCAAAGATGAACGGACTGGCAGCGCTCGGCAAATGGAGCCAATCCCTGGAGAAGGCCGCGTAATCAACGCGGCTTTCGCCGCCACGCGGCGTCGCGTGTTTGAAAATCAAAAGGGCGGCTCAAAGCCGCCCTTTTTCTTGTCCGGCGATCCGGCAACCGGGGCTAGTTCAGAAAGATGCTCGAAAGCGCATCCTGCAGCGTCGTTGCCGGCGTGATCGGGTTTTTCTTGGACGACGCGGTCTTCTTGCTGTTGCGATTGTTGCGGGCAACAGGCGGCGCATCGCTCATCGAGTCCGAGCCGTCGCTGATGGCGCCGGGCGCATCAGCTTCGGTCGGGTCGATGGCTTCCGGCGCGTTGTAGCGAACAGGGTGTCCGCGAAGCGCCGACATGACCCGATTATCGTTGCCGTAGATATCGCCGTAAGTCCGCAGCTTGCCGTCCTCGTCAACGCGCGCCGTGAAATACACGAGGTAGACCGGAACGGGCTTGCTGAGCGTGACGTCCGCGCCGCCGTTCCAAAGCTCTCCGACCTTTTCGGCTGAATAGCCTTTGTCTTCCTGCAAGATCACTTCCGCCGTGCGGCGCGGATCACCGACGCGCAGGCAGCCGTGGCTCAGCGCGCGATTGGCCTGTCCGAACAGGCCGCGCTCGGGCGTATCGTGCATGTAAACATCGTGCTTGTTCGGAAAACGGAACTTGACCATTCCGAGGGGGTTATCGGGGCCCGGCGGCTGAACGAAGCTGTAGCGGCGGATATCCGCCGTGTTCCAGTTGACCGAATTGGGATCGACCGGGCGGCCATTGAAAGACACCTGGAGCTTGTAGGCTTGCAGAACGCGCGCGCCACCGCTGTTTCCGCCGCCACCGCCGCCGAAAAGCTGATCGAAGAAATCATAGCCGGTATTCGACGCTTGCTTGAGACGCGGCGCAAGCTCCTTCGCCTTGATGCCGTCGGGCATACCCCAGCTCGGCCGGAAGATGACGTACTGCATGCTGGCGGTGAGAACGGGTGTCGGCCACGACGGCTGTCCCACGATCATTCTCTGGTTGAGAACGCGCTCCTTACCCCTCCAGATTTCGCTGGTGTACTCAGGAATGTTGTTCATCACATAGAATGAACCGAGATTCTCAGGCAGCCAACGCCAGCGCTCCATGTTGACGATCAGGCGATCGACGTTGCGTGCCGGATCGATGCGTTTCGACTTGCCGCCGCCATTCAAGGCATTGCGCACGCCGTTTCCGACCAGACCGTCTGGCGTCAACCCGTTCGCGCGCTGATAATCCTTCACCGCATCGAGCAGAGCGTCGTCATAAAGATCGTTGGCATCGGGGCTTTCGGACGGGACTTTCAGGCGCTGACGAAGCAGTGCGACCTGATCGTCTCGCGTTCCGAGCCGGAGCACCTTACCGCGCGGGAGCTTCACCTCTTCAGCGGGATCGGTTGGCGCTTCCTCCTCGACGGTCACGCCGCGCGCCTTGAGCAGTTCCTGGCGCAGTTTCTCGAACCCGTCATGCTTCGGATTGAACCCGCGCAGAAAGGGACCGGGGTGCGATGCATCCGCGAGTTCGCGCATCACTGTCTTGGGATCTTTAACCGGCGGCTTCATGTCGAGAATGTTGCTCAGCGAGGCGGGATCGAGACGGCCGCCACGCGCGAAGCGCGCGTACTTCAAAGCCGCGAGCGTCAACTGCGCTTCTGCACTTCCCTGCGCATCGGCATCGGCGTTGCTCGCAAGAGCCGGAATAACGAAATCTGAGGACTCGAGGCCCCAATCGTCCGCCTTCCGAAGTTCCGAGATCACCGACTTGGCTTTGTCGTTGAAGCTGCCGTCGTGAACCCAAAGCGGCTCTTTGTGCGAATTGTAGTAGTCGCTGGCCGCGGCAATGTCCGACGAGAGGTTGTTTCTGCCGCCAAGCGATTTGTCTGTAAGTTTTGTGCGTGCCGCTTCGACGACCGGACTGACAAGCGTCTCCGGGGCTGCTGCGGCAGCAGCCGGCGATGCCGGTTGAGCCTCTGGCTGAGCCCCCGACGCAGGCGCGGTTGCAGATTCCGTCGCAGCGGGTGTGGATGTCGAGGGCGACTCTGCGGGCGGCGTCACGGCGGCCGTTGAGGGCGCAGGCTGCGTTTCAGTTGCAGGAGCAGCATCAGACGGAGCAACAGCGGTTGCCGGAGCCGGCTCTGTTATCGGCGCAGGCGGCCTAGCAGCCTCCGGAAGCGCGCTCGTCGTCTGCGGAACCGGTGCTGCGGAGTTGGTCGCAGGCGGAAAGTATGTCGTCGTCGCGCCGCTTTCCGACGTCCCGGAACTTGTTTCAGCGAGCGCCGCTACACTCCCAGCCGAACAGAACGCCAACACTCCAAAGCTGAAAGCGCGCAGAGCGGAAAGCTTGTTCATTTCCCAAATGGCTCCGTTAGGCGAGAAGCACGCCGACGTCAGGTACCCGTCTGACAGTTGGTGAGCCCTCATGTTGGCGGAAAAACGCCGAAAAAATGGGGCTTAAGCGGAACATGGCCCGTTCGCATAGTCTGGTAAACCGTCGGCCATGAAAAATCCGGCGAAAAAACAGTGCTGTGTCCCGGAAAACCCTATTTGAGTGTAACGAGAAGTCCCAGGCAGCAAAAGTCGTTCTTGTTTCCGCCGCAATCGGCTTCGAAGAGCGAACGCAAATGCGGAGAATTGAGCGTGTCGAGCGGGTCGAAGCTTTATCTGGACTATGTGATTACCGGGCCATCGGCGCAGTCTCGGCCCGTGTTGTCTGCGGTACTCGAAGCGTCGCCGGTCGCGAGCCTTTTGATCCGTCCGGGCCCCGGCGCGGCGTACGATGCGCAAGTCGTTCGAGAGCTGACGGCGCTCGCGCAGAAACAAGGGGTCGCTGTTCTCGTCAATGACGTGCGCATTGCCAGCGATGTCGGCGCAGACGGCGTTCACGTCGCGTGGTCCGCCGACGTCGTCGAACGCTACAGAAGCGTTCGGCAAGCCGCTGGCCGGGACTTGATCGTCGGAGCGGACGCAGGTCGAACGCGCGACGACGCCATGCAGATCGGCGAAGCGGATGCCGATTACGTTGCGTTTGGAATTCCGCCGCATGTGGACGACCGCAGCCGCGCCGCCGAACGGCAGCTCGATCTTGTTACATGGTGGAGCGAGGTCTTCGAGATTCCGTGCGTGGCGCTTGACGTTGCCAATGCCGAGCATGCACGCGCCCTCAGCGCTGCCGGGGCGGATTTCGTCGGCATCACGATCGCGGCGGACCAATCGGCTTCCGAGGCTGCAGCACGCGTTCGCGCCTACAGCGAAGCGGTTTCGGCCCACGAGGATGCAACGTGACGCGCAATCCGAACCTTATTCTGCGCCTTGGGACGACAGCGCTGCTGCTCTGCGCGGCAAGTCCGCTCAGCGCCGAGACGAGTTCATGGTCGGCGCGCGAAACGTCGGTGCCAAAATCGTCTCCGGCGCCGTCAGCGTCCCCACTGCCGCCGCCCAGAGCGCCTTCGCCCGCAGCCGCGCAGGACTCCGGTGCGACGGGGATCAAGAAAGCGATCCCATCGCTGGTGCCCGCGACCGGCGACAACGCCGCTTACCTCGCGTTCGATCAGGGGCAATACCTGACCGCGTTGAAGCTCGCAGAGGAAGCGGCCCAACGCGGCGAAGCGCAGGCCAATACGCTGATCGGCCGTATCTACGGCGAAGGTCTCGGCGTCCAGAAGAACGAGCGGAAAGCCTACGACTACTACATGAAGGCGGCGCAGCTCGGCGACGTGCAGGGATCGTTCGCCGCGGCTTTGGCGCTTGCCGAGGGACGCGGCGTCAAGAAAGACCGCAAGGTCGCGGCGGAGCTTTTCGAGAAGGCGGCGCTCACCGGAAACGCGGAAGCGAATTACAATCTCGGAATGCTGTTCCTCAAAGGGGACGGCAAACCGCAGAGCCCGATCCGCGCGTTTCAGCACATCCGTTACGCGGCGGAGAAAGGCGTTCCGGAGGCGCAATACGATCTCGCCGAACTCTATCAGACGGGCACCGGGACCGAAGCCAATGCGCTCGAGGCGGCCCGATGGCTGTCACGCGCGGCCGAGCAAGGGTTGACACCGGCGCAATATGACTACGCGGTCAAACTGTTGCAGGGCTTCGGACTTTCGAAGGATGAATCCAAGATCGCGGTGCTGATGAAGGCGGCGGCCGACAAAGGCGTTCCGGGCGCGCAGAACCGCATGGCCTATCTCTATCGCGACGGCATCAAGGTCGACAAAGACCCGGTCGAAGCGGCGACATGGCGGCTGATCGCCAAGAAAAACGGCTTTGAAGACAAAGAACTCGACGCGATGGTTGCCAATCTGCCCAAGGCCCAGCGCCAGAAAGCGGAAGCTGCGGCGTCGGCCTGGCATGACCAGATTGAGGTCGGGTCCGCGCCCTAACGCCGCTCGCAAAGCCCGTGTAAACCTCTAAGCCATTGCAAGCCTTGCTTGTTGTTTAGAGAGGGGCTAGAGCCGCCCTTTCTCGCCATTTGCGCAGCGCGCCCGGACCTTCATCCCGATGATCAACGTATCGCCTACCCTCAACGTCATGATTACGGCAGCCCGCAAGGCTGGACGCAGCCTGTCCCGCGACTTCGGCGAGGTCGAGCAGCTACAGGTTTCGATCAAGGGTCCGGCGAATTTCGTGTCGGCGGCGGATCACAAAGCCGAAGACATCATCTTCAAGGAGCTGTCGAAGGCGCGTCCGGGCTACGGCTTCCTGATGGAAGAGCGCGGCGAAATCGAAGGCGCCGACAAGACGCATCGCTGGATCGTCGATCCGCTCGACGGCACGACGAACTTCCTGCACTCCAATCCGCTGTTCGCGATTTCTATCGCGCTCGAACGCGAAGGCCAGCTGATCGCGGGCGTCATCTATAACCCGGCCAGCGACGAGCTTTTCACCGCCGAGAAGGGCAAAGGCGCGTTCATGAACGACCGGCGCCTGCGCGTCGCGTCGCGCAAGACGCTGGCGGATTCGCTGGTCACGACCGGCATTCCGCACCGGGGCCGTGCCAATCATTCCCGGTTCCTGCAAGAGATGGGAACCTTGATGCAGGAAGTCGCCGGCATCCGGCGCTCCGGTTCAGCGGCGCTGGATCTCGCGTTCGTGGCAGCGGGACGCTTCGACGCCTACTGGGAACATGGCCTGAAGCCCTGGGATATCGCGGCCGGGATCGTCATGGTGCGGGAAGCGGGCGGGCTGGTCAGCGATCTCAGCGGCGGGGACAAATTCCTCGAAAGCGGAGACATTCTTGCTGCGAATACGACGCTTCATAAGGCATTCGGTGGACTGCTTTTTACGAAAGCGTGACCTGAGATCGGAATGCAACGCCATTTCGGCATGATGTTGCCGGTTTTCGATGGGAGACGCTTGCGCTAAGATTTGGTGATAGTCCGCGGGGGACGTTCGGGGAGACCACCAATGGCCAAGATCCGCCCGGGCGATACCGCGGCACTCGCACCGGTTTCGCGCCGTCTGACACCGCCCGGTGTCTTTTTGCTGCGCATGACGATATTCCTGACGCTGGTCGGCTTTCTCGCCGCCATTCTGTTCGATCAGCTCAAGCATTCGTTTCTGAACAATCCGGGCCTTAACGGACTGATCGTCGGCACGCTGGTGCTCGGCATCATCTACGCCTACCGGCAAGTCTTCCGGCTTTATCCTGAAATCCGCTGGGTCAACGCGTTTCGCATCGCCGACCCTGGACTCTCGATCAGCGCCAAGCCGGTGCTGCTCACACCTATGGCGACGATGCTGCGCGACCGGACGGGAACGATCTCACTGTCGACGGCGGCGATGCGCTCGTTCATGGATTCGATCGGCTCGCGCTTGGACGAAGCGCGCGATACCGGCCGCTATATGGTCGGGCTGCTCGTGTTCCTCGGCCTGCTCGGAACGTTCTGGGGCTTGCTTGAGACGATCCAGTCCGTCGGCCGCGCCATCGATACACTCGACACAAAAGCGTCGGACAATGTCCAACTCTTCAGCGATTTGAAAGCAGGTCTTTCCGCTCCGCTCGCAGGCATGGGCACGGCGTTTTCATCCTCGCTGCTCGGGTTGTCGGGATCGCTCATTCTGGGTTTCCTCGAACTGCAGGCGAGCCACGCGCACAATCGCTTCTATAACGAACTGGAAGAATGGCTGTCGGGCATCACCGAGCTGACGCCGGGCGGCACGGCGGTCGGTTCCAGCGATTACGTCAACCGGCAGCTGCTCGGCGCGATCGTCGACATGCAGAAGGCACTGGAAGATTTCACGGCTCGCCTCGGCGAACAGCCCGTCGTTCCGCCGCGCATGCTGGGGCAGCCGCAGGGCGCCAATCCGGAAGAGGTTCGCGACCTCGCGCGCGGCGTCAATCAACTCGTGACGCAGATGCGGTCGGAACAGAAGGTCGTTCGCGAGTGGGTCGACGAGCAGGCGCAACAGCAGGCGGAAGTCGCGAGCATGCTGAAGAACCTCGCTGACGCAATGAAGCGCGGAGACTAGAGCCATGGCGCGCGGACGCTCCCGCCGCGGCGGAGAATACGGAGAGTTCTGGCCAGCCTACGTCGACGTGCTGTCGACGCTGCTGCTCGTCGTCACGCTCCTGATGTCGATCTTCATGATCGCGCAATATTTTTCCGCCGAGGAAGCGTCAGGAAAAGACTCCGCGTTGAAGCGCCTGACGCGGCAGATCAGCGAGCTGACGTCGATGCTCTCTCTCGAAAAGGGAAAGGCGCAGTCCTCGCAGGATGAGCTTGC
The DNA here is from genome assembly GCF_000143145.1 of Hyphomicrobium denitrificans ATCC 51888. NCBI lineage: Bacteria > Pseudomonadati > Pseudomonadota > Alphaproteobacteria > Hyphomicrobiales > Hyphomicrobiaceae > Hyphomicrobium > Hyphomicrobium denitrificans. The sequence continues at coordinate 2,510,958 of NC_014313.1, forward strand.
AGCACTGCAGGCGACGCTTTCGAGTCTCAAGACGGAAAACGAGAAGCTGACAGGCGTCGGCCTTGGAGCGGATGAGCGCGCCAAGTCCGCTGAGGACAAGCTTGCCGGGCTCAGCTCCGATCTGCAGTCGCAAAAGAACATCTCGGATGAAGCGCTCTCGAAAGTCGATCTTCTAAATCAGCAGCTCATTGCGTTGCGCCGGCAGATCGCCGGCTTGAGCGACGCGCTCGACGCGGCAGAGAAGAAAGGCGCTGAAAGCGACAAGACGATCAAGGATCTCGGAGCGCGTCTCAATGCGGCGCTGGCTCAGCAGGTGCAGGAGCTGAAGCGCTATCGCTCGGACTTCTTCGGGCGCCTCAGGGAGCTGCTGAAGGATCGCAAGGATATCCGCGTCGTCGGCGACCGCTTCGTGTTTGAATCGGAAGTTCTGTTTTCATCCGGCTCCGCCTCGCTGACGCCGGAAGGCATGGCGGCGATGGATCAGATCGCTGAAGCGATCCTGGAACTCCAGAAGGAAATTCCTGGCGACATCGACTGGGCGCTGCAGATCAACGGTCATACCGACGCGCGCCCGATTTCAAATCCGCAATATCCGTCGAACTGGGAACTGTCGACGGCGCGCGCGGCCTCCGTCGTCAAATATCTGGTGTTGCGGGGCGTTCCGGCAGACCGGCTCGTTGCGGCGGGTTATGGAGAATTTCAGCCGGTGGATGCTTCCAACACGGAAGAGGCTTACCAGCGCAACCGGCGTATCGAGCTGAAGCTGACCAGCCGCTGAGCGCAGCGGGCGTCGAGGCGCAGACGTCGAGCGCGCGCTATCGCACGCCCAAGGTTGTCAGAACCCAATCCATGCCTGCGCCGCCGTTGTACGACATGTCGTAAGCAAAGGCCGCGAACAGGATGACGATGGCGAGCAATCCTCTCATGCGGCCATCATGAGTGGCGAGGCATTAACCGGCAGTTAAGAGTGCCGCCGGCCTCGCGAGCGGCGACCGCTTATTCTGCGGCTTCGCGTCCGAACTGAAGCTCGGCGAGCCGCGCGTATGTGCCGTTGCGGCGGACCAGCTCGGCGTGCGTGCCGGCCTCGACGATGCGGCCTTTTTCCATGACCAGGATGCGGTCGGCCTTCTGCACGGTCGCGAGGCGGTGGGCGATCACCAGCGTCGTGCGATCGGTCACCAAGCCGTCGAGAGCGTGCTGCACGGCATGCTCGCTTTCGGCATCGAGCGCGCTCGTCGCCTCGTCGAGGAGCAAGATCGGCGCATTCTTCAAAATCGCGCGGGCGATGGCGATGCGCTGGCGTTGGCCGCCCGACAGCAGCGCGCCGCGCTCGCCGAGCTTGCAGTCATATCCACCGGGCAACGCGCTGATGAAGCCGTCGGCCTGGGCCGCGATCGCCGCTTGTCGAATGTCCGCCAGCGTTGCGTTCGGCGTCCCGTAACGAATGTTTTCGGCGACGGTGTCGGCGAACAATGCTACGTCCTGCGGGACAAGCGCGAGCCTGCCGCGAAGCTCGGCAAGATCGGCATCGGCGACGTTGACGCCATCGACATCGACGCGTCCCGCGCTCGGATCGTAGAAACGCAGAAGCAGATTGAAGATCGTGCTTTTGCCAGAGCCCGACGGCCCGACCAGCGCGATCGTCTCGCCGGGCTTGACGTTGAACGAAACGCCGTCGAGCGCTTTTTCATCGCGGCGCGTCGCATAGGAGAACGTGACGTTCTCAAATGCCACGGTGCCGAGCGGCGGCTGAGGTAGCGGGACGGGTTTCTCCGGCGAGCGGATTTCCGGGATCGTCGCCATCATTTCCGAAAGCCGTTCGGCGGCGCCGGCCGCCTGCGTGATCTCTCCCCAGACCTCGGAGAGTTCTGCGAGGGCTCCGGCCGCGAACAGCGCATAGAGAACGAACTGACCGAGGCGTCCGGCCGTCATGTTGCCTGAGATGACGTCAGATGCGCCGTACCAGAGCACGCCCGTGACGCTCGCGACCGTCAGGAAGATCGCGACGCCTGTCAGCGCGGCGCGCGCCCGCATTCGCTGGCGGGCGGCATCGAAGGCGCGCTCGACAACGCTGCTGAAGCGCGCCGTTACGGCCTTCTCGTTGACGTAGGCGAGCATCGTGCGATGCGCGGCAAGGTTTTCAGCCGCGTAGGCGGAGGCATCGCCAAGCGTGTCCTGTGCCGTTCGCGACAAGCGCCGAACGAGGCGGCCGAAGCCGACAAGCGGCAGAACGATCACCGGGATCGCGATGAAGACGAGCAGCGAAAGCTTGGCGCTCGAGACGAACATCATCACCAGCGCGCCGATCAGCATGATGAAGTTGCGCGCTGCCTGGCTGAGCGACGACCCGGCGACGGCCTTGATCTGCGTCGTGTCCGCCGTCAGGCGGCTCATGATTTCGCCGGAGTGGTTGACGTCGAAATAGGCCGGTCCGAGCGTCGAAAGTTGCGCGAAAACTTTCGTGCGGAGATCGGCGACCACCCGCTCGCCGATCCAGTTGACGAAATAGAACCGGGCCGGGCTTGCGATCGCGAGCAGCAGGCCGATGCCGATCAGCGTCAGGAAGTAGCTATTGATCAGGTGAGAGTCGTGCGAACCGAAGCCGTTGTCGATCATGCGCCGGACGGCCATCGGCACCGCCAGCATCGCAACCGCCGACATGACGACCGCGATCGCGGCCCCCCAGAGCGCGCCTTTATGAGCCAGTATCAAAGGCTTCAACGCGAGGAGCGGCTTCAGCGAGGCACGTCCTTTCGAGGCGTTTTCGCCCGTCGACGTTTCCCGGCGGCCCAAATCAGTCGTTTCGCTGCTCATCGGCTTTTCTGATCCAACGCTCGGGGAAACATAGCCGTTTCAACCCTTAAAGCCGCCCGGGACCATGCCTGAGCCTAAGCCCCGGCTCAAGAGACAATGGGCCGCTGCCAGGCCGTTCGCGCGCGCTCCACGTGCGACTTTCCGGCCTTGTGCAGTGCCCTCTTTCCGGGTACACAGCAGCCAATTCAGTCCCTTTTCAATCTAAAGGGCCGGAGCTTTCTGGAGCTTCGCCGCCAGCAACGCATTTTCAAGACGGACTACCGCCATGAAGAAAGACGCCGATCTCCACCCCGATTATCACCAGATCAAAGTCGTGATGACCGATGGGTCGGAATTCACCACCTATTCGACCTACGGCAAAGAGGGCGACACGCTGACGCTCGACATCGATCCGAACACGCATCCCGCCTGGACAGGCGGCGATCAGAAGCTGATGGACCGCGGTGGCCGTCTGTCGCGCTTCAAGAAGAAGTTCGAAGGCATGTTCTGATCGCGGCTTCGCGACTTATAGATTTCCGCAATAAAAAGGCCCGGTTCGATGACCGGGCCTTTTTTTGATTTCGATATTGGCGGTGCTCAGCTGAGCTTGCTCGCGAAAGCGCGCTCGAGCAGTCCGACCTGCTGCGCGACGGGGTTTGCTGCGCCGGTCAGTGCTTCGCTATCGTCCGGCTTCGACATCGCGCGGTCGAGCTGAGAGATGCGGTCGTGCAGCGCGAAGCTTTCCTCGATCAGGCCTCTGAGGCCGTTCGGGAGATCCGGAAAACCTTTGACGTGCGAGGGGCGACCGAACGCCTGCAGCTTTACGCGGCGGCGTTTCTTCTGCGCCTCTTCGTCGGTGATCTCACCCTCGCGCAAAGCGCGGCGGATCAGGAGCCACGACGCGAGATCCAGGAGACGGGTCGTCAGGCGCATGCTCTCGGTTGCATAGAGCACACCCGCCGAACCGTTCAGATTCTTTGCTTCCTTGCGGCCCGGGCCATCGAGATAGCTCGCGGTGCGCTCGACCAGCGCCATGCCTTCGCGGAAGATGTGGTCAAACTGCTCGGAGGACTGAAAGCGTTCTCCGAACGAGACCGTTATGGCGCCGCTTTGCTGCGCGCCGTCGACGCTGAATACGTTACTCATGACCCTCAACGATACAAACGCTTACCCGTCCGCTGTTGCTATCACGAACTGACAGTAGGGCACCATAGTTAATAAGAACGCCCAAAACGGGGCACTTTTTTCGATGCTGTGGACAATGCAAAAAAAGAGCCGCCCACTTTTATGGACAGCTCGAAAGTCAACAGGAGGCGTCAAACAAGCGGCAGAGGGGCCGCTTCAATCCAGATGGCCCGGATCGGTGGTGACTTTGCCGCGATATGCTTAAGTTCGGGTTAAGCGGACGTTGCTCGCGCGCGACGCGAAATTCAGGATTGCCGCGCGCATGAGCTTTCTCGATCACGCGCTTTTTCTTAAGCGCGATATTCGGCATTCGACGAACCAAATTAACGCGCGCTTCATGATTTAAAAAGCGCCTGCGCTGCGGCTTCATGCTTTCGCTTCTTGTCGAGTTCGATACGCACGCGTTCGATTTCGGAATTGAGATCCGTGATCCGCTTTTCGAGTTCTGCGACGGACAACGTCGACAGGTTTTCTCCGATCACGACACCGCTCGGCTTCTTTGCCGGCATCAGGTCATCAAGGTCCACTGGCGCACCTCCATGCTGAGCTTCATCCCAACGTAACAGTAGCCAAGCGGGCCCGCGCGGTCGAGGCGCTGAGCCTTCGTGACGCGTTGGCGCGGCTTGCGAGGCAGGATCGGAGCGTGCATTGCTCGCGCACTCCCACAATGAAAGATCAGCAGATGAGCGCCCAGACCTCCATGAAAGCCGTTGTCATCAAAGGAAAAGGCGGGCCCGAAGTTCTGCAGGTGCGCGACCTTCCCGTGCCGACGCCGGGCGCGGGTGACGTGCTGATCAAAGTTGCAGCGGCAGGCGTCAACCGGCCGGACGTGCTGCAGCGTCAAGGAAATTACCCGGCGCCGAAAGGCCATTCCGAGCTTCCGGGACTCGAGGTCGCGGGCCTCGTCGCGGCACTCGGAGAGGGCGTCAATGGACTTGCCGTCGGCGATGCGGTGCTCGCACTGACGCCCGGCGGCGGGTATGCGGAATATGCCATTGCGCCGGCGCTCTGCTGCATTCGCAAGCCCGAAGCCCTTTCGTTCATCGACGCGGCCGCGATCCCGGAAACGTTCTTCACGGTCTGGCACAATGTGTTCGAGCGCGGCGCGCTGAAAGCGGGCGAGACGTTTCTCGTGCACGGCGGCACGAGCGGTATCGGCGTCACGGCGATCCAGCTTGCGAAGGCGTTCGGTGCGCGCGTCATCACCACGGTCGGCTCCGACGAGAAGTGCGAGGCCGCGCGCGCGCTCGGCGCGGACATCGCGATCAATTATCGGACCCAGGATTTTTCCGAAGTCGTCAAAACCGAAACGGGCAAACGCGGCGTCGATGTCATTCTCGACATGGTCGGCGGCGACTACATCGACAAGAACATCCGCGCGCTGGCGGATGACGGACGTCTGGTCAATATCGCGTATCAGAAAGGTTCGACGGCGACGATCGACTTCATCCGCGTGATGCTGAAGCGGTTGACGATCACCGGATCGACGCTGCGCATCCGTTCGAACGACGTGAAGGGCGGCATCGCGCGCGCTTTGGAGGAAAAGGTTATTCCGCTGGTGGCGTCGGGGAAAATCAAGATCCCGGTCGACAGCACATTTCCGTTGGCGGACGCGGCGAAAGCTCACGCGCGCATGGAGTCGAGCGAACACATCGGCAAGATCGTGCTGACCATCTAATTGCCGTGGATGGCCGCCTGCGCGGCCATGACGATGGTATTGAAAGGCTGCGCTTTGCCAGCCTTCGAAATTTTCTGGCATGCAGCGTGACAGAAAATCGGCGGACGACCACCTTCTCCCGTCATGGCCGCGAAGGCAGCCATCTACGTTCGGTGTGCCGCGCACTATTGCGCGGCCACGACCGGTCGCGCGAATTGCCTGAGGGCGCGTTTGCCGTGGATGCTGCTCGGCCATGACGGAAGAAGGCGGAACAGCTTGCCGGATGCGTGTCGCGCGATGCGATTACCAGTTGAAGCCGTTCATGACAGCGATGGGCTGAGCTGACGAGTTCGCGAACAGGCGTGCGGCGGCGGCACCGACATTCTCGTTCGCGTTCACGTCGACGCCGCTCGCGATAAAAACCGAACGAATGCCGAAATTGCTTGCGCCCGCGATGTCCGTTGAAACGCCGTCGCCGATCGCGAGCACGCGGTCTTTCGCTATCGATTTGCCGCGCGTGTCACTGCCGATCTCGAGCGCTAGATCGTAGATCGGCTGAAACGGCTTGCCCGCGTAACTCACGATGCCGCCCAGCGCTTTGTAGGCGCGCGCGATCGCACCGGCGCAATAGATCAGGCGTCCGTCGCGCTCGACCTTCTGATCCGGATTGGCGCAGATCATCGGTATGTCGCGCGCCTTTAGTTTTGCGAGCATCTCTGCGTAATCGGCCGGCGTTTCTTTCTCGTCGTCATAAAGGCCGGTGCAGACGGCGACGACCGCGTCGGCGACGCCGGCTCCGGGGGTTGCCTGCAAGTTGGCGAATACCGGCAAATCACGTTCGGGGCCGATGTGGAGGATCGGCTCGCCCGCCCAATCTTCGATGAGGCTGCGCGAGACATCGCCGGAGCTGACGATACCGTCGTAGGCGGAGCGCGCGACTCCGATGCCGTCGAGCTGGCGGGCAACGCTTTCGCGCGGGCGCGGCGAGTTGGTGACGAGGAGAATCGTGCCGCCTTGCTGCCGGAATGCTTCGCATGCGGCGACGGAAGACGCATAGGGGCGCACGCCGTTGTGCATGACGCCCCAGATATCGACGAACCAAAGATCCGCCGTTGCAGCGAGCGGTGCGATCGATTGCAGAACCGGAATTGCAGTCATTGATGATCCAGGTGTCTCCGCGCGCCATGCGTCGGCACGCGGAGTGCCCTATAGCGTCAGGAGATCAACCTGTCATCGGCGTGAGCGGGTTTGGCGGACGGCGCGGCGATGCGTCGTCCGCTTCAATTGCGTCTCAGGCGGCGGCCGACTGGTTTGACGGTCCGGTCAGCATCACCTGCCGCGGAACGCCGAACAGCGCGCCCTGTCCGAGATCGACGCCGATCTCCAGAAGACGCTTCTGCGTTTTCGCATCCGCGATGCCGCTGGCGATGATCGACAGGCCCGCGAGCGTCGCACGCTGATAGATTTCGTCAGCTGCAACGAAGCGATCGGACGCGGTGAAGCCATCGAAAACGACGTGTGACGGCAGGCGGATGAAGCGGAAGCCCGCCACAGCCAGCGCTGCGAAGTCGGTACGCATATGTTCGATGCCGTCGAGCGCAAAGCGGAAACCATAGGCGTGCATGTCGCGAATGGCCTGCCAGACGGAAGGCGTGAACGCGTCGATCGCGCGCTGCGTCAGAAGAACGACGAGCTGCGTCGCAACCTTGGGGCGGGTGCCGTACACCTGCGCGATGGTTTCGAGGAAAGCGCGCTCCGACAGCGAGCCGCCCATGACTTCGACAAGCAGCGAACCATCCTTGTCGCGCGCTTCCATGCGAAGCGAGAGAGCTGCGGCGCGCTGAAGCCGCTCGCTGTCAAACTTGGCGGCGAGATCCGGACCGGCGTGCGCGAACTCTTCCTCGCGCGAGTCGAGACGTGTGCCATCGGGCGTGCGCAGCGCGACCGTCATCTCATAGTGATTCACGGCGTGCTCGGACAACGTCACGATCGGCGCAAGGAAGACATCGATCGCGGCGGTATCGATCGCCTGAGCAAGCTCGCGACTGTTCGGCGCCGGTGCAGCAGGCGGAGCGCTGTTCATGCCGAAGTCGACCAGCGGCCGTTCAGGAAGCGGCAATTCATGGTGCGGCTCGTGCTGCGATGCCTCAAGCTCGGGCTCGGCCTTTTTCGGACTATGGTCGGCGCCCGCGATACGTTCGGCCGTTGCGGGAATGACGAGCTCGCCGAGGTCCGGCAGCGACGCCGGCTTGGGCGACGACGACGACGGCGCAGGCTCCGGAATAACGGATTTCGGGATGAAGTCGCCGAGGCCGCCCGGGCGCTCGCGCATCGTGGTGGCAGCGGCCTTCAGCGCACCGATCGAATGCTCGATGGCGTCGGTCGTTGGTGTCGAACGCATCTCAGGACGCATTGGTTTTGCGGGCGCGCGCGCGGCTTCGACGAAGTTCACCTCATCGGCTAGCTCGCGAATCTTGCGCTGCACGAGTTCCAGATCACCTTCGACGGTCGTCGCGCTGCGAGCAGCGGCCGGCGAACCCGGTGCCGAGGCTTCGGTGCGCGGGCGGAACGACCACTGGTCGCGGATCAACTCGGCGCCGCCCGTGGACGAACGCTCGTCGCGCGCGGCTTCGATTCCCGATGCCGGGAAACGCATTGCAGTCAGATCGTTCGATGTGTCGTTCAGCGATGTTTCGGCAGCCTCCTGTTCTGGCGTCGGCATAGCGCCGCGCAGCGGCGGCACGGACAAACGGCCATGAACGGGCGCCGAGACGGGCGTAGACGCGACATCTGCATTTGCGGCGGGGCGATGCGGGGCCGCACCCAACGGCGCGGAGCGTGCGACAGCGGCCGCAGCTTTCGCCGCATCGGAAGCGGTCGTGGCCGACGGGAATTCCGGCTGGCGCGATTCGCTGCCTGCGCCGGTCGCGGGCGAAAGTTTCATCCCGCGAAGCGCAGCCGGGCGTTGCGGTTTAGCGCTTTGAAAGCGTGTGCGCGCCAACTCGGCTTTCAATTCTGCGATCTGCGTCGATTTCTGCACCTGCTTGTGGATCAGCATGAACAGCATCCAGGCGCCGACCCCCGCGCCGATCGAGGCGCCCAGCGGCAAACCGAACTGCGCGTAAAGCATCGTCGCGATCGCAGCGGCGACGACCACAATGCTCAGAAGCACGAAGCCGTCTCGCAGCCCTGACTCTTTTTTCGGTTCGGCGGCCGCATCGGGTTTCGACGCGACGTCCGGGCCGGGCGTATGGGGCGCGCTTTGCGCACCCGCCGCGCCCGCCGCCCCTGATGTTGCAGGTGCTGCCGAAGGCTTCGTTTCGTCTTGTCTTCTCATGGTCTTCAGGCCGCCCATCGATTCGTGTCTCTGACAAGCTTCGCAGGCTCGCGAAGCGAGATGCAATGCAGAGCGCGGGACCTATCACCAAGTTTCCGTAGCCTAAGCCTCTATCGGCTCGATTCCCAGCGCATGCGGCGCGCGTCAGTCACACATCAGGATCGGCGTGCACGTTGCGAGTCTCGGTGCAAAGCCGCAAATCCGCCCTTGACCTGTCGCCGGCACACCCGAATCGGGGTGCTGTTTAGGTCTCGTTAGGCGAATCGCCGTGGTATCGTACGACCGACAGCGCCTCTCGCGTGTGCCGGTATTGCGTTATCTGTTGAGCAGGGGATCAAGCGCCATGTACATGGATCGTGTCAGTACGAGTGCCGATGGGTATGTAACGAGTGAGTTCGCGCAGGCGCGCATCCTTATAACTGGTCTTACCGCAACGTCGGGCATCGACATTGCGCGTTCGTTCGCCGACTTGCAGGCGCGTCTGATCGTGCACACGGCCGAGCTTTCCCCTGAGCTGATCGAACTTGCGGCTGTTCTGACGCAGACGGCTGGCGATATTCGCCTGCATACGCAGAATATCTCGAGCGCCGACAGCGCCGCTGCTTTTGCTCAGACATCAGCGCAGGCCTATGGCGGGCTCGACGCCGCCGTCAACATGGCATCCATTTCCTCGGATGAACTCGCGGCGGTGAAGCGCGACAGCGATCTGGAAATGCTGATCACCGAGAAGCTTTCGCCGCTCGCGCAGCTGACACGCATCGTCGCCAATCGCATGAACCTGGTTCTGAGCGAAGGCCTCATCCTTAACGTCCTGAAAATGCCGCGGCCGACGAGCGCCCGCGATACGGCCGTTGCCGGCTACGCGCGCACGGCGCTGGCGGCGATGACGGCGAACGAAGCGCAGGGCTGGGCTGGCCAGGGCATCCGCATCAACGCGGTTGGGCCGTGCGTGGTCGGCGACAGCGGCTTCAATGACGGCGCAGTCCTCACGAACGAGCCCGATGTCGCGACGCTTGCGCTCTATCTCGCATCACATCGGGGGCGTCGCCTCTCGGGGCATGTCTTCGATGCCGACGGCATGGCGTGCTGAAACCGCGCCATTGCTTTCCGCTAGGGAAACATTGAAGATTACAGCTCTCGCCGCAGAGAGCGTTTATGGATATCCGTCAGCTTCAGTATCTCGTCGCGCTGGCGCGTGAAAAGCATTTCACGCGTGCCGCGAATGCCTGTCACGTCACGCAGCCAACGCTCTCGGGCCGCATCCGGCAGCTCGAGCTTGAGCTCGGCGTTCCGATCGTCGAGCGCGGTCAGCGGTATCAGGGGCTGACGCAGGAAGGCGCCCGCGTTCTGAAGTGGGCGCAGCTCATCCTGAACAACTGGGCGTCGATGCATCAGGAGCTGGCGCATCTCGCGACTAGCGATTTCGGGTTGACCGGAAGGCTGGCGTTAGGCGCCATTCCCTCGGCGCTGCCGATGATCCCCTACCTGACCCAGGCGGTCAGAAAGTTGCACCCGCATATCGACTTCACCGTGATGTCGATGAGTTCCGAGGAAATCCTACGGGGCCTCGACGACTATTCGCTCGATGCGGGCATTACTTATCTCGATAATGAGCCTATCAACGGACTGATGGCGACCCCGCTTTACACTGAGCGCTACAGCCTTTTCGTTCCGGCGGGGCATGCTCTCGCGAAGGAGCAATCGGTTACCTGGCGCCAAGCGGCGGAGCTGCCGCTCGGCCTTCCGACGTCGAACATGCAGAACCGGCGGATCATCGACCGGGCTTTCAAGATTGCGGAGAGTCGTCCGAACCCGGCATTAGAGACGAATTCGGTCGTTAATCTCTATTCGAGCGTCAAATTGATGGGTCTCGCGAGCATCATGCCGGAATACATCGTCGGCATTTTCGGAGAAGACCCGGACGTGCAGGCCATTTCGCTGACCTCGCCCAATGTCGCGCAAAGCGTCGGCATGATCACCGCCGACCGCGATCCTGTTGCTCCGCTTATTCGCGCTTTCCGGGAAGCGGCCGCGTCCTTTTCGACGCATGGGATTTCTGCGGTGCAGATGGCAAACCAGAAAAATACTTAAACTGTGGGCCTACCATTAGTTTTCGCATTGCAGCATTGATGGCGTCGATGACCGGATCGGAGATACCGATTTGATTGGGGCCGCGAAATAAAACACTAGAAAAATCGCGGCAAGTGCGCATCTAAATAACAAGTTCGGCCTAGAATTGCCGTCGGGCCGTGCGAGGAAGCGCGCCACATGGCGAAAAAAGTTGGACGTTCACCAAAGGGCGATACCAAGCCCGAAATCACCCCTACGACGCCCGTGCAGATCGCGGCGGCGGCTATTTGTGCGCGTCATGGCAATAAGCCTGACGAGCTTCTCGAGATCTTTCACGAGATGCAGCACGACCTGGGCTATGTCCCGGAAGAGACGCTGCCGATCATCGCCAAGGCGCTCAATCGCTCACGCGCCGAAATCTATGGCGTTCTGACCTTTTACCATGAGTTCCATCGCCATCCGGTCGGCAAGCATGTCGTCAAGATCTGCCGCGCCGAGGCCTGTCAGTCGATGGGAACCGATGAGCTTTGCCAGCACGCCGAATCCAAGCTGAACGTGCCGCTCGGCGGCACCACGGCTGACGGCGCGGTGACGATCGAGCAGGTCTTCTGCCTCGGGAACTGCGCTCTCTCGCCGGCCGTTATGGTGGGAGAGAAGCTTTACGGCAGGGTCGATCCCAAACGGTTTGATGAAATCATCGCCGGCCTTGAGAAGGAGGCCGCGGAATGACCACGGTATTCGTTCCCCTGGACGCCGCCGCGCTTTCGATGGGCGCTGACGAAGTCGCAGACGCCATCATCAACGAAGCCAGCAAGCGTAAGCTCGACGTTCGCGTGGTCCGCAACGGATCGCGCGGCATGCTTTATCTGGAGCCGCTCGTCGAAGTCGAGACGTCCAAAGGCCGGGTGGCCTATGGGCCTGTGAGCGTGAAGGACGTTCCGAGCCTTTTCGATTCCGGTTTTCTCGACGGCAAGGACCACAAGCTCGGCCACGGCCTGACGGAAGAAATTCCCTACTTCAAGAATCAGGAACGGCTGACGTTCGCGCGCTGCGGCATCACCGATCCTTTTTCGATCGAAGATTATCGCAAGCACGGTGGCTATGACGGCCTGACCAAGGCCCTCGCGATGAAGCCGATCGACATCGTCACCGAAGTGACGACTTCGGGTTTGCGCGGTCGCGGCGGCGCCGGCTTCCCGACTGGCATAAAGTGGAAAACAGTCCACGACATTGCGGCTGATCAAAAGTACGTCGCTTGCAACGCCGACGAAGGCGACAGCGGCACGTTCGCCGACCGCATGCTCATGGAAGGCGATCCTTTCTGCCTCATCGAAGGCATGACGATCGCGGCCGTCGCCGGCGGCGCCACCAAGGGCTATATCTACGTCCGCTCGGAATATCCGCATTCGGTCCATAACCTGCGGCAGGCGATCGAAATCGCGCGCGCAGCGAACTGGCTCGGCGATAACATTCAGGGCTCGGGATATTCATTTGACCTCTTCGTGCGCATGGGCGCTGGCGCCTATGTCTGCGGCGAAGAAACGTCGATGCTCGAAAGCCTCGAAGGCAAGCGCGGTCTCGTGCGCTACAAGCCGCCGATCCCTGCGATCGAGGGTCTGTTCGGCAAGCCGACGATCATCAACAACGTCATGAGCTTCGCGGCTGTCCCGATCATTCTCGCGAAGGGCGGCGAGTTCTACAAGAATTACGGCATCGGTCGCTCGCGCGGAACGCTGGCGTTCCAGATTACCGGCAACATCAAGCAGGGCGGTCTGGTCGAGAAGGCGTTTGGCGTCACGACGCGACAGCTGATCGAGGACTGGGGCGGCGGCACCTACAGCGGCCGGCCGGTGCGCGCGGTGCAGATCGGCGGACCGCTCGGCGCGTATCTGCCGGAGTCGAAGTTCGACGTGCCGATGGATTACGAGGAATTCGCGAAGGTCGACGCGATGGTCGGCCACGGCGGTTTGGTCGTGTTCGACGACACGGTCGACATGGCGAAAATGGCCCGCTTCGCGATGGAATTCTGCGCTATCGAAAGCTGCGGTAAGTGCACGCCATGCCGCATCGGCTCGACGCGCGGCGTCGAGGTGATGGATCGCATCATCGCGGACGTCGATCGCGAGCGGAATATCGAGCTTCTCGAAGATCTTTGCGAAACGATGACAGACGGATCTCTCTGCGCGCTCGGCGGCCTCACGCCCTATCCCGTGAGAAGCGCCCTGCGCGGTTTTCCGGAAGATTTTCACAAGCCGGCGCCTAATAAATTTCTAGCCGACGCAGCAGAATAAACGCTCAGCTTCAACGACCTCCATGAGGACGGATTATGAACCAGCATGTTAAGCCGATGACGCTCATCAAAGAGACGGACTACGGCACCAAGACTCCGGAAGTTCATGAGACGACCAAGATGGTCACGCTCGAGATCGACGGGTTTGAAGTCACCGTTCCGGAAGGAACGTCGATCATGAACGCCGCGATGCAGCTCGGCATTCAGATCCCGAAGCTGTGCGCCACCGATAGTCTCGATCCGTTCGGCTCGTGCCGGCTTTGCCTTTGCGAGATTGAAGGCCGCCGCGGAACGCCCGCGTCGTGCACGACGCCGGTTGCGCAGGGCATCAAGGTTGCGACCCAGAACCAACGTCTGGCGAAGCTGCGCCGCGGCGTGATGGAGCTTTATATCTCCGACCACCCGCTCGACTGCCTCACCTGCGCCGCGAACGGCGACTGCGAACTGCAGGACATGGCCGGCGCGGTCGGTCTGCGCGAAGTGCGCTATGGTTATGACGGCGAAAACCACGTGTTCGCGAAGCGCGCCGACGGCTCGGCGAACGATCGCTTCAAGCAGACGGACGTTTCGAACCCCTACTTCCAGTTCCAGCCGTCGAAGTGCATCGTCTGCTCGCGCTGCGTCCGCGCCTGTGAAGAAGTTCAGGGCACGTTCGCGCTGACGATCGACGGACGCGGTTTTGCTTCGCACGTCTCGGCCGGCATGGACGAGCAGTTCCTGGCATCGGAATGCGTTTCGTGCGGCGCCTGCGTACAGGCTTGCCCGACGGCGACGCTCATCGAGAAGTCGGTGGTCGACATGGGCCAGCCGGAGCATTCGATCATCACGACGTGCGCGTATTGCGGCGTCGGATGTTCGTTCAAGGCGGAGATGCGCGGCGATGAACTCGTTCGCATGGTGCCCTACAAGGATGGCGGCGCCAACGAAGGTCATTCCTGCGTCAAGGGCCGCTTCGCATTCAGCTATGCGACGCACAAGGATCGCATGCTGACGCCGATGATCCGCGAGAAGATCACCGATCCGTGGCAGGTCGTGACGTTCGACGAAGCGATCAATTATGCCGCGAAGCGTTTCATGGAAACGCAGGCCAAGTACGGCCGCAAGTCGATCGGCGCGGTCACGTCTTCGCGGACCACGCTCGAAGAAATCTACTCCGTGCAGAAGCTCGTTCGTGGCGCGTTCAACAACAACAACGTCGACACGTGCGCGCGCGTCTGCCACTCGCCGACCGGCTTCGGCTTGAAGGTTGCTTTCGGCGAAGCCGCCGGCACGCAGGACTTCAAGAGCACCGACAAGACCGACGTCATGCTCGTCATCGGTTGCAACCCGACCGACGCGCATCCCGTCTTCGGTTCGCGCATGAAGAAGCGCATTCGCGAGGGCGCCAAGCTGATCGTCATCGATCCGCGCAAAGTCGAGCTCGTCGACTCTCCGCACGTCAAGGCCGACTATCACTTGCAGCTGATGCCCGGCACCAACGTCGCGGTGGCAAACGCCATCGGTCACGTGATCGCGACCGAGAATCTGATCGACCGGAAGTTCGTCAACCGTCGCTGCGAGAAGACCGATTTCCATCGCTGGGAAGAGTTCATCCGTCAGCCGCAGCACGCGCCTGAGGCTGTCGAGCACATCACCCGCGTTCCGGCACAGTTGATCCGCGAGGCTGCGCGCCTTTACGCGACCGGCGGCAACGCTGCGATCTACTACGGTCTCGGCGTCACGGAACACACGCAGGGTTCGACGACGGTCATGGCGTTGGCGAACCTCGCGATGGCGACGGGCAACCTCGGCCGCGAAGGCGTGGGCGTGAACCCGCTGCGCGGCCAGAACAACGTGCAGGGCTCGTCCGATATGGGCTCCGCGCCGCACGAGTTCCCCGGCTACCGCCACGTCTCCAACCAGGAAGTGCGCGATATCTATAAGAAGGAATGGAACCGCGAGCTCGATCCCGAGCCGGGCCTCCGCATTCCGAACATGTTCGATGCGGCTCTCGATGGATCGTATCGCGGCATGTTCATCCACGGCGAAGACATCGCGCAGTCCGATCCCGACACGCATCACGTCGAGGCCGCTCTCAGGGCGATGGACATCGTCGTCGTGCAGGACCTATTCCTGAACGAGACGGCAGCGTTCGCGCACGTCTTCCTGCCCGGCACGTCGTTCCTTGAAAAGGACGGCACGTTCGTCAACGCCGAGCGGCGCGTCAATCGCGTGCGCAAGGTGTTCCAAGAGAAGCAGGGCATGCCGGAATGGGCCATCGTCGCGCAGCTTGCGACCGCGATGGGCTTCCCGATGTACTACGCGACGGCCTCGGAGGTCATGGACGAGATCGCGCGGACGACGCCGACGTTCTCCGGTATTTCGTACGACCGTCTGGACGAACTCGGTTCGATCCAGTGGCCGTGCAACGACCAGCATCCGACCGGCACGCCGATCATGCACACGGAAGAGTTCGTCCGTGGCAAGGGCCGCTTCATGCTGACCGCGTACATGGCGACCGATGAAAAGGCGAGCAACACGTTCCCGCTCATTCTCACGACGGGCCGTATCCTCTCGCATTATAACGTCGGCGCGCAGACGCGGCGCACGGACAACATGGCGTGGCATCCCGAGGACGTTCTCGAGATGCACCCGTACGATGCGGAAATTCGCGGCCTCAAGGACGACCAGATCGTTTCCCTGACCAGCCGCGCGGGTGCGACGACCATCCGCGTGAAGATATCCGATCGCATGCCGCAAGGTGTCGTTTACACGACCTTCCATCATCCGGGCACGGGCGCAAACCTGATCACGACCAGCGCGTCCGACTGGGCAACCAACTGCCCGGAATACAAGGTAACTGCGGTGCAGGTGATGCCGTCGAACCAGCCTTCCGATTGGCAGTCCGAGTGGAACATCCGCAACGTGGAAAGCAAGCGTATCAGCACGGAGAAGAAGCTGGAGCCGGCGGAGTAAATCCGCGGCTCTGCCTCGAAATCATCTGCAATGGGCGTCATGGCGAACGTGATTTCTCGACAGGGCGGGAACGAGTCTCTTTGCTCGTACCCCGCCTTGGGCGAGACCGTCGTCGCCGGGACGGCGCAGCCGGTCACTTGGCAATTGCCGCAAGAGACGCCGGTCGCGCTGCAGATCAATTCCGAGCCCTACACCGTCATGATGGCGACGCCTTCGGATCTGCGCGACTTCGCGTTCGGATTTCTGATCGGCGAAGGTATTCTCAAGGACCCGAAAGAAATTCGCGGCGTGCTCGAGATGCCGGGCGACGAAGGCATCACCATCGACGTGGCGGTTCCGGAAACGGCTCTTGAAGTGTCGCGCCTCGCGCGCCGTTCGATTGAAGGCCGAACCGGCTGCGGACTGTGCGGCATCGAAGATATCGCGTCGGCCGTTCGGCCGTTGCCTTTTCTCGATCGGAACTGGGCGCCTTCGGTCGATGCCATCGAGCGGGCGGCAGCGAACCTGTTTCAGCATCAGCCGATGAACCAGCACAATCGTTCGGTGCATGGCGCGGCGTGGGTTTCGCGCGACGGAGAGATCCGGCTCGTGCGCGAAGATGTCGGACGTCACAACGCACTCGATAAGCTGATCGGCGCGCTGGTGCGCGATGATCTCGACGTGCGCGACGGCTTCGTCTTGATGACGAGCCGATGCAGCTTCGAACTCGTGCAGAAAGCCGTAACAGCCGGCATCGGCGCGCTCGTGACTGTTTCCGCCCCGACATCGCTGGCGCTCGAGCTTGCACGCAAATCGAATCTTTTCCTGGCGGCGCTCGCCAAGGGGAAGCCCGTTGTCTTTAACTCCTGACGCAGCGCAGTGCTGGTCGCAAATTCAATTCGGTAGGGAAGATGGATAAAGAAGTTCTGATTCAGATGGCCAACCAGATCACGGATTTCTGGTCCCCCTATCCGAAAACCGAGGCGACGGAGAGCATCGCGCGACACATCCATACGTTTTGGGATCCGCGCATGCGTGACCAGATGAAGACGATCATCGACGATGGCGGTGAAGGCCTGTCGCCGCTCTTCATCGAGACGATGAAGGACTATTTCAACGGTCCGAAATCTCCGGCAAAGCCCGTTCCATCCGCTCCGCAGGCCAAGCCAAAAGCCGGCACACCGGCATCGTAATTTCGGACTTCACAAAAAAGGGTGGCGAAAGCCACCCTTTCCGCATCTGATCTCGCGCTTTCCTTCCAGCGCTACTCCGCTGCTGCGCGGTTGGCGCTCAGCACCTGGTCTTTCAATCTGCCCGACACTTCCGCCAGGTGATCGAAGCCGAACGTGAACGAGCCGACGCCAGCGGTTGCGGATCGTAGATCGATAATCAGATTATCCATCTCCGCTTCCGGAATGTGCGCTTCGATCACGTCCCAACCCGGCCATCCCGAACGCGCGTCGAACCCAAGGATCTGCCCGCGCCGTTGCGAGATGATGCCGTTGATGCGTGCGTTCGCTTCGGACGGCACCGCGATCGAAACCGCCATGACAGGCTCGAGCAGAACCGGATTGCACTTCGGCAAGCCTTCCGACATCGCGAGGCGACCGGCCTGCCGGAACGCCATGTCGGACGAGTCGACCGTATGATAGGAGCCATCGGTCAGCGTCACGGCGACGTCGACGACGGGGAAGCCGAGCGGGCCTTCCGTCAAATAATCGCGCACGCCGATCTCGACCGACGGAATGAAATTGCGCGGAATTGCGCCGCCGGTGATCGTTTCCGAGAACGTGACGCCGGCTGACCGCGGCAGCGGCTTGATGTCGAGCTTGACGTCGCCGAACTGCCCATGACCGCCGGATTGCTTTTTGTGCCGGCCGCGAATTTCGGTTGCCGAGCGTATGGTCTCCTTGTAGCCGACGCGCCGCTTTTCGCGCACGACTTCGATGCCGTACTTGCGCAGCAGCCGTTCGAGCGCGACGCGCAGGTGCATCTCGCCCTGCCCGTGCAGCAGGATCTGATGCATGTCGGCGTTGTGCTCAAGCGTCAACGAGGGGTCCTCGTCGACGAGCTTGGCGGCGGCGGAGGACAGTTTCACTTCGTC
The DNA here is from genome assembly GCF_000143145.1 of Hyphomicrobium denitrificans ATCC 51888. NCBI lineage: Bacteria > Pseudomonadati > Pseudomonadota > Alphaproteobacteria > Hyphomicrobiales > Hyphomicrobiaceae > Hyphomicrobium > Hyphomicrobium denitrificans. Next base: position 2,529,328 of record NC_014313.1, read on the forward strand.
CTTGCGATCCTTGAGGCCGAGGCCGATGGCCAGCACAGGTTGCGGCGGCTTCGGGACGGGGATTTGCGTCACCGACGATTTGCCGACGCCGATCGTCTCGCCGGAATGAATGGCGTCGAGGCGTCCCAGCGCGACGGTATCGCCGGCCTTGGCGCCGCTGCACTTCGCCGTTTCCTCGCCGCGGATCGTGAATATGCCGGCGACGCGAACTTCCTGGCCCTCGCCGCCTGTCACCGTGGCGTTATCGGGAATGTCTCCGGCAAGAACGCGGGCAAACGACAGCTTGCCGCCCGACTTGGTATGCAGGCTTTTGAAGACGTAAGCCGCCGACTTGACGTTTTCGAGCTTGTGCCGCCGCGCGGTGTCCTCGACGAACGGGCATTCGTGCCGGAGCGCCTTCAGCAGGCGCATGATGCCATGCCCTTCCTGCGCCGAACCCAGCAGCACCGGGCAGATCATGCCGTCCTTGAATTCCTTCGCCAGATCTTCAAACACGCGATCGTTGGGCGGGGGAATGTCGGCGAGCAACTGCTCCATCAGCTCGTCGTCGTAGTCGGCGAGCTTCTCAAGCATCTCGAAGCGGGCTTCCTTCTCGCGCGCCGCCACAGCCGACGGCAGTTCGATGATCTTACTCTCGGCGTGCTCGCGATAGACGTAGGCGCGCTCGGACGCCAGATCGACGAAGCCGGTCGCGATGCCGTTTTCCCAGATCGGAATCTGGCGAAGGACGAGCGGTTTCGAACTCGCGGGCTGCAAGCCCGGAATGATGTCGCGCAGCGGTGTTTGCGACGAGTCGATCTTGTTCAGGAAAATGAGATGCGGGATTTTGGCGTCTTCCAGCTGCTTCAGGATCACCTGCAGCGCCGCGACGCGTTTCGGATCGGCTTCGCTCACCACGACCGCCATATCGCAGGCGGGGAGCGCGAGGGCGCCTTCGTGGGCGAATTCAACCGATCCTGGACAGTCGATGAAGGTGAACTTGTCTTCGAGGAAGGATACGTCCGCGACGTTGACGCCGACGCTCATTGCGTGTTCACGGGCTTCGGGGGTGTTGTCGCCGACCGTTGACTTGGCGGCGATGGAGCCGGCTCGCGAGATGCCGCCGGTACGTGCGAGAATTGCTTCGAGAAGTGTGGTCTTGCCGCTTGCGAAGGGTCCGATCAACGCGACGCAACGTGCGCCTCGGACCCCACCCCTGCCTCCCTGAGCGCCACTTCTGCCCTTCGGGCCATCTGAACTCGTCATGATTGCCTCCGACATTGCGAGGCGCAGACCAACGCTTGGCCGCACCCCGCACCTCGAAGGATACGGCGGGGATCATGCTCGCTCGAAAGGCGTCGCGGCACAACCGTCTTAACGGGGCTCCGCCGCACAGTTTCGTGAAACTTTCATATTGCGATGCAGTAGTACGCAAGAGTCGCTGATTTGTTTTTTGCGCCGCCGAAACTACTTTCCGCTCAAAGGGCTAAGCGGAGGCTCAAATTGCAAATATCGCTTGAATAACTTTAAACTTGGCTCATCATGAACTCATCCGCGTTTGGCGCGTTTTAAGGGGTACGAGCGCACAATTCGGAAGGGCCAGAGGGATTTGGCTCAGGAATGCGAGGCTGGGTTATGAGTATCGAGACACTGATGTCCGCGGCAAACGCTGCCGGGTATGTTATGGCGGTCGAGGATGAACTTCCCGATGCCTTCGGTGCCGAGCCGACGGTATTCGAGTTCAAGTCGCAGCCCACGACTGCAATCGCGATTTGGCGTCCGGTCGTTCCGGACATCGACGGTCGTCCCCTCACCGGACATATCGCACACGCCTGGGACTGGTTTACCGGTCGCTTCGCGGGTAATGGCGCGACGGCCTAAGCGAGACCCTCAACACTGCGAACGTGTGAAGCGCGCAAATGCTTTTGCGCGCTTTTTGATTCACCGGGGTTGTCCAACCGATGGAGCACAAGACAGCGTTCAGCTGAGATTTCCGCAGAAGCGCTGGATTCTCGTGCAGGCATCTTTCAATGCCTCGGTCGAGGTCGCGTAAGACACGCGGAAGGACGGTGAGCCTTCGAACGCCGCGCCGTGGACGACCGCGACGCCCTCTTCCTCCAGAAGCGCCGTCACGAACGCTTCATCATCGGCAATCTTGACGCCGCTCTTACTCGTCTTGCCGATCAGAGCCTTGATGCTCGGATAGACGTAGAACGCGCCCTGCGGGTTGGGGCATTTGATGCCCTTCGCCTGGTTCAGCATGCTGACGACGAGATCGCGGCGCCCGACGAAGATCTTGTTGTTGTGCGCAATGAAGTCCTGCGGTCCGTTCAAGGCTTCGACGCCGGCCCATTGCGTGATCGAGGACGGATTGGACGTCGACTGCGACTGCAGTTTGCGCATCGCGTTGATGAGCTGTTCCGGACCCGCCGCATACCCGAGCCGCCAGCCCGTCATGCAATAGGCCTTCGAGAGACCGTTCATCGTCAGCGTGCGCCCATAGAGGCGCGGCTCGACGGCTGCGGGCGTCGCGAACTTCAGGCCGTCATAGAGCAAATGCTCGTACATATCGTCGGTCAGAACCCAGACTTGCTCGTGCCGAAGCAGAACGTCGGTCAGGGCTTTGATGTCGTCGTGCGAATAGGCCGTGCCCGTCGGGTTCGACGGCGAATTGAAGATGAACCACTTCGTCTTCGGCGTGATGGCCTTTTCGAGCGCTTCGGGCTTCAGCCGGTAACCGTCTTCCAGCGTCGTCGGTGCGAAAACGGGCGTGCCGCCGCCGAGCAGGACGATGTCGGCATACGAGACCCAGCACGGCGCGGGAATGACGACTTCGTCACCCGGATTGAGCGTCGCGAGAAGCGCGTTGTAGAGCACCTGCTTGCCGCCGGTTCCGACGGAGACCTGGCTCGGCTTGTAATCGAGGTTGTTGTCGCGCTTGAACTTCGCGACGATCGCGGCCTTCAGCTCCGGAATGCCGTCGACGTCGGTGTATTTGGTTTTGCCTGCGTCGAGCGCGCGTTTCGCGGCTTCCTTGATGTTGTCAGGCGTGTCGAAATCCGGCTCCCCCGCCGACAACGAGATGATGTCCCGGCCCTGCGCCGCAAGCTGACGAGCTTTGGTCGAAACGGCGATGGTGGCGGACGGCTGGATGCGATTCAAACTGTCGGCAATGAAGCCCATGATGCGCCTGTCATTCGGAGGAGGTGCAGACTGTTCATCTCGCGGCTGCGAAACGAACGGCGCGGACCCTAAGTCCAATGATTCGCGACCGCAAGCCGACGTTTTGACAATACGGCTGCGCCACCGCCGCAGGACCAACGTACGACATCATCTGTTGGGCCAGTGATGCCTGCCGGCAACTCAAACGGCCGGAAATCAACCAGCACCAAATCGGCCAGCCAGCGCCACATTGCGGGCCCATGACCGCCAAGAACCACCGGTCAACTCAGCCTTAACGGCTCGTCATTACGAAATCGGTTTCGTGCGGAGGGATTTGGGACAATGGCTGCCAGCGGGATCAAGCGAAATTCGCAAGCACGCGCCTCCCGGCGCCGACATCGCCTGCGCCGTCCGTTTCGGGATGCGGCCGGAGCGGCCTTGCTTTTTGTCATGCTGACCTCCGTCGGAACGAGCGCGCCGGTCAAGGCTTACCCATTTGCGGTTGCTGCCGGCGGGATCGAGCGCACGATTACGTCGCACACGATGAAAGCTATTGCGGAGGATCGTCCGGCGCCGATCATCGAGATCGCGACGACGAGTTCGCCACGCAATCCGGATGCCGTATTTCGCAGAACCAGCAGTACTACAGCCTGGGTCCTGCTGGGGCTGTCGCTGTCGCTTCTAACTGCGTTGAACCTTAGCATTATCAGGCACTTGCGGCGCGTTTACGTCAAGCCAAAGACGCATCGCGCGGCGTTATCCGCAACGCGCGGCGGACGAGGCTATTGAATTGCCGCATTCGCGTTTGTAGGTTTTGACGCGTTTGTAGGTTTCGATCTGTCGAAAAGCGGCATTATATCCGTCGCGACTCTTGGAGGTGCGGAGCATGACGAGGCAACCTACCCGGCCGTTCTGGCTTGGCCTCACCGTTGGCGCGACCGTGGCCGTCGTCGCCGCGACGTCCTTCTTCGCCAACAGCGAGACGGTTCTGCGAAAAAGCTTCGCGACCGCGCTCACGCAAGCCGCTTCACCCGCCAAGGACGTCGCTTCGATAACACCCATTTCCGGATCGGAAGACTACTGGCTGACCGCCATGCGCCGCGATGACAGCACGCCGATCACCAAGGCAGTTGCGGTCGGCGACCAGATCTCGCTGACGCTCGGCGGCCATAACCGCACGTTCGCTGTGGCGTCGGTGTCCGACTTCTCGCCGCAGATCACGGAAATCGATACGTCCGCCGGACCGGAACGCTTCGTCCTGGTGACCGCCCGCGACGTGAAGAACCCGCATGAGCGACCGATCCGCTTCGTTATGGAAATCGACGGCGCGAACGCGACGATCGTCGGCAGCCGCGGCGGCCGGACGCTGTAGTCGCGAAGCCTGCCGGACTCAGACCAATCGCCGTTCTGCTCACCACGGAACGGCTTTTTTGTCTTCGAAGAACCCGCCTGTCGGCCCGTCCAATGGCAGCGTTGCGAGCCAAACCGGCGTCTCGGCGCCTTTCTCAGGTAAGCGCGAGGCTTCCGGTCCACCCATCCCCGTTCTGACCCAGCCGGGCGAACAAGCATTGACCTTGACGTCGCCGCGACCGGCTTCGGCAGCCGCGATGCGCGTCAACGCGTTCAATGCCGTTTTCGAGATGCGATAGGCCGGAAAGCCGGAACCCATGCCGGCAAGCTGACCCGCGAGCGACGATACATTGACTACCCGTCCATATCCACGCGCGATCATGCCCGGCAGAAGCGTGCGGATGATTGCCGCCGGGGCGAGCACGTTCGTTTCCCACGTCAGGCGGAATGTTTCATCGGTCATGTCGAACAGACTGGCGTCGAAGCCGCCCGGCCCGTCGATCAGAATTGCTGCGTTGTTGACGAGGATGTCGATCGGGGCGTGGCGTTGCTCGATGTCCTTCAACGCGGACGGCAACGCCGCAACATTCGCGACGTCCAAAATCACAGGTTGGACATTGACGCCGATTTTGCCGAACGCGGCTGTGGCCGAGGCGGCGCTGGCGTCGTTGCGAACTCCGGCAAGAACGGTAATCTCAAGCTCAGCAAGCTGGCGCGCGATCGCAAAGCCGATGCCGCGGTTGGCGCCCGTCACAAGAGCGGTCTTGTTCGTTTGAGGGCCAGGCACGAGCGTATCTCCCATTGAGATAGTCCCCGACAAACGTACCTCCTAGACGCGACGGACGGGAAATAAAAAACCCCGCCGATAGCGGCGGGGTTTCCTAATTTCGCTTGCTCAGCAGATCAGGACTTCTTGGCGTCTTTGTTCTGCTTCGCGAGATTCTTTTTGCACTCGGCGCGGAATTTCTTGCGGTCCTTGCCGTGCAGGCCCTTCGCGTCAGCATCCTTCGAACACTGGATCGATTCCGGCGAATGGACGACCGGGGTGCCGGGCTTTTTCGCGTCCTTCGCCAAGGCCACGCCGCTGCCGATTGCCATCATGGCGGCCGCCGCTGCCGCAACCAGTTTCATAGAAGTCATCGTGTGTGCTCCGTTTTATCAGTCGTTCAAACGTCTGTTGGCCAACTTGGTTGCCCCGGCCCCGCTGGACCGATCCGCATCGAGTGCGTCGAACTTCGGAATCGGCGAACGATTGGCTATCACTCCGCCGAGCGGCGACGAACTTACTCTTCCGTAAGGAGCTTTTGCCGGTAACTCAGGCGCGCTCGGTTCTAAGCCGCCGTCGTTAATGCGTGTCCCGGCGTGACACTGTGGCCCCGAAACAGCATTTATGCTTCGGCTTCCCGTCTCTATATTTGCAGCGTGGCATCTTCTCCGAAAACACCCTCCGGCAAATCGTCCCGACCGCGATCCTCGCGCGGCAAGTCGGGTAAGCCGATCCAGCCTCCCGCCGAAACGTCGGCCGGGACGCCGGGCTTTGCCGAAACGAACGCCTATTTCGCGCCGGCCGATTTCTCCGGAAAGACGACGAGCAGCGGACTACCGAGCTTGCCCGCGTTACGCGCATCGGGCCCGCGTCCGCCGATGGGCGGCGAAAGCCTGACCGACAGTCTGACCGCGCTGCTGACGCGGCCGGACGAACGCTCCGAACGCGCGAAGGAAATTCTGTCGCGCCAGCCCTTGATGGCGTCGCATCCGATCGTCTCCGGCGGCATGCCGATGTTCATGCCGCATCGTCCGGAGCGTCCGGAAAAAAGCGAAGGCGGCATCCGGTTCAAAATCGAATCCGACTACGAGCCGCGGGGCGACCAGCCGCAAGCGATCTCCGAACTCGTCGACGGCGTCGCGAAGCACGAGCACAATCAGGTGCTGCTCGGCGTCACCGGTTCGGGCAAGACGTTCACGATGGCGCACGTCATTCAGGCGACGCAGCGTCCGGCGCTGATCCTGGCGCCGAACAAGACGCTGGCGGCGCAGCTCTACGGCGAGTTCAAGAGCTTCTTTCCGGACAACGCCGTCGAGTATTTCGTTTCCTATTACGACTACTACCAGCCGGAAGCCTACGTCCCGCGCACCGACACGTACATCGAGAAGGAAGCGTCGATCAACGAACAGATCGACCGCATGCGTCACGCCGCGACGCGCGCTCTGCTCGAGCGCGACGACGTCATCATCGTCGCGTCGGTCTCGTGCATCTACGGTATCGGATCGGTCGAGACCTATACGGCGATGACGTTCACCGTGCGCGCCGGCGAGCAGATCTCGCGCGACCAATTGCTGGCCGATCTCGTCGCGCTGCATTACCGGCGTAACGATCAGAACTTCGTGCGCGGCTCATTCCGCGCGCGCGGCGATACGGTCGAAGTCTTTCCGGCTCACTTGGAAGATCGCGCGTGGCGCTTCTCGCTGTTCGGCGATGAAGTCGAAAGCATCGTCGAGTTCGATCCGTTGACGGGCGCGAAGACGGACGAGCTGGCGCTGGTCAAGCTCTACGCGAACTCGCACTACGTCACGCCGAAGCCAACGCTTCAGCAGGCGATCAAATCGATCAAGATCGAACTCAAGCAGCGGCTCGACGAGTTGTACGACGCAGGCAAGCTGCTCGAAGCGCAGCGCCTCGAACAGCGCACCACGTTCGACATGGAAATGATGGAGGCGACGGGTTCGTGCGCCGGCATCGAGAACTATTCGCGCTATCTCACCGGGCGCAATCCGGGCGATCCGCCGCCGACGCTGTTTGAATATCTGCCCGACAACGCGCTCGTTTTCGCCGACGAGAGCCACGTCACCGTTCCGCAGATCGGCGGCATGTTCCGCGGCGACTTCCGGCGCAAGGCGACGCTTGCGGAATACGGTTTCCGCTTGCCCTCGTGCATGGACAATCGCCCGCTTCGCTTTGAAGAGTGGGACGCGATGCGCCCGCAGTCGGTGTTCGTCTCGGCAACCCCCGCAAGCTGGGAAATGGAGCAGACCGGCGGCGCATTCGCGGAGCAGGTCATCCGGCCCACAGGGCTTATCGATCCGGTCGTCGAAATTCGATCCGCGAAAACGCAGGTCGACGATCTGCTCGACGAAGTGCGGCAGGTCGCGCGCAAAGGCTACCGCACGCTCGTCACGGTTCTGACGAAGCGCATGGCGGAAGACCTCACCGAATACATGCACGAAAGCGGCGTGCGCGTGCGCTACATGCACTCCGACATCGAAACGCTGGAACGCATCGAAATCATCCGCGATCTGCGGCTCGGCGCCTTCGATGTGCTGATCGGCATCAACCTGCTGCGCGAAGGTCTCGACATTCCGGAATGCGCGCTCGTCGCCATTCTCGATGCCGACAAGGAAGGTTTTCTGCGCTCCGAAACGTCGCTGGTGCAGACCATCGGACGCGCCGCGCGCAACGTCGACGGCAAAGTCATTCTGTATGCGGATCAAATGACCGGCTCGATGGACCGCGCCATCGCGGAGACGAACCGCCGTCGCGAGAAGCAGATGGCATGGAACGAAGCCAACGGCATCACACCGGAGAGCATCAAGCGCAACATTCACGACGTGCTGCAGTCGGTCTACGAGCAGGATCACGTCACCGTCGATGCCGGGCTCGCCGATGGCGACGCCGTGCAATCGCTCGGGCACAATTTGCAGGCCGTCGTCGCCGACATGGAGCGGCGCATGAAAGAAGCAGCAGCCGATCTCGAGTTCGAAACGGCCGCACGCTTGCGTGACGAGATCAAGCGGCTGCGCGAGACGGAGCTTGCGATTTCGGATGATCCGCTGGCCCGGCAAAGCGAAGTCGAAGATCGCGCCGGAAGTTTCAAGGGCGACCGCAAGTATGGCCCGAGCGCGAACGTTCCGCCGTCGCGCAAGAAGGACGGGGAGAAGGAAAACGGCGGCTCCCGCATCAAGACCGAATACGAGCCGGTGCAGCCGACATATGCGCAGTCGACTTCTTTGATTGCGCCCGGCGACTCGCGTTCCGCGAGCCGGCCGCCAGGCGCGGGATCAAGGATCAAGAAGCCGTCGCTCGACGACATGGGGCCGGGAACGGATCGGCCGGTGCCGGCGCGCGCGCCGAGTGTCGATAGCCGCGCCAAGGCCGGTGCGTTCGGCGAGAAGATTGCAGGTCCGCATAAGCCGACGCTCGACGAAATGGGACCGCACGCGTCGCTGCCGGTGAAATCAGGCGAGAAGCCGTCGCGCCTTCAGATGCCGACGCGAACGCGCGAGTTCGACGATCCGTCACAGAAGAAAGGCCGCCGAGGGCGTCCGCGCAAAACGGGACGGCCCGGGCAGTAGCTCATGCGTTTCAGGGCTTGCGCGTAAGGACGCATGCGAGCGTCGTTCGGAACCTCCATGCGCCGTAAATGTTGCTCCTTGAATTGCGGTCAAGGAGTGCGAACATGCCGAAAATCAAGAACGCTAAAATTCTCATTCTCGCGACGGATGGTTTCGAACAATCGGAACTGGACGTTCCGCGCGAAAAGCTCAAGGCGGTCGCGCAACTGGTTCATGTCGCGGCGCCAAAGGAGCGAAAGGAAAAGGGCTCCATTCTCGGCTGGCGAGATCACGATTGGGGAGATCCCGTGCCGGTCGACGTGGAATTGTCCGACGCATCGACGTCGCTTTATGACGCGATCGTGCTTCCCGGCGGACAAATGAATCCTGACACGCTCAGGAAAAACCCAGAAGCGTTGGCGTTGATCAAAGCTTTCCTCGCGGAAGGGAAAGTCGTGGCTGCGATCTGCCATGCGCCGTGGCTGTTGATCGAAGCGAACGCCGTTCGCGGCCGGCGCGCGACGTCGTACGACTCGATCAAGACCGACATGATCAACGCGGGCGCGAATTGGCTCGATGAACCCGTGGTCGCCGATCAGGGCATCGTTACGAGCCGCAACCCGGGCGATCTCGAAGCGTTCGTCGCGAAGATCATCGAAGAAGTCGAAGAGGGCAAGCACGAGCGCGCCGTTCTCGCTGCCTGAGCAGCACCCGTTCAGCCTGTCCGCGTAAACCTTGGCGAGCTGTTGTGAGATTTCGCAACGCTCGCCAAAATCAAAAGCAGTGTGTAGCGGAGCGCGTCGTCCACCGTTGTGACGGTCCGGCCTTCTTCGGACAAGTCAGCGAAAGTCCAGACGAGTTCGCCGTGTTGGGTTGCCCGCCAGCTGCCGAAGTAGTCGCGTCCTTTGAGGACGGTTACGCCTGTACCCGCCAATCCTTCGCGCACGGCAAAGCCGCTTAGACCGACCTCGGGTATATCCCCGAGCTGTCTCAGCAGCTCAGCATCTGGCGCCGCGCGGTTCATCGCTCTGCCGCATTCCCGATCGAAACACATGCGCGTCTGGAAAAAAGCTACTCAGGCACGTGCCAGAAAAATAGGATCGCGCGTTCCGATATATAAGGCCGCGCAAATCGCGCCGGTATGCGTGCTTCTTTATCGATTGAGCGTTAAGGTCTTATTAATATTTTTAGCAAGGGCTGTTGTGCGGCGGAGGTGGCGTCCCGCGCGTTATTGCGTTCCCTTCGGAGGAGACGTTCATGACAACGCTTCTGACGTCACGTCGCATCATGCTCGGCTCACTGATCGCGGGATTCCTCGCGTGCGCGGCGGCTCCCGATGCTGCGATCGCCGACGCAAATTTTGTCTTTGCCCTGACTGCCGGTGTGCCGGCGTTGAAGGGCGGTTGCACGTTATGTTGGCGCACACGGGAGTCGGGCGCCAATTTTGCGCCGCTCGAGCACGCGAACGGAGGCCCGAGCCGCATCATCCTGATGCGTCATGCGGACAAGACCGACGATCCGAATAACGAGGATTTGTCGGAGGCCGGGATGGCGCGCGCCGAGCGTCTCGCAACGTACATCCCGGAGACGCTCGGAAAGCCGGACTACATCATCGCGACGTCGCATTCGAAACACTCGAACCGTCCACGCGAAACGGTTGCTCCGCTTGCGAATGCTCTCGGCCTCAAAGTTCAGCACGATTACGAGAACGACGAGTTCGAGGATCTCGTCGACGAGATTTTCTCAAATCCCGAATACAAGGGGAAGACGCTCGTCATCTGCTGGCATCACGGCAAGCTGCCAGCCATCGCAGCGTTGCTCGGGGCGGCGCAAGGCAGCTACCCCGATCCCTGGCCCGAGGATGCGTACAATCTCATCCTGGATTTCCGATACGATCCGAACTCGGGCAGCGCGCCGACCGTGACGCGCGTCACCGAGCCGTTTTAAGGATGTCGCGCGGCGCGCGGATCAGCACTTCTTCAGGTTTGCGGCCAGTTCAACGAAGACGTCGGAGTTCTGCGGCAGCACTCTGACGGACTGGTCGCAGCCCTGCCCCGCAACGGCCATATGCGCCGCGAAGAACTGTCCGGAAAGTTGCACGTCGAATCCTGTCGGCGTGATCGTGCCGTCGACCGTGCCGCCGATGTCGTTGATCTTGTCCGTCCACGCGCCGGTCAGTTTTTCGCCCTCGACCGTCAGGTCGGTAGCAGCGTGAAGCTTGAAATTCGTCGCGCCGTCCTCGCAGCGCAAGGTCTGACGCATTCCCGGCGTGCCTTTGCGGGCGACATAGGTGACGATGCATTTGAAGTTCGAGGCCGGTCCGGACACCGACGTCATCGTCGCCATGCCGACCCAGCGCCCGGCAAGGCCCGCTAACGGGTCGGCGGGCGGTGCGGCTTGGTTCTGGCTGGCAATCAAACTGGAAACAGCTGCAACCGTGACATACACGGCGACGCGATACGATTGACGCATTGATTTTTCGACTCCCTCGTCAAGCCTGTCCGGCTTCAAGCACCCCCGCGCTTGCCCGATCTTTCGAGAACCCCGTCGCCTGTCAGCTGAGCCGTCATGCGTTCGGCGATCCGGCGGCGACGAGAGAAAACTGATCGCCGATCTCGACTGTTTGTGGGCCGTATTGGGGAGATATCGCGAGTTCAAACTTTGCTCAGCTGTGCAGCGAGCAAAACGGGCTTCCTTGCTGCGGAGCCGAAGCAAGGCCTTGCGCGACGCGTGCGTTCTCCCCATAAGCACCGGAACGGAAAGCGGCCTTAGAATGTTCGCGCGTGCAGCGTAGTATTGGACTGTCGTTCGAGGGCAACACTCCGGCGCATCTCGTTCAACTTTGTCCATATGGCTCGCCAAATCAGGGGCGTCAGACAATAATGCGCGCCGTTTCGCGATACGCAGGAAGGAAGGGCTTCGTGTCTCGCCATCAGCACTATTTCGGGCGCTTTTCCCGTTATCTTGGCGCGCTTGCCGCGACGGCGGCAATGGCTGGCGCTCTGTCGTTCACGCCGAAGGCTTATTCCGCAGACGGTCCATTCCCTGACCTCGTCGGCACGTGGAGCGGCTCCGGGGTCGCGAAGTTCGATGGCGGCAAGACGGAAAGCCTGCGCTGCAAGGGCTATTACACGAACACGGGCGGCCCGCATAATCTCGGGATCTCGATCCGCTGCGCCAACGCTTCGGCGAAGGTGGAACTGCGCGCCAATCTGGTCGATGCCGGCGGCACCGTGAGCGGCAATTGGGAAGAGCGGACGTACAATCAGTCGGGTTTGGTGACGGGGCGCGCGTCAGCCAACCGGCTGAACCTGGCGATCAGCGGCGGCATCGCTGGCTCCATGATGGTGACCGTCAGCCACGGCTCTCATTCGGTCGCCGTGCTGACCAGTGGCCCGTCTCTCAAGGGCATCAACATTTCCATGTCGCGCTGAGTTCGTCACAGGCAGCCCGGCGGTTAGCCGAAAAAGGATACGAGATCATGCGCTCCAGACTTTGGGCTGCCCTTCCGGTGATCGGTGCATTGCTCGCGGTTGCCTCGATGCCGACTCCGGCCGATGCGCTGGCACGCCGGCTGCGCTCGAACTACGAGCCGGGCGAAATCATCACGGCGCGCAGCCACTATGGCAACGGTTCGGTGCAAAGCGTTGTGCGGCCGGGCCGATACGGCTGGCAGGTTAAGCTGCCTCGCGGCGGCTGGGTCGATTGCCGCCGGAGCTGCGAAGAAACCCTGCGCGTGCAGACCGTTGACATTTTCGGGGACGGTACCAACACGCTATCGAACGGCGGATACGGCACGCTGGCACGCGAATGCGGCGTGTTCGGATGCCTGCACTGGGAATGGTCGTTCTAGAGCCTCTCCGCTTTCCGTTGAATCGCGGAACCTCGGATCGGCTCTAGGTCTTTGTTTCGCCGCGCTTCTCATCGGGAAGACCGGCTCTACGGCAATACCGCAGGTCAGACCAAAAACGGATTCGTCAGCCGTTCCTGCCCGAACTGGCCTGGGGGCCCGTGTCCGCAGATGAAGGCGATGTCATCGCCGAGCGGCAGAAGTTTCGTCTTGATTGCCGAGATCAACGCATCGTGGTCGCCGTAGGGAAAATCCGTGCGGCCGATCGAGCCGCGAAACAGAACGTCGCCAACGAGTGCGAACCGCTGCGCCGCGTCGAAGAACACGACCGATCCCGGCGAGTGCCCCGGGCAATGGAAGATATTGAACGTGTGACCGGCGACGGTGACAACGTCGCCATCGTCAAGCCAACGGTCGGGTTTGACGTTGCGCACGTCGGGAATGCCGTACATCTCGCCCTGCTTCTCGAGGTTGTCGAGCAGGAGCGCGTCGGCCTTGTGCGGCCCTTCGATCTTGACGCCAAGCTCCTGGCGCAGTTCGGCCGCAGCACCCGCGTGGTCGATATGGCCATGAGTCAGCAGAATCTTTTCGATCTCGATTTCGGCTTCATCGATGCCACGGAAAATGCGGTCGAGATCGCCGCCCGGATCGACGACGGCGCCGCGCTTTGACGCCTCGTTCCAGATCAGCGTGCAGTTCTGCTCGAACGGCGTGACGCGCACGATCGCGGCCTTAAGTGGAGATTGAGGCGGGGTAGTCGCGTCGCTCATTGAATGCTCCTGCGGGCAAGCTGCGGTCTTAGAGCATTGCTCCGCGTCACCGCAAGCTCACATGATCCAACTTGTCATAGCGGATCGCCTTCGTCGGCCAAACGGCTGATGTGGATAGAAAACCACGTACAGGAGAATCTCTGGTCCGGGGGCGTGTGCTCGAGCCGAATCGGGAATATCAGGGCACTGATTGAGCACAACCAATTTATTAATATGGCGGGGACCCATGAAAAAAATATTCGCAGGGTTGCTTGTTGCGTCGAGCGCCGCGGTGTCGGCTTCGGCTTTTGCCACTCCGGCTTCCGCCAATGACTGGGAAGGTATTTCGCTCGGCGTGGGCGGCGGCTACGGCATGACGAAGAACGATCTCAATCTGGGCACCGGGCCCGCGATCTCGTCATTCATCGACGCGAACATCGGTATCAATGGCTTCGGCGGATCGGGCGGCTTTGCAACGCTCAGCGCCGGGTATGATCATGTCCTGTTCGGACCGTTGGTTGTCGGCGCTTTCATCGACTACGACTTCTCCGACATCAGCACGAACATCGGCGCCGGCAGCGAGCTTGGCGAAATCGATGCAAACATCAAATTCAAGATCGAGAATCAGCTCTCGATCGGCGGACGCATCGGCTATCTCATCGCGCCGACGACGCTGTTCTTTTCGACGTTCGGATACGCACACGCCGAATCAAGCGACATCAAAGCCAACCTCAATATCGGCGGTGGCTCGGGCGGCGGCACGCTTGCGGGCGTGGGAAGCTTTGACGGGTATTTCCTCGGCGGCGGTGTCGAAACGCTGATCTCGAACGGTTTCAGCATCAAGGCAGAGTATCGCTACACGTCACTGCAAGCGGAGAGGCTCGATATCCTGCCGGGCTCAGGCGCGGACGAGTTCATCACGGGATCGATCAAGCCGCAGATCCAAACAGGCCGTATTTCGCTGAACTATCGCTTCGGCGACGGCAAGACGGAAGCGCCAGACGATTCCATTCCGCCGGTCACCAGCAGCTGGACCGGTGCATACCTCGGCGTCGGCGGGGGCTATGGAGTCGCCAAGAACACGCTGGAACTCAGCGATCGCTCTTCCGAGCCCGGTTCCATTTTCAGCGCGGGAATTCCCTTCGGACACGACGGCGGCATTCTGTTCGCCACGGCCGGTTACGATTACCAGATCAGCCCGCGCTTCGTGATCGGCGCGTTCGGCGATGCCGACTATTCGCATCTGAAGCAGAGCAACAGCCTGTCATTTGCTATCGACGAAGATGCGGAAATCCGCGCCGGCACCAAAACGCAGTTGAAGAACATGCTCATGGTCGGCGGCCGCATCGGCTATCTGGCACGCCCGGACACGCTGCTGTTCCTCAGCGGCGGTTACGCCAACGTCGAAGCCGACGACACGAACCTCGCGCTCGGCATCAGCGTCGACGGCGAGACGGTCGCAGGCGGCGGAACGACGCTCATATCCGGGCGGCGCTTGAGCGGCGGGTTCATCGGCGGCGGTATCGAAACGCGCTTGAACGACTCGCTCTCTCTCAAGGCCGAGTATCGCTACATCGATCTCGGCAGCGAGACGGTGAAACTGCTTCCGAACGATCTGCCCGAGATCAACGAGATCGTGTCGACGAAGTTCGATCCGGAAATTCAGACAGGGCGTCTCTCGATCAATTATCGATTTGGCGCAACGCCGTCAGAATCCGCGGCGCCCCTGAAATAAGGTTCGCCGATCGCGGCGCTGATGTCGGCGGCATCCAAAAACACCACAGGGGCCATCATGGCCCCTGTACGCGTGGATAGAGTTTTGGAGAGGGCCAGCGCGCGGTTTTATGCGGCTTCCGAACCTTCGTGTCCCGGATCGCGCAGCACGTAGCCACGGCCCCAGACCGTCTCGATGTAGTGCTTGCCGCCGGTTGCCGTCTGCAGTTTCTTGCGCAGCTTGCAGATGAACACGTCGATGATCTTCAGTTCAGGCTCGTCCATGCCGCCGTAGAGATGGTTGAGGAACATCTCCTTCGTGAGCGTGGTACCCTTGCGGAGCGAGAGAAGCTCCAGCATCTGGTATTCCTTGCCCGTCAGATGCACGCGCTGGCCGTTGACGTCGACCGTCTTGGTGTCGAGGTTGACGCGCAGATCGCCCGTTTCGATGATCGACTGGGCATGGCCCTTCGAACGGCGGACAATCGCCTGGATGCGGGCGACGAGCTCGTCCTTGTGGAACGGCTTCGTCATATAGTCATCGGCGCCGAAGCCGAGGCCGCGAACCTTGTCGTCGATGCCGGCGAGGCCCGACAGGATCAGGATCGGCGTTGAGACTTTCGAGACACGGAGTGTCTTCAGAACCTCATAGCCGCTCATGTCCGGCAAATTCAAATCGAGAAGAATAATATCGTAGTCGTAAAGCTTACCGAGATCGACACCCTCTTCGCCGAGGTCGGTCGTGTAAACGTTAAAACCTTCAGATTGAAGCATCAGCTCGATGCTTTGCGCCGTAGCGCTGTCGTCTTCTATGAGTAGAACCCTCATGACCGTTCCTCTGGTGCCCTATCCAATGACTCCGCGCCATGTCTGCTTGTTCGCCCAAAGAAACGCACTACAGTTCGAGCTAAGCGATCGTTAGGAAGTTAGCGACGAGAGGTTAACAAACCCTAATTCCGCGTTAGCCATTTCTGCAGAATGGGTGCTGCCGTGTATTAACGGCATATCCAGACCGCTTTTGGCCTTCGGGGACGGAACATCGTTCTCGCTTCGCGGACACAGGTGCCCGTTCGCGCCAAAGATGGCCCGCCAAAATATCTAAATATTAGAACTGCGCCCCTCTCGACCGCCTAACAGATCCCGCCGCGGAAACCTGCCGTCCGGGCGCCCACCCTTCCGGCTTGTTTCTCGACCGCCTTGCGACCCGCATTCGGTTCGAATCAAGAGCTAACAGAATTCGCAGCCAGCCCCTAGATTGCTTATGGCGAAAATCTGCCCCTGAACGGGACGGTACGTCAGAAAAGGTTACGCGTTGCTTTACCGCAACTTAAGCGTAACATGTTACATCTAGTATTGAAGTAGCAACGAGGCGATGCAACGCGGTTAACGTGTCGCGATTACCGCTGATGTTCATGTTGCTTCGGCCACGAAATCTTTTCGCGCCTTTGGCACGTTTTTTGATTGATCGGCCACGTAAGTTCGAATGTGTGCAGGGTATCGAACGATGAAATCACGTGAAACGACCATTCTCCTCAAGCGTCGCGAGGTCGAGGAGAAATCGAGGAAGGTCGAGGATCTCGAAAGAATCATTCGCGAATTCGATCAGATGGCGTCCGATCTGGAGCGGCAGATCCAACTCGAAGAAGACCGAACCGGCGTTCGCGACCGGGGACATTTTTCGTATTCGACATTCGCCAAGGCTGCAGCGCTTCGCCGCGACAACCTCCGGCAGTCGACGGAAGGTCTGCGCGAGAAGCTCGCCGCTGCCGTCCGCGAACGCGACGACACGATGGAACAGTTTTCCCGCGCCAGCCAGCAGATCGAGGGTCAGCACGATCCGCGCGGGCGCCGGGAAAGACCGTTCGGATTGAGCGCGCTGCGCTAGACGGCCAGCGAATCATCCGTATCCGGCAAATCACAGACACGAGCGAAAGCAGACGGCGCCCGAAAGGCGCCGTCTTTTTCTTGTGTCCATTCCTGATCGCGCCGTTTGGCCGGTGGGTAACCCTCTTGCCGGATGGACGCTTGCCGGGCAAAGGGGTTCTCAGTCGATCCCTCATCAGGGCTTCTCGTGCGCGTCATCCAGCGGAGCACAATGGCGGACAGTTGCTTATCCAAGGCGCTGCTTGCACTCATCACCGGCGTGCTTCTTTCGGGATGCGCCGGAAGCGCACCGCAATTGCCGACGCTCAGCCTGCCGAGCGCACCGTCCGTGGAAGCTGCCTCGGCTGAGGGAACTCCCCCGCGACCGGCGTCCGCACCGGGGGCTGCGCAGGACGCAGGTACTGTCGTCGATCAGATCGGTGGCGAGGGCGGATCGGCGACGGATATCTATTCGCGCGTCGCGACCGGTGCGATGAAATGCTGGTTTGCCGTCGGTGGACCGTTGAAGCCGGATTACGTCTATCACGCGACGGCAGCGCCGCCGTCACGCGGCGGTAAAGCTGAGATCGTCATCCATCGTCGCGATCCGACGCAGGCCAATCCGCGCGGCCCGAAAGCCTACCGCGTCGACATCGATCCGACCGGCGATACGTCGGCAACCGTCAGGGTTGAAAACATGAAAATGACGGACGCCTTCGCGTCCGCCATGACCGGCGACATTACGCGCTGGACCAAAGGCGAGAGCGGATGCAGTTCGTCGTCGGCCGTCGCGGGCTGGACGCCATCGGCTCCGCAGCCGATCGCTGACGCAGCACCGGTGGCGAAAGCCAAAACGAGCAAGAAGCCTGGGGCCAAGCCGAAAGACAGCTCAAAACCAAAGGCGATCGCTGCTCCGGCGCAAGCCAAAGCGACCGCAAGTCCTTAGCTGAAACATCAGCGGACCTGCCGGCGCGAGTATGCGGAGCGGCCGACGGATCGGCCCCTCGCATCATCGATCGCTCGTCGCGACTACTCTCGATAGTCCTGCAAGCGCGTGGCGCGCAGACCCGGAAGCCCATGCTTGTCGATGGAACGCTGCCACGACAGGAATTCGTCGACGGTCAACGTATATCGCTCGCATGCCTCCTCAATGCTGAGAAGGCCACCGCGCACGGCGGCGACGACTTCGGCTTTGCGACGGATCACCCATCGCTTGGTGTCCCGCGGGGGAAGATCGGCGACCGTGAGCGGCGACCCATCGGGTCCGATCACGTAGCGCCCGCGCGCTCTCATCTGTTGTTCGGTCATGATACTCGATACACACTCTCTGACCACAGGGGATACTTATAGCGGGTTGCCATTAAATTAGCACTAAGCCCTTGAGTGAACAGTGCTTAAATAGACGTGCCAATTCAACGTGGTTAAACTTCGGCGCGTTCCTCACCGTTCCGGATCGAGTCACGCCGCTAACCTCGACCGCTCACAGCGAATACCGGGCCAGTCCGGTTAAATGCTTGCCGCCGACTTGCAGGACACCCATTTAATGAACTAAGGAATTAGAGTGTGTGGCAAGATCCGACGAGTTTTGCCGCCAAGACCAAGATAACTCGCTGAATACATTTGGTCTTTTGATGCCCGCCCGCGCCGGGGCTAGATCCTGGCTCCGGCCCTGGCATTGCCGTTTGTCAGCAGTTTAGGGTTTTTTGCCACCTCAGATGACCGATTTTAAGACGCCAGCCACTGTTCCGAGTGCCAAGAAGCGCGTCGTCGTCGCTATGTCCGGCGGTGTCGACAGTTCGGTTGCGGCTGCGATCATGAAGGCGGCCGGGCATGACGTCATCGGCGTGACGCTGCAGCTTTACGATCATGGAAGCGCCACCGGGCGCAAAGGCAGCTGCTGTGCAGGCCAGGACATCCACGACGCCCGTCGTGTTGCTGATGCTCTCGGCATCCCGCATTACGTCCTCGATTATGAGGCCCGCTTCGCCCAGAAGGTGATCGAGTCATTCGCCGAGAGTTACGTGCACGGTGAGACGCCGATCCCGTGCGTCACCTGCAATAACGAAATCAAGTTCCGCGACTTGCTGGAAACGGCAAAGGATCTCGGTGCCGAGGTGCTGGTTACGGGGCACTACGTGCAGCGGCGCGATACCGAGCACGGACCAGAGCTTGCGCGCGCCGTCGATACCGATCGCGATCAGAGCTATTTCCTGTTCGGCATCACCAAGGCGCAGCTTGCGGCGCTGTGGTTTCCGGTCGGTGCGCTGGAAAAGTCCGAGGTTCGCGATCTCGCGCGCTCGTTCAATCTGCCGGTCGCCGACAAGTCCGACAGCCAGGATATCTGCTTCGTTCCGACGGGCCGCTACACGGACGTCATCGAACGCCTGAAGCCGAATGCGCTCGACGCCGGCAACATCGTTCATCTCGACGGGCGCGTGCTCGGGCGGCACGAAGGCATCGTCCATTACACCGTTGGTCAGCGGCGCGGCATCAAGATCCCAGCGGCAGAGCCGCTGTACGTCGTGCGGCTGGATGCAGCGAAAAACGAAGTCGTGGTCGGGCCGCGCTCGGCGCTGACGACGACCGGACTGATCTTGCGCGACGTCAACTGGCTCGGGGAAAATTCGTTCGCGGAAAGCGCCCGAAACGGATTGGAACTCTTCGTGCGCATGCGCTCCTCGCAAAAGCTTCGCGCCGCGCTGGTGACGGCCGATGGCGAGACGGGCGGCAAAGTCGAGCTGCACGACGGGGAAGAAGGTATTGCGACCGGGCAAGCCTGCGTGTTTTATGCCAGCCAGGAGCCTGGAGCCCGCGTGCTCGGCGGCGGTTGGATCGCAAAGACGGTGAAAGCTGCAAATCAAGGGGACTATCGCGCACAAAGCCATACTCTGGCCGAGGCGCCGAGATAGTCGGGACGCGCGTTACACAGTGATGGAGAAGGCGGTGGGCGATAACGGATCGGATTTTCGGCGCGCAGCTGGCGCTCAAGCCGGTGTTGCGAAAAGGCGGTTCGAGCCAAAAGCCGTTCAACTCGATGAAGGCGCCGTTCGCGATGCCTATCGCCGCTGGGCACCGGTTTACGATTACACGTTCGGAGCCGTGTCGACAGCCGGTCGCCGGCATGCGGTCGAGATCATCAACAGCGGCTCGGGACGGGTGCTCGAAGTCGGCGTCGGAACCGGGCTGTCACTTCCCTCCTACAAGAAGCATCTCGACATCGTCGGCATCGACCTCGCGCCGGAGATGCTCGAAAAGGCGCGTGAGCGCGTCAAGAACGAGCAGCTCGTCAACGTCTCGGGTCTGTACGAGATGGACGCGGGCAGCCTTCGCTTCCCGGACAATTCATTCGATTCCGTCGTTGCGATGTATGTCATCACCGTCGTTCCCGATCCCCGGCAGGTCATGCTGGAACTGGCACGCGTGACGAAGCCTGGCGGCGAAGTCATGCTCGTCAACCACTTCAGCCAGGAGCAAGGCGTCCGCGGCTGGGTCGAGCGGCAAATGGCGCCGTTCGCCGATCTCGTTGGCTGGCATTCGGTGTTCGACGTGTCGCGCGTGATGGTGTGCGACGACCTAGAGCTCGTGGATCGCAAGTCCCTGCGTCCGCTGGGCTTGTTCACGATGATGCGCTTCCGCAAGCTGACGTCGGCTGCCGAGCAGCCGGTTGCGGCCGAGTAAACGGCGCGGATCGCTCCGAATCCGGTAAGATGGTTTGATCACTTCAACTTCGGTCGCCGGCGCGCGAAGCGCCGGTTGACAGGATGATATTACGCTCCCTATAGACGGGCGCTCGATGTCCGCATGACGGACAGTGTGGCGGGATAGCTCAGGTGGTTAGAGCGGCGGTCTCATAATCCGCAGGTCGGCGGTTCAAGTCCGCCTCCCGCTACCAGTAAACTCCTTTGAAATAACAGTATTTCTCTGGCGAGAGCGCCGCGCCGGAACTGAACGGGCGGCGAACAAAGCGAACAACGCTTACCATCGGCATGCGCGAGGTCGCGCGTGCGCAGGTCAGCGATCCGCTTTCGGCTGTAATGTCTGGTGCGGATCAATCGAAATCGACTTTGCGGCTGCGCATTTTCTTGACCTTGCCGCGCGCGGTTTTGGAATTGACGCGCTCCTCGCGCGCACCGCGTGACGGCTTGGTTTTGATGCGCGGTTTGGGACGTTCGAGCGCCTCGACGATCAGTTCCTGCAGACGCGCACGCGCATCGGACCGGTTCTGATCCTGGCTTCGAAAACGATCGGCCTGGATGACGAGGATGCCTTCGGTCGTCAGGCGACGCCCGGCGAGACGCTTCAGCTTGCCGCGCGCGAAATCCGGGATCGAGCGGTTGGCCGCGAGATTGAAGCGCAATTCGACTGCGGTCGAAACCTTGTTGACGTTCTGTCCGCCAGGTCCCGAGGCGCGAATGAAACGTTCCTCGATCTCGGCTTCGTCGATCTCCAGCGCCGGTGTAATGCGCACGCTACGCCCCCTCGACCGCCGCAGCGACCGTCAGACCGTCAGCATCAGGACCGCCGACACTCGCAATCACACACGTCGCAACGTGCATCTCGTCACCTCTTCGAGCGCCAGCGCTTCATGTCTTTGACGATCTCCCGCGCGGCGTTCATGCCCGGCACGCCGGTGACACCGCCTCCCGGATGTGCGCCGGACCCGCACAGATAAAGGCCCGGCAGCGGCATCCGGTAATTGCCATAGCCCAGAACGGGGCGCGCCGAAAAGAGCTGCCCGAGGCCGAGCTGTCCATGAAAGATGTCGCCGTCGACGAGGCCGAAGCGTTGTTCGAGATCGAGCGGTGAAAGCACCTGGCGGCCCACTACGGAAGATTTGAAATTCGGTGCATGCCGCGTCACCGTCTCGATGACGAGATCGGCGAAGGCTTCTCTCTCGTGCGCATTCGTCCAGCTTCGACCGTCGGGCAGCTTCGGCGCGACGTGCTGCACGAAGAGGCTCGCGACGTGGCGTCCGGGCGGCGCGAGCGATGGATCGAACGTTGACGATATCAGCATTTCGACGACCGGCTCGCGCGACCAGCCATACGTGCGGGCGTCGAGATAGGCACGTTCGAGATAGGAAAGCGTCGGACCGATGACGATGCCGGAGCCGTGATGCGGACCCAAATCTTTCCCTGGCCTGCTCGTGAAATCCGGAAGTTCCGCGAGCGCCACGTTCATCCTGAACGTTCCAGATCCTGTCTTGATCGCGAGAAACGTTTCGCGCGTTTCGGGATCGACATCGCCGGCTGCGATGAGATCGCGGAAGAGAAGCTTCGGTCCGACATTGGCCGCGACTGCGCGCGCTTTCACGATCTCGCCTGACTTCAGCACGAGTCCCGCCGCACGTCCTCTTTCGACAAGCACGCGTTCGACCGGTGCATTGACGCGAATGATCGCGCCTCGCGATTGCGCCGCCCGCGCCATCGCCTGCGTGATGGCGCCCATGCCGCCCTTTGCGTGACCCCAACGTCCGGGCTTGCCGTTCACTTCTCCGAAGCAGTGATGCAGCAGCACGTAGGCCGTGCCCGGCGTCGATGGCGCGGCATAGGCGCCGACGATACCGTCGAAGGCAAACGCCGCTTTAACGGTTTCATTCTCGAAGCGGCGATCGAGAAAATCGGCGGCGCTTGCCGTGAACAATTCGAGCAGGAGACGTTGATCGGCAAGCGACAGATTGAGAACCCGACGGCCGATCGTTCCGGCCTTGATCAATTCGAGAATGCCGCCGCCAGCGTTCGGCGGCGTGCGTGTGATGAGGTCGCGCAAGACGTCGACCGCGCGTGTGAGTTCGTTGTCGTAGGACTCGAGCCGGTCTGCATCCTTCGATGAGAAAGATGCGAATGCGTTGCGGCGCGCGACTGGATCGTACGGCACAAGCAGCGACCGCGTATCGTCCACGGGCCAGAAATTCGCGGCAGGGCGTTCGATGATTTCAAGGCCATGCCGATGCAGATCGAGATCGGCGATGACTTTTGGATTGAGTAGGCTGACGGTGTACGAGGCGACTGAGTTAGAAAACCCCGGAGCAAATTCCTCGGTCACGGCGGCGCCGCCCACAACGCCATTGCGCTCGAGAACGACGACTCGCAATCCCGCGCCTGCGAGATAGGCCGCGCTGGTCAAACCATTGTGACCGGCGCCGATTATCGCGACGTCAAAAATGTCGGGGATCATTAATTGTACCCAAGCTGATGAATTCCAGAATCTGCGTTAGGCTTGCTTGGTGATTCGCCTCCGAATTGGAAACAACCACCATCGGAGAGCGTTAAACCCAAAGTAGAGACAAGTGCGCCGGTTTTTTTCAATAGAGACAACGTCTCGTACAATTTGTTCGTGAGTTTTAACCAGCAGTTTATCGCGCGTTCCTAGCTTAGTTAAAAAACTCAAGCTAATCGGGGATCGGGCTCTGGCTGCAAATGGAGCACACGCGAAAATGCGAGCCGTCGTGACAAGTGCAGTTGCGAGATTTGCGCCGGAGAAACGGCAGCAGGTCAGCCGTGCACAACTGATCGGGCTTGCCGTCGCTTCGATCGTGCCCGCAGCGGTATGGTGCGTGCTGATCAATGTCGTCGCGATGTGGATCAGCGGTCCGCTTTCGGCTCTCACGACCGCTATTATCGGCGTCACGATTGCGGTGTTCCTCGCTATCGTGTGCGCGCCGTTGATCCTGCGAGATCGCAACTAGGCTTCCAGCTTTCCATCCCTGAAGCTTACGTACCGTTCCAATCGCACTGGAGCTGACGGCAGAGCCGGCGTTTCTTTCCACCGACAATCGAACACGGTGCGGGGACGAATTCGCACTTGCGACAGGAATAGGATGAGACGCAGCCGCGCCAGCTTCCGCCCTTGCGGAAGTTGCATGTGAGAATTGTCTGGCAGTCGCGGTTGGGATTGATGGCGCCGCCCGGGCCTTCCTGAGCGCGCAAGCCTCCGCCGCCGAACGAGACGGCCACGAAGGCGAGCATTACAGCAGACAGGACTTTCGACATCCGAGCACCGCCCGTTGCACACATGGACCGAGCATCGGCCCATATGAGCGACTGTGCAAGATGGCGACGGGTGAAAACGGGCGCGTGGTTACTCGGCCGCTACGCGCTTCTTCGGTTTCACGAGCTCCGTGTAATCATTGAGCAACGTTTCGGTGATCTTGCCCGGCTTGTAGTGATGCTCGCCGATCTCGGACACCGGCGTGATTTCCGCCGCCGTGCCAGTGATGAAGCATTCGGTAAAGCTGCCGAGTTCCTCGGGCATGATGGCGCGCGCGATGACCTCGATGCCTCGCGCCTTCGCGAGGTCGATGACGGTGCGGCGCGTGATGCCGTCGAGGAAGCAGTCCGGCTCAGGCGTGTGGATGACGCCGTCTTTGATCAGGAAGACGTTGGCGCCGGTGCACTCGGCAACGCGGCCGCGGTAGTCGAGCATCAGCGCGTCGGAATATCCCGCACGCTCGGCGCGGTGCTTCTCGATGGTGCAGATCATGTAAAGACCGGCGGCTTTGGCTTTCGCAGGCGCGCAGGCCGGATCGGGACGGCGGTATTGCGCATGCGTGATGCGGATGCCTTTGAGGCGCTGCTCCATTGGGAAATACGATCCCCAATTCCACGCTGCGACCATCAGATGAATCTTGGTCTGGCGGGCGGAAACGCCCATCTGCTCGCTGCCGCGCCAGGCGAGCGGCCGGACGTAGCAATCGGACAGCTTGTTGGCTGCGACGGTATCGCGGCAGGCCTGATCGATTTCGGCGACCGAATAGGGAATGTCGAAATCCAGGATCTTGGCGCTTTCGACGAGGCGCTCGGAATGCTCGGTGAGCTTGAAGATTTCACCCTCATATGAACGCTCGCCCTCGAAGACCGCGCTGGCGTAATGCAGGGCATGGGTCAGGACGTGGACCTTGACGTCGCGCCAGGGGAGCAAAGCCCCATCCATCCAGATCAGCCCATCGCGATCGTGATAAGGAACGAGGTCGGCCATGCCCGTCAGAGTCCTTCGCTGGTTATTATCGTTTGGCGGAATCGCGGCGCTATCGTCTGTTCCGCGGCCTCGTGGCGTGCGGCGGCTGCCCGATCGTTTGGAAGACGCTTAGTCCTTGGGCGCGTCGCTCGCAAGGGCACAAGACCTGCTGCTATCCCGCGATTTGGCTTGAAACAGAATACGATTGGGACCAATAAGTCAACATGACTGACATAAATTCTGAAGGCATCGCTGCCCGTCGCGCAAAAGCCCGGGGCTCAGCCGGCGCCCCCCCTGACGGCGGGGCGCAAGGCATCGACCCCGAGATCATTTCCTGCGTGGAATTGTTCTACTTCGCCTACCGCGATTTCACCCGCGACCCCGACACGATGCTGGAACAGTACGGCTTCGGCCGGGCGCATCATCGGGTGCTGCATTTCATTCATCGCAATCCCGGCCTGAAAGTCGCGGAATTGCTGGATATTCTGAAGATCACCAAGCAGTCGCTGGCGCGCGTTCTGAAGCAGCTCATCGACGAGGGCTTCGTCATTCAGCGCGCCGGCAGCGAGGATCGGCGGGAGCGGCGGCTTTATCTGTCGGCGAAAGGCACGCGCTTGACCGATAAACTGACACAAATTCAGGTCAAACGCGTTGCCGAAGCGCTCGCGACGCTTGGTCCCGGAGCGGATCAACTCGCGCGCAAGTTCCTTTTCGCTATGATTACCGAAAAGGATCGCCCGCTCGTTGAAGTTTTGATCAAAGGCCCGCACGCCGACATTGCGGCGGAAACCGAAAGCCACGGATGAGAGGTGCAGTTATGCAGGATCGCGCCGAACTGCTTGCTGATAACGCTCCCCACATTCTCGTCGTCGACGACGACCAGAAGATCAGAGCCTTGCTCGGGCGTTTTCTGAAGAGCAACGGATTCCGCGTCACCGAAGCTCAGGATGCCGCCGCAGCGCGTTCGTTCATGCGCGGGCTTTCGTTCGACCTGGTGCTGCTCGACGTGATGATGCCCGGCGAATGCGGCCTGACCCTTGCGCGCGATCTCAAGGCGACCCGCCCCGTTCCGATCTGCATGCTGACGGCGCTCGCCGATGCGGAGGATCGCATCTCGGGTCTCGAAGCCGGCGTCGACGATTATGTCTCGAAGCCGTTCGAACCGCGCGAGTTGCTGCTTCGACTGCGCAACATTCTTCGGCGCGGCCAGACGCCTACCGCGACGCGAGACGAGATCCGCATGGGCGGCTGCGTGTTCAACACGACGCGCGGCGAACTCCGGCGCGACGACGATACGATCAAGCTGACCGAGCGCGAGCGCGACCTGTTGCGGCTGTTTGCCCAGCGCATCGGCGTCGCCGTTCCCAGGCATGAGCTTTCGAGCGACGACAGCACGGGCAGCGAACGCGCGATCGATGTGCAAATCAACCGTCTTCGTCGCAAGATCGAGGCCGACCCATCGAACCCGGTCTATCTGCAAACGGTTCGCGGCAAGGGCTATATTCTTTATACCGATTGACGCGTGATGCGCTTCGTCGTCTCCAAAGCATAGGCAAATCGAAACGGCGATGGCGGTTATCAACGAAACGACGCCCGACTCCCAAAAGGACCTGTCGCTCTACCGGCGCATCCGCGAGCATCCCCATGTCCTGCGTCTCACCAACATTGCCGGTGAGATGCTGCCGAAAGGGCTTTATGCGCGGGCGCTGCTGATCATCATCACGCCCATCGTCGTGCTCGAAGGCGTCATCGCGTTCGCGTTCATGGAACGCCATTGGCAGGCTGTCACGCGACGTCTTTCGGAGGCGACGGCGCGCGATATCGCGGCGTTGATCGATGTCTACAGCGATCTGCCGAAAGCCGACAACGCGCAGAAAATCGTCGATCTCGCGCGCGACAGGCTGAACCTCAAAATGGAAATCCTGCCGCCGGGGGATCTGCCGCCGCCCGGACCGAAGCCGTTTTTCCGTCTGCTCGACAAGGCTCTGTCGAATGAGCTTCGAAAGCATGTGCAGCTGCCGTTCTGGATTGATACCGTCGGGGAATCCCAGAACGTCGAAATCCGCGTCAAGCGCGACGACGCCATCCTGCGCTTCGTCGCGACGCGCAGCCAGACGTATGCTTCGAACTCGCACATCTTCCTGCTGTGGATGGTCGGATCGTCGGTCATTCTGCTGACCGTTGCGATCCTGTTCCTTCGCAACCAGATCCGTCCGATTCTGCGTCTCGCCGATGCGGCCGACGCATTCGGCAAGGGGCGCGCGATCTCGGAAGACTTCAAGCCGCGTGGCGCGCGCGAAGTCCGGCAGGCCGCCGTCGCGTTTCTGCAAATGCGCGACCGCATCAAGCAGCACGTCGAGCAGCGCACGACCATGCTGGCCGGCGTCAGTCACGATCTCCGAACGGTGTTGACGCGATTCAAGCTGGAACTCGCGCTGCTCGAGGATACGCCGGAAACGCGCGCGCTCTCGACCGACGTCAACGAGATGCAGCACATGCTCGAGGATTACCTCGCCTTCTCGAAGGGCGACGGCGGCGAGGAGGCGAAGCCGACGGATCTGCCGGAGCTACTGCAGGAGATCGTCGACGAAGCTTCGATCTACGCGGCGACCATCGATCTCAAGGTGCGCAAGAGCAAGGGCGATATCGTGCTGCCGCTGAAGCGACAGGCCCTGAAGCGCGCGATCACGAACCTCGTCACCAACGCCGCACGGTTCGGCGATCACATCATCATCCGCGTCGCGCCCGAGGGGCAGTGGGTGCGGATCGAAGTCGACGACAATGGTCCCGGCATTCCGGAGTCGGAGCGCGAGAACGTGTTCCGGCCGTTCTACCGGCTCGACCACGCGCGCAATCAGGATGAAGGCAACAGCGGCCTTGGGCTCGCCATCGCGCGCGACATCGCGAAAAGCCACGGCGGCGAAATTGCGCTCGGGCAGAGCTCAATCGGCGGACTACGCGCGATCATCTCGCTTCCACAGTAATACTCTAACTAACTCAATGTCTTACGTTTCTTCACTGGCTGGAACACAGCCTTGTGAGTTGACCGTTATGTTATGATATTACACCATCAGCTTATCGGTTCTGGCGTTTCTTCGACTTCGGCAAGGTGTCCTCCAAGCCTTCAGTCTCCGGATCCGAAATCCCGATCGCCGTGGGTCGCCAGCCCATTCGGGAGAAATCGGCCGCGAACATGGATTTTGACGGACTACCCAGCCCCGTCAGCTTCCGAGTTCGCGGCCTCGTTTTTTTGCAGCCAGCACGGCTTCGGTCAGCAAGTCCTGCAGACCGCCCTTCTCCCGCATCAAGACCGACAAAGCCGCGGCCGTCGTTCCACCGGGCGAGGTCACGTTTTGCCGAAGCGTCGTCGGATCGGATTGCGAGCGATGCAGAAGTTCGCCCGCGCCCGAAACAGTCGCGCGCGCGAGTTGCATCGACGTCGCGGCGTCGAGACCAGCCGCCTCGCCTGCGCGCGCCAAGGTTTCGGCGAGCAAGAAGATGTAAGCCGGACCTGATCCGGACACGGCGGTCACGGCATCGATCAACGCTTCATCGTTCAACCAGACCACCTCGCCCGCCGCGCTCAGCAGGCTTGCGCAGAGATCCTTCTGCGCTTCGGTGACGTGGGCGTTGCCAACGGCTCCCGTGATACCGCGACCGATGGCTGCCGGCGTGTTCGGCATGGCGCGGACGACGGCCGTTCCCGATGGCAGATGGCGCTCGAAGCTGGCGATCGACTTGCCTGCCGCGATCGACATCACGACCGTCGCCGGCCCAGCGCTTTTAGCAAGCTCGGGAAAGACCGAATCCATCGCCTGCGGCTTGACCGCGACGACGATCACGGACGGCGGCGATGGCAAGTCTTCAAGGTTCGCCACGGCGCTGAAGCCGTGCTGACGCTGCAGCTCGGCCGCGTCGCCTGCGAGATTGGGTTCCTGAACGATGACGTCGCGAGGCTGAAGCCCGCGAGCGATCCAGCCCGCGAGCAGCGCGGCGCCCATCTTGCCGGCGCCGGCGAGCACGACCGGGCCATCCAGTTTAAAGGACATAACGCGATATACCTTGGGCGAGAAACACCCGGATTAAGCCTGTCCCTGCGTCTCGAACATGGTCGAAACCAGGGCTTCACGGCTCTCCTTACCCGCCCACACGACGAACTGGAAGGCCTGGTAATAGCGCTCGCAGCCTTCCAGCGCCGCTTTCAGCATGGCCTCGCACTGGGCAACCGTCGCGACCGCGCCGTTGAGCAGCAGCGCGTGGCGGAACATGACGAGGCCTTCCCGCGTCCAGAGATCGAAGTGGCCGAGCCAAAGCTGCTCGTTGATCTGCGCGACGAGCCGGTACATTTCCGTCAGGCGATTTTCCGGAACGCGGAAGTCGAAGGCGCAGGCGAGATGCAAAGCCTCGAGGTCTTCGCGCCAGTTGATCGAGATGTGATAGTCGGCCCAGGTCCCGGCAACGATGAGGGTCATTTCTTCGTCGCTGGCGCGGTCGTGTGGCCAATCATGGCCGTTCGCAAGCTGCTCGATGAGATCGATCGGATTCAGGACGCGGTCAGTTTTCTGTTCCGCAACTGCCATGTGTATCGATCTCCAGTCTGCCGCGAGACGAATGGGTTTTGCGAAACGGCTCTATCAAATCAGCAAATTCGCCGTTTTTCGCTGCGCCGGACAAAACCAGACGGCTCGACGAGTCGCAAGCTGACGCCTTTGGCGCGCGAACCTTGTCCACGGTGAAAGTGGCGAAGCGCGGGCATATGCGCGTCTGCAATGCGTGTCGCGCAGTGAACTGTAGAAAACGCCGTCTAATCTGTGGATGCAGCGGAGCGCCGAACGGCGGGATGCGTCAGACCGTCTTCGGCTTGGCGATCGCGGCTTCGAGCGCGGCGATGCGGGCGGCGAGCGCTTCGTTCTCCTGACGCGCCTTTTGCGCCATTTCGCGCACGGCCTCGAAATCCTCACGCGTCACGACATTCATGTCGCGAAGAAACTTCTCGGCCTGCCCCTTGATCACGGTTTCCGTCTCGCGCCGGACGCCCTCTGCCGCACCAGCGGCTTCCGTCATCAGCTTGGCAAAGTCGTCGAACAGTTTGTTTGTCGTCTGGGTCATATCGGGTCTCAAAGACTTCAGGGCTCGCATCGACTATGGCCATTGCGGGTGCGGACCGCAAGAGAGCGGATATCCGTGGCAGCCGCAGGGCCTTGGCCGTGCTTGACATTAACCCTGCCTTCCCAAACAACCTCGGCGGGCTTGTTCATGAAGGGCCGGACCTGATTTTGGAGCATCGATGACACCCCTCGCCCTTCTGACGTATCCGAACATCGATCCGATCGCGATCGAGTACGGGCCGATCTCGATCAAGTGGTACGGCATCGCGTATCTCGCGGGCCTTGTGCTCGGCTGGCTGTATATTCGCCGCCTGATCTCGACGCCGAGGCTCTGGTTCGCAGACAAGCCGCCCATGACGCTCGAGCGCGTCGATGATCTGCTTCTGTACATGACCGGCGCGGTGATCATCGGCGGCCGCCTCGGGCAGGTGCTCCTTTACGATCCCGAGTTCTACTTCGCGAACCCGGCGGAAATCGTGAAGGTCTGGAAGGGCGGCATGAGCTTCCACGGCGCGCTGATCGCGGCCGGACTTTTCATTCTGCTCTTTTCGCGCGTATTCAAAGTCTCCGCACGATCCGTGATGGACCTGTGCTGTGCGGCTGTTCCGATCGGGCTGTTCTTCGGCCGCATCGCGAACTTCATCAATGCCGAGCACTGGGGACGCACGACGACGGCGGCCGTCGGCATGGTGTTTCCGAACGGCGGACCCGATCCGCGCCATCCGAGCCAGCTTTATGAGGCGGCGCTCGAAGGCCTCGTGATGTGGATCATCATCCGCTTCGCGACGCATCGCCTGCTGGCGCTGAAACGACCGGGTCTCGTCACCGGCATCTGGCTCATCTGGTACGCCATCGCGCGTGCGACGTGCGAATTCTTCCGCGAGCCGGAGCCCGATCATATTCTGAATATCGGTCCGTTCACGGCGGGTCAGGTCTATTGTCTGCCGATGCTGCTGCTCGGCCTCTACATGGTCTGGTCGGCGCGGCAACCGGAGGCCTCAGCAAAGGTGTCCGCTTGAGCGACGATCCGAGCACGCACCGCGATACGCCGCTCGGGCGGCTGATCAAGGAGGGCATCCAGCGCGATGGACCGATGACGGTCCAGGCGTACATGGCGCGATGCCTCTGGGACGAGCCGTTCGGTTATTATCGCAGGCAACGGGTTTTCGGGGCGTCTGGCGACTTCATCACGGCCGCCGACATCAGCCAGGTTTTCGGCGAGCTGATCGGGGTCTGGACGGGTGTCGTCTGGCAGACTGTGTTCGGCGCGCCGGGCACCATCACGCTTGCGGAATACGGACCGGGGCGCGGAACCATGATGCGCGACGCGCTGCGCGCTGCCCGCGTCGTGCCGGGATTTATCGAGGCGGTACATCCCTATCTGATCGAAGCGAGCCAGACGCTTTCGCAACTTCAGGCGACGACGCTCGCGGATTTCCGCAGCCGCGCGACGTGGGGCGCCAAGCTCGATGAGTTTTCACCGCCCGCGATCATCGTTGCGAACGAGTTCCTCGATTCCTGGCCGGTCGCGCAGTGGGTCAAGACGGTTGACGGCTGGCGCATTCGAGGCGTGGGTTTGAATGCTTCAGGGCATCTGGAATTCACCGCGGTCGACGGCGACTGTCCGCACGAGGCCTTCGATGCCCTGTTGCCCGATGCGCAGGTTGGCGCCGTCGTCGAAACGCAACGGCTTGACCGGCTGGCAGACGCCCTGCAAAGCCTGATGCAGCGCGGGCCGGTCGTGATGCTGCTGATCGATTATGGGCACACCGCCGCCGCCGCGGGCGATACGCTGCAAGCCGTCCGCGAGCACAAATATGAATCGCCGCTCGCGTCGCCCGGCGAGGCCGATCTCACCGTGCACGTCAATTTCTACGATCTCGCGTCGACGCTGCATCGCGCCGGGCTCGCTCTCGACGGTCCGGTGACGCAGGCCGAGTTTCTCGGCGCGGTCGGCATCGTCGAACGCGCGTCTCGGCTGATGTCGGCCAATCCGCAGCGGGCGGGTGAGATCGAGGCAGGCGTCGCACGTCTTCTTGCGCCAAACGGCATGGGATCGCGCTTCAAGGTGCTCGCGGCTCGGTCTCCGGATTTGCCGCCGCTCCCGGGATTCCGCGCGTCGAAAGTCGCTAGCGGCGCGCCACAACAAACCTGAAGGAGCCGCGCGCGTCATGCTTTCGCCTCTCGTAGCGGAAAACCTCAGTGCGCTGCCGGGCATACGGCACGGATTTTTCACGCGGCAGGGCGGCGTGTCGCAAGGCATCTACGCGAGCCTCAACTGCGGCCTCGGATCGAATGACGAGCCCGCCTTGGTGCTCGAAAACCGTCGCCGCATAGCGGATCATCTTGGAGGCTCGGGCGGCGCAATCGTCACGCTCTATCAGGAGCACGGCACGACGGCGCGCGAGGTCACGAGCTTTCCCGCGCGCGATGCGCTTCCTCACGCCGATGCCGTGGTCTCTGCGACGCCGGGACTTGTCATCGGCGTGCTGACGGCAGATTGCGCACCGGTCCTGCTCGCGGACGCTGAGGCGGGGGTCGTGGCCGCCGCGCATGCGGGCTGGCGCGGGGCTCTCGGCGGCATCGTCGAAAGCGCGATCCGGGAGATGGAGCGTCTGGGCGCCCGGCGCGACCGCATCCGGGGCGCGGTCGGACCGTGCATCGGGCAAGACGCCTATGAGGTCGGGCCGGAGTTCGAAGCCGAGTTTCTGAAAGCCGATCCGGCAAACCAGCAGTTCTTTTCGCGGCCGAGCCAGACGGCACGCCCGCACTTCGATCTCTCCGGCTTTGTCTTGCGACGGCTTCATGACGCGAAGATCGCGGAGGCCGTCACTCTCGCGACCTGCACTGCCGAGAACGAATCGCTTTTCTTCAGCTACCGGCGCAAAACGAAGCTCGAAGAACCCGATTACGGCCGTCAAATCTCCGCCATCGTCGTGGCCTAATCGCATAATCCACAGCGGAGTCCGACTTGACGCCCGTGTTTCGCGGGCTGATCACACTTTCGCTGGGCTGACGTCTGGACGGGCAGAGGCGGGCTGATCTAGAGGGGTTATGTCAGTCCGGTAGTATCTGAGGGAGTTCAGGCCGCGGGGTATAGTAATTCCGGCCGCCGGGAAGTTGCGGTTGGTCAAGGGGGGACGTCACGTGGCGACCTTATGCTCTGCTCGGACGCGCGCGCGCGGAAGATATCTTGTTTCGATTAAATCGGCGCTCTGCGCGTCGGTTCTCGCTCTCGGACTCGGCGGCTGCTCGTCGACACCGAGCATCCTCGGCGGCGGCGATTCAGCGCCACAGGCTTCGCTGACACAGCCGAGCGCGGCGACGCCCGTCTCGTCTCGAACGGCGAAAATTCAGATCGCTCCGATCATCGGCTCGCCCGACAATGTCGCGCGCGATCTGCAGACCGAGCTCTCCTCCGCGATCGGGCGTAACGGCCTGACCGTCGCGGCGTCGACCGATGCCACGGGCGAGTATGTGCTGCGCGGCTACATCGTTGCGGCGCGCGAAAAGACGAAAGCGAAGATTTCCTACATCTGGGACGTGACCGATCAGACGGGCAAACGCGTCCATCGCATCACGGGTGAAGAAGTCGTCGCGGGCGCAGGCAAAGATCCGTGGGCTGCCGTGACGCCGCCTGTCATCCAAGCCATCTCCGACAAGACCGCGAAGCAGATTGCAAGCTGGCTGCCGGGCGCCGGTGCCATCGTCGCGTCGAACACGCAGGCCGCAGGCACGTCGCAGTCCGCTGTGCCGGCCGCGCCGAGAGCGACTTACGAAACGGCATCCACGCAACAGCCGTCGCCGACGACGGGAAGCATCGCGACCTCGGGTCCGGTCACGGCTATCGTTCCGGCCGTCACGGGTGCGCCGGGCGATGGCGGAAGCTCGTTGACCCTGGCGATCCAGCGCGAGCTTTCGAAGCACGGTATGAGCCTCGCCAACACGCCTGACGCCCGCTCCTACAAGGTCGAAGGCAAGGTCGCGCTTGGGGCAACCAAAGACGGCAAGCAGCCGATCCAGATCGACTGGAACGTGCTCGATCCGTCGGGCAAGAAGCTCGGCACGGTTTCGCAGAAGAACGAAGTGCCGCAAGGCTCGCTCGACGGTGCCTGGGGCAAAACGGCAGATGCCGCCGCCGCAGCTGCTGCACAAGGCATCATCAAGTTGCTGCCGGATAAAAGCATAAATTAAGCAACCGGGTGGCGTGACAACATCTCGTCATAAATCAGGGCTCGGACGGTTGAATCGTCCGGGCCCAATTGCTACAAGCCCGCCCATAACAACGGTTCTGGAGTGCACATGCCTTTCGACATCAAAGGTGATGACGCCCGGAGCTTGGCGGGTCGAGGAAAGCTGGGCGTGAAGATCGTCGCGGGTAACAGCAATCGGCCACTAGCAGATGCGATCTGCGCGTACCTGAAGCTGCCGATGGCCAAGGGCCAGGTGAAGCGCTTCGCGGACATGGAAGTCTTCGTCGAAATTCAGGAGAACGTTCGCGGCCAGGACGTGTTCGTCATCCAGTCGACGTCGTTTCCCGCCAACGACAATATGATGGAGCTGCTGATCCTGATGGACGCGCTGAAGCGCTCGTCGGCGCGGCGCATCACAGCGGTCATTCCCTACTTCGGATATGCGCGCCAGGATCGCAAACCCGGCCCGCGCACGCCGATTTCAGCGAAGCTCGTCGCCAACCTCATCGAGCGCGCCGGCGCCCAGCGCGTGCTGACGCTTGATCTGCACGCTGGTCAGATCCAGGGCTTCTTCGACATCCCGACCGACAACCTCTTCGCAGCGCCAGTCATGACGCGCGACATTGAAGAGAATTTCGGAAGCACGGAAGACATCGTCGTCGTATCGCCGGACGTCGGTGGCGTCGTCAGAGCGCGCGCGCTCGCCAAGCGCATCGGCGCTCCGATCGCGATCTGCGACAAGCGCCGTGAACGTCCGGGCGAGAGCGAAGTCATGAACGTCATCGGCGACGTCGATGGTAAGCGCTGCATTCTGATCGACGACATCGTCGATTCCGGCGGCACGCTGGTGAATGCCGCCGAAGCGCTGCTGAAGAACGGCGCGACGGAAGTTTCCGCGTACATCTCGCACGGTGTACTTTCGGGCGGCGCGGT
The DNA here is from genome assembly GCF_000143145.1 of Hyphomicrobium denitrificans ATCC 51888. Taxonomy (NCBI): domain Bacteria; kingdom Pseudomonadati; phylum Pseudomonadota; class Alphaproteobacteria; order Hyphomicrobiales; family Hyphomicrobiaceae; genus Hyphomicrobium; species Hyphomicrobium denitrificans. Next base: position 2,564,513 of record NC_014313.1, read on the forward strand.
CAGCCGAATTCAGAATTCGCGTCTGAAATCGCTGGTCATTACGGACTCGATCCTGCCGACGGAAGCCGTCAGAGCCGCCAAGAACATTCGCGTTATTTCGATCGCGCCGCTGATCGGCGAAGCGATCCTGCGCACGAGCCGCGAAGAGAGCGTCTCAAGCCTCTTCTACTGATCCCAAAATCACGCTGCGATCGGAAAATTGCCCGCCGCCGTGTTTGTGATGGCCGGGAAAAATTCCTCATGCCATAGCTTCCTCAGCAAAAATGACGGGGATTCAATTCCCGCGGGGGAAGCGTGCATCGGGACTCGGCGCGCATATTGATCAGACGCCTTATCGCGCTCGCAGTTTCGATCGCCGCGAGCGCGTGCGCGACCGCTGCTGTCGCCGGTCCATCCCTCGACCAATTTGAAATCAAGAACCTCGAGTCTGTACCGGGCGCCATCGAGATCCAGAGCCAGAACGATTTTTCGTCGGGCAATCCGAGACGCCGCGTCCTGCCGGATGGCTCCGGCATCATCGCAGATCCGAATACGATTACTCGACAACGCGAGGGGCTGGAGATCGAGGTTGGGCTGACGTCGTTCGTGAAAATACGCCTCGGCGTCGAATTCGAGCAGGGCCGGATCGACGATCCGAAATCGTTCAGCGATGCGCAGCGGATAGGGCCGCTGGAATTCGACGGCTACGGCGCGGAATCCATCTGGACTGTCATTCCCAGAAAAGGCGATGGCATCGGCGCGGGCTTTCTCGTCCAGTGGGAACAGTCGGCGCATTCGGATGAAGCATCGACGCTGACAATCGGGCCGATCTTCGAATGGCAGCAGGGCGCGTGGAGCGCGTCGCTCAATCCAACCGTCATACAGTATTTCGGAGGCGAACCCGAGGACAAGCACAAGATCGATTTCGGTTACGCGGTGCGCGTCATGTACCAGTCTTCGAAAGAACATGCCCTGGCGCTGGAATCGTATGGCGGGATCGAGCGCATCAGCGGCGGCAACATCGGCGAAGCGGAACGTCTTTTCGGAAAATTCAATCAGTATCGTCTTGGACCCGTTTTTTATTGGACATTTGGTGACGATGACGATGACGAGGCGTCGTCCGGCAATAAAAAAGAAGAGGCAGAGCGCAACGTCGAGACTACGATCGGCACGGGGCTGCTCTTCGGTCTCAATAAAGACACGCCTGCCACAACATTGAAACTTAGCGTCGAGATAGATTACTGAATTTTTCAGGCCGTTTCGCAAAAAGACCGGCGCCAAGCGGAGCGAATTGATATCGCTCGCACTGCAATCAATCCCAATCGCAAGTCGTGAAATGAGGATCGATACATGACAATCAAAGGCTGGGCCGCGACAGCGGCGAACCGTCCTCTCGAACCGTTCGAATACGATCCGGGCCCTCTCGGCGCCGACGACGTCGAAGTTGCCGTCGAGCATTGCGGCATCTGCCATTCCGATGCGTCGATGATGAGCAACGAGTGGGGCATCACGACGTATCCGATCATTCCGGGACACGAGGTGATCGGCAAAATCGTCGCTCTCGGCTCAAACGCCAAAGGACTGACGATCGGCCAGCGCGTCGGCATCGGCTGGGCATCCGGCAACTGCATGCACTGCGAACAATGCGTTTCGGGCGATGGCAATCTTTGTCCGCAAGGTCAGGCGACCATCGTCGGCCGGCATGGAGGTTTTGCCGATCGCGTGCGCGTGCAGTGGCCTTGGGCGGCTCCCATTCCGGATGGGCTCAGCGCCCGAGATGCGGGACCTCTGATGTGTGGCGGCGTCACTGTATTCACGCCTTTCCGCGCCTTTGACGTGCGTCCGACGGATCGCGTTGGCGTTGTCGGCATCGGCGGTCTCGGGCACCTCGCTTTGCAGTTTGCCAAGGCGTGGGGCTGCGAAGTGACCGCTTTCACCTCCAACGATTCCAAAGCCGATGAAGCGCGCGGTTTCGGAGCGCATAACATCGTCAACTCGCGCAACGAAGATGCGATCAAGAAAGCGGCGCGCACGCTCGATCTGCTGATCGTGACCGTCAACGTGCCGCTCGACTGGCGCGCCATGCTGGCGACGCTCAGGCCGAAAGGCCGGCTGCATTTCGTCGGCGCGGTTCTCGAACCCATTCCGGTTCACGCGTTCGACATCATCATGACGCAGCGGAGCGTTTCAGGTTCGCCCAACGGCGCGCCGACGACGACTGCGCAGATGCTGAACTTTGCTGCGCGTCACAACATCCTGCCGCAGACGGAGCACTTCCCGCTGGCGAAGGTGAACGACGCGATGCAGCACCTGCTCGACGGCAAGGCGCGCTATCGCATCGTGCTCGACATGTAAGGCTTGGTGGAAACGTACAGAGCGGGCGGCGCTCAGTCGATGCCGCCCGACACGCAAGCCGCGCAACGGCCGCGCAATTCCATCGTCATCGAACGCACCTTGAAGTCGTTCTTGCCCGCCCAGCTCTGCAGGCTTTTGACGGCGGCGGGGCTGTCGAATTCCTTAACCGTCCCGCAGGCGTCACAGATGGCGAACACGGCCTTGCCCTGGTGGTGCGGGTGCTCGCAAGCGACGAACGCGTTCAGGCTTTCGAGCCGGTGCGCGAGGCCGTCGTCGATCAAGCGTTGTAGAGCCCTATAAACGGTCGGCGGGGCGCTGACGCCTTTGACGCGGACCTTTTCGATCAACTCATAGGCGCTGAGCGGGCGGCCGACGTCGCGCAGGGCTTCGACGATGATCTTGTCCTGATCGGCCGCACTCCGGCGCTTGGAAGGCTTTCGGACCATACTTTGCGGCATCTCCAGACCCCGACCTGCCGGACGAATCGTCCACATTTTCTACGGCGCCGGACTAATATGCTGATTTCCGGGGTAACTTTCCAGTCTGCTCGAAGTAAAGGCTGACGCAGGGACCCGGCCGGCAAGCATTGCGCGTGCCGCCAAGCCCGGTTATACACCCGCCATCTCATGAAGACATTCCTGAGACGCCGCACGGCACCCTTGGAGGCCGGTTCGCGGCTTTTGGCTCTTTCCGATAGGCGGAGAGAGCATAACACTCGGAGACGATGCCATGTCTGAGCTCATCACGCTCAAGGCTACGGCGCGCCCGCGTGCAGGCAAGGGGGCCGCACGCCAAGCTCGCCGCGATGGAAATGTACCCGCCGTCATTTACGGCAACCAAGAAACCCCGGAAACGATCAACCTCGAATACAACGAGCTGTGGAAGCAGGTCCTGCGCGGCCACTTCACCTCGACCGCGATCGAACTCGACGTCGAAGGCACGAAGCACATCGTGCTTGCTCGCGACGTGCAGGTCGATCCCATTCGCGACACGCCGTTGCATGTCGATTTCCAGCGCGTCGGCAAGGACGGCGTCATTCGGGTTTCGATTCCGATGCACTTCGTGAACGAGACGCTCTCGCCCGGCTTGAAGCGCGGCGGCGTGCTCAACATCGTGCGCCACGACGTGGAAGTCTTTGCGCCGTACGACAAGATTCCGCGCTTCTTCGAGATCAACCTCGAAGGCCTCGAGATCGGACGCTCGATCCACATTTCGGCCGTCAACATGCCGGAAGGCGTGACGCCGGTGATCAAGAACCGCGATTTCACGATCGCAACGATCGCAGGCGCGCTGAAGGGCGATGACGACTCCGCGTCGTCGACGTCTGACGCTGCTGCTCCTGCCGATGCGAAGGGTGCGGCTCCCGCCGCTGCCGGCAAGGCCGCTGCGCCTGCAGCGAAGGGCGCGGCTCCGGCCGCTGCTAAGCCTGCTGCCGCAAAGCCTGCCGCGAAGAAGTAAAATAAACGAACGGCGCGGTCGTCAGATCGCGCCGTTTCTGCCTGAGGCGGAAGGCAAAGTCTTTGTAGCGCCTTCCGGCCGGCTCGCCGGAGGCGAGTCGGAAGGCGCAAGCAAAAATGAAGCTCTTCGTCGGTCTCGGAAATCCCGGTGAAAAGTACAGCGCCAACCGCCACAACATCGGTTTCCTGGCGCTCGACCGGATCGCGGAGCGTCACGGCTTCGCGCCGTGGCGGAAGAAATTCCAAGGACTCGTTTCGGAAGGCACGATCGGCACGGACCGCGTTCTGCTGCTGAAGCCCGAAACGTACATGAACGAAAGCGGCCGCTCAGTCGGCGAAGCACAGCGCTTTCTCAAGATTCCCATATCCGACGTCTACGTCTTCCACGACGAACTCGATCTCGCGCCGGGCAAGGTGAAGGTGAAAGCGGGCGGCGGCAACGCGGGTCACAACGGCCTGCGCTCGATCTCGGCACACCTCGAAAATGACTACAAACGCGTGCGTCTCGGCATCGGCCATCCGGGCGCCAAGGATGCCGTCGTCCATTACGTGCTCAACGATTTCGCGAAATCGGAACGCGGGTGGCTGTCGGATCTCCTCGACGCGGTTTCGGACGCCGCGCCCTATCTCGCAAAAGGCGATGACTCGCGCTTCCTGAGCGACGTCGCGAAAACGCTTTATGCCGAGCCAGCGCCCAAGAAAACCAAGGACGCATCCGAGGATGAGGCTCGGCCGCCCGTCAAAAAGCCGGCCTCCACGTCACACCCGTCCGGAGAACGCTCCTCCAAACGGCAATCGGCGCTTGCCGAGAACTTGAAAAAATGGCTCGGTGCGCGAAAGTCGGGAGATGGCGACGCGTAACGCGTTTCGCCCGGGGCACAAGTTCGAGCGTTGAGGTTTGCCGATGACCGATTACCAAGCGGAAGCCCGTCCGGGCTGGCTCGCGTCGCCTCTCGGCAGCCGCCTCAATCTTGCGATCGGCGCGCTGGCGCTGCTGTTCACACTTGGCGTCTTCGGCAACGTCGTATGGGATGCCTATCGTTCGAACACCAAAGACAAGAGCGGCGTGAAGCGGATCATCGCGAAGCGGTGGAACGAACGCACGCTGGTGTTTCCCGTCGAAGGCGCCGACCGTGCCGGACGGCGCGCGCTGTTCGATGTCGTCGTGCTGACCAAAGACTATGGCTGGGTTCGCGGCTCGACGACGGAGCTTGAGAAGTTCGATCGCCGCCTGTCGCCGGACGACATTCAGACGGAAGTTCTGGCGCCTCAGCTTCGGCAAGGTCTCGGCTCGGCGCGCGGGCTGATCGCGGTCGGTCTCGCCAGTCAGGAAGGCGCAGTCGAGCGCGAGGAACAGCGTGGCGGGTTGCGAGCCGAACGGATCGCGCAATGGGTGCGCGAGGCGCTTGGCGGCGACGTTCCGATGTGGACGCTGAACCTCGGCCGCTACATCGAGCCGTGCCTCGAGTGCGAAGACGCCGATACGAGCTGGCAGCGGCCGTTCATCGTCATCGCGGTGCGGAAGGCGGACGACGGAACACACATTTCCGAGGCGCTTGCGGACGCCATGTCGGACACAATCAACCTGCCGAGCCCCGACCGCTATTCGACGTTTGCGTTCGCCAAGTACAAGAAGTGAGCCAAAGGGCCGCACGGGCGGCCGATTTCGCTTCACAAGGCGGCGTGTCTCGCTTAACCCACGGCCATCACCTTCCATCACCTCGCAACTCACTCGGGCGGAATTCTCCGAACTATGGGCTTTAAATGCGGTATCGTCGGCCTGCCGAACGTCGGCAAGTCGACCCTCTTCAATGCGCTGACGCAGACGGCTGCGGCGGAAGCTGCGAACTATCCGTTTTGCACAATCGAGCCGAACGTCGGCGAAGTCGCGGTTCCCGATGCGCGGCTTGAAACGCTTGCCAAGATCGCGGGCAGCAAAGAGATCCTTCCGACGCGCCTGACCTTCGTCGATATTGCGGGCCTCGTGCGCGGCGCATCGAAAGGCGAAGGTCTCGGCAATAAATTCCTTTCGCACATCCGCGAGGTCGACGCCGTCGCCTACGTGCTGCGCTGCTTCGTCGACGACGACATCACGCACGTTGAAAATCGTATCGATCCGTTGGCCGACGCCGATGTCGTCGAAACCGAGCTGATGCTCGCCGATCTCGAAAGCCTCGAAAAGCGCGTCTCGCAAATCGAGAAGAAGGCCAAGACCGGCGACAAGGAAGCGAAAGCGCAATTCGCCGTCATGGAGAAGCCGCTGCTGCTGCTCCGCGAAGGCAAGCCTGCGCGCCTTGCCACCATGACGCCGGAAGAGATGCCCGCTTTTCGCGCGCTGCAACTGTTGACCTCGAAGCCGGTCGTCTACGTCTGCAACGTCGAGGAAAGCGCGGCGGCACACGGCAACGCTTATTCGAAGCAAGTCGAAGAGCGCGCGAAGGCCGAAGGCGCGGCCGTCGTCATCATCTCGGCCAAGATCGAAAGCGAATTCGCGGGGCTTGCTCCGGAAGATCGCGATGCGTTCCTTGCGGAAATGGGTCTTGACGAGCCTGGCCTCAATCGACTGATCCGCGCCGGCTACTCCCTGCTCGATCTCGTGACGTATTTCACTGTCGGGCCGAAGGAAGCGCGCGCCTGGACGATCACGCGCGGCACGAAAGGCCCGCAAGCTGCGGGCGTCATTCATACCGATTTCGAAAAAGGCTTCATCCGCGCGGAAACGATCGCCTACGCCGACTATGTTTCCGGAAACGGCGAAGCGGGGGCCAAGGATGCGGGAAAAATGCGCCTGGAAGGCAAGGAGTATGTCGTCCAGGATGGCGACGTCATGCACTTCAGGTTCGCAAACTAAGATACTTCCTAGGATAATCGGCCATGACCGACACGCTGCCCGATCGCCTGTCCAACGACCCGAAAAGCCCCTTCTACGATGAGGAGCTTTTGAAGCGCGATATCGGAATCCGCTTCAACGACGTCGAGAAGACGAACGTCGAAGAATACTGCGTCAGCGAAGGTTGGGTTCGTGTCGCAGCGGGGAACGCCAAGGACCGATCCGGCCGACCCATGACCTTGAAGCTCAAGGGCAAGGTCGAACCGTATTTCAGAACTGCCGAGTAACTAACTCGCGTACCTATCGCGCGGCGCGGCGTTTGCGTGTCGCGGCGGCCTTGCGTGCCGAGGCGCTGCGCGCTGCGGCCGGACGAGACGCTGCCGCCTTGCCGCCGATTTTACCGCCGCGTTTCGACGAGACGTTCGTGTCCTTTTTTCCGCGGCCCGAACCGCTCTTGTTGCCGCCGCCGCTTTCCTTGTTCACGGTCGCCCAGGCCCGGCGTTCGGCTTCGTTCTCGCCGATGCCACGCTTCTCGTAGCCTTCCTCGATGTGTTCGGCTTTGCGTTTTTGCTTTGCGGTGTATGAGGATTTATCGCCTCGGGGCATTGCCTGTCTCCTTGAAGATTCCATCGAACCTCGTCGGAGCAACGCGCAAGCGCATCGGAAGTTTCGCAGCATCGCACTCACTAAAAGCGGTCGCCCCGGCTTTGGACCGAGGCGACAACTCAAGTTCGGCTATTTTGCTCGCGAAACCAGCGGCGCGTTACTCCGCCGCTTCGGCTCGCGCCGACGGCACTGACACGCCCATTCGCTTCGCGACGCCCGCACCGTACGCCGGATCGCATTTCGCGAAGTGCGCGACCTGGCGCTCGATGATGAACGCCGGAACGCCCTGCATTGCGGCTGCGATGTTATCCATCAGGCGTTCGCGGCCATCGGGCGTCAACAGGCGGAACAGGTTGCCCGGCTGCGTGTAGTCGTCGTTGCCGAGACGATGATTGTAGCGGTCGGCATCGCCCGAGATCTTGAGCGGCGGCTCCCTGTACGTGGGCGTTTCCTTCGGTCCGCCGAACGAATTCGGCTCATAATAGGCGTCGGGATTGCCGGTGTCGTTGCGGAAGAACCGCATCGCGCCGTCCTTATGATAGTGATGCACGGGGCATTTCGGAGCGTTGACGGGCAATGCCTCGTAATGCGTACCGAGGCGATGACGGTGCGCGTCCGCGTACGAGAAAATGCGCGCCTGAAGCATCTTGTCCGGCGAAAAGCCGATGCCGGGAATGATGTTCGACGGCGAGAACGCGGCCTGCTCGATCTCAGCGAAATAGTTGTCCGCGTTGCGGTTCAGTTCGACGATGCCGACTTCGATCAAAGGATAATCGGCGTGCGGCCAGACTTTCGTCAGGTCAAACGGATTGTAGGACGTTTTGTCAGCGTCCGCTTCCGGCATGATCTGAACGAACATGCGCCACTTCGGGAAATCTCCCTTTTCGATCGAGCCGAACAGGTCTTCCTGGTAGCTCTCACGCGTTTTGCCGATGAGCTCCGCGGCTTCGGCATTCGTATGATGCTGATGGCCTTGCAGGGTCTTGAAGTGGAACTTCACCCAGTGGCGCTCGCCGGCAGCGTTCAGGAACGAGTACGTGTGCGAGCCATAGCCGTTCATATGGCGCACGCTGGTCGGGCAGCCGCGATCGGAAAACAGGATCGTCACCTGGTGAAGGCTTTCCGGCGACAATGACCAGAAGTCCCACATCGCGGTCGGCGAGCGAAGGTTGGTTTTCGGATGGCGTTTCTGCGTGTGGATGAAGTCCGGGAACTTCAGCGCGTCACGCACGAAGAAGACCGGCGTGTTGTTGCCGACGAGATCCCAGTTGCCTTCGGAGGTGTAAAACTTGATCGAGAAGCCGCGCACGTCGCGTTCCGCGTCGGCGGCGCCGAGTTCACCGGCAACGGTCGAGAAACGGATTAGAAGGTCGGTCTTCTTGCCGATCGCATCGAACAGCTTGGCGTGCGTATACTTCGAGATATCCTGCGTTACGGTGAGCGAGCCGAATGCACCCCAGCCTTTGGCGTGAACAACGCGCTCAGGAATGCGCTCGCGGTTCTGGTGCGCGAGCTTTTCGAGCAGCTGATAATCCTGAAGCAGCAACGGGCCGCGTGCGCCGGCGGACAGAGAGTTCTGATTATCGGCGACGGGCGCGCCAGCGGACGTCGTGAGCTTGGTCGTGTCTGTCATTGGTAACGTCATCCTCGAATTTCCAACGAGGGCGACCAAACATCAGAAAGATTTTAAAGACCAATCCGTTTGCTCAGGGTTTCTGATAACAAAATCTTATTATGATAAGAGGAGCTGATCGACGCGATCAGCATGACGCATACGGCGAATTACTTTTCGGCGACGTTGCGGCCGTAGGTTTTGAACTTGTCGAGCAGCAGCGCCATCTCGTCGTCGTTCAAGATGTTCGCGGGGCCGAGGGTCAGCACCTTGTAGTATTGCTCAGCAAGTGCCTCGACTTCGGCGGCAAGCTCCAGCGCATGACCGAGCGTCGGGCCGATCGCGATCTGTCCGTGGTTCGCCATCAGGCACGCGTCGCGGTCTTGCAATCCGGTCGCGACGTGACGCGCCAGCTCCGCGGTGCCGAAGGTGGCGTAAGGCACGCACGGGATGTCCTTCCCGCCCGCGACGCCGACCATGTAGTGAAATGCCGGGATCGCGCGGTGCGCGCAGGCGAGAACCGTCGCGTGCATCGAGTGCGTGTGGACGACGGCGAAGCGATCGGGACGCGCGCGATAGGCGGCCAGATGAAAATGCCATTCGGTCGACGGCGTCTGGCGATCGTCGGGAACGCTGCCGTCGGCTGAAACGAAAACGATGTCGTCGGGATCTATGTCGTCATAACGCACGCCGGATGGTGTGATCAGCATGCCGTCGTCGAAGCGGCAGGATACGTTTCCGGATCGTCCTGGCGAAAGGCCGGAAGAGCTCATCGCGAGCGCCGTGTCGAGCACAGCCTTCCTCAGGCTTTTTTCACTCGGACGCCTGGACTTGCCTTTGCTCATGCGGCGCAACTTTTCTTTTCCGGATAGAGCGACAGCAGGCCATCGCGCGAGGCTTCGCAGACGCCGCGCTCGGTGATGAACGCCGTCACAAGTTTGGCGGGCGTTACGTCAAATGCCGGATTGCGTGCGGGCGTTCCATCGGCGGATATCGCGACGGATGCGACGGCGCCGTCGGGAAGACGGCCTTGCACGCGCAGGACTTCGTCGGCGCCGCGTTCCTCGATCGGGATGTCGGCGCCGCGCTCGATGCTCCAGTCGATCGTCGAATAGGGCAACGCGACGTAGAACGGCACGCCGTTGTCGTGGGCAGCGAGCGCCTTCAGATAGGTGCCGATCTTGTTGGCGACATCGCCGCATGCGGTGACGCGGTCGGTGCCGACGATGACCATGTCGACGCAATCGCGCTGCATGAAATGTCCGCCCGCGTTGTCCGCGATCAGCGTGTAGGGCACGCCGTGCTGTGCCAGTTCGAATGCGGTCAATGCAGAGCCCTGGCAGCGCGGCCGCGTTTCATCGACCCAGACGTGCACGGGAATTCCGGCGTCATGCGCCTGATAGATCGGAGACGTCGCCGTTCCCCAATCGACGCACGCCAGCCAGCCGGCGTTGCAGTGCGTGAGGATGTTGACGGGTTCGCCCGGCCGCTCATTCGAGAGTTCCTGGATCAGGCGCAGTCCGTTGACGCCGATGCGCCGGCACGTCTCGACGTCGTCGTCCGCGATCTCGGCGGCACGCGCATAAGCAGCGGCTGCGCGTGACTTTGGCGGGAGCGACGCGAGCGTCGCTTGAAGATCGTTCAGCGCCCAGCGCAGGTTCACCGCCGTCGGCCGCTGCTCAGCAAGAAACGCGAGCGCGTGCTTGAGCGACGCGTCTGACGGATCGGCACGCATCGCGAGCGCCACTCCGTACGCCGCAGTGACGCCGATCAGCGGCGCGCCGCGAACCTGCATCGTCTTGATCGCGAGGGCTGCGTCTTCCGGCGTTCGCAAAGTTTTTCGAACAACGGTATGCGGCAGCATCGTCTGATCGAGAATGCCGACCGACCAGCCGTCGGGCTCGAGCCAGATGGTACGCGATGCGACGCCGTCAATTTTCATTCTGCGCCTCCCATAACGTCTTCGATTTCGCGAATGCGGATATTTCTGTTGCGGCCTCGGCCGCGCGCGTCTGCAGCAGCATATGCGCGGCGGAAAACGCGACGATCCGTACTCCGCCTTTCTCGCACACGGCTTTCTGCATGGGCGTAATCGAAACCAGCCAATCCTTGCGTCCGTGCAGGACGAGGACCGGGCAGCGGAGCCTGGCGAAGTCTTCTCTCACGTCGACCTCCGCGATGGCACGTAGGCGCGCCGCGCGAACGGGACGCGACAGGCCGCGAACAATTTCGTCAACCTTGTTTCTCAGTTCGTCGTCGCCATAGGAACCCATCAATATCGCATCCCTGATCCTCTTTGGCGTCGCCTCGGGTTCGGTGTGCGAAGCCCGCCGCATGAACCAGGCAGGCAAGGGTGTTCGCAGGAACGTCGCCGCCAGGATTACACCTTTGATCTGCGGGCCGAGCTGAGCCGCGACGCGCACGGCAACGGGGCCGGAAAAGGATTCGCCGAGAAGAAAGACGCGGCGTTTTCCGATCAGCTTCCGCGCCAGCTCTGCGTATCCGGCATATCCGAGACTTGGATCATTCGGATAGCGCATGACATTTACCGTGAATTCGTCCGCAAGGCTGGCCGCCAGACGATCGAACAGGTCTCCGGTGCCATCGAGACCGGGCAGCAGGACGATCTCATCTGCGGGCTTCGCGTTCACGTCTCCGGCACCCCAGCCATCGGGATGTGCACGGTTTCGTCGAGGCCGCAGCTTTCACACGTTAGCACGTACCATTCCGCATAGGGACGCGCGGAGTGGTCGGCGATTGCGAGACCCGATACTCCGCACACTGGGCAGCGGCACGGCTCGTCCGGATCCGAACGCCACGCGGCGATGGTGGCCAGCGCTGTCTTCAGTTGATCGCCGGACAGGGACACAGCCGTGACTAATGACCTCCGAACGAGACGAGTGCATGACTCTCGACGCCCAGGTCCGCCAATCGTTTCATGCCGCCGAGATCCGGCAGATCGACGATGAACGTCGCGCCGACGATTTTACCGCCGGAGCGCTGCACGAGCTTCGCGGCGGCTTCCGCCGTACCGCCGGTTGCGATCAGGTCGTCGACGATGAGCACGCGCGTACCCTCGGCGATCGCATCCTCGTGCACCTCGATGACGTCCACGCCGTATTCGAGCGTATATTCCTGGCCGATGGTCTTCCACGGCAGTTTGCCCTTCTTGCGGATCGGAATGAAGCCGCATTCGAGGCGATCGGCAATCGCGCCTCCGAGAATAAAGCCGCGCGCTTCAATGCCCGCGACGGCTGCGATCTTTTCCTTCTCGAAGGGTTTCGCCATGTGCTTGATGGCTTTCTTCAAGCCCTTGGGATCGGCGAGGAGCGTGGTGATATCCCGAAACATAATTCCGGGTTTCGGATAATCGGGGATGGTCCGGATGAGATCTTCGAGTTCTTGCACGTGCTGCACTCCCGCCCAATTGACGGCGCAAAATAGCAATATCGCTGGCGTCTAGGTAGAAGCAGCGTAGCCCAGCGCGGACGATTGTTCCGTGACGTGGCTAAATAATAGTTTGCTGAGGTACAACGAGATGGCAGCACAAGGCTCGCCCGCGATGGCCGGCCCCGACTTCGGCTCGTTCTCGGACGACACTGACGATCTTCCCCGGACGCTCCGGCGTGAAAAGGAAGCCCGCGCCCGCGAAGCTCGGGAACGCGCCGCGCGCGAGCGTGCGGCAGCGCCCACACTCTCGACCGGCATCGACGACGACTATTCCCGTCCGCAGCCGCAGATCTATCGCACCGCCGAAACCGAGCCATGTATCGGCAACGCCCCTGTCGCCGCCACGGTCCGCGCGTTCGACGTGCCGTTCGCACGTCTCGTCACGTTCTTCCTCAAGGCTGCGATCGCGGCCGTGCCAGGTGTGCTGCTTCTGGGCGTCATCCTTTGGTTCGTCGGCGCGGGCCTGGAAATGGCGTTCCCGCAACTCATCAAGATGAAGATCCTGATCGGCTTCAACTAGAGCCTTTCCGCTTTCCGTTGAATCGCGGATCGGCTCCGGGTCTTCGTCTTGTCGTGCTTCGTATCGGAAAACCGGTTTCAACTTTTCCAGAAGCACTCTAGGCGTTCGCGAGGACACGTCCGGCGATGGCATCGAGCTTCTTCAGGAGTTCGGGATCGCGCGCCTCCGGAGGCGTGATGATCGCGACTTCGAGTGAGCGATCCGAGCCGATCGGGCATGCCGGATGCTCACGCGGGAAGTCGCGAGCGAGACGGGCCACCAGCCGCTGCGCCTTGCCGGTATTTTCCTTCATCACCTCGATGATCGCCGCGACGTCGACGTGGGCGTGATCGTCGTGCCAGCAGTCGTAATCCGTCACCATCGCGACGCTCGCGTAACAGATCTCGGCTTCGCGAGCGAGCTTGGCTTCCGGCATGTTCGTCATGCCGATGACGTCGCAATTCCATGAACGGTAGAGATTGCTTTCGGCGCGCGTCGAGAACTGCGGACCTTCCATCGCGAGGTAGGTTCCGCCGCGATGAACTTTGATATTTTCCGACTTGGCGGCTTTCTCGAGCGCCTTGTGCAGAAGGGGGCTCGTCGGGTCGCCCATCGCCACGTGGGCGACGCAGCCCTTGCCGAAGAACGATTTCTCGCGGGCAAAGGTGCGATCGATGAACTGGTCGGGAAGTACGAAATCGCCGGGCTTGTATTTCTTCTTCAGCGAGCCGCACGCCGAGACCGAAACCAGATCGGTGACGCCTGCGCGCTTTAAGGCGTCGACGTTGGCGCGGTAGTCGATGTCGCTCGGCGACAGCTTATGCCCCCGGCCGTGGCGCGGTAGGAAACGGATGGGCAGGCCATCGATGTCAGCGAAGAGGATGTCATCGGAGGGTGCGCCCCAGGGGCTCTCGATGCGGCGCCATTCCGCATGCGCCAGGCCCGGCAAGTTGTAGAAGCCGCTGCCGCCGACGATGCCGAGAACGGATTGCGTCATAGTCCTCTCTCCCATCGATACTCCGGGCGCCACTTACAATAAAAAAGGCCCCGCAAGCGAGGCCTTTTCGTAATCATGTTCGATCGGCGGGCTGCCGGATCAGTGCTTGATCGCCGCCCAGATGCGCTTCTTGCCGATGTAGAGAAGGATCGTCGTGATGATCAGGTACAGCATAACCTGCCAGCCGATCTGCTTGCGCTGATCGAAATGCGGGTCCGCCGTCCACGACAGGAAGGCCGCGACGTCATGGGCATAGTTCTCAACCGTGCCGGGCGTGCCGTCCTGATAGGTCACGACGCCTTCCGACAGCGGCGGCGGCATGCTGATCTGATGACCAGCGAAGGCCTTGTTGTAATACTTGCCTTCCGCAAGCTGGAAGCTCGCAGGCGCGTCCGTGTATTCCGTCAGTAGCGCGACGAGATAATCGGCGCCGGCTTCCTGATAGCTCTTGAAGATATCGCCGAGCATCAGGAACGGATGAACGTACCAGGCAGGGTTGCGCTCGATGCCACGGGCGCGGGCGATTAGCGAAAGATCCGGCGGCAGCGCGCCGTTCTGGGCAGCGCGGGCTTCCTGATCGTTCTTGAACGGCCCGTGGATGGTGTCCGATAGCAACGGCGGACGCTCGAACATCTTGCCTTCGTCGTTCGGCCCATCGGTAATCTGGTTCGGCCACTCAGCAGCCAACGCCTTCACGGAGGCTTCCGGGAACTCCGGGCCGCCGGGCTGGACGAGGTTGCGGAATGCGACCCGCTTCAGACCGTGGCAGGCCGCGCAGACTTCCTTGTAGACCTGGAAGCCGCGCTGCAACTGGGCACGGTCGAACTGACCGGTGAAGCCCGAGAACGCCCACGACTGACGAGCGATCTCCGGATGGCCGCCTTCTGCGCTATGCGCGACAGCCGGAACCACAACGAGTGCGGCGATGGCACCGGCAAGGGCGTGAGAGAAACGTCTTTTCATTTGTCTCGCTCCTCTCAGCGCTTTTCAGGGGCGGCTGCGGCACCCTCAGGCAATGTCGAACTGCCGCCGAGCACGGATTCGGTTATCGAACGCGGCAACTTCCTGGGCGTCTCGATCAAGCCGACGACCGGCATGATGACGAGGAAAAACAGGAAATAATAGACTGTGAAGATCTGCGCCCACGTGACGTACACGCCTTCGGCCGGTTTGGAGCCGAGGTAGCCGAGAGCCACGCAGGTGAACAGGAAGAGCCAGAAGAACCATTTGAAGATCGGCCGATACTTCGCCGAACGCACGCGCGAGGTGTCGAGCCACGGCGCGAAGGCGATGATCAGCACGGCTGCGAACATCGCGATGACGCCCATCAGCTTGGCGAACTGGCCGAGCGGAATTCCGAGGAACGAGCTCGTGAAGGCGCGCAGGATCGCATAGAACGGCAGGAAGTACCATTCAGGCACGATGTGCGGCGGCGTCACCAGCGGGTTGGCCTCGACGTAGTTGTCGGCGTGACCAAGGTAGTCCGGCACGAAGAACACGAACCAGGCGAAGATAATGAGGAAGGCGAAAAGGCCGACCGCATCCTTCGAGGTTGCGTAGGGGTGCATCGGAACGGAATCGCTCGGCTGCTTCAGATCGATACCGGTCGGGTTGTTCTGACCGACGACGTGCAGCGCCCAAAGGTGCAGGCCAACGACGCCCGTCAGCACGAACGGCAGCAGGTAGTGAAGCGAGAAAAAGCGGTTGAGCGTCACGCCCGAAACCGAGAAACCGCCCCACAGCCATTCAACAATGGCCGTTCCGAGACCCGGAATGATCGTATCGAGAGCCGAGAACAGGTTGGTGATGACGGTCACGCCCCAGAAGCTCATCTGGCCCCACGGCAGGGTGTAGCCCATGAAACCCGTCGCCATCATGAGAAGCATGATCACGACGCCCAGGACCCAAAGCACTTCGCGCGGCGCCTTGTAGGACCCGTAGTAGAGGCCGCGGAAAATGTGAATGAAGACAGCGAAGAAGAACATCGACGCGCCGACGGCGTGGAAGTTCCGGATCATCCAGCCGTAGTTCACGTCGCGACGGATGTGCTCGATCGAGTCGAAGGCGCCCGTGGCGCTCGGCTGATAGTGCATCGCGAGAATGACGCCGGTAACGATCTGCGCAACGAGGCAGAACGTCAGGATGCCGCCGAACGTCCAGAGATAATTGAGATTGCGCGGCGTCGGGAAGTCCACGAACTGGCCGTGCATCATGCGCCCGATTGGGAGGCGCTCGTCGAACCACTTGCCCCAGCGCGAGGTCGGCTCATAGGTCGAATTGTGACCGCTCATTATTCTGCTCCCTAGCCGATCTTAATTTTCGTATCCGCCGAGAAAGTGTAGGGCGGAACGTCGAGGTTTCTGGGCGCGGGACCTTTCCGGATACGGCCGGACGTGTCGTAAACTGAGCCGTGGCACGGGCAGAACCAGCCGCCGTATTCGCCACGCTCGTCTCCCATCGCCTGACCCTTCGGAATGCAGCCAAGATGCGTGCAGATGCCGACGAGAACGATCCAGTTCTCGTGACCCTTCACGGTGCGGTTGGCGTCCGTCGCAGGATCGTCAGCAGGGAGAGCTTCGTTGCGCGCGAGGCTGTCGGGAAGCGTCTTCACGTCGACGTTCACGGCGGCTTCGACTTCGGTCTTCGTCCGGTTGCGGATGAAGATCGGTTTGCCGCGCCACAGCACTGTGATGGCCTGACCCTCTTTGACGGGCGACAGGTCAACGTCGACGGACGACAGGGCCTTGGTGCTGGCGTCGGGGTTCATCTGCTGGATGAACGGCCAAAGCAGAGAAGCGGCGCCGACAGCGGCGAACGCATTGCCCGCAACCACCAGAAAATCGCGGCGATTTGGTTCTACTGCGTCAGTGGTCACGGATGCCTCCAGTTCGAAGCGATTGGGCGAAACTGGCGGCAAGATACATGGGCAGGCGGCGAGACTCGCGTCCCCCGCTCACAACCGTCCGCATCAAACCCCAGTCTACTTCATCCCTTGCGGTCGTTCTGACAGCGTTTCGTCCCGCTCTCAAGCTCGGCCGAGCAACAGTGTAAGGGGCAATTTGGCGCATCGTGATAAAACTCTCAATCTCGGTAGCTCAATTCACAATTATCGCGGGATTTCTATAAATGCGCTTGGCGCTCTATCAACCGGACATCGCGCAGAATACCGGCACGATCCTTCGTCTCTGCGCATGCCTCGGCGTTCCGGTGGACGTTATCGGTCCCACCGGATTCGACATGAGCGACAGAGCGCTCAAGCGCTCCGCCCTCGACTATCTGGATCATGTCGACCTGAAGCGGCATATAAGTTTTTCCGAATTCATGGACCGGCGCGCATTGTCGGAACGGCGCGCCGATGGCGGCCGGCTCATCTTGTTGAGTGCGCACGCCGAGACGCCGCACATCCATTTTGCCTTTGAACCCAATGATATTCTGATGCTGGGCCGCGAAAGCGCGGGATGTCCGGAGAGCGTTCACGCACAAGCCGATGCGCGGATTACGATCCCGATGCGGCCGGGCCTCAGGTCGCTCAACGTGGCGGTGACTGCAGCAATCGTTCTCGGCGAGGCGTTGCGACAGACCAATCAATTTCCGAGTCCGTGACTCGGAATTAAATTTCTGTCGCAGACGTGACATGCGAGTCCGGCAATTTTGGGCGAGCCATTCTCAACCAAGTTTCCGCGCAGCATGCTTCTCAATAATTATCTCGCCGTTGCCGGCGGCATTGCCGCATTCCTGCTGATTGCGGGACTCATCGCCGGCATCGCAGCGCCCAACGATCAAAGTGCTTGGCGGATTTGGCCAGCGCCGCCGGCAGGTTCGCTGAAGAGCTTTACGTTCTGGGCGCTCTTCCGCACGTTGAATGTCGTCGTTCTCGTTCTCTGCATCGAGCGGCTTCTGGCGCTAGCGGCGGTGGCACCGACAGCGATCCTGCGACTGGCGTTGCTGGTAATCTCCATCGTCGCGTTCGCAGCCTACCTTTACGCGCTTTGGGTTCTTGGCCGGGATGCCACCTATTGCCGGGCCAGCGGTCTCAACACGGAGGGCTTCTATCGCTGGACGCGCAATCCGCAGTACGCGACGGCCATCGTGGCGTTCGGCGCGCTCGGGCTTGCGGCTTGGTCGCCCGAAGCGACAGCGCTCGCGGCGACGCTCGTGCTCGTCTATGCGCTGATGGCGGTGGCGGAAGAACCTTGGCTCGAAGCGCGCTACGGACGCGCCTATGCCGAATACCGGGCCGAGGTGCCGCGCTTCTTCAACTTCCGTCATGCGGTCGTCGAACTTGCGGCGCTCGCCGCCCGCAAGCCGCAGCCACTCGCCGGCCAGCGGCGCAACGGCCGCTAGCCATCGTTCGCGTTTACTCGGCCGCCTCGCGCGCCAGGAAGCCGCCGGACTGCCGCTGCCACAGCTGAGAATAAAGTCCGTCGCGGAGCAACAGCTCGGCGTGCGTGCCCTCCTCGATGATGCGGCCTTCCTCCATCACGATCAGCCGGTCCATCGCCGCAATCGTCGATAGACGATGCGCAATCGCGATGACCGTCTTGCCGCGCATCAGCTTTTCGAGGCTCGCCTGGATTTCCGATTCAACCTCGGAGTCGAGCGCGCTGGTCGCTTCATCGAGAATGAGGATCGGCGCATCCTTCAGCAGCACACGCGCAATCGCGATGCGCTGGCGCTGGCCGCCGGAGAGTTTCACACCGCGCTCGCCGACATGCGCATCGTAACCCTTGCGGCCCTTCATGTCCTCGAGATGGGCGATGAAGTCGTGCGCTTCGGCTTGCCGTGCGGCCGCGATGACTTCGGCGTCTGACGCATTCGGTCGGCCATACAGGATGTTGTCGCGCACCGAGCGATGTAGCAGGGAGGTGTCTTGCGTCACCATGCCGATTTCGGCGCGCAGGCTGTCCTGCGTGACATGCGCGATATCCTGGCCGTCGATCAGGATGCGACCGCCTTCAAGATCGTAGAAGCGCAGCAGCAGATTGACGAGCGTCGACTTGCCCGCGCCGGACCGGCCGACGAGGCCGACCTTTTCGCCGGGCTTCACCGTCAACGACAGATCCTCGATGACGCGCGGGGGCGCATCGTCGGACGCGGCGCGACCAGCTCCGTAATGGAAGTGGATATGATCGAGGCGGATTTCGCCATGCGGAACCGCGAGCGGCTTCGCATCCGGCGTGTCCTGCAACAGGTTCGGCAGCGAAATCGTTTCCATGCCCTCATGCACGACGCCTATGTTTTCGAAGACGTCGGCAATCGTCCACATGACCCAGCCGGACATCGTGACGATGCGGATGACCAGGCCACTGACGACTGCGATATCGCCGACGGTCACATGGCCCATCGTCCAGAGCACGATGGCCGCGCCGGTCGTCGCGACGAGCAGGATGCCGTTCAGCGTATAGAGAACGAGCTCCATGCCGGTGATCAGACGCAGCGAAGCCTGCCACGCCTGCATCTGCTCGGTCAGAGCTTCGCGCGCGTAGGTATCCTCGCGTTCGGCGTGCGCGAAGAGCTTCACCGTCATGATGTTCGTGTAGCTGTCGACGATGCGGCCGACGAGCATCGAGCGCGCCTCGGACGATTTCGTCGAGCGCTCCTTGATGCGCGGCACGAAGTAACGCAGCGCCACGATATAAGCGGCGAGCCAGATGATGAGCGGGATCGTCAAGCGCCAATCGGAGGCCGCGAACAGCAGCGCCGAGCCGATGAACTGCACCGATGCGTACCAGAGCGCGTCGATCAACTGCACAACGCTTTCGCGCAGAGACGTGCCGGTCTGCATGATCTTGTTGGCGACGCGGCCCGCGAAATCGTTCTGGAAGAAGCCCAGGCTCTGGCGCAGCACGTAGCGGTGCGTCTGCCAGCGGATGCGCGACGTCGTTCCCGCCGAGATCATCTGGTTCTTGATGAAGTCGTGCGCGGTCGAGACCAGCGGCCGCAGGATCAGCGCAACGAAGGCCATCAGCGCCAGCATCCAGCTGTAGGTCGAGACGAAGGTCGCGGGATCGGAATGCGTGCGCATTCTGTCGACGATGGCGCCGACGAAGCCCATCAGCGCCACTTCGATCGTCGAGCCCAAGCAGCCGGCGATCAGCAGGAGCACGAAGAACGGCCACAGCGGCTTGATGAAGAACCAGTAGAACGCCCACAGCGTATCCGGCGGGCGCGTGACTTCGCGCTCGTCGAACGGCTTGATGCGGGTTTCTCCCCAATGCAGGAGGCGGCGAAACATGGTGTCTATCGCAAACGCAAAAGCGGCGCGTCGTCGCAAGTGCGGAAATCCGACTGGCGGCGGCGACCGGATGTTGATCGTGGATGCCCGTTAGGGCTAAGGGTCCTTTCAGTCAAAAACAAGACCTTATGCAGAATAGCTGATGAACGCATCCGATACCGCCTTGGAACAGCACAAAGCGCAGGCGCGCGCCTGGTTCGAACGCCTTCGCGACGACATCGTCGCGGCATTCGAGAAACTCGAAGCCGGCTTGCCGGAAACCGCTCCGCATGGTGGCGATGCTCCGGGCCGCTTCGTCGCGACGCCGTGGCCGCGTAAGGATGCGGCTGGAAACGACGGCGGCGGCGGCGTCATGAGCATGCTGCACGGCCGCGTGTTCGAGAAGGCCGGCGTTCACACCTCGACAGTCTACGGCGAATTCTCTCCCGAGTTCCGCAAGCAGATTCCGGGTGCCGAGGAATCGCCCGCGTTCTGGGCATCGGGCATTTCGCTCATCGTGCATCCCAGAAACCCGAACGTGCCTGCTGTTCACATGAACACGCGCATGATCGTCACGTCGAAATGGTGGTTCGGCGGCGGCGCTGATCTCACACCCGTGCTCGACAAGCGCCGAACGCAGTCGGACGCAGACACGATGGCCTTTCACGCTGCGATGTATGGCGCCTGCGCGCCGCATTCCGTCGCCGACTATCAAAAGCTCAAAGAGTGGTGCGACGAGTATTTCTTTCTGCCGCACCGTAACGAGGCGCGTGGCATCGGCGGCATTTTCTACGATCACCTCACGCCTGCCGACGCGGAAGGCGGTTGGGACGCAGCTTTCGCGTTCACGCAGGATGTCGGCAAGGCGTTCGCCAGCGTCTATCCGATGTTGGTTCGCGGGAACTATTCGATGCCCTATTCGGAGGAGCAGCGCGAAGAGCAGCTCATCCGGCGCGGACGCTACGTCGAATACAATCTTCTGTATGACCGCGGCACGATGTTCGGGCTGAAAACCGGCGGCAATGTCGAAAGCATTCTCTCGTCGATGCCCCCCGTCGTGAAGTGGCCGTAGACGCAAGGTTTCCTCACAGGCAACCCCTAGTCCTGTTGCCATTTGGCCAGCCGCTCGTGCCACAACCCGAGCGCCCGCCCGGCCATTCTGGACCGCCGACGCCAGAGCCTTATAACGCTGGCTAGAAATAGCTCGTCACCCGTGCCTGAAATCGGACTGGTGACGCGTGGGTAATGCATACCCCGTCGTGTCTTGCGTGCGCCGGAAACGGCCTTTGCCGGGGAGGCAGAATGAAACGTCTTGTCTGCTCGCTCGACGGCACCTGGAACGAAGGTGGCGGCCCGTCTCCGCAGACGAACGTCGCGAAGCTCCATAACGCCATTCTGCCGAGAGACCGCAAAGGCGTGCGCCAGCTCGTGCGATATATCGCGGGCATCGCGACGACGGAGAATTTGCGCTTCGCGTTTCTCAGGGGCGCCATCGGCATCGAGGTCGGCGCGCGCATCAAGCTCGCGTATCAATTCCTGCGCGACGTCTACGAGCCGGGAGACGAAATCTATCTCTTCGGATTTTCGCGCGGCGCTTTCGAAGCGCGCAGCCTTGCGAGTTTCGTAACGCTGTTCGGCATCGCGCCCGCGCAAAGCGATTTTTCGTTCGATGAGGCCTGGAAGCTCTATCGCCAGAGCGAACATAAACGCGACGTCGATACGTTGGCGCGCCTGAGTGCTGTTTGCCACTATCCGGTTCGCATCCGATGCGTCGGCGTCTGGGATACCGTCGGCAACATCGGAAATCCTTTTTCCGGCGCGTCGCGCATCAGCCGGCGTCTCGCGTATCACGACATGCGCTTGCACGACACAATCGACGTCGCGCTTCATGGTTTGTCGATCGACGAAACGCGCGGGCCGTTCCGTCCGACATTCTTCACTCTGCCCGAAGGCGCGACGCTCGCGGCGCATCAGCACGTCGAGCAGACATGGTTCTCAGGAACGCACTCCGATATCGGCGGCGGCTGGCCCGAGAGTGAACTCTCTGACATCGCGCTGCTCTGGATGGCGGAGCGCGTCAGCGCCTTGACTGGCCTCGCGATCGACATGCGTCAGTTGAAGCGCTCGACGAAGCCCGATCCGCTCGGGCTGCAGCACCATTCAGCATCGGGCTGGGTCTACGCATTTTCGCGGCTGGTGCCTTACATGCGGCTCGTCGGCCAGGATCTCCGCGCCATCGCCAAGGGACGGCGGCGATGGTTCAGGACATGGCGAACGAGCAAGCTCGCTCCCGAACTCGTGTCTCTCAATGAAACGATCCATAAGAGTGCGCTGGCGCGTTTCGGCCAAACAGTGCGTGAATCTCGCGGCAGCACCGTAAAGGAAATATACTACCGGCCGCCGAGCCTCCTATCCGCCGTCGCATTCTCAGCGGACGACGAGGTGAAGGACAGAAATGCTTCCGCGAACGTCGCGTGAGCATTGCGCTGGCCGAAACGCAGCGATCTCATAATGATGGGGCGCCGCATCGCCACAGTTGCCGCCTTGATTGGCGTACCACATCTTACCCAGCACCAAATCTCAATGCTCGCGTTCCGCCATATCCTTCCTAGCCAATCCGGGAATTCAAAATGACAACGCTCTTTGATCCGCTTCGCGCCGGTGCCCTTACGCTTAGAAATCGTATCGTTCTCGCGCCACTGACGCGTTGCCGTGCAAGCGAAGGACGCGTGCCGAACGATTTGATGCGCGACTATTACGTTCAGCGCGCGGCTGCGGGTCTGATCCTGTCCGAAGCGACGTCGGTCACTCCGATGGGCGTCGGTTATCCCGATACACCCGGCATCTGGTCGGACGAGCAGGTCGCGGGCTGGAAGCGCATCACCGATGCGGTGCACGCGGCGGGTGGCACGATGCTTCTGCAGCTTTGGCATGTCGGACGCGTTTCGCATCCGAGCTATCTCGACGGCGCGCTGCCGGTAGCGCCAAGCGCGATCGCGCCGCAGGGGCACGTCAGCCTGATCCGCCCCAAAACCGATTATGTCGTTCCGCGCGCGCTCGAACTCAGCGAAATTCCGGGCGTCATTGCCGAATACCGCCGCGGCGCGGAGAATGCGAAGCGTGCAGGCTTTGACGGCGTCGAAGTTCATGGCGCCAACGGCTATCTGCTCGACCAGTTCTTGCAGGACAGCACCAACCTGCGCACCGACGCTTACGGCGGCCCCATCGAAAATCGCGCACGGCTGCTGCTCGAAGTCGTCGATGCCTGCATCGACGTTTGGGGCGCGGATCGCGTCGGATTGCATCTCGCTCCGCGCGGGGACGCGCACACGATGGGCGACAGCAATCCGCTCGCGACCTTCGGCTACGTCGCCGAGCAGACCGGCCAACGCCGAATTGCGTTTCTCTGCGCGCGCGAACACGAAGGGGCGGACTCGATCGGTCCACAGCTCAAGAAGATTTTCGGAGGCGTTTTCATCGCGAACGAGAAGTTCACGAAGGAAACGGCGGAAGCCGCGATCACTTCCGGTCGTGCGGATGCCGTCGCATTCGGGCAGCTGTTCATCGCCAATCCCGACCTGCCGGAACGCTTCAAGCTCAGCGCGCCGCTGAATGCTCCAGATCCGGCGACGTTCTACGCGCAAGGCCCGAAAGGCTACACGGACTATCCATACCTGGAGCGCGCCGAAACCGAAGCGTAACGTCAGGCATTGAAGCGCGCGGCGGGGTTCAGCGCTCCGCCGTGCTGCGCCGCGCGTAGAGGCGATCGAACGCTTCGGCGAATTCCTGCGCGCCCGGCCTCGTGATCGACTGCGTCATGCGGCGGTCAAGCTCGACCTGCAGCTCGGCGCCGGTCAAGCCGTTGACCATTTTGTTCACGTAATAGGCACGCCGGGCAAAGAAGTTCGTCGTCGGCGCAGAGGCGCCCGGCTCTTCCATCATTTCGAGGCCCGTCATCGGGCCTGCGAGGTTCATCAGCTCGAGTTCGGCCCCCGTCAGAGATCGGCGACCTTGCTTTGCGGCCGTGTCCTTCAGCGTCCTGAGCTTCATAGCCTGGAGCATCGGACCGATATCCGCGTCGATGTTCAGGGTGTGAATGCCCATGCCGTTGTCCGTCTTGGCGTAGCGCTGCTGCACGCTCCATTCGAACGGCAGGCGCTTCACGTTGGCGTACATGCGCTTCAGAACGGCGAGCTTGCGTTTCAGCGCGGCCGTCCGCTCGGGCGTATTTTCGGGATCGCGCAATTTCCGGTTCAGCAGCGAGATGAACGTCTCGCCGCTGCGCGCAAGCTCATTGATCGAGTTTGCATCGAGAAGCTGCGCATAGCCGAGCGCGCTCGATATCGCGCGTCCCGTCTTCTTGATCGGGTGAATGCCCGATTGCATGTCGTAGGTGCCGTTGCCGCCCGTCTCCAGCGCATAGACGCGCACGACCTGTTCCTTGGATAATCCCAAGGCGTGCGCCTCCTCGGCGTAGCGCTGCTTGAATTCGCGTTCGCTGACGCGCTCGGGCGTAAAGTTGTAGACCCGCTTGGCGGCTTCCAGATAATCGGCAACGGTCGCAAGCTCGCGCTGCTGCGCAGGCTCCGCCGTCTTCTGACGCTCGACGAAGCTGTAGTATTTTTTCGCAAGCTCCGCCGAGAGCGTTGGTCCGGTATACTTCGGCGCCAAGCTCATCACGTAATCGGTTGGCTCGAACGGGATCTTCGCGGCGCGCTTCTTGCGCCGCCCCTGCCGCTTCGCTTCGACGGCGTCCCAATAAGCGTCGGTCCGATCGTTAAAGACGTTGCGCGCGTCCTTCCACGCCCGAAACTCGTCCATTTCGGAATCCGAGAGTGCCGCGAGGAAATCGATCGTCGAGGCAGCGCTGACCGGCGCAACGCTCGCGGCGAGCCAAATGGCCACGAGGGCTGCCGAGAAAGCCAGCGCCCGAAGCGCCCCTGTCACACCATTCGTTGCCACGCGGTTCCAATTTTCCTGACAGACGGGCTTCTGTTTGCGGTACGTTCGAGAAGGTATCGTGATTCAGCGGTAACCGGCCAGTCGCGGATCACGCCAGACATATGGTTACAATTCGTAAAATGTCCTCTCTTTCCGCCCCGAATGTGACGTCAACGGACCTAAACGCCGAAGTTTTCGAAAAGCTCGCCCGTGCGCGTCTGCTGGCGGAGCCGCCGGTGATTAATGGAACGCATGCGTCGGGCGATGACGATCTCAATCCGGATGCCGGAATTTTTTCCTCCGACGTCCGGCATGCGGCCGTGCTCATTCCAATCGTCGCGCACGCGCCGTTGAGCATCATTTTGACGGAGCGGACGGGACATCTTTCCTCACATGCCGGGCAGATCGCTTTCCCAGGAGGAAAGGTTGAGACCGATGATGCGAGTCCGATGGCCGCTGCGGTCAGGGAGGCACGGGAGGAAATCGCGCTCGACGGATCGTTCATCGAGCCTCTCGGATATCTCCCGACGTATCGCACTGGCACGGGTTTCATCATCACGCCGTCCGTCGCGCTGGTGCGACCGGGATTTCATCTCGTTCCAGATCCGGCGGAAGTCGCCGACATCTTCGAAGTGCCGTTTCAGTTTCTGATGAACGAAGCCAACCATAAAATCGACAGCCGGACCTGGCGCGGCAACGAGCGGAGGTTCTATGCCATGCCTTACGGCGAACGCTATATCTGGGGCGCGACCGCCGGAATCATCCGCGCGCTTTATCGGAGACTGTTCAGCGCATGATCCGCATCGTTTTCGAGAACATCTTTTTCTTTCTGCTGCCGACGCTGTTCTACATCGCGTGGGTGGCATTCCGGGACGATGAATGGAAAGGGCTCGGCGAAATCATGCGCAATGCGCCGCTGCTCAAGCTGTTCATCGCGGGTGCTGCGCTCATGCTGACGACGCTCGTGGCTTTCTCAACGCGAACCTCCAATGCGCCGAATGACGTCTATGTTCCGCAATCGATGCACGATAGAAATCTCGAACCCGACCGCACAATTCGCGCGCAGGAACCGCAACCCGAAAAACCTTGAGTCATGACGCAGCTTACCGCGACCCGTCCGCGCCTCATTGCAGGATGGCTCGACGCCAAACCACTTCGCAACGTTTTCGCGGCATTCGATGCGGCTCAGGCGGAGGTTCGCGTTGTCGGCGGCGCAATTCGCAATACGCTGATCGATCGCCCAGTCATCGACGTCGATCTTGCTACGCCGGCCGTTCCGGACGCCGTCATCGAGCTTGCGCGACGCGCGGGGCTCGGCGCGCATCCGACGGGCATCGAGCACGGCACGGTGACGCTCGTTTCCGATGGCGTCGGATTTGAGGTCACGACGCTTCGGCGCGATATCGAAACCGACGGACGCCATGCGACCGTCGCATTCACCCAGTCGTGGGACGAGGATGCGCAGCGACGGGACTTCACGATCAACGCGCTTTATTGCGCGCCGGATGGGGCGATCTACGATCCGATGGGCGGGATTGCCGACCTTCGCAGGCGGCGCGTGCGCTTCATCGGCGATGGTGAAGCACGCATTCGCGAAGACTACCTGCGTATTCTGCGGTTTTTTCGCTTCAGCGCCGAATACGGCAAAGGCCATCTCGACGTCGACGGACTGGCGGCCGCGATCAAGCTCAAGCAAGGTCTAAGCAAGCTCGCAGCCGAGCGCATTCGCGCCGAGTTCCTGAAGCTGCTCGCGGCGCCCTATGCTGCTGAGGTCGTTCGGGCCATGTACGAGAGCGAAATTCTGGCGCTCGTGCTTCCCGGCACTTTGCATCCCGAGAGGCTGGCGCGGCTGCAGGCAATCGAAGCCGGCCTCGGTCAGCCGCCAGACGTGATCTGCGGACTGGCGGCGCTCGCCGTTTCGGGCCCGGGCGACGTCGATGAGCTGGCGCAGAGGCTTCGCCTTTCCAACAGCGAAGCGTCCGCGCTCCGGTCCGCGGCAAGCTTTGATCCGGGTCTCGATCCCGCGCAGCCCGAAGCCGCTGCCTGCGCCGCGCTCTACCGTCTCGGCTCCGAGGCCTTTAGACGGGCCGCAGTCGTCGCGTGGGCGCGCTCGAATGCTGCCGCCACCGATGCAGCCTGGCGCAAGCGCGCGCTTCTGGTGGACCGCTGGAGCCCGCCGAAGATGCCCTTCAGCGGCAGCGACGTTCTTGCCCTCGGGATACCAGCGGGCCCGTCCGTCGGCGAGATTCTGAGGGCGTTCGAGACGTGGTGGATTGCGGCCGCGTTTCCGGCCGATCGCGCCTTGCAATTAGAAAAGTTTAAAGCTTTTGCGACAAACGTAGTTCATTAACAAAGCATTAAATTTTACTTCAAACTGCTCAGCACAGTGCTTATGGTCCCAGCCCGGGGTTTCGTTTGTACCGCGTCGAGGGGAATGCCCGGATGGATGATTTTCGTCACGAACGTGCTCGTTCGCTAAAATACGTTCAGATCGTTTTCGCAGTTCTCGCACTTTTCAGTCTCACTGCGGCTCTCGCCGTCGCCACCCGAGGATCTGAACTCGGGCTGCCCGAATCGTCGACCTACCCGATCTCTCTCGCATTTCTGATGGTTGCCGTTGTCGACACCGCGCTCTTGTTCGTCTGGGAACACATTTTCCAGCGCATTGAATTTTAGGTCGCGCCGCCACATATGAGTGAAATTAACCGCTCCAGTCGCGACGCGTCGCAGGCTGCCGTCATACGCGTGTAACATGAATCCGGTCCTTCGCTTGGCATGAAAAGCTTGGCGATTGGGGGCCGAACTTGAGCGCCGCGACCGCATCCGGGGAACTGAATTACCGCGCCGTATTCCTTTCCGATGTCCATCTCGGAATGCGCAATTCGCAAGCGCCAGCCCTTCTCGATTTCCTGCGCTACGTCGAGAGCGAGCAACTTTACCTCGTCGGCGACATCGTCGATTTCTGGAAAGTCCGTCGCGGCCCTCACTGGCCACAAAGTCATAACGACGTTCTGCAGAAGCTTCTGCGCAAGGCGCGCAAGGGAACGCGCGTCGTCTTCATTCCCGGCAATCACGACGACGGTCTGCGCGACTATGCGGGCATGAACTTCGGCGGCGTCGAACTTCGCCGCGACGCTATCCACGAAGGCGCCAACGGCAAGCGCTACCTCGTTCTGCACGGCGATGAATTCGACGTCGTGGTGCGTTATGCGCGCTGGCTCGCGTTCCTCGGCGACCGTTCTTACGATGCGGCGCTGGCCTTGAACGTGCCGCTGAATTACGCGCGGCGCATGCTGGGCCTTGGGCATTGGTCGCTATCGGCGTTCCTGAAGCTCAAGGTCAAAAGCGCCGTCAACTTCATCGGCGAATTCGAGGATGCGCTCGCTTCCGAAGCGCGCCGCCGCGAGGCCGATGGTCTCATCTGCGGCCACATCCATCATGCGAACAATCGTATGATCGACGGCATTCATTATCTCAATTGCGGGGATTGGGTCGAAAGCTGCACCGCGATCGGCGAGCGCTTCGACGGCCAATTCGAAATCATCCGATGGAAAGAGCACATCGGTCAGCGCGCGACGCAGGCCGCGTCGGGACGTTGGCTGATCGAGGCCGCCTAAGAATTCAAATGCCGTAGCGAAAGCGGCGATCAGGGAGATCGTGTGTGAACGTATCCGCGAAAGTCTTCGAACCGACCAGCGTCGACCTGCTCAGCGAGGCTGTGCACCAGAACCGCGCATTGAGCGCGGCGGGCTTTCTCGAACGAACTTTCACCTTTGCTTTCCGCTCGATGGTCTATCCGCAGATCTGGGAAGACCCACGCGCGGACATGGAGGCGTTGGAATTCACGCCGCAAAGCCGTGTGATGACGATCGCGTCCGGCGGCTGCAACGTGATGAGCTACCTGACCGGAAACCCGGCGCGCATCATCGCGATCGATCTCAACGAGACGCATATCGCGCTTTTGAAATTGAAGCTCGCCGCCGCTCAGCATCTTCCGAACCACGCAACGTTCTATCGCTTTTTCGGCGCCGCCGACGATCGCCGTAACGTGCATCTCTATCGCGATCTGATCGCGCAGCATCTCGACGCCGAGACGCGCGCCTATTGGGACGGCCGCGACATCAGCGGACGGCGGCGGATCTCGCGCTTCGCGCGCAATTTCTACCGCTATGGACTGCTCGGCCGCTTCATCACGAGCGGACACGTCATGGCGCGCATGCTCGGGGCCAATCCGAAGCGCATTCTAGACGCACAATCGATCGACGAGCAGCGCGAGATTTTCGATCGCGAGATCGGTCCGGCGTTCGACCATCCACTGCTGCGCTGGATCACGTCCAACCGGGCTTCGCTGTTCGGGCTCGGCATCCCGCCCGTGCAGTACGATGCGCTGTCGGACAACGGCGCGCGGCCGATGTCGGAAGTTCTGAAGGAACGCGCCCAGCGCCTCGCGACGGGCTTCGATCTCAAGGACAATTATTTTGCGTGGCAGGCGTTCGGGCGGCGTTACGCTCCGCAAGGACAAGGTCCCTGCCCGCCTTATCTCGACAAGGCAAACTTCCTGGCTGTCAAAACGCGCACGAACCGCGTGACCGTCGTCCATGACAACATGATCCGCTTTCTGTCGAACGAACCCGCCGAAAGCCTCGATCGTTATGTCCTGCTCGATGCGCAGGATTGGATGGACGATGCGACGCTCAACGCACTGTGGCGCGAGATCACGCGCACGTCGCGTCCGGGTGCCCGCGTCATTTTCCGTACCGCTGGCGAGCCGAGCATTCTGCCGGGACGCGTTTCGAGTGCGCTGCTCGAGCGCTGGACGTACGATGCGGCGCGCTCCGCTGAAATTCACGCGAAGGATCGCTCGGCGATCTACGGCGGCTTCCACCTTTATCTGAAACGCGACTGACGGAGCGCCGATGTCGGACACTGCTGCCGGCGCCATGGATGTCATCTATCGGCACCAGCGCTTTATTTATGATCTGACGCGTCGGCATTATCTTCTGGGACGCGATCAGATGATCGCCGACCTGACGCCGCCCGCGAATGGAACCGTGCTGGAAGTCGGCTGCGGGACGGCGCGCAATCTGATCTGCGCGGCGCGGCGTTATCAGAACGCGCGCTTCTTCGGGCTCGACGTCTCGGAGGAGATGCTGAAAACCGCGCGCGCCTCGATCGCAAAAAGCGGCGAGAGCAACAGGATCAAAGTTGCACAAGCCGACGCGACGGCGTTCGACCCGCAGTCACTGTTCGGCCTTTCGTCGTTCGATCGAATTTTCATTTCATATGCGGTGTCGATGATTCCGACGTGGGAAGCTGTGCTGGATCGGGCAGCCGCAACGCTGGCGCCGGGCGGCGCGTTGCACGTCGTCGACTTCGGAACGATGGACGAGATGCCGAACGTCGCGCGCAAGGCAATGCTTGCGTGGCTCGCGCACTTCAGCGTGACGCCGCGTCGAAACTTGCACGACGTTGTACGCGCCGTGGCCGAGCGGCACGGCTTAGTGTCCTCTTTCCATCAGGGCCGATTTGGCTACGCGGCGATGGCGAAGATCAATCGCTGAAAAATTTCGACGCGTGGCACCCGTCAGCTAACGTGCGGACCGCGCATCAATTGCAGCGCCGACTGAATTCTCCGCCAGTCATCAACGAGACGCTTGTCGCCGCGCTCTTCGAATTCGCGAACTCTGTGTGCGGCCTCTGCCAGCGCTTTTGCACCATGAGCTTCGTAGAGCTGTCGCGCGTGCGCTTGAATTTCGACGGCATCCATCGCTTTGCCTCTCTCTGGTTGACGTCCCGGAGTGCTTTTAGGTTGGCTCCTAGAGCCGCGATTGAAAAGTCCCGAAAGTAAAATGTGATCGATGAGTCGCGATGGACATAAAAGAAAGCCCCGCGGGATGGGGCTTTCTGCGTGCTCCTAGCGGATGCGTCAGAATGAGATGCGGTGCATCAAGGATTTGCTGCGGGTGCTTCCGGTTTCGGAGTGCCGGCGCCATTCGCGACGATCTCAGCGACGAGAGCCTTGTCCTCGGCAGGAATTTCGGACACGGCTGGTGCGTCGGCCTCCGCCGAATGCTCGGTCGCAGGCTGATCCGATTCCGCCGCTGCCTCTTCGGCGGGAGCAGCCTCGGATTCCGGTGCAGCTTCCGCTACGGGCTCCGCCGATGCTGGAGCTTCGGCTTCGGCTGAAGCTTCTGCTGGTGCATCGTCGGCTGACGTTGCCTCCTCTGACGCTGCCTCTATCGGAGCGGCTTCGGCCGAGTCGGCAGATGCCGTGTCGTCCGCAGCCGGTTCAGACACAGGATCGGCTTCGATTTCAGCAGCCGCCGCATCGGAAACCGCTTCGGCGTCAGCCGCCTCCGCAGCAACTTCAGCAGGCGCCGAATCGTCTGCGGTCGCGTCCCCTGCCGGTTCGGAAGCTGCGGCTTGTTCGGATGCTGTGTCGTCCGCCACTGGTTCCGCCGCGGCTTCCGCAGGAGCTTCTTCGGCTGTTGCTTCTGCGGCGACCGCTTCCGGTTCTTCGACGACGGCGGTCTCGGCAGTAGCTTCCGCCGTCGCTTCCTCTGCAGGTGGCGCAGGCTCATCGGCTGCGGGAGCTTCAGTTTCTGCTTCCGCAGCAGCAATGGCCTGCTCCGGCGCTTGCTCTTCGACTATTGCAGCTTCCGCGGGTGCCAGAGCGGCTGACAGATCGCCGATCGCACGTTCGACCGCTTTCATCGCCTTCCAGTCCGAGGTGGCCTCAATGCGCGATTGAACGCCCTGATGTAACTCCTTGAGCTTGGACAGAATATCTTCCGACATCTAGTCTTCCCTTTCTTCTTGGATTTTGAGAAAAAGTCGCCCCTTCATCAGCGCATGACTGTTCATGCGGATGCTCGTCTTCGAATTTTGCAGTAATGCGCAAGAATAAATGTACAGGAATTATTTACTAAACCGAACAGGTGCGGCGAACTGTACACAGCTATAAATTGCGGTCGCGCCGAGCCGAGGCCGCGTGACGGTCCGCAGCGCTCTCACAAAAACTCTCGCAATCGTGAGGAAAGTTCAGCAACGGCGTCGATTGAACGCGCCTCAGGTACGCCCAAGTCGAATGTATCGGCAGTCTCAATGGGAGACGCCGCAGGAGACAAGGAGCCTGTTATGCCGGCACGTTTGAGTGTTTCCGTGATTGCGCTTGCCTGTGGACTTGCGAGCCTGACCGCGCCCGCCTTCGCGATGCAGGAACAGGGAGGCAACGCGACCATCGCTCCCGCATCCGTCATTGTATTCAACCAGAAGCTCGACGGTTCGAACGTAAAGCTCACCTACGCCTACGCTCCGCAGAAAAGCTTCGCGGTCGTCTACGGAAGCGATCAGCACGGCAAACCCGACAATACGGTGTTGGGATCGATGGCCCTCACCGCGGGCGACCATCGCGACGTGAAAATCCCGATTTCGGGTGAAGTGAAGCAAGGCAGCCCGCTTTGGGTCTCGCTCTATCAAGCCAAGGGCGACGGCGCGACGTTCGATCGTGCGAACGCGACGTCTTATTGGGGCAAAGGGCCTCTTCCCTCGACGAACGAGTTCGTCGTCCAATAACAGACCTTAAAATAGAAAAGCCCCGCAGCGACTGCGGGGCTTTTTTATTTGCGCCTTCCGACTCTTCTCCGAAGAGCCGGCCGGAAGGCGCGAAAATATTGCGTAGGCGAGGATCGACGCGCCGGGCGGCCGGCTCCCCGAAGGGGAGTCGCCCGGCGCAATCAAATTAGAAGTCCATTCCGCCCATGCCGCCCATGCCGCCGCCAGGCGCGCCGTGCGAATGGCCGGCGTCCTTCTTCGGCACGTCGGCGATCATGGCTTCCGTCGTGATCAGAAGGCCCGAAACCGAGGCTGCGTCCTGCAGCGCGCAACGCACGACCTTCGTCGGGTCGATGACGCCCTGGGCGTAGAGATCGCCGTACTCGTGCGACTGCGCATTGTAGCCGTACGCGTACTTCGAGTTCTCGAGGATCTTGCCGACGATGACCGAACCATCCTCACCCGCGTTCGTAGCGATCTGGCGGGCCGGAGCCTGCAGCGCCTTGCGGACGATGTTGATGCCGACCTTCTGATCGTCGTTCTCGGGCTTCAAGGCGTCGAGCGACTTCGCGGCGCG
Source organism: Hyphomicrobium denitrificans ATCC 51888 (assembly GCF_000143145.1). Lineage (NCBI taxonomy): Bacteria > Pseudomonadati > Pseudomonadota > Alphaproteobacteria > Hyphomicrobiales > Hyphomicrobiaceae > Hyphomicrobium > Hyphomicrobium denitrificans. Next base: position 2,597,584 of record NC_014313.1, read on the forward strand.
AAGCAGTGCAACGCCACCGCCAGGAACGATGCCTTCTTCAACGGCTGCGCGGGTTGCGTGCAGCGCGTCGTCGACGCGGTCCTTGCGCTCTTTGACTTCAACTTCCGTTGCGCCGCCGACCTTGATGACGGCCACGCCGCCAGCCAGCTTCGCAAGACGCTCCTGCAGCTTCTCGCGGTCGTAGTCCGAGGTCGTTTCCTCGATCTGCGCCTTGATCTGCTTCACGCGGGCTTCGATGTCGCCCTTCTTGCCCGAACCGTCGACGATCGTGGTGTTCTCCTTGTCGATCGTCACCTTCTTGGCGCGGCCGAGCATGTCGAGCGTCACGGTCTCAAGCTTGATGCCGAGATCTTCCGAGATCACCGTGCCGCCCGTCAGGACAGCGATGTCCTCGAGCATGGCCTTGCGGCGATCGCCGAAGCCCGGAGCCTTGACGGCTGCAACCTTGAGGCCGCCGCGCAGCTTGTTGACGACGAGCGTCGCGAGCGCTTCGCCTTCGACGTCTTCAGCGATGATCAGGAGGGGCTTGCCCGACTGGACGACGGCTTCGAGGACCGGAAGCATCGCCTGCAGACCCGAAAGCTTCTTCTCGTGGATGAGAATGTAGGGGCTCTCAAGTTCAGCGATCATCTTGTCAGCGTTGGTGATGAAGTACGGCGAGAGATAGCCGCGATCGAACTGCATGCCTTCGACGACATCGAGTTCGAAATCGAGGGTCTTGGATTCCTCGACCGTGATGACGCCTTCCGAGCCGACCTTGTCCATCGCTTCAGCGATCTTCTTGCCGACGACTTCGTCGCCGTTGGCCGAGATCGTGCCAACCTGAGCGATCTGATCCTTCGTGACCTTCTTCGAGTTGGTCTTGAGGTCATCTATGATGGCCTGAACGGCAAGATCGACGCCGCGCTTCAGATCCATCGGGTTGGAACCGGCTGCAACCGACTTCGCGCCTTCGCGGACGATGGCCTGAGCGAGAACCGTTGCCGTCGTCGTGCCGTCACCTGCGAGATCGGCCGTCTTCGACGCGACCTCTTTGAGCATCTGCGCGCCCATGTTCTCGAACTTGTCTTCGAGCTCGATTTCCTTCGCGACCGTCACGCCGTCCTTCGTGATGCGCGGGGCGCCGAACGACTTTTCGATGACGACGTTGCGGCCCTTCGGACCGAGGGTGACCTTCACCGCGTTGGCGAGGATGTCGACGCCACGGAGCATGCGCTCACGTGCGTCTTGAGCAAATTTGACGTCTTTAGCTGCCATCTAAGCAACTCCTGAATTTAACTGATGCTTCGGAGGGGAAGGAAATTAAGCGGCGGCTTTTTTCTTGGCCGTCACTTCGAGAATTCCGAGGATGTCGCTCTCCTTCATGATGAGGAGGTCCTCGCCGTCGATCTTCACTTCGCTGCCCGACCACTTGCCGAACAGAACGCGGTCGCCGACCTTGACGTCGAGGGCGTTGACCTTGCCAGCCTCGTCACGGGCACCCGGACCGACGGCAACGATCTCGCCCTGCTGGGGCTTTTCCTTGGCGGTATCGGGGATGATGATCCCGCCTGCAGTCTTTGCTTCTTCCTCAATACGTTTCACGACCACGCGGTCGTGGAGAGGACGGAACGCCATGGGTCTAACCTCATGATTTGGCTTGATGATTCGATGTATGCTTGCAGCGACGGGGAGTTGCATGCAGGACGAACCCAGCTTGTGAACCCGGCTGGCGACGCCCCGTGACTGCGCGCTGGTTATATGGAAGCGGTTGATAGCACTGTCAAGGATCGAGTGCTAATTTCGGGAGGGTCAGCGCGGCGAAGGGTTAGCGTCCGCTTCAGATACTGTTCGCGCAGGCGCCCAGCGCATCGGCCGTCAACTTGGCCGCAACGTGGCCGGCAAACGATAATTTTTTGGAAATTTTCGCCGCAGCACGCAAATATTCAGACGGCTGACGGCTTTTGTTTCTATAGAGATAATATAGAAGTGATGGCAGCGACCGCCGACCTTCTGGGAGATCGGCGGTCCGCTCGTGCGACGCTCGGTCAGATCTCAAAGTCGGCGAGCTTGGCACCCTTCCTCAGTCGTTCGACGACCCAATTGGGTTTGCGTCCGCGGCCGGTCCAGGTGTCGAGTTTGTTTTCCGGGTTGGCGTATTTTGCAACGCCTACTGACTTTGTTTTTCCGGGTCCGCGGCCGCGGGCTCCGCCGAACAATTCCGCAACCGAGAAACCGTGGGTCTCCGCGAGATCTGCGACCCGCTTCTTGATCTCCATCCGCTCGCGATCGCGCGCCATTGCCAGAGCTTTTTTTACTCTTCCATCAAGATCAATAAGCTCTTTCAGTGAAAGCTTGTCGACATTGACGGCGGCCATTTTTTTTACCTTTCGCATCACAAAACAAAACCTCTGGTAAATCCACCGCCAATGGTGGAGTCTGAAAAGTGGCGCAGAAAACTCATACGCCCGCGGCAAAGTCAATATACATATTATACGAACTTCCGGGACAGCGATGAATTATCGGCAATTGATGGTGCTTACCAATTTAAACATCAGAACCGGCATTACTACGTCGCAGCATTTTATAATGCGGGCAAGCTTTATTGGTTCATAAGATCTAATTTCTAAAATCGGAATTAAACAGCGTTGCGTTCGTTCGGCGCTCTGCGGTGCGCAAATCTATTGCCTGAATCCTGGAAAATGACCGACTAACGACCATATGGACCTGCGATCGGAAAAAATTTCGATCCGTGGAACCCGAGGGCGGATGCAGGCGTTATCGCTAGCTTGTGTTGACTCCTCTCAAAAGCTACTTTCCTGCGTCGCGCTACCTTTAACCCAATGGATGAGTGGCCTTTCATGACACTGAAACTTCCCGATCTTCCGTATGCTTACGACGCCCTGACGCCGTTCATGTCCGCCGAAACGCTCGAATTTCACCACGACAAGCACCACCTCGCGTACGTCGATAACGGCAACAAGCTTTTGGCCGGCTCCAAATACGAGGGCCAGTCGCTCGAAGATATCTGCAAGAATGCGTATGCCGATAAGAATGCAGGCATCATCAACAACGTCGGCCAGCATTGGAACCACCTGCACTTCTGGCAGTGGATGAAGAAGGGTGGTGGCGGTAAAAAGCTTCCCGGCAAGATTGAAAAGCTGGTCGACGGCTATGGCGGTTTCGACAAGGTTCGCGGCGATTTCATCGAGGCCGGCAAAGGCCAATTCGGATCGGGCTGGGCCTGGCTTGTTATCAAAGACGGAAAACTCAACGTTCAGAAGACTCCCAATGGCGAGAATCCGCTAATGCACGGCGCGAAGCCGATCCTCGGCGTCGATGTCTGGGAGCACAGCTATTACATCGATTATCGCAATGCGCGCCCGAAATACCTCGAAGCGTGGTTCGACAATCTCGTGAATTGGGAGCATGTCGAAGCGCTGGCGGGTTAACTCCCCTCGCGTTCTCATTTGCTTCTTATGATTCCCGGGGCGCCGGTATGGTATAAGGCTCAAAAGGTCTGCCATGCGGCGCCCCGATGTCGTTTAAGCCCTTCTCTCTTTCGAGCGTCACCACGTTTCGGGATTTGCCTCCGAACGTTTTGCGTTCGCTCGAGGAACGGCTGCAGCCCGTATCCGTGAGGCATGGAGACTGCGTCGTCCGGCAAGGCGAAATCGCCGACGCGCTGCATGTCGTCGTATCCGGCCGATTTGCCGTCGAGATCGACGGGCATGACGAACCGGTCGCGGAAATCACGCACGGATCGACGATCGGCGAGATCGCATTTTTTACCGGCGGCGCGCGAACAGCGACCGTGCGAGCGATCCGCGACGGTGTCGTCGTGCGACTGACGCGCGATGACTTCAATTCGATATCCGAGGCGTCGCCTGCGATCTGGGCCGCGCTCACCGCGACGCTCGCAGAGCGTCTTGCTATGCAAACGCGACTGCACGCCGATCTCCGTCGCGACATCGGCGTTAATGTTCCGCGCCCGCGGCCTCGAACGCTTGCTGTCGTCGGATGCGCGGATGTGCAAATCGATCCTCAATTCCTACGCGATTTCGCGAGCATCGCAGCTGCACGTCCCGGCACGGTCATCGCAACACGCGAGACGCTGCGCGATGTGCTGGGACGCGATCCGCGCGACGATGAGGATCTGACGGCGGCGTTGAACGAACTCGAAACCCGCTATTCTACAGTCGTTTTCATCGCTGATCGCGAACCGACCGCGTGGAGCGCGAAATGCATTCGCCAGGCCGACGAATTGCTGCTCGTCGCGGCGTCATCGGATGATCCGATCGGATGCGCCGTGCCGCTCGGCGCGTTGGAAGCGTTCGCGCTGACGCTGCACCCGCCGCACTCACGACGAATGGCCATCGTTCATCGCCGCAAGGGGATCGTGCAAGGCACGCGGCATTGGCTCGTCGGCCGCGAGCCCGCCATGCACCATCATGTTGCGCTCGGCGACAGCGAAGACGTGGCGCGCCTCTGGCGGTTCATCGTTGGCGAAGCCTTGGGCTTCGTCGCCTGCGGCGGCGGTGCGTACTGCGCGGCACACGTTGGAATCTACCAGGCGTTTCGCGAAGCCGGCGTCGGTTTCGATCTCATCGGCGGAACGTCGGGCGGCGCGGCGATGGCGGCGGCGATCGCGCAGGATGCCGATCCCCTGGACATCGACGCAGGCGTGCATCGCATGTTCATCGAAGGCCGCGCGATGGCGCGCTATACGGTGCCTCGCTACAGCCTGCTCGATCATGCGCACTTCGATCATCACCTCGAAAAGGAATACGGCGCCGTCCGCATCGAGGATTTGTGGAAGCCGTATTTCGCTGTCTCGGCCGATCTGACCGCCTACGAACCGGAAGTTCATCGCCGGGGCAGTCTTTGGCAGGCCATTCGCGCGAGCGCGGCGATCCCTGGCCTGCTGCCACCATTTTACACCGACGATGGACGAATGCTCGTCGATGGGTCGGTGATTGCCAACGTGCCGATCGATACGATGCACCGTCTGAAGCGCGGGCCGAACGTCGTCGTGAGTTTTGACACGGGTGACAGGCAGCAGTTCCCGGTCGACTACGCGTCGCTTCCAAAGCGCCGCGAGCTGATCTGGCAGCTTTTGAATCCGCGGAGCACCGGCAGGACGCCGCACGCTCCTTCGGCCGCGACCGTCCTTGTGCGGAGCCTGATGGCCAATCGCGGGCATTTCGAACGGCACCTGACGGCCGACGATTGGCTTCTCGTGCCCCCAACCCCTCCCGGAATGGGCGCGCTCGACTGGCGGCGTCACTCCGAGATCATGACCGGGGCGTACACGTACACTCGAAACGCGATCGAAACGCGGGGTTTGCCGCTCTTTTTGTCCTCCGGACACTGAAGCAGCCTCCAACCGTCGTCGGAACGCCACAGCGCCAAGAGGTTGTACTCACGGCGGCACTCGCGCGTTGCCCCGGCCTTGAGGGTGCCTTAAAACATTTGCGCTATTAGAGGGTTTTTCGGGTCCGGAGGTATTCAGTGTACAGGGCGAGGCTCTGTGTCGGCGTGGTGTTGGCGTTCTCGCTTTGCCTGACGGGCTGCGCGGCGACCATTCCGCGTAACGGCATCAGCGACGCCAGGCTCGCACTGGAAGCCGAAATCCCCAACATGCACGGCGTGCGTTTCTGGGCTGATGAAGTTCCCAAAAATCCGATTGCGGAAATCAAGCGCCGCACGGCGCACATGCCGCCAATCGCCCGCAGCGCCAAGCGCATCGACGGTCGTCCATTGATCGAAACGCTCGCACTTTCCGGCGGCGGTTCCGACGGAGCGTTCGGCGCGGGCGTTCTCGCGGGATGGAGCAAGCGCGGCGACCGTCCAGAATTTGAGATCGTCACCGGTGTCAGCGCCGGCGCCATCATCGCTCCGTTCGCGTATCTCGGACCGTCGGAAGACGAAAAGCTGAAAGCGATCTGGACGCAGTACAAGCAGAACGAAGTCATCACCACGCAACTGCTGCCGGCGCTGTTCGGCGGCCCGGCGCTCGCCGATACGACGCCGCTGCAGGAACTGATCGCGCATTACGTCGACCGCGAATTTCTCGACCGTATCGCTGCGCAGTACAGACGCGGCCGCATCCTGATGGTGCTGACGACGAATCTCGACGCGCAGCGGCCCGTGGTCTGGAACATGGGCGAAATCGCGCTCAGCAGATCGCCGCGCGCGATCGAGCTGTTCCGTAGTGTGATCCTGGCATCGGCTGCCATTCCGGCGGCATTCCCACCCGTCAAGATCGAGGTCGAGGCGGACGGCAAGATGTACGACGAGCTGCACGTCGACGGCGGCACGACGCGCGAGGTTTTCGTCCTGCCCGCGGAAGCGCCGCTGCAGGCATTCGACTCCCTTTATCCCAAGCCGCCGATCCGCAGATTTTTCATCATCAAGAATGGCAAGGCATCGCCGGAGCAGGAAGTCGTCAAGGCGACGACCTTGCAAATCGCGTCACGGGCGATTTCGACGCTGATCAAGAGCCAGAACCAGGGCGAGCTGTATCATATCTATCGGATCGCGCTCGACGCGGGTGCAGACTTCAACTTCATGTCGGTTCCGGCATCGTTCGACTTCAAGACGACCCAGATTTACGATCCGAAGTACCAGACAGCCCTTTACGAGGAAGGTATCCGGGAAGGCCGCCGAAACATCTGGCTGAAATCGCCGCCGGGGCAGGCGCCGGTCGGCGTCCGTTATCAATCCAACGCGCCTGCGAAGGCGCGAATTCCCGAACTCGGCGCAGCGCCTTCCTTGGCGAAGCCCCAAGCGAGCAAGGCGAGCGCGAATAAAGTGGCTGCTAATTCCGGCTGGCAAAGCTCAGTACAGTCAGCACCGTAAGGACGGCAACGCTCAGAACCATCGCGGCTGCCACCAGTGCAGGAGCGTGCGGACCGTTTCGGGAGCGAAGAGATACGCAAGGCCCGCGATGGCTGCGACCGCCAGCAAAATGAGCACCAGCGCGAGACCGACCGGGGTACGATAGCTGAGGCCAGTGCCGGGAATGCCGAGCGTCACCATCGGCCCGTTCTTGCCGACGTTGACCGTCGCGCCGTTGCCGCCAATGCTCGAGCTGACGCCGGTCTTGCTGAGATTGATGCGCACGCCAGGCAAAATGCTGAATGTTTTGCGGAAGCGGAAATAGCCCATGTGCTGCTCTCCTCGTCGCCGGAACCGGCGCTTCAATTCTCGGCCCACGCCGCGGGCGGCCCAAAATCCGCGAATCTAAGAAAAACTAATGAGTCCAACTGTTACTTTCAACAGAGTTGGCAGGTCATTTCTTGAAACCGAAGATATTAGGGAATTTCGATAGTTTCTCTTTGATCTGGCCGCCGAACGTATTGCGGGACTGAAGCCGCTCGTAAGCCGATTCGCGGTCGAGAGTTTGGCGATACTTGCTGAAATTGGCTTTATCCGCTTCCACGAGGGACGCGCGCTCTTCGGGCGTCAGCGGACCCACCCGCGACATCGGCGGGCGGATCAGGGTCCGCTCGACCATCGACGGCTCGCCCTTACCGTGAAGCAGAGAGACGAGGGCCTCACCCACCTTAAGCTCCTGAATCGCGCGTTCGGTGTCGATGGCGGGGTTGGAGCGGAAGGTCTGAGCCGCAGCGCGAATCGCCTTCTGCTCCTTCGGCGTGAAGGCGCGAAGCGCGTGCTGGATGCGGTTGCCGAGCTGAGCCGAAACACGGTCGGGCACGTCGGCGGGGCTCTGCGTCACGTAGTAAACGCCAACGCCCTTAGAGCGGATGAGGCGCGTGACGCGCTCGATCTGTTCGAGCACGGCCTTCGGCGCCTCGTTGAAGAGAAGGTGCGCCTCGTCGAACAGGAACACGAGCTTCGGCTTGTCGAGATCGCCAACCTCGGGCAGCTTTTCGAACAGTTCTGTCAGCAGCCAGAGCAGGAACGTCGAATAGAGACGCGGCGTGTCCATCAGTTTCTCGGCGGCAAGAATATTGACGACGCCGCGCCCATCGGGCGTCGTCTTGATGAAATCCATGATGTCGAGCGCCGGCTCGCCGAAAAATTTGTCGGCGGCCTGTTCTTCGAGCACCAGAAGGCGGCGCTGGATGACGCCGACGGTCGACGTCGCGACGTGGCCGTATTTGCTTCTGATCTCCGAGGCGCGCTTGCCCATCTCATCGATGACGGAGCGCAAATCTTTGAGATCGAGGATCGTCATGTTCCTATCGCCGGCTTCGCGCTCGTCGGCCGCCCAGCGGAAGGCGATGTTCAAGACGCCTTCCTGCGGCTCGGTCAGCTCCATCAGGCGCGAGAGGAGTAGCGGTCCCATTTCCTGCACCGTGGCGCGCACGGGATGGCCAGCGTCACCGAAGATATCCCAGAACACCGTGGGGAACGCTGCGTTGCCGTAGTTGTTGATGCCGATTTCGGCGGCGCGCGCGACGAGCTTCGGGGCCTGAGTGCCCGTCATCGCGATGCCGGACAGATCGCCTTTGATGTCGGCAGCGAAGACCGGCACGCCGGCGGCGGAAAAGCCCTCAGCCAGGACCTGCAGAGTTACCGTCTTGCCGGTGCCGGTGGCGCCTGTCACGAGGCCGTGGCGGTTGGCGAGCGACAGTTCGAGGGTTTCGGCCGCCGGCTCGTGGCCGGACTTGCTGACACCGATGAGGACGGCCCCATCCTGCACGTAGTCGCGGGGATCGGCGATGGCCGATTGAGACCCCGGTGTGCCGGACTTTCCAGTCATGTGCGACCCTCGCAATCCCTAAATGGCGCCGACTCGCGGGCCAGCTGGCTCCAGATGCCACGGCATCCGGATCGAGGCAAACGCGATAGGAGGTGGCGACGGAGCGCGCGCGGCAATTGGGCCACGCCGGAGGCCAAAATTCGGGCTCGCGCGGGGCTCTCGACCGGGTATACCGGGGCGAATATTTTCACCTTAGTCCACTGCGCTCCAGGAGCCCGATCGAATGAGCCGCTCGCCCTCCGAGACGAACGAAACGCACCTTGCGGAAGGATTTCCCGCCGCCAAGGTCGAACAATGGCGCGCGCTCGTCGATAAGGCACTCAAAGGTGCCGATTTCGAGAAGCGGCTCGTCCGGCGGACGGCCGACGGGCTGAAGATCGATCCGCTCTATACACGCGCCGACGCGCTTGCGAGCGCCGCCGAGGCGCTACCTGGGCAGGCGCCGTTCACGCGCGGCACGAAGGCGGTCAGCGGCGGTTGGGACATCCGGACGTTCCACATCGAAAGCGATCCCAAGGCAGCGAACACCGCCATCCTTGAAGATCTGGCTGGTGGCGTGACGTCGATCGGCCTGCAAGTCGGCTTCGGCAACGGGCTCGCGGCGACGAAAGAAGCGCTCGGCGCTGCGCTCGACGGCGTGCTGTTGGACGTCTGCCCGATCGTGCTCGTCGCGGGCGACGCGTTCTTCGATGCGGCACTGGCGCTGACCGGCGTCTGGGATGCGCGCGGCGTCAAAGCCGCCGAGCGGCAGGGTTCGTTCGGCGCCGATCCGATCGGTACGCTGGCGATGACCGGACGCCTGTCCGAGTCGCTCGATACGTCGCTCGCGCGCGCCGTCGCGCTGATGAAGATCACGGCGGCAAGCCCGCGCGTGCAGGCGATGACCGCGGACGGCGTTGTCGCTCACGTCGCCGGTGCGAGCGAAGCGCAGGAACTGGCCGTCATGCTCTCGACGCTCGTTGCGTATCTTCGCGCGGCCGAGAAAGGCGGGCTGACGCCGGCTGAAGCGCTGCCGAAGATCAACGTGTCGCTTGCAGCCGACATCGACGAATTCTCGACCATCGCAAAACTCCGCGCCGCACGCCGTCTCATCTGGCGCGTCGCCGACGCCTGCGGTGCGGGCGACGCTGCCGCAAGCGTGACGATCAATTGTCCAACGTCCTATCGCATGATGGCGAAGCGCGATCCGTGGACCAACATTCTGCGCACGACGATTGCGTGCACGGGCGCGGCGCTCGGCGGCGCCGATGCGATCGTTGTTCTGCCGTTCACGTTCGCGCTCGGCAAGCCGGATGCATTCGCACGCCGCGTCGCGCGCAACATCCAGATCGTCTGCCAGGAGGAAAGCCATCTCGGCCGCGTCACCGATCCGGCCGGCGGCTCGTGGTACGTCGAGAATTTGACCGAGGACATGGCGAAAAAGGCCTGGGCCATTTTCCAGGACATCGAAGGCCGTGGCGGCATGGCCGCGGCGCTCACCTCCGGGTACATTCAGGACATCATCGCAAAAACTGCGGACGCACGCGCGAAAGACATCGCGACGTTGCGGCAGGAGTTGACGGGCGTCAGCGCGTTTCCGCTTCTCGGCGACGACGGCGTTCATGCTGAGGCTTGGCCAGCGGTGGCGGCGCAGTCCAATAAGGCGGCCGTCGAGGTCAAGCCGCTGAAGCCGCATCGTCTCGGCGAAGCGTTCGAAGCCTTGCGCGATGCCGCGGATGCGCATGGCGGATTCAAGGTCTTCGCGGCAAGCCTCGGCGAGATTGCCGATCACAACATTCGCACGACGTGGATCAAAAACTATCTCGCCGCGGGCGGCATCACGGCGTTGATCAGCGACGGTTATAAAACGCCGGAAGACGCTGCCGCCGCCTTCAAGGCATCGGGTGCGACGGCCGCGTGCATCTGCTCGTCCGATGCCGTCAATGCGGCGCTCGCACAGCCGACTGCGGAGGCTTTGAAAAAGGCCGGTGCGAAGCTCGTTCTGATGGCCGGTCGGCCGGGCGACGCGGAAGCCGCTCTCAAGGCTGCGGGCGTGGATCAGTTCCTGTTCGCCGGCGCCGACGCCGTCGCGACGCTCAAAGGGCTGCAAGAGCACTTGCGATAAATGAGGTCCGCCACATCGCGAATGCGGCAACCAAATATGCGGTGACGCGACGATGGCGGACGAAACTCCAGACGACAAGCCGAAGATGGGCGTGCGGGGACTGTCGCGCACACGCCGCTTGCGCGGCAGCATGCGCCGGTATCGGTATGTGAGCCTGTCGCGCCGCGTCTGGATGCGCCGCGCCGTCTTCATCGCGGGTGCATTGCTCGTCGGCCTGGCCGCCGTCGGGTTCGCCGGAATCGCGAACAGCGCGCAGGATCTTTACAGCTACATCCTCACGACCTACCCGATGCTGCCGCTCGTCATGACCCCGGCCTGCTTCGCGGTCTTGGCGTACGTGACGATGCGCTGGTTTCCGGCGGCGGCCGGCAGCGGCATTCCGCAAGTGATCGCGGCGCGCAAGAGTTCGGACCAGCTTCATGTTCGCGCATTGCTCGGCTGGCAGACGACCGTTGCCAAAATCGTGATGACAGCGCTGGCGCTCGCGGCGGGCGCGTCGGTCGGCCGCGAGGGTCCGACCGTTCAAGTCGGTGCATCCGTCATGTTTGCCGTGGCGACAGTCGCGGGTCTCGGGCGCCGGAACGGCTTCGTTCTCGCCGGGTCGGCAGCCGGAATTGCAGCAGCGTTCAACGCACCCATCGCCGGAATTCTTTTCGCGATCGAAGAACTGGCGAAAGCATTCGCCGGGCGCATCAACGACATCGTCATCGGTTCCGTCGTCATCGCCGGCGCGGTCAGTTGGGCGATCCTCGGCAATTACGATTATTTCGGCCGGGTCGATGCGGACATCGTGCGCATGCAGGATTGGGTCGCGGTTCCGATCTGCGCACTCTTCGGCGGCGTGCTCGGCGGGCTTTTCAGCGTCGCGCTGGTATCCCTGCTGCGCAAGCCGTTCGGCATCGTCGCCGTCATCAAACGGCAACCGATCATATTTGCAGCGCTTTGCGGCTTACTCGTCGCGATCTTGAGTATCGCAACGGCCGGATATGCATCCGGGAACGGTTATGCTGAAACACGCGCGTCGCTGATTGATGGGCAAGCCATCCCGTGGTGGTTCGGACTGGCGAAGCTGGGTTCGACGCTGCTGTCTTCTGCAAGCGGCATTCCCGGCGGGCTCTTTTCACCGTCGCTCGCCGTCGGTGCGGGGATTGGCTCGATGATCACGCCGATCTTCACGTTCGCCGATCCGCGCGTAATCATGTTGCTGATGACGGTTGGATATTTTGCCGGTGTCGTTCAATCTCCGCTAACGGCCGTCGTCATCGTGATGGAAATGACCAGCGACAAGAATATGGTCATCCCGTTGATGGCGACATCGCTTTTTGCAGCGGGTATTTCGCGGCTTATCAGCCGTGAGCCGATCTACCATGCGTTGGCACGCGGGTATTACGCTTCGGTTTTTCGCATTCACGGAACACCTGACGTCTCGCCCGGATCGCCGTCAGGGCGTTAGGCGATGATCCGGCGTGAAGGATCCGAAGCCGACGAGCCGGTCGAGTGTGGCGCTGATCCCTGTCGATTTCTGCTGAGGTTCGATCGTCGCGACGCGATTGCGCTGCTGACGCGCGTTACCACGTCTCGCAACGCGTGAATGAGAAGCACGCTCGCGGCGGCTGGCACGCTCGGCATTGCGCGCGACGGATCGCGGAATTTCCACGCGTTGCGTTTCCGCACGGATCGCAGCGCGCGCGACCTTGGCCGGGTCTGTCAAATCCGGCTGTTGCAGGAGTTCCGCGACTTTAATGAGCTGTTTCGGGTCTGACGATACGTCAAGACTGTCGGCGCTCCGAGGGTCCGGAGCAGCGGCGACGTGCGAGCCTTCCAGAGGCGCGGCGAACTTGGCGCTCAGGGCTTCTGCCGCCGAGCGCGTCGCGGACGAAAGCTCGCCGTCATTGCCGAAGTTGTCGCCGCGAGACGCGAGCAGGAACTGATCGTAATTCAGCACCGGCACGTAATCTGGAAGTCTGATCGCCGAGTGCATGCCAGAACCGGCCAGCACAGGCTGAGCTTGCGGCGTGTACTTCTGTTCCGCATGAATCGGAAACGTCACAGAAGCGAGCCCGACGAAAACGAGCGCAACAGCATTCAATCTCAAAACGCATCCCCCGACGCAATACAAACGGACTACGGGTCCTTGCGCGAACTCCGCCACGCGCGATCATCTGAACTCAACGATTGGCGAAAACGCGCTTCCGGTTCCCGCTCCCGAAACAAAAATTGCCGCTCAACAAGGCGAGAGAAAGGCTTAGTTTTTCTCGCGACGATGACAATTCGCGGAACGCGTCGCGGTGATCGCGGCACAAAAAAAATGGCCAGCTCTCGGGGGGTGAGGAGAGCTGGCCCAGGCACGGGGGAGGGAAACGATGCGTGAAGAAACTATTCGCGGCCGGACACCGCCAGAACCGTCATGACGGCGAGGATCGGAGCGGATGCGAGAATGGATACGGTCGACAGCGCGTATTCGTTACCGTCGAGCAGCGGCGCGAGAAGAGCCTGCGCGTCGGGGAGCGTCGCGAGGGCGACGGTCGCCGCCGTCGTGACTGCGGCTGTGGCGGACGCTGCGATGATGCACGACATGGTGACCTCTCCTCTCAATTGGCCGTCGTCTTGAGGAGAGAATGCGCGATGTCAGGCGGGGCCGCTGTTCCTTGGGTGACAGTGTTGATGGCGCTGGCGACTCCCCTGCGGGGAGCCGGCCGCCAGCGCGGGTGTCTTTGATTGGCGCTGGCGACTCTCCTTCGGAGAGCCGGCCGCCAGCGCGGCCCTGTTGAGGCAGCGATGGGAGATTCCGAGGAGCGGCGGCGGAGAGCCGGCCGCAGCGCGTTACTTCTGGAGCTTTTCGATTTTGGCGGCCATGTCGGGAATGACGATCATGCGATAGGTGTCATTCTCGCATTTCAGGATCCAGACTGCTTCGTTCGGCCTCGACGCTTTGACTTCGCGCTCGGCGCTTTTCGCCTGGCTGCAGGCAAAGCCCTGATCTCGAGCTTGCGAGGCGAGAAGATCGGGTGTCGGTTCGTCGCCGGGCAGACACATGGTCGCTCCGCTGAACGCAGCCACGGCAAAGCCGAAAACACCGAAATAAACCGCGTTCGTCATGACAGTCGCGCTCCGGGCCCGCGCCTCAACGTGTGCACTCTACCGCAATCGCGTGAAAAACGCCCTGCCGCTCGGCTATCGAGGTAAAAATTCAGTATCCTGATCATCGCGCGGCAGCATCGGCTGCGGCCGGTTGATGGCGGCGACCAGCGTGTAGGAAATCAGCATCAACAGGAACCACGATCCGAGCTTGCCGATGCCGACGATCTGCCAGCCGTGCTTCTGATGCGGATAGGCCCATGCCGCGGTAAACGTGCCGATATTCTCCGCGAACCAGATGAACAACGCGACCAGCACGAGCCCAAGCAAAAGCGGCATATGCCGGTGCGTTTTCCAGATTTTATAGTAGATCGTACAGGGTCCGATCAGGAGCAAGGCGGCCGCGAACAGAACTGGGCGCACGTCCCACGTATAGTGATGCGCGAAAAAATTAATGTAGATCGCGGCGCTCAACAGTCCCAGCACCCACACGGGCGGATGGCGCGTGAAGCGGAAATCGAACAGTCGCCAGCAGCGCGCGATATAGGAGCCGATCGCTGCGTACATGAAGCCTGTAAACAGCGGCACGCCGCCGATCCGCAGCAGGCTCGGCTCCGGATAGATCCATGATCCGACCGAGGTCTTGAAGATCTCCATGATCGTGCCGACGACGTGGAAAATCAGGATGACTTTGGCTTCCTCGATCGTTTCGAGCCTAAAGGCCAGCATCAGAACTTGAATGGCCACGGCGGCGATGACGAGGAAATCGTAGCGCGCGAGCGCGGCGCCCTTGGGATAGAAAAGGAATGTCGCGACGAGGAGCGCCAGCATCAGCGCGCCGAAGAGGCAGGCCCAGGCTTGCTTAACGCCGAAGCGGATGAACTCGTAGGCGAAGTGCGCGGCGGGTCCCCTCGCCTCGGCACGCTCGCCCAGATTGCTTTCCCAGGTGATGAAACGCGCCAGCGGCGCCCAGAGGCGTGCGGCGCTACCGGCCGCGCCGTCCCGGCGGGTCTCGTTCGCGACCTTGCGTTGCATATCTTACCCCTGGGGACATTCGGCTTGGGTCGCCCATCATGCGGGCGTTTGTGGCGGGCTCGGGCCAATGCCTGAAAACGCAGGCATTTTTTGGCGCAATCACCGTCTCCTATACGAATTCGATGTCGCACGGCGATTGTCGTTGCGGCCGCGTTCCATTACCGTTGCGGCGACATATCATTTTACCGGATTAATCGCGCCTGATGACTGTTATTCCGAATTTTGCAGACGTGCCTTTCGAAGCGCCGGCCGCGAGCCAAGCAGGCAAGAGTTCGGCCGCGCCCGAGGCGCCGGTCTGGGATACGCCCGAGGGCATTCCGGTGAAACCGGTTTTCACCGGCGCCGACACGGCGGAGCTTGATTTCATCGACACGCTGCCGGGCATCGTGCCCTTCCTGCGTGGCCCCTACCCGGCGATGTACGCGCTGCAGCCGTGGACCATCCGCCAGTATGCTGGCTTCTCGACGGCGGAAGATTCAAACGCCTTCTATCGGCGCAATATCGCGGCAGGCCAGAAGGGCCTGTCGATCGCCTTCGATCTCGCGACCCACCGCGGCTATGACTCCGATCATCCGCGCGTCAAGGGCGACGTCGGCATGGCGGGCGTCGCGATCGATTCCATCTTCGACATGCGCGTGCTGTTCGACGCCATTCCGCTGCAAGACATGACAGTGTCGATGACGATGAACGGCGCCGTGCTGCCGATCCTCGCGCTCTTCATCGTGGCGGGCGAGGAACAGGGCGTGCCGCCGGAGAAGCTCGCCGGAACTATTCAGAACGACATTCTGAAAGAGTTCATGGTGCGCAACACGTATATCTATCCGCCCGCGCCTTCGATGCGGATCGTCTCGGATATTTTCGCCTACACCAGCGCGAAGATGCCGAAGTTCAACTCGATCTCGATCTCCGGCTATCACATGCAGGAAGCCGGTGCGACGGCCGACCTCGAACTCGGCTACACGATCGCGGACGGCATCGAATATGCGCGTGCAGGCGTCGCCGGCGGATTGGATATCGACGCGTTCGCGCCGCGCCTGTCGTTCTTCTGGGCGATCGGCATGAACTACTTCATGGAAATCGCCAAGATGCGCGCCGCGCGCCTGCTCTGGGCGAAGCTCATCAAGGAAGAGTTCAAGCCGAAGAGCGACAAGTCCCTATCGCTCCGAACGCATTCGCAGACGTCCGGCTGGTCGCTGACGGCGCAGGACATCTTCAACAACGCCACCCGCACCTGCCTCGAAGCCATGGCGGCGACGCAGGGTCATACGCAATCGCTGCACACGAACGGTCTTGACGAAGCGATCGCGTTGCCGACGGACTTCTCGGCGCGCATCGCCCGCAACACGCAGCTTCTGCTGCAGCAGGAATCGGGGACGACGCGGACGATCGATCCGTGGGGCGGTAGCCACTATGTTGAACGCCTGACCTACGATCTCGCGAAAAAGGCGCTGTCGCACATCGAGGAAGTCGAGGAGCAAGGCGGCATGGCGAAGGCCATCGCGGCCGGAATCCCGAAGCTTCGCATCGAGGAGGCCGCCGCACGCACGCAGGCCCGCATCGATTCCGGGCGGCAGACGATCACCGGCGTCAACAAGTTCCAGATCAAGGGCGACAAGGAAATCAACTTCCTCAAGGTCGACAACCAGGCCGTGCGCGAGGCGCAGCTCGCGAAGCTGAAACGGCTTCGGGAAGAGCGCAACGAGTCCGACGTGCAGGCCGCCCTCAACGCGCTGACGGAAGGCGCGAAGGGCAACGCAAACCTGCTCGACCTTGCCGTCAAGGCCGCACGCCAGAAGGCAACGGTCGGTGAAATTTCCTACGCGCTCGAAAAAGTCTTCACGCGGCACAAAGCCGAGATTCGCGCCATCAGCGGCGTCTATAAGAAGGAAGCGGCGATGAATCCGAGCGTCGATCGGGTGAAGACCCTCGTCGAGGCGTTCGACAAGAACGATGGCCGCCGGCCGCGCATCCTGATCGCCAAGCTCGGCCAGGACGGCCACGATCGCGGACAGAAGGTTATCGCGTCGGCCTTCGCGGACTTGGGCTTCGACGTCGATATCGGGCCGCTGTTTGCGACCGCCGATGAAGCCGCTCGCCAGGCCGTCGAAAACGACGTGCACGTCGTCGGCGTCTCAACGATGACGGCGGGTCACCTGACGCTTGTGCCGGAACTCAAGACGGCGCTCGACAAGGAAGGGCGCGGCGACATCATGATCGTCGTCGGCGGCGTCATTCCCCCCGCCGATTACGACGCGCTTTACGCCGCTGGCGCGAAAGCGGTGTTCGGCCCCGGCACGAACATCCCAGAGGCTGCAGCGGATCTCGTCGAAAAGCTCAACGCTCAGCTCGGCTACGCCGACAAAGCGGCGGCGGAATAGATACGAAAATGGCCGGGCGAACCCGGCCATTTTTATTTTCTCGAGATTTCAGGAAGCGCGGAGCTCACGAAGCCGGGTTACGGCTCTGACGGCCACGACCGCCGTCGTCGCGGCGCGGCTTCATGAACTTCGGTGCCTGGGTGCCGCTCCATGCGGGCCGCTTGTCGCCGCGCTCGGACTGACGGGCCGGGCTCTGGCGATGCTCATCATTACGCCGCTCCGATGCATGCCCGCCTTCATGGCGATGCCCAGAGTGCGCGTTCTGAGATCGCGATGAATCCGCGTGGCGCGCGGGTTGACCATCGCGAGAGCGCTGTCCGGTTGCGGAACGGTGTCCGCTACCCCGAGCCTCGCCGCCGGCTTTGTGCTCGTGATGCTGGCGCTCGCCGCGATGCGGCCGGTCGCCATGATCGCGATGCGCCTGCTCGCGCTTTGCGGGTTCGCCTTCGCGAGCGGGATGGCCGTTGGCGCGCTGTTCACCGCCGCCGTTGCGCTCGTGATGCCTGCGTTCGCCGCGATGCGGGCGATCGCCCGGAGCGCGATTGGGACGATGCCCGTCGCCCCTGCTCTCTCGACGCTCGCCGACACCGAACACGGCGTCGCCGTCCGCTGCAATCGCAAGCGGTTCATACGGACGACGGTTCTCGCCGTTGCGTGCCGGCGATGCGTTGGCACGCTCGTCGCCATTGCGATGCGGCCGTGCGGGCCGTTCGCCGCGCTGTCCGCCTTCGCGTCCGTCGCGGCGGCCGCCCGCATGATGGTGCTGGCGATCGCCGTCACGCCGGGGTCCGGTCTCGGCGCGGTGATGCTGACGCCGTTCCGGCATCGGCAGGGCCTCGCCGCCAACGTCGGCGATGACTTCAAGCTTCTGCTTCATCATGCGTTCGATGGCGGTGATTTCCTGGCGCTCACCCGGATCGCACAGCGAAATCGCGATACCGCTGTTGCCCTTGCGGGCCGTGCGGCCGACGCGGTGCACGTAGGTTTCCGGATCGAGCGGCATGTCGAAGTTGACGACGTGCGTGATGTTGGAAACGTCAATGCCACGCGCCGCGATGTCGGTCGCGACGAGCACGCGAATGTGCCCCATCATGAAGTCGTTCAACGCACGCTGGCGCGCGTTCTGCGCCTTATTGCCGTGGAATGCCGAAGCACTGATGCCCGCCATGCCGAGGCGTTCGGCGACACGGTCCGCGCCGCGCTTCGTGCGCGTGAAAACGATGACGCGCTTGCAGGCTTCGTCAGCGAGGATCGTATGCAGCCGGCTCTGCTTTTCCGTTGTGCGGACGATCATGACCTTCTGATCGATGCGGTCGACGACGACCGACTTCGACGAGAGGTCGACGCGATACGGTTCCTTCAGAATGTCATAAGCGAACTTCTTGATTTCGACCGGCATGGTCGCGGAGAAGAGCGCCGTGCGCCGGGCTTCGGGAAGCATCGCAACGATTTTCTTGATGTCGCGAATGAAGCCCATGTCGAACATGCGGTCGGCTTCGTCGAGCACGAGCGTCTCAACGCGCGACAGATCGCAGGTGCGCATGTTGATGAGATCGAGCAGACGGCCGGGCGTCGCGACGAGCACGTGCACGCCGCGTTTCAGCGCGTTGATCTGCGGACCCTTGCTCACGCCGCCGAGAACGACAGCACGGCGGATGCGCATGTTGCGCGCCAGGCTTGCGACTTCCTGGTCGATCTGAATCGCAAGCTCGCGCGTCGGCGCTAGCACGAGCGCCAACACCTGCTTCGGTGCCGGTTCGCTGTTTTGTGAGGCGATCTTCTGCAAGAGCGGAAGAACGAAGGTTGCCGTTTTGCCTGAACCCGTCTCCGCCATGCCGAGAAGGTCGCGACCCTCGAGCTGCGGCGGCAACGCCTGCACCTGAATAGGCGTCGGCGTTACGTACCCGCACTGCGTCAGGGCACGCGAAAGAGGCTCGGCAAATCCGAACGCCTCGAAATTTTCGATTGTCAAAGTGAAGAGTTTCCCAAGGGCTTCGAGACCGCTACGTCCTTGCGTGCGGGTCGTCCCATGGCCCACACCGGCGCTTTCGGGGTGTGGCCTTTGCTATAAAAGATTGATCTCAATGCAGGGTCGAGCGCGGCAGTTGAGCCGCTTGGAGTGGCACGAGGACCCGAGCGCCATCGAAGAGCAATGGCCTGCTAGTGGCGATGTTCGGCCTTGAAGTCAAGGCATAAGCGCCAATTTAAGGGGTGCTGTGTCGGTCAGACGCGGGATATCGAACTGGTAAAGGGGAAGACTACGATGATGATGCGACACCTCTTTTTGCCGCTGGCTGCGGCAGTTGTCGGCTATGCGGGCGTGACCGCCGCTGCCGCCGCCTCGAAGCGGGTTTTCACAATTGCGGCGGTAGAGCCGAAGGGAACCGCCGAGGTCGCAAAGGAGCCGTTTCCGGCCGCTGCGCTCCCCGATGGCGGTGGGCTTCAACTCAAAAAGCCCGGTGACGACGGCCGCTGGCAGGTCTCGGCCTATCTCTGGAGCGCGCCGCAGTATCACGTCAAAGCAGGCGACGAAGTGACGTTGCGGTTCGTCGGCCTCAATGGCTCCGAACATCCGACGACGATCGAGGGCTACGACAAATCGTTCACTCTCAAACGAGGGGAAGTGACCGACATCAGCTTCGTTGCGGACAAGCCCGGCGTATTCCAGATCATCTGCTCCAAGCATCAGCCGACGATGGTCAGCGAACTCATCGTCGAGTAACAGCTCACCTCAAGAGATCTCTGAAATCGCGCGGCGCATGGCGTCCATGACGCCCGGGTCGCTCATGGCGTGGCCGGCTGTCTCGATAAATTCGAGGCGCGCGTCCGGCCACGCAGACGCCAATGCGTGCGCCGTTCGCGGCGGGCAGAGCAAGTCGTAGCGGCCCTGCACGATGTGCCCTGGAATGCCTGCAAGATTTCGCGCGTCGCGCAGAAGCTGACCGGGCTCCAGGAAGAAATTATTCCGGATGTAATGCGCTTCGACGAACGGTGTCGGCGGCAGGCGCGACGCGGCATCGACTTCCGCCGGAAGTTTTCCGGGCTTGGCGGCGATTTCGGATAACGCGCGTTCGTAAGCGAACCAACGCAGCGCCGGAAGCGTATGCACGTTTGGATCGGGATTGCAGAGACGGTTCACGTAGGCTTGGAGCGGCTCGGAGCGCTCGGCGGCCGGAAGCCAATCGCGGAAGTCGGCGTAAAGCTCGGGCCGGAATATTTTCGGCCCTTCGAGAAACGCCCATTCGACTTCTTCCGCGGTACCCAGAAAAATGGCGCGCAGAACAAGCCCCGAGACGCGTTCAGGGTGTTTTTCGGCGTAAGCGAGCGCCAGCGTCGAACCCCAGGAGCCGCCGACCAGCAGCCATTTGGCGATATCGAAATGTTCGCGGATGGCTTCGAGATCACTGACGAGATGAGCGGTCGTGTTGGCGTCGCACGAGAGATAGGGGTGGCTGCGACCGGCGCCGCGTTGATCGATCAGGAAGATATGATCACGCGCCGGGTCGAACAGCGTGCGGTGCAAATGCTGCGAGCCGCTTCCCGGTCCTCCGTGCAGAAACGCAATCGGGCGGCCGCCTCTGAGGCCGACTTCCTCGACATAGATCCAATGACCGTCGCCGACATGGAGCATGCGTGCGTCGAAAGGTCGGAAGGCTTCGGGCAATGTTTTCATGGCCGTTCTGCTGAGCACGGAATTTGGCTGCGGGCAAGGCGGCTGCACCGTGGGTACGCATAGCCCGGCCGCTTGCCGCCGTCATGGCCGCGTCACAGACCGGCTCGACGACATGCGCCGAGTTCGACGGCAACCGGGAGCCGGCGATCGACGTTGACAAGTGCAGGCTTTAGCAAAATCCGCGCATGATCGGAAACTCTTGGTTCACTCAATCGGAATTGACGAAACAGTTTTCGAACCCCACCTGCACACTCATCGCAAGACTCGCTAATATAGCCGTATCGGACATGACGGTTTCTGTTCATAGGAGCTCGACAATGGTTCGCACTGCCGTTTCGCAAATGCTACGCGCCGTCGCCGCCGGAGGATTTGCCCTTGCTGTTGGCGTGAGCTGCGTGAATGTCAGCAGCGCAAACGCAGAACCTGCGTCGCTGACCGGCTCATGGAGCGGCAATGGCTCGATCTCGTTTTCATCGGGATCGAAGGAAAGAGCGCGATGCCGTGCCCGCTTCGCGAAGACCGGCGCATCGAGCTACGCGATGTCGGCGACGTGCGCGACGCCGTCCGCGAAAGTCGATCAATCGGCGACGCTCTATAAATCCGGCGCCAACAGCTACACGGGCAGCTTCTTCAATCAGCAGTACAATACCGGCGGTTCGATCCGCATCACGGTTTCAGGACGTACGCAGAGCGTGCGCCTCTCCGGTGAAGCCGGCAGCGCGATTTTCAAACTACGGAAGCTCTGAACGGCCGTCCGGCAGGGCGACTTGCGCGCAGCGCGTCGTGATCCCAGCTGGCGTCTCGTAAAAATATAGCCGGGCCCTGAAGCCCGGCTATTCAAACTCACAAGCGACGCTGAACGATCAGCCCTTGTCGTCGGGTTCAGACGGAGCAGGACCGCCGTCATTGTCGGGCGTGTCGTTCTGCATGCCGGGACCGCGCTTGCCGTCAGGACCGCCCTGCCAGCCGTGATGCCCGTGGTGTCCCGGACCGCCCGGACCCCAGTCGCCGCCTACGGCCCAGTGCGGTCCGTGACCGCCGCTATGACCGAAGCCGGGCGACAGCTGGCGCATCAGCGGACGCAACACGTCTTTCTGCTCGTCACTCAAGGACGCGTAGAACGGCTTGAATGCGGTCGAGAACGTCTTGAAGCGATCGGCGCGTTCAGCGAGATTGTTGCTCATCCGCTCGTAACGTTCCGCAAGATCGGGGCGTTTGGATGCGCCGTCCGACTTGTCAGACCGGCGTTCCTCGCGCTTCTTCGCCCATTCGGCGCGCTTTGCCTCGCGAGCCTTGAACCCATCGCGCACTGCCGATTCAACAGGCGCCCAAAGTTTTTCCTGGTCGGCGTTGAGCTGTAGCGCCGCCTTGGCCATTGCGATGCGGCCATCCTCGAGGCGGGTCCGCGTTTCCGGCGTCATGTTGTGCCAGCCGCCAGCGCGATCGACGGACTTGGCAATGGCAACGGTCGCCGGAACAGCGGCTACGGCCGCAATCGCAAGCCAGGCACCGCGCGAAAGTTTATTCATGTGATCATCTCCTTCGGCCAGCTCAGAGATCGAAGGGGGAGCAAGTTTCGCTGGCCGTCGGATTAGGAACGACGCAGCGGCTTTGATCCGTCGTGAAATTTTGTTCACGATGGAACGGTTATCGCGTTTTCCGCGGGCGTTGCGAATGCCTATTTTTGGCCGCTTTTACTGGGTCCCGCGCAGTCCGTGCGGGCTGGAACCGCTGGTTCCGTCCGACGCACCCGTGGCGGCCGCGGAAGCCATGTTGGCGCGCGCCTGGCGATCGATCGGCTGGGCGTAGACGACGCGGTCGCGACCGCTGAAGCAGCCGGCGACACAGATCACCAGATCCTCGTTGGGCCGCGCCGCGCTCAGCTGGCGGACGAGCACGCTCGATCCCGTTCCTGCTTGAACACCGAAGCCATCGAGCGGAACCGAGTTGAGATTTTTTGCCGGACGCTGGTCTGGCGCGGCGCCAGCGGCGACGATCTGTGTGCCGTCGGATTCCACATCGTCGAATTGGGCGTCCTCGGCGAACACACCGTTTGCCGACGCCAAAGCAAAAAGAACAGCAGCAGCCGACGCGAGCGGCTTTGCAAACGCGGAACGCATGACGGACCTTCGAATACTGAACAAACTCGAAAGAACTGTGCCGCACGCGCGTAAAGGAAGTCTTACGAGATTTGCTCAAACCCGCGACGCGGCGGCGCTATGCGCGCCACCGTCGGAGGGCTTGCGTCGAATTTTACGGCCAACTTCCTTGCCGGCGTTTAGGGCACTGCCGCCGTTTCCGCCTGGAACCGCCAATATTTGCCCGCGGCCGAGTCAACGGCGAGGATGCTCTTGAAGCGCTTGTCGGGCGGACGAAGTCCGGATGCGACGAGCGCTTTCACATCGTTGAGCAGAGCGGGATTTTCCGCATAGCCCGAATGGTTGAGTCCCAGCGCGTCGGTGGAGACGGCAGTGACATCGATCGTATCGAGACCAGGAATGATCAGCGGTCCCGTCGCGGGAACGTCGCCCGCACGCGGCACGCCGCCCCAGAACCGTGCCGAATAACTCAGCGCGCGATCATTCGAGGCGGCATAGAGCGTGACGCCTTTGGCGAACTTGATGACCTCACGCGCCAGAATGTTGAACTTGTCACGATCGACGTCCGGCGCTGCGAGAATGACCTGGCTGATAACGACGCCGCGCGGAACTTTGGTCTTCATGCGTTCGAGCACGCGCAGCAGCAGCTCATTCCCCATCGAGTGCGCGATGAGGCTGATGGATTTCGCGCCGCTTTTCTGGATCACCATGTCGAGGAATTCGGCGAGCCTCGGCTCGGCTTGCTCGACGCTGCCGTGATCGTACGTATAGCTCGCGACCTTGCCGCCCGAAGGCCAGCTATAAAGGAACGGCACGCCATCAAAGCGTAGATCGTAGGCGATCTGCGCCGTGCGGTAGAGTGCGTTGTCGAACGACGTGTTGAAGCCGTGGACGAAGACGAAGGCGTGGTCCTTGAAGGTCGACGACGTTGCGAGCCGCTGTTTGACGAGCGCCAGCATCTCGGCTTCGGTCAGGCCTTTGATTTCCTGCACCGTGAAGTGCTTCTGCGGGTCTTCCTTCTCCTCGTAGACCTTGACCTTGAAGTACGGGATTTCGATCACGACGGGCCGCTCGATGTGCGGCACCTTGTGGATCAGCGGCACCGTCACCAGTGCCCGGCCGAGTTGGAGCTGGTGCCCGCGCTCGGCGCCGAATTGCAGCCGTTTCGGATCGGCCTCGACGGCGCGATCGGTGCCATAGAACACAGGCACGACGTCGTAGGTTTTGGCCGGATCCTCGGCGGGTGCGGCTGCCGCGGATTTTTTCGCGTTGTCGTATCGCTGAGCCATGGCGGCTCGCGCCTCCTCTTCGGCGCGGCGAGCGGCTGCGGCCTTTGCGGCGGCTTCGGCGCTGGCGTTGGCCGCGGCTCCAGGTGCGGCGTTCGGCATGGGCGGTTCCGGCGCGACCGCCGGAGGACTCGGCCTCGCGGCGGACGGGCGCAGCGCAGGCGGCGGCGGAGCGGGCGCCGGTTCGGCCGTCTCATATGACCGGCCAGAGCCGCCTTCCGGATCGGATGCTTGCGGATAAGGCGGGGGCGCTGCGCCACCCGCTGGCTCCTCAGGAGCCTCAGACGCCACAGGCGCCTCTTCTTCGGCAGGCGAAGTCGTCGGCGCCGGGGAGCCAGCCGTGCTCGGCGCGGGCGCCGGACGCGCGGTAGCGGTCTTCGCGGAATCCGTTTCCGCAGGCGCTTTTGCGAGCTTTGGCGCTTGCGTACAGGCGGCCACCAAACCGCAGGCCATGATCGCCGCAATAGCTGCTACGGACCGCCGTGGCTGCAGCCAACGCTTGGCAAGCGAATACATCGCGTTCCCTCCCCGCATTACCGTCTTTGACCCCTTGACCCCAAGAAATCCTACGAGCCTGCCGCCCGTTGGGCAACACGATGTGCATGCCGTGAAATTGTGTCAGCAGGATTGTCGTGGATTTCAGCGACGAAATCCGGACTTGCGGCGCGCGCCGTTCCTGACCATGGTCGGCCATTGAAAGATAAAGGATATCCAGGCGAGCCATGGCGACTGCCACCCTGTCCGCACACCGCATTCCCGTCGCAGATTACGTGGCCGGCATCACCGCCGGCGATCGGGCGTTGCTTGCCCGCGCGATTACGCTTGTCGAGAGCACCAATCCCGAGCACGGGCGGCTTGCTCAGCAAGTGTTGCAGGAGCTTCTGCCGAGGACGGGACAAGCCGTGCGCCTCGGCGTCACCGGCGTGCCCGGCGTCGGCAAATCGACGACGATCGATCAGTTCGGCATGAACCTGATCGCGGAGGGTCATCTTGTGGCCGTGCTGGCGATCGATCCGACGTCGAAGCGATCGGGCGGGTCCATCCTCGGCGACAAGACGCGCATGAGTTCTCTGGCGCAGGAGCGGAATGCGTTCATCCGTCCTTCGCCCTCCTCCGGCACGCTCGGCGGCGTGACGCGCAAAACGCGTGAGACGATGGCGCTCGTCGAGGCGGCGGGCTTCGACGTCATCATCGTCGAGACGGTCGGCGTCGGGCAATCCGAGGTCGCCGTTTCCGATATGGTCGATTTCTTTCTCGTGCTTTTGCTGGCGGGCGGCGGCGACGACCTGCAAGGCATCAAGAAAGGCATCATCGAGCTTGCCGACATGATCGCCATCAACAAGGCCGACGGCGACAACGTCCGGCGGGCGGAACGGGCGGCGGCGGACTACCGGCACGCGTTGCAGATTTTTACGCCGCACGACGCGACGTGGTTTCCGCCGGTGCTGACAGTGTCGGGGCAGGAAAATCGCGGGCTGAAAGACCTCTGGGCGAAAGTTCTCGAGCATCGCGAGAAGATGTCGGCGACGGGGCAGTTCCAGGCGCGACGGCAGGCGCAGGCGGTGTCGTGGATGCGCGACATGCTCGAAGACCGTCTGATGGGCGCGCTCAAGGCGCACCCGGAAGTCGCGGCCGAACTTCCGAAGATCGAAGCATCGGTGCGCGAGGGCACGCTGCTGCCGACGCTGGCGGTCGACCGGCTTATGGGGCTGATGGGGCTTTAGTTCCGGCGCGTAAGCAGGCTTTTGGATCGCGTCGGCTGCGCCCTATATTGATCCATGCGCTCGAATTCCCGCCCGACCGTTTTGCTGACCGGCTTCGGACCGTTTCCGAACGTACCGAGGAACGCGTCTGCCGTGATCGTCAAAAGGCTGGCGCGCGAAGCACGGCTTGCGCTGCCGCATGTTCGCTTCGCGGTCGCGGTTCTGCCGACCGACTGGGCGCGGGCTCCCGGACTTATTTCCGAACTCCATGAGCGGCACGATCCTGTTCTGGCGCTGCACTTCGGAGTTGCGACAAGCATGCGCGGCTTTCGCATCGAAACGGAAGCGCGCAATTTCTGCCGGATGTCGCCGGATGCAGCGGGTGGCCTGCCTGCTTCGAACTGCATCTGCGAGGGTGGCGCGTCCGCGCTTTCAACAAGCATTCCCGCGACCGCAGTCGCGCAGCACCTCGAAGCGCAAGGGTTCGAGGCGAGGCTGTCCGATGATGCAGGCGGCTATCTCTGCAACGCCGTTTTTTATCACTCGCTGCTTGAAGCGAGCACGCGCCGCGACCGCTGCAGGGTCGGGTTCATTCACATACCGGTCGAAGCAGGCGAGCCCGAAGCCGTAGACCGCACCGTTGCCGGTGCGCTGGAAGTTTTGAAATTCTCGCTTCACCACGCGCCACAGGTGGCGACTTTAACCTCGGTTTAATGTCTGGCACGCTGGCTCGGTCCTTGATTCATACGGGGAGCAAACCGGAGTCCATCAATGACCATCGATCGCCGTTCGCTTATCGGTGCAAGCCTTGGCCTCGGCGCCGCCGTGAGCGCCGCACATGCGAGCGAGCGCAAGCCATCACCTACTGCGCCCAACGCTTCGGACTTCGCGCCAGCTCTCGTTCCCGATGATGGTCGGGATCAGACCGAAGCTCTGCAGGCGGCGGTCGACAGTGCAGCGGAGAAGGACATTCCGCTCGTGCTGCCGCCGGGCAAGTTCCTCGTCAGCGATCTGAGGCTGCGGCGAGGCTCGCGCGTCTTCGGCATGGCGCGGACGACGACTCTGGTATTCTCAGGCGGCAATGCATTCGTCACGGGCGACAAGGCGGACGGTCTTGTTCTCGACGGACTAGCATTCGACGGCGCTTACAAAGCATTCGACACGGCTCGCGGCGACGGCCTACTGACGTTTTCGAACTCCAAGACTTTGCATCTCCTCGATCTCGAAATTCAGAACAGCAGCGGCAATGGAGTGTCGCTGACAGAGTGCGGCGGGCGGGTCGAAGGTCTTGTCATCGGCAATGTTCTCGATGCGGGATTTAAGAGTCTCGACTCGCTCGGGCTCGACGTCAAAGACAACACCGTCACCGACTGCGGCAACAATGGCATTCTGATCTGGCGCTCCAAACAGGACGAGGACGGTAGCGTCGTCGCGGGCAATCGCATCTCGAAAATTCGCAACGCGGCGGGCGGAACCGGCGAGTACGGCAACGGCATCAACGTGTTTCGCGCCGGAAGCGTGCTCGTTTCGGGGAATCGCATTTCCGATTGCGCCTATACGGCGGTGCGCGGCAACGCGGCATCCAATATCCAAATCATCGGCAATAGCTGCGAACGGCTTGGCGAGGTCGCGCTTTATGCCGAATTCGGATTCCAGGGCGCGATCGTCGCGAACAATCTCGTCGATACGGCTGCGAGCGGAATCTCGGTTACGAATTTCAACGAAGGCGGCCGTCTTGCCGTCGTGCAAGGCAATCTCATTCGCAATCTCGTTCGGCGCGAGCAGGAGCCCGACGACAAGCGCGGCGAAGGCATCGCTGTCGAGGCGGACGCTGTCGTCTCCGGCAATACGATCGAAAACGCGCCGACCGTTGGCATTCAGATCGGCTGGGGCGCGTACATGCGCGATGTCGCCGTGACCGGGAACGTCGTGCGCGATGCGCGCGTCGGCATCTCCGTTACGAATGCTGCGGACGCCGGCAAATGCCTGATCGCGAACAATCTGATTTCAAACGCCAAAGACGGCGCGATCCGCCAGATGGACCGGGGCGTCTTCCAAGGTCCGGACCTCGCGCGCGAGCCCGGCGCATCGGACCGCATTCACGTAATGGCGAACGTCGCGGTGTGACGCGACGCCGGACGAACAGAAAAATATCCTGGGATTATTGAGAGCGCCGCGGCCCGGCCAAGGGGAAGACGGGGGGAGTCAGGACTTGGCCGGGCGGCGGCAGCATCTGGTGTGCACGGGGGGAGGTGACACCAGCCTTGAGGTCATATCTAAGCGCAATAAGATGAACTCATTCTGAACGTGACGTTAAATTGCCGCAACGTTTCGCCCAATAGCTCGATAATTCCGCTAACTCGGCGTTTGCCCTCGGTTTTTTTTATGCGCCGGCCGAGTTGCGCATCGAATCATATTAGCGTCCGGGTCCCGATGACTTGCGCATAGGACTTCGTGATGCCGGCCTACGCCGCGCCGCTCTCTCTGCCGTTTGCGTCCGATACCGGCGACGCCATGTCCCTCGCCCGCGCCAAGCTCGAGGACGTTTTCGGCTACAAGGGATTTCGCCCGCTGCAGGGCGATATCATCGATACCGTTCTGCGTGGCGGCGATTGCCTGGCGCTGATGCCGACCGGGGGCGGCAAGTCGCTTTGCTATCAGATCCCATCGCTCGTCCGGCGCGGCACGGGAATCGTCGTGTCGCCGCTCATCGCGCTGATGCAGGATCAGGTCGACGCGTTGAAGGATCTCGGCGTCAAGGCGGCGTTTCTGAATTCGACGCAGGACCGCAGCACGCAGGACCAGATCGAACGGCAGTTCGCGGCGGACGCGCTCGATCTGCTTTACGTTGCGCCCGAGCGGCTGGTGCAGGAGCGCACGCTCAGCCTCCTGGAGCTCAGCGACATCGCCCTGTTCGCGATCGACGAAGCGCATTGCGTTTCGCAGTGGGGGCATGATTTCCGGCCCGAGTACCGGCAGCTGAAAATTCTGGCGCAGCGGTTTCCGCGCGTGCCGCGCATCGCGCTGACGGCGACCGCGGACGAACGCACGCGACAGGACATCATTTCGGAGCTGTCGCTCGAAAACGCCGCGAGTTTCGTCGCGAGCTTCGACCGGCCGAACATTCGCTACACGATCGCGGAGCTTGGCAGCGGCAGCACGCGCGAGCGGCTTTGGCAGTTCATCGAAGCGGAACATCCGACCGATGCCGGGATCGTCTACTGCCTGTCGCGCAAGTCGGTTGAGGAAACGGCGGCGTGGCTCAGCTCGAAGGGCCGCAAAGCCCTCGCCTATCATGCCGGTCTCGATGCACACATCCGCGCGGGCGCGCAGACCAAGTTTCTGACGGAAGAAGGGCTGATCATCGTCGCGACGATCGCCTTCGGCATGGGCATCGACAAGCCCGACGTGCGTTTCGTCGCCCACCTCAATCTGCCGAAGTCGATCGAGTCCTATTATCAGGAGACCGGCCGCGCCGGTCGCGACGGCGAACCGGCGAACGCCTGGATGGCGTACGGGCTGCAGGACATCGTGCAGCTTCGCCAATGGATCGGGCAGTCGGAGGGCTCGGAAGCCTTCAAGACCGTGCAACGGCAGAAGCTCGACGCGCTCATCGGGCTGGCGGAAATGCCTGGCTGCCGGCGGCAAGCTCTGCTCGCCTATTTCGGCGAGATGAATTCCGAGCCGTGCGGGAACTGCGACAACTGTTTAAGCCCGCCGCACACCGAGGACGGCACTGTCGTGGCGCAGAAGGCATTATCGGCCGTCTATCGCACCGGGCAGAGGTTCGGCGTCACCTATCTCGCCGACGTGCTGATCGGAACGGCGGACGAGCGCGTGCTGCGCAACGGCCATGACCGGCTATCGGTTTTCGGCATCGGCAAGGACCTGCCAGCGGCGACGTGGAAAGGGCTTTTTCGGCAGCTCACCGCGCAAGGCTATCTGACGGGCGATGACGAAGGCATGGGGTCGCTCGTTCTGACCGAGCGGGCTCGGCCGCTGCTGCGCGGCGAAGAGCGTTTTCTGATGCGCGTTACGCAGTCGAAGTCGAAGCTTGCCAAGAAGCGCGGCGCGTCGCTCGCTCCGAAAGTTGCGGCGCAGAACCAGCCGCTGTTCGATGCGCTCAAGGCCGTGCGCCTGAAACTCGCGACGGCGGCGAAACTTCCGCCTTACGTCGTGGCGCAGGATCGCACTCTGATCGAGCTTGCGGAGAAGCGGCCGAAATCGGAATCGGCGCTGCACGACATTCTCGGGCTCGGCGCGAGCAAGATCGCGCGCTACGGCGCAGCATTCATGCAGGTGATCTCGCAATTCGCAGCGCATCCGGCGCTCACTAACCGCTTGTCGGCAAGCGTGAATGCGACGCTGGCGGCGCATCTCCGGGGTCTCGACGCGGAACAGATCGCATCCGAGCGAGGACTCGAGGTCGGGACGATCTACGGCCACCTCGCAGAGGCGATCGAAGCGGGTCTGATCAGCGCAGAGGACGCGGTTCGTCTCGATCCTGCCGAGCGCGACGAGATCGAAGCGGCCTTCGATCGTTGCGAAACGCGCGATACCGGCAAGCTTGGCCCGGCGTTCGGCGCACTCGACGGCCGCTACAATTACGGCATTCTCAAATGCCTACTCGCTGACGCTGGCTAGCGCGGTCGGCTTCGAAGCGACGCAGGATTTCCGGGCCTTTGTCCGACGTGAACGCAACTCGCACGGCCGGGCCTTCGGTTCCGATGATCTCGCATTCGGCGCTGTCGCCATACTGGTCCCAGTGCAGGCGGACACGCGAAGGTAGGATCGTCGGCCGGCTCAATTCGATCACGGCACCGGCTTCGTCCACATGCTGGACGGTGCACCGAATTGGTGCAGCATTCCCAACCTGCAATTGGGCGTGGGCGAGCGACATCCGTCTGCCGAACGTCGTTTTGCCGCTATACGTGCTGATCTTGGACACGGAAGCCTCACGGATCGATAAGTCATGAGGCGATAGGCAAAACGAATGCCAGCCATTGGCGCGGCCGAGGCATCGCGACGTTTGGCTCGATACGGATTGCCTAACGAAAGGTTTACGCGCTCAGGCACGTGGCGCACGCGCGAGGCGTTCGCCGATGCCGTCGCATAGGGCGCGCGTTTCCGGCGTCCAGGCGGCGACGTTCGACGCCAACAGGTTCGCCTCGGATTTCAGGATGACCCCGTCGTCGAGAATGCGCAGCCCGTTGGCGCGCAGCGTTTCGCCCGTCGTCGTGATGTCGACGATCAGCTCGGCCGTACCGGCGGCGGGAGCGCCCTCGGTTGCGCCGGCGCTTTCGACGATGCGATAATCGCCGAAGCCTTTCGATGCGAAGAAGCGGCGGGTGAGATTCATGTATTTGGTGGCGACGCGCGGCCAGCGCCCGTGCCGCCTGCGGAACGGCATCGCGATGTCTTCGAGATCGGCGACGGTCGATACGTCGATCCAGCACGCGGGCACTGCGACGACGACGTCGGCAAAGCCGAAGCCGAGCTTGTGCACGAAGCCAATGCGGGTCACCGCGTCCGAGATGTTTTCCCGGATCAGATCCTCGCCCGTGATGCCGAGATGAATGCTGCCCGCCTTCAGCGCCTCCGCGATTTCCGAAGACGACACATAAGCGACGTCGACGTCGGGAAGTCCCTCGATCTCGCCGCGATAGCCGCGCGCGTGTCCGACCTTGCGGACGATCAGCCCGGCGCGCGCGAACATGTCGGTCGTCTGTTCCATCAGACGGCCCTTGGACGGAATGGCCAGCGTCAGCCTGCTCATGATGCGGCTCCCTGCAGCGCTGCCAAAAGGCGCTCGGTGTGGATCGCGGCGCCGACGGCCGCAACATCGGCGTCCGCTCCGGCGGCGCGCATCAGGCCGTCGTAACGTCCACCCGTCGCGAGCGGGCTTTGCGGTCCGAGCGTCTTGGCGCGAACTTCGAATACGAGGCCGGTGTAGTATTCCAACGAGCGGCCGAATTCGGCGGAGAAGGTCACGCGGTCGAGATCGATGCCGGCGTTTGCGAGCAGCGCGAGGCGGCGATCGTAGGTTTCCAGCGCCGCGCTCGAACCGACTGGTGCTCCATTGACGAGCTCGGCGATTTTCGCGCCAGCGGTACGCGCGGGACCCGAGATTTCCGTGTAACGCCCGATGAGCGCGGCGGCATCCGCAGCGAGCGGTTTTTCATCGCCGCTCTCCTTGATGCCGATCAGGTGCTCGGTGATATCGGCGAGCGGGCGCGTACCGATCAGCTCGATCGCATTGTCGTCGAGGTAGGTCGCAACAGCCGTTTCGCTGGCGGCGCGATTGGCGCTATCGAGCGACGCCAGCAGCGCTGCGGGCACGGACAAGCGTGTCGCGCTCGCCCCCGAGGCAAATGCCTTCAGAGCTTCGCGAAACGATTGCGGTTTCAGGAATGCGTCGTCGAGGCGCTTCTTCCAGCGCGGCGAAATTCCGGCGACATCGAGGATGCTCGAAAACAGTCCGAGGTCGCCGAGACGCAGCGTCCAATCTTTGAGACCGAGTTTTTCGATCGCCTTGATGACGATGGCAATGACGTCGGCTTCCGCCGCCTCGCGTTCGGCATCCCCGAAACGCTCGATGCCAGCTTGCCGGAATTCGCGCGGATGCGAAGCGTCGGCGCCCTGAGGCTGAAAACGGAACGCGGCGCCACGATAGCAATAGCGCGCAGGCGTTGCCGGATCGACGTGGCGCGCGAGGTGCAGCCGGCACGTCGGCACGGTGATATCGGGCCGGAGGCAAAGCTCGGCGCCATCCGGATCGGTGAAGACATACGTGCGCGCGCGCAGGCTTTCGCCGATGACGTCGAGGAAGACATCGGCGGGCTGAATGATCGCGGGCGCGACGGCTTCATAACCGGCCTTCGTGAAGACCGACATCAACGTCTGCGCTTGCGCTTCAAGCGCCTCGAACTCTCGCGTCGTTTCCGCGCTCATGGGTTGATCTTTTCTGGTGCTGAGTGTCCGCGCGATAGATCACGCACGCGCGGCCCCCCCACCCCTAACCCCTCCCCGCGTTGGGGGAGGGGAAGAAGGGGGTGAATACGATTTTTAACTGAGCGTGCAGCAATCGGCATCGCGATCAATCCTGATGCAACGCGACGAGTTTTTTGACTTCGTCGATCAGGTTTGCTTCGGAAACGGAGAACTGCGCCGGGCGCGCCGCTTTCCATTCCTTGTTGTCCTTGATCGCGGCGGCGGCCTTGGCGCCTTCGATCAGATCCTTGATCGTGACTTCGCCCTTGGCGCGTTCGTCGGAGCCCTGAATGATCGCGCACGGCGCGTTGCGCTTGTCGGCGTATTTCATCTGCGCCTTCATGCCGGACGACCCGAGATACATTTCGGCGCGAATTCCGGCGTTGCGCAAATCCTGCGTGATTTTCTGATAGCGCGCGATCTCGCCCTTATCCATCACGAGCACGACGACGGGACCGAGGGCTTTCGTCTTCTTGTCGCCAATGAGCGATAGCGCCGCCTGCAGGCGCGAGACGCCGATCGAGAAGCCGGTCGCAGGGACCTTGTCGCCGGTGAAGCGCGCGACGAGATCGTCGTAACGTCCACCGCCGCCGACGGAGCCAAAGCGCACAGGCTTGCCGTCGTCGCCTTTGACCTCGAACGTCAACTCGGCTTCGAGGACGGGGCCGGTATAGTATTCAAGGCCACGGACGACCGAAACATCAAGTTTTATGCGCTTCGTGCCATATCCCGCTCGTCTCACTAACGATGAAATTTGACGGAGTTCCTCGATTCCTTCGAGCGCGCTCGGACTGTCGGCAAAAACGCTAGCGTAAGTATCCAGGAAACGAGGATGTGCGAAAACAAACTTATGGCCACTGTCCGAAACCATGATGCGGTCATCGTCAGACGCATCGTCCAGTCTGTGTTCGGCCAGAAAAAAATCTTGAGTACTATTTTCTTGGTGGGCGTAAAGCTTCTCGAGGATTTCGATTTGCTTCTCGTCTAGGCCAGCGCCTTTGGTGAAATCACCGCTCTCATCCGTGCGGCCTTTCCCCAGCAATTCGCGAACACCCTTCACACCCAACCGATCCAACTTGTCTACTGCTCGTAAGACTGTCAGTCGCTGGTCAGGGAGCACTCCGGCACTGTTCAACACACCGTCAAGTAGTTTACGGTTATTGACCTTGATGACGTAATCGCCGCGCTTGACGCCCAAGGCTTCCAGCGTGTCGGCGGCGAGCATGCACATCTCGGCATCGGCGGCGACGCTTTCGGCTCCGACGGTGTCGGCGTCGAACTGCATGAACTGGCGGAAGCGGCCGGGGCCGGGCTTCTCGTTGCGATAGACGTTGCCGAATGCATAGCGGCGGAACGGCTTCGGCAGAACCTGGAAATTCTGCGCAACATAACGCGCGAGCGGCGCGGTCAGATCGTAGCGCAGGCTCATCCATTGCTCGTCTTCATCCTGGAAGGAGAAGACACCGGCGTTCGGCCGGTCCTGGTCGGGAAGAAACTTGCCTAGCGCGTCGGTGTATTCGATCGCGGGCGTTTCGAGAGCCTGGAATCCATAGCGCTCGTACACCTCGCGGATTTTCGCGATCATCTCGTTCAGGCCGCGCAACTCGGCCGCCTCGATATCGCGGAAGCCTTTCGCGAGACGCGGCGCCGGTGCGGCGGATGCCTGCGGCGCGGGACGCGCGCTGGTGGAGTCTTTGGACATAAGGGCTATGGGAACCGTGATTGTAATAGTTGCCGTATCATCTGAAGCGCCCGCTGGGCGAGCCCGCCTTATATCGGATCGTCCGCGCTGGCGAAAGCCGGGTTCAAGGGTCCGATTTAACGGGAAAAACGCGACTTCAGAAGGCGATAGGCGTCCTTGAGGCTGAGAGGCTTCGGCAGGCGCGCGCTCAGACGATGGTACATCGCGTATGGGGACGCCGCGAGATTGCGGGCAACGATCAGATCGTAGAGCGGGACGCACTCGACCCCGAAGCCGTGCTTGAACGGATGATCGCCTGGTCCGAGATCAAATCGCCGGACACCGCGGGCGGCAAAATACTTCATGGCTTCGATCATTACGAGGCGACCGGGCGAGAGATGGCTCCACGCCGTGCCTGTCCCGAGATGCAGCATCGTGAACGTGTCTTCGTGGACGATGCCGAACAGCGTGGCTGCGATCTCGCCATCGGCTTCGAGCGCGAACAGGGTTGCGAGACCGGCCTCCGATCCATCGATGGCGAGCCGTTCGCAAAAGGCGCGATAGGACGGTTCGTCAAATGCGCGCTTGTTCCCCGTCGCGCCCTGACGCGGCGACATCTGTTCCTCGAGCACGGCGTAGATATGCGCGGCCTGCTCCGGCGTCTCGGCACGAAAGAAACGCGGCGCGCCCTGCTTTTCCCAAAGGCGATAGCAGCGCTCGACGTCCTTGCGATATTTTTTTCCAAGTCCGTTCAGGTAGGCGTCGACGCTTTCCGGAATGGTCAGCAGATTTGTGGAGGAACGCGCGTTCGCAACGCCTCTGCAAACCATTAGCGGATTAGGCGCGCCGCCGATCTCGGCCGTCATGCGATTGAGGCGAAGGAGATCGACGTCTCGCATTGCACGCATTGCCGAGCGCCAGATGCGCCTTATCGCACTCCGCCGAACGGGACAGGCCGGTCCGACGATCGGTCCGCCATAAGCCGCAACGCCGAGGTTCGCGAAGCGGGCGACCGTCTGCCTGCGTTTCTTTTGAATGAGCAGCGGAAGGACGAGCGCGACGTCGCCGCTGCTGCGCTCCGTGACGACGACGAGGCGCGGCATCGCACGTTGTGCGGGCGCGATCTCCTCGTAGAATGCCGTCAGCCAGTCGAGCGTCTGAAAGCCGGTCGAGACGAGACCGCGCTGTACCGCATCGAGCGCGGCCAGCGCTTCGTCGGCACCGTCGAAAACTTCCGTTATGTAGCGGGATGCGGGCCATAGCGACAGGCGCGCGTCAACGCGGTCTGCGGCTACATACGCCACGCCGTTCCCAACATCAGCCGTCGCCATACGCGTTACACTCAACAGGCGATTTCTGATTACCCTCTGCCCAGTCGCATCTGCCGCGAGGCAATCATTGCATCGTTTCGCTCGGGATCAAATCGCAATTTGACCGGCTGGCGCTTTGACATTTGGCAAGACGCGAGGGGTTTGCGCTGCAAGCGCACGCGGTCAGTGCGGCCCGACGATGAGCGCCGTTGCGGCGACGAAGAAGGCCGCTTCGAAAACCTGTTCGACCGCGCCCAGAACGTCGCCTGTATATCCAGCGATTTTACGCCGGGCGATCAAAGCGATGATGCTCGCAGCAGCGAATGCGAACAGCGCCGCAGCAATGAACGTCGTCGCGCCCAAGAGTAGAAACCCCGGAATTAACCCTAAAGCCAGCGCCACGGCGATCTCGGATACCGTCAACTCGGAGATCTTCTGGCTGACCTTGGCGACGCCGCCGCCGGCGTGGGGCAACCTCGACATCGTAACGATGGTGGCGAGGCGGGCGCCCGCATGTCCGGCGACCATGACGAGCGCCGCATTCCACGGGGTCAGCGCAACGAGCGCCGCGCCTTTCAAAGCGAGCACGGAGATCAACGCGAGAGTGCCATACGTACCGATGCGGCTGTCGCGCATGATTTCGAGGCGGCGCTCGCGCGTGCGTCCACCGCCGAAGGCGTCCGTCGTATCGGCGAGGCCGTCCTCATGCAATGCGCCGGTGATCGCGATGGCGACGACGATGCCAATGACCGTCGGCAACGGCGCGGGCAGGAATGCTGCGCTCAAGACGATGGCCGCGCCGGCGATGGCACCAACGATGACACCGACCAGCGGCATGTATTTCGCGGACCGCGCGAGCCAATCCGGCGGGCAGTCGCCGATCGACCCAACCGGCAGCTGGGTCAGGAATTGCAACGCAATTTTGAAGAACCGGACTTCGCGGGCAATCATGCCGGATGCTCGCCCGGCAGATCGGCCATGTCGCGCAACATCAATTCCGCCGCGCGGACGAGCGGGATCGCAAGCGCCGCGCCGGTTCCTTCGCCAAGACGCATGTCGAGCGCGAGCAGCGGCTTCGCGCCGAGGTATTCAAGGATCGCCTTGTGACCGGGTTCGGCGGAGCAGTGTGCGAAGACACAGCACGTTCGTGTTTCGGGATGAAGCGCGATTGCCGCGAGCGCCGCCACCGTCGAGATGAAGCCGTCGACGACGATGATCCGGCGTGCGGCCGCAGCGGCCGTCATCGCGCCTGCCATCATCGCGATTTCGAATCCACCGAATTGCCGGAGCGCTTCGCGGGCGCGCTGGCGCGGATCGTCTTCGCGGATGTTGGCGCGCGATACTACAGACTGAAGCGTTTTGCGTTTGTGGTCGAGGCCGAGCGCCGGTGCGCCCGCACCCGGGCCGACGAGCAGGGCAAGATCGATCCCGGTCAGCGCGTGCGCGACGAGCGCGGCGGCGCTGGTGTTGCCAATGCCGATCTCACCGTATCCGACGATGCCGACGCCTTGAAGCCCGGCGTCGATCGCGCGTCCGGCTTCGAGCGCTCTGGTGCATTCGTCCGGCGTCATGGCCGGTTCGACGTTTGAATTTTTTGTTCCGGCTGCGATGCGGCGCTCGATCAAATGATCATGCGCGGGCAACGGTTCGATCATGCCCGCATCGACAAGCACGACATCGATGCCGGAAGCGCGCGCGAAGACATTGATGCCGGCGCTGCCCGCCAGAACCATTTTCGCGATCTCGCGCGTGACGGCCGAGGGGTACGCGGTCACGCCTTCCGCGGTCAGACCGTGATCGGCAGCGAAGACGAGGATTTTCGCGTGGCCGAGATCCGGGCGCAGCGAGCCGCTCACCATGCCGACCTGCAGCGCAAGATCTTCGATGCGGCCGAGCGAGCCGACGGGCTTGGCCTTGCCGCGAATGCGTGCGCGAAGCTCAGCCTCGAGCGCTGAACGCGCAGCCGTGTCCTTATCGATGACGTTCATGCTCCGATATAGTCCTCAACACTGCGCTTGGGTTGCGGAACGTCCGTCGAATATTGCGCGAGACCTTCAAGGCCGGGCGGCACGGGACCGCCGTGTGCCCAGTCGAGCAGCTCGATGGTGTGAACGACGGGGATGTCCAACCCCGACTGCAATTGCTGAATGCAGCCGATGTTCCCTGCTGCCACGACGTCGGGGCGGAGCGTCTTGATATTTCCCGCCTTGCGGTCACGTAGCGCACCCGCGATCTCGGGCTGCACAATGTTGTAAATCCCCGCCGAGCCGCAGCAGAGATGGCTTTCGGGGATATCGAGGACCGTGAAGCCCGCTTTTTTCAGAAGCGATTTCGGCTGAGACGTGACCCGCTGTCCGTGCTGCAGCGAGCAGGCCGAGTGATACGCGACCTTGAGACTCGACCAGCGTTTCGGCGCTCCGAAATCGTGGCCGTCGAGAAATTCGGTCACGTCCTTCGCCATTGCCGCGATGTCCTTGGCGCGTTTGGCGAACTCGGTTTCGTGGCGCAGCAGATGGCCGTAATCCTTCACCGTCGTGCCGCAGCCCGAGGTGTTGATGATGATGGCATCGACACCGCCCTTGGCGATTTCCTTGCTCCAGGCCGCGACGTTGGCGCGGGCGAACTTGACTGCCTCCTCCTCGCGTCCGATGTGCTGGCTCAATGCTCCGCAGCATCCGGCGCCGTTCGCGACAATCACGTCGATGCCGCCGCGCGCGAAAAGCCGGATCGTCGCGTCGTTGATCTGGGGTCGCAGAACCTGTTGCGCGCAACCGGCGAGAAGAAGCACGCGGCCCGTGCGAACTCCTGTCGGCGACGCCGTTCCGGGGCCGCGAAAGCGTCCGCCATGAGGCGCGTCGGCCGGTGCGAGATCGACCATCGCGGCCAGCTCCGGCATCTTGAGCGCGCGAAAGACGGGAGCCATTCGGCGTCCCAGCGGCGCGGCGCGCATCGCCCAGCGGAAGCGGCGCGGATAAGGAATGATTTCCGCGAGCGCGCGGCGGATCAGGCGATCTTTCAGGCTGCGATTGCCGGTCTTTTCGATGTGACCGCGCGCGATCTCGACGAGATGCATGTAATCGACGCCAGACGGGCACGTCGTCATGCATGACAGACACGTGAGGCAGCGATCGATATGCTTCGAGACTTCCGGCTTCGCGTCGATGCCCTTTTCGAGCATGTCCTTGATGGCGTAGATGCGCCCGCGCGGACTATCGCGCTCGTCGCCGAGTACGACATACGTCGGGCACGTCGCCGTGCAGAGCCCGCAATGGACGCAGCGGCGCAGAATGCGCTCCGCTCGCGCGATTTCGGGATTCTCAAGCTGCGCTTTTGAAAAGCTGGTGTGCATTGCGCCTGACTGTCAGACAGAAGAGCCTATAGATTAGCGTACATGCGCCCGCGATTGAGAAGTCCATCGGGATCGAACGCGGACTTGACCCCGCGTGTCAATCGTTCGATTTCGGGCTTCAGCGGTTCGAATACATCGACGCTGGCGCGGACTTCCGGTTGCGCACGAATGAGCGTCGCATGGCCGCCGCGAACGGATACCGCGCGACGGACATCGGCGGCACCGGCGTCAGCGGCAGCGGGAACCTCGAGCCAGATCAGCCCGCCGCCCCAATCATAGAATGCCGTGGCGTCCATGAATTTTTCGATCGCGAATACGATTTCGGCGGCCTTCGTCGGCAGCGTCGAAATCCGCCAGAGGCTCGTTTCGGTCGAGAACGGCATGACCGACAGCGTGCGGAATTCGCTCCACAGACTCCAGGTTTCCTCGGCGTCGAGTTCGATCGGCGTGCCGTAGACCTTCAATGCGGCCTTGAGCTTTTCCTTGCGGCCTTCGATTGCGGCCGAGAACGTTTCCAGTCGCAACAGCGTGACGGGCTGATCGATGCCCTTCAGTTTTGCCTGCCTCAGACGCGCGGCGCTACCTTTCGGCAGATGCACGGCGCCGGAGACTTCGAGCGGCGTCGCCATCGTCGTCGTCAGCGCTTCGATCGCAAGATCGTCGGGCAAGCCGGTATAAGCGAGCGTCAGCATCGTCTGCGGCAACGGGGCGACCTTGAACGTCACTTCGGTCATCACCGCGAGCGTGCCCCAGCTGCCGGTCAATCCGCGCGCGATGTCGAGGCCGGTGACGTTCTTCATCACGCGGCCGCCGGACTTGAAGAGTTCGCCGCGGCCGTTGACGGCCCGAACGCCGAGAAGGTTGTCGCGTGCGCTTCCTGCGAGAATGCGGCGCGAGCCGGAGAAGTTGGTCGAGAAGACGCCGCCGATCGACAACGCGCCACCCGGAGCGCCGGTTGCGGGTCCGAGATCGATCGGCTCGAAGGCGAGCATTTGGCCGCGTGCGGCGAGCAGCGATTCAATTTCATAGACCGGTGTTCCGGCGCGCGCCGACATCACGATCTCGGTCGGCTCGTAAAGCGTGACGCCTTTGAGGCCCGCCGTCGACAGCACGACATCGGAGCGCGCGACGCGGCCGGCGTTCCGCAACGCGCCGTGGCCGACGATCTCGACACGCCGTTTCTGCGCGGCGAGCTTCGCGATCATCGACTGCAACTCCCATTCGGCTGCTGGTCGCAAAAGTTCGGTCACGAACGCACCATGTGCTAGGCGGCCTCAGGCGTGCTCGCGGCGCGGCCCGAGCGCATCGTCTCTGTCGCCGCCAGCGGGAAAACTTTTGCCGGGTTCAAACGCCACGTCGGATCGAACACGGTTTTAATGCGCATCTGAACTGCAAGATCGGTCGCAGAAAATTGCGATGCCATCAGCTCGCGCTTTTCGATGCCCACGCCATGCTCGCCGGTGAGGCAGCCGCCCAGCTCGACGCAAAGCTTGAGGATCGCTTCGCCGGCAGCTTCGGCGCGATCGGCTTGGCTGTCGTCGTTCGCATCATAGAGGATCAGCGGATGCAGGTTGCCGTCGCCCGCGTGGAAGATGTTGGCGACTTTCAAATCGTGCTCGGCGCAAATCTGGCTGATGCGCGTCAACGCGTGCGGAAGCTGCGCGAGCGGGATCGTGCCGTCCATGCAAAGGTAATCGGATATGCGCCCGATGGCGCCGAAGGCGGCCTTGCGCCCGGCCCAGATGCGCGCGCTCTGCTCGGGTCCGGAACTCATGACGACGGTTTTCGGATCGTGCGCCGCCGCGATTTCGGCGATGCGGGCGAGCAGGATGCCGATTTCGTTTTCCGAGCCTTCGACCTCGACGATCAGCAAGGCTTCCACATCGAGCGGATAACCGGCTCCGGCGAAGGCTTCGCAGACTTCGATTGCGGCTCGGTCCATGTATTCGATCGCTACCGGAATGATGCCAGCCGCGATGATCGCGGCAACGCAACTGCCCGCAGCTTCCGGCGAGCGGAAGCCGATCATCAGCGGGCGCGCGCCTTCGGCGGACGGAAGGATTTTGACGGTCGCTTCGGTGACGACGCCGAGCTGGCCTTCCGAGCCGATCATCAGGCTCAAGAGATCGTAGCCGTTGCGTTCGAG
Source organism: Hyphomicrobium denitrificans ATCC 51888 (assembly GCF_000143145.1). NCBI lineage: Bacteria > Pseudomonadati > Pseudomonadota > Alphaproteobacteria > Hyphomicrobiales > Hyphomicrobiaceae > Hyphomicrobium > Hyphomicrobium denitrificans. Next base: position 2,639,126 of record NC_014313.1, read on the forward strand.
CGAGGTGCCGCCGATGTCGACGATCGTACCGTCGATCAGCACCATCTTGACGCCAAGCACGTTGTGGGTCGTCACGCCGTATTTGAGGCAATGCGCGCCGCCGGAATTCATCGCGAGATTGCCGGCGATGGTGCAGGCGAGTTGCGACGACGGATCGGGCGCGTAGAAGAAACCTTTCGGCGCCACGCGCGAGGTGATTTCGAGATTGGTGATACCGGCTTCGACGCGCGCGAAGCGATTGACGTAGTCGACCTCGATCACGCGATTCATTTTCGAAACGCAGAGGACGATGGCGTCCTCAGTCGGCAGCGCGCCGCCGCAGAGCGACGTGCCCGCGCCGCGCGGAATGACCTTGACGTCGTTCTCGTGGCAGAACTTCAGAATCTTCGAAACGTCTTCGGTCGTGCGCGGCAGCACGACGAGCATCGGGACGTTGCGATATGCGGTGAAGGCGTCGGTCTCGTAGGCGCGGCGCCCGTCCTCGTCGAGAATGAGAAGGTCCGCGCCGACACGGGCTTTCAAATCTTCGATCAAAATCGGGCGGCGACGGATCACGCCGGCATCCGGTTCAGGCAGCTCGATATGTGGCATCGCCAAACATCTCCTCAGCGACCACCCCGTAATCGGCCGTGCGCCACGCAGCCTTAAAGCTCACTGCAGCGGCTGTTAAGCATCCTTGCACGCGGCGGTGTGGCGAGCAATATCCGGTTGCATCATGTTGTAGAGATAGACTTTTCGGCGAACGCTCAGCGATGATCGGAGCGGCCTTGGAATTTTGGCAACCGAAACTCCGGAGGCCCGCGAAATTCCGGGGCACCGCGAAACTCTTTCGGCGCGTGTCCTTCTCGCTCCCGGCCACGGACCCGATCCTGTGCAAAGCATCCGCTCAAGCACGATTGCAGCGAGGAATCGCAGCGCGGCGAGTACAGCAGCTTCGTGTTCATGCGGCAGGCGTTATGTTGAGCGCGGCAGCCGTCAGCGCATGGGTCTGCGAAGGCCGGTCCAGACACGGCCGCAAGAATCAGGCCCAGCAGGATGACAATGCGCGCCAATCCTTTTTTGCTCCCTGCGGTCTGCACCATACTTCCGTCCCCAGGTCCCAAGCCGAGATGCGGGACAGCGGGCCAAAAACCAACGCGGGAGACTAAGTCCATAACCCTGAACAATGGCTGAACTGCAAGTCTGGCGTCCGCAGCCGGCCCATACCGCAGGCGGATGCTAGAACGCAAACTCCTCAAAAATATGGTCAATGTTCTGACCCCAGCGGCCCGCGTAGCGGTGCAGCAGGTCGTCGGCAACCGTGCGGCCTTCTCCGGCGATGCGCTCGAGAGGGGCGAGATAGATTCTCTCGTCCTCGCTCATCGCGTTGATGCGGCGGCGGTTCTTCAGGCCGAGGCGAGAGATGTACAGCGCCTGCCGCGCAAGATCGCCGACTGTCGTCGTACGGAACGGAGTTGCGAGCGCCAATTTCGGAACTTCAGTTCGGAGGTATTCGCGTTCCTCGGCAGTCCAATCGCGAACCATTTGCCAGGCATGGTCGAGCGCCGTCTCGTCATAGAGGATGCCGGACCAGAATGCGGGAAGTGCCGTAATCGACCCCCAGCGCCCGCCGTCAGCGCCGCGCATTTCGAGAAATCGCTTGAGGCGAACCTCGGGAAACAGCGTCGTCAGGTGATCGGACCAATCGTCGATCGTCGGATATTCGCCTTCGAAGCCGCGCAAACGGCCCGCCATGAAGTCACGGAACGATGATCCCGCAACGTCGATGTAGTTGCCGTCGCGGTAGACGAAGTACATCGGCACGTCGAGCGCGTACTCGACATAGCGCTCGTATCCCATACCGTCTTCGAACGCGAACGGCAGCATGCCGGTACGCCGCTTGTCGGTATCGCGCCAGATTTCGCTGCGTAGCGACTGGAAGCCGTTCGGCTTGCCTTCGGTGAACGGCGAAGCCGCAAACAATGCTGTCGCGATCGGCTGCAGCGCGAGCGAAACGCGCAGCTTCTTGACCATGTCCGCTTCCGAGCCGAAGTCCAGATTCACCTGAACCGTCGCCGTACGGTACATCATGTCGAGGCCGCGACTGCCGACCGACGGCATGTAGCGCGTCATCACCTGATAGCGCTTCTTCGGCATCTGCGGGACTTCGTCGAGGCGCCACTTGGGCGAGAAGCCGACACCGAGAAATCCGATCGCGAGATCTTCGCCGACATCGAGGACTTCGCGGAGATGCCCGTCCGTCTCGACCGCGGTTTCGTGCACGTCGTCGAGCGGGGCTCCAGACAATTCGAATTGGCCGCCGGGCTCGAGGCTGATCGTGCCGCCCTTTTCGCCATCCGGCCGCTTCAGCGCGATGACGTTGTCGCCTTCCTTGATGGCGACCCAGCCGTAGCGCACGATGAGCTCGTCCATCAGGGCGCGGATGCCATCATTGCCGCCGTACGGCACAGGCGCCAGCGAGACGGTGCGGAAGACGAACTTCTCGTGCTCGGTGCCGATGCGCCAATCGGACTTCGGCTTCTCGCCTGCCGCGATCCAGCGCACGAGATCGTCACGCGACTCGATCCGTGCGCTTTCGGCAATCTGTTCCCGCGTCGACATACTCGAGTAGCCTGGTCAATCTGAATTAAGCGCGAAGCGGACTCCGCACAGCTGGAGCCTTATGGAGGGGCAAAATCGGATCGGCAAGGTGGTGCGAACGCCTGTCTCACAACCGCTGCCAGTCTCCCAGGACGGCATTGACGAGCGTCAAGGCGGCGACGGCGGCCGTATCGGCCCGCATGATGCGCGGCCCAAGCGGCAGGGGCACCACGTAGGAGTTCGCCAGAAGCCGGCTTCGTTCACCATTTGAGAAGCCGCCCTCGGGGCCGATGAGCACGGCGACAGGCCCAGCAGGGACTTTGCGGAGCGTCGCGATCGGATCAGCGGCCGTCTCGTGCTCGTCGCAGTAGATCAACGCGCGCGCAGGATCCCAGGCGGCCAAGGCGGTTTCGAGCGAAACCGGCGGTTCGACTTCCGGCACGCGGAGGATGCCGCATTGTTCGGCGGCCTCGATGGCGTTGGCGAGCATCCGCTCGCTGTTGACGCGCTCGGCAATCGTGCGCTCGGTGATGACGGGACGCAACCGGCGGACGCCCATCTCGGTTGCCTTCTGGACCATGTAGTCCAGGCGCGACCTCTTCAGGGGGGCGAACAGGTAGTCGATGTCCGGTCCCTGCTCCTGAGGACGCGTTTGTTCCTCAATGCCGAGAACGGTGGTTCGTTTGCGGCTTTCAATCAGCGACGCCTGCCACTCTCCGTCGCGGCCATTGAAGACCAACAGTTTGGCGCCGGGCCGGAGCCTGAGGACATTGGTCAGATAGTGGGCCTGCTGCTGGGCAAGCTCGACGGACACTCCGGCGGCGAGATCGTCAGCGATGAACAGCCGCTCGGATGTCAGGTCACGAATTGCCATGTTACGGTCTTAACCGGGCCTCGAATTGCGTCAAACAGCATGGCGCGAGGGCCTTGCTGCCCCATGCCGCCGGGCTCTATAGCGTCGGACAGGCTGTCGGAGAACGAGCATACTATGGGAGCCGAAGTTTCCACCAATTCCGATTCGCGCGTGGCGGATGCGTCGCCCTCCAACTGGGTCGACCGTTGGGCGCCGGTTTCATGGCGGCCCTATCTCCGGCTCGGGCGCTTCGACCGGCCCATCGGGGCGTGGCTCCTGCTCTTTCCGTGCTGGTGGTCGCTGACGCTGGCGCAGGTTGCGTCGCGCGAGCCGTTTCCGGATTTTCGCTCTATTCTGCTCTTCACTATCGGCGCGTTCGCGATGCGCGCGTCGGGCTGCGCCTATAACGATTATGTCGACCGGTTTATCGACGCGAAGGTGCAGCGCACCGCGAGCCGTCCTATTCCGTCCGGTCAGGTGACACCCGCGGGCGCGTTGAAATTCGTCGTCGTCATGGCGCTGGTCGGCCTCGCCGTCCTACTGCAGTTCAATTGGTTTACGGTCTGGCTCGGCATCGCCTCGCTGCTTATCGTCGCAGTTTATCCGTTCGCCAAGCGCGTGACGTCCTATCCGCAGATCGTTCTCGGGCTTGCGTTCAACTGGGGCGCGCTTGTCGGCTGGGCGGCCGAGAAAGGCTCGCTCGATTGGCCCGCAGTCGCGCTCTACGCCGGATGCGTGCTCTGGACCGTCGGCTACGACACGATCTACGCGCATCAGGACAAAGAAGACGACGCGCTGCTCGGACTTGGATCAACAGCGCTGCATTTCGGAGACAACACGGTCTCGTATGTCGGCGCGTTTTACGGCCTTGCCGGCATTCTGTGGCTGACTGCCGGTGCGCTGGCCGGCGCCCATCTGGTCTACTTTCTTTCCGTGACGCTCGTCTTTCTGCAGATGTCGTGGCAGGTCGCGACGCTCGATATCGATGATCCTTCGAACTGCCTCAGGCGGTTCAAATCCAATCGCGACGTCGGGATCGCGGTGTTCCTCGGCCTCATCGCCGACATGTCGCTGTCGTGGTTCGCCGGGCTGAGCTGAGCGTGGCTGACCGCGCGGGTCGCAGGCACGACAACGGCGCGAAAGGGCTTCCCTTCGCGCCGCGCCGTTGTGCCTCACTGTCGTCTTTTCGAGCGGCCGGTGTTCCCGGCTATTTTCATATTTTCTAGCAGAATTGCGTTCCGATACGTTTAACGCAGACCTAAAAATCAGCTTCCCGGCGTCTCAAATCCTTACGCCGCGATTGACGCCGCACGCCGCTTGCGCTTTTTGCGAATTTCAGCTTTTCGCCTTTCAGGATCTCTCGTTCGCCCATGACCCAGCGCGCACATTCTCCGGATAAGCAGCCGCAGCTTCTGCACCTTGTTTTCGGCGGCGAGCTCAAGACACTCGACAGTCACGAGTTCCATGATCTGTCCACGCTCGATATCGTCGGCATCTTCCCGGACTATCAATCGGCCTACGTTGCCTGGAAGGGCGCCGCGCAGCGTTCCGTCGACAATGCGATGATGCGCTACTTCATCGTGCACCTGCATCGGCTGCTCGAGCCGAAAGGTCTGGCCGGTCTGCACTCGGCGCTCCCGACTTCGTAACAACGTTGGTTTCAGAGCGCGGCGCTGCTACTCGCGGTGCAAAAGGCCGTCGGTCAATCTGTTGGCCCAGCCTCGCGCCTTGAACGAGCGGCGGACCTCTTCCGGATCGTAAACGGTTTCGACCCAATCCCAGAATTCGATTCCGGTCTTTGCCTTGTCGTCCAGATAGCGCTCAAACACGGCATCGAGCACGCCGGTATCGGCGCTGCGGATATGACCATAGCGCAACGACAGCTGCTTCTTGGCTTCCTCGATGGGTACGCCATCGCGCTCATGCCGGACGATCACGCTCATGATGCCGGCGCGATCGGCCCCCGACTTGCAGTGGAGAAGGATCGGGTACTCGACGTTTTTCAGAACGTCGCGCATGGCTCGCAAGTCTGCCGTCGTCGGCGGAGCGCGAGACTTCAACGCGAGATCGACGAGGGTGATGCCGTGGCGGGCGCACGCCTGCTGCTCGAGCCAGCGCGTTCCGAAGGATTGCTCGCCGCGCAAATTGATGATCGTTTTGACGCCACGGCGCGCGAGCCAGCCGACATGATGCGGCGCCGGCTGCGCAGAGCGCCAGACGTCCTTCGAGATGCGGTGCCGATTATTATAAGCTATTCGAGCAATTCCATAATCGACGAACAGCATTTCCGCATAGCATAATGCGGGGGCAAATTTGGAATGCAGCCAGCCTGGGGGTGCGGTGGTCGCACTTTCAAGCAGTGCACCGCTTTGCCGCCGCAGACGGCGTTTGACACGTTTGAGAAGGCTCGCCATCAGAACGCGGAGGAATGACCGATTTTCAGCACCGGATGCATGCTCCCGCGAAAGAGTCCATGTATTTGTTGGTTCACTGAAGGCCGAAACCGTTCTCGATTGAACTTGCTAGTTATTCGCTATAGCTACGACCCGCAAGGGGATCAACGGCTACCGGCTTGAAGAGCTTTCGCCGCACATTTGCAAGGGGCAGCCGCGCCGCATGGCCGAGACGAAGAAGACGATTGTGCGACTTGGCGGAAGCACACTTGCCAGATTCATTCAGCTCGTGCAGCGGACATCCAAGCGAACCTACGAGCCGGAAGACCTTCTGGAGAGGCTCGCGGACGTCCATCCCTGCGTCGTCGCCTGCTGGCACGGCCAATTCATGATGGTCGCGGGCTTTCGGCCCGAGAATGTCAAAGTCGCAGCCATGGTCGCAAAACATGGCGACGCCGAACTCATCGGCGAAGCGATGCGCGCGCTCGATGTCGAACTGATTCGGGGGGCGGGCGCCGGTACGCGGCGGCGCGACCGGGGCGGCGCCTCAGCGTTGCGCGCGTCTCTCAATGCGCTGGCTGATGATTATTCGTTGGTCATGACGGCCGACATTCCGCCCGGCCCAGCGCGCGTCGCAGGCGGCGGGATTATCGCCATCGGCCGGATGTCGGGACGGCCCATCGTACCCGTGGCGGTCGCGTCGAAACATTTCGCGTCCTTCGATACGTGGAGCCGATTGACGTTCAATCTGCCGTACTCGCGGCTGGCGTTCGTCGCGGGCGATCCGATCAAGGTTCCGGCCGACGCCGATGCCGACGTGCTCGAATCCAAGCGCCTCGAACTCGAAACATCGCTCAATGCGGCGACGATCAGAGCGTATGAACTTGCGGGCGGCGATATCAATCGCGCAACGCCGCTCGAAGTTCTCGCGGCCGCCTCACCGCCAGCGCCTGGTCCGGTGCTCAATATTTATCGCGCCGGCACGTCCCTGCTCCGGCCCGCCGTGCCGATGTTGCTCAACATACGCGGACGACAGGGCAAGGAAGACGCGCCGCGCCGGGGCGAGCGTCTCGGTTTCGCGGGACGGCCGCGGCCAGAGGGCGATGTCGTCTGGGTGCACGCGGCGAGCGTCGGCGAGATGAACGCCGTGATGCCGCTCATCGAGCGCATCCTTTCGGACAATCCCCGCGTCCAGGTTCTGCTGACGACCGGGACGACGACGTCGGCGGAAGTCGCGGCGCGCCGTCTGCCTGAGCGTGCAATTCATCAGTACGTGCCGCTCGACGTGCCGCAGTATGTCGCCCGTTTCCTCGATCACTGGAAGCCGACGATCGCAATTTTTACCGAGTCCGATATCTGGCCCAACCTCGTGCTTGGAACGGCAAACCGGGACATTCCGCTCGTGCTCGTCAATGCGCGCATGTCGCCGCGAAGCATCAGTCGCTGGCGGCGCTTTGCGCGTGTGGGGCGACCGCTGTTCTCGCGCTTTGCCGCCATTCTCACTCAGAACGAACTCATCGAACGCGCAATCAAGCGTCTTGGTGCGCCGCACGTCATCACGGCGGGCAACCTCAAGATCGACTCGCCGCCGCCGCATGTCGACGCCGCAGCGGAAGCAGCGTTGCGCGCGTCGATCGGTCAGCGGCCGGTCTTCCTTGCCGCCAGCACGCATCCCGGCGAAGACACGATTATCGCGGCCGCGCACTCGCTGATGCGCGCCGACATCGAAGGGCTGCTGACGATCATCGTGCCGCGTCATCCCGAGCGCGGGACGAACCTCGCAGCGTCGCTCGGCGGGCTCGGGCTCAAGACGCAACTGCGCAGCCGCTCAGCGGATGTTCTTCCGGAAACGGAAATCTATATCGCCGATACGATCGGCGAACTTGGAACGTTTTACGCGATTTCGGACGTAGCTCTGGTCGGCGGTTCGCTCGTCAAACACGGCGGACAGAACCCAATCGAAGCCATCCGTCTCGACGCGTGCGTGCTGACTGGTCCCTACACGTACAATTTCAAGGATGCGTATCGCAGCCTCATCCGCGACGGCGGCGCCGTCGAGGTCCGATCGTCCGACGACATCGCGCGCCACGTCACCCGGCTTCATGCCGATCGGCAGGCTGCGGCGGCCATGCGCTCGAGCGCCCAGCGCTCGCTCGATTCCATGAAAGGCGCGCTCGACAAAACGCTCGGCGCGATCCAGCCGTTTCTCGAGAAACAGAGGGTGTGAGCCTTGCCCGGCCGTGAACCGCGTTGGTGGTATGGCGCCGGTTGGCATTGGCAAGCGACGCTGCTTTCGCCGCTTGGGCACATCATCGGAAGCATCGCCGCCGCGCGCCTTCGCAAGACAAATTCTTATACTTCGCGGCTGCCGGTCGTCTGCATCGGCAATTTCACGGTCGGCGGATCGGGCAAGACTCCGTTGGCGTTGCTGGTCGCGCGACTTGTCGCCGACGAGGGACGCGTGCCGTGGTTTTTGTCGCGCGGATATGGCGGACGTCTTCCTGGTCCGATCCAAGTCGAACCTGGCGTGCATGGTAGCGCCGACGTCGGCGACGAACCGCTGCTGCTCGCACGCTCCGCGCCGACCGTCATTTCGCGCGACCGCGCAAAAGGCGCGCAATTCATCGAGACAGCAGCCCCCTCCAACGCCGTCATCATCATGGATGACGGGTTGCAGAATCCATCGCTTGCGAAAGACTTCGTGATTGCCGTGGTATCGGGCGATCGCGGTCTCGGAAATGGGCACGTTATTCCGGCAGGTCCGCTGCGCGCACCGCTCGCGTCGCAGATTGGGCTTGCGGATGTCATCGTCATCACCGGCCAGACGAACGCGGCGCACGGCGCTGTTCGAGAGACGTTGCAAAAGCTTACGCAGGCTCCGCTTCTCTCCGCCACAACACGAGCGTCGGAAGATGCCTCGAGCCTGCGTGGACGGCGTCTCGTCGCTTATGCGGGCATCGCCAATCCGCAGCGTTTTTTCGCGATGCTGGAAAGTCTCGGTGCGATAATTGTCGAGCGTCGCGCATTCGGCGATCATTATGCGTTCAGCGACAGCGAGGCGCGCGAACTCGTCGATACCGCGCGGCGCATGAGCGCCGATCTCGTGACGACGGAAAAAGATCTGGCGCGGTTGTCAGGTGCGAGCGGCGCAAGCGCGGAACTTCGCGATCGCTCGCGCGTGCTCAAAATCGAAACCGTGATTGAAAACGTCGATCTCGCGATCCTGAGACAGAAGATCCGCGAGGCGATCCGAACTTAAGAGCGGGTCTCGTCCTGCGCCTTGAGTTCGAGGTAGCGCTTCACCGAAATCTCAGCCGACGCGTACGCCTCCTGAGCATCGACGCTCCAATAACGCAGATTGGCGAGCGAGATCGGCTGGCCCGTCACCGCGCAGCGCACGAACTCGCCGGGGGTCAACACCTCGAACTCTCCATCGAGATAACGGAGCTTCGCCTCGTTGCGGACGCCGAAGAATTTCTCAATACGGTTCATTCTGTACCGATGTGCGGTTTCGACACTTCATAATGTTACGGTGAGCGGCTGTGTTCCGCCCGGCATCCAATCAATCCGGCGTGCATAATCTTTTTAACCTACTTCAGGCGAATTAAAAAAGAGAGCCCTGCCCTCCGCGTGTGCGGGTCTTTTGACGCGGCGGCTTTGTCCCGGCGGCAGATTCTGCCCCGGTGCCGGTCGCCGGATCGCCGTCTGCGACAACGCCGATCCGGCCGTCCGAGAACTGAACGGACAGCGCCGCACCTGGGGAAACCGACCTCGCCTGACGGACGGTTACGCCTGTTTCGTCGCGAACCAGCGCGAAGCCTCGCGACAATACGCTTTGATAGCCCAACGACTTGAGCAGCGCGCTTTTGCCATCCAGATCCCTGCGACGGACCGCCACGCGATTGATCAGCGCCTGCCCGGCGCGGCGCTCCAAAACGTCAAGTCTCTCACGGCATCTGGAATGCTTCTGAACGATCGGCTGCGCGCTCAGGCGACCGCTGACGCGCGCCAGCCGGGTGCCGTGCGCACGGGTATTGGCGAGCAACGCGCGCGACAGGCGGCGGTCGACGGCATCGAACCGCTGGCGCGGCAGCGCGATCAAGTCCTGCAGCTTGGGCAGGCCGCGCGAGGATGCCTTGAGGTGCGTTCGCGTATCGGCCAGCACGCGGCGAATAGCGGTGCGCTTGCGCAGCTGAAACTTGTCGAGCGCTTCGATCAGCTCGGAGTATTTCGGCACCGCCCATTCGGCGGCTTTCGTCGGCGTCGGCGCGCGCGCATCGGCGACGAGATCGATCAGCGTCCAGTCGGTTTCGTGGCCGACGGCGGAGATCAGGGGGATGCGGCTCTCGGCAGCGGCGCGCACGACGATTTCCTCATTGAAGCTCCAGAGGTCTTCGAGGCTGCCGCCGCCCCGCGCCACGATCAGCACGTCGGGTCGCGGGATCTTGCCGCCAATTTCCAGCGCATTGAAACCGCGAATGGCTGCCGCGACTTCCGCCGCGCTGCCTTCGCCTTGTACGCGCACCGGCCACAAAAGCACGCACGTCGGAAAGCGTTCATTGAAGCCGTGCAGCATGTCGCGGATGACGGCGCCAGTCGGCGAGGTGACGATGCCCACGACCTTCGGCAGAAACGGGCGCGGCTTCTTGCGTGCTTCCTCGAACAGGCCTTCGGCGGCGAACTTGCGCTTGCGTTCTTCGAGCAACGCCATCAGCGCGCCGGCGCCCGCAGGCTCGAGCTGTTCGATGACGATCTGATATTTCGATGAGCCTGGAAACGTCGTGATCTTGCCCTGGGCGACGACCTCCATGCCCTCCTCGGGCTTGAAGCGCAGGCGTCCAAAGCTGCCCTTCCAAATGACGGCCTCGATTTTGGCGCGGTCGTCCTTCAGGGCGAAATAGCAATGGCCGGAGGCATGCGGGCCGCGATAGCCCGAGATCTCGCCGCGCAAGCGGACGTAGCCGAATCCGTCTTCGAGGGCACGCTTGATGGCGCCCGAAAGCTCCGAGACCGAGAATTCCGGTGCGTTGGCGCCGGGGCGGGCGTCGCTGGTCGGGGGTGTTGAAGCCAATTGTCTGCCGTCTTGTCTGTTTGCGGTTCGATGATACACCAAGGCCCGAAATGCAATAGGGCACCCTGATGAACCTTCTCCTGATCGGCTCGGGCGGCCGGGAACATGCGCTTGCGTGGGCTTTGAGCGCCAGTCCTCTGCTCGACAAACTTTATTGCGCACCCGGCAATGCGGGGATCGCCGACGTCGCCGAATGCGTGCGGCTCGATCCGGCGGATCATGCGGCCGTCATCGGGTTCTGCAGAGAGCATAACATCGAACTCGTGGTGATCGGGCCGGAAGCGCCGCTGGTCGCGGGGCTTGGCGATGCGCTCGGCGTGGCGGGCATCCGTTATTTCGGACCGACGAAGGCCGCGGCGCAGCTCGAAGGCTCGAAGGGCTTCACCAAAGACCTCTGCCGCGAAGCCAACATTCCGACCGCCGCTTATGGACGCTTCAGCGATGCGGCGTCGGCGAAAACGTATCTCGCGGCGCAAAGCGTGCCAATCGTCGTCAAGGCCGATGGGCTCGCGGCAGGCAAGGGCGTCATCATCGCGACGACGCGTGAGGAAGCCGAGGCCGCTATCGACGCGTGCTTTTCCGGCGCGTTCGGTGCGGCCGGAAGCGAAGTCGTCATCGAGGAATTTCTCGACGGCGAAGAAGCGAGCTTCTTCGCGCTGTGCGACGGCGAGACCGCGCTGCCGCTCGTTTCCGCGCAGGATCACAAGCGTGTCGGCGAGGGCGACACAGGTCCGAATACCGGCGGCATGGGCGCCTATTCGCCAGCTCCGGTGATGACGCCGGAGATCACCGACCGCGTCATGCGCGAGATCATCGTGCCGACGGTCGAGACGATGGCGAAGCGCGGCACACCGTTCAAAGGCGTCCTGTTCGCGGGCCTGATGATCACGGCGAGTGGCCCGAAGCTCATCGAATACAACGTGCGCTTCGGCGATCCCGAAACGCAGGTGCTGATGATGCGGCTGAAATCCGATCTGCTTGCCGCGCTTCTCGCGACGGCGGACGGCGTGCTCAAAGATTTTGACCTGCGCTGGAGCGAGGACGCGGCGCTGACGGTCGTCATGGCGGCGAACGGCTATCCGGGAACACCGACGAAGGGAACCGAGATCAAGGGTCTTGAAGCCGCCAAGCTCATTCCCGATGTGGAGATCTTCCACGCGGGGACGCGTCGCGACGGCGATCGCCTCCTTGCGGACGGTGGCCGCGTTCTGAACGTCACGGGCCGTGGCCGGACGGTCGCGGAAGCGCGTGATGCCGCTTATGCGGCCATTGCGAAGATCGATTGGCCCGGGGGCTTTTATCGCAGCGACATTGGCTGGCGAGCCCTGCAAAGGCGCGGGTAAGCTTTAGCAACGAATGTCCTCAGGACGGACAGCGGATGGAGAAGCCCTTGACCGGTGAAACGTCCGATCTGCCGCCGATTCACGGGAAACAATTGGCGCGGACGCCCAGGATCGGCCTGGCGCTCGGCGGTGGCGGCGCGCGCGGGCTCGCGCACATCGCGATGCTCGAAGCGTTCGACGAGTTGGGCATCCGCCCGAACGTCATCGCGGGCACGTCCATCGGCGCGCTTTACGGCGCGGCCTATGCGTCGGGCATCTCAGGCAAGGATCTGCGCGATCATACGCGCCTTATCCTTGGGCAGCGCTTCGGTCTCATCCGCGATCTGTTCAATGCGACGGCGCAACCGTTTCAAAGATTGATCGGTGTGTTCGGGCGGCGGAACGCGATCCTCGATCCGCTCACGATGCTCGAAGTCATTCTGCCGAAGGACGTGAAGAGCGATTTCGCCGAATGCCAGATCCCGATCAAGATTGTCGCTTCCGATTTTTACGATCAGGAGCCTCGGGTTTTCACGGAAGGCGCGCTTCGCCCGGCCGTCGCGGCGAGCATGGCGCTGCCGGTCATTTTTCAGCCTGTGATGGATAAGGGCAAGGCGCTGATCGACGGCGGGCTGACCAATCCGCTGCCGTTTGATCTTTTGATGGGTGAAGCGGACATCGTCGTCGCAATCGACGTTTCAGGCGTGCCGGTTCCGAATTCGCGGAGGCCCGACCCGACCGCGTTCGAAGCATTGTTTTCGAGCGCGTTTCTGTTCGAGCACACGATCATCAAGGAAAAGCTGAAATCGGCGCAACCCGATATTCTGATCAACGCGGGCACGAGCCATTATCAGGTGCTCGACTTTTTGAAGTTCGATCAAATTCTGGAAGCGGCGGCGCCCGCGAAAGAGAAGCTGAAGCAGCAGCTGACGCGCGTTCTGTCGGTCGAGACGCTGCCGGAGCTTACCGCCCCGGCTGAGGCTCCACTGACTGTGCTCGAAGCGCCAAAGCGCAAACGCCGCGGTCTGCTTTCGCGCACCCGGAAGGCGCGCGATTAGACGGCGGTTGCGAAAGCTTCCTTCCTCGCCCGTCCTTAGGGGGAGCGGGTTGGGGTCAAGTGCGGCAACAGCAGAGCAAGCGGCTGCCCCTCACCCTAACCCTCTCCCCATGCAAAGTGCAGGGCATGGGGCGAGGGAAATTATTGTTCGCGTTTTGCGGCGAAGAAGGATTTGAGGAGTGCGGCGGACTCGGGTTCGGCGAGGCCGGGATAGACCTCGGGCGCGTGATGGCAGGTCTGCTGGCTGAAGATGCGCGGTCCGTGCTCGACACCGCCGCTTTTCGGGTCGCCAGCCCCGTAATAGAGCCGCCGGATACGCGCGAAGGAGATCGCGGCCGCGCACATCGGACAGGGCTCCAATGTCACGTAGAGATCGCAATCGACCAGACGCTCGGTTTCCAGAACCGAGCAGGCGGCGCGGATCGCCAGAATTTCGGCATGGGCCGTCGGGTCGTTAAGCTCACGCGTACGGTTGCCCGCGAGCACCAAAACATCGCCCGAGGCGGATACGATGACCGCCCCGACGGGCACCTCGCCGCGCTCGGCCGCCGCCCGCGCCTCATCGAGCGCTAACGACATATGGCTTCGCGCGCCGGTCGATGTCATAAGCTCGCGTTCTTTGCTCACATCGAATCCATCGAAATGGCCAAACCGATCACTTCCAATACCGCAGAAACGCGCGACGGTCCGATGCGCATCGCCAAGGCGATGGCGCGCGCCGGGCTTTGCTCGCGCCGCGAGGCCGAACGCTGGATCGCCGATGGGCGTGTCAGCGTCAACGGTAAGCTGCTGAAAACGCCCGCCTGCGAGGTTGGCCCGAAAGACAAGGTCATCGTCGACGGCAAACCGCTGCCGGCCGCGTCGACGCCCCAGCTCTGGCGCTATCACAAGCCAAAGGGCGTCGTCACCACCCATTCGGACCCACAGGGGCGCCCGACGGTGTTCGAAAAGCTGCCGCCGGAAATGCCGCGCGTGATTTCGATCGGCCGCCTCGATTTCAATACGGAAGGACTGCTGCTGCTGACGACCGATGGGGCGCTGGCGCGGCATTTCGAACTTCCCGCCAACGGCTGGGTGCGGCGTTACAGGGTGCGCGCCAAGGGCCGGGTTACGCCCGCCGACCTCGCCAAGCTCAAGGACGGCGTCGAGATCGACGGCGTCAGCTATGGGCCGATCGAAGCTTCCGTCGATACCGTGCAAGGCGCGAATTCGTGGCTGTCGATCTCGATCCGCGAAGGCAAGAACCGCGAGGTTCGCAACGTGCTGGCTTACCTCGGTTTGACGGTGAACCGGCTGATCCGCGTGTCGTTCGGACCGTTCCAATTGCTCGACCTTGCGCCGGGCGCGGTGGAAGCCGTGCGCCGCCGCGTGCTCGTCGCGCAGCTCGGGCCGAAAGCTGCCGCGAGCCTCGGACTTTCCGAGAGCCAGGAAGAGCGCAAGGAACGCCATGCGCGCGGCAAGGCGGCGAGCGGGAGCCGCGACGAATGAGAGTCGTCGCAGGACGTTTTCGCGGCCGGGCACTCGTCGCGCCGGACGACATGGGTATTCGTCCGACGTCTGATCGTGTGCGCGAAAGCGTGTTCAATATTCTGATGCACGGCATCGAAGATTTCACGCTCGCCGGTGCGCGGGTCATCGATCTTTTTGCCGGTACGGGCGCGCTCGGCATCGAGGCGGTGTCGCGCGGCGCGGCTTTCTGTCTGTTCGTCGAAGAAGCGGCAGACGCGCGAGCACTCATCCGCCGCAACGTCGAAGCTCTGGGGCTCACGGGCGAGACGCGCATTTTCCGCCGCGACGCCACCGATCTCGGACCGGCCGGGAACATGGAGCCTTACGGGCTCGCATTTCTCGATCCGCCTTATGGCAAAGGCTTGGGCGAAAAGGCACTTGCGGGCCTTGTCGATGGAAACTGGCTGAAGCCCGGCGCGATCTGCATTCTGGAAGAAAAGGCGGGACTGGCTCTCGCGCTGCCTTCGAGGCTGGAACAGATCGACTCGCGAAGCTGGGGCGAAACGGAAGTCCGGTTTCTCCGGCTCACATAGCGCGGCGGATTCGGCCGATTGATCCATCGCATCGCGAGTTGGTTAAGGACACCTTATCCATCCGGCCTATCTTGAACGAACCGTTTCCAATCCTTTTGTGTGTGACTTGCGGTAATTGGGACGTGATCGGATGATAGGTCATGGTCTGGCTGCCGAGCGAAATCTGGAGTGAGAGGCGTTTCCGCGGATTGCCGTCCGCTGTCGCAGGCGACGCTGCGTTTCGCGTTTTCTGCACGCCTGCGATTTCCGAACGACGCGCCGTGAACCATCATCAGCTTACCGAGCGGGCGCGCTATCATCTGCGCAATGCGCATTGGGAGCGCCTCGAGACGCCCGTCGGCGAGGTGCAGACGTATGTCTTCGAGCCCGACGAGCAGATTGCGGACGACATCGTCCTGATCGTGCACGGATGGACGGGCGAGTCTTCCTTCATGACGGCGATGGCCGAAGCGATACGGCGCAGAGGTTTTCGCGTCGCGCTATTCGATCTGCCTGCGCATGGGCTGAGCAGCGGCCGTTCGACGAACCTCATCGACTGCGCACGCGCGACAGTTTCTGTTGCCGAGCAACTCGGCCCCGTTCACGCGCTCGTCACGCATTCGTTCGGCGGACTGATCTCACTCGTCGCTGCCGAAGGCCACGCGCCGATGCAGGGCAAGCTGAAGACAAAGCACATCGCGCTGATCGCCAGTCCCAACCATCTCTCGGATGTCACGGATCATTTCTCGCGGCATTGGGAACTGGATCCTGACGGCCGCCGCGCGTTCGAGCATCGGCTTGAAAGACTTGGCGGACGCTCGCTCAATTGTTTTGCGGCGGCGAAACTGCTTCCGGCGAGCGGCCTCAGCGGCCTCGTCATTCACGCGCCGGATGATGCCGACGTGCCGTTCCGTTGCGCCGAAGAAATCGTCGACAGCGTGCCGGATATGGAACTTCACTCGTTCAACGGGCTAGGCCATCGCAACATTCTGTTTGCGTCGCCGGTGGCGCGGACCGTGACCTCGTACCTCAAACGAACGGTGCAGCGGCAGCCCGCCGAAAATCGTGTCTATCAACCGGCCGCTGCGAATGCTCCAGCTGCGAGCGTATCGGCATAGTCGCGGATGCCCGGCGGCCAATCGCGAATGAGTTTCTCGAAGGCCGGGCGGTCCTTCGCGAACAGCGCACGCATCGCCTCTTCGAAGCCTGGACGATTGCCCGCCATCGCCGACATGAACTTGTAGGCGCGTTCCTGCGCGTCACGTGCGTTTGTGACGCCGGTGTTCGCGCGACGCGCGTCCTCGACGAGCTTGCGTAGCGTTACCGAGGCGCCGCCCGGCTGTTTCGCCAGCCAGTCCCAATGGCGCGGCAGCAGCGTTACCTCGCGCGCAACGACGCCGAGCTTGGGCCGTCCCGGGCCACGCGTCTCGTCTGCTGCAGGTCGCGAGGTCGGCTGTCCGGTGTCTCGCAGATCGAAATCGACCTGGGTGCCGGTTGTATCATCAAAGATCAGGATGGCTGCGTCAGGCTGGCGCGACAGGCGCGCGTTGATTGCGACGGTCAACTCGGACCTGGAGCCGGTCGCCAACTTCATGTCGCCGTCGAAGGCCGTGAATTGAGATGGTTCCTGCATCGGCCACCGCTCCAGTTTTGACTGGAGGCTATTTACCCGGGTAAAATATAAATAGCAATACTACCCGGGTTAAATTATTTGGCAGCCGGGGCGGGCGCGTGGCTGTGACCGCTCAGACCGTAGTGCAGGATGTACAGGTAGCTCGGCACGGCGAGGATGAGATACGCGAGCTGGAAATCGATGTGCTGCTTCAAAAGCGCGAAGGCGTAGGGCATCAGCGCGCCGCCGACGACGCCCATGACCAGCAGCGCCGAGCCGGTTTCCGTATGTCGCCCAAGATCGCGGATCGCGAGCGGGAAGATCGCCGGCCACATCATTGCGTTAGCGAAGCCGAGGCTGGCGATGAAGCCGACGGAGACGTAGCCGGTCGTCAGATACGCTCCGATCGCCAGGACGACGCCAAGGGCCGCCGAGATGGCGAGATAAGCCTGTTGTGACGCGAACTTCGGGATCAGCAGCAGTCCGGCGACGTAGCCGACGAGCATCGCGAACAACGTGTAGGACGTGAACAGCCGCGTCGCATCGAGCGGGAGGCCGAAGCCTGCGCCGTAGATGCCGATCGCATCGCCCGCCAAGACCTCGAGGCCGACGTACAGAAACAGGCACAACACGCCGAGCCAGAGATGGGGAAAGCGGAAGATGCTCTGATGCTGCGCGGAGATTTCCGTCGCACTGCTACTGCCTGCGTCCTGGGTGCGAACGTCCGGCAGATTGGAGCGCGCGATCCAGATCGCCAGCGCCGCCAGCAGCCCCGCCATGATCATGTACGGGCCATAGACCTGCGCGGCGAAGGCATCGAGCAGAGCCTCGCGTGCGGCCGGCGTCGGCGCGGCTTTCACACGCGCATCGAAGTGATCGAGGCCGTAAAGGACGAGCGCGCCGAAAACGAGCGGCGCGAGGACTCCCGCGAATTTATTGCAGATGCCCATGACCGCGATGCGCCGCGCCGCACTTTCGCTTGGCCCTAGAATGCAAACGTAGGGATTGGACGCCGTTTGCAGCAGAGACAGCCCCGCGCCGATCACGAACAATCCTGTGAGCGTGCCAGGGTATTGCCGCGCTGTGGTGAAGTGACCGAAGACGACGGCTCCGGCAGCCATGACGAACAAACCGAGTGCCATGCCCTTCTTCATGCCCGTCCGGCGCAGCACTGCGGACGACGGCAGCGCCAGGAAAAAATACGAGAGGTAGAATGCCATCGGCACCAGGAAGGCGTTCACATCGTCGAGGTCGAAGGCGAGCTTGACGAAGGTGATCAGAGGCCCGTTCAGCCAGGTCACGAAGCCGAAGATGAAGAACAGGACGCCGATTGTGACGATGGGGCCGAATAGGCTGGATTCGGCATCGCGGTTTGAGGTCTGGGAGGTCACAGCGACGCGGGCCGTTCCGCTGACGGACGGTGCGCCTGTGCCTGCTCCGCACGCTGCGGCATCCTGACGTGGGCTGCACGACTCATCGGGCGGCGGAGCCAAGCCGAATCTCGCAGTAAAATCAGAGCTATTTTCATCGATGCCGCATTCGCCTCCCACCGCCTGGATCAACCTTAGGCGAACAGCGATCTACGTGCATCCTCCCCGTGTAATTACGGCCCCAACAATCGCCGGAAACGCTTTAATTTGGTGGCTTTTTGCACTATGTCTAAGATGTTAAAAGTTGACTTGACTAATGTATACTTTTTCGCGCAACTAAGAGCCAAGTTACCCTCGCGGGTATCCGATGCCGGGGCCTTGAACCCCGATTGATTGGAGCCGAAACGTGATCATTTGTTCGTGCGCCGTTATCTCTGATCGGGATATCGAGATTGCCGTCTCGGAAATCATGAGTTCGGACCCCGGACTGCTGCCGACGCCAGGCGTCGTTTTCCGCCATCTCAACAAGAAAATGAACTGCTGCCGCTGCGCTCCCGTTGCCGTGAGCACGATTTACGCCGCGATGGACCGCCTCGAACAAACCACCCGCGTATGCCCGTTCGCTCTTGCCGAAGCGCGCGCCAAGCTGATCCGCATCGAAGAACGCCGCGAGCGCCGTCAGCGCCGCATCGACGACGCCTACGCCAATCGTCGGCTTTCCACAGCGACCGCCGTCGCCTGATCCAAAAAAGCTGGAAAAACCGTCAGGGGCTGCGACACACGTTGCGGCCGCGGATTTTTTTATTCCAATCCGATACCGGTCTAGTTTAGAACAGTTCTGGTTTAGCCAGAGCGCTGGCGCATTTCGGCTTGGAGCGGCACATGAAGGGCAACAAAGAAGTCATCACACGGCTCAATGAGGCATTGAAGCTCGAGCTGGGCGCTATCAATCAGTATTGGTTGCATTATCGCCTCCTGGACAACTGGGGATTTAAGAAGCTCGCCAAGAAAGAGCGCAAGGAATCGATCGAGGAAATGGAGCATGCGGACCGGCTGATCGACCGCATCATCTTCCTCGACGGACATCCCAACCTGCAGCACGTCGCGCCGCTGATGATCGGCGAGAACCTGAAAGAAGTTCTGGAATGCGATCTCAAGGGCGAGAACATCGCTCGCGATCACTACAAGAAATCGCGCGAGATCTGTCGCGACCTCGGCGACTACGTGACGATGGACCTGTTCGAAAGCCTGCTGAAGGATGAGGAAGGCCACATCGACTTCCTCGAGACGCAGCTCGATCTGCTGTCGCGCATCGGCATCGAGAACTACGGCCAGCTCAACGCGGAAAGCGCGGACGAAAGCGGCGATCACTAAGTAACTGCACGTCATCCTCGAGCGGGCGACCTGTTAGACCTGCTCGGGGATTTGCGCGCACATCGCATCGCACATCTTCATTTGTTTTGAGCCTTCGGCGCATTTTGCGCTGGATCCCCGGCCTTCGCCGCGCAAGACGCGGCTCGGCCGAGGATGACGGCAAGGGTGATAGCTCCACGCAGCGGGCGGCTAACGCCTTTTTTGTTGGCGCTTGCGACTGCGCTCCGCGCAGCCGGCCGCAAGCGCCTATCGTCTCCCGAACAGTCGTTCGATGTCGGAGAGTTTGAGCGCGACGTAGGTCGGGCGGCCGTGATTGCATTGGCCGGAATAGGGCGTCGCCTCCATCTGGCGGAGAAGCGCGTTCATTTCCTCGACCGTCAAGCGCCGCCCCGAGCGCACGCTGCCGTGACACGCCATGCGCGACGCGACGGCTTCCAGACGATCCTTCAACGCGCGCGCCGTTCCGTCGGCGCGAAGCTCAGCGGCGAGATCCTTCACGAGCCCGTCGATGTCGGTATCGCCGAGTAGCGCGGGCGTCTCGCGGACCGCGACGGCGCCTTCCCCAAAACTTTCGAGCACCAGTCCGAGCTCGGCGAGTTCATCGGCGCGAGTACACAGTAGCTCTGCATCGTCGGGATCGAGCGTGACGATCGCGGGTATGAGAAGCCCCTGCGTCGCCACTCCGCCGTTCGTCAGCGCGACTTTGAATTTCTCATAAACCAGACGTTCGTGCGCGGCGTGTTGATCGACGATGACGAGGCCGTCACGCGTCTGCGCCACGATGTAATTCTCGTGCACTTGCGCACGCACCGCGCCGAGCGGCTTGTCGATCGTCTGCTCGTGCCGTTCCGGTTCCGGCGCCCGCATGTCGGCGCTTGGCGTATCTATTTCCGCGAAGGCAACGGGTGCGGGTTCCGCGAAAGCCGCAGTCTGCGGCGGAAGCGCGGGCGGCGCACTCGGAAGCACGCCGGCTGAAAAGGTCTCGATCGTCAGCACACCGCCTTGTGCCGAAGCGCGATGCCCGGCTGCTTCCAATGCCTGTCGCATTGCGCCGATCATCAGGCTGCGCACGCGGCCCGCGTCGCGAAACCGGACCTCGGCTTTCGCCGGGTGCACGTTCACGTCAACATCGGGCGGCGCGACGTCGAGAAAAATCGCCAGCAGCGGTGAGCGCCCGCGCGGAATCAAATCGCCATAGGCGGCGCGGATCGCACCGATCAACAGCTTGTCCTTCACCGAGCGGCCGTTGACGAACAGGAATTGCTGCATGCTGTCTGCTCGGTGCAACGTCGGCAGACCGATGAAGCCGAACACGCGCATCGGCCCGAGCGCGCCGCTGCCGCCGCCAGAAATCTCCAGCGCATCGGCCATGAACTCATGCCCCATGATTGCGCCAAGGCGTTCGAGCCAGGCCGAGGACGAACGCTCGCCGCGCGGATAAACGACTGGTCGCTTCTCGCCGGTCTGCAGCGTGAATCCGATTTCGGGATGCGCCATCGCGAGACGGCGAACGACGTCGGTGACGGCCATCGTCTCGGCGCGTTCCGACTTCAGGAACTTGAGACGCGCAGGCGTCGCCGAAAAAAGATCGCGAACCTCGACGATCGTTCCGGAATTGGCCGCTGCCGGTTTGATGCTCTCCTTCGCGCCGCGCATGACGCGGATTGAAAACCCCTGTTCGCTGTCGCGCCGACGCGAGCGAATTTCCAGTTCGGCAATCGAGCCGATGGATGGCAGCGCTTCGCCGCGAAAGCCGAGCGAGCGAATGTCGAAAAGATCTTCCTCGTCGAGCTTCGAGGTGGCGTGACGTTCGACGGCGAGCGCCAGATCGTCTGCGTTCATGCCGGAGCCGTCGTCGGTTACGCGGATCAGCGATAAGCCACCGTCGGTCACGACGATTTCAATGTGCGTCGCGCCGGAATCGATGGCGTTCTCGACGAGTTCCTTGACGACGCTCGCCGGGCGCTCGATCACCTCGCCCGCTGCGATGCGGTTCACCGTCTCGGGACTGAGCTGGCGGATCGCCACGGCGACCGTCTCCTCGATGCAAAGGGCGCGTTAAGCGCCCTTGGCGAGGCGCTCCCTGGTCAGGACTTTGGCAAGCTCGACGGCGGGCTGGTCGAACGGATCGAGCCCAAGCAGGCGGCCTGCGAGAATCGTTTCGATCATAAAGTGCATCAGCAGCGCGCCGAGCGTTTTTTCATCGAGTTTTGCAAGGTCGATTGTGCGCACCGGCCGGCCGGCGCGGGCCAGCGCTTCGGGCACCGCGTGCGCCTGCGCGGCAACGATGTCGCCGATGGTGTGGCCGCCGAGCATATCGGCGCCCGCCAGCTTCGCGAGACTGGCGTCGATCTTCGGGCCGACGCCCTGGCTCGCGACGCGAATGATCGTCAGATAGTGCTCGCGCGGGCCGTCCATGAACAGTTGCAACTGGCTGTGCTGATCGAGGGGGCCGAGCGCGCCGATGGGCGATGTGCCCTCGCCGCCTTTGCCCAGGCTTTCCGCCCAGAGTTGCACGAACCAGGCGGCGAGACGGCCAAGGCGATCTGCGTACGGCATCATGACGAGCGTCTTGATGCCTTTCTCTTTCGACAACGCGACGGCGGTCGCAGCCCCGACGGCGGGCGCAAAATCTTCAGCGTTCTTCGAAGCAAGAAGCGCATCCACGACCGACTTGGCTCCGGCGCGAATGGCGCGCACGTCGAGGCCGCGCGCGATTGCGGGCATCAGGCCGACGTTCGTCAAACACGAGAAGCGGCCGCCGATGCCGGTGTGATGCTCGAGCATCGGAATGTTGAATTTCGCGAAGAGCGTGCGGAGGCCGTTCGCCTTGCCGGGCTTTTCCGGCTCGGTGATGCCGAGAAACAGGTTCGGGATCTGCGCTTCGAGGCCGGCTGCCTTCACGGCGGAGAGCGTTGCGATGGCCTGCGCCAATGTTTCAGCGGTGCCGCCCGATTTCGACGTCACGATAAAGCGCGTCTTAGCGAGGTCGACGGTGCTCAAAACTCCTGCGAGCGTTTCGCCATCGAGATTGTCATAGAAGCGTGTGCGCGGGCGCAACTTCTGGGCTTCGGTCACGACGCCGGGAATTTTCCACCCGGCGAGTTGCGCCAGCGTCTGCCCGCCGAGGCTCGATCCGCCGGTGCCGAAAAATATCAGCTTCTCCGCGCCCTCGCTCAACCGGGCAAGCGCGGCTTCGGCGGCGTCGATGTCGGCGGTGTCCTCGACGATGCGCAGCAGCGCCAGCCGATTCTCGCGATAGTCGTCCTTCAGCGTCGCGACGTGCGGCTCGATGCGCTGCAGCCAAGCGGCGTACGCGGACGGCGCGAGACCGTGCTCGCCGATCGCCGCTTCAAGACATCCGCCAATGTTCTGCTGGAAATTGCTTCCGTCGTGCTGCACGTCCTGCATGGCGCTTCAAACGCTCCCGGCTGAAAACCGGTTCCCGCGTAGCCCATTTCAGGAGCACGGCCAAGAGGCGGAAGGCCCCACCAAATTTATTCGGCGGGGCCTTAATTCAGCCGCGCGTCGGCGCTGCGACGCGGCTTTGAGCCGCCGGAATTTCCGACTTCATTCCATCCGGCTTGCCGACCACCGTGACGATCAGGTCGTTGGATTTCAGAAGGCGCGCGGCGACGCGCTTGGCATCGGCCAACGTTACCGCATCGATCATCTTGTTGCGGTTCTCGACGTAGTCCGGGCCGAAGCCTTCCTGCATCAGACCCAGAAGCTGCGAAGCGATTTTCGAGTTCGTGTCGAAGCGCAGCGCGTACGAGCCGGTCAGATACGATTTCGCGGCGTCGAGATCGGCTTCCGTCGGTCCGTTCTCGGCCATCTTCTTCATCTCGTTGCGGATGATGTCGAGGCTTTCGCTCATGGACGCGTTCTTGGTCGCCACGCTGCCGACGAGGATCGACGTGATCTTGTCGGGCTGAACGTAGCTGTAAACCGAGTAGGCGAGACCGCGTTTCTCGCGCACCTCTTCCATCAGCTTGGCGGAAAAGCCGCCGCCGCCGAGGATGTGATTGATGATGAAAGCCGCCATGAAGTCGGGGTCTTTGCGCGGCATTGCGCCGAGCCCGAAGATCGCGACCGATTGCGGCACGCCCATCTCGATCACGCGCTGACTGCCGCCCGTCGGCTCCGTCTTGGCGACAGGCATGAGCTCGGCTTTCGCCGGAAGATTGCCGAACACATCGTCGATGAGCTTGCCAAGCTCGGCGGGCGTGATGTCGCCAACGGCGACGATCTTCAAGTTATCGCGCGCGAAAATACGCTTGTGATAGGCGATGAGATCGTCGCGATTGATCTTCGAAACGGTTTCCGCCGTGCCGCTCGACGGACGAGCATACGGATGGCCCGCGAACGCCTGCGCGTACCATTCGCGCATCGCGACCTTCGTCGGGTCCTTATCGGAGTAGATGATATTGGCGACCAGCTGCTGACGGATGCGCTGGACGGCGTCATCGTCAAAGCGCGGCTTCTGAACCGAAAGCTTCAGAAGCTCGACGGCCTTGTCGCGGTTGGCGCTCAACGTCTCGAAGGAGCCGTACAGCGAGTCCTTCGTATCGTCGTAGCTCATGCGCATGGAAATATCTTCCACGCGCTCCTGATACTCTTCCGAAGTCAGATCGCCGGCGCCTTCGTCCATCATCGCGGTGATGAAATTGGCAACCCCCGGCTTGCCTTCAGGGTCCTGGCTGCTGCCGCCGTCGAAGGCGTAGCGCATCGAGATGAGAGGAACGCTGCGCTCTTCGACGAGCCAGGCCTGGATGCCGCCCGGCGATGTAATCTGCTGAATGTTCATTGCTGCCGCCGGACGAGTGAATGAAAGAAGCGCGATAGACGTCACCATCGCCAAGGTCAAAGCGATGTTGTGACGTGCCACGGCGCGACCCGCCGTAGCAATCCCACGGGACAGGATCTGCATCAAATCACCTCAGTTCGCTGTTTGCAGACGGCGGAGGGGCGTCTTGCGCCTGCGCGACGCCGCTTTGGTCGGGGATCAGGTAGCCCGTCACGGAAGCCTTGAGATTGAGGTATTCGCCCGCAACCTTTTTGATGTCGTCGGCGGTGACTTTGGAAATCGCGGCCGGCCAATTTTCGACGTCGGCGACGGTGCGTCCGATCGCGAGGTTCCAGCCGTAGCGGCGTGCCAGCGTCGCCTGATTGTCGCTCTCGTAAATGTAGTCGGCGAGATAGCTGCGCTTCGCGCGTGCCAGCTCGGCTTCGGTCACGCCGTTCTTGGCGACTTCGGCGAGCACGTCGTCGATCGCGGCTTCGACTTTCGGCAGCGGTACGCCGTCGGCTGCGACCGCGTAGAGCGAGATGTTGCCACTATCGAGATTGGAGCCCGAATAGTCGCCGCCGGCGCTGGTCGCGAGCTTCGACTCGACGACGAGCTTTTTATAGATGCGGCTGGTCGTGCCGGAGCCGGTGATCTTCATCAGCAGATCGAGAGCTTCGGCTTCGCCGGGCTTCGCGGTCACGTAGCTTGGCGTCAGATAATAGCGCTGCAGCGAATAGTTGCCGGCGCGCGGATCTTTAATTTCGAGCCGGCGCGGCGCGAGCGGCGGCGGGTCGCTCGGACGATGACGAACGGTCGTGACGTCCGGATTGTTCGGGATTTTGCCGTAGGATGCTTCCGCCAGCGTCTTGACCTCGTCCGGCGTGACGTCGCCCGACACGATCAGGATGGCGTTATTCGGCGCGTAATAGTGCTTGTAGAACGTCAGCGCGTCCTGACGCGAAAGCTTCTGCATCTCATGATACCAGCCGATGACCGGCGTGCCGTAGGGATCGTTCAGATACAGCGCGGCGTTCATCTGCTCGTCGAGCAGCGCGGACGGATTGTTGTCGATGCGCGAGCGGCGCTCCTCGAGGATCACGTCGCGCTCGGTCAGAACTTCCTTTTCGTCGAGACGGAGATTGACCATGCGGTCAGCTTCCATCTCCATCATCTTGCCGAGGCGATCCTTGGCGACACGCTGAAAGTAAGCCGTCGTGTCGTGGCCGGTGAAGGCGTTGTCCTGACCGCCGAGACGGCTCACGATTTTCGAGAATTCGCCGACTGGAATTTTATCGGTCGACTTGAACATCAGATGCTCGAGAAAATGCGCGATGCCCGATTTCCCGCGCACTTCATCGGCGGCGCCGACGCGGTACCAGACCATGTGCGTCACGACCGGCGAACGGTGGTCGGGAATGACGACGACATCCATGCCGTTCGCGAGCTTGAACTCGGTCGCGCGGGTGGCGGTGTCGACGGCGTAAGCTTCAGGTGTCAATGCGAGCATGGAGAGCGCCAAAATGGTTAAGAAGCGGAACCGGGGGAACGTCACAAGACGCATATCGTGGGTCCTTCGACGGTACGCAACGGCATGCGGGTTGCCTACCTTTTTCGGATGATAGCGGCGTCCCCATATGCGGGGACTATTTTTCGCGTCGTGCATTCCGGTGAGTGAAACGACGGTCCGCGAAGCCGGGCCCATGAGCGGGTTCGGCAGTCTAAAAGTCAAATGACAAGGCGTTCATCTGACGTGAGCAAGATGCGGATGTTTCAGGCGTTTATATTCGCCAACAACTTTTGATCGCGGCGCGACGATTACTGCGTCTGCGTATCGTCGTCGCCTTCGTCGCTACTGCCCGACGCCATCCACTTCTTGACGCCGGTCAAGATGGACGGGTGGCATGATCCGAGTGGGCCCGACGCCGAATCGGCGGTCGAGTCACCTCTGGCTTTGGCGTCGGTGTAGTTGACCTTGCAGTAGGCATCCTGCTGCCTCTGAAGTTCGGCCTTCGAGACGCCTCTCTTGGCGTCAACGTCCTGAACCGCCAACTCCGGCTGATTGGGCTTGCCGCTTCCCGGCGGCGGGAGCGCTTCGAGGCCCGGAGGCACCACGAGCGGCTGACGAGCGGCCAGCTTAGGCTCTTTCGGCGCCGAGGTATCGTTCAGGCCGACGGCGTCGAAGATCTTGCCGTTGAGCTGGACGCCATCGAATCCGCAGCCCGAAACCGCAAGCACAGCCACACCAAGAGGCGCAAGCAGCAATGCTTTTGCGTATGATTTCAAAGGCATACAGATCCCCGTAACCCCAGCGGCCGCTACGCCCGAACATGCGGCAGTATCACGACATTTGCGGCGCTAATGCGACTCGCCCCAGAAGGACTCATACAACAGGACCAGAACGCCAGCAACGATGGCCACGTCAGCGATGTTGAAGACGTACCAGTAGTAGCCATAGGCGTGGAGCGAGAAGAAGTCCGCGACGCCGCCGAGACGCAGGCGGTCGATGGCGTTACCGACCGCACCGCCAATGATCAGTCCGAGTCCGATCGACATCAGGCGGCTGGCGCCGGAGCGATTGAGCCAAAGCCAGAGACATGTGCTCGCGAAGAGCGCGAACCCCGTCAACAAATACTGGCCGATCGGGCTTTCCTGATTGAACAGCGAATAGCTGATGCCGATGTTCTTGACATACGTGATGTCGAAGAACGGAAAGATCTGCACACGGCCTTTATTGGCGATGTCGTAGACGGACAGCATCCACCACTTGTGGAGTTGGTCGATGGCGACGATCGCGACGATGATGGCGAGCGCCAGCGGCGCGGTGCGGCCCCAGATAAAGCTGTTCGGACGCTGCACCTGAGGAACAGGCTCGACGTTCATGATGCTGCTCCTGCTGGCTCGACATTGTTTTGCCGTCGCACGCTGGCGGAGATGCTGCGCGCGAGGCGACCGGCTAAGCTGATTTCACGCCGGGAGAATGGCAGAGTTCGGAATATGCCCGGCCGATGATTGCGATAAAGCGCGCGATCGCGCTTGGTGCGATCCCCCCACCCCCGACCCCTCCCCGCGAGGGGGAGGGGAGACGTGGGGGAATGCATCGCCTTGATTGGCGACGTGGAGTGCTCACTCGCAACGAGATCGTGTGCGGAGTGGTCGATCGGTGCGTGCAAACAATGAGGGGCAGCGCGCGCGTTCCCCTCCCCTTGACGGGGAGGGGTTAGGGGTGGGGTGACGGCGGATGCCATCACGCGACGGCCTCGGCGTCGAGTTCGCGGACTGCGGCGGCGTCCCGGGCCGAGAGATCGGGATAGGCGGGGTCGGACCCGACGTCGTTCGTGATGCGCCAGGAGCGCGCGCACTTCTTGCCTTCCGCGCGTTTGACGACGACGCCGACGCCGTCCTCGTTCGGCAGCGTGAACGCTCCGGCAGGCACAGCTTTATCCGAGATCGAAATATCCGACGTGATGCAGACCTCGGCCATGTCGACGCCTTCGAGGCCAGACATCAGATCGGCATCGGTGACGTAGACTTCGGGCGCCGCTTCGAGCGATGAGCCGATTTTCTTGTTGGCGCGTTCGATCTCGAGCGCTCCCGTCACGACGCTGCGGACTTCCTTCACGCGATCCCACTTGGCGGCGAGATTGTCGTCACGCCATTCGCGCGGGATTTTCGGGAACGGCAACAGGTGGATGCTCTCGCCGCCGTTCGGGCGATACTGCAGCCACGCTTCCTCCGCCGTGAACGACAGGATCGGCGCAAGCCATTTGAGCAGCGTATCGCAAAGCTTGTCGATGACCGTCAGCGCGGCTTTGCGCTTCAGGCTTGACGGCGGCTCGCAATAAAGCGTGTCCTTGCGGATATCGAAATAGAACGCGGAAAGCTCCGTGTTCATGAACTGCGTGAGCAAGCCCACGATCTTGCGATAGTCGTAAGTCTCGTAGGCTCTGCGAACGTCGTGGTCGAGTTCGGCAAGCCGGTGCAGCATCAGACGCTCGAGCTCGAACGGCTTCATGTCCTTGAACGCGACCGCGTCGCTTGGCTTGAAGTGCGCGAGCGCGCCGAGCATCCAGCGCAGCGTATTCCGCAGCTTGCGGTAGGTTTCCGAAAACGTCTTCAGGATTTCCGGTCCGATGCGGAGATCGTCGGAATAGTCCGAGGCCGCAACCCAAAGGCGCAGAATGTCGGCGCCGGACTTCGCGATCACATCCTGAGGCGCGACGACATTGCCCAGGGACTTCGACATCTTCTGCCCCTTCTCGTCGAGGACGAAGCCGTGCGTCAGCACGACGTCATAGGGGGCGTCGCCACGCGTACCGCACGACTCGAGCAGCGAAGAATGGAACCAGCCGCGATGCTGGTCCGAGCCTTCGAGATACATGACGCGATCCTGGCCGCCGTCGCGCTTGCGGCGCAGACCTTTGAAGCCGGGAAACGCAACCGGATCTTCGAGCGTGAAGGCGTGCGTCGATCCTGAATCGAACCAGACGTCGAGCACGTCCTTGACCTGTTCCCACTTCGCCAGATCCTTGTCGGCGACGAGGCCTTTCAGGAAGCGCTCTTTCGCGCCTTCCTCGAACCAGACGTCGGCGCCCTTTTCGGCGAACGCTTTTTCGATGCGCGCGGCGAGTTCGTTGGACTTCTTGAACTCTGGACCCGGGATGACCTGATCCGTTTCGACATTGCGGAAAACAGTGATCGGCACACCCCACGCACGCTGGCGCGACACGACCCAATCGGGGCGGTTCTCGATCATGCCGGTGATGCGGTTCTCGCCCGCCGCCGGCACCCATTCGACGCGCTTGATTTCATCGAGGGCGAGATGGCGGAGCGTCGGAGAATTATCCTCTGCGCTCGGCGGCCGGCTCCCCGCAGGGGAGTCGCCGAGCGCCAACTTAGTGTCCATCGAAATGAACCACTGTGGCGTGTTGCGGAAGATGACCGGCTTCTTTGAGCGCCACGAATGCGGGTACTGATGCTTCAAGCGTCCGCGCGCGATGATGTTGCCCGCTTCGGCCAGCGCCTTGATGACCGCGTCGTTGGCATCGCCCTTGTCGCCGTTCTCCTTCAGCACGCGTTTGCCTTCGAAGCCCGGCGCGGACTTCGTCAGCACGCCGTCGGCGTCGACAGTGAACGGAACCTCCGTGTCGATGCCGCGGTCGCGCAGCGCCTTCTGGTTTTTTGTCCAGATGTTGTAGTCGTCGGCGCCGTGACCGGGCGCGGTGTGCACGAAGCCCGTGCCGGTATCGTCGGTGACGTGATCGCCGTCGAGCAGCGGAACGTCGAAGGTGTAGCCGAGCGATGCGAGCGGGTGCTCGCAGACGAGGTGGCGAAGCTCGAACGCGTTGACGCTCCAGCGCTTCTCGTAGGCTTCGACCTTCGCCGCTTTCATCACGTCGGCGGCAAGCTTGTCGGCGAGGATGTAGCGATCGCCAACCTTCGCCCAATTGTTTTCGGGCGCGGCCGTGACTTCATACAAACCGTAGGCGATGCGCGAGGAAAAGCTAATGGCGCGGTTGCCCGGGATCGTCCACGGAGTCGTCGTCCAGATGACGACCGACGCGCCCTCTAAGTTTTCCGGCGTCAATTCAGGGTGCAGTTCCGGCGGGATATCTTTCGTTGCCGGCTCCTCGTTCGGCGACAGCGGCTTCACCGGAAACTTCACCCAGATCATGTCGGACTGGTGGTCCTGGTATTCGACCTCGGCCTCGGCGAGCGCCGTTTTTTCGACGACGCTCCACATCACCGGCTTCGAGCCGCGATAGAGCAAGCCGCTTTCCGCGAACTTCATCACCTCGCGTGCAATGATGGCTTCGGCGTTGTAGGCCATCGTCGAATAGGGATGCGCCCAGTCACCGACGACGCCGAGACGTTTGAATTCCTCGCGCTGCACGTCGAGCCAGTGCGCGGCGAACTTGCGGCATTCATCGCGGAAGGCGTTGATCGCGACCGGATCGAGGAAGTTCGGCTTCTCCTTGCCCTTGGCGCGATACTGCTCCTCGATCTTCCATTCGATCGGCAGGCCGTGGCAATCCCAGCCGGGCACGTAGTTGGAATCGTGGCCGAGCATCTGCTGCGATTTGACGACAAGGTCCTTCAGGATCTTGTTCAGCGCGTGCCCGATGTGGATGTTGCCGTTCGCATAGGGCGGGCCGTCGTGCAGTGTGAATTTCACGCGGCCTTTCGATTCCGCACGCAGCTTTTCATAGAGACCGATGTCGGCCCAGCGCTTCAGGAGCTTCGGCTCAAGCTCGGGCAATCCGGCGCGCATGGGAAAGTCGGTCTGGGGCAGAAACAGCGTCTTGCTCCAGTCGCGGCCCGTGGCTTCGGCGGCTGGCGCGCTGGCAGCGCCCGATTTGGCGGCACCCGGCTTGGTGGCGGCCTTCTGGTCTTTCGACATCGGATGAATCTTTCCTTCAAAATCAGCGGGCGTTCTAGCAATTGCGCCGCGCCTTAGCAAAGCGGCATGGGGAGCCTTTGCCACACCGGCGGAGCGCCGTTTCGGGAGGACAAACCGGCGCGGTCCGCGGGAAGCGGATTTTTCGTCTTTATCAGCCGCCCATTTATGCTAGACGCGGGGCGAACAACGGAGATTTCCCATGCAGATGACAGATTCCCGCCGCCGCCAGATCCAGGCACGGCAGCGCAAGGCCAAGAACGCAGCAAAGCGCGCCGCGAAGATCGCAAAGCGCGAGCGCAACCAAGCTTAACGCAAGCACACGCGGGCGGATGTCGGCTCAGTTGGCCGACAACACCGCTTTCGCCTGCGCGATATCGGCTTCCATCTGCACGACCAGCTCTTCGGCCGAGCGAAACCGGCGATCGCTCCGGATAAAGTCGATGAACTCGACTTCGATCTCGCGGCCATAGATGTCGCCGTTGAAGTCGAACAGGAACACCTCCAGCACCGGATGACCGTCGTCGAACGTCGGGCGCGTACCGAGATACGCCGCTGCGTCGTACGTCTGGTCGTCAAGATGCGTGCGAACGGCGTAAATGCCGTGGCCGAGCGTCGTGCCTTTCGGCATCGGAATGTTGGCGGTCGGATATCCCATGCCGGTGCCGCGCTTGGCGCCGCCGATCACGCGGCCGGAGACGCGCCACGGCTCACCAAGCATGTGCGTCACGCCTTTGACGTCGCCCTGCGCCAGATGCAGGCGAACGCCCGAAGATGAAAAGACCGCGCCGTCTTCGGCAATCGGCGGCATGACAGTGACGCCGAAGCCAAGCTCCTCGCCCGACCTTACCATCAGCTCCGGATTGCCGCCGCGCTTGTGGCCGAAATAAAAATCGTAACCGATGACGACGTGCGCCGCGCCGAGGCCGGCAACAAGCACGCGCTCGATAAAGGCTTCGCCGGGAAGCGCTGCCAAATCGGCATCGAAAGGCTCGACGAACACCAGATCGAGGCCAAGCTTCTCGAAAATCGCGAGCTTGCGGTTGAGAGTCGTCAGACGGAACTGCACTTCGTTCGGCTGGAAGAACTCGCGCGGATGCGGTTCGAAAACCATCGCCGCCGATGCCGTGCCCTTCTCCCGCGCCTTGGCCTTCGCCTCGCGGATCAGCGCGCGATGACCGCGATGAACGCCGTCGAAGTTGCCGATCGCGATCGACGCGCCGCGATGTTCCGGCGGCACATGCTTATGGCCGTGAATGACGTGCATGCACCGCGCGTTCCTTCAATCCCGACGCTGCCTGAAGACCTTCGAGCCTACCCTGCTCTCACCTCGGACGCGAGGGAACCATCAGGACGGCTTCGCCCGTGAGGACCGGTTTGCCCGCGACCGTGCAGACACAATCGAACCGCGCCCGCTTCTTATCGGGGATCAGCTCGATAATGCGAACGAGCGACTCGACGCGATCGTCGATCTTCACCGGGCCTTTGAAGAACAGGGACTGCGACACGTAGATTGCGCCGGGGCCCGGCAGTTTCATGCCGAACAGAGCGGAGATGTAGCCCGCCGAAAGAATGCCGTGCGCGATGCGTTCCTTGAAGATCGTCCCTGACGCGTAATCGGCGTCGAGGTGCACCGGGTTGTAGTCACCCGACAGCGCCGCGTAGGCGACGATATCCGCCTCGGTGACGATGCGCGACATCGAGGCTTCCTGACCGACCTCCAAGTCCTCGAAATATTTGGTTCGACCGGCTGTCGCGAGCATCCCATTGTCCTCGTTGCATTTACTAGGCCGTAGGTCGCCGTAATGTCGCCCCAAACCTGCCGCGCGACACTAACGCTTCATAAACGCTTGCCGCAACTCTATGACCGCTCTTGAGGCTGCGGCGTTCTTGCATGGTGGAAACCATTCCAGCCTTGCGTCGGATGACGCGAAAGCGTTATAAGCCGCTATTCCCTTCAATTTACCTTTGCACTGGCTCTCGCGGACGCGCGGGGGACCGAAAGAGGATTATCCATGAGCGACCGCCGCCCCCTGATGCCGAAAGCCACCGCCGTCTGGCTGGTGGAGAACACGGCGTTGTCATTCGACCAGATCGCCGAGTTCTGCGGGCTGCATCCTCTGGAAGTCAAAGGCATCGCCGACGGCGAGGTCGCCCAGGGCATCAAGGGCATGGACCCGGTCACGAACGGTCAGCTGACGCGCGATGAAATCGCGAAGGCGGAAAAGGATTCGTCGCACAAGCTGCAGCTCGCGGAGAGCAAGGTTCAGCTGCCGCCGCTGCCGCAGACCCGCAAGGGGCCGCGCTATACGCCCGTCTCGCGCCGTCACGACCGGCCGAATGCCGTGCTCTGGCTGCTTCGCAATCATCCGGAACTCAAAGACAGCCAGATCATGCGCCTCGTCGGCACGACGAAGCCGACCATCGCGCAGATCCGCGACCGCACGCACTGGAACTCGGCGCAGCTGACGCCGCAGGACCCGGTCACGCTCGGGCTTTGCTCTCAGATCGACCTCGATGCCGAGGTGAAGAAGGCGGCGAAGCGCACCGAGCGCGATCGCAAGGATTCGGGTCTCGATCAGGAAAAGGCCGGAACGCTGCTGCCGGCTTCGGAAACGACGGCCTCCTCGACGACGGCTCAGATCCTGGCGCCCAAGGCCGCCGAGGAAGCTCCGGAGGAAACTCCCGAGCAGGAACAGGCGCGCGTCTTTGCGAAGCTCAAGGGCATGACGTCTCCGAAGGCAGAAGAAGAGACCGACGAAGACGACAGCAAGCCCGAGGACAGCAAAGAGCCGGACGGCGAGTAACGCCCCCGCCTAGCCTTCTTGTGTTGGAGCGCTCTCGCGGGCTGCGGCGAGCGCGTCCTCCAGTGTCGCCGCGTAGTGGATCAGCGGTCTGCGCAAGCCGGCGTTCAACAGCGTGCGCCGGACTTGTTTGCTCGTCGACGTGAAGTAGACCGTCGTACCCGCACGATTGAGCTTCTTCGCGAAGCCTTCGAGCGACTTGGCGGCGGTGCTGTCGACGAAGGGCACCTCGGAAAAGTCGAGAATGAATGCTTTCGGGTGCGCGCCGATGCGGTCGAGCACGGCGCCTACGGTTGCCGTCGCACCGAAAAAGAAAGCGCCGGAAATCCGGTAGACCATGACGCCTTCGTCGGTGACGCGGGGCATCTCCGTTCCGTCGCCTTCGGCGCTGTCGGCCTGATCGTCGGCTATCAGCACGCTGCCTGTCTCGACTTCGACGGCTTCGGCCATGCGATGCAGAAACAGGAACGCGCCGAGCGTGACGCCGACGGCGATCGCGATGGTCAGTTCGACGAAAATCGTCAGCAGGAATGTCGCGAGCAAAACGGCTGCGTCGCCGCGTGACGACCGGATCAGGCTGAGAAATTCGCGCTTTTCGGCCATGTTCCACGCCACGACCGCGAGGACGCCGCCGAGCCCGGCGAGCGGGATGTAGATCGCGAGCGGCGCCGCGACCAGCATGAACAGCAAGACGAAGCCCGCGTGCAGCATTCCCGATACGGGTCCGTGCGCTCCGGCGCGGACGTTGGTCGCGGTGCGCGCGATCGTGCCGGTCACGCACATTCCACCGAAGACGACAGCGGCGCAATTGGCGAAGCCTTGGGCGACGAGTTCGCAATTCGACCGGTGCTTGCGGCCCGTCATTCCGTCGGCGACGACCGCCGAAAGGAGGCTTTCGATTGCACCGAGAAGCGCGATCGAAAGCGCATCGGGAACGGCTGCCTGAATTTTCGCGAGGGTGATTTCGGGAAAGGCGGGTGCCGGCAACATGCGCGGAACGCCGCCGAAGCGCGATCCGATCGTCGCGACATCGAGATGCAGAAACGCTGTCAGAGCCGCCGTCACGCCGACCGCGATGAGCATGCCAGGCCAATTCGGCCTCAAACGCCGGATGCCGAGAATGATGGCGATCGAGAGAAGCGATATGAAGACGGTCGACGGGCGGATCGAGCCGATTGCCGAGGCGATCGCCTCGATTTTCGGGATGAGCGCGGCCGGCTCGTGCGCGATGTCGAGGCCGAGCATGTCCTTCACCTGGCTGGCGAAGATGATGACGGCGATGCCGGTGGTGAAGCCGACCGTGACGGGAAACGGGATGTATTTGATGTATGTCCCGATGCGTAGATAACCGGCAGCGATCATGATGATCCCGGCCATCGCGGTCGCGATCACCAGGCCTTCATAACCCGCGCGTTCGACGATCGACGCGATCAGGACGATGAAAGCTCCGGCCGGGCCACCGATCTGAAACCGGCTGCCACCAAGAGCCGAAATCAGAAAACCTCCGACGACGGCGGTAAACAGGCCTTTCTCCGGCGACAGGCCGGAACCGATCGCGATCGCCATCGACAGCGGCAACGCCACGATCGCAACGGTGAGACCGGCGACTGCGTCGGCGCGAAGCGCGGCCAAGCCGTAACCTTCGCGCAGAACCGTCACGAGCTTCGGCGTGAAAAGCTCCGCAAGGCTCGGCGTCGCGCGCTTCGTTGCAGTCGTCGTGGACGCAGACATCTCATTCTCTCGAAATCTGTTCGCCGGGGTCAATGCGCGTGGTGCGGCGATCAATCGGCCGTTCGCGGCAAGCTCCGCTTTTTGCCGACCGTCGGAGGCGCGGACATCGCGACCGGAACCGCTGCCCGCTCTTTCATGCGAACGCCGCGGCCCTGTCCGGTGCTCGGCGTGGTCTCGCCGATCAATTCGACGCCGGCTGCTTCGAAGGCCCCGACGACCTTCATCAGCGTGGCGACGATGCCCCGCACGTTGCCTTCACTTGCTTCCATGCGCTGGATGGTCGGCAGCGAAACGCCCGCAAGCTCGGCCAGGGTCTGCTGGTCGATGCCGAGAAGAGCCCTCGCGGCTCGCATTTGCGCTGCTGTGATCATCGTCGCATATCGGGTGCAAGCGTGAGCTTTAACTTATGATGTTTTATACATCAATATATACTTTTGAAGCATGATACGAGAGTCGTATCCCGGACCCGGCTGAAACACAGCAAATGCAGCGTACAAAGCGGCGGCTTACCTGCCGTTGATGCGGGTCCGCGCGCTATAAGGCGTCCCCGGCTTGCGGGTGCTAATCCGGGATTGCTGCGGCAGGGTGCATTCGGTAGCGTCGCATCGGTGTCGAATTGCATGCGGCGAAAGCGCGATCAGCGCCGGCCGTTACATTGAAATTTTTCGGGGCAACACACGTGTCGAATCCTTTCGAGCAGAACCTTGATAAGAATTCCGCCAACTACCAGCCGCTGACGCCGCTCTCATTTCTCGCCCGCACGGCGCTCGCCGCCCCTGAGCACATCGCGATCATTCACGGCAAGACGCGCGTTTCGTACGCCGAGTTCTATAAGCGCTGCCGTCAGCTCGCGAGCGCGCTTGCGGCGCGCGGCATCGGTCCGGGCGACACCGTTTCCGTGATGCTTGCGAACACGCCGGCGATGCTCGAAGCCCACTTCGGCGTGGCGATGACGGGCGCCGTGCTCCATACCATCAACACCCGGCTCGACGCGGCGATCGTCGCCTTTCAGCTCGATCACGCGGATACTAAGCTGCTCATCACCGATCGCGAATTCTCCGCCACGATGAGCGCTGCCCTGGCGCTCGCGAAAGCGAAGCCAATCATCATCGATTACGATGACCCGGAATTTCCGCAGACGGGCGAGGCGCTGTCGTCCGACGATTACGAGGCGTTCGTTTCAAGCGGCGATCCCGAATTCGCGTGGCGCTGGCCGGAAGACGAGTGGGAGGCGATCTCGCTCAATTACACGTCAGGCACGACGGGCAATCCGAAGGGCGTCGTCTATCATCATCGCGGCGCGGCGCTGATGTGCTACGCGAATACGATTTCGACCGGGATGACGCGGTTCCCCGTGTACCTCTGGACGCTGCCGATGTTTCACTGCAACGGCTGGTGCTTTCCGTGGTCTGTCACCATGGCGCAGGGTACGCACGTCTGCCTTCGCTGGGTGCGCGCGAAAGCGATGTATGACGCGATCGTCGATCATAAAGTGACGCATCTTTCCGGCGCGCCGATCGTGATGGCGACGCTGCTCAACACGCCGGCCGAGGAGAAGCGTCCGATTTCACATGTCGTCGCATTCAATCACGCGGCCGCGCCGCCGCCAGCGGCTGTCATCTCGGCGATGACGGATGCTGGTTTCGAGCTGACGCATCTCTATGGCCTGACCGAAACGTATGGGCCCGCGACGATCAACGAATGGGACCCGTCGTGGAACGATCTTCCCGCGCCGGACCGAAGCGCGAAACGTATTCGCCAAGGCATTCGCTACGTGGCGCTCGAAGCGCTGACCGTCATGGACCCGGAGACGATGACGGAAGTCCCGGCCGACGGCGAGACGCTTGGCGAAGTCATGTTCCGCGGCAACATCGTGATGAAGGGTTACCTCAAGAACCCGAAGGCAACGGGAGAAGCCTTTGCCGGAGGCTGGTTCCATTCGGGCGACCTCGGCGTTATGCATCCCGACGGTTACATTCAGCTCAAGGACCGGTCGAAAGACATCATCATTTCGGGAGGCGAGAATATCTCGTCAATCGAGGTCGAGGAGGTTCTTTACAAGCATCCCGGCGTCGCATTCTGCGCGGTCGTCGCCAAGCCGGACGAGAAATGGGGCGAGACGCCGTGCGCGTTCATCGAGCTTCGCCCTGGCGCTTCGGCGACGGAAGAAGAAATCCTCGAATGGTGTCGGCAGGGGCTGGCGCGCTTCAAGGTTCCGCGTCGCGTGGTCTTCGCCGAAGTACCGAAAACATCGACCGGCAAAATCCAAAAATTCAAACTTCGGGAAATGGCCAAGGACGTGTGACGTTTGACGCGCGCCGCCGGTCGCGACCGCGAGACTATCGGACGTTGAGAGGCGCTCGCTATTTCACGAGCACACGCTTCTGGCATTCGAGCCAATGCGAGATCACGCTCCGGTCGTGGAACTGGATCGCGCCGCAGTTCTGGCAGACGATCATCAGCACGTTGACTGGCGCCTTCGAATCCGGATCGGCGCGTTGGCACGTCAGCGTGTGAACGTCCACATCGCATTGCGAGCGAAAGCGGCCACAAACCGGACAACCGGTAATGTGCTTGCCGAACAGGAAGCGATCGACCTCGGCTTTTGAGATTGGCTGAGTGCAGGTTTCCGTCATCAGATTCACCGTGTGACAGGCCCTTATTCAATAAGGGTAAGATGCGCCGGAGTGCGTGGCAAGGCGCGCGAACCAGCGACACGTAAGAATTGATCACCCCAAAGATTAAAAAGAAATGCTGCAGATCAATTGTGCGCTGCGGATGTTGCGTCGCGAAAATTTCGCGTCGTGATCGTTCGCTGACGAAGCCCTCGTCCGTCGCTTTCCTTCTCCCGGCTCTCGCAATTCAATTGCCATTTGCGCAGCTGCATTGACGGATATTATAACATCCGTTATTTGAACCGCTCGATCGGATCGGGAGACATGTGGATGGACGAGAACATCAAGGCGCACTTGCGGGCGGAAGCGGCGAAGAAAGACGAGCGGCTTCCCGTAACGGTTCTGTCCGGATTTCTCGGCGCCGGAAAAACCACTCTGCTCAATCATGTTTTGAATAACCGCGAGGGCTTGAAGGTTGCGGTTATCGTCAACGACATGAGCGAGGTGAATATCGATGCCGATCTCATCGCCAAGGGCGGTGCCGATCTCTCGCGCACCGATGAGGCTCTGGTCGAAATGTCGAACGGCTGCATCTGCTGCACGTTGCGCGACGATCTGCTGAAGGAAGTTCATCGCCTCGCTGCGGAGCGCCGCTTCGACTACCTGCTGATCGAGTCGACCGGCATCGCCGAGCCTCTTCCCGTTGCCGCGACATTCGAGTTCCGCGATGAGGCGGGCAAGAGCTTGTCCGACGTCGCGCGTCTCGACACCATGGTCACGGTGGTCGACGCGGCGCATCTGCTCAAGGACTATTCATCCGTCGATTTCCTGAGAGACCGCGGCGATGTCGCGGGCGACGACGACGAGCGTTCGCTTGTCGGATTGCTTGTCGAGCAGATCGAATTTGCCGATGTCGTCGTCATCAACAAGGTCGACATCGCGACCCGAAGCCAGGTTGCAGCAGCGCGCGCCATCGTTCGCGCGCTTAATGCCGACGCGCGCATCATCGAGACAAGCCATGCGCACGTTTCCCCGCGAGATATCCTCGATACGGGGCTCTTTGATTTCGACGATGCGCATCGTCATCCGACATGGTTCAAGGAATTGAATGGGTTCGCGGAGCATTCGCCCGAGACGGACGAATATGGGATTTCGAGCTTCGTCTATCGGGCGCGCGGGCCGTTCGAGCCGGAAAAGCTGCATGCGTTTTTCAATACGTCCTGGCCCGGCGTCATTCGCGCGAAAGGATTTTTCTGGCTGGCGACGCGGCCGCAGTGGGTGGGCGAAGTCAGCCAGGCGGGCGCGCTCGTGCGGCACGAGGCGATCGGTTACTGGTGGGCGGCTGTGCCGAAGACGAACTGGCCGGATGACGAGCGCCTTATCGATCGCATCAACAAAGGTTGGCACACAACGTGGGGCGATCGACGCCAGGAGATCGTGTTCATCGGCTCGCGCGACATGGATAAGGCTTCCATTATCGAGCAGCTTGATGCCTGCTTGCTTCATACAGTTCCCAATACCGCCATCGATACAACGGCGTGGCGCGATCTTCCGGATCCGTTTCCGAATTGGCGGCGCGATGCGGCCTGATCGCGTGGCGCGGGCTCTGCCCGATAATTAGTCAATAGCTTCACCTTGCCGTTGCAGAAAGTGCGTAGCAAATTGCTGCGCCGCTTGGCCAAATGCGCAATTGTAACGATTGCGCATGCGAAATCGAAAGCGCAAGGGCAGGACAATTCGGCGGCCTGTCTATCTGCAATCATCACCACAGCAACGTGAAGGATCGCACCATGATCTTCAAACGGCTCGTTCCTGCCGCGATGTTCGTCGCGGCTTTCTCTCTTCCGGCTGCAGTCCCGGCGCATGCGGAAGCGGACGCGGAAAGTCTGGTCAACGCGCTTA
This sequence comes from Hyphomicrobium denitrificans ATCC 51888, assembly GCF_000143145.1. Taxonomy (NCBI): domain Bacteria; kingdom Pseudomonadati; phylum Pseudomonadota; class Alphaproteobacteria; order Hyphomicrobiales; family Hyphomicrobiaceae; genus Hyphomicrobium; species Hyphomicrobium denitrificans. The sequence goes on from NC_014313.1 coordinate 2,679,014, forward strand.
ACGCGGTCTTCGGTGCGCATGATGGCGTTCGCGCGGCCCACACGCATGGCTTCTGCGTCAAAGGCAACTTTACGCCGACAGCCGAGGCGGCGAGCTTGTCGAAAGCACCGCATTTCAATTCCAAGACACCGGTCAATCTGATCGGCCGCTTTTCGATGGGCGGCGGAAATCCTGCCGCGCCGGATTTCCAGAAGGACAATGTCCGCGGCATCGCGCTGCATTTCGACATCGGAAACGGCAATACGACAGATCTACTGATGATTTCGGCTCCGGTTTTCGTCGCCAAAGATCCGGATCAATTCCTGTCGTTGCTCACAGCCGTCGCAACAAAGGACAAGGAGAAGATCGGCGCATTCTTCCAGGCCAATCCGAATTCGACGCGGCAAGCGCAGTGGCTCAATGCGCGCCCCGTTCCCGCGAGCTTCGCGACGGTCAACTATTGGGGCATCCACGCCTTCACGTTCACGAATGCCGAAGGCAAGACGCAGGTCATCAAATACAAAGCGCTGCCGGTTGCCGGCGAAGTCGGCCTGACCGACGAGGAAGCCAAAGCGAAGGACCCGGATTTCTATCGCCCCGAACTTGCCGAGCGGCTGGCGAAGGGGCCGGTCCAGTTCACGCTTACAGCAATTCTCGGAGAGCCCGGCGATCCCGTCGACAATCCGACGGAGCTATGGCCGGAAGACCAACGCAAGTCGGTAACGCTCGGCACGATTTCGATCACGGGCACCGAGGACGACAAGACGTGCGATGCGGGCATTTTCGATCCGACGCTTGTGGTCGATGGCATCGAAGGCCCGGCGAACGATACGATCTTTCCGATGCGCTCGGCCGCGTATGCCGTCTCATTCGGACGGCGAGCGAAGTAGCTCGAGCGACTCCTATTGGATGACATCCTCGGCAACGCGACCGAGGGTGTCATCCGAAAGCGCTCGGCTACGATTTTCGGCGGTCCGACGGCCCTGCGATGTGCGCGAGCTGTTCGCCGAGCTGGTCGAAACATTCCTTCCAGCCGCCGGCCATTCCATCGCGCGAGGCGATGGAATCGAAGCCTTCCTGGCGAAACGTCATCTTCGTGTTTTTGCCTTCGTCCTCGAGCACGATGGTGATCAGCGTTTCGTGTCCAGGCTTGCCCTTTTCGTCGAGCCATGCGTGCGTCAGCACGATGCGGCTGCCTTCGACGATCTCAACGTAGTGGCCCTGCACGCGGAAGTCGGCGCCGCCCAGCGAGAGCATGCGGGCATACCAGCTGCCGCCTTCCCGGAAATCGGTTCGAGCCGCCGGTATCGCGTAACCCCTCGGCGCCGACCATTTCGCGAGATGATCCGGCGTCGACCACATGCGATAAACGAGCATGCGCGGTGCGTTATAGACGCGCTCGATTTCGACCGACAGCGCCGACCGTTGTTCATCACGCTGATCACTTGCTTTTAGTTGGACCACGCTTTTTCTCCGTTGCCTGCGGCTCGCGCGAACCCGCATCGAGCCGCTCGAATTCTTGCTCCCAGAATTTCCGGTATTGTCCCATCCACTCGTTGGCATCCTTCAGCGCGGACGCTTCGAGACGGCATGGCCGCCATTGCGCCGAGCGCCCGCGCGCGATGAGACCCGCGCGTTCGAGAACTTTCAGATGCTTCGAGATGGCGGGGAGGCTCATGTCGAAAGGTTCGGCCAATTCCGATACCGACGTTTCGCCGTGGGTCAGTCGCGCAAGGATTGCGCGCCGGGTCGGGTCCGCGAGAGCGGAGAACGTTTCGCTGAGGCGATCGGAGGCCATCTTACTTATCCATTAAGTTAAATAACTATATAGCTAAATAAGGACGCGTGACCCTGCCGTCAAAGGTTCAAAACGAAAAGCACCGATCCGGACTGGCAATATCGGAAGCGAAACTTCAAAGCCAAGTGCTCGCACGACAAAACACGCGGGAAATCGTGCCGGTAAAAATGCAAAAGCCCCGCTCGGCGGGCGCACAAGCGCTCCGCGGGCAGGGCTTCATATATGAATTGTCTGGGTTTCTCGGTTGGCTAGTGTCGCGTTTCGCGTCTCAGCCGTTCGATCTCGTCTTTTAGTCTCAACTTCTCTTGTTTCAGTCGGCGGATCTCGATGTCGTCCGAACCTGGACCCGCGACCACCTGATCGATCCGCTCTTCAAGGACCCGGTGCTTTTCCGCGAGTTCTGCAAGATGAGCCGTAATCGCCATCATTTGCCTCCAAAAGAGATTGCAGATGTAAGAATCCTGCCACACGTTTCGAAGGTTGTCCAACGCCTCGGAGCATTGATTTGGAAGATTTGAACTCCATTGCATAGCAATCGTCCGTGTGCGCGTTAGAGATTTGTGAAATAGTTTCACGCGATTAGAGTCATCCTTGAGGCATCTCGCGTTTGCCAGTTGCCAGATCAAAAGCAATCGCCCAAAACGCTTCGAGCGACTGGGCGGGGTAGGGCATTTGCGATGGAGCGGCGCGACGAACGCGAGCTCAGGGAAGAGTTGGTGAACTTGCGGGCCGAGCACAGAAAGCTCGACTGCGAGATCGTGTCACTTGAAGACAACCCTCTGGCCGACCAACTTCTTGTCAAACGGCTGAAGAAAAAGAAGCTCGTCTTGAAGGATCGCATTACACAGATCGAAGACAAGCTGCTTCCCGACATCATTGCCTAAGCGGCCGGATCGTCAGGCTGGCGAGGCAGTTTCGAGGCCTTGCGCGTTAGTTCTTCATGAGTTCGACATTTCCTCCGGTTGATAGCTGGCTCTATCCGAGCGAGGCCGGTCTCTTTTGCGAGCCCGGAGGTTTTTATATCGACCCGCACCGGTCGGTGGATCGCGCGATCATCACGCACGGTCACAGCGACCATGCGCGCTCCGGCCACGGCGCAGTGCTCGCGACGCACGAAACGATCGAAATCATGAAAGTGCGCTATGGCGAAAATTGCGCCGGCGCATTCCAGCCGCTCAAGCTCGGTGAGATGATCACGATCAATGGCGTCGGCGTGCGTCTTGCGCCGGCGGGGCACATTCTGGGATCCGCGCAGGTCGTCCTCGAGTGGGCCGGAAAGCGCGCGGTCATCTCGGGCGACTACAAACGCGCGACCGATCCGACGTGCACCCCCTTTGAGCTCGTGCCGTGCGATGTCTTCGTGACCGAGGCGACGTTCGCGCTACCCGTGTTCCGCCACGAGAAAGCTGCGCACGAGGTCGAAAAGCTCTTAGGCTCGATGGCGGCGGAGCCGGATCGCCCGCATCTCATCGGCGCGTACAATCTCGGCAAATGCCAGCGCATGATCCGCGTCATCCGTGACGCCGGATATTCCGAGCCGATCTATCTGCACGGCGCCGTCATCGCGTTGACCGAGCTGTACAAGCGACTAGGTGTCGATCTCGGAGACGTGCGGCCCGCCACGACGGAAGATGCGAAATCGCTCAGCGGCGGCATCGTGATGTGTCCGCCGTCGGCGCTCGGCGATCGCTGGTCGCGGCGTTTCGGCGATCCGGTCAACGCGTTTGCGAGCGGCTGGATGCGCGTTCGCGGGCGAGCGCGCCAGCACGGCGTCGAGCTGCCTCTCGTCGTTTCCGATCACGTCGATTGGCCGGAGCTGATCGCGACTGTGACGGACGTCGGCGCGGAAGAAATCTGGGTGACGCACGGCCGCGAAGATGCGCTCGTCCACTATCTCGCGACGCGAGGCATCAAGGCCCGCGCGCTGGCGCTGGTCGGGCGCGAGGAGGAGGCCGAATAGCCATGCGCGCTTTCGCCCGCCTGCTCGACTGTCTCGTCTATACGCAAAGCCGCAATCGCAAGACGGCGCTGCTCGCGCGTTATTTCCGGTCGACGCCTGATCCGGATCGCGGCTGGGCCTTGGCGGCGCTGACGGACGGAATTCCGATCCGATTGCCGCTGCGGCGCATGGTGGGCGATCTCACCGGTCGTTTCATCGATCCCATTCTGTATCAGCTCTCACGGGATTACGTCGGCGACACGGCGGAGACCGTCGCGCTGCTCTGGCCGGACGAGCCGGTGGATTTGATGCGCGTTGAAACTACCTCCTCCGATCCTTCACCGCAGGGAGTGGAACGAGAGGAGGAATCCGCTGTCCCCTCGACGACGAGGGGGCGGGCGCGGCGTGAAAAGCTCGACGATAAATCGCGGCAACTGTCTCTGGATTTCACCCCCACCCCTGACCCCTCCCCGCGAGGGGGAGGGGAAAATGAGACAGCGCCTTTAGCGCGCAAAGAACATAAGCAGGAGCGTCGCGCGATCGCTGTGAACGTGGATGATCGCCGATCGCAAGACGACACCCGTTCAGCTTCTCAACCCCGCTCGGAGATCACAGATCGGGCGCGGAGCGACGTCGGGCACAATTCGGGAGAGCCGGCGTATCTTTCGCTTGGAAACATCATCGGCGAAATGGCGAACGGGACGGCGGCCGAACGCACCGTGCGTCTCGGGCAGTTCCTGAATGCACTCGATGCCTCTGGGCGATGGGCGCTTCTGAAGTTGCTCGGCGGCGCTCCGCGTGTCGGCGTTTCGGCGCGTCTCGCACGCACGGCGCTGGCGGAAGCCTACGGACGCGACGTTTCCGAGATCGAGGAAATCTGGCACGCGCTGGAGCCGCCGTATCTCGATCTCTTCGCGTGGCTCGACGGCAAAGCCGAGCGTCCCGATCCCGGTTCGAAGCCGGTGTTTCGTCCCGTCATGCTCGCGCATCCGGTCGAGGAAGAGGATTGGCCGAAGCTCGCGCCGGAAGATTTCATCGCGGAATGGAAATGGGACGGCATCCGCGTGCAGATTTCGGCGCGCGGCGGCGACGTGCGCATGTTCTCGCGCCAGGGCGACGACATCTCGGGGACTTTTCCGGAAATTCGCAGCGCCTTCGAAGGGCACGATTGCGTCGTGGACGGAGAATTGCTGATCATGCGCGATGGCGAGATCGCGCCGTTCAACGACTTGCAGCAGCGTCTCAACCGCAAAGTCGTGACGGCGAAAATGATGACGGCCTTCCCGCCGCACGTCAGGCTGTACGATCTGCTGTTCGATGGGCCGGAGGATTTACGCGCGCTGCCGTTCAGCGAGCGCCGGGCGCGGCTCGAGACGTGGCATGCGCGAGAGCATCCGCGATTGACCGACGTGTCGCCGCTCGTCGGCTTCACCACGTTCGACGATCTCAACGTGCTTTGGTCGTCGTCGCGCGCCGAGGGCATCGAAGGCCTGATGCTGAAGCGTCGCGACAGCGCGTATCAAGCGGGCCGGATCAAGGGCCAATGGTGGAAATGGAAGCGCGCCGCGCTGACGCTCGATTGCGTGCTGATGTACGCGCAGCGGGGCTCCGGCAAGCGGTCGTCGTACTATTCCGACTACACGTTCGGCGTCTGGCAGGAGGATACCGGCGGAGAGCGTCAGCTCGTGCCCGTCGGCAAGGCGTATTCCGGCTTCACCGACGAAGAGCTGCTGCTTCTCGACCGTTGGATCAGAAACAACACCGTCGAGACTTTTGGGCCGGTTCGCGCCGTCGCGCCGGGTATCGTGTTCGAGGTGGCGTTCGATGCGGTGCATGTGTCGACGCGGCACAAGTCGGGTGTGGCGATGCGCTTTCCGCGTATTCATCGCATCCGCTGGGATAAGCCCGCGGCGGAAGCCGACACGCTGGAGACGGTTCTTCGCCTCGTGAGTGGCGGTGCCGAGGTTACCGCTGAAGGCTCAGCTGACATCGAGGAACGCTGATCGCTTCGTCATAGTCGGCGAAGGTCGGCACCGAGCCAAGCCTGTCGAAGGCGCGATATTGAGCCTTCTCGATCCGCAAAAATTCGACCGTCGCTTAAATCACGCCTGGTTCGCTCCCCCCGCCCCTAACCCCTCCCCGCCAGGGGGAGGGGAATTGGAGTGGAGAGGGAAAGACACGGGGGGGGCGCTAGCGTCTAGCTGCGTCAGGCATCATATGAAGCGTATGGGCTTCAGGACGGGCTTCACTTCGGGCCTCGCGGTGGCCGAAAAACTGGATAATCCTTGTAAATACGGGTTTTCTGCTGTACCGACGCGCTTTCCCTGATTTACGGATTCCGTTAATTCCGATGCGTAATTAGGATTACGTAATCGGTCCCGAATTTCCCCTTTGCGAGCCGTGACTTATGACCAAAGCCAAGCCGTTAGTCGGAATCATCATGGGCAGCCAGTCGGACTGGCCGACGATGAAACACGCCGCCGACGTGCTGGGCGATCTCGGCGTTGCCTATGAGACGAAGATCGTGTCGGCGCATCGGACGCCCGAGCGGCTCTATTCGTTCGCTAAGGGCGCGAAGGCGGCGGGTCTCAAAGTGATCATCGCGGGTGCGGGCGGCGCGGCGCATCTGCCCGGCATGACCGCTTCAATGACGACGCTTCCGGTGCTCGGCGTTCCGGTCGAGAGCAAGGCGCTCAAAGGCCAGGACAGCCTCTATTCGATCGTTCAAATGCCGGCCGGCGTGCCCGTCGGAACGCTCGCGATCGGTGACGCCGGCGCGAAAAACGCCGGACTGCTCGCGGCGCAGATTCTGGCGTTGGCCGACGAAGCGCTGGCGGGGCGGCTTGAAGACTGGCGGCGGCGGCATACCTCGGAAGTTGCCGAGACGCCGGCGCAAGGATGACAGCCAACGCCATGACTGCACTTCCTCCCGGCTCGACGATCGGAATCCTCGGCGGCGGACAACTCGGCCGCATGCTGGCGATGGCCGCGGCGCGGCTCGGATTCAGATCGCACATCTACGCGCCGGAAGCCGACAGCCCAGCGTTCGAGGTCGCGACGGCGCATACGATCGCCGCCTACGAAGATGAAGCCCAACTCGCGGCATTCGCGAAGGCTATCGACGTCGCGACGTATGAGTTCGAAAACATCCCTGTTGCAACAGTCGAGTTCCTGTCGCGGCAGATCCCTGTTCGGCCGGGCGCGAAAGCTTTGGCGTGTGCGCAGGACCGGCTCAACGAAAAGTCGCTGGCACGCGAGCTTGGCGCGGTAACGGCGGAATTCGCAACGATCGACAGCCTCGCCGATCTTGAAAAAGCACTCGACGGCGGGTTCGCCATTCCGTCCGTTTTGAAGACGCGCCGCTTCGGCTACGACGGCAAGGGGCAGGCAAAAATCCTCGCGCGCAAAGATGCGGCCGCAGCGTGGGCCGCGATGCGCGATGCGCCGTCGATCCTCGAGTCGTTCGTCGACTTTCGCGCGGAAGTTTCGATTGTCGCGGCGCGCGCAGCCGACGGAACGTTCGCGGCTTTCGACGTCACCGAGAACGAGCATCGCAATCACATCCTGCATCGCTCGGTCGCTCCGGCGCGGCTTGCGCCGGATGTCGCCGATGAGGCGATCGTGACGACGCGGAAGATTGCGGAGCGGCTCGATTACGTCGGCGTGTTCGCGATCGAATTCTTCGTCGTTTCCGACAACGATCGCGACCGTCTGTTCGTGAACGAGATGGCACCGCGCGTGCACAATTCCGGACACTGGACGATCGACGGGGCGCTAACCTCGCAGTTCGAACAGCATATCCGCGCCGTCGCCGGCTGGCCGCTGGGAGCGACCGATCTCAAGGCAGCTGGCGCCGAGATGATCAACCTGATCGGCGATGACATTCTGGCGTGGTCGGAGATTGCGGCCACGCCCGGCTCGTTCTTTCATCATTACGGAAAGAGGGACGTCCGCCCGGGCCGCAAGATGGGGCACGTCAACAGGCTCCTGACCGCCGCTCCGGGCTGAGCAAGCCTGCAGCCAGCCAGCCGGGGCCAGGCAAAAACGGCCCTGGTCATCGCTGCGCCCTCCGGCCTTTCGCCCGATTGCCAATCTTCACCGTGTTTGCTAGAAGGGCTGAAGAAATCCACGCTAGCTCTGGTGGCGAAGCCCCGGAGCTGGTGTTTTTGTGCATTCAAACCGTCGAAATTCTATAGAGGATACAACCGCTTGCAGGTTCTCGTTCGCGATAACAATGTTGATCAGGCTCTGAAGGCGCTCAAGAAAAAGCTGCAGCGCGAGGGCGTCTTCCGTGAAATGAAGCTTCGCGGACATTTCGAGAAACCTTCCGAGAAGAGAGCGCGCGAAAAGGCGGAAGCCGTGCGCCGCGCCCGCAAGCTGGCTCGCAAGAAACTGCAGCGCGAAGGTCTTCTGCCGAGCAAGCCCGCAACGGCTCGCGGTGGTCCGGGCGGCAAGGGCGGTCCGGGTGCCGGTCGTGGTCCGGGTGCCGGTGGCGCGGGCGGCGGTTTCCGCGGCGGCCAGTCGGGCGGCGGATTTAACAGCGGCAGCGGCGGCGGTTTCAATAGCGGTAGCGGAAGCAGCAGCGGCGGCAGCAGCTTCTAAGACGTCCGGTATTTCTGTGCGGAATTTGAAAAGGCTCGCGATGTTTCGCGGGCCTTTTTCATTTGGCGCTCAATTATTTTGCGCTCATTCCGCGGCGGTCGCCTGCGCTGCGCGCAACTTGTCGATCCAGCCGTTGATGATCGCAAACGTCGTCTCGTCGTGCACCGCATGTCCGACACCCGGAAGCGTGACGATTTCCTTCGGCTCGTTGGCGGCCGCGAACACACGCCGGCCCATCCCGACCGGCACGACGTCGTCGGCTTCGCCGTGCACGACGAAGATCGGCGCGTGGACGTCGCGGATGTAGCGCAGCGACTCGTATCGATCCTTCAGCAGCAAGCTGACCGGCAGCCACGGATAGAATTGCTCGGCGAGATCCACCATCGACGTGAAGGGGCTGTCGAGGATCACGCCCGAGACTTTTTTGTCGGTCGCGACCTGCGCGGCGACGCCGGTACCGAGCGACTCTCCATAAAGAATGACGTCGCGCGGGCTGACGCCTTCGTTGAGCAGCGCATCGTAAGCGAGCTTGGCGTCCGCGATGTTCGCCACTTCCGACGGCAATCCGGTCGAGCCGCTATAGCCGCGATAGGACAGCATGAAGATGCCGCGTCCGCGGTTGAGATAGCGGCGGATGCTGACACTTCGGTATTCGAGCGCGCCGCCGTTGCCGTGAAAATAGAGAAGCGTCGGCTGTCCGGGCTGCGCCTTGCCGTACCAGGCGATCAGCTTTTCGCCGTCAGGCGTCGTGAGGATGCGCTCTGCAACATCGGGAAGCCCGGCCGCCTGCGGAAGCGTGCGGGATGGCTCCGGGAAATAGATGAAGCGGCGTTGGGCATAGTACATCACTGCAGAGGCGACCGCGTAAAGTCCAACGCCGATGATGATGATGGTCTTGAGCAAGACTGCGCCTCAGGCTGTCGCAGCGCGGAATTCAAGTTCAGATCGTCGGTGTTCACAAAGTGTCCTAGCGCACCAAATATCCGATGCGGTTTCCGCAACGCTCGCGAATGGCTTCCAGTGCCGCAAATATATCGAGACCATGCATCGGTACGCCGGTTTCGATGACCTGTTGCTGATTTTGACGTTGCAGTTCGAGATAGATCGGTTCGGCGGTTTTGTGAAGCATCGCGACGACGGCGACGGTTTTCCGCGGCATGTTCGAGGGGACGCGCGGGAACACCGACGATAGCGTCTGCTTCGCGCCTTCGGAGAAATGCGAGGAAAAGCGCCCGAGCAACGCCACAAGCTTGATCGCGGAGGTTTCTTCGAAGCGATAGTTGTAGCGCTCCATCCACTCGAAAATCTTGTCCATCGTGAAATCCTGCAGCCTGATGTTGGCTGTCTCACGATAGTCCTGCCATTCGGCGACGAGGTCGAAGCTCGATTCCATGTCGATGTCGGCGGGCGCGAAGGTCATATCGGTTGCAACGCCGACGCGATCGAGAAAATCGCGGTTCTTGCGGCCGATGTGCGTCGGATACTTCGGTAGAATAACGCTGCCTTCGCTCGCCTGCGAAAACGCCAGCCGCACCAGCTTCGAGCAGAAGAGATTGCGTGTCTCGTCCGTGCGCATCGAGAAGTCGTACAGGATGCGCTTGCCACCTCTGACGCGCGAGGCCGCGACGTAATCGAAAATCGATTTTGCCGCGCGCGCCGCGAAGTCGGCGTCGCGATTGCGGTAAAGCACGGCGCGCACGATGTGGTGGTCGAGCGACTTGCCGAGCGCGTTGATGATCGCGCCGTCCTCGATCAGGCTTTCCACCATCCAGTGGCTGCCCTGCTCGTCGATGTGAACGATGCCGATATGGCTGAACTGGCTGTCGACGTCGCCGATGCGTGCGATGGCGGCGCTGTTGTGCGCGCGCCCGCGAACGAGAATGACGTCGCCCGACTGGAACGCCACCGACCTGCCGTCGCGATAGAATGCGTAGTTGATCAGGGTGTTGTTTTCTTCGCCCGTGAAGCCGCGCAGCAGATAGCCCGGATCGCTGGTATTCGGCTCCATGCTCGCGATTTCGCCGAGCATGTCCGACACATAGCGCAGCACGCGGAAGACGTCGCGAAAGCCCTGGACGGCGGCGGGCGTCATCAGGCCCAGCATTTCGTAATGCGCCAGTTTCTCGCGCAGGCCGACGCGCAGGTCGAAGATCCGGTACATGACCGCGGGCGCGACTCTGGCGATGCTTACGACGTCATAGTCGTCGAAGCGGGCGGCGGCGGCCTGTTCGTAGATGCAGTTCAGGTTGCGTTCGAGGAGCGCCGAACTGGTGACAGGCGAAGCAGCGAGGATCTCGATTCGCTCAAGATCATTTTCAAATGACGACGACGCCACGGGAGCCAACACGCAAAACCCTCAACCACGGAATGCTGCGCTTATAGCAGACCAAGACAGCTGTCGCGCAGGGTGTGCAGCGATGGCTGCACACCTGTTGCAGATCAGCCCCGGACGGCGCGCAGAAGGTCCTAATGGGCGAGCGCTTTAACAATCTCTTCCGTCATTTTCTTGGCGTCGCCAAGGACCATGACGGTATTGTCGCGGTAGAAGACCGGGTTGTCGATACCCGCATAGCCGGACGCCAGCGAGCGCTTGTTGAAGAACACGGTCCCGGCTTTCCAGACCTGCAGGACGGGCATTCCGTAGATCGGAGAGGTCTTGTCCTCTTCCGCCGCTGGGTTGACCACGTCGTTGGCGCCGATGACGTAGACGGCGTCGGCCTGGGAGAACTCGCTGTTGATGTCTTCTAGCTCGAAGACCTCATCGTAGGGGACGTTGGCTTCCGCCAGCAGCACGTTCATGTGGCCCGGCATACGTCCCGCGACCGGGTGGATGGCGTATTTGACCTCGACACCCTTCTTCTTCAGGGCATCGGCCATTTCGCGAAGGGCGTGCTGGGCCTGAGCGACCGCCATGCCGTAGCCCGGGACGATGATGACCTTGCCGGCGTTGCCGAGCACGTAGGCGGCGTCTTCGGCCGATCCGAGCTTGACGGGTTTCTGCTCGCCGCCACCTGCGGCCGCTGCCGTCTCGCCGCCGAAGCCACCGGCGATCACCGACAGGAACTGGCGGTTCATGCCCTTACACATGATGTAGGACAGGATGGCGCCGGACGAGCCGACGAGCGCGCCGGTGATGATGAGCGCGATGTTGCCGAGCGTGAAGCCGATGCCGGCGGCGGCCCAGCCCGAATAGGAGTTCAGCATCGAGATGACGACCGGCATGTCGGCGCCGCCGATCGGGATGATGATCAGGATGCCGACCAGCAAGGAGAGCAGCACGATCAGCCAGAACAGGAACGCCGATCCGCCGGACTGGATGAAGCTGTAGATCACGAAGATCAGGATCAGGCCCAGCGCCGCATTGATGAGATGACGCGCGGGGAGAAGGATCGGCTTGCCGGACATACGTCCAGACAGCTTGGCGAACGCGATAACCGAGCCCGTGAACGTGATGGCGCCGATGGCGACACCGAGCGCCATTTCGAACAGGCTACCGCCCTTGATGCCGAGCGCGGGATTGGCCGGATCGACCAAAATACCGAACGCCGACGGCGCGTAGAGGGCGCTGGCCGCAACGAACACGGCGGCAAGACCGACGAGCGAATGGAAGGCCGCGATCAGCTCGGGCATCATCGTCATCGGGATTTCGCGCGCCGTCTTGGCGCCGATGAAGCCGCCGATGCCGAGGCCGAGAACGATCAAGATCCAGGATGTCGCCGTCGGCGCCGCGAGACCGAGCGTCGTCAGGATAGCGAGCGTCATGCCGATGATGCCGAACAGGTTGCCCTGTCGCGATGTCGCCGGGCTCGACAAGCCTCTCAGCGCCAGAATGAAGAGCACGCCCGCGGCGAGGTAGGATAATGCGGCGACGTTGGCGCTCATGACGGTATCCTTTGACGGCAGGGGATTTCGGAGTTCATGGCGGAGGTGCGCATCAGTTCAGCGCCTCCGTGCGGCTCTCGGGAAATTCTTCAGCGACAAAATTCGGGTAAGCTTCGCGCAGAAGCGCGATCTGCTGCTGTTCGCTGACCCGCACGAGATACCAGGTCTCGTCGTCGATCAGCGCCAGGGTGTGCGTTGAGACTTTGAAGCGCTTGCCATCGATGGCGAGCGCAACCTCGGTCGGGATCAGAGCATAGGGCTCGCCTTGCGGCGTCTCTTTGAACGCAGCGTTCTGGACGTCCATGCTGAACGCTTCGAACGGAGCTTCCTCCAGCGCCGATTTCAGCAGTTGCAGCATCGTTTCGCGAATGACGGCGGCATCGACATTGGACTTCTTGGCGAGAAGGTCGAAAATTCTCGGCGGCACGGTTTGCGAAATGCGGTCAATGTTGGCGGACTTGATGGCACCGTTGAAATCGCTGACCGTCGCCGAAAGCGACGCCTTCTCGGCATCGTTCAGCCCGCGCGCATGACTTGCGCCAGCCAGCGCCAGCGTGAAGGCGATGGCCGCGCCGAAGATGCGGAAAATCGCGCCGAGCCCGGTCATTTCTTCGGGGCGTCTTTCTTCTTGTACATGGAGAGCATGCGATTGGTGACGAGGAAGCCGCCGAAGATGTTCACGGACGCCATCATCAGTGCGAGGAAACCGAAAATCTTGGCTACCACGCTGTCGGCGGCCGTCAGCGAGACGCCGACAGCCAGCAAGGCACCGACGACGATGACGGAAGAAATCGCGTTGGTGACGCTCATCAACGGCGTGTGCAGCGCGGGGGTCACCGACCAGACCACGTAGTAGCCGACGAAGATCGCGATCACGAAGACCATGAATTCATAGACCGCGGGGCTGACGAGACCGCCGCCCTCCGATGCGAAGGCCGCGGTCGGCAGCAACAGCGCCGCGATCAGCGCGGGAAGAAAAGCGCGCCCTTTGGGGGTTGGGTGAAGCGCCTGGAGAGATGGTCCCTTCGGCATTTTGACACTCCAAATGATCGTTCGAACAGCGTGTTTCGTAGCGTTTGAGCCCTTGGCCGAGCCCTCGCCGCGAAAGCGAAGGACTTACGGCGGCGGCTCGAGTTCTAGCTTGCTTGCGTCTGCAGGTTGGGATGGACGATCTGGCCGCCCTTGGCGACGAGCGTGCCCCTGATCAGCTCGTCGTCCCAGTTGACCGCCAGCGTCTTTTCTTTCTTGTCGAACATCGTGCCGTCGAGGAAGGCCAAGAGGTTCTTGGCGTAGAGGCTCGAGGCGTTGACGGCGATGCTGCCCGCCAGATTGAGCGGCGCGAAAATCCTGACGCCGTTCGGCGTCTCGATCGTCTTGCCGGGCTCAGTCAGCTCGGTGTTGCCGCCACGCTCGGCCGCGAGGTCGACGATCACGGCGCCGGGCTTCATGCTCTCGATCATGGCACGCGAAATGAGTTTCGGCGCCGGGCGACCGGGGATCAGCGCGGTGGTGATGACGAGATCCTGGTTCTTGACGTGCTGCGCGACGAGCTCGGCCTGCTTGGCCTGATATTCCGGGCTCATCGGCTTGGCGTAACCGGCTGCGGTCTGCGCCTGCTTGAACTCTTCGTCCTCGACCGCGATGAACTTCGCGCCGAGCGACTGCACCTGCTCTTTGGTTGCAGGTCGAACGTCCGTTGCCGTCACCTGGGCACCGAGGCGGCGCGCGGTGGCGATCGCCTGCAGACCGGCGACGCCGACGCCCATGATGAACGCCTTCGCTGCCGGCACCGTACCGGCGGGCGTCATCATCATCGGCAAGGCCTGTCCGAACATCGCCGCGCCGTCGACGACGGCCTTGTAGCCGGCGAGGTTCGCCTGGCTGGAGAGCACGTCCATCGACTGGGCGCGCGTCGTTCTCGGCATGAATTCCATCGAGAAGACCGTCGCGCCGGTGCCCGCGAGCGCCGCCAGCGCCGAGCGATCTCCGTAGGGATCAATCATCGCGGCAACGATGGCGCCGGGCTTCAATGCGGCGACATCCTCGATACTCGGCCGACGAACGGCGAGGAGAATGTCGGCGCCGTGAATGGCTTCCGATCGCGTTACGACATCTGCCCCAGCGGCCCGATAGGCGTCATCGGAGAAGCGCGATCTCGCTCCGGCACCCGATTCGATACGCACCTTGGCGCCAAGAGCGGTGAGTTTCTTCACCGTATCGGGCGAAACCGCAATGCGCGGTTCGTCCGCCGATTCACTGGTGACAGCTATCGTGACCATGTCTCAGCCCAATTGAAGTGATGTGGCCGGAAGCCGGGATCAAAAAGGGCAGAACCCGCGAGAGCCTGCCCTGCATGAATTCTCTTGGGTGGCCGGATGGGCCTCACACCAAGAAGATTTTCATGCCGAGAAGCACAAGCGCCGCAGCTATGACGGCATACTTCGCGAAACGAAGGAAACCGGCGTAGGTTTTCTGATGCTCGGCGTAGTCCATGGCAGAGTGGCCGTTTGTATAGTCGACACTCACGTTTCGTCTCCCCAGATGCGGTTCGCCAAATTTGTTATCCGGTTGGTACCTTAAGACACCGTAGGCTTCAAGTCGCCCCGGCCCCTGACTTTCGGTCCATACCCCAGTCCGGCGTCAACGTGGGGTAAAAACAGCCATGGATCGAATAGACGCCCTCAATACCGGGCCATTCTAGATTGCGACCTGGGTCCCGACCTCGACGACCCGGTCGGTCGGGATCTGGAAGTACGTCGTCGCGTCCTCCGCGCTGGCGGCCAGGACGATGAACAGGCGCTCCTGCCAGCGCGGCAACTCGGACTTGGGCGTCTTGCGTAGCGACCGGCGCGAAAGGAAGAACGAGGTCGCGCCGATGTCGATGTTGCAGTCCTTGCGACGGGCGTGCTCGAGGATCTTCGGCACGCTGGGCGTTTCCATGAAGCCGTAGCGGGCAACGATCCGGATGAAGTGATCGGAAACGCGCTCGATCGTAATCCGCTCGTGACGCGCGACGCGCGGCGTTTCCACCGTGCGAATGGAGAGCAGAATATTGCGCTCGTGCATGACGCGGTTGTGCTTCAGGTTGTGCATCATCGACGTCGGAGCGGCGTAAGGATCGCCGGTCAGGAACACCGCCGTTCCAGGAACGCGGTGCGGAGGCTTGGCTTCCAGCTTGCGGACGAGCCAATCGAGATCGGCCTCGTTGCGTTTCGTCAGCTTGGCCAGCAGCCTCGTGCCCTTGACCCAACTGAACATGATGATCGCCAGCATCGCGGCGATGACGAGGGGCACCCAGCCGCCTTCGAACAGCTTCAGCAGGTTGGCCGAGAAGAATGCCTGCTCGATCATCAGCAGCGGAATGACGACCAGGGCGACGCGCCAGAGCGGCCACCGCCAGCACTTCCAGATCACGAAGAAGGCCATCAGCGTGTCGATGACCATCGCGGCCGTAACCGACACGCCGTAAGCCGCGGCGAGATTGGACGACGTGCGGAACGCGAAGATGACCATCACGACGAAGATGAAAAGTATCCAGTTGACGCGGGGAATATAGATCTGGCCCGCGACGCTCTCTGACGTGTGGCGGATCTCGAAGCGTGGGATGAGGCCGAGCTGAATGGCCTGCCGCGTCAACGAGAAAGCGCCCGTAATGACGGCCTGACAGGCGATCACGGTCGCGAACGTCGACAGGATCAGCATCGGGACAAGCGCGTATTGCGGATAGAGCCGGTAGAACGGATTTTCGATCGCATTGGCGTCGTTCATGACGAGCGCGCCTTGACCGAAGTAGTTCAGGATCAGCGCCGGCATCACGAAATAAAGCCATGACACCGTGATCGGACGGCGGCCGAAATGGCCAAGGTCGGCGTAAAGCGCTTCGGCGCCGGTGCAGGCCAGAAACACGAGGCCCATGACTGTCAGCCCGAGCACGCCGTTGGAATAAACGAATTCGATGCCGTAGAGCGGATTGAGAGCCAGAAGAACGCTCAGGTTGTCGGCGATGTGCATCAGGCCGCCGAGCGCCAGCACCGCGAACCACAGCGCCATCACGGGTCCGAAGAACCGGGCGACGCGCGCCGTGCCGTGCGACTGCATCCAGAACAGTCCGGTCAGCACGACCAGAGCCGCCGGAATGATGGCGACCTCTAACTGCGGCGCGATGAGCCGCAAGCCTTCGACGGCTGAGAGAACCGAAATGGCGGGCGTGATCACCGCATCGCCGTAAAAGAACGAGGCGCCGGCGATGCCGAGGGCTCCGAGCAAGGGAGCGCTGCGGCGGGCCACGGTCTGGCCGAGGGCCATCAGGGCGAACATGCCACCCTCGCCCTTGTTATCGGCGTGCAGCAGCAGAAGCACGTACTTGATCGTGACGACCAAGGTCATGCTCCAGAAGATCAGCGACAGCACGCCCAGCGTCGCCTCGGCGACTGTGCCGTGATGCGACGCCGCCGTAATCGCTTCCTTGAAGGCGTACAGCGGACTCGTTCCAATGTCGCCGAAGACGACGCCAACGGAGCCTAAAGCCAACGCCCAGAAGTTCTTGTTGTCGTGGCCCTCTGCCGAACCAAAATCCACGGCGGGAAGAGAGGCTTGCGGTTGTGCCATTCAGGCGAAACCTGTCGAAAAGCTGCAACGCAGCATAAAGTGGCGGGGTGTCTACTCCGACAGGGTGTGAATGGGAAGCGACAAATTCGACCGCTCCCCGCCTGCGACAGGTTGACAATACGCCGGGCCTCAGATTCGTTTCCCTCGCTTTCTCAATTTCCCCGCCCGCGTGCCTAATCTGCACTCACGCCATGGTTTCAAGCTCGTCGATCATGCCCTCGATGACCTTCAGCCCCTTGTTCCAGAATTCCGGGTCGCGGGCGTCCAGTCCGAACGGAGCGAGCAATTCCGAGTGGTGCTTGGAGCCGCCGGCTTTGAGCAGGTCGAAGTATTTCGCGACGAACCCCGGGTGTGCTTCGGCGTAGAGGCCATAAAGCGAGTTCACGAGGCAGTCGCCGAAGGCGTAGGCGTAAACGTAGAACGGCGAATGGATGAAGTGCGGGACGTACGTCCAGAACACTTCATATCCGGGCTTGAGTTCGATCGCCGGTCCCAGACTCTCTCCCTGGATTTCGAGCCAGATGGCGTTGATGCGATCGGACGTCAGCTCACCCTGGCGCCGCTCCTCATGGACCTTGCGCTCGAATGTGTAGAACGCGACCTGACGCACGACCGTGTTGAGCATGTCCTCGACCTTGCCCGCGATCATCGCCTTGCGTTCGCGCTTATCCTTCGTCTCGGCGAGGATGGCCTTGAACGTCAGCATCTCGCCGAACACCGATGCGGTCTCGGCGAGCGTCAGCGGCGTCGGCGCGAGGAGCGGACCCTGGGCGCGCGCCAGCCACTGATGCACGCCGTGGCCAAGCTCATGCGCGAGCGTCATCACATCGCGCGGCTTTCCGAGATAGTTCATCATCACATACGGATGCACGGACGGGACCGTCGAGGCGGAAAACGCGCCCGGCGCCTTGCCCGGCTTCACCGCTGCATCGATCCAGTTCTTGTCGAAAAACTGCTTCGCGATCGTGGCCATTTCCGGCGCGAAATTGCCGTAGGCCTTGAGCACGATCTTCTCGGCTTCGGCCCACGTGATGGTGCGCTCGGGCTTGTCGGGAAGCGGCGCGTTGCGATCCCAGGACGCGAGCTTCTTCTTACCGAGCCACTTGGCCTTCATGGCGTAGTAGCGATGCGAAAGCTGCGGATAGGCGGCGCGGACGCTTGTCACGAGCGCGTCGACGACCGGGCCTTCGACACGGTTCGCGAGATTGCGGCTGTCGGCAACGTCCTTGAAGTTGCGCCAGCGGTCGGAGATTTCCTTGTCCTTCGCCAGCGTGTTCGTGATCAGCGTGAACAGCGGCAGATTGGCCTTGAAAACCTTGCTCAAGGCTTCCGACGCGGCCTTGCGCTTTTTCTCATCGGGGCTCGACAGGAAATTCAGCGTCGGCTCCAACGTCAGTGGCGTTTTCTCGCCTTTGACGTCGAATTTCAGCGCCGACATCGTCTCGTCGAAGAGCCGGTTCCAGGCGCTGCGGCTGGTCTGCGATTTCTCCGTGAAAAGGCGTTCGAGCTTTTCATCGAGCTGATGCGGCTTTTCCTTGCGCAGGTCCTCGAGCCAAGGCTTGTAGCGCTTCACGTCCTTATGTTTGAGCGCGCCGTCCATCGTCGCGTCGTCGATCTGATTCAGCTCGAGTTCGAAGAAGATCAGGTCCGTGTAGAGTTTGGTCAGCGCCTCGGACACGTCGCCGTTGAATTTTGCCCGCACCGGATCGGTCTGATCGAGCACGTAGTAGAGTCCCGAGTACGATCCGAGCTTGCCGACCAGATCCGACAGCTTTTCGTAGTCCTTGATCGCGCCCGCAAGCTTGCCGCCGTCTTTCGCGAGGTCGGCGAGGCGGCCTTGATAGGCCGTCTTGATGCGCGCCGCTTCCTTGGCCGCGGCCTTCAGATCACGTTGCACCTCGGGCGCGTCCGGCGCGGCGTAGAGATCGCTCAGGTCCCATTCCGGCATCGCGCCAAGCCGCGGCGTTTTGGTCGATCGGCTGGTTGTGGCGCGCAGCGCGGACGACGATTTGCGGGAAGGTTCGCGGCTCATGAAATTCCTTTCGGGGGACCTGGTGGCGTGAGCGAGGAAGCGTCAGCACGCCCCCGCGCGCAGGCAAATTTGGCGATCGGATGCGTGGCGCGCAAGGCCCTACAGGGGGCCGTCCCCGTCTTCGAAGCCACACGCGCGGCTGATTATCGGCCGGAGCGCACGCTTTTCATGGTGTTTTAACTCGCTCAAAAAATGCGGCACGCGGAAACGATCCATTTACTCAAATACGTCACTGTCGCCCCTGTTGCGTTATTTGCCGGTCACCGAATGTCAGAAGCTGGGTCAAATCCCAGTTCGGCGCCAGGGGGAGACGGCACCCAGTGTCAGTTATTGTAAAGTTGCGTGCCACATGTCCAAGCGTGTTCTGATCGTTGATGACGATCCCGCCCAGCGTCGTATTCTCGAAGAGACGGTCAAGCGTTTCGGTTTTGAAACCAAGACCTGCGGCTCGGGCGAGCAGGCCCTCCAAATTCTCGAATCCCAGGAGCGCGACCCGATCGCGCTGGTGATCCTCGATCTCGTCATGCCCGGCGTCGACGGCATGGCCGTCCTTGAGCGCGTCGGTCATGCGCAGGGGATGCCTCCGATCATCGTGCAGACCGCTCATGGCTCAATCGAGACGGCGATCAATGCGATGCGCCGCGGCGCCGTCGATTTCGTCGTCAAGCCGGCCTCGCCGGAGCGGCTCGAAGTTTCGATCAAGAGCGCTTTGAAGATTGAAGCGCTCGCGGGTGAAATCAACCGCATCAAGAAGAAGGTCGAAGGCACGCTGACGTTCGGCGACCTCGTCATGCGCGGCGACGCGATGAAGCGCGTGATTTCGCTCGGCAAGCGTGCGGCTGCGTCGACCATCCCGGTTCTGATCGAAGGCGAGAGCGGCGTCGGCAAGGAATTGATCGCCCGCGCCATCCAGGGCGAGAGCGAACGCGTTGGCCGTCCGTTCATCACCGTCAACTGCGGCGCGATCCCCGAGAACCTCGTGGAAAGCATTCTCTTCGGGCATGAAAAGGGCGCCTTCACCGGCGCCGTCGACAAGCGCATCGGCAAATTCCAGGAAGCCGACGGCGGAACGCTGTTCCTCGACGAAGTCGGCGAACTGCCGCTCGACGCGCAGGTGAAGCTGCTGCGCGCGCTGCAGGAAGGCGAGATCGATCCCGTCGGATCGAAGAAGCCCGTGAAGGTCAACTTCCGGCTGATCTCGGCGACGAACCGCGACATGATCCAGCTGGTCAAGGACGGCAAGTTCCGCGAAGACCTCTATTACCGGCTGAACGTGTTCCCGATCTTCGTGCCGCCGCTGCGCGAGCGCATTGATGACGTTCCGGAACTTGCACGTCATTTCGCGGCTCGCTTCGCTGCCGAAGAAGGTAAGCGCGTCGCCGCGATTTCCGAGCGCGCCATGGCGCTACTGCAGGCCTACTCGTGGCCGGGCAACGTGCGTCAGCTCGAGAATACGATTTTCCGCGCCGTCGTTCTTGCCGATGGGCCGGAGTTGACGGTCGCGGAATTCCCGCAGATCGCCGCGCACGTCGATGGGTTCGAAGCGGAGATTCCGGCAGCACCGGCCGCTGTGCAGAAGCAGCCCGCTTACACGGGACCGGCGCTCATCGGCGCGGAGAACACGGTGCCGCATACCGTCGAAATAAAATCTACGGCATCGGGCAGCTCGCTCGGCATTCAGGCCGTCGCGGAAGACGGAGAGATCCGTTCGCTCGAAGCGATCGAAGCCGACATGATCCGCCTGGCGCTCGGCCGTTATCGCGGACACATGACGGAAGTCGCCAAGAGGTTGAATATCGGCCGCTCGACACTTTATCGTAAAATGCAGGAATACGGTCTCGAACCGAGGCCGAACTGAGGTTTCTGTTCGTGTAACAGCGGACGGAAATGCATGTGCGCGGGTCCGGTGGGACGGCCGCGCGCAACCGGAGCGCATCCGTGCCACCACCACACCCCTGTAGGCTCGACATCACTCTGTCGATCCGGAGCGAGTGCGAACCCCTGTCGCTCTCGACGCAAAAGCCTCGGCTGCATCCGGGGCTTTTGCATTTTCCAGGCGTCAGAAGCGCAACACTTTCGCCATAGCTTCGTGCAATACAGTTATCCAGCGGCCGGGCTGGTCAGGCATAGAAGCGGCGGCTATCAGTAAAATTTGCAAGCTCCGACGGTGGAAGGTGAAATTCGTAATGCGGGTGTCGTATTTCGTTGCAGTCGGGCTGTTGCTGAGCTGCAGTGCCATTTCCACCGCGTACGCGGCGAACACCGACGAAACTTCGGAGCCTTCGCCCGCAGTGGCGGTCGGCACCGAAACCGCGATGCAGCCTCAATCGCATGCCGCTCCCGCCGAGACGGCGCCGGCGCCTATCGCGGCCGAACCGGAACGAGCCGCTGAACCCGCTCCCACCGTCGCGGTCACGGATCATCTGGTCTATACGCAGGTCGGCCGCTACCTGGAGGCGAACAAGAAGAAGCTGTTCGCCTCTGCCGATATCGGCGATCGCGAGGCGCTGACGCAATTTTATGCGGCTCGGATGGGCGCGGCGCTTTGGGTCGACAAGAACGGCTATACGGCGGACGCACAGAGCGTGATGTCGGCTCTGAGGGATGCCGACAACTGGGGCCTGCGCTCGCAGGACTACAAAATTCCTGATCTCAAGGCTGCGCCGGATGGCAGCTATAGCCTCGACGATCTGACCGATGCCGAAACGCGCCTGTCGCTCAGCGCGCTCGCCTATGCACGCGATGCCCGTGGCGGCCGGATCGTCAATCCGCCGGAGCAGCTTTCGGCCTATCTCGATCGCAAGCCGCAGCCGATCGCGCCGCGCACGGTGATCGATACGCTTGCGACGGCGACGGACAAGGGCGCTTATCTCAAGTCGCTGCAGCCGAAACACAAGCAGTTCGAGTTGCTGCGGCAGAAGCTGCTGGCGCTGAGATCGGGCGGCAATGGCGAAACGATCAACATTCCGGGCGGCGCGAACATCGCGCCGGGCAAGCGCAGTCCGCAGATTGCGCTGATCCGTAAAGCTCTGAAGGTGACGCCGCCGCAGGCCGGCCCCGACGGGAAGCCTTTCGACGAGACCTTTTACGACGACGATCTGGCGCGCGCGGTCAAAGCCTACAAGGTTGAAAAGGGCATCGATCCGCCGACACCGACGATCACGACGGCGCTTCGCCGCTCGCTGAACGGAGACGACGGCATCAGCGAAGCAAAGCTGCTCGCCAACATGGAAGAGTGGCGCTGGATGCCGGACGACCTCGGCGACTTCTACGTCACGGTCAACATTCCCGACTTCAAAGTCCGCGTCGTGAAGGACGGCGAAGTCGTCTTCGACGAACGCATCGTGACCGGCAGCGTCAACCGCCAGACGCCGGTCTTCTCCGACATGATGCGCACCATTGTTTTCCAGCCGCGCTGGAACGTGCCGGATTCGATCAAGGTCAAGGAATTGCTGCCAGGCCTTCGCGCCGGTGGCGATCCTCTGCGCCGGCAAGGTCTGGTGATGGAGCGCAACGGCCGCCGCATCAGCGCGACCAGCATAAACTGGTATCGCAGCGATATTCGGAACTTCCACGTCTATCAGCCGCCGAGCGGCGGAAACGCGCTTGGCGTCGTCAAATTCCTGTTCCCGAATGCGCACGCCGTCTATCTGCACGACACGCCGAGCAAGGGGCTGTTCAACGAGAGCATCCGCGCCTTCAGCCACGGTTGCATGCGCGTGCGTAATCCGGTGCAGCTTGCCGAAGTCGTCCTTGCTCAGGACAAGGGCTGGGACAAGATCGCCGTCAACGATCTCCTTAAAAACGGGCCGGAAGAAAACGAGATCGCGCTCGATCGGCCGATCCCGGTGCACATCACCTATTTCACCGCGCGCGCAGGTGACGACGGCGCCATCGAAAGCTTCGGTGACATCTACGGCCACGAGAAGCGCATCACGCTGGCGCTTGCAGGCAAATGGAAACAGATCGACGTCACCAAGGAACCGAAGGTTACGCCGGACGATATCGGTTTCGACGAATACGCCGACAGCCGCCGCCGCAATAACGACGACTGGTTCGGCGTGAGTTCCAATGACGATCGCCCGAAGCGCGGCAAGAAGTACGACGGCGGGCTCAATAACTTCTTCCAGAAAGTTCTAGGCGGGCTCTGACCGCCGAGCTTCCATCCTCTGACGCTAAAGGGCCGGCCGGCGATCGGACCGGCCCTTTTTCTAGGCGCGAGCACCCCCGCCCTTTTGTCGCCCATTCCCCGTCGTTAGATGCAAAGCATCGCATAGTTACTGCGTCTTAACGAATTGGGGTTTACCCAATTGGGAGCCGAGCATTGTCGGCCCCAGTCGGGCTCGGGGGTTTTGCGTAGGGACGGGGGAATTTCGTGGTTCTTCGCCGCTCAGGCGTCGTGTTTGGTGTTGCTGCGCTTTTTGCGGCAGCCTGTCTGCACGCCGATAGCATCACGGCGGCCGGCCAAGCCAATGAACGCACGATCTCATTCTATCACATTCATACGCACGAGCGCCTGACGGTCACGTACAAGCGCGGCACACAATATGATCCCGCGGCACTGAAGCAGATCAATTGGATCATGCGCGACTGGCGCAAGAACGAGGTGAAGGAGATTTCTCCGGCGACCATCGACCTCGCCTGGGAAATGCACGAGGAACTCGGCTCCAAGGAACCGATCAGTATCATTTGCGGCTTTCGCTCGTCGGGTACGAACGAGATGCTGCGGCAGACGCGCGGTGGGCAGGCCAAGGCCAGCCAGCACATCACCGGCAAAGCCATCGACATCACCTTCCCCGATGTGCCGCTGAAAAAAATGCGCTACTCGGCATTGATCCGCGAGCGGGGCGGCGTCGGTTACTATCCGACCTCGGGCATTCCTTTCGTTCACGTCGATACTGCGAACGTCCGCATGTGGCCGCGCATGCCGCGCTACGAGCTGGCGCTGCTGTTCCCCAACGGCCGTTCCAAATACGTGCCGACCGACGGACGCCCGATCACGCCCAGCGACGTTCAGGTTGCGCAAAGCAAGCATCGCGAACTGGCGATCCAGGTCGCGGATTTCTTCCGCGCGCGCGTGACGCCCGGTTCGCGCACGATGGTGGCTTCGGCAGAACTCGGGACCGGCGGCGGCAAGCGCCTCTCCGTCGTTGCGTCTCTCGGAGGTGGCGGATCGACACGGCGCAACGTCAATCTGACGACGGAGCCTGATCCGGCGGTCAAGGATCCGAAGCCGTTCGCGCCTGCGCGTGTCGCGTCTCTATCGCCGCCTGCCATTGACGAAGGCGCACCGCATCTCGTGTCCGCGCCGCGCGCCGTCGAACGTCCGTCGCGCTTTACGCCGAGCCCGTCGAAAGCCGATCGCACCAAGCTCGATGCCCTTGTGACGGCCGCCGCTTCGATGCCGATGCCGGAACTCGTCTCCGGTCCGAAGCGGGCCGTGCGTCCGCAAAAGGCGCTTGCCGCCGCTGCGCTGGCTGAATCCGGTCATGCGCCGAAAGCCCAGCCGACCGCGCGCGTCGCCAGCCTCGATCCGGCGGCCGCAGCGAGCGTCACCGATATGAATCCGAACGGTCTCGGCAACGGCTGGGCGGAAGCCCCGGCATTCGACGACGATCACCCGGAAGAACTCGCGTACCGCCCGTTCCCGCTGGCGCCGCTGCTGACCGATAACGCGGAAGCGCGCGATGCGCCGTTGGCGGATTTGCAGCGTCCGGACGTGGCGGCGACGCTCGATGCGCTCGACGACGCAGGCCGCATTCCGCCGATGAAGTTCCGGCCGGGCCAACAGGTCGCCGAGCAAATGTGGGCGCAGCAGTTCCAGGGCAAGGCTGTCCATGCCGAAGCGCTCATGGAACTGTCGCAACGTCCGCCGCCTGCGGGCATAGAGAACCGGTCCGTCCAGACCAGCGCGCGCTGAATGACCGTACAATAAGCGCTTCGGATGCGCGCCTGCTCAGGCCTGCATCGCGATCGCGCCGCGCTTCAAAGACGCCTGCCACGCGACGGAAATCAGCTTCGAAAGAGCCAGGAAGTCATCGCGTCTCGGGCTCGAACGGCGCCATGCGAGACCGATGGCGCGCGACGGCTCCGGTTCGACGAAGCGCATGACTTTGATTTCGCGATTGCGGCCTTCGACGCCGACGCAAATCTCCGGCAGCAGCGTGATCCCCAGACCGGCAGAGACCATCTCGACGATCGTCGACAGGCTCGACGCGCCGAACGTGCTGACGGCATCGACCTGCCTCAGGCTGCAATACGTCAGCGCCTGATCGCGGAGGCAATGACCTTCTTCGAGCAGCAGCAAGCGATCACCCTCGACCATGTCCTTGGTCGCGCGCACGCGACCCGACAGCTTTTTCGATTTCGGAACCGCGAGCAGAAAGCGGTCGTCGAAGATCGACAGCGTTTCGACGTCGGGATTTTTGATCGGCAGAGCGAGCAGCAGGACGTCGAGCTTGCCCTCGACCAGTTCGTCGGTCAGCACCTGCGTCTGCGTTTCCCGGACGTGCAGTTCAAGGTCGGGGTATTTATCTTTCAGAAGCGGCAGAAGCGGCGGCAGCAGATACGGCGCGACCGACGGGATGACGCCGAGACGCAGCACGCCCGACAGGATGCCGCCGGCGTGTTGGGCGTAGTCGATCAAGTTGCGCACATCATTCAGCAGTCGCTGCGCACGGCTGGCGATTTCCTCGCCCTTGGCCGTCAGCTTGACGCCGTTCCGCGTGCGTTCGACGAGCGAGATCCCGAGCGAGGCTTCGAGGTCCTGGATCTGCATCGAGAGCGCGGGCTGGGTCACGGCGCACGCGTCCGCCGCCCGGCCGAAATGCTGCTCGCGCGCCAGGGCATCGAAGTACCGCAACTGTTTGAGCGTAACGTGTGCCATCAGCTACTCTAATGCCCAGGACAAGAAATCGCGATTTGTCCTTATCATAGGCTGCGCCTATGTTGCCAGCATTGGATGCGCGCGGAGAGGATCACATTTCTGAGCGCATCCGCCGAAAAGGTGGCCGTGAGGCCGCCGTCCAGCGCCGCCTGACCCTAGCGCCGAATAGGGACAAGCGGCGCTGGTTTTGTGTCCGGTCACCAAGTGCACGAAAAAACGAGCCGCAGCGACACTTGCCGCGCGGCCCGTTCGAATATCTCAATTTTTCATTCAAACCGGGCGCAGCGCCCGGCAGACCGCCTATTCGGCGGCGATCATCGCGTCGACCACGTGCTCCGCCGGCGCCTGCTCGAGCATGCCCAGCGCGTGCATGTAGACTTCCAGGATGCTTTCTTCTTCCTCGCGCTCCTGGTTCGATTTCTTGCGCAGGCGCACGATCTGGCGGAGCGCCTTGACGTCGAAGCCGACAGCTTTCGCCTCCGTGTACTTGTCGCGGATGTCGCTTGCGATCTGCTTCTTTTCCTCTTCCAGGCGTTCGATCTGCTCGACGAACTGCCGCAACTGATTTTGCGCCGAGGCCTGAAGCGTACTCATGGAGGCTCCTTGCTGAATTCAAGCTTTGCCGGAAGCTATCGGCGCGGACTGGGCGCAGCAAGGCGATAACGGAAGCAATCCATAGGGATATGTCAGAGGATGGGCTTGACGTCGCGAATGCCGCGCACCGACTCAGTGTTCGCGGCTCGTCGTGGATGGCCGCCTCCGCGGCCATAGCGGGAGAGTTGATGGATCAGGGCTCACTTCGACGCCGCAGCTTTTGTTTCGACTTTCCCTCACATCGTCATGGCCGCGCAGGCGGCCATCCACGCGCCATCGGGCATCCCGGCCGGGACCGGACAGACTAGTGGCTGTGCGGATGCGATTTCGCCAACGCCGCCTTTTGCTCTGGCGTTGCTTCTTTCTGATATTTGGCCTGCCATTCGCGATAAGGCATGCCGTAGACGATCTCGCGGGCTTCGTCCTTCGACAGCGCGAGGCCCTTGGCGGACGCGGCCTCAGCCATCCAGTTCGACAGGCAGTTGCGGCAGAAACCGGCGAGATTCATCAAATCGATGTTCTGGACGTCCGTTCGCTCGCGGAGATGTTCGACAAGACGCCGGAAGGCTGCCGCCTCCAATTCGAGCGTCGTCTGAGCATCGAAAGACTTCATCGTGATCTCCTCGCGAACGTGCCGGATCGGCCGGGCCTCGCCCTTGAAGATAGGCCGGAAACGGGCTGAGGCACAGGGCTGGCGGGCCTTCTATAACCCTGCGGCCGATGATGCCTTGACGGGCGGAAGGCGATTGCGCAAATCACAACGATAAACACACAATTCCAATGGCTGGGGATGCATATGGCAGACGGAACGAACGGCAGCGCTCGCCAGACACTCGGCGCGCTGTTTGAGGCCGCCTACACCACCGCGCATCCCTCGACGTGCCTGCCGCCCCACCTGCCGCCCGTGCCGGCCGGCGGACGCATCATCGTTATCGGCGGCGGCAAGGGTTCGGCGGCAATGGCCGTCGCAGCCGAAGAGCATTACATCGCGACCGGCGCCGCCGACGGCATTTCGGGGCTCATCTCGACGCGTCATGGCTTTGGGCTGCCGACGAAGATCATCAAAATCCTGGAAGCCGGTCACCCGGTGCCCGACGCGAACTCGGTCGTCGGCGCGCAGAAAGCCATCGAGCTCGCGAAGAGCGCCGGGCCGAACGATCTGGTTTTATGCCTGCTCTCGGGCGGCGCATCGGCGATCTGGGCCGCGCCGGTTCAGGGCGTCAGCTTCGAAGCCAAGCAGGCGCTAACCAAGCAGCTCTTGAAATCCGGCGCGCCGATCTCCGAAATGAACTGTGTGCGGAAACACATCTCGCAAATCAAAGGCGGCAAGCTCGCAGCAGCCGTCTATCCGGCGAAGCTGCTGACGCTTTCGATCTCGGACGTGCCGGGCGACAATCCGGACGAAATCGGTTCGGGGCCGACCGTTGCCGATCGCTCGACGCTGGCCGACGCACGCGCGGTTCTCGCGAAATGGAAAATCACGCCCGATCCCGAAATCGCGCGCGCTTTGGACGATGCGCAGAACGAGACGCTCAAGGCAGGCGATCCGAAGCTAGCGAATTCCAGCTACGTCATCGTCGCCGCGCCGAAAGCGTCGATCGAGACCGCGGGGCGCATCGCCAGCGAACGCGGCTATCGTGTCATCATGCTCGGCGACGACCTTGAGGGCGAAGCGCGGGAAGTTGCGCGCAAGCACGCGGAAATGGCGCTCGACGCCAAGCGCCGCGGCGAGAAAATCGCCATCATGTCGGGCGGCGAACTGACCGTCACCGTGCGCGGCAACGGCTCGGGCGGACCGAATCAAGAGTACGCGCTCGGGCTTGCGATCGCGCTCGACGGCGAGCCTGGTATTTTCGGACTCGCGGGCGATACCGACGGCATCGATGGCGGCGGCGGCAATGCCGGCGATCCGGCCGGTGCGATGGTCTTCCCCGACACATTGAAACGCGCGGAAGCCTTCAACCTCAATGCTGCCAGGATGCTGGAGAACAACGACTCGACGGGCTTCTTCCGCCCTCTTGGCGACCTCATCCTGTGCGGACCGACGCAGACCAACGTCAACGATTTCAGGGTCATCCTCGTCGATCCGTAGGCGAGGCCGCCGTCGGCGCGCGCTTTTCGCGCGCTTCCGAAACGGACCTGATGCAGACGGAGAGCAAACTTGCCGCAGTACTTCAATTCGCGCGCCGCTATGCATCTTCTGGCGCTGTCGTTCGGTCTCCTTCTCTCGGCCAATGTCGCGCATGCCGATCTGAAGCTATGCAATATCACTTCGAGCCGAGTTGGCGTTGCAATCGGCTATCAGGATAAAACCGGCTGGGCCACCGAAGGCTGGTGGAACATCGCCTCGCAGACGTGCGAAACACTGCTCAAGGGTGCGCTGCCAAGCCGCTATGTTTACGTTCACGCCGTCGACTACGATCGCGGCGGCGAATGGGGCGGCAAGAACGATATGTGCACCAATGAAAAGTCGTTCGCCATCCGGGGGGTTCAGGATTGCGAAAAACGCGGATATAAGCGCACGGGATTTTTTGAAGTCGATACCGGAGAGGCGAAGGAATGGACCATCCGCCTCACTGATCCGGGGCAAGGAAAAGCTGAAAAATGAGACGTAACCGGCGGGTCAAGATCGTTGCAACGCTTGGCCCCGCATCTGCCGCTCCGGAGATGGTGGAACGTCTTTTCATCGCGGGCGTCGACGTTTTCCGCATCAACATGAGCCACTCGTCACACGACGGCTCGAAGGCGCTTTACAATACGGTACGCGCGTGCGCGGCACGCCATCGCCACCCGATCGGCATCCTCGCCGACCTGCAGGGGCCGAAGTTCCGCATCGGCAATTTCGAAACCGGCCGCGTGCAGGTCAAGACCGGCTCGATCTTCAAATTCGATCTCGATGAGACGCTCGGGACCGGCGAGCGGGTTTATCTGCCGCATACGCAGATTTTCGACGCCATCAAGCCGGGACACATGCTGGTGCTCGACGACGGCAAGCTCCGGATGCGCGTCGTCGAAGCCTCAAAAGTTCAAATCCGTGCGGAAGTGACGACCGGCGGCATGCTCGCGAGCCGCAAGGGCATTTCGATGCCCGATACGCTTCTGCCGATCAGCCCGCTGACCGAGAAAGACAAGGCCGACCTCGCCCACGCGCTCAAGCTCGGCGTCGACTGGGTGGCGCTGTCGTTCGTGCAGCGCGCCGAAGACATTCACGAAGTGCGCAACCTTATCGGCACGCGCGCCGCGATCCTGTCGAAGATCGAGAAGCCGTCGGCGGTTGCCGATCTCGAGAACGTCATTGCGGCGTCCGACGCCATCATGGTGGCGCGCGGCGACCTTGGCGTCGAGATGCCGGTCGAGCGCGTGCCGGGCATCCAGAAAAAGATGACGCGCATGGCGCGTGCGGCGGGCAAGCCCGTCATCATCGCGACGCAGATGCTCGAAAGCATGATTTCGTCGCCGATGCCGACGCGCGCCGAAGTTTCCGACGTCGCCAATGCCGTGTTCGACGGCGCGGATGCGATCATGCTGTCGGCGGAAAGCGCGGTCGGACAATATCCGGTCGAAGCGATCCAGATGATGGACAAGATCGCGATCGAGGTCGAACACGATCCGATCTACGAGCCGATGCTTTATGCGACGCAGACCGAGCCGCAGCCGACCGGCGCCGACGCCATCGCCGCCGCCGCCTCGGCAATCGCCGATACGGTGAAGCTCGGCGCCATCGTGTGCTATACGGCGACCGGTTCGACGGTCCTTCGCGTCACGCGCGAACGGCCGGGCATTCCGGTCATCGGACTGACGCCGATTGAGTCGACGGCGCGGCGCTTATCGCTCGTCTGGGGTGTGCAGACGATCCTGACCGGCGATCCGGAAAACCTTTCGCACATGGTGCGCAAAGCGTGCCGCATCGCGTTCGAGGAAGGGCTCGTCAAAGCGCGCGAAGGCGTGCTCATCACGGCCGGTATTCCTCTCGGCAGCCCCGGCACGACCAACATGATCCGCATCGCATTCGTGGATGAATCCGGCGCGCCGATCGCGGAAGAAGTTTAGAAGAACTTTTTGATTGGCATTGCCGACTCTCCTTCGTCGAGCCGGCCGGCAATGCCGTCGTGATTGGCATCTCCGCTCGCCTTCATCGAGCTGCCCGCAACTGCACACTCACGTCATGGCCGCGGAGGCGGCCATCCACGCCGCAAGCAGCGAGCGGTTCGCACGTTGTCGTGGACGGCCGCCTGCGCGGCCGTGACGGTTAGAGGATGGAAATTGCGTGTAGGCGAGTCCCCGGGGGCGTGACGGTGCTGCGGGATTTCTGACGCGCCTCTGCCGAAGCGGTGGAGATGCCGGGAGTGACCTAGATCCCTTGCCCTTCGACGGCTTTCTTAAGTTCGTCGCGGGCGGTTTCGGCGCCTTCGATGTTCGGGTGGATCTTCAGAAGCTGATCGTAGGCTTCGAGCGCGGCTTTCTTCTCGCCCATCTGCGTCAGGATCTTCGCCATGCCGTCGAGGGCGCGGAAGTGGTTCGGGTCGAGCGCCAGAGCGCGCCGCAAGTCGCCCAGCGCCGCCGGATAGTTGTTCAGGCGATATTCGATGTAGGCGCGATGGCTCCAAGCCTCGGCGTAGTCGGGCGCGAGATCGACCGCCGCGTCGAGCAGCGGCAGGGCCTTGTCGTTTTCGTTCTTGGAAGAGAACAGCTCGGCGCGATCGATCAGCAGGTTGACCGTGTCGCCGCCGCAAAGCCGCCAGAGCCGCTCGATGGAGGCGCCGATCTCACCGCCGAGGCGATGATCGTCCGTCGTCGCGAGGAACGCATAGAGATTGCTGAGGGTCTTGGAGGCTTCCTCGGGAGATTTCGGCCAGGGCAGGCCCATCATGCCGGGATCGCCGTGTTCGGCCGTGCGCGGCGCAGTTGGTGGCGGCGTCTCGCGCTTCTGCGACGGTGGAGGCGGCGGCTGTGCCGGCACCTGCTTTTCGGGGAAAGGCTGGGTCTTTAGAAGCTCGTCGTCAGCCGCCGCAGGCGCGATGCCCGCAGCCAAAGCAAGTCCGACAACCAAAATGCGCGCGTTGGCTCTCATGCGCCGACCGTATCGATCGGCGGCACAACGGTCAAAACGAGTCTCGTGAATTCGCAGTAACGTCCAAGGGCGCCAAAACGGGCATCAGCCCTGGCGCGCCTTGAACCTGCGATGCGTCTTGTTGATCACGTAGACGCGACCCTTGCGACGGACGACGCGATTATCGCGGTGTCGCGAACGAAGGGATTTCAAAGAGTTTCTAACTTTCATAACGACACCGGTTAAAAGATGGTGGGCACTAGAGGGATCGAACCTCTGACCCCTACCATGTCAAGGTAGTGCTCTACCGCTGAGCTAAGTGCCCGAAGAAGCGAGCTTCTAGGGGGATTGATCCCTCTTGGTCAAGCCCTGAACGAGGGGTTTCTTGAATTATGCTGAGGTTGCCGCAGCAGATCATGCCGCAAGCAGGCGATCGACCTCCCGAACGAGGTCCTTGAGGTGGAAGGGTTTTGACAGCACGCGGGCCTCTTTCGGAGGCTGGTTCTCGCTGTTGAGCACCACCGCTGCAAAGCCCGTTATGAACATAATCTTGAGATCGGGATCGATCTCGCTGGCGCGACGGGCAAGCTCGATGCCGTCCATCTTCGGCATCACGATGTCCGTCAGCAGCAGCGTGAACGGCTCGCGCTTCAGACGCTCGTAAGCTTCTTCGCCGTTTTCGAAAGCAACGACGTCGTAGTTGGCTTTTTCCAGCGCTTTAACGAGAAAACCGCGCATCGAATCGTCATCCTCAGCAAGCAGGATGCGGCGCAGCGGTAGACTTGAGGGCTTAACAGGCATGGGAACTCTGTGATGAAGCGGAGCTTGAACGTAACCAATACTGCACAGTCCGTCTGGCGCAAACTTGGCCCGAGTTTGGTAAACGTTGCATGAAATTGTGGAGAGTTGCAGCCAAGCCGCGATTCGAGAACTTCTCGGAACGCAGTGCGTTATCAGCTGCAGCATAGCCGAAGTCACGCATGGACTTCCCAGTCGCACGTTGGCAGAGTGTCGAACCTTTCATCGTCAATTTGTCGCGGAAGCAATCGAAGGCACACGTTCCCGAATGTCCGATGCCCACCTTCACAGCGTGCCGTCCGCCTTCTTTCCATCTTTCGATGTTCTTTCGCCGCGTCAGCAAACTGCGCCTTTCGTTTTTTCTTCGCCGCACTCAGGACGGCTTTATCCGCCCGAATTTCTTGCGATTTCGCGGCTCGATCCGAAAACGCTGAGGCGATCGGAAGACTGCTTCGTCGATAAGCTGTTCGAGCCTGTCGCCGAGATGGGTGCGCCGCTGATCAGCGCGCGCTTTCCGCGCGCTTACCTCGATCTCAACCGCGAACCCTACGAGATCGATCCGGAACTCGTTGAAGACGTTCCCGCGCACGCCAACACGCAATCCGTTCGCGTCGCCGGCGGGCTCGGAACCGTGGCTCGCATCGTCGCCGACGGCGAAGATATTTATCCGAACCGGCTGAGCATCGAGAGCGTGCTGTCGCGCATCGAGCAACTCTATTTTCCGTTCCATGCCGAGCTATCGCGGCTCATTGCTCAGACCTGCGAAACGTTTGGCTATGCCGTTCTGATCGACTGTCACTCGATGCCCTCGGCAGCGATGGCGCCAGGTGGCGCGCTCAGGCCCGACATCGTGATTGGCGACCGCTTCGGGGCTTCGTCCGATCCGCGGCTGACGCTGCTCGTGCGGGACGAATTCCAGCGGCGAGGTTTCAAGGTGCAGCTGAACCGGCCCTACGCGGGCGGGTACATCACCGAGCACCACGGCCGTCCGGCCCATGGCACGCATGCCATCCAGCTCGAGATCAATCGCGGGCTTTACATCAACGAGATGACGTTCCAGCCGAATAAAGGCTACGTCGCGCTCACTGCCGCGCTCCGGGAGATCGCTCAGCATCTCTTCGCGGAAGTGCCGGGGCTGCTCGATTTTCGCGCTGCAGCAGAGTAAGTGCCTCCGCGCGCGCATTAACCGTCCGCGCACGCTTTGGCGTACGACCGGCCAAGAAAAAAGGGCCGTTCAATCCGAACGGCCCAAGTCTAGGGAGGAAACGCCCAAGGAGGGCTGCGAAGCGCGAGCACAAGCTCGCATATCGCACTGCACAAAATAACGGTGCATTGCATCAACGACAATTGCGATTTATGCAGGTCTGAGAGGTGGAAAGTGCGGATCTCGCATACCTCCCCGCGGCGCACAATGCCGCATAAAGAAAGGCCGTTCGTAAGAACGGCCCAAGTCTAGGGAGGAAACGCCCAAATTGGGCAGCGATTGCGATAGAAGCGTGTTCACACAACCGCATTACGAAGATGGTATGCTTCGGCGCCGCTCGCAATCTCCACGAGTATTGAGATAGCGCATTCACGAATAGATGTATCTAGCGCGCCACAACTTAGGTTACTTGGATATAACTATTTTAATATTGTACCTTGTTCTCGATAGATTTGCTCATTTTGCGCAATCACAGTTCAACAACCGCAGTTACGGGGTGAGCACGTGTCCGGGTCGTTACCCGCAGCAGAATTTCAGGCCATCGTGCGCGTGGCCCATGAACTCGCCGACATTTCGGGGCCGGTGATCCTCAAGCACTTCCGCAAGGTAGTCCCTGTGGAAAACAAAGCCGCGGGCGGCGCCTTTGACCCCGTCACCAAGGCTGACAGGGGTGCGGAGAAGGCGATCGTCCAGGCGCTGGCGGCCAAAATGCCGAACGATGGTGTCATCGGCGAGGAATTCGGCACCAAGGCCGGCACAAGCCCCTATCAGTGGGTCATCGATCCGATCGACGGGACGCGCTCGTTCATCATCGGCTCGCCACTCTGGGGCACGCTGATTGGCGTGCTTCGGGACGCAAAGCCGTTCTTCGGATTGATGGATCAGCCGTTCACCGGGGAGCGCTTCTGGTCCGGCGATCGCGCGTCCTATCACAGCGTCGGCGGCGGGCGGCCCCAGCGCCTCAAGACGCGGCCGTGCGCAAACCTCGAAGATGCCGTGCTGGCGTCGACGCATCCCGATCTCTTCGAAGGCGACATGCAGATCGGGGCGCTCAACCGGGTGAAGGCCACGGCACGGCTGACCCGATACGGCGGCGATTGTTACAATTACTGCCTGCTTGCCGCGGGGTTCATCGATCTGGTGCTCGAAACCAATCTGAAGCCCTATGACATCGTCGCGCTCATCCCGATCATCGAGCGGGCGGGCGGGCGTGTCACGACGTGGTCGGGCGGCGATCCGGCGAGCGGCGGCGATATCATCGCGTGCGGCGACGCGCGCCTGCACGAAGCCGTGCTGACGCTGATCAACAACGCCTAGGCCTTCTCCGGCGACGCCGTGGTAATTCCCATGTAGGCGTCGAAGGCCGCCCAGAAGCGCTGCCGCACGGCGTCGGTTTCCTGCAGGATCTCGTGACGCGATCCCGGCATCAGGATGTGCGCGCCGAACTTCAGATCGACGGCGAAATCTTCGATCGCCTGGGTCGAGACGACCTTGTCGGCCCCGGCCGCGAACAGGATCATCGGGACGCACACATACTTCGGATATTCGGGCCGAAGCAGCATCGCCGTGCTTCGGAGCGCGGCTCTCAGCCAGCCGACCGTCGGCGAGCCGGTCGCGAGTTCCGGCGCGGCTTCGATGATCGCCTTGTTGCGCGACCAGCGCACATGGTCCGACGTCAGGCGGTTCGTTTCGAAATCCTTGAAGTCGTCCGGCTCGTCGCCGCCGCCTCGGACATACGTCCCGGCGAACCCGAAAAGACATGCGATATTCGCGTAGGCGCGCGCGATGCCGGGGCTGACGCCGAGCATATTTTCGTGGATCGCGATCATCGGCGCCATCAGAACCATGCGGGCGAACGGACTCGCCTCGTCCTGGGCGTTGCGAAGCAGGATATTGCCGCCGAGCGAATGACCGAGCCCGATCAGCGGCTGCGGCAGCGCCGGCTTGACGATTTCGTCGATGAAGATCGCGAGGTCGCGATCGTATTCGGTGAAGGCGAGCACATGGCCTTTGCGCGGGTTCGACAGCAGCCGCTCGGAGCCGCCCTGGCCGCGAAGATCGAAGGTCGCGACGGCAAAGCCGCGGCGGCGAAGATCAGCGATGACCTCGAAATATTTTTCGATGAATTCGCCGCGCCCTTGCACGATGCAGACGGTGCCGCGCACCGGACCCCGCGTCGGCTCCCACAGCGCGTAACGCAGCTTGAGGCCGTCGTAGCCGTCGAACTCGGAAACCGTCGCGCCGCTCGGCACTGGATTGATCGAGAGTGATACGAGTTTCATGGCGCTCTCTGAATTCCCGACGCAGCATTAACAATTCTAGCGCGGCGAGGGCGCGCTTGCAGCCTGTCGTCGGACCTCTTGAAGTGGAATTTGGTCTTCCTACCTGTCTGTTGCGGTTGCCGCGAAGCGGGGCCGCACTCAAAGAGCCGGACTCGATCGCCGGGCCGGCTCACATGTCGCTTCTCTAGGAGGATATGTTCATGCGACACACTGAATTTGCTCCCTTCTATCGTTCCGCAATCGGCTTTGACCGCCTGTTCCAGATGCTGGACCAGTCGACGGGCTTCGATAGCGAATCGACTTATCCGCCGTACAATATCGAGCGGACTGGCGAAAATGCGTATCGCATCTCTCTCGCGGTCGCCGGTTTTTCGCCTGAGGAGCTGAAAATCGAAGTCAAGGAGCAGACGCTGTCTGTCTCCGGTGAGAAAGCTGCCGAAACGGAAGGCAAGACGTTCTTGCACCGTGGGATCGCAGCGCGTGCCTTCGAGCGGCGCTTCCAGCTTGCCGACCACGTCGACGTGACGGGCGCCAAGTTCGAGAATGGCTTGCTCCACGTCGATCTCGTCCGCAACGTTCCGGAAAGCAAAAAGCCGCGGACGATCGCGATCGGTTCGAGCGACGCGAAGCAGCTTGAGGCGAAAGCGGCCTAAGCCCGCCGAGTTTCGAAATTCGTTCGAAGTTATTGAAAATGCTTGGCAGCCGCGCCCCCCCGGACGCGGCTGCTTCGTCGTGCCAACACGCAATGACCAGGCCGTCGTGGCCGACTGCGCCGCCATAACGGCGATCGGGCAGATTTCGCTCAGGATGCTGGCGATTGCTCGTCGCCAGACGGAGCGCGAACGCCAAAAAAACATCGTACAAAAGATGTGCGCTTTTCTACTTGTGCGACGAATGCAAATCTGTATGATGCAGCACATAGGTCAGCATTACTGACCTTTATTGGAACGCCGATGTTGCACTCGAAAGCACGTCCGCCAGATGTCCGGTCGCCCTACACGGCGGCCGCGATGAAACGTATGCGTCGAAAATCGACGCGATAATCGTCACGGCCGCTCGCGCACTTTTCCGGCACTCCTTGGGCAGCCTTTCGCCTGGGACAAAGTTTCGCCGACACATGAGAGCGCAATCCGGCGGCACCGCCGCCACTCACACAGAAATGCAAGCGCGGCTGGCTCTCATGGGCGAACCGCGCGACCCGACCCCGACAGACATTCGCAGAGAGGCCCGACGGGCCTGACGAGGCAAAGAAGATGAGCGAAGGCTACCTACCCCCGCTGGAAGATGAAATCGGACCGCAGGGCCGCCCGGCGCCTGAAGGACTATTTGATCCGGCACTGGAGCGGGATGCGTGCGGCGTCGGCTTTATCGCCAACCTCAAGGGTAAGAAATCGCACTCGATCGTCGAGAGCGCGCTCAAGATTCTGGAAAACCTGGAACATCGCGGCGCGGTCGGAGCCGATCCGCTGTCGGGCGACGGCGCCGGTATTCTCATCCAGATCCCGCATGATTTTCTTGCGGCGGAAACAAAGACGCTCGACTTCGATCTGCCGAAGTTCGGCGACTACGCCGTCGGCCATGTCTTCATGCCGCAAGACGAGCGGCTGCGCGCGCATTGCGAACGCGTCTGGGCGCGATGCGTCAAGGAAGAAGGTCTGAAGTTTCTCGGCTGGCGTTCGGTGCCGGTCGACAACAGCTGCCTGTCGCCGATGGTTCGCACCACTGAACCCGTGCACCGGCAGGCTTTCATCGAACGTCCCTCCTCGATCGCGGACCAGGATGAATTCGAACGGCGCCTCTATATCGTTCGCAAGGTCGTCTCGAACGCGATCCACGACGCCTATAAGGGGCGCGACATCGGTCATTACACCGTGTCGCTATCGACGCGGACGCTCGTCTACAAGGGCATGTTCCTGTCGTATCAGGTGAAGGCCTACTTCAAAGACCTTTCCGACCCGCGCCTGACTTCGGCGCTGGCGCTGGTGCATCAGCGCTTTTCGACCAACACGTTCCCGTCGTGGAAGCTCGCGCATCCCTACCGGATGGTCGCGCACAACGGCGAGATCAACACGCTGCGCGGCAACGTCAACTGGATGGCGGCGCGGCAAGCGTCCGTTTCCTCGCCGCTGTTCGGCTCAGACATTTCGAAGCTCTGGCCGATCTCATACGAAGGCCAGTCTGATACGGCGTGCTTCGACAACGCGCTCGAATTCCTGACGATGGGCGGCTACAGCCTCGCGCACGCGGCGATGATGCTGATCCCGGAAGCGTGGGCCGGCAATCCGACGATGGATACGAAGCGCCGCGCCTTCTACGAATATCACGCCTGCCTCATGGAACCGTGGGACGGCCCGGCGGCGATGGCGTTCACCGACGGCCGCCAGATCGGCGCGACGCTCGACCGGAACGGCCTGCGTCCCGCGCGCTATCTCGTGACCAAGGACGACACCGTCATCATGTCGTCGGAGTCGGGCGTGCTGCCGGTCGACGAGGACAAGATCGTCAAGAAGTGGCGTCTGCAGCCGGGCAAGATGCTGCTGATCGACCTCGAAAAGGGTCGCATCATCTCGGACGAAGAATTGAAGGCCGAGATCGCGGCGAGCCATCCCTACGAAACGTGGCTGAAGCGCACGCAAATCAAGGCGTCGGAGCTGCCGCTGCCGCCCGCGTCGGCGCGCCCCGCGAAGTCGAACATCGCGCTGCTCGATCTGCAGCAAGCGTTCGGCTACACGCAGGAAAGCATCAAGTTTCTGCTCGCGCCGATGGCCGAACGCGGCGAGGAAGCCATCGGCTCGATGGGCACCGACACGCCGATTTCGGCGCTGTCGTCGAAGTCGAAGTTGCTGCACACCTATTTCAAGCAAAACTTCGCGCAGGTCACCAATCCGCCGATCGACTCGATCCGCGAAGAACTGGTGATGAGTCTCGTCTCGTTCATCGGTCCGCGTCCGAACATCCTCGAGCTCGAAGGCACGTCGAAGCAGAAGCGCCTCGAGGTCGACCAGCCGATCCTGACGAACGAAGATCTCGAACGCATCCGCGGCATCGGTGCCGTCAAGGACAACGATTTCTCGTCGATCACGATCGACATCACCTACCCCGCTGACAAAGGCGAGGCGGGCATGGGCCCGGCGCTCGACGGCGTTTGCGCCGAGGCGGAAGAGTTCGTGCGCGCGAAAGAATACAACATCATCATTCTCTCGGACCGCCGCGCCGGTCCGGATCGCATCGCCATTCCGTCGCTGCTCGCGACATCGGCCGTGCATCATCATCTGATCAAGCAAGGTCTCAGAACGTCAGTCGGTCTCGTCATCGAGACGGGTGAAGCGCACGAGATTCATCAGTTCTGCACGCTCGCCGGATACGGCGCGGAAGCGATCAATCCGTATCTCGCGTTCGAAACGCTGTACTCGATGATCCCCGATCTGCCGGAAGGCACGACGCCGGATCTCGCCAAGAAGCGGTTCATCAAGGCGATCGGCAAGGCCATCATGAAGGTGATGGCGAAGATGGGCATCTCGACCTACCAGTCCTATTGCGGTGCGCAGATTTTCGACGCAGTCGGACTCAGGTCGACATTCGTCGACCGCTATTTCACCGGCACGCACACCCAGGTCGAAGGCGTCGGTCTGCGCGAGATCGCGCGCGAGACGGTCGAGCGGCACAAGGCGGCGTTCGGCGACTCTCCGGTTCTGGAAAACGCGCTCGACGTCGGCGGCGACTATGCCTATCGCGTGCGCGGCGAAGCGCACATGTGGCGTCCGGCGACGGTTGCCGACCTGCAGCACGCAGTTCGCGGCACCGACAATGCCGCCGCGATGAGCGGCCGCGTCTCGCAGAAGTTCCGCGACTATTCGAAGTCGATCAACGATCAGTCCGAGCAGCTGATGACGCTGCGCGGCATGTTCCGCATCCGCTCGGCGGAAAGCATGGGGCGCAAGCCGATCCCGCTCGACGAGGTCGAGCCAGCGGCGAGCATCGTGAAGCGTTTCTCGACCGGTGCGATGAGCTTCGGATCGATCAGCCGCGAAGCGCATACGACGCTCGCGATCGCGATGAACCGTATCGGCGGACGTTCCAACACCGGCGAAGGCGGCGAGGAATCCGATCGCTTCAAGCCGCTGCAGAACGGCGACTCGATGCGCTCCGCGATCAAGCAGATCGCCTCCGGCCGGTTCGGCGTGACGACGGAATATCTCGTCAATTCCGACATGATGCAGATCAAGATGGCGCAGGGCGCGAAGCCCGGCGAAGGCGGGCAGCTGCCCGGCCACAAGGTCGACGCGACGATCGCGAAGGTGCGTCACGCGACTCCGGGCGTCGGTCTGATCTCGCCGCCGCCGCATCACGACATCTATTCGATCGAAGATCTGGCGCAGCTCATCTATGACCTGAAGAACGTCAATCCGCAGGCTGACGTTTCGGTCAAGCTCGTCTCCGAGGTTGGCGTCGGCACCGTCGCCGCCGGCGTCGCGAAGGCGCGCGCGGACCATGTGACGATCTCAGGCTTCGAAGGCGGCACCGGCGCTTCGCCGCTGACGTCGATCAAGCACGCGGGTAGCCCGTGGGAAATCGGTCTCGCCGAGACGCATCAGACGCTGGTCGGCAACAGACTCCGCGGCCGCATCGCGGTGCAGGTCGACGGCGGCGTCCGCACTGGGCGAGATGTGGTGATCGGAGCGCTGCTCGGCGCCGACGAGTTCGGCTTCGCAACCGCTCCGCTGATCGCGGCGGGCTGCATCATGATGCGCAAGTGCCATCTCAACACCTGCCCCGTCGGCGTCGCGACGCAGGACCCCGTTCTGCGCGCCCGCTTCACCGGCAAGCCCGAGCACGTGATCAACTTCTTCTTCTTCGTTGCGGAAGAAGTGCGCGAGATCATGGCGCAGCTCGGCTTCCATACGTTCAACGAGATGATCGGCCAGACGGATCAGCTCGACAAGGATCGCGCCATCGAACACTGGAAGGCGCGCGGTCTCGACTTCTCGAAGCTGTTCCATAAGCCGAACGCTCCGCAGGGCGTCGCGATCTATAACAGCGAGCGTCAGAACCACGGGCTCGAGAAGGTTCTCGACGTCAAGCTCATCGAAGCCGCGAAGCCGGCGCTCGAGGCGAAGAAGCCGGTCAAAGCCGAATTCGCGATCAAGAACGTCAATCGCTCGACCGGCGCCATGCTGTCGGGCGAAGTCGCGCGGCGCTACGGTCATGCCGGACTCCCCGAGGACACCATCTGGCTGTCGCTCAAGGGCACGGCGGGCCAGGCGTTCGGCGCGTGGACGGCGCACGGCGTGACGCTCGATCTGATCGGCGAAGGCAACGACTACGTCGGCAAGGGTCTTTCAGGCGGCAAGCTGATCGTGCGGCCCGATCCGAAATCCGGCATCACGCCGGAAGACTCGATCATCGTCGGCAACACGGTGCTCTACGGCGCGATCACGGGCGAATGCTATTTCCACGGCGTCGCCGGCGAGCGCTTTGCTGTCCGCAACTCCGGCGCTTACGCCGTCGTCGAGGGCACGGGCGATCACGGCTGCGAGTACATGACCGGCGGTGTCGTCGTCGTGCTTGGTCCGACGGGCCGCAATTTCGCGGCTGGCATGTCGGGCGGCATCGCGTACGTGCTCGATGAAAAAGGCGACTTCGAAAATCATCTCAACAAGGAGATGGTGCAGCTCGAAACGCTGACGGCCGATCCGGGCTCGCTGCAAAAGCTCGCCCAGCAAGGCGGCGACGTGGCGATCGCAGTTCGCAACGTGATGGTCGACATGCGCGAGCAGGATGCGGAGCGGCTTCACACGCTGATCGCGCGTCACGCGCACTACACCAACTCGCAGCGCGCGCAGGCCATTCTCAAGGATTTCGGCGCTTACCTGCCGAAGTTCAAGAAAATCATGCCGGTCGAATATCGCCGCGCGCTCACCGAGCTTGCGAAGTCTCGCGAAACGAACCGCGAAGCTGAAGCAGCCGCAAAATCCTAATCGAAATCGCGACCGGTCAACGGAACGAACAGAAAGACGGAATAGAAATGGGCAAGCCGACGGGTTTTCTCGAAATCGATCGCGCCGAGCGCACATACCGGCCGGTCGAGGAGCGTCTGAAGCACTGGAAGGAGTTCGTCGAGCCGCTGGCGGAAGCGAACATCAAAGGCCAGGCGGCGCGCTGCATGGACTGCGGGATTCCGTATTGTCACAACGGCTGTCCGGTGAACAACCAGATCCCCGACTGGAATGATCTGGTCTATCACGGCGACTGGAAGACGGCGGCGCAGAACCTCTATTCGACGAATAACTTTCCGGAAGTGACGGGCCGCATTTGCCCGGCGCCGTGCGAAGCATCGTGCACGCTCAATATCGACGACAAGCCGGTGACGATCAAAAGCATCGAGTGCGCGATCGCCGATCGCGCCATCGAGGAAGGATGGTTGCAGCCGCAGCCTCCGCACAAGAAGACCGGCAAGAAGGTCGCGATCATCGGGTCAGGCCCGGCTGGGCTTGCGGCCGCGCAGCAGCTGGCGCGCGCCGGTCACGACGTGCACGTCTATGAGAAGAACGCGCGTCCCGGCGGGCTGCTCGTTTACGGCATTCCGGATTTCAAAATGGAAAAGACCGTGATCGCGCGGCGCGTGAAGCAGATGGAGGCCGAGGGCGTCACGTTCCATTGCGGCATTCATGTCGGGCAGGATCTGTCCGCGAAGTATCTCGAAGGCAAGCACGACGCCGTGCTGCTCGCGCTCGGCTCGGAAACGCCGTTCGACCTTTTTGCCCAATCACCAGGCCGCGATCTCGAAGGCCTGCACTATGCGATGGATTTCCTGCCGCAGCAGAACCGGCGCAATGCCGGCGAACCGCAAAAGCCCAAGACGGAAGAGATTTCGGCGAAGGGCAAGCACGTGATCGTCATCGGCGGCGGCGATACCGGTTCCGACTGCATCGGCACGTCGTTCCGGCAGGGCGCCAAGAGCGTCACGCAGCTCGAAATCATG
Source organism: Hyphomicrobium denitrificans ATCC 51888 (assembly GCF_000143145.1). Taxonomy (NCBI): domain Bacteria; kingdom Pseudomonadati; phylum Pseudomonadota; class Alphaproteobacteria; order Hyphomicrobiales; family Hyphomicrobiaceae; genus Hyphomicrobium; species Hyphomicrobium denitrificans. The sequence goes on from NC_014313.1 coordinate 2,721,650, forward strand.
CCGGTTCCGCCGACGAAGGAAAACAAAGCTTTGTCGTGGCCGCACTGGCCACTGAAGCTGCGCATCTCGACGTCGCAGGCCGAGGGCGCGACGACCGAGTATTCGATTTCGACGACGGGCTTCTCGGGCGAAAAAGGCAAGGTGAAGAAGCTTCATTATACGCGCGTCAACGGAAACCTGCAGCCGATCAAGGGCACCGAAGGCGCGCTCGACGCCGATCTCGTGTTGTTCGCGATGGGCTTTTCCGGGCCGGTCGAGGGCGACGTGGTCAAGGAACTGCAGGTTCCGGTCGTGGCGCGCGGCCGCTTCAAGGGTCTCGATGCGACGGATCGCGATTACAAGCTTGGGACTTCGCCGAAGCTGTTCTGCGCCGGTGACGTTCGGCGCGGGCAATCGCTTGTCGTGTGGGCGATCCGCGAAGGCCGCCAAGCCGCGCACGCGATCGACAAGTTCCTGATGGGTTCGACGGAGCTTCCGCGCTAAACGCGGAATGCTTCGTTCACCCGAGACGGAGCGCGATTGCGCCGAGCACGATGATGCACGCCGCGGCCAGCCGCGACGTACCAACGTTTTCCTTCAAGATCACAGCCGAGATGACAGTTCCGAACAGGATTGACGTCTCGCGCAGTGCTGCAACGATTGCGACGGGCGCGGCCATCATCGCCCAAAGGACAAGACTATAGGCGGCGAGCGTCGCGAGACCGCCGAGCATTCCAACGCGCCAATCCAATCCCGCGCGAACGAACGCCGTCTTGCCGTGCCGGGCCATGACCCATGCCGCGAGCGGGATTCCTGTCAGCATAAAGACCCACAGCGTATATCCGGCGGGTGATCCGGAAAGCCGGACGCCGTGGCCATCGACGAGCGTGTAGGCGGCGATGACTGCAGCATTGCAGAGTGCGATCGCGACGCCCTTGCCGTCGCCGCTGCGCCTGAGGCCAACCATGCTCAAGACGCCGAACGAGATCAGGCTGATGCCGATCCAGGCGGCCGGCGAAAGTGGTTCTCCGAGCGCAAGCGCACCAACGAGCGCCACCAGAAACGGCGCCGTTCCACGCATCAATGGATAGGTCTGGCTCATGTCGGCGTGGTGGTAGGCGAGCGCGACGAGCGTGAAATAGGCGACGTGGATCAGCGCCGAGGCCAGAATGTATCGCCAGCTTTCAGCATCGGGTTGCGGGAGAAACGGCAGCGCGACCGCGGCCAAAAACGCGGCCGATGACGCGACCATGATCGTCATCAGGAACTTGTCGGCAGCACTTTTGACGAGTGCGTTCCAGGCGGCGTGAAGAAACGCTGCGAACAGAACCGCTGTGAAGACGATAGCGCTCATCTCATGACTTTAACCCGCCGACGCGCAGAGGCCGCGGCGCATCGCAGGGGCAACGTTCGTCTGCTACGGCGGAATTAACCGCGCGGCACCGGGTCCGCCGGTTTTGCATCGGTGGTCGAGTCATTCTTCGGCGGCCAGGATACGTCATCGGCGCGGCCGGGCTTCGGCTGCAGGCGCTCGCCCTTGACGAGCAAGCGGAAGTACGGCGCCTGCGTCGGTGACAGACGCCCGCGATCACGGTTGCCGGGCGGCGTGATCGAGCTCATCAATGTCAGACCGCCGCCGATCTGGTCGACGACGAGATCGCCGCGCGGCACCGAGCCTTCGCGCCGCGCCATCAAGGCGACCACGGACGCCGGGATCGCCGGGCGGAGAACTTCGATCGTTTGGGTCTCCTCGCGTCCGTTGCTGCCGATGAGCCGCAGCGTGATCTTGCCGTTGTCGGCCTTCTGATCGCCCGACGCTGCGCTCGTTTGAGACGGCGGCGTGCCGTCGGTCGCGGTGTTGCGAACGACGGGGACTTTCGCGTTCGCAGACGCGGCGTCAGCAACGGGCGACGACGGCGCCGGTGTTTTGACCGCGTTGCCGGGATTGATCTTTTCCTGTTCGGCTTCGGCTCCGAGCAGCGGGACGTTGCGATTGCTCTTGGCTTGCGTCAGATCCGAGCGCAGCTCTTTCTCGACGAAATGCGCCAGCCTGCGATTGCCCGCCGCCGTGAAATTCACCCCATCGCGCACGCGCAACAGCCGGATCGCGCCTTCGAGGTCAGGCCCGTATGCGGAATATGCGCCGTTTTCGTCGGCGAAGCCCTGATACACGTCGATGTACTTATAGCCGTTGAGATAGGCGCGCTCGCGAATGACGTCGTTCATGCGCTGCGCCAGCTCGTTGGCGTCGCCGCGCGCGAAGTTCGGCAGGCCGACCCAATAGACGCTGGCGTTCTTGCGCTTGAAGGCGCGCATCAGCCTGTCGATGCGCCGCGTGTATTCGGTGATCCAGGCATCGGTGCCGACCTGGATGCGCTTGCTGTCGGGATTGCGGAACGGATTGCGGTCATCCTCGCCCGTCATCACGATGGCGATGTTGAGCGGCTGCTCGGAGATCTTCTGTTCCAGCGCGGCCGTCTTGCCTTCGAAGTCCCACGTCGGGATGTTGGCGATCGGCGTGATCTGGCGCTGAATGTTGAGACGGACGTCGGAGCCGAATGCCTGCACGAGGCCGCCGAGCAAGCCTTCCGCGAAGCCGTCGCCGAAAACGGTCACCTGGTAGATGTCGTTGTCGGGGAACGGCGACAGGAAGGTCGTGTTCTGCTCCATGTCGACGGCGTTTGCCGGGACCGGCACGGCCGCGCCAAGCGCGAGCACGAGCGCGACCAGAGGCGCAATCGCCGCGAACGAACGCCGGAGTTTCTGCCAAGCATCAGCCATTCGTGCGCGTGCCTTCGCCTCTCCGAAACGCGGTTCAATCTTCAGCGATTCCTGCCGGACCATAGCGCGTCGGCGGCCACTCTCCAACGTCTCGGCGCGCGAGGCTCAGCGATTTGCCTGCGCATTTGCCGAGGCGAGCACCGAATCCGAGGGCCAGCAGTCGATTTTGATGCGCGCAGCCTTCTGATAGAGCCCGATCTGCTTGCGCGTGTTGGAGCCGATCTTGCCGTCGATCTTGTCCATCGGGTAGCCGAGTTTCTGCAGCTGGACCTGGAGATTGTGAACGGTCGTCGTTCGCGGCTGCGCAAAGTTCTTCCACGGCGTCACGAAGTTGCCGCCGCCGCGGATGCGGTCGGAAAGGTTGCCGACGAACAGCGCATAGAGGTCGGATGTGTTGTAGAGCCGAATGACGCGGAAATTCTGCCCCGCCAGGAACGCCGGACCGTAGGCGCCGCCCGGCATCATCAGATAGGCTTCCTGCTGAAGCTCATCGCGCGAGAATGGTTTGCCGCCGGCGCGTTTGAACCCCATGCGTACCCAATCGGCGATGGGACGCGCGTCGGGCGGGCCTTCGAGCGAGCAGTCGGCGTGATCCGGCGCGATCACCTCGTAACCCCAGCGCGCGCCGCGTACCCAGCCTTTGCCCTCGAGCTGCTTCGCGGTGAAGGCGAGCGCGTCAGCGACCGAGCGCCAGATGTCAATCTTGCCGTCGCCATCGCCGTCGATCGCGAACTGCAGATATTCGGTCGGCATCGCCTGCGTCAGTCCGACGGCGCCTGCCCACGACGATCGCATGTCCGAACGCGGCACGCCCATCTGAAGCATTTTCAAAGCCGCGACCAGCTCCTCGCGAAACTTGTCCTTGCGCTTGCCGGTGTAGGCAAGCGTTGCGAGCATGCGGATCGCGTCCTTCGGCGGATGATACGAGCCATAGGCCGTCTCGCGTCCCCAGATCGCGACCAGCGTAAAGCGGTCGACGCTGGTCAGCGCTTCGATGCGCTTCAGCGCCGCTTCGTGATCCTTGAGAAAGGCGCGACCTTGAACACCAAGCTTTTCGAGATAGGGCGCTGACAGATAATCGGCGGCGGTTTTTGTGAACTCGGCCTGGCCGCTGTTGTCGATCTTCGGGCGGTCGGGAAGATCGAGGTCGGGAATTGTGTAATCGGGCTCGACGCCTTTAAAGGCCGCGTCGAAGGTTTTGCGGCTGACGCCTGCGGCCTTCGCATCCGGCCAGACACCTTCGACGAACGTCTTGAAGTCTGTCGCCGGGCGCGCGGTGGCCGCCTGACCCCCGACTATAACTGCGAGGCCGAGGGCGAGCGTTGTGGCAAAACCCTGGATCAATCTGCTCAGCCGCATCTCGCCGTTATTCTCCCTGATCGGGCATTGTTCCGATGATGACCCCGATGCTCGGATTTAAGGGCATTTTTGCGGCTCCGCCCGGCTGCCGTCGTTCGAGTTTTATAGGCACATTGATTGCAGCGGCCCGTTGCGTCTACCCGCGGCGGCAAATTGGCGCTAACAGTCGCCGCCGCCGCGTTTTCCGCACGTCCGCGCGTTAACGGCAGCCGGCACGCTCGATCCATGAGACCGCGCTGGCAGCAGATTGATTTTTCCCGGAGCAAGACATGAACGCCGCGATCAGGCCCATTCGCAAAGCCGTGTTTCCCGTCGCAGGACTGGGGACGCGTTTTCTTCCGGCAACGAAGGCCGTACCGAAGGAAATGCTGACGGTCGTCGACCGGCCGGTGCTGCAGCACGTCGTCGACGAAGCGCGCGCCGCGGGTATCGAGCACTTCATCTTCGTCACCGGGCGCAACAAGGCCGTGATCGAAGATCACTTCGACAATCAGTTCGAACTCGAAGCAACGCTGGCGTCGCGGAACAAGACGAAAGAGCTCGAGGCTCTGGCGCGCGATCTTCCCGCTGCAGGGCAGACGAGCTTTACGCGCCAGCAAGCGCCGTTGGGGCTCGGCCACGCCGTCTGGTGCGCGCGCGAGATCGTCGGCAATGAACCGTTCGCTCTCTTGCTTCCCGACATGATCCATCACGGCCGGACGTCGTGTCTCGCGGACATGATAGCGGCTTACAACAAGCATGGCGGCAATCTCGTCGCCGTCGCGCCGGTGCCCGAGGATCAGACGCATCAGTACGGGATCGTCGGCGTGAAGGACGCTAAGGCCGACGTTTCCACGATTACCGGAATGGTCGAGAAGCCGAAGCCCGGAACGGCGCCGTCCAATCTTCACATCACGGGACGCTATATTCTGCAGCCCGACATTTTCTCGCTGCTGGAGAAGCAGGAGCGCGGCGCGGGCGGCGAAATTCAGCTCACCGACTCCATGATCCGGCTGATGCAGGACGGCAAGCAGCCGTTCCACGCCGTGCGCTTCAACGGCACGATTTACGACTGCGGTTCGAAGCTCGGATTCCTGACCGCGAACGTGGCGTTGGCGCTGGAGCGCGAGGAGCTTGCGGGCGACTTCAAGCGCGAGGTTCAGCGGTTGCTCGACGGAGCTTAGTTAAGGTCAGCGGCGGAGCCTTACGCCGACGTGGATCTCGTCGCCGACGTAGTCGTTCGGGATGCCGATGCCGTCGAAGTTGACGTGCTCGTAGCGGCCGTAGAGCACGGTGTTGCGGTCGGCGAAGTATTCGATACCAAGGATTTCGCGGAACTCGTTGTCGCTGATGACGCCGTCCTGCGAATCCTGGTTCGAATAATTGAAGGCGGCGGAGACGACGAGATAGCTTCTTAGCTGGTGGCGAATGCCGATGCTCGCCGAGCGGTAGAATGCGCCGCCGACGTCGGCTGTTGTCGTTTCGGATACGTCCGACATGGCGTTGAACAGGATCGACGTCAGCGGCGTGATGCGCCACGTCGCGTTGGCGTCGATAATCAGGCCATCAACGGGATGCAGTCGGCGATCGCTCGGCGTCTGGACGCCGTAGCCGAGGCTGACTTCGCCGCGCACGATATCGCCGTCGTTGCCGAATGAAATGCCGAAGCGATAGCGCTCGCCATTTGACGTGCGATTGATGCCGTCGGACTGCGCGGCCTCCGCATAGTCGCGATGATTGACGGCGACTTCGAAGAACGGCGAAAGCTGCGGCTTCAGCTCCCACATGACGCGCGCGGCTTCCTCGTACTGAGTGTAGTCGCGATCCTGGTTGTTCGTCGTCACGCCTAAGTCTTGGGTCGAGCCGTAGGTGTAGTCGCTAATGCTGCCGCGCAGCTGCAGCGACAGGCGATTGAACCGCTGATTGTAGGCCGCCTCAGCGCGATCTTCGATGATCTTGGCGCGCGTGCCGACCGAACTCGCGTCGAGCGCGGAGCGGTCTTCGAACGATTGCTGACGCGAGATCAGTGCCTGAATGTTGGCGCGGCTCGTGATGTCAAGGCGGCCGCGCGCTTCGAGCTGATAGTCGCGATCGTCTTCCGTCGTGTAGTCGTTATAGAAGCTCAAGATGCCGGTGGCGCTGAATTCCAGTGCATGGCGCGACCAGTTCGAAACGAGACGCGCCGATGGCACGACATCGAACGCGACATCCGATTTCGCCGAGGGAGCGTGGAAGACATTCGAATAGTAGGACGCTCCGAGGTCCAGCTCCGGGAACAGAACGAAGCTGCCGATCCTGATGCCGACTGGATCGTAAGGCTCCTGGCGAAATAGGCGCGCCGTCGTCCGGTTATCGGTGATCGGGTTCAGATCCTCGATTTGATAGAGCAGCGGATCGCGGCGCGCGGCGCGCTGATCTGGCAAGTCGATTTCGGCTGGATCGCGCGCGCTTGCGGAAGAGACGTCGATGCCTTGCGGCGGCGTCAGAGGCTCGCCGTTGGCGAGGTCGCCGGGGTTGGCCTCGCCCGGGTCGCGCGTGCCAGCTTGCGGCGGGCTTTCTTCGGCATCGTTTTGGTCAGCGGACGAATTCGTGTCGTCCGGGTCGCTCGTATCGTCCGTCGCGGCCGGGTTGCCGTCAGCGTCGGTCGGAGCTGCGGAAGTGGGATCGCCGCTCTCGCTGCCGTCGGAATTGGCGTCGTCCGATCCGGGCTCGGATGCGTCAGAGGCGGCGGGGTCTTCGATGTTGGTCAGATTTTGCCGGGCTGCGCTTTGGGCATGCGCGAACCGCGCGCCGGCGGGCACTAAAAGTACCGCTACGACCAAGCTCCAATAAAACCAGCCATGACGCCGGTCGCTCATTTGCGAGCGCCCCCATGAAAGAATCACGTGAACGCAAACAATTGAACGCGTTCACCGTAGAAACCGTTGGTTAATGTGCCTTTAAAGCCGGGGGTAAAGCGCGGCTCCGGCATGGCGGCGTCGGCGCGGAATTGATAAGATCAGGGCATGTTTTGCGGGCTCGGCTCAGGACGCGCCTCAACGGGGGAAGGACTCGTCTCACCAATGACCAAAGTGGTCCCGTTCCGCGGTTCCAGCGCCCGGCCTGCTGCTTCGAGCACAAAGTCAGGCCTCAAAGCCAGTGTCGCTTCGGCGGTGAGGACGCTCAACCTCGAGTCGGAAGGGCTCGTTCAGCTCGCCAGCGAACTGAACGGCGATCTCGCCGGACCATTCGAGGAGGCGATGCGCCGTCTCGTTGCGGTCAAGGGACGCGTCATCGTCACCGGCATCGGCAAGAGCGGCCACGTTGGGCAGAAGATCGCGGCCACGTTCGCATCGACCGGGACGCCCGCATTTTTCGTGCATCCGAGCGAAGCGTCGCACGGCGATCTCGGGATGGTCACGCGCTCGGACTTGATCCTGGCGTTGTCGTGGTCGGGCGAGACGGTCGAGCTCAAGCCGATCATCACGTATTCGCGCCGCTTTGCCGTGCCGCTGATCGCGATCACGTCGCAGGCGAAGTCGGCGCTCGGCGAACAGGCCGATGTCGTTCTGCTTCTGCCGCGCACGAAGGAGGCCTGCCCGCACGGGCTCGCGCCGACGACGTCGACGACGATGCAGCTCGCGCTCGGCGACAGCCTCGCGATCGCCCTACTCGAAGCCCGCGGATTCACCGCGCACGACTTCAAGATTTTCCATCCCGGCGGGTCGCTCGGCGCAAACCTCAAGTACGTCTCGGACATCATGCACAAGGGCGAACGGCTGCCGCTGATCAAGAGCGGCGAGACGATGGCCAATGCGCTGGTCACGATGACCGAGAAGAGCTTCGGCTGCGTCGGCGTCGTCGAAAAGCGCGGCCGACTCATCGGGGTCATCACCGACGGCGACTTGCGCCGGCATATGGGCGCTGATCTCGTCCGGGCCAGCGTCGATCAGATCATGACGGCGAAGCCGAAAACGATTTCGCCGACGATGCTCGCTTCAGCGGCGCTCGAACTCATCAACGCGTCGTCGATCACGGCGCTGTTCGTGGTCGAGAAGCAGAAGCCGGTTGGCCTCGTGCACATTCACGACCTGCTGCGTCTCGGAGTCGCTTGAACGGCGCGGCGTAAGCGGGATCGACGACGGCTGTCAGATCCAGCCTTGCAACTCACGCCGCACAACCGCCTCGATGACGTCTATGCCTTCGGGGCTGTCGTTGAGCGCCGGCAGATAGGCGAATTTCTCGCCCCCGTTCGATTCAAAGTAATGCCGGTTCTCGCTGTCGAGTTCTTCGAGCGTCTCGAGGCAATCGGCGGAAAATCCCGGCGCCACGAGCGCGAGCCTTTTCGTTCCGGATTTGGCGAGAGCTTCGACCGTCTTGTCCGTATAAGGCTGCAGCCACGGATCATTGCCGAAGCGCGACTGGAATGTCGTCAGCCAGCGATCCGGCGCGATGCCGAGTGCCTCGCGCAATAGCCTCGACGTCTTCTGGCATTGGCAATGATACGGATCGCCCGCCGCGAAATATTTCTCGGGCATGCCGTGAAACGTCGCGATGATTTTCTCCGGCTCGAAGTCGAGCTTCGCAAGGCTTTGCCGCATCGAACGCGCGAGGGCGTCGATATACGCGGGATCGTCGTAGTAGGCGGGTGCCAGGCGGATCGCGGGCTGCCAACGCATTTTCATCAAAGCGCGAAAGGCCTGATCGGCGGCGGTCGCAGTCGTCGGCGCGGCGTATTGCGGATAGAGAGGGAGCAGCAGAATGCGGTCGCAGCCCTGGTCTTTCAGCGCCTGAATGCGGCTTTCCGTCGACGGATTGGCGTAACGCATCGCCCAATCGACGATGATGCCGTCGTGGTCTTTCAGACGTTCTGCGAGTTCGACGGCCTGGTTCCGACTGATCGTCTTGATCGGGCTTTCATTCTTCTCGTTATTCCAGATCGTCGCGTAGTCCTTGCCCTTGCGGCCGGGACGGACGGTCAGAATGATGAGATTGAGGATCGGCCACCACTTCCAGCGCGGCTCCTCGATGACGCGCTCGTCGGAGAGGAATTCCTTCAAATAGCGCCGCATCGGCCAATAACCGGTGCCATCGGGCGTACCGAGGTTGAGCAACAGGACGCCGATACGTCCGTGTGCGACGTTCTTATGGCCCGGCGGAAAGGCCGACGCCGTATCCGCAGGAGTTATCGATTTCGGCGCTTCGTTCATCCGCGTCCCGTTCAACAATGGAATCTACAAATCAGCGGATCAAGCGCGGCGTTGCGAAGGCGACGCGGGCTCTTCTTTCGCCGCAAGCCTGGGCTTGCCCAGGGCGGGCTTGATCTCGCCGTGGCTTTTCGGAGTTTCCGAGGATGCCAGATGCAGCGCCTGCGGTTCTTCCGCATGCGTCAGATGAGGGAGTTCGCGAGCACGCATCCCGCTGCCGAACTTCCAGTAGGCCCGCATCCGCTTGATAAATGGCTGAGGCATCTCCGCGAAAAGCCGTTTGGCGCGGAACTCCGCTTCAAGACGCAACGTCTGTTGCTTTCGGCGGCACAAGGCGACGATGTCTTCCTTCTGGTCGGCCGAAATATCGTCCGCATTCGCGGTTTCGGCAATGAGCAGCGCCAAATCATGATCGTCGCCGAGGAGTTGCGACAGCTCGCGAGCGTCAGCGACCCGGATCGCGAATTCTTCGGGCCAGGCGCGCGCCAGCAGGCTCATCTGCCGCCAATGCCATTGCACCGATTTGCGCAACGTATGGAATGTTTCGTCCGCTGGTTCGCTGTAGGCGATTTTCAAGGACTTGCGCGCGTGGCGATAGCTCTTCTCGAGCCCCCCTTCGAGAGCTGCAAAACCTCTTTTGCGAATACGGACGCGCGCGAATTTCTTGGCTTCGCGCAGAAGCATCAAGCGGGCCTGCGCGGCGGAACCGGGATCGAGCGGTTGCTGCGCATCGGCAGACGCCTTGGCGAAATGCGCCGTGAGCGGAGCAAGCGTTGCCGCGCCATCCGGACCATTCTCTTCCCCGAGCTTCTTCAGCGTATCGAGCATCACCGCCTGATCGCGGTGTCCGGCAAGAAGTTGTGCGATCTCGCTCAGGGTATTGTTGCGCTTGCGCGCCCTGTCCGCACCGAGCGCGGGCGCAGCCAATCGCACGAGCGCGCGCAGACGCTTCAGAGCTTTCCGGCTTTCGTGCACGCCTTTGGGTTGCACTTCCTGAGCGGCGAGTTCCTGCAAAGCCAAATCGAGCTGCTCGCGCGCGATACGCCGAAATCCCTTCTCAACCGGCTCGTCGATCTTGAACCTGTACGGCATGAGCGCGAGGCACCTTCAGGGTTGTCGGGGAGTTGGGCGGGGAATTATTCCACCGGAACGGGCGCTTCTGTCAAATCAGCCGAGGCGAACGCGCCAGTCAGTTTTGTCTGCCGGCCGCCCATGCGAGCCATTCTTTGACCCGCGCATTTGCGTCCTCGGCGGTTACAAAATCGGTAATCACCGCCAAGCTATTCGCACCCGCGTCGACCGCGCCATCGGCTCGATCCGGCGTCAGCCCTCCGATCGCGACAAGTGGTAGCGCCCCGATTTTGCTGCGCCATAACTTAATCCGTTCAAGGCCTTGCGGCGCCCAAGGCATGACCTTCAGCTTGGTCGGGTAGATCGGGCCGAGCGCGACGTAATCAGGGTTTACCGACAGAGCCTTCGCGAGTTCCGCTTCGTCATGTGTCGAGACGCCGAACCGAACTCCGGCTTGCCGCAGCGCGGCGAGGTCGGCGGTCTCAAGGTCATCTTGACCAAGATGGATGAAATCGGCGCCGGCTTCGATGGCGACGTCCCAATAGTCGTTCACGACCAGTTGGCAGCCGTGCGCCCGCGTCACGGCGAGCGCTCGCCGTGTCTGATCGATGACGTCGTCCCGCGCCGCATCCTTGATCCTGAGTTGCACCAGCTTGACGCCGAGCGGCACGATGCGTTCGAGCCAGCCGATATCGGGGACGATGGGGTAGAACGGCGCGAGCTTCACCGGCATTCGATTCAAATCCAGTCTATTCGATGTCAAAGAATGGCGTGCCCGCAACCGGCGTCGATGGTACGGCCATGTCGCGCGCGGGCATCAGACCGGCGTCGTAGCCGATGCGTCCGGCAACGATGGCATTGGCGAAGGCTTCCGCCATGCGGACCGGATCGGCAGCTTTGGCGACAGCGGTGTTGAGCAACACGGCGTCATAGCCAAGCTCCATCGCGTGGGCCGCATGCGAGGGCGCGCCGATACCTGCGTCGATTATGAGTTTTGCGTCGGGAAAATAGGCTCTCAAACTTTTGAGCGCGGCGACGTTCGCCAGACCACGGCCGCTGCCGATCGGCGCCGCCCACGGCATGATGACCTCGCAGCCCGCCTGCTGCAGGCGTTCGGCCACGGAGAGATCTTCCGTCGTATAGGGAAAGACCTTGAAGCCGTTGGTATTGAGGATGCGCGCGGCTTCGACGAGTCCGAACACGTCCGGCTGCAACGTGTCGTCGTTGGCGATGACTTCGAGCTTGACCCAATCGGTGCCGAACAGTTCGCGTGCCATTTCAGCCGTCGCGATCGCGTCGCGCGCCGTGCGGCATCCGGCGGTGTTGGGAAGAACGCGGACGCCAAGATTTTTGATGATGTCGAGAAAGCGCTCGCCGATTTTCCCCCCCGCCGCCTCGCGACGCAAAGAGACCGTCACGATCGACGCTCGCGAAGCTGTCGCCGCGTCGGCGAGAATTGCGGGCGATGGGTATCCTGCCGTGCCGAGAAGAAGTCGTGAGGGCACCGACACGCCATAAAGCGACAGCAATTGCTCTTTATGCAGACGTTGATCCCGGACGTTCATCGATTGCGAGGTACTCATTCAGCCGCCCTGGCGCGCGGAGACGATCTCGACGCTATCGCCGGCTTTGAGGGGCGTCGTACCACGCTTCGCCGCGGACACGAAATGACCGTTCAGCGCGGTTGCGACTTTGGCATCAGACAGCTCCTGCTCATCCAGAAGCGCGGCCAGCGTTTGTGCTCGCGTTTCGGACTTGCGGCCATTGACGATCAGTTCAATTTTCGGCATCGCGTTCAACATTGGCTCGTCCTCGTGCACCTGCTGCAAGTAGGCCTTTTCGCGGCGTTTGCTAGAGGATTTTCTGATTTATTAGCGTAAACGCGGTGAACGGGTCAAAGCACCGCCAATCTGCCGTATTGCCTACGTTCCTTCCCGCCAGCCTACCGCACGTTCCCATTGAGGATGACCCGGATGTTTTCGCACCTGATGGCTTCCCGCCGCTTTGCTCCGCTGTTCTGGAGCCAGCTGCTCGCGGCGTTGAACGACAACCTCCTCAAGAACGCGCTGGCGATGCTGGTCGTCTATCGCCTCGCAATGGAAAACGGTCCGGCGATCGGGACGCTGGCGGGCGCGGCGCTGATCGTGCCGTTTTTTCTATTTTCCGCGCTCGCAGGTCAATATGCCGATAAGTTCGATAAAGCGCGGGTGGCGGCGCGCGTCAGACTGTTCGAAATCCCGATCGCGCTGGCGGCGGCCGTCGGGTTTCTGCTGCCTTCGGTGCCGTTGCTATTCGTGGCACTGATCCTGTTCGGAACGCTCAGCGCTTTCTTCGGGCCGGTGAAATACGGACTGCTGCCGACGCATCTCGAACTTAAGGAGCTTCCGGCGGGCAACGCGCTGATCGAAGGCGCGACGTTCATCGCGATCCTGCTCGGCACGATCGGTGGCAATTTTGCTTCCGGAGGCGACCGGGAGATCGGCCTCGTCGCCGCCGCCATCGTCGCGATCTCGATCGCGGGCTGGCTGTGCGCGCGACTTATTCCTGCAGCGCCGTCGACAGTTTCAGACCTTGTCGTCGACAAAAACATCGTCACGTCGACGGTGACGCTCATCAAGGACCTGCGCAGCGACAGGCGCATCTGGCAGGGCGCGCTCATCACGTCCTGGTTCTGGCTTGTCGGCGCAGTCGTGCTGGCGCTGTTGCAGAACCTCATTCCGCACACGCTGAACGGCGCTCCCTCGGTCTACACGCTCGCGCTCTTTACATTCGCGGTATCGGTCGCGGCGGGATCGATGGTCGCCGCAAGCGCAAGCAAGAACCGTCCGAATCTGGCACTCGTTCCGATCGGCGCGCTGCTGATGGGCCTGTTCCTCATCGATCTCGCGCTGCTGGCGTCGCGGATCACGCCAGCGCCGCAACCGATCGGCGTTTCGGAACTGCTGGCGTCGTTCAGCGGCATTCACATGCTGCTCGATCTCGCAGGCATCGCGTTTGCAGGCGGACTTTTCATCGTGCCGTCGTTCGCCGCCGTGCAGGCGTGGTCGCCCGTCGAGCGCCGCTCGCGCGTAATCGCCGGATGTAATGTGCTTTCGGCTGCATTCATGACGTTCGCTGGACTCGCGGTCGCAACGCTTCAATACGAGAAAGTCTCCGTTGCGCTGCTCTATGCGGGCATCGGCGTTGCCAATCTCATCGTCGTTGCGCTCGTCTTGCGCGCGTGGGGCGCGGAGGGCGTCAAGGATGTCGGCGTCTTCCTGTTCAAGACGTTGTTCGGCCTGGAGGTGAAGGGCCTCGAGAATCTTCCCGCTCCCGGCGAGAAGGCGATCATCGCGCCCAATCACGTCAGTCTTCTCGATGCGGCCTTGATGCATGCGCTGCTGCCGTCGCATGCGACGTTCGCCATCGACACCGGCATGGCGAATACGTGGTGGGTGAAGCCGTTCCTGAAGCTCGCCAAATCCTACGCCATCGATCCGACGCGGCCGCTCGGCATGCGGCATCTCATTCAGGACGTGAAGGACGGCTCGTCGCTCGTCATTTTCCCCGAAGGGCGGCTGACGGTCACCGGCGGCCTGATGAAAGTCTACGATGGCACCGCGATGATCGCGGACAAGGCGGATGCGCCGGTCATTCCGGTGCGCATCGACGGCCTCGAGCGCTCGCATTTCGGATACCTGAGCAAAGCGCAAACCAAAAAGGCGTGGTTTCCGAAAACGACGGTGACGATCCTGCCGCCGGTCAAGCTGAACATCGATCCGAACCTGCGCGGCAAGCAACGGCGCTTGGCGGCGGGCGCGGCTTTGCAGGACGTGATGACGGACTCCGCAGTTCTGACGACGCCGATCGACCAGACGCTGTTCGAGGCGCTCGTGCAGGCGCGACACACGCGCGACACCGGAAAGCCCGCGATCCAGGACCCGCTCGGCACAAAGCTTTCGTACAAGAAGCTCATCGTTGGAGCCCAAGTGCTGGGTGCGAAGCTCGCGCCGATGCTGCCGGAGCCCGGACAATCGGTCGGCGTGCTTCTGCCGAATTCGGCCGGCGTCGCGGTGACGTTCTTCGCCCTTCAAACGACCGGTCGCGTTCCGGCGATGCTGAACTTCACGGCTGGCGCCGCGAATGTCATCGCGGCGTGCAAAGCGGCAAACGTCACTGTGGTTCTGACCTCGCGCGTGTTCGTCGAGAAGGGGCATTTCGAACCGCTCGTGCAGGCGATCAGCACGGTCGCGCGGATCATCTATCTCGAAGACGTGCGCGCGACCGTTACGTTCGCCGATAAGATCAAAGGCCTGGCGCAAGGCGGCAAGCCGCAGGTCGAGCGCGACTGCAATGCACCGGCTGCGATCCTATTCACGTCAGGGTCGGAAGGTTTGCCCAAGGGCGTCGTTCTTTCCCACCGAAATCTGCTCGCCAACTGCGCGCAAAGCCTGACGCGCGTCGCGTGCAACGGCAGCGACAAGGTTTTCAACGCGCTGCCGGTGTTTCATTCGTTCGGTCTGACGGCCGGACTGCTGATGCCGCTGGTCGCGGGCGTGCCGGTCTATCTCTATCCGACGCCGCTGCACTACCGCATCATTCCGGAACTCGTCTACGGCTCGAACGCGACGATCATGTTCGGTACGGATACGTTCCTCGCCGGATATGCGCGCGTTGCGCATCCTTATGACTTTGCGCGCGTGCGCCTCGTGCTCGCAGGCGCGGAAGCCGTCAAGGAACGAACGCGACAGCTCTACATGGACCGCTTCGGCGTGCGCATTCTCGAGGGCTACGGCGTGACCGAAACTGCGCCTGTGCTCGCCATCAACACGCCGCTCGCCAACAAGGCCGGCACCGTCGGCCGCCTGTCGCCGCTGATGCAGGCGCGTCTCGATCCTGTGCCGGGAATAGAGATGGGCGGGCGGCTTTACGTGCGCGGACCGAACGTGATGCTCGGCTATTATCGCACCGAGAATCCCGGCGTTCTCGAACCGCCTTCCAACGGCTGGTACGATACCGGCGACATCGTCGAAATCGATGCGCAAGGCTTCATCACGATCAAGGGCCGAGCGAAGCGGTTCGCGAAAATCGCGGGCGAGATGGTGTCGCTGTCGGCGGTCGAGGCGCTGGCTGCCGAGCTTTGGCCGACCTTGATCACCCTCGTCGTAGCGCTTCCCGACGCGCGCAAGGGGGAACGGTTGGCCCTGCTGACGACCGATCCAAAGTGCACGCGCGAGGCGTTCATTCAGTTCGCGCGGCGCAAGGGAGCGACGGAGCTGATGATCCCCGCCGATATTCTTGTCGTCAGCAAAATTCCGCTGCTCGGCTCGGGTAAGCCGGACTATGTCGCGTCGCTCGAACTGGCGAAAAAGGCGATAGCGGAAAAGGCTGGATCAAGCGCCGGGGCTGTCGAAGAGCGGGCTGTCACGTCGGCCGTCTGACAGAAATCCAGACACGGCTTTTGCCAGCGCGGGCGCGAGAAGAAATCCGTGGCGGTAGGTGCCGTTCACACGGATCGTCTTGCCGCCGTCTTCGATGATCGCGCGCGGGATGTTGTCCGGGAAGGCTGGCCGGATGCCCGCGCCCATGTCGAGGATCGACGCTTCGCCGAATGCAGGGTGCAATGCGTAAGCGGAGCCCAGGAGATCGAGCGCCGACTTCACCGTCATCGGAATGTCGTCCTCGCGCTCCAGCAAACTTGCGCCGATAACGTATCGGCCGTCGCCCTGCGGCACGATGTAGATCGACTGGCGCGGATGCAGTAGCCGCACTGGGCGCGACAAGCCGAGTTCGCGCGATTGAATAAGAATGCGCTCACCGCGGACACCGCGAAGCGACGGAATATCTTGCCTTGCGCCAATTCCGCGGCAATCGATCGTCACATCCTCGCCGTTGGGTTTGTAAGGCTGGCCGAACTCGGTCGTCACGCCCAGCGCGCGTCCTTCAGACAGCAGCCATCGCAGTGCTTCCGTCGCCACGACGTGGGCTTCGTCCGGATAGAAGAGCCCGCGCTCGAAGCGTCCGGCGAGATCCGGTTCGAGCTTCGCGATGCGCTGCGCGGCAACGACCTCGTGCCGTTCGGTCATCTGTTCGAAGCGGGTGAGGTCGGCGCCATCACGCGGCGGCGCGACGACGAGCGTGCCGTTGACGACGGTCGCGGGATAAGCCTTGTGCCACAGCGCGATACTTTCGCGGCCGAGATCGCGAACGATTGGCGGTGCGCCCTCTGCCTCGCATTCGGGGGCAATCATCGCCGCCGCCAAGCGACTCGCGCAGGAGGAAAAAGGCTCGCTGCTTCGCTCGACGAGGCGAACACGATGGCCCGCGCGTGCGTGCGTAAAGGCCTGCCAGAGTCCTGTGATGCCGGCGCCGACAACAGCTATTGATAGTTTGCTCAACATTCTTCTCCCAGTTGTGCGCCGATACTTCGCATCAATCGCCGAGCGCCACGCCTTCGCGACGCGGATCAGCGCCGCCTTCCAGATGTCCGTCCTTGCGCACGATCGTGTGGACGCCAGACGTCATCGTCGCATTGCCGATGGCGTGTCCGTAGGCTGTGAGATCGAACGCGGGCCAGACGTAGTACGGAGAATACTCGATGATAAAAGCTCCGCCTTGACTTCCGAAATTCGCCAGGGCGGCGGACTTCTGCGCGTCGAGGCCCCAGTCGATCAATCCCACAAGCGTTTTGACGACATAGAGGATGATCTGCGATCCGCCTGGCGATCCAGTCACGATCTCGGGCGTGCCTTGCGCATCGAGCACGATCGTCGGCGCCATCGAGCTGCGCGGGCGTTTGCCTCCCGCGACGGCGTTGGCGACGGGCATGCCTTTTTCGTCGAAGGGTACGAAGGAGAAATCGGTCAGCTCGTTGTTCAAAAAGAACCCTGCAGCCCAGAGGTGCGAGCCGAACGCGCTCTCGATGGTTGCCGTCATCGCGAGGGCGTTGCCGTCCGCGTCGATGATCGACATGTGCGTCGTGCCTGGCACCTCGTTGGTGAAGTCCTTGCCGAACGTCTTCTTCGCCAGGCCTGGCGGGATACCGGGCTCCGCTTTGTCCATCGCCTTCTGCAGGTCGATCAGCTTGCGGCGCTCGGCGAGATAGGCGTCGTCCATCAGCCCTGACGGGACCGAAATCCGGTCTGGATCAGCGATGTAGCGATTGCGATCGGCGTAGGCGAGCTTTTCAGCTTCGGCGATGATGTGGAGCGCGGGCGCACTCATCATAGCGGCCGAGCCTTGCACCTCAGGAAACGGTTCGATCAGCTTCAGAACCGAGCCGACCGTCATCGCTCCAGACGATGGCGGGCCCATGCCGCAGATTTTTCTGGCCCGGTAGTCAACGCATACGGGGTCGCGTTCCTTCGCGACGTAGCCTGCGAGGTCGGCCGCCGTCATATCGCCCGGAATGCTCGTCGCACCCTGGACGGCCTTTACGATCGCGTCCGCGATCGGCCCGGAATAAAATGCATCTGCGCCCTTTTCGGCAATCGCCTTCAGCGTCGCCGCGTAAGCTGCATTCGTCATCACGTCGCCTGCCGGGATCGGCGTGTCGTTCTCGTCGAAAAAGCGGGCGCGCGCCCCGGCGGAAAAGTTTTCGGCTTTACTTGCAGCGAGCAGAGCCGCGAGCCTCGGCGATACCGCGAAGCCTTCCTCCGCAAGCTTGATCGCAGGCGCAAAGAGCGACGCCCAGGAAAGTTTTCCGAAGCGCCTGTGGACGGCCTCGAGGGTACGCATGAGGCCGGGAACGCCGACGCTCAGGCCTGAGCGCACTGCCGCCTCGAACGGCATCGGCTTGCCGTCGCGCAGGAAGCGGTCGGGCTTTGCGGCGGCGGGTGCCGTCTCGCGGCCATCGAATGTCGCGAGCGAACGCGACTGCGCATCCCAATAAACAAGAAACGCGCCGCCGCCCAAACCAGAGGACTGAGGTTCGACAAGCCCGAGAACGAGTTCGGCCGCGATGGCCGCATCGGCCGCCGATCCGCCCTGGCGCATAATTTCACGACCGGCTTCGGCGGCGAGCGGGTCGGCCGCGACGATCATCTGCCGCTGCGCCACGACGAGAGACTTCGCCGTCGTGGCGGACGGACCTTCCGGTGCGGGCCGGATTTGCTCCGCCGCCGAGGCCGACGCACCCGCGAGGAGACACAACAGAGCAGCCAGAACTCGGAAAGTCATTCGTATTCCCTGAAGGCGCGCGGCGCACAGTTGGCGATGGACGAGACTACGAACATACCTCATCGTCGCGTTCTTAGATCAAAGTCGCGAGAGAGACATATGTCCTATTTGAACGGCCGTCACATCGGGCTTGGCATCGCCGCGCTCGGACTGTTTGCAGCCGGGGCCGCGAGCACGAGAGCCCTCGACGCGACGACGCGTGTGACCCAGCTTCTTTCGACCGGAAAAACGGTGATGGACGAGCCGATCGTCTATCCGACCGGCTCACCGGCAAAGCTCACGGCGGCAATCGTCGAAATGCAGCCGGGCGCGGAAACCGGGTGGCATACGCATGGCGTGCCGCTGACAGGACTGATCCTCGACGGCGAGTTGACGGTCGATTATGGCGCCAAGGGCACGCGAACGTATAAAAAAGGGCAGTCGGTCGCCGAAGCGATCAGCATTCCGCATAATGGCCGAAACACCGGCACTGGCATCATGAAGCTGTTCGTCGTGTACATCGGTGCCGAGGGCGCGGCGACTTCGATCCCCGACAAACATCATTAACCATTGCTTGCGATGGCATCGGTGGAGTTGTGTCTGCAGCCGTCTCAGACGCGGAATTCGCCATCGCACCGCGGCAGCGGTGGCTTTTTTGGGATATGCCGTGCATCGGCTCGTTCTATTTTTGTTTCAATCCGGACGGCTCGAGCATCCAAAGGTAAGAGACAAAAAACGAACTGCGGGCGGAGCGTCGTCAAATGGCAACATGTGACGTCGGAAAATATCGAAAACATCAATAAACTCAGGCGCAAGGGAGGAATCGTGATTGAACTGTGACTTCCCTGCTCTGCCGGTGAAAACGGGACTGATTTATACCCGCCTTTCACTAATCAAGAACAGGATAACCCCCGTAACCCTGTGCTTTTGAATTTGCTGCCATTGGAGCACCCCCCGATGACCGTTAAACGCCGTTTGAGTCGAGTCGCCGTCGCCGCCCTGATCATGGCTGGGGGACTGGCCTCAACGACATCAGTCCAAGCCGAAGATCTCATCAATTTCCTTTGGGGCGGAAGCGAAGAATACGGTGGCGGACGTCGCGTGGTTTCCTTCGATTCGAAGTACAAGCCCGGGCAGATCATCGTCTCGTTTTCCGATCGCCGGCTGTATTTCATTACGAAGCAGGGCGAAGCGATCACCTATCCGGTCGCTGTTCCCAAGGGCGACGCGCGCTGGCAGGGCGTGACCTCCGTTACAAATAAGCGCGTCAATCCCCCTTGGACGCCGACTCCGGACATGGTGCGCTCAAATCCGCGCCTGCCGCGGTGGGTCCCTGGCGGTCATCCGATGAACCCGCTCGGCATTCGCGCCTTGTATCTCGGGTCCAGCACCTACCGCATTCACGGCACCGACGCGCCGTGGACGATCGGTCAGGCCGTCTCCAGCGGCTGCATCCGTATGACGAACCAGGACGTTCTCGATCTTTATCCGCGCGTGCCGGTCGGCATGCGTGTGACCGTCACTTGGCAGCAGTTCAAGACGGGATCGGCGATTTCCAGCAAATCCTATCCGCGTTACGGTGACGATCAGGCCGAAAAGGCATCGAGCAATAGCGGCTACGCGCAGACTATGGCGCCCACCCGCGCGACCTACACCCAGCCGCAGAGCAATTCGAACGCACTCTTCTATTCGGATGACGATGCGCCGCCGCGCACTCAGCGCGCCAGCGTTCGTTCGGAAGAGCCAAGCGACTCCATCTATTCAGGCGAGGGCGTCGATGCGACGATCGACGAACCCATCGAGCAGCCCGCGAAAAAGAAGACCGCGGCCGTCTCTACGCAATCCGAGGCTAAACCGGTCGAACCGAAGAAGAAGAAGCCTGCCGTCGTCGAGAAGAAGTCTGTTTCGACGCCGGCACCAGCTCACTCTCGCTCGGTTCCCGATCCGGTCAAGCCGCGCGAGGCCGCTCCGGCCGATCCGACGCCGACCAAATCGTCGATGGTCGAGCATCCGGCGAAATCATCCTGACGCCTGCCGGCGGACTGGAATTCAGCGGGCGGCCCAAGGGCCGCCCGTTTTCGTATGCTCTTTAGCTATATAGTCGGGGTTGTCTGCGGCCTATCCGTCCGCCATGCCAGGATGTACGATAGCGACGGACGGGGTATCATCCCGCATTCGCTCCTTACTTGAGTTGCACAGCCTTGGTAACGCTCCTCGATACGACCGACCCCAAGCCGCGCCTGCGTCATCCAGAAAAGGCGTCGCGGCCAGACACCCCGTATTTGCCGAAGCCACCTTGGCTGCGCGTTCGGGCGCCCGGCTCACAGGGTTTCTCGCACACGCATAAAATTATGCGCGATCACAGCCTCACTACGGTCTGCGAGGAAGCGGCCTGCCCCAACATCGGCGAATGCTGGGAGAAGCGTCACGCCACGATGATGATCATGGGCGACATCTGCACGCGTGCCTGCGCGTTCTGCAATGTCGCCACGGGACGGCCCGGGCAGCTTGATGCGGACGAGCCCGCGCGTGTCGGCGATGCGGTGGCGCGTCTCGGCCTCGAGCACGTCGTCGTCACATCGGTCGATCGCGATGATCTCGCCGACGGCGGAGCACAGCATTTCTCGGAAACGATCGCGGCAATCCGCAGGCTCGCGCCGCAGACGACCATCGAGGTTTTGACGCCCGATTTCCTGCGCAAGGACGGCGCGCTGGACGTGGTCATCGCCGCGCGTCCCGACGTGTTCAATCATAACCTCGAGACGGTCCCCGGCCTTTATCCGAAAATCCGACCCGGCGCGCGCTACTTCCATTCGCTGCGCCTGTTGCAGCGGGCGAAAGAAATCGATGCGCGGACGTTCACGAAGTCCGGCATCATGGTGGGGCTTGGCGAAACGCGCGAAGCCGTGTTGCAGGTGATGGATGACCTCCGGTCTGCCGACGTCGATTTCCTGACGATCGGGCAGTATCTGCAGCCGACGCGAAAGCACGCCGCTATCGAGCGCTACGTCACGCCGGAGGAGTTCGAGGCGCTGGCAACGACTGCTTATGCCAAGGGCTTCCTCCAGGTCTCAGCATCGCCGCTCACGCGCTCATCCTACCACGCGGGCGATGATTTTCGTCGTCTTCGGGAGGCGCGCGAGGCACGTCTCGCCGTCTAGGCTCGCGCTTTTCTCATCGAAAGCAAATGCATGCCGAAATTCGCGGCAAACCTGTCGATGCTCTTCACGGAGCTGCCGTTTCTCGACCGTTTCGACGCGGCGGCTTCGGCAGGCTTCGAGGGCGTCGAATTTCTCTTTCCCTATGAGTACGAGACCGACGATCTCGCCGCGCGCTTGAAGGCGAACGGGCTCACGCAAGTGCTGTTCAACCTTTCCGCGGGAAACTGGGCCGCCGGCGACCGGGGCATCGCGATCTATCCGAACTTGACCGGAGAATTTCGCGAAAGCGTTCAGCGCGCCGTCAAATACGCGAAGGCGCTCGGCTGCAAGCAGCTCCATTGCCTGGCGGGCACCGCGCCGCCCGGTGCCGATCACCGTCAAATGCGCAAAACCTACATCGAAAATCTGACGTTCGCGGCGGGCGCCCTTGCTGACGAGGGCATGACGCTCCTCATCGAAGCGATCAACACGCGCGACGTTCCGAATTACTTCCTCGACTCCACAGCGAAGGCGGCGGACGTCATTGAAAGCGTCGGTGCGCCCAATCTTCGGCTGCAATACGATGTCTATCATATGCAGATCATGGAAGGCGATCTGACGCCGACGATCGACAAATATCTGCCGCTCATCGGTCATGTGCAGATCGCCGATACGCCAGGGCGGCACGAGCCTGGAACGGGTGAGATCAACTTCCCGTTCGTGTTCGATCACCTCGACCGTATCGGCTACAAGGGCTGGATCGGCTGCGAATACAAACCTCGCTCGTCGACATCCGACAGCCTGCAGTGGTGGCGCAAACTGAAAGCGCCGACGATCTGAGTTCCAACAGACGTCAAGCTTCGGCGGTGGCTTCGGTACCGGCCTTGACGACCTTTTCGGTCAGATCCGGCGCGCAGAGTTCGATAAAGCGATAGGCGAAGCGGCGAAGGAAACGCCCGCGACGCAACGCGATGCGCGTCGTCGTCTTGGGGAAAAGGTGACTGTTGTCGAGCAGCCGGAGCCCCGTGTCGCGATCCTTATCGTAGGCCATCGAGGCGACGATGCCGATGCCGAGCCCGACCTCGACGTACGTCTTGATGACGTCGGCATCGAGCGCGACCATCACGATGTCCGGGGTCAATCCCGCTTTCGCAAACGTTGCGTCGACGCCGGGACGACCGGTGAAGCCCTCGTGATAGGTAATGATCGGCCACTCGGCGATCTTCTCGATCGTCAGCGGTTTGACGCTTTCCAGGGCGTGCCCCTTCGGCACGATGATGCCGTGGTGCCAGGAATAATACGGAAACGAAACGACCTCGGGCGAATTTTCCAGCGCCTCGGTCGCAATGCCGATGTCAGCCAGGCCATCATTCAGCATGGACGCGATCTCTTTCGGCGAACCTTGCTGGAGCACGAGATGGACGTTCGGAAATTCCTTTCGGAATGCCGCAATCGGGCCGGGGAGCGCATAGCGGGCCTGCGTATGCGTCGTCGCGATGGTGATCTCGCCGCGATCGGATTTTGCGAACTGATCGGCTAGGCGTTTGATGTTTGCCGTGTCGAGCAGGATGCGTTCGACGATCTGCGCGAGTTCCTTGCCGGGCTCGGTCAGTCCCAGAAGCCGTTTACCGCGCCGAATGAAAAGCTCGACACCCAGTTCGTCTTCAAGATCCTTGATGTGCTTCGAAACTCCGGACTGCGACGTGTACAGTGCGTTCGCGACTTCCGTGAGGTTAAAGTTGCGCCGTAATGTTTCTCTGATAATGCGGAGCTGCTGAAAGTTCACGACGCGACTGTCCCGTTCTGTTCTGGGAAGACGCTGAGGCGGCGGCTTCTGATTTTCACGCGCTGACCCGTTGCGAGGCCAAGCGAGGTTGCCTCAGTCCCCGGGATTTCGACTTCAAAGAAGTCTTTTCGACCCTGACGTGCATCACCATTCGCCACCAATTCTACACGCGCAACGGCACCCGTGCCAAGAATGCGATGGACTTTTGCGGTGATGCCGTCGTCGGATGAAACATCCGGCACGATCTCGGTTTCATGCGGACGCACGAACGCCACGACCTCCTGTCCGTCCCGGAAATGTCCGGCATGATGGCGAATGCGCTCGTCGCCGACGCGCACATAGTCGCCCTCGATACGGCCGCGGAATTCATTAACGGTACCCATGAAGCCGTAAGCGAACGCCGTCGCCG
This sequence comes from Hyphomicrobium denitrificans ATCC 51888, assembly GCF_000143145.1. Classification (NCBI taxonomy): domain Bacteria; kingdom Pseudomonadati; phylum Pseudomonadota; class Alphaproteobacteria; order Hyphomicrobiales; family Hyphomicrobiaceae; genus Hyphomicrobium; species Hyphomicrobium denitrificans. The sequence continues at coordinate 2,745,476 of NC_014313.1, forward strand.
GGGTTTCGTAAATCTCTTTCGGCGGGCCGATCTGCTCGACGCGCCCCTTGTTGATCAGCACGATCCGGTCGGAGACCTCGAGAGCTTCTTCCTGGTCGTGAGTGACGAAGATCGATGAGATGTGGAGTTCGTCGTGGAGCGTGCGGAGCCAGCGCCGAAGTTCTTTGCGAACCTTTGCATCCAGCGCACCGAAGGGCTCGTCGAGCAGAAGCACGCGCGGTTCGACGGCCAGTGCGCGCGCCAACGCGATGCGCTGTCTCTGTCCGCCCGAGAGCTGCGAAGGAAAGCGGTTCGCGACCCACGACAACTGCACGAGTTCCAGAAGCTGCCCGACCTTGGCGCGAATGTCTTTCTCGCTCGGCCGTTGGCCTCGCGGGCGGACGCGCAGACCGAACGCGATGTTCTCGAACACCGTCAGATGCCGGAACAGCGCGTAGTGCTGGAAGACAAATCCGACGCGGCGCTGGCGGACATCCTTGGTCGTCGCGTCATCGCCATCGAGGATGATGCGGCCGCTGTCGGCATGTTCGAGGCCGGCGATCACGCGCAGCAGCGTCGTCTTCCCGCAGCCCGATGGACCGAGCAGAGCAACCAGCTCGCCATCCGGAAAGTTCAGCGAGACGTCATCGAGCGCCTTGAACGTGCCGAACGTTTTGTTGACGTTGCGAACCTCGATGCTCATTGGCCTTGCCCTTCCACCACATGTTTATTTGCGCGCCACTCGACGTAAGTCTTCAGCGCCAGCGTCACCAGAGCCAAGAGAGCGAGGAGCGAAGCCACCGCGAAGGCGGCTGCGAATTGATATTCGTTGTAAAGAATTTCGACGTAGAGCGGCATCGTGTTGGTCTCCCCGCGGATATGTCCCGACACGACGGAGACCGCGCCGAATTCTCCCATCGCACGCGCGTTGCAGAGAATGACACCGTAGAGAAGCGCCCACTTCACGTTAGGAATGGTGACGCGCAGGAAGGTTTGAATTCCGGACGCGCCGAGCGAGATTGCGGCTTCCTCTTCGTCCTTTCCCTGCGCCTGCATCAACGGAATGAGCTCACGCGCGATGAATGGGAAGGTCACGAAAATCGTCGCGAGAACGATCGCGGGGACGGCGAAAATGATCTTGATGTCGTGATCGAGCAGCCATGGACCGAACCAGCCCTGACGTCCGAACACGAGAACGTAAATTAGACCCGCGACGACGGGCGAAACCGAGAAGGGCAAGTCGATCAGCGTGATCAGCAGATTTTTGCCCGGGAACTCGAACTTCGCGATCGCCCACGCCGCCGCCAAGCCGAAAACCAGATTCAAAGGAACCGCGATCGCTGCCGCAAGCAACGTCAACTTGACGGCCGAGAGCGCGTCGGGCTCGACGAGTGCGGAAAAGTAAGTCTCGGCGCCTTTGCGGAACGCTTCCGCAAAGACCGCGATGAGCGGAAGCAGAAGAAAGATCAGGAAGTACGTCAGGCCAACGCCGAGAACGGCGATCTTGACCCATCGCGAGTCCCGCGTGGCAGGGTTTGCTTCGAATTTTCCCGCGCCGTGCAAGCGCGCATCGATAGTTGCGGCAGCAGCCATCAGACCGTCCTTCCAAAGCGGCGGGCATTCCAGGCCTGCAGCGCGTTTACGATGAGAAGCATGATGAACGAGATGACGAGCATCACGGCAGCAATGGCGGTCGCGCCGCGATAATCGAATTGCTCAAGCTTGGTGATAATGATCAGCGGCGTAATCTCCGACACCATTGGAATGTTGCCTGCGATGAAGATCACCGAGCCGTATTCGCCGACGGCGCGCGCAAAGGCGAGAGCGAATCCGGTCGTCAATGCAGGCAACAGAGTGGGGAAAACAACGCGCTTGAAAGCGGTCCAGCGATTGGCGCCGAGGCTTGCTGCAGCTTCCTCGAATTCCGTTTCGAGATCCTCGAGAACAGGCTGCACGGTGCGCACGACGAACGGCAAACCGATGAATATGAGAGCGACGAGGACGCCGGCAGGGCCAAATGCAATCTTGATCCCAAGCGGATCGAGCAGGCTGCCGATCCAGCCATTCTTGGCGTAAATCGCGGTCAGCGCGATGCCTGCGACAGCCGTCGGCAGAGCGAACGGCAAGTCGATCAACGCATCGACGATCTTTCGTCCCGGAAATGTGTAGCGCGTCAGTCCCCATGCCAGCAGCAGGCCGAAAACTGCGTTGACGCAAGCGGCGAGAAACGATGCTCCGAACGTCAGCTGATAGGACGCGACAACGCGCGGCGCCGTCACCGCACTCCAAAATTCGTCCCACGTCATCGCCGACGACTTCAGGAACACTGCGGAAAGCGGGATAAGAACAATCAGCGAGAGGTAAACGAGGGTGAAGCCGAGTGACAGCCCGAATCCCGGCAAAACTCTCTTGTTAACGCCAGCGCTCATCGTGTCCGACCCTCGGAATTTCCAGGAAAGCGAATGTTCTGCACACTATGCGAGAGGCGCACGTCTTCGAACGAAGAAGACATGGAATTGATATTCTCGTTTTAGGATTACCGGGGAATGGGCGAGGTGCGGCCGCGTGCTAGAAGCCGCGCGGGTGTATTCTGGTGCGATCAACCGGCGCCACGACGAGGAATGCTTTCGCGTCTGCATTGCCAGGATTGTGAAGCGTGTGCGGCGAATCCGCGTTGAAGATAATTGAATCACCTTCGGAGAGGCGTGCCGGAGAATCCTCCGCGATCGTCAGCTCGATCTCACCGGTGAGCACGACAAGCGCTTTCTTAACTCCAGGCTCGAAGGCCGCGACATCTTCACTATGGTGGGCGATGATCGTCACTTCATAGATTTCGATGCTCTGCGGATCGCCCCAAGGAAACAACGCGCGACACGTGAAGCCGCCGTTGCTCGATGCGAGCACGGTTGCCCGGTCGCGCGGAACGATAACGGTGCCGCCCGCCGCCGGATGAGAGATAAGGCTCGGCACCGAAACCTGCAGTGCCTCAGCGATACGCCCGAGAAGATTGATGGTCGGCGCGCTTTTTCCGGTCTCGATCTGACCAAGCATAGCGCGGCTGACGCCTGATTTTGCTGCCAATTGCTCAAGAGAAAGGCCAGATTTGCGACGAAGGTGCCGGAGGTTTTCTCCAACGATGATCGAGAGTTTGGTCGCGACGCTCTCAGAGTGCTGCGGGTCAGCGTGAACCTGCTTTCCGATCATCACCATGGTAGGCCGCCTCTTGCTCAATGCCCCTCTGCAAGTACGGATAACCGGCCCAGCATATCGGCGGAACGAAGAAAAATTGCTGAGCTTATGCGAGTGGCTCGTCTGGATGCGAAGGGAGACGTCTCGAAATCAGATGCCCTAATCCTCCGACGCGGCGGAAGATTACGGCGCGATGAGCCGCATCACGCGAGAAGGTATGCCCATCGAGATCCGAGCGTGAAAAAGGGCGGCATGTTGAGCCGCGCTTTCCGCAAAGTTCAGATCAACAGCTCAGCCGCCGATCATCATTTTCAGAAATTCACCTTCGCGCCCGCGATGACCTGCTGCAGGCTGTCGATGTTCGTGCGGTTTGCTTCGCCCGCCACCTGCACGTCGCCATCAGCGTGTTGATAAACGAGATACAGCATCGTTTCCGCTGCCTCGAGGTACTGAGCTACACCGCCCGAAATGTAATCGATCTCAGCGTCCTCGGTGCGCAGCGTTCCTTTGGCGACGTTTGAGCCCGGCGAGTCGTGGCGATAGTTCACGAACAGATTCGTCTTGCCGAGGGCGATCCATTTGGTTTCGATGCCACCCTGCACGAACCAGGTATCATCGGTCTTATCCACGAGCGCCGGATTACCGGTCGTGACGTCGGCAGCACGCGTGTTGTCGATCTGCTGACCGTAGCCCGAGAAAAGGAAAAGACCCGTCGGCTTATGCTGGATGAAGCCGGACACGCCCCACCATTCGCAGTCCGCGCGGAATCCGGCGGGGCCGGTGTGGCAAAGGTTGTTCGTTTCATCGGATGAGTGGCCATAACCGGCGCGGCCGTTGATTTCGAAGTCGCCAAAGCCGCCCTTGTAGATCAGCGCCGTATCCCAGATGTCGTCTTCGCCCCAGGAGGCGGTGTACGAGAAGCCGGCGATGGTCGGTGAATCGTATCTGACGATGTTGCGGCGGCCGTTGTCGCCCGGCGTCGAGTTGTTGAAGCCGCGCGCGATGTCGGACCATCGCAAGTTGCTGCCACCGGCAGGGCCTGGAATAAAGCTGCCGCCCGAGCGCGCGAAGAAGCTTGCCTGATAGTCGGGCGGACCTTCGCCGTCGAAGAAATTCCGGGTCATCGTCGTGTCGGCATCGTCGAGCAGATGGTATGTCGACGTTCCGTCCTGTCCGATGGTGACCTTTCCGAGCTGGTTGTTTTTCAGGAACCAGCTGCTTTTACGAACCGAGACGCTGTTCGGGTTGGTGCCGTCGGGCGTGTTCTGGTCCCACTTGCCGCCGTTGCCTCCGAAGACGCCAAGCTCGATCACGTAGCCAGCCGACCAGTCCTTGTCGATCTTGGCTTCGCCGATGAAGCGAACGCGCGACTGCTCGACCGGGTTCGTGCCGACGTAGACGTTGCTTTTCGTGCCATCATCCCAGAAAGCGACTTGCTCGCTTATCCATCCGGAGACCGTCAGGCTGACCTTGCGATTGCCTTTGCGGGCCGTCGTGGCCTCAAGTTCAGCAATGCGCTCTTCGAGATCGGCGCAGCAGTTACCCCCGAGGTCTGCAGAGTTCGCAGGCAGCACCCATCCACCGATCAGCGCGCCTGCCACTCCAAGGCATAGCGCATGCCGAAGCCCTAATCTTCGCGTCATGATATTAGACCCCGTCCATCAAATTTTTTTGGTAGCCGGTGCTTTTTGTTTGTGTTGCCCGACTCCGTAGTTTGATTTTTTGGATTTGCTTGCGAATGTCAATTAACAAGCATTTTCATCGCTCTATCTGTTATATTATCGTCACTCTCGTACATCACGTGCGGCTTCGCATGCGATCGCACTGGCTGTTCTCATGGAGAAGCGGCGCCAAAACGAACCCGGAGATATTCCGTGTTCGAACGATTGTTCAGGGCGCACTCATAAGACGTTCACGACGCCCACTGCTGCCCGCGCAGCTGTCCTGACCGCGACAGCCGGAAGGCGGCAACCCGTTCCGCCGCCAGACGAAATTCCGCAGCGCGCGTCAGACGCTGAAGCAGCGCCAGCGCCTCCGGCCACGGACCGAAGCCCGCATCGGCATTGATGTGACCGGCTTCGCCGAGACTGATGAAATCGGCTTTCCAGAGTCGCGCCCAATGCGCTGCGCGATCAAATGCCATCCAGGCGTCGTTTGTACTTGCAACGACGATAGCCGGGAATCCCAAAGGCTTTGCCGGCAGGAACTCGGCAACACCGAATCGATCTGGATCAGCCGGCGCAACGAGCATCACGCCTGCGATGCGCTCCCTGTGATCGCTCGCCGCCTGCACGGCAGCCAATGCTCCGAACGAATGCGCGACGATGAAAACAGGGTCGGTTGCGCGCGCAATTTCGCGCCGTATGCGGCTCGACCAGTCCGGCAGATGCGGGTCATTCCAATCGCGTTGGGTGACGCGCAGACTGCCGGCGACGCGGTGCTCGAGCCATGTCTGCCAGTGGGTGGGTCCGCTTGATTTCAGGCCGGGAACGATCAGGGTCGTCATCAGAGATTGTCCTTCGATGCTTGAGGTGACTTCGGATCCGCTCTGCGCGCTGCGCCGGTTCCGAAGCAAAATTCGGGCGTCTCCTTCAGGAGCACGCACCGCTACACATCTCTCTGATCAGCATCGTTGTGATCTCCGCACCGGGGACCTGTTTCGTGCGCCGCCCGGCTTCATGCCCGGACGATTGGAGGAGTTCCTGCTCTACGACGAGCGGCGCACGATTCTTTAGTGACCAGTCAGCGATCAGCTCTTGTTGCCAGGTGCGTAGATCTGATCGAAGATACCGCCATCCCCGAAGTGGACAGCCTGCGCTTTGCCCCAGCCGCCGAAGACCTCGTCAATCGTGAAGGTTTTGATCGGTCCGAACTGGCTCGCGTACTTCTCGGCAACCTTCGCGTCACGCGGACGATAGAAGTTCTGGGCGGCGATTTCCTGGCCTTCGGGGCTATAGAGATGCTTCAAGTAAGCTTCCGCAACCTCGCGCGTACCGCGCTTGTCGACGACCTTGTCGACGATCGCGACGTTAGGTTCAGCGAGGATCGAGATCGACGGCGTGACGATCTCGAACTTGTCGGGGCCGAATTCCTTCAGCGAGAGATAAGCTTCGTTCTCCCAGGCCAGCAGAACGTCACCGATACCGCGTTCGACAAACGTCGTCGTCGATCCACGCGCGCCTGAGTCCAGGACCTTCGTGTGCTTATAAATATCGGCAACGAATGCCTTGGCCTTTTCGGCGCTGCCGCCGGGCTGCTTCAGCGCATATCCCCAGGCTGCGAGATAATTCCAGCGCGCACCGCCTGACGTCTTGGGGTTGGGCGTTACGATTTCGACGCCGTCCTTCACGAGGTCAGACCAATCCTTGATGCCTTTCGGATTGCCCTTGCGAACCAGGAAAACGATGGTCGAGGTATAAGGAGCGGAGTTGTCGGCGAAGTGCTTGATCCAATCGGCCTTCACCAGGCCGCCATTCTTGTGAAGCGCGTCGATGTCGGCAGCCAACGCCAGCGTTACGACATCGGCTTCGAGGCCGTCGATCACGGCTCGTGCCTGCTTGCCCGATCCACCGTGCGATTGCTTGACGGTGACGTCATCGCCTGTCTTCGCCTTCCAGAATTTCGAGAATTCCTTGTCGTAAGCTGCATAAAGCTCACGCGTCGGATCGTAGGACACGTTGAGCAGCGTGATGTCTTTTGCGAATGCGGACGGTGCCGGGCCTGCAAGGCCGGCGATGCCGAGGCCGAATGCAGCGACGAGCGCCGAACGGCGCGTTAGAGTTGTGAAGGGCATATCAACCTCTCAAGATGTGTTAACCTGAGAGCGAGGGTATTTGCCGATCTCGCATCCGCGAACGAAGAAGAATTGCTGAGCTTATTAGAATGTCTGCTGCCTGCAATGGAATTACGGGCTGTCAGCATTCGCTAAAATTGCAATCTACGTCCGCCTGTACACGCGCGATATTCAACCCGGCATCGTAGTCGATCCAAAATGCCGGAATTCGTGCACTTCCATTGCAGTGGCGAACGCGCCCGTAATCCGAACGCTGTGTACTTTCAGCCGCATCACTTGGTGCGAGGTTCAACGGTGTCTGCGGTGATCGTGTAGCCGGCATCGGCCAAGCCGGTGAATGCGACCGCCGTGTTGATCTTTCCGGTCACCGTGACAGGATCGAACTGGCCGCCAACCTCGAAGCCTTTTTCCGTTTTCACGTAGATGATCTGGTTCGCAGGCGGCGGCGGCACATGAATGCATGCTCCGACAAACGGCACCAATAGAAATTCCTTCACCGTCGTCGCGTCGAAATCGAGAGGCACGACATAGCCGCCGATCGAGACGCTCTGACCGTCCAGCTCAGGAACGACTGCGGGCGGACGATCATTTCCGGGCTGGCGGCGCTTGACCGACATGAACTGGCCTTCCGCGAGCGGCGGAGGCGGCGCACCGTTATCCGGCGCGGGTGTCGATCCGCCGAAGAATGTTTTGCCGCGCAGCGCATCGGTCGCTGACGCCGTCGCCTTTGGGATCAGGTCAGCCCATTTGAGCTGCCGGGCTGCCTCAGCCGCTGCAGATGAAGCGGCTCCGATGATTGCGGCAGATACCAGCGCCGCCCGCAACCCTGCTCTGTGTCGTGCCGTCATGGTCTATCCCTCTCAACGCGGCTCTGTTCGATCACGTTCTGATCATCATTCCATCTGCAAGCGACAGCCGGTATGCTCTGAGCGCGGGCAGCAGCCCGGCGACGAATCCGGCGGCGACGATCAGCGCAAGCTTCACCCATTCATCGGCTCGTGGCGGGTCGATCGCGAGACTCAATCCGTAAGCGTGATCGATATAGGGCCGCGCGAAATACAGTCCAACGTAAAGCGCGACCGTACCGAGCACGACACCCGCAAGCGTCAGCAGTCCGCCTTCCGCGGCCAGCAGACCGAGCACTGTAGCTGGCGTCGCACCGACGGAACGCAAGATCGCCATCTCTCGACGGCGCTCGTTCAACGTCGTCAGGATCATCGTCACCATGCCGAGAAGGGCCGTCACGACGACCATCGCCGACACAGCCGATAACGCCGTTTCCGCTGTGCCGATCAGACCCCATAGCTCCTGCAGCGCGACGCCCGGCATGATTGCGGACAGCGGTTCTTCCGAATAATTGTTGATGGCGCGCTGAATTTTGAATGTCGCGAGCTTCGAGTTGAGACCAACCATCGCGGCGGTGATCGCTCGCGGCGTCAGATCCATCTTGCGCACTTCGTCGGGAGTGACGCTTTGGCCAGGAACCGGTGCGCCGCTCTGCCAATCGATGTGAATGGCTTCGATAGCTTCAAGACTGACGTGCACGGTGCGATCGATCGGCGTTCCCGTTTTTGCGAGAATGCCGGCGACGCGAAACGGCTTGTCGGCGTGCTCGACGAACGAGATGCTTCCGACGCCATGCGCGATCACGATGTTGTCGCCGACCTTGTAGTGCAGCGTGTCGGCGACGTCTGAGCCGATGACGGCGTCGAACAGATCCTTGAACGGTCCGCCCGCCACGAAGCTCATGCTTTGGCCGCGGCGAAATTTGTAATGCGTGAAATAGTCTGAGTTGGTTCCGAGCACGCGGAAGCCATGGTGACTGTCACCCAGCGATAGCGGCACGATCCACGAGACGTCCGGCAGCTTGGCGATGTCCTCGTAACTTTTCCAAGTCACGTTGTTGGTCGCATTGCCGATGCGGAAGACGGAATAGAGCAGCAGGTTCAGGCTGCCGCTGCGGGCGCCGACAATCAGATCGGTGCCGGATATCGTATCGGCGAAACTCTGTCTGGCGCCGGTGCGGACTTTCTCGACGCCGAGAAGAAGCATGACGCTGACCGCGATGGCGAGCACCGTCAGTAGTGCCGTTACCCAGCGATTGCGGAGCGACTGAAGTGCGAGGCGCATGATCATTGCGAGCGCGCTCCTCGTGTTGCGACAGCGATGTCGTCAAGTCGCACGACGCGGTCGAAATAGCGCGCGAGGCTTTCGTCGTGGCTGACCATGATCACGCTCGCTCCCGCCGCACCGCTTTGCGCAAAAAGCAGATTCAAGAACGCGCCTTCGGTATTGCGATCCAGCGCGGATGTCGGTTCGTCAGCGACGATAATCTGTGGCGCGCCGATCAGAGCGCGTGCGGCTGCGACGCGCTGTTGCTGACCGACGCTCAAGTTTGCCGTTTTCGCTGTCGCGATGACCGTGCGGTCGATGCCAAGCGTCGCGAGAAGATCGGTCGCGACATCGTCGAGCGCGCCATCGGCCCGCGCGCGATCTCGGCGCGTGCGTGAGAAGTGCAGCGGCAGGAGCACGTTATCGATCAGCGATCCGTAGGGCAGCAGATTGAACATCTGAAAAATGATGCCGAAATGCTCGACGCGGAAGCGGTCGCGCGCGGCGCCGCTCAGCCGCGCCATATCCGTTCCGAGCACGTCGATCTTGCCTTTGCCGGGAACGACGATGCCGGCGAGCAGGCTTAGAAACGTACTCTTGCCGCTGCCCGATGGCCCGAGCAGCAGCAGCTTTTCTCCGCGCGCCAATTTGAAATCCGCGATCGCGAGCGTGAATGGCGACGAACCGGACCATGTGTATTCCACGTTCGCGAACGAAACAGCATCGGGAGAGCTAGCGCTCTCCCCCTGCCGTCCGACGTCGGCGGTCAGACTCTCGCTCATGCGCTACATCACACCGGCGAGATCGAGCGTCGGCTTATCGCGCGTCATCTGTGCCTGCGTTTGACCTTTCGAGGTCGCTATGTTCACGTTCAGGAGTTGCGCGCCCGAGAAGCTCGTAAAGTATGATGTCTCAAGACCGGTCACGCTTTCCGGCGCCTCGCACGTGATCGAGTAAGTTGCGTGGAATTCCGCGTGCTCGGGCTCGCCGGGCTTGTCATCGTCATCGTCTTTTTCGCCCGGATGATGCGTTTCCTTACGGTTTTCGACGTTTGCGGAATCCGCCTTGCATTTTGCGGAGGCCGGAAACTTGAAGACGCTCAGAACGTCCGTCAACTTGGCCTTGCCTTTTTCGACCTCCGCCTTCTGCGCGTCGGTTGTCGGCACGTGTTCGAAGCCAACGATATCCATTCCAGGAACGACGAGTTCCATCGCGATCTTCTTGCCTTCGATGGCGATATCGAGCGTGCCCTGTCCATGAACGTGCGGGCCGAGTTGTCTGTGCCCGGCCTCGTCCGCGACGGCGGGCGACGTCAGAACAAAAACTGCGGCCGCGAGGCCGGTCAGCGACTTCAACATGATGATCTCCATAATCGTGATTGAGTGTTGCCATGCCCGGCATGTGCAAGCGGCGTTGAGGCCATGATCGCAATGAGCCGGGGCGTCTTGGCGCGTGGCGAGGGCGGCGCGTCATCGACGTAGCTCGTCCTGCGAGCGACCTTCGTCAACGCTTATGCGCGTGCTGAAGCTGGAGGACCCCGCGCCTGGAAATTATCGCGATGAATGACATCGACGACGCGCGTATCGCGCGGCTCGAAACGGGTGCCCGAGCGAAGTGGTGGACGCGTAAGCTCGGCCGGTGACGGCGGCTCCAACGAATTGTGGGCCATCGCGGCGGCCCAGCACAGAACGCAATCATCATGGGCATGCCGGCCGCGATCCTGATCGCAAGGCCCCTTCGACGCCGGCGCGCAGAGACCCGCCGTCATGGCGCGCGCAGCGAAGTCCGATCGGCGATTAACCTCGTGATGATGGAGCGCTGCAACAGCGATCTGCACGCTGAACGCCAGAAGCGTCAGCACGGCGAGCCCGAAGCGATTTCGCAGAATTTTCATTGCCGAGCGCAACTCTGTTCCTTGCCGTGAGTCACCCCTTCGTGTGTCACCATCGTGGCGAAAATGTTCGTTCGACGGGGACTATCGACGCAAAGGCGACCAAGGCCGGAACAATTCGGGCCTTCTGAGCGATTGTAGTGGTGCAGGACTCTGGCAGAAGTTCGGAATAATATAAAGTATCAAACTGTGCCGATAAGGAGAAACTACGGATTTTTAAGGTTTTGGCGCCGCCGGCAGCCTGGCGGCGGCGAGTCCACTCCTTCCGGGATACGGCTCCGGTTTCCCCTGGCCGTTCTTTTTCTTGTGCCTTGGTTCGCGCTCGGGACAATTCTGCTGAACAAGATCGATGGGCAGGCGAGGAGCGCTCTCGAACTCGAAGCCCGATTGCGCGCGTCGGCCTCGGCTGCGCTTCTTGATCAGGAACTCCGCAGTCTGGTCCAATCTATGCAGCGCTCGCAGGAGACTGCCAATCAGAGTGGCCGCGCAGACACCTCAGCAGACCCGAATGCTCCAGATCTCCGCGTACGACCTAAAGCGCTTGAAAATTGGCCGACTGTCATTGCGCCGGTATCCGCCGAAGGCACGGAAGCATCGATACTCGATGAGAAGACACTGTCCGCCGCAAAGTCGACGCTCGCGGCGAACACGCCTCGGGTGATGTCGTCCCTCGGTGCGGAAGGAAGCCGTACGCTTGATCTGTGGGTCCCGTTCTCGAGAGATGGGAGCGATCGCGTGCTGTTGCAGTCCCGCCTGCCGGATTCTGCATTTCAAAGCTCGATGCAGATCATGGGCTCGCAAGGCAAGTGGGACATGATCGTGATCGATCCCGATGGATCGGTGCTGGCGAGCTTCGGGGCGCAGGACGTTAAGCAAGCTGCAATCAACAGCGCGTCCGCGGGATTGTTTAACCTTTTCTCTGAGGCTGACTTGTATGCGGTAGGCACGTCGGAACCCTCGTTGTTCGCATTCCGAATTCGCGCCATGACGCCCCTCGCGCCTCTCGACGATCAGAGCCGGCGAAACTGGACCAGCTTCTTCATCGTTACGTGTGTTCTGACAGCGCTATCCCTGGCTATCGATAGACCGACGTTTCTGAAACGCGTGAGCAAAACCGCAGATGGGCAACCTGAATTGGCTTTATCGACGCCGCATCGCGCAACGATGGCCTCCGCAGAGGATCGCGTGAGGAAAACCGGAGGAGGTTCGCCGGAGGTAAGGATCAACCGCGGGCGAGGCCTCGACGAGGAGCGCCTGCATCAAGCGCTCGTTGCGGGCGGCATTTGCATCTGGGAGTGGCGCCGGCCGGCCAACACGATCTTATGGGAGAATTCTCCGGCCGCGCTACTGAGGCAACCGCCAGACGCGCCACCGCCCAGCGTGCGCGCACTTCTCCGGCGTACTTTTCCTCAGGAACGCCGCCGCCTGCTACATTCGATCCGGATCGCTCTTGCAGACGGACGGCCGCTCTCGATCGACGTCAGGCTAACGTGCTTTGACGGCGAACAACGATGGATCGCGCTGCGCGCCAATACCATCCGAGGTGAAGGATCGCAGGTTCTCGGGTTCGTCGGCACCGCAAACGATGTCACCGATCAGAAACGCGGATTGTCGCGCACGGATGCCTTGCTTCGCGAAGTCTCGCATCGTTCAAAGAACATGCTGGCGTTGATCCTCGCCATGGCGCGGCTTACGGCGCGCGACGCGGTCGATGTCAAATCGCACCTGAAAGAATTTGCCTTGCGCGTTGCAGGACTTTCGGCCTCGCAAGACCTGATCGTCGCGGCAGACTGGCAAAGCGTCGATTTTGCAAGGCTGGCATCAGCAGAGATTGAAGCCGTCGCGCGCTCCGATGCGTCCCGTGTCAAGATTTCCGGCCCTCCGCTACTCGTCACGCCGGAAGCCGCGCAGACACTCGGCATGATCGTTACCGAGCTGGCTTTGAATGCAACAGCACACGGCGCACTTTCGGTCGCGTCAGGCGAAGTCACGCTGCAGTGGTCGTTTCCGAACGCTTCGACAGTGCGGATCTCGTGGAGGGAAACCGGTGGGCCTCCCTACAATGTCGATCACGCGAAGGGGTACAGTCTCTCGGTTATCGAGCGCTTTTCAGGTCAAGGTTTAAAGCTCGATTCTTGCATAATGAGCGACGGCGAAAACATGACGTGGACGATGGAAGGGCCATTGGCGAACATCGGCATGCACTCGACGCCCCTTCCTAGCGCAAAGGCGCCGTCACTCTCGGGGCCGCACACTGAGACGTGAAAATATTCTGGCTAGGACCGGCCGTCGGCAGGAACCGTTTAGTTATGGGCGAGTTGTAGTGTTGCGACCGTGCCCGTTACTCCCTCCCACTCCCCCCGTGGCCCAAGGTACGGCGCGTTTTATGAGCCCGCACGCTTTCCCCCGAGCGTCGCGGGCTCGTTATTTTTACGATGTCCAGTCGCGCCATTGACTGACGATTGGGCAGTAAACATCGGATTACAGGGCAAAATACGGAACTGCGTGCAAGCCTTCGACGTTTCATGCCCACAACGGAAAGTGGAGCTTCACGAATGGGCAATCTTCTGCATTACGCCATCGTCTTCCTCATCGTAGCAATCGTTGCGGCGCTTTTCGGATTTGGCGGCGTGGCTGGAACTGCGATGGAAGGTGCGCGCCTGTTGTTCTGGGTCGCGATCGTTCTGTTCGTCGTGGCACTGGTCGCGAACTTCGTGCGACGGGCCTGATCGCTTCCGAGCTTTGCAGCGCATGCGAACGTGAAAAAGGGCGCAACGGTTAAGACCGCTGCGCCCTTACTATTTTCGCCGGCTTGAATATTAGGCTGCGCGCTGGCCCGACTTCGTCGAGCGCAGACCAAAGAATAGCGATTGGCTGATCATTGCCTTCACGACCGCAGGCTCGAACGGCTTGGTGATGAGGAAAACCGGTTCGGGCTTGGTGCCCGTCAACAGGCGCTCCGGGAACGAGGTGATGAAGATCACGGGCACGCTGATCGTTTCGAGAATTTCATTCACGGCTTCCAGACCCGAACTACCATCCGCGAGGTGGATATCGGCGAGGACCAGCGAAGGCGCTTTCTTCGCGACTTCGGCGACCGCTTCCTTGTGCGTGCGCGCGACGCCCTGAACGCGATGGCCGATATCGACGACGAGCGCCTCGAGATCCATCGCGATCAGCGGTTCGTCCTCGATGATGAGAACGTCGGCCGAAAGCTGCTCTGCAATTTCGGAGCCTGCCATCTGCAGGAGTTCAGTGATGTGCGCCGGGGTGCAATCGAGGATTTGCGCGGCTTCCGCAGTCGTAAACCCCTCGACGGACACGAGCAGGAAAGCCTGTCTCGGCAGCGGCGTTATCGATTCAAGCCGACGCTCCGGCAAGGATTTCTCAGATGCCGCCTGCTCGTCTCTCTCTTGATTGACGGGGACCGAATTCCAAACCTTCGTGAAAGCGCGATAGAGCGCTGCGCGTGGCGACAGTGTCCTGTCGAATGAGCTTGAATCCGCGATCAGAGCCTCAAGCACGGCTGCAACGTAGTTGTCGCCTGAGTGCTGGCTGCCCGTCAAAGATCGTGCGTAACGGCGCAGATAAGGCAGATGGGGAGCGATGGATTCTGCGATCGACATGGTGAACCTCGCGCGTTCATGACTTCCAAATTTTGCGGACTTGGTGGTGTGGCAACGCAGTCGTGGTCAGAGCTAGCCGCGCACGACAGACTGCCCAAGCCGAACAAGCCCCATGAATTCCGGATTGGATGTGAAATCCTCACCCGACTCGAGACCTAGTGCCTTGGTCAATGCGACCCGGGCTCGATTGACCCTGCTCTTGACCGTACCGACGGCTGCGCCGGTGATTTCGGCTGCTTCTTCATATGAGAATCCTTCTGCTCCAACGAGCAAGAGAACTTCCTTCTGGTCGTCACTCAGAACTCCAAATGCTTTTTTGAAGTCGATCAGGTCCATATGGACATGCTGGTCGGGCAAAATCGACATCCGTTCGGCAAGCGCGTTGTCAGCGTCTTCCACTTCGCGGCGACGTTTGCGCAGCTCCGAGAAGTACGTGTTGCGCAAAATCGTGAACAGCCATGCCTTGAGATTGGAGCCTTTTTCAAAGCTCTCGAGATTGGTCCAGGCTTTGACGAGCGTATCCTGAACGAGATCGTCAGCACGCGTTGGATCGCCACACAACGAATTCGCGAACGCTCGAAGGTTCGGAACAGAAGCAATCAACAACGTCTGAAGGTCGTCCGTGGGCTTGGTCACGTTTTGCCCCCTTGACCTTGTTCCTGATGATCGTCCGGGCTTTTGTCTTCCCGGTCTTTCAACTGCTGCAGCAGGTTGATGAAGCGGTCAGGAACCGGCTCGCTGATCAGCTCGTTGTAAGCTTCACGCAGGCGCTGGCCGATCTGCCCTTGAAGCTCGGCAGGCAACTGCGTTTGCGACGGCGTTAATTCCCCCAGTTTGGAGGCACTGCTCGCGCCCATATTGTGAAACCCCTTGGATTCGGACCCATTCATGCGGTTGGAAGGCACCTCGGATCCACTAGTCGTCTAGACTTAAATGCATGGATGCGCGAAAAAGTTCCGCAGCTTATCAATGACTGCCAACTTTTAAACTTTAGTACTTTTTATCAGTAAGTTACGAGGCTTAGACGTCGACGACGTGAAGGAACGAGCCGGTGGTCAAGCCGCGACGGCTGCCGCGTTGGGCGAGGATGTTGCCGTCTGAATCGCGGAGATGGAACAGCGGCGCGTCAGGGGACGATAGGACGCTCGCGTAATGAAACTCGTGCCCGGTCAGCTGGTCGCCGGGGTTCCCGAGTACACATGGCTCGACGATTTCGGCTTTTCTGTAGCCGAGATTGAGCTTCCGTTTCGCGAAAGACGTCTCCAATCCCAAAAGCCCGATCATCTCGTGGCGCTCGCCCGACGCGTCGACGAGGCCGGTTCCGAGGGTCATGTAGCCACCGCACTCGCCGTGGACGGGTCGCGTCTCGGCGAACTTTCTCATCGCCGATTTGAAACGATCCGCGGCGGCCAAGCGGCCCGCGTGCAGTTCGGGATAGCCGCCCGGCATCCAGGCCACGTCCGCAGTCGCATCGGGGACTTCGTCGGCAAGCGGTGAGAATGCGAAGATCTCCGCTCCCGCCTCACGCCAGGCGGCGAGCAGGTGCGGATAAACGAATGAGAACGCAGCATCGCGTGCCAGCGCGATGCGCTGCCCGGGCGGACGGATTGAGACGGCTGGACCGGAGTCCACGGAGCCTGGCTTTGCGAGTTGGACGATGCGGGCCATGTCGACGTTGGCGTCGATGAAATCCGCAAGCGTCTCGAGGCGGCTCTCAAGCTCAGCTGTTTCCTCGGCTTGCACGAGCCCCAAGTGCCGCTCGGGCAGAACGAGGTTCGCCTCGCGCGGCAATGCTCCGACGACGGGCAAACCGACCGCCGTCAGCGCTTCCGACACGAAGCGGGTATGACGCGCGCTGCCGACGCGATTGAGAATGACGCCTGCGATCTCGACGCGATCGCGAAAGTTCATGAAGCCGCGCGCGACGGCGGCGGCCGTTTGGGATTGGCCGGAGACGTCGAGCACGAGGATCGCAGGCCATCCCGTTGCCGCAGCGAGATCCGAACTCGCGCCGTTGCCCCAATGTCCCGGTTGCACGACGCCGTCGTAGAAGCCCATCAAACCTTCCACGATCACAATATCGGCGCCGTTTGAAGCTTGTGAGAGAAGACCAGCCACGCGCGGCCAGCGCATCGCCCAGCTATCGACATTGTAGGACTCGCGGCCAGCGGCGGCGACATGGAAAGCCGGGTCGATGTAATCCGGGCCGCATTTGAAAGGCTGCACGGCATGGCCGCGCCGTTTCAATGCGCGCAATAAGCCGAGCGTGACTGTCGTCTTGCCCGATCCCGATCGCGGTGCGCCGATGATCAAGCCAGGCGGGAGCGGTGATGTCTCAGCCATGTTTCAACCCACATCAACCGCCGCGAAACCGGCGCCGGTAGTCGACGCTATAGAGCGCGCTTTCTCGGAAGTCCTCGCGCCCAAGCGCCTCGCCGATAAGAATCAGCGCGGTTCGCTCAACGGACATTTCGGACGCTTGCGCGACAATCGTTGCGAGCGTCCCGCGCACAATCTTCTCTTCGGGCCAGGTCGCGCGATAGACGACGGCGGCCGGGCAATCGGCGCCATAGTACGGCAGCACGCGCTGCACGACATCAGCGATCGTATGGATTGAAAGATGTACCGCGAGCGTCGCACGCGTCGCTGCGAAAGCTTCGAGCGTTTCCGTTCCGGGCATCGACGACGCGCGGCCGGACGTGCGCGTCAGGACAACCGATTGCGCGACCTCGGGCAACGTCAGTTCGCGTGCGAGGGCCGCCGACGCAGCTGCAAAAGCCGGAACGCCAGGCGTGATCGTGTACGGAATTTTCAGTTGATCGAGGCGACGCAGCTGCTCGCCGAGCGCGCTCCAGATCGAGAGATCGCCGGAATGCAAACGCGCCACGTCCTTGCCTTCGCCGGTTGCCTTCTCGATGCGGGCAACGATTTCGTCGAGCGTCATCGGCGCGGTGTCGACGATCTCGGCTCCGGCCGGACAGTGACTGAGAAGTGCTTGCGGCACCAGCGAACCGGCATAAAGGCAGACCGGCGAGCGCGCGATCAAATCGCGGCCGCGTATCGTAATGAGATCGGCGGCACCCGGACCTGCTCCGATGAAATGCACTGTCATGTCGGGCTTTCTTTCGTATCGGCGGACTTGGCCGCTGCGACTGTGACATTGCCGATGATGCGTCTCGCAGCGATCAATTCCGAGCGCGGGCCTGCGGCTGCGAGCGCCGAAGCTTCAGCGATCGAGGCGACTCCGTAGAGTGCGAGCGATCGCTCCGAGCGCGTCATGCAATCGTCATTTCTTTTTCGCAGATCCGCAAGCGGCAATGTGCGATGCGCCAGCGACTGCCGCGAGGCAGCCGTTTGCAGCGGCGCGCGAAACGGTGCGTCTTCGAATGTCGCGACGACGTCGCCGCCAGTTTCAGCACGAATGCTTGCGAGAGCTGAGGCAAAGTCCTCGTCGCGCGCTTTGCTGTTGGCGCCTACTCCGATGGCGATCATGCCCCGGCCCCCGGCTTGCGGCTGACCCACTGAATGATCGGCAGCGCGGGCCGCCATGTCATGCGCTTGCCGAGCGGTTCGGCGCGCTCCACAGCGAACCGCGTCAGCGTTCCGCCGTGCGCATGGTAGGCCGCAAGCACCGCAAGCTCCGATTCGAGCGTCACACTGTTGACGACGATGCGGCCACCGGGTTTCAGCGCGTTCCAGCACGTGCCGATCAGATCGCGGTCGGCCGAGCCGCAACCGATGAAAATTGCGTCGGGCGAAGGCAAGCCGTCGAGCGCGTCCGGTGCGGCGCCTTTGCGGATATCGAGTTGCGGCACGCCGAGCGTGACGGCATTGCGTACAGCGCGAGCGGCGCGCGTCTCGTCTCGCTCGATGCCGATGGCGCGGTTGGCGGGATGTGCGAGCATCCATTCGATGCCCACCGATCCGCTGCCCGCGCCGATGTCCCACAACAGTTCGCCAGCACCCGGTTGCAACGACGATAGCGTCACCGCGCGCACCTCACGCTTGGTCAACTGTCCGTCGTTCTCGAAGTATGTGTCCGGCAAGCCCGCAGCGTAAGGGATCGGCATCGCTTCGGGACCGGCGACGACGTCGATGGCGATCACGTTCAACGGATCGACGTCAGTCAGAGCGAATGCTTCTGCCGTCGTCGAACGAATGCGCTCGCGCGGACCGCCGAGCGCTTCGAGGACGGTGATCGTACTCGGGCCATATCCCGCCGACGTCAGCAATTTCGCGACCTCGCCCGGCGTCTCGCCATTCAACGCGAGCGCCAAGATCCTGCGTCCGTGATGCACGTGGCGGCGCAAAAGCGGCGTCAAGCCACGCATGTTAAGGCCGAGCGTCACCGTATCCTGCAGCGCCCACCCGAGCCGTGACGCAGCGAGCGAAAAACTCGACGGCGACGTGACGACCAGCATCTCGTCGATTGGAATCGCGCGCGTCAGCGTGACGCCCGCGCCGAACCAGAATGGATCACCCGAGACGAGCACGGCGACCGGCTTGCCGCGCCGCGCCAATATATCCTGGCTCGTCGCATCGAGCGGCGTGCGCCACTGCATCTTCTCGCCGCGGGTGTCGCCGACGAGCGCGAGATGGCGTTCGCCGCCAACGATCAGTTCGGCGGCATCGATCAAGGCGTTTGCCGCCGATCCGAGACCCGCGCGGCCGTCTTCACCAATGCCGATGATGGACAACCAGCGCCCGCTCATGGCATTGGGCTTTCATCATGGACGCGACGACACAGCAACCGCTCAAGCTGCTTCTGCTCGGAGGAACGAGCGAGGCCACGCGCCTTGCGAAGGACATCGCGCAGATGCCCGGCGTCGCGGCCGTGCTCTCGCTCGCGGGACGAACAAGCAAGGCTGCTCCGAGTCCCGTGCCGGTTCGTGTGGGCGGCTTCGGCGGTGTTGAAGGCCTTGCGCATTATCTGGTTCAGAACGGCGTCGACATCGTCGTCGATGCGACGCATCCGTTCGCGGCTCAAATCAGCAACAACGCGATCGCGGCTTGCGCGAAGGCGAACGTGCCGTTGCTCGCAATCGAACGGCCGCCGTGGCAGCGGACTGCTCGCGATATTTGGATCGAGCATGCGATCGCCGAAGATGCGATCGCGGCCTTGCCCGACGCTCCAAGCACGGTCTTCTCGGCGCTCGGCCGCTCGGCGATCCCTTTGCTTTGCGCGAAGCCGCAGCATCGTTACGTCATCCGTGTCGTCGATCCGAGCGCGCCGCCCGCGGAGCTGCCGGAGGCCGTCGTCATTTCTGCACGCGGCCCGTTCCGGACGGAAGACGATATCGCTTTGTTTCGTGAATATCGGATTGCGCGCGTGCTGGCGAAGAACGCCGGCGGAGATGCCGCGTACTCGAAAATCGAGGCGGCGCGCGCATTGCAGTTGCCCGTCCACATCGTCAAACGGCCGGACATCGCGAAACGGCATACCGTCACGACAAGCGACGAAGCGCTGTCCTGGACCGCGCATCATCATGCGTCCCGTACGAAACGCGGCGTATAAACCCATGTGCGGCCGTGGCTACCTTGTACGGCGCGCGTCGACGGCGAGCCGACGAGGACAACCGTGCGCATATCGCATGTCGCCTTCGCCGCGTTGGCCAATGTCGTGATCTCGATCGACTCGTCGGCGCGGCCGACGGCACGCGCAAACGCGACAATTGTTTCCGGCGCGCGGATCGTGCTCAGAATCCGGAACGCTTCCTGGATCTGCTCGGGCCGGGCTTTCGAGGCCGGATTATAAAGCGCAATAACGAAATCCGCTTCCGCCGCAAGCCGCAGACGTTTCTCAATCGTCGCCCAGGGCTTGAGATTATCCGAGAGCGAAATCGCGCAGAAGTCGTGGCCCAATGGCGCGCCGATGCGCGCTGCCGCCGCCAGCATTGCGGTAACGCCCGGCTCGACGCGAATGTCGATATCGTTCGCGAGATCCGGCGCATTGTCGACCGCTTCGAATACCGCTGCGGCCATTGCGAAGACGCCGGGATCGCCGCCGGAAACGACGACGACGCGTTTGCCGGACGATGCGATTTCGAGAGCCCGCTTGGCGCGCGCAAGCTCCTCGCGATTGTCGGAAGCTTCGAAGATTTGCCCGCGACGCGGCGTCAGTCGCGCGAGATAGCTCTCGTATCCGAGCACGACGTCAGCGGTCGAGATGGTTGCATCGGCGGCGGGCGTAATCCATTCGGACGGGCCTGGTCCCAATCCGACGATCGTCAATTGTCCGTTCATGCGATGCGCCGTCCTCGCCCGCCGGGCAAAAGAATGATCGAAAAATAGGGCACGGCGCAGTCTTCGAGTTCCGCAAGCGGCACGACCCGTTCGCCCTGCATCGTTCCGCGTTCGACATAGATCGCGTCTGCGGCGCGGCCGGCGTCGTGCAGCGCGCGCTTGATCTTATCGATGTTGTGGCCGACCTTCATGATCACCGCGGCGTCGGCCGTCCTCAGATGCGACGCAAGAGCGGCACCGTCGAGCGTTCCGGGCAGCACCATCAGGATATCGTCGCCGTAGGTGATCGGAGCGGCCGCCGCCGTCCAGCATCCCGACATGCCCGTGATGCCCGGAACGACGCGAACGGGGTAAGCGCTTCTGATGCGGTCGTACATGTGAAGGAACGAGCCGTAGAAAAATGGATCGCCTTCGCAGAGCAGCGCAACGTCGCGCCCTTCGGCGAGATGCTGCATGATTGCCTGCGCGCTCGCCGTGTAGAAATCGCGGATCGCGTCGACGTAGGCGTCTTCGCGGAAATCGATTTCGGTCGTCACCGGATATTCGAATGCGGCTTCGCTCGCATCGCCGTTCAAGTGCGGCGCGGCGATGGTCCAGGCATGACCCGCCCGGCCCTTCTTGCGAAAATGCGCAATGACCGGCGCGGTTTTCAGGATGCGCGCCGCTTTCAGCGTCACGAGGTCGGGGTCTCCCGGACCAAGACCGACGCCATACAATGTTCCCGTCGGATTGACCGTCATTCGGCCTCGCTTGCAAGCGCATTGACGGCGGCAGCGGCCATCGCGCTTCCGCCTTTGCGGCCTTTGATGATCGCGAACGGAACACGGCCGTCAGCCGCAAGCGCGTCTTTCGATTCCGCCGCGCCGACGAAACCAACCGGCATTCCGATGACGGCGGCCGGTTTCGGAACGCCCTCGTCAAGCATTTCGAAGAGCCGGAAGAGCGCGGTCGGCGCATTGCCGACGACGACGAGCGATCCGGCGAGATGCGGGCGCCAAAGCTCCATCGCGGCTGCCGTTCGCGTGTTGCCGATTTCCGCTGCGATCTCTGTAACGCACGGATCGCGCAACGTGCAGATGACGTCGTTCTTTGCCGGGAGGCGCGCGCGCGTCACGCCGTCTGCGACCATCATCGAGTCGCAAAGAATCGGAGCGCCGTTCTTCAGCGCCGTTGATGCTGACGCCGCGAAGGTCGACGACATGACAAGGTCGCGCACGATATCGACCATGCCGCAGGCATGCACGATGCGAACCGCGACGCGCTCTTCCTCGGGTGAGAGACCGGCAAGATCAGCTTCCGCGCGGATGATCGCAAACGACCGCGCATAGATCGCAGCGCCGTCGCGAATGTAGTCTTGGGTCGTCTTGGTGCTCGTCATCGGGCATGCTCGAGAAGGTAACGGGCGACGGCGGATTCTATGTCTGCTGGACTTACGGCTGCGAGGGCGACGCGGCCTGCCGGTCCGTCATCACAGATCAGGTCGTAACGGCCATCGCGCGCGACGAGTGTCAATGCGGCGGCTCCGCGCCGCGCACACCCTTTTTCGCAGCCCGAAACATGAACCGACGGTAAAATTGCTTGCCTGCGGAGGCGATCGGCGAGGCGGCGGGCGTCCTGCCGGGTATCCGTCGTCGCGTTCGCGCATCCGCGTGAGCCGGGGCAGACGTCGAAAAAGAGGCGCGGATCGTCCGGCTCCGTGATTAGGCCGAGGCGTTCTGCTTCCGTCAGAACCTCGTGGCGGCGTGTATCGTCCGCGACCGGAAAGACGAGAACGCGCTGCGGGCTCATGCGGACAACGCCGGCTCCTGCATGTGCCGCGGCGGCACACAAATCTTGGAGCTGATGCGCATCGATACGTCCGAATGGAAGTCCGACGCCAACGGCAAAAATCTGTCCGCTGTGTTTGTGCGCGCCGACCGGTGGAACCGGAAGGGAATCCGGCGCGACGGCGGGGAGCATTTCCGACTCCAGGCCCGCAGCCGTGTAGATCGTTGCGCTGCCGCTGCGCGCAACCGCATCTTTCATCCGCGAGATGGACTGATCACGGATGCGAAGCTCAAGGAAGACAGCCGCGAGCCGCGTGACGGCTTCGACAACATGGTTCGACGGCAACCGCACGCCTATTTCCGCAGCGCCATCGAGAAACACCGCATAGGTGTCGGGGGCGATCGACGACACCATGACGTCGGTCGCGCGATCGCCGACGCGCACATCCCTTGTGGCGGAAAAGCTCCAACCGAACTTCGCCGGCAGTTGCCAGAACATGCTGTTCGTCAGCAGAACCTTTTCGAGCGCGGCTGCCAGAGGCTGGACGTCGGCGCGTGCCGGATCCATGCCGCTCAGCGGATCGACGATGATATTGCGGATCGCTTCGGCGCCTTCATCGGCATCGATCAGACCGGTTTCGCTCAGCGCCACCAGCGCTTGCGAATGGCTTGCGGTGGTGAGGCCGCGCAATTGCAGATTGCCGCGATTGGTCAAATCGATTTCGCCGGAGCCGAACTCAGCGGCGACTTTCGCGATCGTCAACAAATCCGCGATGCGCAGCGTTCCGACGCGCGGCCTGACCCGCAATATCAGTCCGTCGCCCGACTGCATCGGCCGCAACGCACCCGGACACCAGCCTTTGCGCAATAACGACCGCGACGTCATTCTGCGGCCTCCTGCGAGGAAGGATTACGCACGCCGATGTCGTTGCGGCGCGGATGCCAGAGGCCGCGCGCGATGGCGTCCTCGAAGCGGCGGCGCATCGCGTCGATCGCAGCGGGGTTCTCGCGCGCGATGAATGCGGCGACGGCAGGATCGCCGAGATAAGCCTGATACAGCCGTTCGAATGCGCCATCATCGACAGCCTTCGCCGTTGCCGCAAAGGCGAACGCGGCATCGACGCTTTGCGCCATCTCGGCGGCGCCGCGAAAGCCGTGCCGCATCTGGCCATCGATCCAGCGCGAATTCGCGGCGCGTCCGTGCACGACGCGGGCGCATTCCTCGGCGAGCGTGCGAACGCGCGGCGCGTCGGGCGTGCCGGTGTCGCCGTGATAGAGGGAAACTTTGTCGTTTCCGACGGAGGCAGCAGCGGCGGCGAAGCCGCCCTCATGCGCCGCGAAATCGCCGCCGGTCAGCAGATCGATCTCGCGATGATCCTGGATGTGCACGAAGGCGTCGGCGCTTTTAACGCGCGATTCAAAATTGTCTTTTGCAGCTTCGGAGGTGCCGTCGGCGTTGTAGGTATGCGCGGAGCTTTCGATGTAGGACGCGCCGAGGTCGGATTGATTTTTCCACGAGCCGCGGTCGATCAACTGCATGACGCCGGCGCCGAAGCTGCCGTCTGCGGGCCCGAAAATGCGATCCAGGCGCGGCGCGATCTTCGCGCATTCGACGAGAGGGTTGTCGCCTGCGTCTTCTTTAAGTTGGGCGACGAGAGCGACGGCCGAGTCGAACAGCGCGAGCTGCGCGCCGAACATGTCGCGGAATAGCCCCGATATCCGGAGCGTGACGTCGACGCGCGGCCGCCCGAGTTCCGCGATCGATTCCGTTTCGACTCCGGTGACGCGATAGGAACGCTCGTCCCACGCCGGACGCACGCCAAGCAACGCCAGCGCCGTCGCAAGTTCTTCGCCGCCCGTGCGCAGCGTGGCGCTGCCCCAGAGATCGAGCACAATCGCGCGCGGCCACTCGCCGTGGTCGGAGACGTAGCGTTCGAGGATCGCCTTTGCGGCGCGCTTGCCGTTCGCCCACGCGGTCGGTGTCGGCACGGCACGCGGATCGACGCTGAAGAGATTGCGTCCGGTCGGGAGAACGTCGGATCGGCCACGGCTCGGTGCGCCTGCGGGGCCTGGCTCGATGAACTTGCCGTCGAGCGCACGGACAATGGCATCGAGCTCGATATCGTCGAGCACGTGCAGACCGTCGCGAATGCTCAATTCCTTCACGTCGCAGAGAAACGCGTCGATGCGCATCAGCGCGTCGTTCGTCGGCATGCCCGCAGTCAAGCCGCAACGCTCGGCAATTCCGGCGCGCACGGCGGCGTCGACGATCTGTTCCGACAAGGCTTTCCTGCGGCGCGGATCGAGGCCGTCTGCAGATGAGAACTCATCAACAAGACGTTCGACGTCGCTCAACGGGCCGGAAATTCCGGCCTCCGTCATCGGCGGTGGCTTATGTCCGAGCGTGATCGCAGCGATGCGCCGCTTGGCTTGCGCGGCCTCGCCCGGATCGTTGACGATGAACGGGTAGACGAGCGGCAGAGATCCGAGGATCGCACGCGGCGCGCAGGCCTCGCTTGCGGCGATGGCTTTGCCGGGCAGCCACTCGAGCGTGCCGTGCGCGCCGAGATGCATCAACGCATCGATCTTCGCGACGTGACGCAGCCAAAGATAAAACGCGACGTAGCTGTGGCGCGGCGGCGTTGACGGATCGTGATACTCCGCCTTGCGATCTTGCGGCTGTCCGCGCTCGGGCTGCAATCCGACGATCACATTGCCGAACGGAGCGGCGCGAAATGCGAATGCGCCGTTCACGCAGGATGCGTCCGTCTCGGGCGCACCCCATGCCGACGTGACCAAATCGCGAAAGCCCTGCGGCAAGTTTTGAAATGCGGTCTTGTAGTCTTCGAGCGGCCAGCGGATTTGATTTGTCTCGGCGAGGCTTTCGACCACGTCCCGTGCCGATCGTGGCGCGTCGGTTACGCCATAGCCATCGTTCAGCAAGCGCGAGAGGATGCGCTGCGTGCTTTCAAAGCCGTCAAGTCCGACGGCGTGCGCAATCTGGTCCGGTCGTCCGGGATAGGTCGACAGAAGCAAGCCGACGCGGCGCTCACTCCGGGGCGTTGCACGAAGATGGACCCATGCGCGTGCGAGGTCCGTGACGTGCGCGATGCCATGATCATAGGGCGCATGCTTCAGAAGCGAGATACCCACCTCGTTGACCGTCTCGTCGGGCTCCTTGAACGAGACGACGCCCGCGAACAGGCGTCCATCGAGTTCGGGCAGCACGACATGCATCGCCAGATCAGAAGCGCTGGCGCCGCGTTGCGAGCGGTCCCAGAGCGCGCGCGACGCATTCGTAAGCGCAACCTGCAAGACCGGACAGTCGGCGGTATCGAGCGGAGAGGCATGATCGCTATCGCGCGCGGCGAAGGCCGTGGCGTTGATGATGATGTCGGGCGTCATCGATTTCATGGCGGCGCGTAGCCAGTCGGCGGCATCAGGCGCCTTGAGGCTCGGAACGAATATCGCCGTTGTCGCGAGGCCGCGTTGCTCCAAGGCATCGGCAATCGCATCGATGGGTGCAACGTCGCCCGCCAACAGGTGCGATCGATAGAAGACGATGATGGCGGAGCCACGTGCGGACCTTTGCAGGCTTTCGCGATAGACGCCGTAAGCGGGTATCGCGCGAACGCGCGGCAAAGCCTCGGTGCTGCCACCGGCACGCGCCAATACGGAGCTGAGCGCCGCACGGGTGTTCTCGATGCCGCCCTCGTCGAGCAGAGCTTCGAGATTGGCCAAGTCATCGGCGGGAAGTGTCGAGAGCGCCGCGAGACGCAAGTCCGGCCGCCCGTCGCCGGGAACGATCGCCAACGCGATGCCAAGCTCGCGGCAGCGCTTGCTCAGTTGCTCGCCGCCGTAGCGCCAATAGTCGAGGCCGCCGAGCAAGCGCACGAGAATGGCCTTCGAGCCGTTCATCGTCGCATCGATGAAAAGATCGACGGACATCGGATGGCGGAGCGCGCTTAAGTTGACGACGCGCAAGCTCGGCCGTTGTGCTTCGGGCACGTCGCGGAATGCGGCGGCGGCCATCGCCAAATCCGAATCCGAAAACGAAAGAACCAGAATGTCCGCGGGCGAGAGACCGAGGTCCTGCACGGCGGCAGCCTCGTCAAGCTCTCGTGCCTCGCGGACAACGATGTGCATCAGCTCTCGCCTGTCAGCGTGCGGACGATGGCGTCGCGGTCGAGACCTTTTTGTCCGATGACGACGAGGCGGCCGACGCGCGCTTCATCGGGCTGCCAGGCGCGCTCGTAACGCGTGTCGACGCGCTCGCCCACGCCTTGCAGCAGCAGCCGCATCGGTTTGCCGCCGATCGCCGCGTAGCCTTTGACGCGTAGAACGTCGTGGGCGTTGGCGATGGCCTTGGCGCGCGATGCGAGATCATCCGGCGTTGCGACTTCCGGCACGTCGACGATGAAGGTTTCGAAGTCGTCGTGATCGTGCTCGGCCTCATTGTCGTGATGCGAGGGACGCGCCGCGAGGTCGTCCTCGGCGGCAGCTGACAATCCGAGCAGGACGCCCGCAGGCACCTGCCCTTCGCGCGCGGCGACGATTTTGATCGCACGCGGAATGCTGCGCTTGATTTCGTCCGACAGCGTCTTGATGTCGTCGTCCGACAACAAGTCGGCCTTGTTCAGCACGACGAGGTCCGCGCAGAGCAACTGATCCTCATACACTTCTTCCAACGGGTTTTCGTGATCGACCGAAGGATCGGCTGCGCGCTGCGCCGCGACCTTCTCCGGATCGTCCACGAAGCGGCCTGCCTTGACGGCCGGTCCATCGACGACGGTCACTACGCCATCGACGGTCACGCGGTTGCGGATATCGGGCCACTCGAACGCCTTGACCAGCGGCTTCGGCAGCGCGAGCCCCGACGTTTCGATGATGATGTGCTCGGGCGCGGGCTGGCGCGACAGCAGCGTTTCGAGCGTTGGAATGAAATCGTCGGCGACGGTGCAGCAGATGCAGCCGTTGGTCAGCTCGACGATGTTTTCTTCCGGACAGTTCTTGATACCGCATGAACGCAGGATCGTGCCGTCAACGCCGACGTCGCCGAACTCGTTGACGATCAGCGCGAGGCGGCGGCCTTCGGCAGTTTCAATGGCGTGACGGACAAGCGTGGTTTTGC
This sequence comes from Hyphomicrobium denitrificans ATCC 51888, assembly GCF_000143145.1. Taxonomy (NCBI): domain Bacteria; kingdom Pseudomonadati; phylum Pseudomonadota; class Alphaproteobacteria; order Hyphomicrobiales; family Hyphomicrobiaceae; genus Hyphomicrobium; species Hyphomicrobium denitrificans. Next base: position 2,773,206 of record NC_014313.1, read on the forward strand.
CTGCGCCGAGGAAACCCGTGACGATGGTGACTGGAACTTTACGTGCGGACATTCGGTGCTCCCGATGCAAACTTTCAAATTGAGAACGGCGACGCATGCGCGGGGCCGTGCGGCGACTTCAGATTTCGCCGCCTAGGGGAGCGCACCGAATGGCGCGAGACATGCCGTGTGCTGCATCTTAACCTTTCCGCGCCCCGCCGGCGCCGGTTCGAGTTGGGTATCCGACGGCAGGTTTCCTGGCTCACGGGTCGCGGCATCTGGCAACCTTCCCGGGATCTCCCAGTGGTACTTTTGCCATGTGCTCGCCGCTTACAGTTGCGGGGGCAGCTGCGGAGTTCAACCGCATTCCCTTCGAAACCCTCTTGCGAGGGACCATCAGCCCAATCGATAAGTGACACCCCGTGCTTCGTCAATCGCCCAACGCGCCCTACACATCGATCGAAAGGCCATTATGTCCGATGCCATCCTGCCGCCTTTAACCCTTGTGCTCGGAGGCGCGCGGTCCGGCAAAAGCTCGTATGCGGAAGGGCTGATCTCGGCGTTGCCGCGGCCGTGGGCGTATGTCGCGACGGCGGAAGCGTTCGACGAGGAAATGCGTCAGCGCATTGCGCATCATCAGGCGCGGCGCGGACCGGATTGGGTTCAATACGAGACCCCGCTGGACATCGCCGCGACGCTTGCGGGAGAGGCCGCCGATCAGCCGTGCCTCGTCGATTGCCTGACGCTCTGGCTCTCGAACCTGATGCACGCCGAGCGGGATATCGCGTGCGAAACAAGCGCGCTCGTCGACGCGCTTTCGAAACGGTCCGCACCCTGTATCATGGTCTCGAACGAGGTCGGGCTCGGCATCGTGCCGGACAATGCTCTGGCGCGGCGGTTTCGCGATGAAGCCGGCTGGCTCAATCAGCGCATCGCAGCGGTTGCGGATTGCGTCGTCTTCGTTGCCGCCGGACTACCGATGACTTTGAAAGGTTGATGATGAGCGCTCCAGAAACGTCCACGGACGAAGCCGAACGTCACAAGTCGAAAATGGCGAAGCGCAAGGCCGTGCAAGACGCCGAGGTCGCGAGCAAGACGATCAAGAAGGGCGTGCTGCTCGTTCACACTGGCCCCGGCAAGGGAAAGTCGACGGCGGCGTTTGGGCTCGCACTTCGCGCGCTTGGCCACGGCTGGCGGATCGGCGTCGTGCAGTTCATCAAGGGCGCTTGGCAGACCGGCGAACGCGATGCGCTGATGCGTTTCGGCGATCAGGTTTCCTGGCACACGATGGGCGAGGGCTTCACCTGGGAGACGCAGGACCGTGAGCGCGACATTGCTGCCGCGACGCGTGCGTTTGCAAAGGCTCGCGAGTTGATGGCCGACCCGACGATCCGTCTGTTGATCCTCGACGAATTGAATATCGCGCTCCGCTACGATTATCTGCCGATCGACGAAGTTGTCGCGGCGTTGCGTGACCGGCGAAGTGATCTGCATGTCGTCGTCACGGGACGGAATGCAAAGCCCGAGCTTATCGCGCTTGCCGATGGCGTCACCGACATGGGTGCCGTCAAGCATCACTTCGCGGCTGGCATCAAGGCGCAGGAAGGCATCGAATTTTAGTGGGGTCGCTTTTCGCACGCATCGATGCGTCTCGATTCGAATACGACCGCCGGCCAGCCGCCTGGGGCTTCACCCCACCCCTAACCCCTCCCCGTTAAGGGGAGGGGAATTAGTGGAGAAAACCCAAGGTGCGAGTGCCTGTGACTCTCTCTAGATGTTGAGAAAAGACATGGCCGCGCGGGCGTTGATGTTTTTGGGGACGGGATCGGATGTCGGCAAATCGCTGATCGTGGCCGGGCTCTGTCGCCTGTTCGCCAATCGCGGCGTGCGCGTCGTGCCGTTCAAGCCGCAGAACATGTCGAACAACGCGGCGGTGACGGCAGACGGCGGCGAGATCGGTCGCGCACAGGCGTTGCAGGCGCGCGCCGCACGCGTCGCGGTTTCCGTACATATGAATCCCGTGCTGCTGAAACCGCAGAGCGAGACGGGCGCACAGATCATCGTGCAGGGACGCATGGCCGGATCGGCGGCTGCGCGTGATTTTCAGACGAAGAAGCGTGATCTGTTGCCGGCCGTGCTGGAAAGTTTCGCGCATCTCAAGGCGAACGCAGAACTCGTACTCGTCGAAGGCGCGGGCAGCGCGTCGGAAATCAATCTGCGCGCCAACGACATCGCCAACATCGGGTTCGCGCGAGCGGCGGATGTTCCGGTCGTGTTGATCGGCGATATCGACCGGGGCGGAGTCATCGCGAGCCTCGTCGGTACGAAGCATGTGCTCGATTCTGAAGACGCGGCGATGATCCGCGGCTTTATCGTGAACAAAATGCGCGGCGACGCTTCGCTGTTCGCGGATGGGATGACGGCGATTGCGCGGCTGACGGATTGGGCTCCGCTTGGGCTCGTTCCCTATTTCGACGAGGCGCGTAAGCTTCCGGCCGAGGACGCGCTCGGGCTGCGCGATCTGTTGAAGTCAGGTTCGCCCGCGCGCAACGGAAAGCTGACGATTGCCGTGCCGATGCTGCCGCGCATCTCGAACTTCGACGATCTCGATCCGCTCAGAAACGAGCCGGATGTCAGCGTTGAGATGATCGAACGCGGTCGCGCCATTCCGGCGAATGCCGATCTCATTCTGCTGCCGGGCTCGAAATCGACGATCGACGATCTGGCGGCGCTACGTGCGGAAGGCTGGGACATTGATATCAAAGCGCACGTTCGGCGCGGTGGACGCGTGCTTGGGCTGTGCGGCGGCTATCAGATGCTCGGCACGTCGATTTCCGATCCGCACGGCATTGAAGGCCTAGCGCGTAGCGTCGAGGGGCTTGGAGTGCTCGATGTCGAGACGACGCTTGGGCCGGAGAAACGACTGGCGAACGTCGAAGGCACGCTCCGCGCAAGTGGGGCTCCGTTCTCGGGCTATGAGATGCACGTCGGCGAGACGACCGGCGCCGATCTCGAGCGCCCGTTCCTGACGTTTTCGGACGGGCGAAACGATGGCGCGATCTCGCAAGACGGACGCATTGCTGGTTGCTACGTCCACGGGCTGTTTTCATCGGATGCGGCGCGGGCTGCGTTTCTTTCGGAGCTTGGCGTGAGTGCGACGGGCGAAAGCTACGAGGCGACCGTCGATCGGGTTCTCGACCGTCTTGCGGATCATCTCGCGAAGCACATCGATTTCGAACAGCTTCTCAAGCTTGCAAAATAAGTACGATCCCTGAAAGACCTGCGATCATCAGCGCCCACGCGACGCCCGCGAGGCGCAATGCACGCTCGATGTCGTCCGCCGTCGCCTCGCGCCGTCCGTCGCCCATATAGGCATCTTCGACGTGCGTTGCGCCGTAAGTCTTCGGGCCGTTGAGCTTGAGACCGAGGGCGCCCGCCATCGCGCTTTCCGGCCAACCTGCGTTCGGCGAGCGATGGCGATGCGCGTCGCGACGCATGGCACGGAACGCGTTGTCCATCGAGCCATTCGGGATGAACCGCGCCGCCAGCGCGAACAGAAATCCGGTCAAGCGCGACGCGGGCAGATTGACGAGATCATCGAGGCGCGCCGCCGCCCAGCCGAATGCCTCGTGACGCGGCGTGCGGTGGCCGATCATGCTGTCTGCCGTGTTGATCGCCTTATAAGCGGCAAGGCCGGGTAATCCGAGCAGCGCGAACCAGACAACAGGCGCGGTGATGCCGTCGGAAGCGTTCTCGGCAAGACTTTCGATCGCAGCGCGCGCGACGCCGTGCTCGTCCAGCGTTTCGGGATTACGTCCGACGATACGGCCGACCATCGTGCGCCCGGCGTCGAGCCCTTCGTTGCGCAGAGCCTGCGCGACATCGCGAACGTGGTCGTAGAGGCTGCGGCTCGCGAGCATCGTCGAGGCAATCAGGACAAGCGCGATATTTCCGAGCCACGTCGAAGCCAACGTGATTTGAACGATCCACGCGAGACCGGCAGGGATCGCAACGAGGACGATCAGCGCAAGCACGCCGGATGCCTTGCGCGCGGCTCGGCTTTCATCGTCGCGATTGAGGTCGCGGTCGAGTTTTGAAATCAGTGCGCCGATCCAGGTGACCGGATGTCCAATGAGCTTATAAAGTCGCTGCGGATAGCCGAACAGCGCTTCGACTCCGAGCGCGGCGACAAGAATAATCAATGTCGTCGCGAGCGACATGACCGCTATCGAGCCTGCGAAAGGAAAGAGCGAGATCTCATTGCATCAGCTGGCGATCGGCAGGCCGCCGATAGCGGATGCAAGCGTGCTCGCCTCCTTGGCGTCGGCCGTCGTCGCATGGCGCAGAGCTTCGCCGATCATGACCAAGACGGGGCCGTCCGGATGCGCGGCGTCAAGCTCCGCCGCGATCTTTCCAACGGAGGAGAGAAAGACTTGCTCATCGGGGCGCGTGGCATTCGCGACGGCAATGGCGGGCGTGTTAGGATCGAGGCCGTGCGAGATCGCAGCCTCGGTCAATTCGCTGAGGGTGCGCTTCGGCATATAGACGACCGTCGTTGCTGCAACGTCCGCAACGGATGCCCAATCGATGTCGGCGGGCAGATGGCCGCGCCGGTCATGCGCGGTGATGAACTGCAAGCGGCGGGCATAATCGCGATGTGTCAGCGCGACCTTCAGACCGGCTGCGGCGCCCTGCGCCGAGGTCACGCCCGCAACGACGGAAATGGGAACGCCGGCTTCCTGGCACGCGGATATTTCTTCCCCTGCCCGGCCGAAGATCAGAGGATCGCCGGATTTCAGCCGCACGACGCTCAAGCCCTCGCGCGCCAAGCGGATGATTTCGGCGTTGATGTCGGGTTGCTTGCAGGATTTGCGATAGCCGCGCTTGCCGACGTCGATCAGCTGCGCGCCGGGGCGCACGCACGCAAGGATGGGCTTCGCGACGAGATCATCGAAGAGAACAGCGTCGGCCGATTGCAATGCGCGCAAGGCTTTGACGGTCAGCAGGTCAGGATCGCCCGGGCCTGCGCCGACGAGGGTGACGGTTCCCATCTTCGCCCGCTGACCGGACTCGCTCGCGCCGACAGCGCTCGCCGACGACCCCAGTTCCGAATATCTCGTTTCAAATGGCGTGCGCGGTTGCCATCCGAGGCGCTCAAGCTCCGGATCGAGGTGCTCTTCCTCGGGCCAGCCGAGAAGCAGGTAGCCGATGAATTTCCAGTGCGCCGGAGCGCCGAGCATCGCCGAGATTATCGCTGGATCGACAATCGACACCCAGCCCATGCCGAGCCCAGCCTCGCGCGCCGCGAGCCAGAGTGTCGTGACCATGCACGCGCACGAGCTTTCGAGCGTTTCAGGCATCGTCTGACGGCCGAGGCCGTGGCCTTGCGCAGCATCATGATCGCAAAAGACCGCGAGATGGACCGGAGCCGCGTCGAAACCCGCGAGCTTCAATTTGTTGTACAGATTGGCTCGTTCATCGCTGTACGCCTCAGCCGATTTGCGACGCTGCGATTCGAAGTTTTCGACGACCGCGGCGCGCACCGCGCTGTCTTTGATATTCACGATGCGCCACGGCTGGCTGTTGCCGACGGAGGGCGATAGATCGGCGAGACGCAGCAGCCGATCGATCAGCGCGTCAGGCACTGGGTCCGACTTGAACCGGCGCACGTCGCGCCTCCAGCGTATCAATTGCGTCAGCGAGATCGGAGCGGCCTGGCCGTCAAATGAATTTTCAGAATCGCGAGATGCCATTGGCAACATTTACCCGGTTTCGGACCGCGCTACAGAGTCCAAAACGCTCCTATAGCACCTTTGGCCGGCAGTCAGAGAGGCCCGAGGTCGCAATCGCGATGGCATTTGCGAGCGTCCCTAAGAACTTAGGTGCCTCTTTCGACGCCATTCAGCCGGTTTTTTCCTCGCGCCGATAATTTTAGCGGACGAAATTTCAAATTAATCGCTGCTAACCAAATCGGCATGGCGGCAGGCGGTCGTTGCATCAGCGCTCGCCCGACAATTCACGCCGATTGAATGGCTCCGTTGCAGGCGGCGCAGAGGTGGTCGTCGCACTGCGCGTCTCCGGCGCGGCGCGGGCTTCCACACCGGGCGCAGAGTTCGTGATGGCCCCGATGGACGCCGTGCTCCAGCGCGACGCGTTCGTCGAAGACGAAACACTCGCCGCGCCATAGGCTTTCGTCAGCAGGGATTTCCTGGAGGTACTTGAGAATGCCGCCGCTCAGTTGATGAACGTCGGTGAACCCTTGCGCGAGGAGATACGAGCTTGCCTTCTCGCAACGGATGCCACCAGTGCAGAACATCGCGATTTTCTTGTCCGGCGTGCTGTCGAGTTCGGACGATATGTACTCGCGGAATGCGCTGAACGAGCGCGTGCGTGGATTGCGTGCGCCTTCGAACGTTCCGATGCCGAATTCGTAATCGTTGCGCGTGTCGATGACGACCACATCAGGGTCGGAGATCAGCGCGTTCCAATCTTTCGGTTCGACGAGGTGACCGGTCAACGTCGACGGACGCAGACCGGGAACGCCGAAGGTGACGATCTCTCGTTTGACCTTTACCTTGAAGCGCTTGAACGGATGCGCGGCCGCGTAAGAATATTTGACGCCGAGAGTCGCGAAACGAGCGTCTGATCGAAGTCTGGTGATAACGGCCGCGATGTCGGCGTCGGGTCCAGAAATCGTGGCGTTGATGCCTTCAGGCGCGATGAGGATCGTTCCCTTGACGTCGCACTCCACGCAGAATGCGCGAAGCTCGCGCTGCAGGGCTGCGGGGTCATCGATATCGACGAATTTGTAAAACGCGGCGACCGTCGTGCGCGCTGCTTGATCAATCATCGTGTCGTGAACTCGTTATTCGTTTTCGTATGTTGACGCCGCATGAGGGCTTCATGGCAGGGTGCCAGGCTTCCCGCTTTCGATTGACTGGGCCGCCGTTTCGCCAGGCCATAAGACCGGAGCGAGGAGTTTCGCCGCTATCAGCTTCTCACCGGCGACGGTCAAGTGGTTATCATCGAAATAGAGGACCGCACCATCGATCGCCGCCTTGCATTCGTTCTCATTGCAGAGCGCCGGAAGCAAGGAAATATAGGTCGCGCCGGCGGCCGTCGCGATCCCGGCAAGGGTGGCGTCGAGTGTCCGCAAGGCCTTCATGTCGGGGCGAAAAGCATATGTCTCGGGCTTTGTTCCGAGCATGGCTTGTCGCGCGAGCGTGGCCGGGACGGGTAGCTGGTTCGGGTGCGGCGGCACCTGACCAAACAGAATGACGCGGTGGCCAGCAGACGACATCGCCCGGAGCGCCGCTTCCAGACCTCGCGTGAAGTCGACCGAATACTCCTGCGTCCACGCGACCGCGTTTGCCGCCACAACGATCGTCGTCGGCGCAAGCGCAACCAGATGCTCGATCGTTTTCGCGTTATACGCGGGGCATTCGCCTTTGCCAGGGTATGTAAAATCGAGCGCGGGCGGACAGCCTGATGCGGTCAATTCGCGGACGCTCTCATTCCTGAGTTCTGCGAGCGCGCCCAGCGCGACGGCCAACTCGGCGCCGTGGCTGTCGCCATAGACGATGGTGGCCGGCGCGACGGGCGCTCCGAGAACACAGGATTTGTCGAAGTCGCCGGCGAGCGTGCCGTCGAAATGGCAGTCGGTGCGCCGGGCGCTGGCGTCCTGGGCTCCCGCCGCGATGCTCAGAATTTCTTCCGGGAAACGCTTTGGCATTCCCTGTACGCTCACGAGCATCGCCGCCGACGCCGCCAGCGCTCCGAGACTCAATCCGCCGCCCGCGAATACCGCTTTCCTGCTCGACATCGCGCCTGCACGGCGGCGGAACGGCGTTTCGACGAAGCGCCACGTCAGGATCGAAAGTGCGGTTGCCACCGCGATCAAAGTCAGTTGCTGAGTTGGCGTGAACGGCTGCACGAGCAGCAGCTTCGCGAAGACGATCAGCGGCCAGTGCCAGAGGTACAGGCTGTAGGAAATCAGACCGACGAACACGATCGGCGCAAAGCTCAAGCCGCGCGCGACGATCGTGGTGCCGCCCGCCCAAATGATCAGCGCTGCGCCGAGGCATGGCAGCAAGGCGGCATATCCTGGGAACGGGGTCTTCTCACCGAAGCAGATAACGGCCACGGCAATAGCGAACAGTCCGATGGTGCTTGCGCTTTCCCGCTGCCACGTCCGCGCCGGAGCGGGAATAAGCCCGAGCGCGATGACACTGCCCAGCAGCAGTTCCCAAGCGCGGGTGTGGATCAGGAAATACGCGGAGCGGTTATTATCAGGTGTCAGCGCAATACTCATGGCGAGCGAGATCACGAATGCGCCGCAGACGAAAAGTGATACGCCTTTCCGTCCGAACCGATAAGCGAACGAGAGCAGAAGCGGAAACGCAACATAGAACTGCTCTTCGACGCCGAGGCTCCACGTGTGCAGTAGCGGCTGCGTCGCGGCGGCCGGGTCGAAATACCCGGTCATGCTCGAGAACCAGACGTTGCTCACCGAGAGTGCCGCCGCCAGGAGGCTCGCGGCATACGCCTTCAATTCACTCGGTAGCAGAACGGCGACGGCGGCGACCGTCGAAAAGGCGCAGACAAAGACCAGAGCCGGGACGATCCGACGGATGCGCCGCTCGTAAAAGTTCGCGAGGCTGAACCTGCCCGCGCGCAGATCGGCGGCAATGATCTGGGTGATCAGAAATCCGGAGAGCACGAAGAACACGTCGACGCCGACGTAACCGCCGGAGAATGGCTTCATGCCGAGGTGGCAGAGAAACACGGAGACGACCGCGACGGCCCTCAGACCGTCGAGTTCGGGTCGATATCCGAGATGTCCGTCCCTCACCCGTCACACTCCAGCAGCGTCGCCCGCTATAACGCAGGCAGACTGCTATACCCAGCGCCGCGCTTTTGTCGGTGCGAAGGCATTGAGCGAAAACTGCAGACGTTGAGGGATTTAGTACGGGGGAAGGGCAAATGGTGCCCAGGGCCGGAATTGAACCAGCGACACTGCGATTTTCAGTCGCATGCTCTACCAACTGAGCTACCTGGGCTTGCCTCCGCGGCCAGGGGCCCATGCGAAGTCCGGCCCTTATAGAGAGGCGTTTGCGTTGATGCAAGCGCGACGAAAACGCGTTGCCCGGCTTTATTCTTCTTCGCTCCCAGGCCCCATGTCTCCACCCCGGGGCCGATCGCCGTCGCCCTCGTCCTCTTCGCGGCCAGGCACCGCGTAGGCACCGCCGAGCCATTTGGCGAGATCGATGTCGGCGCACCGTTTCGAGCAGAAGGGGCGATAGGCTTCGGCCGCCGGTTTACGGCAGATCGGGCAGCGCACGGGCTTGCTGGCAGGTTCGGAAGACGGACACATAGGATCAAACCGCTCAGGCGCGATCGACTTCGGCGTATCGCAGCCAATTGTACTGGATCGGAAACTTCTCCGAATTGAGCAGGGCGACGACCTCGGTCAGCGGCAGCCCGACGACGTTGGTATAAGACCCGATCAGGCGCTGCACGAAACAGCCGGCGAGGCCCTGAATGGCGTACCCACCGGCTTTGCCGCGCCACTCGCGCGAGGCGATATAGGATTCCAGTTCCGCGCGGCTGATGTAACGGAAGCGGACGCGGGTATCGACGATCTTCGTGCGAACACGGTCGTCCGGCGTGATGAGGCAGACGCACGTCTGCACCTTATGCGTGCGACCCGACAAGAGTTGTAGCGACGCCATCGCCTCTTCGACGTGCGCAGGCTTCATCAGAATCTTGCGGCCCATGGCGACGACCGTATCGGCGGCGAGCACATAGGAATCGGCGAGGTCGGGGTCGTTGGCGATCTGATTGCGCGCGACTTCGGCTTTGGCTTTTGCCAGGCGGGTGACAAGCGCGCGAGGCATTTCTCCACGGCGTGCGCTTTCGTCGATCGATGCGGGACGGAGCGCGTCCGGCGTTACCCCGATCTGCGCGAGAAGCGTGACCCGGCGGGGGCTGGCACTGGCGAGAACGAGCCTTGGCCGCTCGATCTCAGCCTTCGAGGACGCCCGTTCGCGCGCCATCGATCGCCGCAACGTTTCCCGGCTCGGAGCGTCGGAACGGGCGAAGCCGGGAAGAAGGGCGGATTTCAGCGAAGACATCATGAGTGGCCTGCAAGGGTGCGAAGCGTCTCGACACCAGAAAATAAGGGCGGACAATGGGCAAGCCGCAGACTTTTAGCAAGGCCCCGGTGCGTTGCGAGCAACCGGAAAACAGGGCATGAATAGCGCCGCACAATCGAGCGGCTATGATAGCGACAATGGCTCTGAAACCCGACACAGCCGGCCTTCTTGCTCGAACCCCGCTGTTCGCTGGGCTGGACGAAGCGAGCCGCAAGGCCGTTGCGGGCGAATTGCGTGAAGCGTCCTACGAGCCTGGGCAAGTCATTTTCTCGCGCGGCGATGCGGGCTCAGATCTTCACATCGTGAGCAAAGGGCGCATCCGGCTTTCAGTTCTGACATCGGACGGCCGCGAGCTTTCCTTCGCACATGTGGAGACTCCGTCGATTTTCGGCGAGCTTGCAATTTTTGACGGACGTTCGCGTTCGGCCGATGCAACGGCTGTGAACAAAGTCGAGACGCTGCTGCTTTCAAAGTCGGCGTTTCTTCGCCTGCTCGAGTCGCATCCGTCGGTCGGCGAGGCGGCTGTACGTTTTCTCGCCGGCAGGCTGCGCGACGCGGACGAGCAGCTCGAAGCCATCGCGCTGCACCCGATCGAGGCGCGGTTGGCGCGGTTCTTCCTGGCGTCCGTCCGGCAAAAAGACCCTGCCGGGAAATCCGAGAAAGTGACGCTGGCTCTGCCGATTTCGCAAAGCGAGTTGGCGCTTCTGGTCGGCGCGAGCCGTCCCAAAGTCAACGCCGCGCTGCAGCTTCTCGAGTCGGAAGGGGCCATCGAGCGGCGGGGACAGCAAGTCATCTGCGATATTGCGGCTTTGAGCGGCATCGGCCGTCTTGACGACAAAGACTAGCGGCAGACGATCTCCGCAGCTTCCGGATCCCATCGCATGACGATCGCCGATCGAGACAATCAACGACGCGGGCAACGAGGCGAGCCACGCAGCTGGCTGCAAGGCTGCGTCGTCTTGCTCAAGCAAATCGTACGCCCGGTCAAAGCGATGTTCGGTGCGATCGCGTGCATCGGGATCAAGGACTATCCCCCCGACACGCAGCGGCGGCTGAAGATCGTCAACGTGTTCTCGTTTCTCGTCGTCGTCACGACCTTCATCTATGCGATCCAGCTTTGGATGTCGGGCGACGAAACGATGATGCCCGTCGTCTTCATCAATCTCGCCCTCGCCGTCATTCTGTCGTTCGTGCCGCTGATGCACAGGTTCAACGAGATGGCGGGCGGGCTGCTGCTGGTTGTGGCTGAATTTTCCGCGCTCATCGGGTTTACGTCCTACTTCGGACGATTGGGCGGCGCGCCGCTGCAGTACGTCGTGGCGGCAGCGGCGCCTTTCGTGATTTTCGAAGCGCGGCGGTTCTGGCTCGTCTTCGTCATCGTGGTGTCGGCGCTTGTGCTGCATCTCATCGCCTGGTTCCAGTTTCCGATGGAAGCCGCGCGGCTGCACGCCGATCAGAAGGTCATCGATTCCCTTTACGTGCAGGGTGCGATCACGACGTTCGGGCTGATCGCGGCGTGCGTCTATTATGCGTTCGGCCTCGTCGAGACGGCCAAGGCGGAAACCGAAACGGTCCTGCGAAACATCCTTCCCGACGCCATTGTCGAACGCCTCAAGATGGCTCCGGGGCAGACGATCGCAGACGGATTTACCGAAGCTTCCGTTCTGTTCGCGGATATCAGCGGGTTCGTGCGATTGGCGCGGGGGCTCGGCCCTGAAAAAACCGTTGCGCTGTTGAACCGCCTCGTCACCGCCTTCGACGAACTGGCGCAGCAGCACGGCGTCGAAAAGATCAAGACGATCGGCGACGCGTACATGGTTGCCTCGGGCGTGCCCGTCCCGCGCCCTGATCATGCGCAAGCGTTGGCCGCGATGGCGCTGGATCTCGTCGCAACCGTGCGCACGATCGCGGCGGATGAAAACATCGATCTCAACGTCCGGATCGGCATTGCCGCCGGTCCGATGACGGCGGGCATCATCGGCAAGAACAAGTTCAGCTACGACGTTTGGGGCGATCCGGTGAACATGGCGAGCCGTCTCGAGCAATCGAGCGAAGTCGGGCGCATCACGATTTGCCCGACGTGCTACGCCGCTCTCAAAGAGAGCTTCATTCTTCGGCCGCGCGGGCTGATCGACATCAAAGGCGTGGGGGAACAGGAAGCGTGGTTTCTCGACGGCCGGCGCGAGCCGAGCCTAACCCTTCCAGTGTAGCGAGCAGACGAGCGTAAACAGCCTGCGGGCGGTGTCGTCGTCGACGATGATCTTGGGCAGAAGTTTATCGCGCAGCAGGACGCTGCCTTCGTCGTGCAGACCGCGGCGGCTGACGTCGATGGCCTGGATGCGCGCGGGCGGCGCGGTTTTGACGGCTTCGTAGTAGGATTCGCAGACCATGAAGTAATCCTTCATGATGCGCTTCAGCGGCGTCAACGCGATCGCGTGCTCGAAATTCTGCTCGCTGCTCGCCGCGGCGACGTTCATTTGAAGGCGGTCGTCGACGATCGACAGATGCAGCTTGTAGGGGCCGTCGTCCACGTCTTCGACGCGGAACGTATTACCGTCCAGGATATCGAAAATAGCGACTTCGCGCTCATGCTCGGCATTCACGTTCGCACGGCCGAGCGACTTCGTGTCGAGCGTAATTTCCGCTAAACGATCACGACCCCCGGTAATGCTCACGGTTTGATCCATTCTGCCTCAAGTCGATTTGGCGAGCCGAATTTCAACAGATCTGCGATGCCCTTCCAGTCCTTCGGCGCGAGCCAGCGTCATGGCTGCAGGAGCCAGCGCGGCCAATGCTGCATCGTCCAGCTTCAGTATCGACGTGCGCTTCATGAAATCGAGCACGCCAAGGCCCGACGAGAACCGCGCGCTCCGGGCGGTCGGAAGGACGTGATTTGAGCCGGAAACGTAATCGCCGATGACTTCGGGCGTGACGCGTCCGATGAAAATCGCGCCGGCGTTACGAATGCTTTGCGAAAGATCTTCCGCATTCTCCGTCGCGATTTCCAAGTGCTCGGCGGCGACACGATCTGCCAAAGCCGGAGCTTCATCGAGTGAATTCAAAACGATGGTGGCACCGAAAGCGTTCCAGCTCTCGCCCGCGATATTTCCGCGCGAAAGCGTTTGCAGCTGACGCGCGACGGCCTGTTCGACGGCGGTCGCGAAGTCTTCATCGTCCGTCATGAGGATCGATTGCGCGGCCGTGTCGTGCTCTGCCTGCGCGAGCAAATCGGTGGCGATCCATTCGGGATCGTTGTTGCGATCGGCGATGACGAGAACTTCGGACGGGCCTGCGATCGAGTCGATGCCGACGATGCCGAACACCTGGCGCTTGGCGGCCGCGACGTACGCGTTGCCGGGTCCGACAATCTTGACGACCGGACGGATCGTCTCGGTGCCGTAGGCGAGCGCGGCGACGGCCTGCGCGCCGCCGATACGATAGATCTCGGATACGCCGGAAATTTTTGCCGCGGCCAACACGAGCGGATTGAGTTCGCCAGCGGGCGAAGGGACGACCATCACGACGCGGGGCACGCCTGCAACCTTCGCCGGCACGGCATTCATCAGTACCGAGCTGGGATAGGACGCAAGACCGCCCGGCACATAGAGGCCGGCCGATTCCACAGCCGTCCAGCGGTGGCCGAGCTCGACGCCGACGTTGTCGCGATAGCGATCATCGGAGGGAATCTGTCGCTCGTGATGATCGGAGATGCGGTCGTGCGCGAAGTGCAGAGCGTCGAGGGTTTCCTTCGAGCACTCGCGAACGGCTGCGTCGACCTCGGCGGCCGTCACGGCGACGCCCGTCTTTTTGAGATCAAGCCGATCGAACTTCAGGGTGAGGTCCGCCAGTCCTTCGTCGCCGCGCGAGCGAACTTCGGCGATGATGTCTCTCACGGCGTTATCGACGTCGACGGAGACTTCGCGCTTTTGCGAGAGCAGTTCCGTGAACTGCTGCTCGAAATTCTTATCGGCGCTCTTCAGCCGCATCGGCATGAGCACTATCCCTCAGAGCATTACGGCCTAACACGTCAGCCTGCGTCGTCTGGGTGCTCCGGCGAGTGTTTCGTGGCCCAAGCCGCCCCGAGATCCTTCAACTCGACCTCGACGCATTCGACGTGCAGCCGAATGGCTGCCGCGCCGGAAAAAGTCAACGTGACATTGCCTTCCGGCGTCTCCGTACCACCGGTTGGCTCGAATGTTATTGCCAGCAAAGCTAACGCCGCGCGCCTATCCTTAAGGTCAATTCCCTGCAGCTTGGCGCTCAAGACCCGTTCAAAGCGAATGCCGGAGCGACGGCGCTCGAAGCTCTCGGACGCTTTTCCCTTCGATGGCGCCTTGGCCAGCTCGCCCCAATCGAAGCGATTGGCGATGGCCACGAAACGCTTCTCGGCCGGCAGATACATCATTTCGCCAACACGCAGCACGGCGTCCTGCAGGTGCGCCGAGACGACGTTCAGATCTTCCGCGTCGAGTGCGATAAGCTTGAGGTCGGACATCGAGGCTGACAATCTCCCGGCGAGCGCCTGAAAAACCATGCTATCCGGCCGAGTGTTATCGGGCGGGCGCGGCTCGTGCAACATCGTCCCGGATTACGGGGATGCGTCTCTCAATCAGCCACTCGCCAGACGCTCGATGTTGGCGCCGCAGCGGCTCAATTTCTGTTCCAGCTGCTCGAAGCCGCGATCGAGGTGGTAAACGCGATTGATCATCGTCTCGCCTTCGCCCGCGAGCCCGGCAATAACCAGCGACGCTGACGCCCGGAGGTCGGTCGCCATGACTGGCGCGCCCTTCAGCGTCGTGACGCCGTTGATCGTCGCCGTATCGCCGTGGAGCTGAATGTCGGCTCCCAGACGCGCCAGCTCCTGCACGTGCATAAAGCGGTTTTCGAAGATGTTTTCGCGAATGACGCTCGTTCCGGAGGCCAACGCCAGCAGCGCCATCAACTGAGCCTGGAGATCGGTCGGGAAGCCTGGAAACGGCTGCGTCTCAACGGAGACGGGCTTGATGTCGCCGCCGTTGCGCTTGACGCGGATGCCGGTGCCGGTCGCCTCGACGGTTGCTCCGGTCTCGACAAGGACGTCGAGCGCGGCTTGCAGATCTTCGGCGCGAGCCCCTTCGAGCATCACGTCGCCGCCGGTTGCAGCAACAGCCATCGCGAAGGTGCCGGTTTCGATGCGATCGGGAAGGACAGTGTGGACGGCGCCCTCAAGGCGATCTCGGCCTTGGATCCTGAGCGTCGACGTGCCGATGCCTTCAATCTTAACGCCCATCTTCGCAAGGCAGCTCGCGACGTCGCCGATTTCAGGCTCGCGCGCGGCATTCTCCATCAGCGTTTCGCCTTTCGCCAAAGCGGCGGCGAGCAGGACGTTGAGTGTCGCGCCGACCGAAACTTTGGGAAATACGATGTGCGCGCCGTGCAGCCCTTTCGGAGCCCGCGCGATGACATAGCCAGCGTCGATGTCGATCTCGGCACCCAGCGCCTTCAGCCCCGCCAGATGCAAATCGACGGGGCGGGTTCCGATCGCGCAGCCGCCCGGCAGCGACACCTTCGCGACCCGCATGCGTGCGATCAGCGGGCCCAGAACCCAGAAGCTGGCGCGCATCCGCGACACCATTTCATAGGGGGCGGTCGTATCGACGATATCGCGCGCCGTCAGATGGAACGTCTCGCCGAGATGCATCGCCGTCCCCGGGCGCTTGCCATCGACGCCGAGGTCAACGCCATGGTTGCGAAGGATGCGCACCAGCAGATTGACGTCGGCAAGGTTCGGGACATTTTTAAGCGTCAGCCGATCTTCGGTCAGCATGCTGGCGATAAGCAGCGGCAGGGCCGCATTCTTGGCGCCGGAAATCGGGATCGTGCCGCGAAGAGCCTGACCGCCGGTAATCCTGATCCGATCCATTAAATGCCTTCTGGCTCCATGTGTGACGCGTCGCCATGCGCGGCGACTGAGATTCGCGTCGATGCCCCGGTCGCTGATACTGGTTTCGCGGCTGATCCCGCAAGGAGTTTTGCCGACGGTTACGCCAGACCCACAGACCGGCCTTGAGAATCACTCGTCAGTGACGCCGGCTTTGTCGTGTGCCTGGCCGCGCGCGGCTTCCTTGCGGCGTTTCAGGTTGGTCCGGAGCACCTCGGCAAGACGCTCGGCCCGGGCGTCTTTGCGTGACGGCTGCTGGGGTTTTTCCTTTGAATTCCGTTCGGTCATGCGCGTTCTTGGCTTGTCCTCTGCGGCTTTTGAGTGGCTTCCGGGGATCGCTGATGCCGCGCCACATCTGCTGCGACATCGTCTCAGGCAGCTTGGCTTTCGGTCTTGCCCCCCGTCAAGCCTTGTGGCAGTGTCCGCCCCGCCTGCCCAGCGGGCACCACGCGCGTCGGTTCAACGGCGCGCTGCTTTTTTCTTGGGCGCCGGTTGCGGCACCCAAAAGCCGCACAGGCTGCCGTAGCTCAGTGGTAGAGCACTCCCTTGGTAAGGGAGAGGTCGAGAGTTCAATCCCCTCCGGCAGCACCATCATTTTGCGCGCACCAGAATCTGCTGCGCTGAGGCCATCTCAACCGCTACGGTCACTTGGGCGCCGCTGAGCGTTCGCTTATGAATGCGATCAATTCTTTCGAACGCGCCAGCGTATCGCGATAGCCAAGCTCGATCAGGGCGCGGCAATAGCCCGGCTCGAACATCAGATAGCTCGGCAGGCGCCAGTCCTCTCCCCATACGCCCAGCCTGCGCAACAGCATCCGGACAGTCCACGGCATCTCCGCAGCATGACGGCGGGCGATCTCGCGAATATCCTCCGACGGATCGAGCGCGATGACATCGATGTCGCGCAACGACGTTTCGCCGAGTCGGCGCTCAGCAACCAGCGACAGCGTATGATCGATGCGCTGCGCGCGTTCGATGTCGGCGTCGACGTTGTCCATGAAAATAATGTCGAGCATGCTGCCGCCAATCGTGCCCAATGGCGGGTACTGGACTTCATCCGGCCGTGTCGGCGGATCGATGTCGCGATCGCGGGTGGTGATGACGATAATCTTATCCGCGCCGGCGTGGATTGCCGGGCTCAGCGGCGATGTCAGCCGCAGCGAGCCGTCGCCATAGTGCTCGGATCCCAAGCGCTGCGCCGGAAACACCAGCGGCAGCGCGGACGACGCAAGCAGGTGGTCGACCGTCAAGCGGGTCGCAACGCCGTCGCGGCGGGCGCGGCTCCATTCGGCGATCTCGGGCGCGCCTTCAAAGAAGGTGACCGCGCGTCCACGATCGTAAGACGAAGCCGTGACGCACAAGGCCTTGAGCGCCCCTGCCTTCACCGCTTCGGAGATACGTTCGAACTCGGTGTGGTCGATGAGGAATTGGCGCAAAGGATCGTTGTCGAGAAGCGAGCGTGGATTGGGCAGTCCCAGGGACGCAATCGGCGTCAGAGATAGAACCCAATGCAGCCCGTGCAAGGAGACCGATACGAAATCGGTGCGGTAGACATCCCTGCAATGAAGGTTCTGCCAAAGCTCGACGAGCTTGGCGACGCCTTCGTTGAAGCGCGTGGCATTGGCCGCAAGGAATGCCGCGCTGATCGCTCCGACGGACGAACCGACGATGACGGGAAACGGATTGCGATTACGCGGCGTGAGTTCAGCGAGAGCCTTGATCACACCGACCTGATAGGCTCCCCGGGCACCGCCACCGGGCAGAACGAGTCCAAGCGTGGCGGCCGTGTTTTCGTTCATGCTTATCCTCTGCGATCCCGCCTGTATCACGACCGTATCGCCGACGCCTTGACCGGTCTCGGCCGCGCATCGAATGCGAAACTGTATGCAACAACGAGGGCGGCCGCATTATCGATTTCGGCTTCAGAGACACGCTCCATTCTCAATCACGCTCGCCAGAACCCAACGCACAGAAACAATCTCGATCTCTCCTTGACAGGTCATCCTGATCGGCCCATGTGACCGCAACGGCACTCGATGACCTCGATGCCGTGAATTCGAAGGAACCCAACCCTTGTCTAGCGACAGTAGTTGTCGAACTCCCCGGCCGTCGAGGCCCGTGGTCTGACCGTTGGGTCGGCTCGCCACGGTCCGTTTTGACGGCGGATCGTGAGGTGAGCCATGGAAGAAGTCCACTACGTGTCGGGCGACGACGTCGATCCGATCCTGCTGGTCGAACTGCTCGATGAGCACGATGCTGACATCGTCGCGCAGCTCAACGAGCAAGATCTCGAAACGACCGCCTCCATCCTTTCGCAATTTCCCCTGGAACGCGCGGTCGATATTTTCGACCGGCCGGAATTGTCGCGCGCCGGCGACATCATCCTCGAGCTTCCCGAGGACCTTGCCGGACGCATTCTGAAAGGCATGTCCGCCGACCGCGCCGCCAACATGCTGCGCCAGCTCGACGGGACTGATCGCACAGACCTTCTCGCGCGCGTCGATTTCGAGACAGCGCAATCGCTGAAGCTGCTGCTCGCTTATCCCGAGGGCACCGCGGGCAGCATCATGACGACGGAATTCGTCAGCGTTCCGTCAACATATTCCGTCGCGGAAACGCTGAAGCATATTCGCGAAGTGCAGCACACGCGAGAAACGGTCTACGCCATCTACGTTCTCGATCCTGCATCGCGCGAGCTACGTCAGGTCGTGTCGCTGCGGCAGCTGATCTCCAGCGAGCCCGACAGCAATATTCTCGACGTTGCATCCGATCGCGATCCGATCTGGGTCGATCCGGATGCCGATCGGGAAGAAGTCGCGCGGCTGATCTCCATTCACGACCTTCTGGCCGTGCCGGTTCTCAACTCCCGCCATCGGGTGCTCGGTATCGTCACGTTCGATGACGTCATCGACGCGATCCTCGCGGAAAGTACGGAAGACGTGCAGCGTTTCGGCGGCGTCGAAGGCATGGCCGAGCCGTATATGGAGATCGGCTTCGTCGAGATGATCAAGAAGCGCGCCGGCTGGCTGTGCGCGCTGTTTCTGGGCGAGATGCTGACTGCAAGCGCCATGCAGCATTATTCCGATGAGCTCGCGAAAGCAGTCGTGCTGACGCTGTTCATCCCTCTCATCATGAGCTCCGGCGGCAATTCGGGATCGCAGGCGACTTCGTTGTTGATCCGCGCGCTTGCGCTCGGACAGTTGCGTCTCAGAGATTGGTGGCGCGTCGCGGTCAGAGAAATTCCCACGGGCCTGACGCTCGGCACTATCCTCGGCGTCATCGGCATCGCACGCATCAGCTTGTGGCAGTATCTCGGAATCTTCGACTACGGCGAGCACTGGATGCTGGTCGCGCTGACCGTCGGCCTAGGCCTCGTCGGCATCGTCACATTCGGTTCGCTTGCGGGCTCTATGCTGCCGTTTGCGCTGAAGCGGCTTGGGTTCGACCCTGCGAGCGCATCAGCCCCGTTCGTTGCGACGCTCGTCGATGTCACCGGTCTGATGATCTACTTCAGCGTCGCGCTGCTGATCCTGCGCGGTACGCTGCTATGAGTGCGTGACACATCAAACCGCCGGTACGCTCATCGCATCGTAGCGTACCGGTGGTTCAGTTTGCGCAATCATCGACAGCAGTGCATTCGTTGCGCGTACAGTGACGCCGATGCGCGACGATAACGGACGCTAAAACGACTGATCAGCGAAATTCGAGTAGCACGTTGGCGCTGCTGTGATACGTTCCCGGCCTCACCATGCCGGCGGGCGGGAACGCCGGAATTCATTTACTCATAAGATTTTTGGCGCAATCCATGACGATACATGAGCCTTTGCGATCTGCGCTGCGGCGGCATCTTTTCGTGCCTTGCGTGGCGTTGATGACTGCAGTTCTTGCCGGCGCTGTTGCGCCTGTAAATGCACAAGAGGGACCGCCGGCGTTTCCGGTGACGGTCGCACCGCCGCTCTCCAAACACATCAAAACCTGGGATGAATATCCCGGCCGCTTCGAAGCGTTTCAGCGCGTCGAGTTGCGACCGCGCGTCAGCGGTTACGTCGATCAGGTGAATTTCAAGGAAGGCTCCGACGTCAAGTTCGGCGATCTTCTGTTCACGCTCGACAAGCGGCCATTCGAAATTGCCGTCGAGGCTGCGAAGGCCGACGTCGCACGCGCCCACGCGCAAGTCGAATTCGCGAAGGCCGATCTGCAGCGCGCGGCACCGCTGGTCGAATCCAAAGCGCTGAGCGAGCAAGTTTACGAGCAGCGCAAATCAAGTCTCGGCGTCGCGGAAGCGCAGGTCATGTCGGCGGCGGCGCAGCTCAAGTCGGCGGAACTCAATCTCGAGTGGGCCGAGGTTCGCGCGCCGATCTCGGGACGCATCTCGGATAAGAAAATCGACGTCGGAAATCTCGTGATCGGCGGACAGGTCAACGCGACGCTGATGGCGACGATCGTCTCGACCGACCCCATTCACTTCGTGTTCGATACGTCCGAAGCGGACTACCTGCGCTACGAGCGTCTCAATCAATCGGGCAAGCGCGATTCCTCGCCGAACTCGCCGACGCCCGTGCGCCTGAAGCTCGCGGACGAGAAAGACTGGAGCCATCAGGGCACGATGGACTTCATCGATAACGCGTTCAACGAACACTCCGGGACGCTGCGCGGCCGGGCAATCCTTCCGAACAAGGACGGATTGCTGACGCCCGGCGTCTTTGCGCGCCTTGCTCTTTATGCCGGCGACATCGATGCGTTTCTCATCCCCGACGATACCATCGTTTCGGATCAGGCTCACAAGATCGTCTACACCGTCAACGCCGACGATGTGGTCGTCGCGACGCCGGTGGAGCTTGGACCGATCTACGAGGGGCTGCGCGTCATCAAATCTGGGCTCAAAGCCGACGATCGCGTGGTGATCGAAGGGGTCGCCAATCCGGCCATCAGACCCGGATCGAAAGTTGCGCCAACTCCTGGCGCAATCAAGCCGCCCGAGAAAACCGCACAGAAGTAACTCGCGCTCAAACGCAGAAAACGTCCAATGCGCCTCACCCATTTCTTCATAGACCGGCCGATTTTCGCATCCGTCGTGTCGCTGATCATCACGATCCTCGGATTGATCTCGGTGAATTTCCTGCCGATCGCCGAGTATCCGGAGATCGCGCCGCCGACGGTCAGCATTCACGCGACGTATCCAGGCGCCTCCGCGCAGGTGATCGCGGAGACGGTCGCGACGCCGATCGAGCAGGAAGTCAACGGCGTTGACGACATGCTCTACATCAACTCGCAGTCGACGGGTGACGGGCAGGTGACGATCAGCGTCATCTTCAAGCCGGGCACCGACGTCGATCAGGCGCAGGTGCTGGTGCAGAATCGCGTGTCGGTGGCGGAGCCGCGTCTGCCGGAAGACGTGCGCCGTCTGGGCATTTCGGTGCGCAAGGCGTCGCCCGACCTGATGATGGTCGTGCATATGGTGTCGCCCGACGGCACGCGCGACCAGCAGTACATTTCGAACTACGCGACGCTCTATGTGAAAGACGTGCTGACGCGCATCGACGGGATCGGCGACGTCAACGTGTTCGGCGCACGCGACTACTCGATGCGCATCTGGCTCGATCCCGACAAGATGTCGTCGCGTGGACTGACGGCGGGCGATGTCGTGGCTGCGCTACAGGCGGCAAACTTGCAGGTCGCGGCCGGCTCGATCAACCAGCCGCCCGCGACATCGGACGGCGCATTCACGCTCAACGTCCAGACGCTCGGTCGCCTGAAAGCCACGAGCGAGTTCGAAGACATCGTGGTCAGGGCAGAACCCGGCGGACAGGTCATCCGAGTTCGCGACATTGCGCGCGTCGAGCTCGGCGCGCAGGACTACACCGTCAATGCGTATCTCGATAATCGCAACGCGACGGCGCTTGTGCTGTTCCAGAAGCCGGGCTCGAATGCGCTCGCGACGGCGTCCGCCGTCAAGCAGCAGATGGAACTGCTGAAGAAGAGCTTCCCGCCGGGCCTCGACTACACCGTCGTCTATAACCCGACCGAATTCATTCAGTTCTCGATCGACGCCGTCGTCAAGACGCTCGCCGAAGCGATCCTGCTTGTCGTGCTGGTCGTCATTCTGTTTCTGCAAACGTGGCGTGCGGCGATCATTCCGATCCTCGCCATTCCGGTGTCGCTGATCGGCACGTTCTTCATTATGAGCCTGCTCGGCATCACGTTCAACACGCTGTCGCTGTTCGGACTGGTGCTTGCGATCGGCATCGTCGTCGACGACGCGATCGTCGTGGTCGAGAACGTCGAGCGTTACATCGAGCAAGGCATGAGTCCGAAGGCCGCGGCTCATAAAACGATGGACGAGGTCGGCACGGCGCTGATCGCGATCTCGCTCGTGCTCATCGGCGTGTTCCTGCCGACGGCCTTCATCACGGGCCTGCAGGGAACGTTCTTCAAGCAGTTCGCCATCACGATCGCTGCGTCGACGGCATTGTCGCTGATCGTGTCGCTCACGCTATCGCCCGCGATGGCGGCGCTGTTGTTGAAGCCGCATCGCGCAGCACACGAGAAGCAGAACATTCTTGCGAGAATTCTCGGTGCGCCGCTGAGGCTGTTCTTCCGCGCCTTCAACTGGGCGTTCGGTGCGCTGTCGCACGGCTATGCGTGGCTGACGAGCAAGCTCATCAAAATCAGCTTGCTTCTGATCCTCGTCTATTGCGGCCTGCTGTTCGCGACGTACACGCGCTTGACGGCGACGCCGACGGGGCTCGTCCCGCCGCTCGATCGCGCGTATCTGATCGTTGCGTTGCAGTTGCCGCCGGGCTCGACGCTCAGCCGCACCGACGCCGTCGTGCGCAAGGCCGGTGATATTCTGCTGTCGCGGCCCGGGATCAACCACTCCGTCGCTTTCGTCGGCTTCGACGGCGCGACATTCACCAACGCGCCGAACACAGGCGTGATCTTCGTCAGTCTGGCTCCATTCGCCGAGCGGGCGCACACCGGTTTAGCGAAAGACGCGATTTTAAACGACCTGCGGCAGCAGATGGCGCAGATCAAGGAAGCGTTCGTGCTCGTCATCGAACCGCCATCGGTGCCGGGCATCGGCACGGGCGGCGGCCTCAAAGGTTACGTTCAGGACAAGGGCGGACGCGGGCTGCCAGCGCTCGAGGGCGCAGCGTGGGCGATGGCCGGCGCGTCCGGACAACAGCCCGGCTTCGCGCAGGCGTTCACGCTCTTCAACGTGCGTACGCCCGAGATCTACGCCGACATCGACCGCACCAAAGCCGAGCAGCTCGGCGTACCGATCAGCCGCGTGTTCGAGACGTTGTCGGTCTATATGGGATCGGCGTTCGTCAACGACTTCAACATTCTCGGCCGCACGTATCGCGTGACGGCGCAGGCCGACAATCCATTCCGCCTGTCCTTGCGCGACGTCGCCAATCTCAAGACGCGAAGCAATACGGGCGAGATGGTGCCGATCGGATCGGTCGCGACATTCAGCGACACGACGGGCGCGTACCGCGTGCCGCGCTACAATCTCTATCCGGCGGCCGAGGTTCAGGTTCAGTTGCTGCGCGGCTATTCGACGGGCGAAGCCATCAAGACGATGGAAGCCATCGCAGACAAGGTGCTGCCGTCCGGGTTCGGTTTCGAATGGACCGAAATCGCGTTGCAGGAAAAACTCGCGGGCAACACGGCGATCCTGGCGTTCGGCCTGTCGGTCGTGTTCGTGTTCCTCCTGCTGTCGGCGCTGTATGAGAGCTGGATGCTGCCGCTGTCGGTCATCCTGATCGTGCCGATGTGCATTCTGGCGGCGATGATCGGCGTGAACATTCGCGGGCTCGACCGTAACATCCTGGTCGAGATCGGCTTGATCGTGCTCGTCGGCCTCGCGGCGAAGAACGCCATTCTGATCGTCGAGTTCGCGAAGCAGGGTGAAGATCAGGGACTGTCGCGCAGCGAAGCGGCGGTGGAAGCCGCACGCACGCGCTTGAGGCCCATCCTGATGACGTCGCTGGCCTTCATTCTGGGCGTCGTGCCGTTGGTATTCGCGGAAGGCGCGGGCGCTGAAATGCGGCAATCGCTTGGGACGGCCGTGTTCTCCGGCA
Organism: Hyphomicrobium denitrificans ATCC 51888; assembly: GCF_000143145.1. Classification (NCBI taxonomy): domain Bacteria; kingdom Pseudomonadati; phylum Pseudomonadota; class Alphaproteobacteria; order Hyphomicrobiales; family Hyphomicrobiaceae; genus Hyphomicrobium; species Hyphomicrobium denitrificans. Next base: position 2,797,346 of record NC_014313.1, read on the forward strand.
TGCTCGGCGTGACGCTATTCGGCCTGATCTTCACGCCGGTCTTCTACGTCGTCGTCCGCAAGCTCTCGCCTAGGCCGCGCGACAGCGCGGATATCGAAGCCGGCGAGGCCACAAGATAGTTAGCGGACGGAGAAAATCCGCGGCAAACGCGTCCCACGACGCGTAGTGTCGCATCTTTCGTCCGCTCAAGAATTGGGCCAAACTCGGTTCAGATTTTTTCAGTCGAACCCAGAAATTTAGTGATCCTATGAGCTCAGAAAAGAAGCCGACCCGCGCCGAAGTCGAGGCTGCGGTCAGAACCATTCTCCGCTGGAGCGGCGACGATCCGAGCCGCGATGGTTTGCTTGAAACGCCGGCGCGCGTCGTGCGCGCGTATGAGGAATATTTCCGCGGCTACAACGACGATCCGAAAGCCATTCTGCAAAAGACCTTCGAGGAGATCGAAGGCTACGACGAGATGATCGTGCTGCGCGGCATCCGGTTCGAAAGCCATTGCGAGCATCACATGGCGCCGATCATAGGGCGCGCCTGGGTCGCCTATATCCCACGCGGGCGCGTGGTCGGCATCTCGAAGCTGGCGCGCGCCGTCGACGCGTTCGCGAAGCGGCTTCAGATTCAGGAAAAGATGACGGCGCAGATCGCGAACACGATCCAGGAAGTCCTCGATCCGGAAGGCGTCGCGGTCGTGCTCAAGGCAGAGCATCACTGCATGACGACGCGCGGCGCGCACAAGCCCGGCACCGATATGGTGACGAGCCGCATGCTCGGCGTGTTCCGCGATAACCCGATCACGCGGCAGGAATTCCTGGCGCTCGTCACCGAGGATCAGAGGCACGACTGACGCGCCTGCTGTTCTATTCGTAATCGACGCCGACGAGATAGAGACCGGCCGCGGGCGCGACCGGTCCGCAGGCTTCGCGATTGGCGGCGGCGAGCGCGGACGCAAGATCGGCGCGGCTCCATTTGCCTTCGCCGACAAGCTTCAGGCTGCCGACCATTGAGCGGACCTGATGATGTAGGAACGAGCGGGCCGAGACGCGGCAGACGATTTCCTCGCCTTCCCGTGACACGTCAAAAACATCGAGAGTCTTGACCGGCGATTTCGCCTGGCACTGAGCGGCGCGAAACGTCGTGAAATCGTGCTTTCCGACGAGTTCTTGCGCGGCGGCATGCATTGCGGCGGCGTCGAGGTTTTGCATCGTCCACCAGACGCGATGGCGCTGCAGGATCGGCGGCGCGCGGCGTGTCAGCAGGCGATATTCGTAGTAGCGCTTCACGGCGCTGAAGCGCGCGTCGAACGCGTCGTCAACCTGAGCGGCGGCAACCACACCGATCGGATTTGGACGCAGGTGGAAATTCATCGCATCGCGGATGCGTCCCGGCTCCCATGTCTTTTCGAGATCGAAGTGCGCGACTTGTCCTAGCGCGTGCACGCCGGCGTCCGTTCGCCCAGCGCCGCGCACGCCCGGCGCTTCGCCAGAGAATTTGCGGATCGCCGTTTCGAGCGCGCCTTGAATCGACACGCCTTCGGCCTGGCGCTGCCAGCCGATGAAGGGCGTGCCGTCATATTCGATGGTGATGCGGTAGCGGGGCATTGAGGACCAGTGCGCAGCGTCGGAACGCGCCATCCCTAACGGGTGTCGCGCCGTCTCTCAATGCGCTCCGATAGCGCCGGGGCTGCCTTTACCGCGCGGACCACCGGCGAAATGGCCGTTGTGGCCGTTTCGAAAATACCAGGCGCCGTTGCGATGCTTCCAATAGCCGGGGCCATAAGACGGGCGGGTATAGATCGGGCCGTCGGGATCGACGACGCCGACATCTCCGCCGTTGCTCGTTGCGTTCGAGCTGTAATCGTAGACGTTATTCTCGTTGAAGCTCAGCGCCAGTGGCGTGCGGTTCGGATTGACGATGACATAGCGTTCCGGCGGCAACGGACGAATGACGCGCACGCCATGCTCGAGCGTGGTGACTGCGCCGTAGTACGGCTGCGTTACGATGCGGGCCGTGAAGCCGTCGGCAGACGCCGCGCCTGTGAGCGCCAGCATGGCCGGCGCGAGCGCAATCAGAAACATTGGAAACGAACGGCGCATCTCAAGTCCTCGAAACAGAACGAACGAGAACGTGAGATTAGCCTTACCGCGTGAATTCCGCAGAGCGATTTCCCAGCATCCTTAATTCGCGAACCTGGAGACTTCAGGCCAGCCGCGTGCCGGGCTCGAGGCGTGCGCCGCGCAGGAAATCGGCGGCTTTCATCGGCTGCTTTCCGGCTCGCTGAAGCTCCTCGATGCGGATGGCTCCGTCGCCGCAAGCGATGGTGAGTTCGCCGTCGAGCAGCACGCCCGGTTCGCCGTTTTTTGCGATCGACGAGGCGCGCAACACCTTGATGCGTTCGGGCTTGCCGCCGAGGTTCGCTTCGAACCATGCGCCGGGCGACAATCCGCGAATGTGGTTTGCAACTTCGGTCGCGGTTTTTGCGAAATCGATGCGCGTTTCGCGCTTGTCGATTTTCGCGGCGTAGGTCACGCCCTCTTGCGGTTGCGGGACAGCGCGCAGCGTGCCGGCTTCAAGCTCGGCCAAGGCCTCGACCATCAGCTCGGCGCCCAATGCCGAGAGCGCGTCGTGCAACTCTCCGGCGGTTGCGTCCGGGGCAATCGCAACGTCGTGCCCGAGGCAGACGGGGCCGGTGTCGAGACCTTCGTCCATGCGCATGATGTTGACGGCCGTCACGGCGTCGCCAGCCATGATGGCGCGCTGGATCGGCGCCGCTCCGCGCCAGCGCGGCAGCTTCGAAGCGTGGACGTTGAAGCATCCGAGACGCGGCGCGTCGAGCACGGCGGCCGGCAGCAACAGCCCGTACGCCACGACGACGGCGGCGTCGGCTTTGAGGTCCGCGAACGTGGCGCGATCTTCGTCCGTCTTGAAATTCTTCGGCGTGCGAACGGGAATGCCGAGCGCCTCGGCGCGGCGATGAACTGGTGATTTTAGTTCGGCGAGGCCACGCCCAGCCGGACGCGGCGGCTGACTATAGACCGCGACGACGCGATGTCCGGCCGCGACGAGCGCATCCAGAACCGGTACGGAAAAGTCCGGCGTACCCATGAACACGATGTCGAGCGGCATCCGGCAGTCCTCACTTGCGCGCGAAGGATCGGCGTCGCCAGTCCGCTCGCACCGCACTTACGAGGCGAGCGGGGCTCGTTAGCTCCGCGCCTCGCGTACCTGTTTCTTGAATTTGCGGATGACCATGTCGCGTTTCAGGCGCGACAGGAAATCGATGATGAGCTGCCCATCGAGGTGGTCGAGCTCGTGCTGAACGGCGGTTGCGAGCAAGCCTTCGGCGGCGAGCTCCTGCTCTTTGCCGTGGCGATCGATGTAGCGAACCGTCACGCTCGCCGGACGTTCGATCTCGACGTGCACGTCGGGGATCGAGAGGCAGCCTTCCTCGTGCAGCCGGGTCGTCGAACCGAGCGCGACAAGCTCCGGGTTCGCCATCGCGATCGGGTTGTGCGGTGCGCCGTCTTCCGCAGCATCGACGACGAGGACGCGCTTCAGCACGCCGACCTGCACGGCGGCGAGGCCGATGCCCGGCGCGTCGTACATCGTCTCCAGCATGTCATCCATCAGCTTGACGACGGCGTCGTCAACGCGCTCGACGGGATCGGAGATCTTGCGGAGCACGGGATCGGGAATTGTTATGATCGGTAGAATGGCCATGACGCTCACATATGGAAGGCCGTGGCGGCGGTCAATGGCGCGTGCGGTCCGTATCCGTCGCTGCGGCGCGCTCGCGCATGGCCGATGCCAGAGCGTCGGCGGTGGCTTCGGCGGGCTGCCAGCCCGTTTGCCTTAACCGGGCGGCGTCAACGATAAGGTCGCCCCCCAGAAGCTCGGCGATTTCGCCCTTCCCGGCCTTCCGGAGCGCGGCCACGATCGCAGCCTCCGGCATCGGCACCAGCATTGACGGCCGGCCGCGGCCCTTGCGCAACGCCCGGATCATATCCGCGATCGTAACGGGGGCACTGTCGGCGACGATGAATGTCGCGTCCCTGGCGGCCTCAGCCTGCAGCACGTGTTCGATCGCCGCGATAAGGTTGCTGATGCTCAGCAGCGATCGCCGCCCTTTCATGGCCGCGAACGGCAACGGATAGGGGCTGGCCGCGAGGCGCATTAGCGTCGCCATGTTGCCGCGGACGCCGGACCCGTACACAAGCACCGGCCGGAGAACCGTCCATTGCGTGCTAGATCCACCGAGCAGTTCGGCGGTCAGCGCTTCCGCCGCGATCTTGGAGCGTCCGTAGGCGTTCGTCGGATTGGCTGGCGTGTCCTCGGTGACGATGCCGTCATGCACGGCGCCGACTTGTGCGCGGACGGATGACATCAGCACGAAGCGCTTGACGCGCGCGGCGCGAGCGGCCCGGGCAAGCTGGCGCGTGGCGTCGACGTTGATCGCGGTATAGGCGGCGTCCGGAAGTCCCGGCCGGGCATGCGCCATTCCAGCGGCGTGAATGACGGCATCGACGCCGCGCACGACGTATTCCGCCGCGAACGAGCGTGACATGTCGCCGAGCGCGATGCCCTCGACATTCGGGTCGTCGAAGATGACCGGCTGGCGCGCGGCGGCGCGCACGAGATAGCCGCGTTCCGACAGCCTGCGGACGAGATGCTGTCCGATGAAACCGGAAGCGCCGGTGACGAGAATTCGCGGCTTGGCGGTCATCATCAGACTGTTCCCCTCCGGCGCGTTCTCAAACGAGAGACCTAGATCACCTCGTGCGCCACGGGATTTGGCGGCGGCTTGAAGGTCTCTCCAATCGCATCGATCAGCTTGTAGGCCGAAAAAGTGGCGATGATACCGAAGGCGACGCCGCCGATCATGTTGCCCGCGAGCACGCCCGCCGCGCCAAAGAACTTGCCGCCGAGCAGCACGAACGGGACCGTGCCGAGCGTCGCCCGGCCCCAGTTCAGCATCGTCGAAAAATGCGGCCGGCCGAGCGTGTTGAAAGCGGCGTTGGCGACGAACAACGCGCCCATGAACACGAACAGCGGCGACAGCCAACGGCAGAAGAAGACGATCAGGTCGCGCGCTTCGCCGCCGGCATTGAAGAGCGCCGCGATCTCGTTGGCGAGGACACCGAGGCATAGCCATGCGATGCCGGTGAATGCCGTCATCGTCAGCAGCGAGAACGTGAACACGTCGCGCATGCGCTCGGAGGAGCGAGCGCCGAAGTTCTGTCCTATGATCGGGCCGACCGCGCCGGACAGCGCGTAGATTGCGCCGAAGGCGACCGGCGTCAGACGTGCGAGGATCGCCCACGCAGCGACCGCCGCATCGCCATAGGTTGCGATGGCGTAGGTCACGTAACCGTTGCCGACGGCCGGCGCGATGTTCGTCAAAACGGCAGGACCGGCGATCTGAATGAAGGCGGGCGTGTCCTGCGCCAGCGTCGCGATTTTCGGACGCGCGAGAAGATCGTGGACCTTGTAGACGCTGTAGAAGCCGATACCCATCATCACGAGGCGCGCGATCAGCGAGGATATCGCCGCGCCTTCGATGCCTAAGCCGAAATGGACAATCAGGATCACGTCGAGGATCGTGTTGACGATGGCGCCGAACAGCGTGACGAACATTGCACGGCGCGCATCGCCAGCGGAGCGCAACACGGCGGAGGCCGTAATCGCCAGCGCAAGCACCGGCAGCGTCGGCACGAGGATGCGCAAATAGAGGGCGGCGAGATCGAGCGTTCGGCCGCGGGCTCCGATCAGTTCCAGCAGCGGTTCGATCGCGAACCACAGCACGAGCGTGATCGCGACTGATGCGATGAGCGATAGCAGATGCGCGTTGGTCGCGAGACGCCGCGCCCGCATACGCCGCCCGGCTCCCAGCGCGGGCGCAACCAGCGAGGTCGCGGCGATCGACAGTCCGATGCCGACAGAGGTCGCGAAGAACAGGATCGAACTCGCATAGCCGACGGCCGCGACGACGGCTTCGTCGTTCAGCCGCGAAAGAAAGTAGATGTTGGCGAGGTCGCCGACGAAGATCGCCATGAGGCCGAGTGCGCCCGCGCCTGTCATCGCAAGAATGTGGCGCAACAGGGAGCCGGTGACAAAGCGCGGCTGCTGTTGGGCGGAACGCCGGGGCGTTTCGATATTGCTCATCGTGTTTTTCTGCCTCGGCGGCCAGTTCGGCGCTGGCTCTCGTGGTACGCCGTTCTACAGCTTGCGCCGCGCTTTGAAAGCCGCAGCGAGCGTGCCGTCGTCGAGATAATCGAGTTCGCCGCCAATCGGGACGCCTTGCGCAAGTCGCGAGACCGTCACATCGGTCGCGGCGAGTTGATCGGAAATGTAATGGGCGGTCGACTGGCCTTCGACGGTGGCGTTGAGAGCGAGCAGGATCTCTTTGACTTCGGAGGCTGCAGCTCTCGCCAAAAGATTGGCGACGTTGAGCTGCTCCGGCCCGATGCCGTCGAGCGGCGACAGGTGGCCGCCGAGCACATGATAGCGCGCCGAGACGATGTTCGCGCGCTCGAGCGCCCAGAGGTCGCCGACTTCTTCGACAACGACGATGAGGCTTTGATCGCGGCGCGGATCGCTGCAGACGCTGCACGGCGAAACCGTATCGAGATTGCCGCAGACGGGGCATTCGGAAATTTTTTCGACGGCCTGCTGGAGCGCGTCCGACAACGGCAGCAGCAAATCGTTGCGCCGCTTCAGAAGCGACAGCACCGCCTTGCGCGCCGAGCGCGGTCCAAGCCCCGGCAAGCGCGACAGGAGCTGCACGAGGCGCTCGATTTCAGGTCCTGCGATTTTCCGGGACATCGTCTGATTATTTATGCGACCGCTTTTCAGAATGCCAGGACGGCCGCTGGTCCTTGGCACTGGATGGCCGCCTCGGAGGGCGGCCATGACGCGGGAGGCGACGTTCCAAGTGTACTTGGCTAGAACAGCTTCATTCCCGGAGGCAACGGAATTCCGCCGGTGATTTCGGCCATTTTCGACTGCATCGCGCTATCGGCCTTGGCTCGCGCGTCAGCGGCGGCAGCAACGATCAGGTCTTCGAGAATCTCGACCTCGTCGGGCTTCATCAGGCTCGGATCGATGCGGACGCGCTTGACCTCGCCTTTGCCGTCAACGGTAAGGTGAACGAGGCCGCCGCCCGACTGGCCTTCGATCTCGGCGCGCGCAAGCTCCTCCTGCATCTCTTTGAAACGGGCCTGCATCTGGCCCATCTGCTTCATCATACCCATCAGGTCTTTCATGCAATCCTCTGCGTTGCGGCAATTGTCAGCGAAGGGCGTCAGCCGGCTTCGCTTTCCTTATCGTCGGCGTCCAGCGTTCTGCCGGGCAAGCGGCGCACTTCCGCGATCTTCGCGTCAGGGAAGGCTTGAAGGACGGCGCGCATGGCGGGGTGCTGCTTCAGCTGCTCAAGCTCGGCGGCTTCGCGCTCCCGGCGCACGACGCCGATCGGGCGTTGACCTGCGTCTTTCGAAAGCACAACGACCCAGCGCCGGCCCGTCCACAGATTAAGCTTCTCGCGAAGATCGTTCGCAAGCTCGGGCGGCGCATCCGGCAGCAGGAAGACATCGATCGAACCCGCCACCGCATCGAACTTCACGAGGCTGACGTCGTTCTCAAGATGCATCTTGAGTTTGACGTCGCGCTTCTCGCCGACGAGCGTCACGACGTCGACGAACGAACGCGGATCAGGCAGTCGCGACGCCGATGAGAGCGACGTCTGCTCATCGTCGTCGAGAGCGTCGCCGTCGTCGAGTTCGCCGTCGTCACCGACAAAATCGAAGACGTCGCCGGTTGCGAGATCGTCATGCTCCGCATCCGCACGCGGAGCGGTCGTCGTCGTGTTGACGGTCGGCCGCGTGTCCGACGTGCGCGTTTCAGCGGGGGCCAAAGCCGGGCGGCGTGCGGGCATTGCCGAGCCGCCGAGGCCTCTGATCAATTCATCGGGCGTCGGCAGGTCCGCCGTGTACGCGAGGCGGATCAGGACCATCTCGGCGGCAACGTCCGGGTTCGGCGTGCGCCCGACTTCTTCGAGGCCTTTGATCAGCATCTGCCAGGCGCGCGAGAGGTACGGCATCGACAGGCGGCTCGCGAGATCGCTCAGCCGCTTCTTTTCTTCCGCCGTCAGACTTTCGCCGGCCGGTTCTTCGCCGACGGCTTTGACGCGCGCGATCGCATGCACCGCCTCGGCGAGATCGCCGATGACTTCGGAAGCTTCGGCGCCGTCGCGATGCAGGCTCGCAAAGCCGTTGAGCGCGGCGGGAAGATCGCCACGGAAAATAGCTTCGGCGAGATCGAAGATGCGGCCGCGATCGGCGAGGCCGAGCATGTCGCGCACGCTCGCCGCGGTGACGTGGCCCTCGCCCATCGCGATTGCCTGATCGAGAATCGAGAGGCCGTCGCGAACGGAGCCTTCGGCGGCGCGGGCGATGAGCTGCAGCGCATCGGCGTCGGCCTCGGCACCTTCGCTTTCCGAAATCTTCTTGAAGTGCGCCGCAAGCACAGGCTGCTCGACGCGTCGGAGATCGAAGCGCTGGCAGCGCGACAACACGGTGACGGGGACTTTACGGATTTCGGTCGTCGCGAAAATGAAGCGGACGTGCGCGGGCGGTTCCTCGAGCGTCTTCAGCAGCGCGTTGAACGCGCCCTTCGACAGCATGTGAACCTCGTCGATGATGAACACCTTCGTCCGCGCGACGAGCGGAGTATATTGCGCGCTTTCGATGATCTCGCGGATGTTGTCGACGCCGGTGTTCGAGGCGGCGTCGATTTCGAGCACGTCGGGATGACGGCCTTCCATGATGTCCTTGCAGTGGACACCGAGGCCCGGCATGTCGATGGTGGGCTTGTCGATGGCTCCATTGCCGGAATCGGGGGCTTCGTAGTTCAGCGCGCGGGCGAGGATGCGGGCGGTCGTCGTCTTGCCGACGCCGCGCACGCCGGTCAGCATATAGCCCTGCGCGATGCGCCCCGACGCGAAGGCATTGCGAAGCGTCGTCACCATCGCCGACTGGCCGATCAGATCGTCGAAGGTCGCGGGGCGGTATTTGCGCGCCAGCACGACGTAGGGCTTCGGCGCTTCGGAACCAGCCGAGCCCGTCACGCCCTCAGACGCATCTGATTTCTTTTTCGCCATGATCTCCGGATCGATATTTTCGCCCGCGGGGCGAGGGAGCAAGGCGACCCGCGCCGAACCTTGTCCAAAAATTCCGCGCCGCCAAGGGCCGCGTGGCCCCGGCGCGCAAGCAATAAAGGCTGGCGAACGACCCGACTTCTGATCGTTAGGGCTGCTTCCTTCCGGACCTGACCCGGTTGGCGACGAATTCGTCCGTCGCCAGCCCACGGCTATAATGGGGCGAACGGCGGAGAAGTACAACCCCGTGTTAGGGCTGTGACATTGCAGCTGGAATTCAGTTCGACGTGTGTATCCGAATGACCGCGTCAGGTGCAGAGCCGATGAGGCGTCGAATGATTGCGCTGAGCTTTGGGGGTGCGGACCTAGACGCTCCACCGAGAGATTTCTCCTGGTTCTTCACCCCACCCCTAACCCCTCCCCTCAGGGGAGGGGAAGTGGTTGTGCATCTGCTGGTTTGGGACGTGTGGTTTCCCTCCCCTGACGGAAGGGAAAGCGGAAGGCGTCTGTCGGCAACTTCCAGGTGAAGGTTTTTGGATCGTCAGATGAAGGTGGCGCTCGTCAGATGCAGCGGCCGCCGTCGACTTCGATGGCGACGCCGGTGATGAAGGCGCTGGCGGGATCGGCGAGGAATAGCGCGGCGTTGGCAATATCGAACGGCTTCGACATGCGGCCGAGCGGAATTCCGGCGACGAACTTGGCGCGGTTCTCGGGCGTGTCCGGCAGCCCCATGAACTGTTCGAGCATGCCGGTCTCGCCGATGACCGGGTTGATGGCGTTGACGCGAATGTTCTTCGGCGCGAGTTCGGCGGCCATCGACTTGGTCAGCGTGATCGCGGCGCCCTTCGAACCGTTGTACCAGGTCAGTCCCGGACGTGGACGAATGCCAGCGGTCGAAGCGGTCGTGATGATCGAACCGCCGCCGCGCTTTTCCATCACCGGCACGACGGCGAGCGTCGTCAGATAAATGGATTTGACGTTGACGGCATAGATGCGGTCGAAGTCGTCTTCGCTGACGGTCAACAGCGACTGGTTCTTGTGCGTGACGCCGGCGTTATTGACGAGAATGTCGACGCCGCCGAAGCGATCGGCGGCCGCTGCGATCATCGCATCCACGTCGGCGCGCTTGGTGACGTCGGTTGCCGTCGCGATGGCGCGGCCCGGACCGATCTCAGCAGCGAGCGCGGCGGCAGCCTCGCCGTTGATGTCGGCGATGACGACACGCGCGCCTTCAGCTGCAAACAACTCCGCAATGCCGCGGCCAAAGCCCGAAGCTGCGCCGGTGACGACCGCGACTTTATCCTTGAGGCGCATGCGGATCAGCTCGAACGCTTCAGCGGAATCTGGCCGCTGGCTGCAAGCTCGGCGGCTTCCTTGCGGAATGGGCTCGCGGGATAGGTTCCGAAGATCGTGATCTGCGTCGAGAAGAACGACAATTCCTCAAGCGCCAGCTGCACGGACCGGTCGACCGGATGGCCTTCGATATCGGCGAAGAACATCGTGGCGTTGAACGTGCCCTCTTCCTGATAGCTTTCGAGCTTCGTCATGTTGACGCCGTTGGTCGCGAAGCCGCCAAGCGCCTTGTAGAGCGCGGCCGGCACGTTGCGCACGCGGAACAGGAACGTCGTCATGACGGGGCCGTTGCCAGGCTCGGCGTCGTCGGGATCTTTGGCCAGAATGACGAAGCGCGTCGTGTTGTGCGTTTCGTCCTCCATGTCGCTTTTCAGGATTTTGAGGCCGTAAATTTCAGCGGCGAGGCGCGAGGCGATGGCTGCCGTCGTCGGATCGTTGCGTTCGGCGACAAGGCGCGCGGAGCCTGCCGTGTCAGCTTCCGGCACCGGCTTCAGTCCGAGCCTGCGCAGCGTCGTACGGCACTGGCCGAGCGCCTGCGTGTGACTCATCACGCGCTTGATCGTCTCGAGGCTCGCGTCTTCCGTCGCCATCAGCTGATGACGAACACGCAGGAAGTGCTCGGCGACGATATAGAGACCGGCGTCGGGCAGCAGGTGGTGGATGTCGGCGACGCGGCCCGCGACGGAGTTTTCGATCGGGATCATCGCATAGCGCGTCTCGCCGGATTTCACCGCCGACAGCGCATCTTCGAAGGTCGGATAAGCGACGGGTTCGAGATCGGGATAAGCCTCGCGCGCCGCGAGATGCGAATTGGCGCCGGGCTCTCCCTGATATGAAATCTTGGCAGGCGTGTCGGCAGGCTCGGTTCGATGCGGCATGGCGTGTCAGCGCTTACGGTTAGGAGATCAACAGGATTGTGAGAGGCGGACGGATCATGTCGCGATGAGACTGCGGGCGCGCTCAAGATCGGCTGGAGTATCGACACCGAGAGGAACGGTGTCAACGATCGCAACATCGATGCGCATTCCGGCTTCGAGAGCGCGCAATTGTTCAAGCTTTTCGCGCTTTTCCAGCGGCGACGGCGGCAGCGACACGAAGCGTTCGAGGCTCGCGCGACGATACGCGTAAATGCCGATGTGATGGTAAAGCGGGCCATCGCCCGACGGCGCCGACGCGCGCGTGAAATAGAGCGCACGGAGACGGTCGTCCGCGATCGGCGTGCCGACGACCTTGACGACGTTCGGGTTCGTGCGCTCCTCGGGTTCGGTGATGACGGCCGTGAGGGTCGCGATGTCGACTTCGGGATCGGAAAGCGGCGCAAGGCAGCGCGTAACGAGATCTGGATCGAGCGTCGGAAGGTCGCCCTGCAGGTTGACGATGATACCTGCGCGCTGGCCGGGATCGGCTTTCGTCACCGCCTCGAAAACTCTGTCGGAGCCCGACGCATGATCGGTGCGCGTCATGATCGCCTTGCCGCCCGCGGCCGTGACGGCATCGGCGATTTCCCCGCTGTCGGTCGCGACGATGACGTCTCCGGCGTTGGCGGCCACGGCGCGGCGCCAGACGTGGACGATCATGGGGGTGCCCGCGATGTCGGCGAGCGGTTTGCCGGGCAGGCGCGTCGCCTGCATGCGGGCGGGAATAACGATCAGATTATGGTGGGACACTGGCTGAAGAATCATCATTCGGTGACAAACTGTCTCGCCACCCTAGCAGGTGCGAAATGGTTTGTACGCTTGCATGAGAGAGGTGAGCTTATATACCTCTGCCGGTGGACTCGTACCAGTTGTATAGAACTTTCCTTTCGCACTTATACTTGCGTAACACCATCTGGCCAAATCCGGGGGCTTTGAAATGAGAATTGACGAATTCGAGTTCACCAAGATCGCCGGTGCGATTCTTTCCGCGCTGCTGCTGATCTTCGGGACGAAGACAATCATCGAGATGAACGTCGGCCATGGCGCGTTCAAGCCGGGCTTTACGCTTCCGGCTCCGAGCGAGGGCGGTGGTGCCGAAGCGCCAGGTGGCGCGGCGCCGGCTGCAGCCGAAACGCCTGAAGAAGCCGCGAAAAAGATCGTCGCGCTGCTTCCCAAAGCCAACGCCGAGAACGGTAAGGCGACCTTCAAGAAGTGCGCATCCTGCCACGTTGCCGAAAAGGACAAGAAAGCGACCGTCGGCCCGAACCTTTGGGATGTGGTCAATCGTAAACGGGCGTCATTCCCAGGCTTCGCCTATTCGGATGCTATGAAGGCCAAGGGCGGCGAGTGGTCGTTCGAGGAACTGGCGAAATTCATCCACAGCCCGAAAACCTACATTCCGGGAACGAAAATGGTTTTCGCGGGCCTCTCGTCTGATACCGACGAAGCGGATCTGCTCGCTTATCTGGCAACGCTTGCCGATACGCCCGTTCCCTTGCCAAAATGACGGCAAGTTAACTCGCTATACCACCTAAAGTTTGCGACCCTGCCGAGCTGTTGGCGGGGTCGCTTCATATCCGGCGTGGGCTTATCCCCGCGCCTCTAGGCTATGGTAGGCTTTCGAGCCCGAGGAGAAAGGTCGAAATCGAAAATGCGGATGCGCCTGACGTCGTTTGCCTTTGCCGCCATGGCGTTTCTCAGTTCTCCGCCGCTTTCGAATGGAGCGCGGGCCAACGAATCACAGTGCCACCCGGCGATCTCGCTCATCGGCGAGCCGAAGTACGGTGCCGATTTCAAGCATTTCGATTGGGTCAATCCTGACGCGCCGAAGGGCGGAACGCTTCGTCAGTGGGCGGACGGCACGTTCGATACGCTCAATCCGTTTTCCGACAAGGGCGTGAAGGCGGGCGGTCTGAACCTCATCTACGACAGCCTGTTCGCGAACAGTCCCGACGAGCCCGAAACGCAATACGGCCTGATCGCCGAATGCGCGTCCTATCCGGACGACTTCTCGTCCGTGACGTTCAAGCTGCGGCCGGAAGCCAAGTTCAACGACGGCACGCCGATCACGCCCGAGGATGTGATTTTCTCGTTCGACGAGTTCAAGAAGGTCAACCCGTTCTACGCGTTTTATTACAAGAACGTCGTGAAGGCGGAAAAGACCGGCGATCACGAGGTGAAGTTCACATTCGATTCGACCGGCAACCGCGAGCTGCCGATGATCGTCGGCCAGATCAGCGTCGTGCCGAAGGCGTATTGGGAAGGCAAGGACGCCAACGGACGCCAGCGCAGCCTCGGCGAAACGACGGTCGAGGTTCCGCTCGGCAACGGCGTCTACAAGATCAAGTCGGTCGATATGGGCCGGCGGATTACGTACGAACGCGTCGCCGACTACTGGGCGAAAGACCTGCCGGTGATGCGCGGGCAATATAACTTCGACACGCTCGAAGTGACCTACTACCGCGACCGGTCACCGGCGTTTGAAGATTTCAAGACGGGCAAGCTCGACTTCTGGCTGGAGAACCGCGCCGCTGCGTGGGCCGCGCAATACGATTTCGATGCGTTGAAAAAAGGCCTCGTGAAGAAAGAGGCGTTGCCGGTGAAGCGCGTCGCCGGAATGCAGTCGTTCGCGTTCAACACGCGGCGTGCGCAGTTCCAGGACCCGCGCGTGCGGCAGGCGTTCAACCTGCTGTTCAATTTCGAAGAGACGAACAAGAAGCTGTTTTACGGGTCCTATGTGCGGCTCAACAGCTTTTTCGAGAACTCGGATCTTGCGTCCAAGGGTTTGCCCGAGGGGCGCGAGCTCGAGATCCTGAACGAGATCAAATCCGAGGTTCCGCCGGAAGTTTTCACGACGGAATGGAAAAATCCGGTCAACGACAAGGACGGCGATTATCGCAAGCATCAGCAGGATGCGCTGAAGCTTTTCGAAGCCGCCGGATGGCAAATCAAGAGCGAAGCAACCGACGACGGCTCGTGCGGATTTTTCTGCAAGGCGATGCGCGCGGTCGGTTTGTCGTCAGCCAAGACGGCGCGCGTGCTCCGTAACGACAAGGGCGAGCAGTTGACCGCCGAGTTCCTGATCAACGGCGACACGTTCCAGAATATAATTCTGCCGTACATCCAGAACCTGAAGGCGATCGGCATCAACGCTTCGGTGCGGGCGGTTGACGACGCGCAGTACAAGCAGCGCGAAGACAACCGAGACTTCGACATCATCGTCGACACGTTCGCGCAGTCGAATTCGCCCGGCAATGAGCAGCGCGACTTCTGGGGATCGGCCGCCGCCGACAAGACCGGCAGCCGCAACACCATCGGCATCAAGAATCCCGCCGTCGACAAGCTCATTGATAAGATCGTGTTCGCGAAGGATCGCGCCGACCTCGTCGCCGCCACGCATGCGCTCGATCGCGTGCTGCTGTGGAACTTCTACGTCGTTCCGCAATGGTACTATCCTTATGAGCGCATTGCGTACTGGGATATCTTCGGCCGGCCGCAGACGTTGCCGTCGCAATCGGCTTCGTTGTTGCAAGTGTGGTGGCTCGATGCCGACAAACAGAAGGCCGTCGCAACAGCAAAGGCGAAATGATCCGGTGCCGGTCTTCTCTCAAATGCGAATGATTGCGACGCCGAGACTGGCGGCGTTGAGCGCAGTAGCGGCGGCGCTGTTGTTGCCGCTCACTGCGAGCGTTGCCGGCGCCGAACCGCGCCACGGGCTTTCCGTTTTCGGAGAGCTGAAATATCCGGCCGACTTCCAGCATTTCGATTACGTCAATGCGGATGCGCCGAAGGGCGGCCGGATCATTACGCTCGGCACCGGCGGCGCGAACACGTTCGACAATCTCAATCCGCACATCTTGAAGGGCGACTCGGCGCAAGGTCTGGATTTGCTCTTCGACGCGCTGATGGTTCGCGCGATGGACGAGCCCGACGCGGTCTACGGTCTGGTCGCGCAGTCGGCGGACGTTGCACCGGATCGGATGTCGGTGACGTTCAAGCTGCGCCCCGAAGCGAAGTTCTCGGACGGCACGAAGATCACGGCGGACGACGTCGTCTTCTCGTTCAAGACGATCAAGGAAAAGGGTCATCCGGCGCTGTCGCAGCCGCTGCACGACGTCGTGTCGGCGGAGGCGCTGGACCCGGAGACGGTGCGCTACACGTTTCAGGGAACGCTGACGCGCGATCTTCCGATCACCGTCGCGCAGCTTCCGGTGCTGTCCAAGGCCTACTATACGACGCAGCCGTTCGAGGAAACGTCGCTGAAGCCGCCGCTCGGGTCGGGTCCTTACAGGATCAAGAACTTCAAGCCGGGCACGTTCATTTCCTACGTGCGGCGCGAGGATTATTGGGCGAAGGATCTGCCGGTCAATCGCGGGCGCTTCAACTTCGACGAGATCCGCTACGATTACTATCGCGACCGGAACATCGAACTCGAGGCGCTGAAGTCCGGGCAGATCGATTTTCGCGAGGAATTCTCCAGCGTCTCGTGGGCGACGGGCTACGACATTCCCGCCGTGCGGAACGGCCGCCTGGTCAAGACGTCGCTTCCCGACAATCGTCCATCCGGCGCGCAGGGATTTTTCATCAATACGCGGCGCGAGGCGTTCAAAGATCCGCGCGTGCGGCAAGCGCTCGATCTGGTGTTCGATTTCGAATGGTCGAACAAGAAACTGTTCTACGGGCTCTATAAGCGCACAACGAGCTACTTCGAAAATTCCGACATGAAGGCGACCGGGGCGCCGCGACCGGAAGAATTGGCGCTGCTCGAACCGTACAAGGACAAGCTGTCGCCGGAAGTCTTCGGCGAACCTTATGTGCCGCCCGTGACCGACGGCAGCGGCAACAATCGCGACAACCTCAAAAAGGCGCGGGAGCTGCTGATCGCAGCCGGTTGGAAGCCCGGCGCGGATCACATGCTGCACAACGCCAAGGGCGAGGTGCTGACGATCGAATTCCTCGACTTCGAAGCCGCGTTCGAGCGCATTACCGTTCCCTATACGGACAATCTCAAGCGCATCGGCATCAACGCCTCCTGGCGCCTCGTCGATCCGAGCCAATATGAGCGGCGCGTCAAATCCTTCGACTTCGACGCGACGACGCAGCGCTATTCGCTTCGCCTGACGCCGGGCATCGAGATGCGCAGCTATTGGGGATCGGATGCCGCCAAGCTCGACGGGTCGTTCAATCTCGCGGGTATTTCAGATCCGGCCATCGACGGCTTGATCGACAAGGTGACGGCCGCGAAATCACGCGCCGAACTCGTCAATGCGACCAACGCCATCGACCGCGTGCTCCGCGCCGGACATTACTGGGTCCCGCACTGGTACAAGGCGTCATACGGCATCGCGTATTGGAACAAGTATTCGCATCCGGACGTGCAGCCGAAATATGATGCGGGCGTGCTCGATACGTGGTGGTTCGATGCGAAGAAAGCCGAGGCGCTGGCGTCCGGCAAACCCGAAACTCAATCGCAACAACAGCAACCGGCGAAGCCCTGATGGCCATCTATCTTCTGAAACGGGTGCTGCTCGTGATACCGACGCTGTTCGGGATCATGCTGTTTTCCTTCGTCATCATTCAGTTTGCTCCCGGCGGCCCCGTGGAGCAGATGATCGCGCAGCTGACGGGGAACTCCTCGTCGATCATCAGCCGCATGGGCGGCGGAGGCGGCGACGCGCTCGGCGGCGGCAATGCCGCGACGGCACAGCTCGGACAAGGCGCCGACGCGATCACGTCGAAGTATCGCGGCGCGCAAGGGCTCGATCCCGCCTTCATCAAGAGCCTCGAAAAGCAGTTCGGCTTCGACAAGCCGGCGCATGAGCGCTTTTTCCTGATGATGAAGAACTATGCGACGTTCGATTTCGGCAAGAGCTATTTCCGCGACGTGTCCGTGCTGGAGCTGATCAAGGAGAAGCTGCCGGTTTCGATTTCCCTCGGCATCTGGATGACGCTGCTGACGTATCTGATCTCGATCCCGCTCGGCATTCGCAAGGCGGTGAAGGATGGCGAGCCGTTCGATACGTGGTCAAGTGCGGTGCTGGTGATCGGCTATGCGATCCCCGGATTTCTGTTTGCGGTTCTGCTGCTCATTCTGTTTGCGGGTTCTTCGTTCTTCCAGTGGTTCCCATCGCGCGGGCTGTTCTCCGACAACTGGGATGAGCTTTCGCTGTTCGGCAAAGTCACGGATTACCTTTGGCACCTGACGCTGCCGATCATCGCGATGGCGGTCGGCTCGTTCACGGCGATGACGTTCCTAACGAAGAACTCTTTCCTTGATGAAATCCGCAAGCAGTACGTCGTGGCGGCGCGCGCCAAGGGGTTGACTGAAAATCAGGTGCTTTACGGGCACGTCTTCCGCAACGCGATGCTGCTCGTGATTTCCGGATTTCCGTCGGCGTTCATCAGCGCCTTCTTCTCCGGTGCGCTGCTGATCGAAACGATCTTCTCGCTGGATGGGCTCGGGCTGCTGTCGTTCGAAAGCATCGAGAAGCGCGACTATCCGGTCGTATTCGCGTCGCTCTTTATTTTCTCGCTGGTCGGGCTGTTCGTCGGCATTCTCTCCGACTTCGTCTACACCCTTGTCGATCCGCGCATCGATTTCGAGACGCGCGAGGTTTGAGCCGGATGGACCAGAAAACCGAAAGCTCTCCGATCGAAAGCACCGCGCCCGTCGCAACAACGCGCTGGCAGCGGTTCAAGCGGCGGTTTCATCTGTCGCCCGTCAACCGCCGCAGGCTCGCGCGCTTCAAGGCGCACAAGCTCGGCTATCGCTCGTTCCTGCTTTTCGCAGGACTGTTCCTGGTTTCGCTGTTCGCGGAATTCATCGCCAACGACCGGCCGCTGATGGTCAGCTACAAGGGCGAAATCCTGTTTCCCGTTCTCGTCGACTATCCGGAAGAGAAGTTCGGCGGGTTCCTCGCTGTCACGGACTACAGAACTCCTGACATCGCCAACGAGATCAAAGCCAACGGCTGGATGATCTGGCCGCCGATCCGGTATTCCTACGACACGATCAACAAGGATTATCCGGGCCGCATCGGCACGGGCGGCATTTGTCTCGGATATCCGTCGCCGCCGCCGTGGTCGTCGTCGATGAAGCTCTGCGATGCGCCAGCGGATCAATTGGCGCGCTTCCATGAGCTTGGGAATACCAACTGGCTCGGGCTCGACAGCCAGGGACGCGACGTCGTCGCGCGCGTCATTTACGGATTCCGGATCTCGGTTCTGTTCGGACTTATCCTGACCATCGTCTCCTCGGCGTTCGGCATCATCGCAGGCGCGGTGCAAGGATACTTCGGCGGCAAGGTCGACCTCATCTTTCAGCGACTGCTCGAAATCTGGAACTCGATCCCAGAGCTGTTCGTGTTGCTGATCCTGTCGTCGCTGTTCATTCCAGGTTTCTGGACGCTGCTCGGCATCCTGATGATCTTCAGCTGGACGTCGCTCGTCGGGCTCGTGCGCGCGGAATTCCTGCGGGGCCGCAATCTCGAATACGTGCGCGCGGCGCGGGCGCTCGGGCTTTCGGACTGGCAGATCATTTTCAAGCATCTGTTGCCGAACGCGACCGTCGCGACGCTGACGTTCCTTCCGTTCAAACTGTCGGGTGGCATCGCGGCGCTGACGGCGCTCGACTTCCTCGGTCTCGGCATGCCGCCAGGATCGCCGTCGCTGGGTGAGCTGCTGCTCGAAGGCAAAAAGCATCTCGAAGCGCCGTGGCTCGGCATTTCAGGCTTCGTCGCGGTATCGATCATTCTCTCGCTCGCGATCTTCATGGGTGAAGCCGTGCGCGACGCGCTCGACCCGCGCAAGACGTTCCGGATGCAGGGGAAAGATTAATGGCCGACACCGCCCCGCTCGTGGACGTGCGCAATCTCTCCGTTGCTTTCGGCGACGGCGCGGAGGCGACGCGCGTCGTCAAGGACGTTTCGTTTCATATCGACAAGCGCGAGATCGTCGCGCTCGTCGGCGAGTCGGGATCGGGCAAAACCGTTTCCGCGATGTCGATCCTGCAGCTTCTTCCGACATCCGCCTCGTATCCGACGGGAGAGATCCTGTTCGAGGGCAAGGACATTCTGAAAGCCAACGAAGCGCAGCTTCGCAGCATCCGCGGCAAGCGCATTTCGATCATCTTCCAAGAGCCGATGACGACGCTCAATCCGCTGCACACCATCGAGGTGCAGGTGGGCGAGATCATCAAGCTGCACCAGAAACTTTCCGACAGCGATACCAGGGCGCGCGTCGTCGAGCTTCTGACCAAGGTCGGCATTCGCGATCCGGAAAAGCGGCTGTCCGCCTATCCGCATCAGCTTTCCGGTGGCCAGCGACAGCGCGTGATGATCGCGATCGCGCTCGCCAATCAACCCGATCTGCTGATCGCGGACGAACCGACGACGGCGCTCGACGTCACGATCCAGGCGCAGATCCTCGAACTGCTCAAAGCGCTGCAAAAAGAGATGGGCATGGCAATGCTGCTCATCACGCACGACCTCGGAATCGTGCGGCGCATGGCCGAGCGCGTGTACGTCATGAAGAGCGGCGAGATCGTCGAGACTGGAAATACCGAAGACGTGTTCACCGCGCCGAAGCATTCCTATACGCGGCATCTGATCGAAGCGGAGCCCAAGGGCGAGCCGCCAGCGGTCGATACGTCCCGCCCTGTCGTCGTCGAGACGGATAATCTCAAGGTCTGGTTTCCGATCAAGCGCGGCTTGCTGCAGCGGACGGTCGATTACGTGAAAGCCGTCGATGGCCTTTCGGTGAAGTTGCGCGCGGGCGAGACGCTCGGCGTCGTCGGCGAGTCCGGCTCCGGCAAGACGACGCTCGGGCTGGCGCTGTTGCGGCTGCTCTCGTCCGAGGGCGCGATCGCCTACGTCGGCAAACGCATCGACGGCCTCACCAACAAACAGATGCGGCCGCTGCGCAAGGAAATGCAGATCGTTTTCCAGGACCCTTACGGGTCGCTGTCGCCGCGTCTGACGATCGGGCAGATCATCGAGGAAGGGCTTCTCATTCAGAATCCCGAACTCGACGAGGACGGCCGCAATGAGCGCGTCGCGACGGCGCTGCAG
The DNA here is from genome assembly GCF_000143145.1 of Hyphomicrobium denitrificans ATCC 51888. NCBI lineage: Bacteria > Pseudomonadati > Pseudomonadota > Alphaproteobacteria > Hyphomicrobiales > Hyphomicrobiaceae > Hyphomicrobium > Hyphomicrobium denitrificans. The sequence goes on from NC_014313.1 coordinate 2,817,829, forward strand.
GAAGTCGGACTCGATCCCGCCACGCGCGATCGCTATCCGCACGAATTCTCGGGCGGGCAACGGCAGCGCATCGCCATCGCGCGCGCGATGGTGCTGAAGCCGAAGTTCGTCATGCTGGACGAACCGACGAGTGCGCTCGACATGAGCGTGCAGGCGCAGATCGTCGATCTCCTGCGCGACCTGCAGAAGAAGCGCGATCTTGCGTATCTCTTCATCAGCCACGACCTCAAAGTGGTCAGGGCCTTGTGCAACTACGTCATCGTGATGAAAAACGGCAAAGTCGTCGAGGAAGGTCCGTCGCGGGAGATCTTCGATCATCCGAAAGACGATTATACGAAGGCGCTGCTCGCGGCCGCGTTCGACATCAAGGTCACGCATCGGGCGGCGCTCGCGACTTAGCTTCGGCCTGGGTTAATATCGATTATTCAGGCCAGGGACAGCTCTCTGCCGCAGAATTGCCGTACCGACCGCGCTTTTGCTCGCGAGGTCAGCCCCTCGCGCGCCGATTCGTGTCGGCGGCGTGCGATGGCTTCGGATTTCGCTTCGAGAGGAACTCAATGATTTCGCACCGAAAGGCGGCTGTTGCAGCGGCTTCCCTCCTGTCGGCCTTCGTCATGGTGCCGACGGTATCCTTCGCGGAACCGCCGCAAGGCGACGCAGCAACGGAGCAGGACAAAAAGCATCGCGGACGCGAGGGCGGCGAACGGCGCGCGCCGCGCGAGGAAGGCCGTGGTGGCGGCGCGGGCATGCAAGGCAAAGAGCAGCGCGAGAACCGGCGCGGCGGCGACCGCCAGGGGCAAGTGCCGCGTGAGGAGCGACGTGGCGGCGGCCAGCAGGAGATGAAGCCGCAAGGTCAGTTCGGGCAGCCGCAACGGCCACAGCGCAATCAGGGCTTCGACAACGCTCAGCAGCCAAACAAGCCGGCGCTTGCGCCAGGTAGAAACGAAGATGGCAACAAGCCTTCGTTTACGAAACAGCCGCGCATTCAAGAAGCTCCGCCCGTCAACAACGCCGCTCCGAAAGAAACGGCGCCTCCCCCTCCGAACACGTTCTCCAAGGACCGCGGACCGGATCGTTTCAATCCTGATCGCGGCTCGCGGGATAACAAGCGGATCGGCGATCGGAATCCCGACTCTCGAGGCAGGCCCGATGCTGGCCCAGGCGCGGCTCCGAACACGGTTTCGCCAACCGGCAATCAACCGGGCTTCAGGCCGGGCGATCGACCGAGGCCATCGGTCGGCGGCTTCGGCGCAGCCGCGGATCGCGCCAGAAATCTTCCACGGCCGCCGTCAGCCGCTGACGCGCGCGTGCGTTTCGACAACCTGCGCAAGCAGCGGACCGAGAAAACTCTTTCGGGCGGCGGCGTCGAGATCAAGGAACCCGGCAACCGGACGATCTTCAAGCAGAACAATCGTTTCGTCATTCAGCATGACGAGACCGAACGTCTGCGTCGCGTTGCTCCAAATGCGCGTTTCGAGAAGGGCCGCAGCGGCACGAACATCGCCGTCATCGACCGGCCGGGCAACGTCAAGATCTATTCCGAGACGGATGCGAACGGACGTCTGCTCCGGCGCTACCGGCGCGGGCCTGACGGTCGCGATGTGATCATCATCGACAACCGGCACCGCGATCGCCGCGGCGTCAGAGGCCGTGATATCGCGGCGGGCGTCGGGATTGGCATCGGCGTGGTGGCTGGCGCAGCCATCCTCAACTCCATGCTCGATGTGCCGCCACCGCGCGTTCGTATCCCGCGCGACCAGTACATCGTCGAGTACGAAGGCGCGAGCGACGAGGCCGTCTATGACGCTCTGAGCGCGCCGCCGGTGGACGAGTTCAGCGATCGCTATACGCTGGACGAAATCCGCGCCACGGCGACGCTGCGCGATCGCATGCGCCGCATCGACCTCGATGACATCAACTTCGAGTTCGGCTCGTGGGAGGTCGATCCGGGCGAGTATCGCAAGCTCGAACGTGTCGCCCGTGCGATGAAGCGCGTGATTTCCCGCAACCCGAACGAGGTCTTCATGATCGAAGGCTACACTGATGCGGTCGGGTCGCAGGAAGACAATCTCTCGCTTTCAGACCGGCGCGCGGAATCGGTAGCGGAAGTTCTGACCGAAGAGTTCCAGGTGCCGTTCGAGAACCTCGTCACTCAGGGTTACGGCGAGGACTATCTCAAGGTACCGACGCAGGCTGCGGAACGTCTGAACCGGCGCGTTGCAGTTCGGCGCATCACGCCGCTGCTGGCACGCGGAGATGAGCCGCCAGGCCGGGCCGTGCCGCCGCCGCGCCGCGACGACGAGCGCTATGACCAGGGGCCCGACGACCGCGGCGGACCAGGCCCCGGCGGGCCGGACAGATACTGATCCCATAAAAAGGCGCATCTTAACGGTGCGCCTTTTTTTCATTCGGTGTGCAGCATGCAAGACGAGCCGATGCGTCGCGTCGTTCTGATCGGCGCGACCGGCTTTTTCGGACGGCGGCTGGCTGAGCGGCTGGCGACCATTCCGCAGATCGCACTTGTCGTGACGTCCCGTGATGAGGCGCGGGCGCGACAAGCGGCCGAAGCGATCCTGGTGGCGCACGCATCAGCGTCCGTGGCGTTTCTTGCGTTCGTGCGTAATGATCCTGCGAGCCTTGAGCGATTGCGGGCTCTCTCGCCGTGGCTCGTCATCGATGCGTCGGGACCATTCCAATCGGCGGATTACAGTCTGGCGCGCGCCGTTCTCAGCATGGACGCACACTGGATCGATCTTGCCGATGCGCGCGATTATCTTATCGGATTTGAAGCGGCGCTCGACGAGCCAGCGCGCCGTCGCGGATTGGTGGCGCGGGCCGGTGCGAGTTCGACGCCGGCGCTCTCGGATGCCGTGGTCGCGAGTTTGACGCGCGGCTGGCGGCGCATCGATACCGTCGATATTGCCATCACACCGGGCGGCGCAGGCGACGTCGGCGAGGCGGTGATCGGCGCGATCTTGAGTTATGCCGGATCGCCGGTTGCGATTTTCGCGGAAGGCCAGCGCGCCGCGACGTCCGGATGGGGCAGCGTGCGGCGCTCTCGCATTGACGGGCTCGGAGTTCGCTATCTGTCGCCGGTCGAGACGGCTGACGCGGATCTGCTTCCGGCGCGGTTCGCGATCACGTCGCGGGTGGCGTTTTATGCCGGACTTGAATCGCGCGTCGAGCAGTTCGGGCTGCTCTGCCTTGCGAAGCTTCGCCAGATCGGCGTCGCCGGAGATTTGCGGCGGCTTGCGCCGCTTCTCCGATCCGCACGGAAGCTGACGAGCGTGACGGCTTCTGATCGCGGCGGCATGACGGTCCATTGCGCGGGCCTCGATGGCGACGGCCGCCAGATTTGCGCGCAGTGGAAGCTGATTGCTGAACAAGGCGCGGGGCCGAACGTGCCGATATTGCCCGCTTTAGCGTTGGTTCGCGCCCTTCTCAAAGGTGAGGTTGCCAGCGGCGCCGCTCCCGCAGTTGGGATTCTCTCGTTGGATGCAATCGAAGCGGAAATGCCGGCACCGTCGCTGCGCACATCGCGTTCGAGTAGCGTCAACGATCAAGGTTCGAGTTTATTCGCCGAAGCATGCGGAGCGGACGCTTATCGCGCGCTACCGCGTCCGTTGCGTGCCTTCCACGACAACGACGGCGTTCCGGTCTGGGCCGGGAAAGCCGACATCGATGTTTCGCGCAATCTCCTGGCGAGATGCGTCCGGTTCGCGTTCGGGTTTCCTGCCGCCGGGCGTGACGTTCCGATCACCGTCAGCGTCGACCGGCGCGCGGGGCAAGAGACTTGGACGCGAAACTTCGCGGGGCAGCGTTTCGCATCGCGCCTGACGCACGAAAGCGGCAACGTCGTCTCGGAGCGCTTTGGGCCGTTCAAGATTTTGCTCGCAATCAAAGCAGTCGGCGAGCGGATCGAAATGCCGGTCATCGGGTGGCGTCTCGGTCCGATCGCGCTTCCGCGCGCTCTCGCGCCGAAATCGAACACGCGCGAATTCGTCGACGAGCGCGGTCGCTTCCGGTTCGACGTCGCGATTGGCTTGCCGCTCATCGGTCAGCTTGCGCATTATCGCGGCTGGCTCGAGCCCAAAATCTTATCGGCGCGAAACTTCCAGGATAGCGAAGTTGCAGCCGCCAAACTGTGAGCAGGTGATCAGTCGGGCGACGCGGGACGCCAGCCTGCGGCGAGCGCTTCGGCTTCCGAGCAGAACCATCGCTCGCCGCGCGCGGTGTCGATCTTCACGCGGCCGTACCACGGGCTCCAGGGCATATGATAGATATGGCCGTGCGATGAGATGTTGCCCTTGATCGCGCAGCCGCCCGGCGCGGTCGCTTCGGCGACCTTCCATCCGGCGCGTCGGAAGTCCCAAGGCGCTTCGGCGGGGCCTTGCCAGACTCCGGCCTGTCGCGCGCGCGCTTCGGCTTCCACGTCCACGTAGGTGCGCGCGTATTTGACGAACGCCCACGCCATGCCGGCGCGAACCATTGCTTCGTTGATGTCAATGCCATCCTCGATGCAAACCGCGAGCGTTCGATGGTAGACATCGCTTCCGGTTCGGTCGCAGGTCAGGTCCTTGTGTTGGACCAAAGAGCGAAGGAACGCCGCCGAGACCTTGCCGCAGTCCCAGCTCTCGCCGCTCGCGGTCCGGCACGTCTGCGCCAGTTCCGGCGCGTCGATGCCTTCGAGACGGACGCGCGTCGGCCCGACATCGAGCGTATCGCCATCGACGACTTGGGCTTGTCCGGTGATGATCGCTGGATCGTTGGTGGCCGATGGTCCGGTCACGGCGACGGCAATCGCCGGCACAAGAAGCAGTACCGCGAGCGCAGCGAAAAACGCACCGGCCGAGAGACCGGTGCGGCTGAGTTTTACGGACAGGACGGACGCCAAAACATTCATCGGCGTCGAGTCTCGGTGAGTCGTGTGTCACAACCTGGGCGGACTCGTGTCGGAGTTATACAATCTTATATTGCAATAACAACCGTCGCTTACCGGGTTGCAGATAGGCCGATTGCCGATTGCAGGCCGCGAGCTTCGGAAAGGTTGGCGCCGACGGTGGCCGTGCCGGTCAGATCGGCGCCGTCGAGTGTCGCGCCAGAGAAATTCGCGCCGCCAAGCCGCGCGCCTCGCAAATTGGCTCGCGCCAGATTGGCGTCGCGGAAATTTGCGTGCTCGAGACTGTTCATGCTGAGATTGGCTTCCGTCAGATTGGCGCGGCTGAAGTTCGCCGCCGCGAGGCTCGCCATCGGCGTGATCAAAACCTCTTCGCGCGGATCGCGTGGGCCGAAGGTCGCCGACGTCAGATCAGCGTCGCTGAAATCGACGGAATCGAACCGGCCGTTCAGATGCGCGGCAACCAGGCGTGCGTTTCGGAACGACAGGATCGGCGCGCGAGGCGTCGCCATATCGACAAAGACATTCGGCCTTAGAATACTGGCGCCCGAGAGGTCGGCGCGCGATAGATCCGTTCCGATCAGCGTGGCGCGATCGAGGCGCGCGGCTTTGAGACTCGCGCCGGAGAGATCGGCTCCCGTCAGATCCGCACCATAGAAATTGACGCCGTCGAGCTTGGCTTTTTTGAAATTGAGGCCGCTCAGATCGAGGTCTGAAAGATCCTTGTTCGAGAGATTGGGCGTTTGGCCCGAGGGTGTGGCAAACAGAAGGGCCGTGACCTGTCGCGCGGTCATATCGGCGGCGCGCACAGCAGCCGGAACCGCGCAGCAGAGGATCATCCACAATATTGCTTTGCGCCCAACCAACATTCGTCCTCCGCCGAGCAAAAAAACGTCCGACGCCCAAGCGACGGATCATATAATGGCCTGAAGTTTCACGTACCAGCTACTAACCGAATTCCGAGGATTTGAATGGCACCGCAACCTCCTGGGCCACCTCCACAGTTTCCCGGCTCTAGGGGGGACTACGTGCGTGCGCCGCTCGGTTCCGGTCCGCGCCGGCGGCCGCCCCCTCCGCCGCCGCGTCGGCGCAACGGCCTCCTGCTCGGCATCGTCTATTTCTTCCTCTTCGTGCTTCTCGTTGGCGGCGCGGGCGTCGCCTATCTCGCGTTCAATCCGCCGAGTGACTTCATCCGGCAGCGGATCGCCGACGAAGTTCGCTCGCGCACCGGGCGCGAACTCGTAATGGCCGGACCGGCGTCTTTCACGTTCTATCCGGCGATCGGCATCTCGCTCAAAGACGTGTCGCTGTCGGGACCGCCGGGCATGGACGGCAAGCTCGCGCAGATGCAGGCGCTGGACGTCAGCATCAACGCGTCGGCGCTGCTGTCCCGTCGCGCAGAAATTCAGTCGCTCGTGCTCAGGAACCCGACGTTCGATTTCCGCATCGACAAGGACGGACGCAAGAACTGGCAATTTGCGTCAGGCCCGGAGCCGGTGCGGTATGCCGAGCTTCAGGCACAAGGCACGCGCGCCGACGTCGCGCCGTTCGTGATGGCTGCCGCGGACGCTGCACCCGCTGCGCAGAGCGGCATCGCAATTCATGATTTGAAGCTCGATGACGTGAGGATCGAAGGCGGCACGTTCCGCTTCACTGACGAACGCAGCGGCAGAACCGAGCAGGTGCATGGCGTCAACGCGAAGCTCGGACTTCCCTCACTCAGCAAGCCGTTGACGGCGACGGGCCAGTTCGGCTGGCACGATAAGCTGCTCAATTTCGACGGCTCCGTTTCCGACGTCGGCAATTTCAAGCTGCAGCAAGCGGCTCATCTCAAGTTCAAAGCGAAGAACGATGTGCTGGCGGCATCCTACGACGGTAGCGTGACGCTCGACGAAGGCGTCGCGCTCGAAGGTCAGGTCAACGCGCAATCAGACTCCGCACGCGCGCTCGCGCAATGGTTCGGCACGCGGCTGCCTCCGGTTTCCGGGTTCGGGCCGCTGTCGATCCAGGGCACGTTGAAAACGAGCGGCAATGTCACCGATTTCCAGAATGCGCAGTTCGGGCTCGACGGCGCGGTCGCAAAGGGAACGATCCGGGTCACGACAGGCGGCGTCCGGCCGTTCGTCGAGGCGGATCTCGCGATCTCCGAACTCGATCTCAACCATTATCTCACAAGCGCCGTTACCGGCGTGCTCGCGACGGAAAGTGCGGGCGAACCGGATCGCGCGCCCGCATCAGCGCCTCCGGCCAACGCAAACTCGGGTGGCGGTGCAAAGCAGCCAGACGAGATTGAGAAGCTTCTGAACGCGCCCGCCCAAAATCCGGGAGCGAAAGTTTACGGCGCCGTCCAGCGCGCCGGGTGGTCGAGCGAAAAGCTCAATCTGACGCTGCTCAACGTCGCCGACGGCAACATTCGCGCGAGCGCCGGGAAAATCCATTTCAAGAACATGACGCTCGGGCGTTCGTCGGTGGCGATCGCCGTGAAGGACGCCGCGATGCGAGCCGACTTCAACGATGTCGAGTTGTATCAGGGGCGCGGCAAAGGCAGCGTGACGCTCGACGGTTCGGCGGGCTCGGCCAATCTCGCCGCGAACGTCAACCTGCAAGGCGTGTCGGCGCTGCCCTTCCTGAGGGATGCTGCGAATTTCGAATGGCTATCCGGCAAGGCCAACGTGGCGCTGAACCTCGCCGCGAACGGGCAGAGCCAGCTGCAGCTCGTCGAAAACCTGAACGGCAACGCCGCGTTCCGGTTCGCCGATGGCGCGGTCGTCGGCTTCAATCTGCCGGGCGCGCTGCACGGCCTCGCGAACGGCGATTTCTCGGGGCTGAAGAAGTCGCCGTCGGAGAAGACCGACTTCAGCGCGCTCGCCGCCTCCTTCACCGTCGCGAACGGCGTGGCGCAGAATCAGGATTTGCAGCTTCTGAGCCCGCTGCTGCGCGTTTCCGGCGCGGGGACCGTCCACATGCCGGAGCGGACGGTCGACTACACCGTTAAGCCCAAGCTCGTGGCGTCTCTCGAAGGCCAGGACGGCAACGCCACGGAGACCGGGATCGAAGTGCCGGTGAGAATCTCGGGCTCCTGGGATCGGCCGAGCTACCGGCCCGATCTCAAGGGCGTGCTTTCCGATCCAGGCAAGGCGGTCGACACGATCAAGGAGCTTGGCAAGAAGTACAAAGGCAAAAGCGTCAACGAGATCGCCGACGATCTGCTCGGCAAGGACGATGGCGACGCTTCCGGCGACAAAGCCAACACGAAGAAGGCGGCAAAGAATTTGCTGAATAAGCTTTTCGGCAAACAGCAGGAGTAACGACGTCATTTTTGTCGCGATTCTGACGTCAAAAACGGACGCTTCGTCCGTCAAAACGACGCGTGACACGAATTGCAAAACATCTTGTTAAGCTCCTGGGCCGCCACGACGAAAAAAAATTCGGCATGGGGCAAAAAAAATCTTGCGCAGGGGGGGCATAGGCCTCATATGCACGCTCTCTCGTCTGTCCACCTGCCAACATGGTCGAGGTTTTCCAGAACCAATGAGGTAAGGAGCGGGCGAGTCAAACCTGTCTACTGGTTGGGGAGGGTCATATGGCCTTTAATGACACCCTCTTCCAATTGGGGATGGACTTGACTCGTTCAAGCACCGCCCAAAAGGAAGATCACTCGCGCGCTGAGTTCAACGCGGAAGTGCAGGACTCGATTTCGAGTCCGATCGTCGATCGAAGCGTACACACTGCAGGGACTACGATCTTTATCGATCTCCACGGCGCCAAGCGCCTCGACGACATCAAGTCGGCCGAGCGTGCGACGAAGCGTGCCGTCGAGACCCTGGGCCTCAAGCTCAAGAGTCTCCACCTTGACCGCGTCGCCGGTGGCGGCGTGTCGGGTGTCGCGCTCCTGAGTTCCGGGCACCTCTCTCTGCAGGCATGCTCGCGGACGGGCTTTGCGGCCGTCGACGCGCGTGGATGTGCGGGCGTAAAGCCGGAAGTGGCTTTGCTCGCTCTCGCGGACGCCTTCGGGGCGCGCGAGGCCGTCATCCAGCGCAAGCGGGCGCAGGCAGACCTCGACGTGCCGGCATTGCGCGTTATCGCGAAAGCGCCGCGCAAGACCCAGCGTCAGCGGGCCCAGGCGAAGGCGGCTTAAGAAAGAAAGACTCTTTGTTTGCGCCGGGCGACTCCCCTTGCGGGGAGCCGGCCGCCCGGCGCGGATGAGTGTCGTTGCGCTCAGCGGCTTTCTTTCGGGGAGCGACCGCTAGGCGCGTAGTCGCCTCGACTTTCTTCGTACCAGTGACAGGCGCCGCGATCAGGGTCTTCTGATCGCGGCTTTCGTGCTGTCTGCGATCTAAGGAGCGCCGGACTGACTCGCGAGCGAGCTTAGGAGCTCTTTGGTTTCGTCCGTGGGCGAGATGCACGGACGGCGGCTTTGGATGTGTTCAACGCCACGGCTGCGCGAATCAGCGCCTTGAATCCTTTTTCGTCGATCTTGCCGCCTTCGGTGATGTCGATGGCGCGCCTTGTGCTGCCTTCGAGGCTCGCATTGAACAAGTGCGAGGGATCCTGCAGCGACGCGCCGTTGGCGAATGTCAGCTTTACGAGCGACTTGTACGTCTCGCCCGTGCAGATGATGCCGTCGTGCTCCCAAACTGGAACACCAGCCGGATTGGACGGCTTTCTCCATTTCACCCCTTCGATCACATCAGGATCGGCCTCTTTGATGAGGCTACGGATTCGGATCAGCATCTCACCGCGCCAGTCGCCCAGCGCCTTGATCTTGGCGTCTATGAGTTGAGAGGACATCGCTTCGCCTCGTGATTTTGCGGGTCATCCCGCAGCTAAAGCGGCTCGCTGAGTCGGGCGGCGTCCTTGGCGGGTTCGGCGGCTTTCATCGCTTCGGTAGGCAGCAGCGAGGCGCCGGCCGATTTCGAAAGCCGCATGAAGATCAGAACCGACGACGCCGAGATCGCGGCGATGAGCAGAAAAACCGGCGGAAAGTGCGAAGCTTCGATCGCGTTGCCACCTTCGACCTTCTGCACGAGTTCCAATCCGATGGCCGCAATGGTGACGCCGACCGAGCCCGACAGGTTCTGGCAGACGGCGGCGAAACTCGTCGCGCGGCTCAGAAGCTCGGGCGGGATGTCGGCGTAAGCGAGTGTGTTGAGGCTCGTGAACTGAAGCGAGCGCGATAATCCCCCGGCGAGAAACAGCAGAATGATCATCAGCGCCGGCGTGTCGATCGTAAAGACGGCGGGCAGCAGCGCGAACAGGCTCGAGACGACAGCATTGATGAGCAGCACGCGACGAAAACCGAAGCGCCCGAGGATCGTCGCCACCTGGGTTTTCATGAACAGCGCGCCGATGCCCGTCGCGAACGTCAGCATGCCGGATTGAAACGCGGTGAGGCCAAATCCCGCCTGAAACAGCAGCGGCAGGAGAAACGGTCCGGCCCCGAGCCCCACACGGAACAGAAAGCCTCCGATGACGCCGGCGCGATAGGTCGGGATCTTCAGCAGATTGAGATCGATGAGCGGTTCGGAGACGCGCATCGCGTGCCAGACGTAGGCCGCCAGCAGCGCCGCTCCCAGCAACGTGATGACGCCGATTGTTTGCGGCGTCGCCAAGCCGACGCCCATCAGCGTGACGCCGGTGAGGAACAGCGACAGGCCGGGTCCGATCAGCAGGAAGCCGCGCAGATCGAAGCTCGAGGGCGCGTCCTCGCGTACGTCCGGAATGAAGCGCGTGATCAGCACGAGGCCCAGAAGCGCGACGGGAATGTTGATCCAGAAAATCCAGCGCCAGTTGAAATACGTCGTGATGAAGCCGCCGAGCGGTGGCCCGACGACGGGGCCGATGAGCGCCGGAATCGAAAGCCATGCAATCGCGCCGATGATTTCCGCGCGCGGGATTGTTCGGAGCACGATGAGGCGGCCGACGGGTGTCATCATGGCGCCGCCCATGCCTTGCAGCACACGCGCGGCGACGAGGGTCACGAGGCCGGTCGAGAGCGCGCAGGCGATGGAGCCGATGGCGAAGACGACCATCGCAGCTCGGAAGACGTTCTTGGCGCCGAAGCGATCCGCCATCCATCCCGATGCCGGAATGAAAACGGCGAGCGCCAGCAGGTATGTCGTTAGCGCGAGCTTGAGGTTAATGGGATTGACGCTGAGGTCTTTCGCGATAGCGGGCAGCGAGGTCGCGAGCACGGTCGCGTCCATGTTCTCCATGAACAGCGCCGTGGCGACGATCAGCGGAATAAGGTTGCGGCGCAGAAGTTCGGTCATCGGGGCTCTCTAACACGCTTACAAACGCCCGTGCGCCCGCATTCCGGCGACATGGCAGCCGTGCTCCAGGGTGCGGCAAAAACCGCTGGAATGCTGCCGGATAGTCCGTCGTTACCCGGTTGAGTGGTGCGTCGACACCCGAGAAAAGCTATTTCGCTGACGTGGGCTCGTCAGAAGTCCGCCGACTACGAACAAAGCAACAACACCTCCCGGTTTGTGCTGGATGAAGGTCCGCGGAAGCCGAGCGGGGGAACACCCTGGGAAACGCCAACATGCGCATCAACAAAGTCGTTTCGGCTGATGAAGCCATTGCACGTATCCGCCCGGGTGATGTCATTGCGACAACCGGCTTTGTCCAGAGCTGCATTCCAGAATCGCTGCATGCCGCGCTTGAACGGCGCTTCGTCGAAACGGGCGCGCCGCGCGACCTGACGCTGATCATGTGCGCGGGCGCGGGCGACAGCAAAGGTCTCGGCACCGGACGACTGCATCACGAAGGTTTGCTGAAGCGCGTGATCGCCGCCAACTTCGGACGCATGCCGAAGGTCGCCGCCGCCGCGCAAGAAGACAAGATTCAAGGGTACAATCTTCCGCAGGGCGTGATTTCCAAACTCTACCGGAGCTGCGCATCGGGAAGCCCCGGCCTCTTCACCAAAGTCGGCTTGCACACCTACGTCGATCCGCGTCTCGGCGGCGGCAAGGTGAACTCGGTGACGAAGGAAGACCTCGTCCGGCTCGTCGAGGTCGAAGGCAAGGAGTGGCTGTTCTACAAGGCCACGCCGATCAACGTCGCGCTCATCCGCGCGACGAGCGCCGATCCCAACGGCAATCTCAGCATGGAGAAGGAAGCGCTGACGCTCGACGTGCTCGCGCAGGCGATGGCCGCGCACAACAACGGCGGCGTCGTGATCGCGCAGGTCGAGCGTCTTGTCGCCGATGGCTCGATCAAGCCGAAGGACGTCAAGGTTCCCGGCATTCTCGTCGACTGCGTCGTCGTCGCTGAAACGCCCGAGCTGCACCGCATGAACTACGGCGTCATGTACGATCCTTCGCTCGCAGGCGAAGTGCGCGTGACGGTCGACAATCTGCCGACAATGAACCTCGATGAGCGCAAGATCATCGCGCGGCGCGCGTCGTTCGAGCTGCCGCCGAATGGCGTCATCAATCTCGGCGTCGGTGCACCGGACGGCGTTGCAAACGTCGCGAACGAAGAGAAAGTCACGCCTTATCTCGTCATGACGACGGAAGCAGGCGCGGTCGGCGGCGTGCTGGCGGGCGGATCGAGCTTCGGCTCGTCGGCCAACGCGCATTCAATTCTCGACCAAAACCAGATGTTCGACTTCTACCACGGCGGCGGTCTCGACCTGACCTGCCTCGGCATGGCGGAATGCGACAGCATGGGCAACGTCAACACCAGCAAGTTCGGCGGACGTCTGAACGGCTGCGGCGGCTTCATCGACATTTCGCAGAACGCGCGCGCGGTCGTGTTCGCGGGCACGTTCACGGCGGGCGGCCTCGAGATCGCGATCGAAGACGGCAAGCTGCGGATCGTCAAAGAGGGCCGCGCCCGCAAGTTCGTCAATCAGGTCGAGCAGGTGACGTTCTCGGGCAAATATGCGGCGCAGAAATCGCAGCCGGTGATCTACGTGACGGAACGCTGCGTGTTCCAGCTGACCGACCACGGGCTCGAATTGATCGAAGTCGCGCCGGGCATCGACATCGAGCGCGATATTCTTCCGCACATGGCGTTCAAGCCGCACATTCACAATCCGATCCCGATGAATCCCGCGATCTTCCGCGACGGGCCGATGGATCTGCTTTCCGATCTTCTCAATCAGAAACTCGGAGAGCGCATTTCCTACGACGCTGAGCGCAACGTTCTTTCCGTCGACCTCAGCGCGTGGAGCGTGCGCAAGAAGAGCGACATTACCGATCTGCAGAAGGCAATCTCTAGTGCGTGCGAAAAGGCTGGCAAGCGCGTCAACACACTGATCAATCAGGACAGCTGCCGGATCGCCGAGGACCTCTACGACGATTACGCGAACATGGTCGCGCAACTGTCGAAAGCCTATTACGCGCGAACGGCACGCTATGCGACGAGCGCGCTGACCCGGCAGAAGCTGCAGGATGCTCTGCGGCGGCGCGGGTTGCAGACACGCGTCTATGAAAGCGCCAAGGAAGCGGCGGCTTCTCTCGAAGAAGCGACGGCGGCGGAATAAGTCAGCGACGCGCCGCCGCTTCGTCGTTCACCAAAGCGCGAATACTTCGCATCAAATCGAAGCTTTGGCGGCGCATGAACGGCAAACCAAGAACGGGATCCCCGCTTACATAAGCGATCGGCTCCTGTATCTTGCTGCTCCGTTCAGCGGGGGTCGCTCCATGATCTGTCCAAAAACAAACACCTTGATGTTACTGAGCGCTGCGGTTGCCGTCTTGGCGCTTACGATACCCGGGACGTGCGATGCCGACGGCGCCGCTACTCCGTCGCCCCCGGCGTGGACCGTTCCCGACATGGACAAGCTACCTGACGACGCCTCGGGAAAACTGGTTCGGTACGGCCGCGATCTCGTCAGCAAGACCTCGTCGCTGATCGGTCCGGAAGTCGCGGACGCTGAGAAGCGCTTCGCGGGCAACAACCTCGATTGCCAGAGCTGCCATATCAGCGCCGGGACGCAAAAGTTCGCGCTCCCGCTCGTCGGCGTCTACGCGAATTTTCCGGCGTATGCGGCGCGGATCGGGCGCGTCGAAACGATCGAAGAGCGCGTTCAAAACTGCATGGAGCGCAGTATGAACGGCAAGCCGCTGCCGCCTGATGGGCCGGAGATGACGGCGCTCGTCGCGTATCTGAAATTTCTCTCGACCGGCCATCCCGCCGGAGTCGCTATCGACGGACGTGGCAGCGGGCAAATGCCGGAACTGGATCGTGCGGCGGACCCCGACAAGGGAAAGAAAGTCTACGCCACGACGTGCGCGGCCTGTCATGGCAACAACGGCGAAGGCCAGCGCAACGGCAAAGCCGGGGACGCCAAGGGCTATATGTTTCCGCCGCTCTGGGGCGCCGACAGTTTCAACGACGGCGCGGGCATGCACCGTCTGATCGAGTCGGCGAATTTCGTTCACAGCAACATGCCCGCCGGTACGACATGGAATGAACCGGCGCTTTCGCCCAGCGATGCCTGGGACGTTGCCGCGTACATGAACGCGCAACCGCGACCGAAACTGCCGGACCTCAGTCGCGATTATCCGGACAAACTGGAAAAGCCGGTCGACGCGCCCTACGGGCCTTATGCCGACGGCTTTTCTATCGAGCAGCACAAGCTCGGGCCGTTCGCGCCGATCAAAGCTGCCGTTGCGGCACTCAAAGACAAGGCGCGCCGCTGATTTCGGCAGCTACTCGCGCGTCATGCCTTTGGCGGCGAGTTCCTCAAGGTATTTGCCCCAGCGCTCGTCTTTCTCGCGGCCGAGCAGATGCAGATAGCCCCAGGTGTAGAGCCCGGAGTTATGACCATCGTCGAAGGCAATACGGACGGCGTAGTTGCCAACCGGCGTCAACCCCGTGATCTTGACGTGCTTCTTTTTCGGCACGGTGATGCGCTGCGACGGCGAATGGCCCTGCACTTCGGCCGATGGGCTAACGACACGCAAGAATTCCGCCGATAGCTCGAAGGTGCGGCCGTCGGGGAACGCCGCCTTCAGCATTTTTCCGCCGTCTGCGATTTCGAGATGCGGCGGCGGTGTGAGCGTTCCCTTGGCGCGCTCGACTTCGCTCCAGACCTGACCGGCGATATCGCGGAAGAGCTGCGCGTATTTGCTCTCGGGCTCGGCGACCGTAACCGGCTTGCCGGCGTCCGACGCCTCGCGGATTTCCATGCGCAGCGGCACTTCGCCAAGGAACGGCACGCCGAGCTTCCGCGCTTCGTCGCGCGCGCCGCCGTGTCCGAAAATATCCGAGCGTTCGCCGCATTTCGGGCAGAGGAAGTAGCTCATGTTCTCGACGATGCCGAGGATCGGGACTTCAACGCGCTTGAACATCGCGATGCCTTTGCGGGCATCGATCAGCGCCAGGTCCTGCGGCGTCGAGACGATGACCGCACCCGATAGCGGCACGCCTTGCGAAATCGACAACTGGATGTCGCCGGTGCCGGGCGGCATGTCGATGATCAACGCGTCGAGCTCGCCTCCTTCGCCGCCCCACTCGGTTTCGCGCAGCATCTGGCTCAATGCGGAGACGACCATCGGACCGCGCCAGACGACCGGCGTGTCTTCGTCGACGAGGAAGCCCATCGACATGACTTTGACGCCCCAGCCTTCGAGCGGCTTGATGACCTTGTCGTGCGCGATCTGCGGCTTGCCGGAAACGCCGAGCAGACGCGGCTGCGACGGGCCGTAGATGTCGGCGTCGATGATGCCGACCTTCAAGCCGATCGCTTGCAGCCCGAGCGCGAGGTTGACGGCGATCGTCGATTTACCGACGCCGCCCTTGCCCGAGGCGACCGCGATGATCTGCTTAACGCCGGGGACAGCCTGCGCCTTGACGCCCTGACCGGCCGCCGCTGCGGCGGCTGCCTGGCGCGGTCCCGAACCGTCTCCGGTGGCGCCCTTGGCCCGCGCCGCCTGCACGCGCGGGTGCTCAGCACGGCCAATCGGCAGAACCGTCCGCTTCGGCGCCGGCGAGCCTTCGGTCGCCTCTGCGGTCAGAACGGCGGTGACGCCCTGAATGCCCTTGAGTTCGGCGACGACTGCCTCGGCCGCGAGGCGCAACTGCTCCAATTCGTGGGCACGCGCTGCCGGAACGGTAATCGAAAAATAGGCGCGATTGTCCTTGATCAGGATTTCGGAGACGAGGCCGAGATCGACGATGTTGCTGGTCAGGTCGGGGCCTTTCACCCGGCGAAGTGCTGTCAGCACCTCGGCTTTTTCAATCGCCATGTGGGGAGTCTCCTGGGCGCGGCGAAACGCAGCGCGAAGCGGTCCTGTTTGGAACCGGTATAAATCGATGCGGGAGAGGATGGAAGCGACACGCACGCGGCCAATGGGCGGGGCCATTTGCCGCCGCGCAACTTGCGAGGCGCGGGAGGAATGCTAAAGCGTCGTCCATGACGCAACGCGATCGCATTCTCGGAGTGATCCTCGCAGGCGGGAAGTCGCGCCGCTTCGGCGGCGGCGATAAGGGCTTCGCCGAGCTTGGCGGCAAGAGCGTGCTGGATCACGTCATCGCGCGTTTTCGTCCGCAGGTCGGACGGCTTCTCCTCAGCATCAACGGCGATCCGCAGCGCTTTGCGCGTTTCGATCTCCCAACCATCGCCGACCAGGAAAATGCCGAGCTTGGACCGCTCAGCGGACTGCTCGCGGCGCTCGATTGGCAAAGTCAGCATGCGCACGATTGCACGGCGCTCGCGACGGTTTCGACGGACGTGCCGTTCCTGCCGCTCGACCTCGTTCAGCGGCTTGATGCCGGGCGGAACGGCGGCATCGCAGTTGCGACGTCGGCGGATCAGCGTCATCCGACGATCGCAATTTGGCCGGTGAATTCGAGGGCTGCGATCGCTGATGCACTGCAACAACGTCGGCTCAGCGTCAACGCGCTGACAAAACAGCTGAACGCGGTTGCGGTGCCGTTCGCGATGCGCGACATTGACGGCATGGCGTTGGACCCATTTCTCAACGTCAACACACCGGATGATCTCGCCGCTGCACGCGCGTTCGCCGGCAGAGCATAAAAATGACGGAGCAGGAAACACGCATGGCTTCACATTTTCAGTCCGCATCTCCTGCGCTGCCGCTCTTCGGAGTCGCCGGCTGGTCGAACTCCGGCAAGACGACCTTGATCGAAAAGCTGGCGCGGCACTTTGCGGGCAAGGGCCTGCGCGTGGCGACGATCAAGCATACGCATCACAAGTTCGACATCGATGCGCCGGGAAGCGACACGCAGCGGCATCGCGCTGCCGGAGCGGCGGAGACGGCGATCGTTTCCGGCTCGCGCGTCGCGATCATCGAGGAGATCGAAGCCGCCGGAGAGCCGGCGCTCGAAGCCGTAGCCGCAAGGCTGAAGCCCGCCGATGTCATTCTGGTTGAAGGCTACAAGTCGGCCGCCATTCCGAAGATCGAAGTGCGGCGAGCGGCCGTCGCGCCGGAGAAGCTGCTTGCGGCGTCCGACGCACTCGTTCTCGCCATCGCGTCCGACTACGAAGTCGACGGGCAAGGGAAACCCGTTTTTAACCTCGATGACATTGCCGGCATCGCCGGACTCATCGAGAAAAAACTGGGTCTCAACGAGCATATGCGCCAGCGAGCCTGACACCTGGAACCTGGCGACCCTGCGTCCCGGCATACCCTTGCGGCAGGACACGCAACCTCCGATATTGAAAGAATGGCAGCAGGCTTGGCACAGGCAGCGATTTCCGATCCGCTGGCCCCGCAGGGGGCACAACTCGTGGACCCGTTTGGGCGCGAGATCGAATATCTGCGTGTATCGGTTACCGATAGATGTGACTTTCGCTGCGTGTACTGCATGTCGGAGCATATGACGTTTCTTCCGAAACGCGACCTCCTGTCGCTGGAAGAACTCGATGTGCTTTGCAGCGCTTTTGTGCGGCGCGGTGTGAAGAAGCTTCGGATCACCGGCGGCGAGCCGCTGGTTCGCAAGAATATCATGTGGCTGTTCGAGGCGCTCGGCCGCCATCTCGAAAGCGGCGACCTCAAAGAATTGACGCTGACGACGAACGGCAGCCAGCTCGAGAAGTATGCGGGCGAACTCAAGGCTGCAGGCGTCGAGCGGATCAACGTGTCGATCGACACAATCGATCCCGACAAGTTCAAGGCCATCACGCGTTGGGGCAATCTCGCGACGGTGATGCGCGGTCTCGATGCGGCTGAGAAGGCCGGGATCAAGATCAAGATCAACGCCGTGGCGCTGAAGGGCGTCAACGAGGACGAGATTCCCGATCTCGTCCGTTTCGCGCACGGGCGCGGCGCGGACATCACGCTGATCGAAACGATGCCGCTCGGCGACATCGGCGAGGACCGGACGGCGCAATATCTGCCGCTATCGGTCGTCCGAGCGCGGCTGATGGATCACTTCACGCTGCAAGAGAGCCCCTATCGCACGGGAGGCCCGGCGCGCTACGTCAAGGTTGAGGAGACCGGCGGACGGCTCGGGTTCATTACGCCGCTGACGCATAATTTTTGCGAAAGTTGCAATCGCGTGCGCCTCACCTGCACGGGCACGCTCTATATGTGCCTCGGCCAGAACGATGCCGCGGATCTCCGTGCGCCGCTGCGCGCCTCGGAAGATCCGGCTCTGCTCGACGCTGCGATCACCGAAGCGATCGCGAGAAAGCCCAAGGGCCATGATTTCATCATCGACCGGCGCACGAAAACGCCGTCGCTTGCGCGCCATATGAGCGTTACGGGCGGTTGATATCGGCGGTTCGGTCTCGCTAGGCGAGCACGGTGCGCACGACCTGCTTGATCTGATCCAGCGTGAAAGGCTTGGCGATCGACAGCAGACGGCGGGCACGCAAACCGGCTGCGCGCTCGAGCTGATCGGAAAACCCGGACATCAGAACAACAGCAAGATTGCTCTGCGCCGTTAGAGCCTTTTCCGCGAGCGAGATGCCGTCGAGCTGAGGCATGTCGACGTCCGTCACCAGCAGATCGATAGGACCGCCGTTCGCGTTGAAGAACTCCAGTGCTTCCAATCCATCCTGAGTGACGTGCACGGTGTGGCCCTCGGCGCTCAAGGCGCGGCGGACCAGGTCGCGCACGGCGGCGTCATCATCTGCAAGCAGGATCGTCGCCATCTCACACCTCATACGCGTGACCCGAAGGTCCGTTCACTCAGTCGACAAGCCGTCCGACGAACGGCAGTTCTCTATAGCGATGCCCCACATCCATGCCGTAGCCGACGACAAACACGTCGGGGCAGGTGAACGCGCAATAGTCGGGCTCGATCGAGACGGCGCGTGCGGCCCGCTTGTCGAGCAACACGCAGGTTTCGATCTTCGCCGCGCCGCGCGCCGAAATCAGATCCTTTGCGAAGGCCAGGGTGCGGCCGGAATCGAGGACATCGTCGATCAGGATCACATGACGCTGCTGCACGTCGAGATCGAGGTCGCGAAGAATGGAGACTTGCCCGGACGACGACCGGCTCTTCCGGTAGCTGGACAGTGTTAGAAAATCGACTTCAGGGGCAATTCCCGCAGCATGAAGCGCCCGCAGCAAATCGGCGGCGAAAACGAAGCTGCCCTTGAGTATCGGAACTACGAGCAGATTTTCAGGCCGTTTTGCGGCAATTTCCTGCGCGAGCACCTGCAGCCTGCTGAGGATTTCTCCAGCGGAAAAAATCGTTTCAATGGAATGTCCGACATCCGTATTCGACATGTTAGATCCTGCTTAATCCCGCGGTGCACCGTGCGGGAGGCTGCCAGCTTCCTGTGTACACGACTGCGCCACAATCGTAATCGATTGATCGGTTCGGCTTTGACGTGTCTATACGCGGCTGAGCTTCAAACACGTGACGCAATCTTTTCCTGCCAAGGTTAAACCCCGTGATTCGCTTGACGAACGTCGGATTGAAATACGACAGCGGCCCGGACGTTTTGACCGATGTCACGTTTCATCTTCGGCCCGGCTCGTTTCACTTTCTGCATGGCGAATCGGGAGCCGGTAAGACCTCGCTGCTCAGGTTGATGTTCATGTCGCTGCACCCCAGTCGCGGCGAAATTCGCATGTTCAATGAAGACATAACCGCTGTAAAGCCGCAGATGCGCGCGCAGATGCGCCGCCGCATCGGCATCGTCTTCCAGGACTTCCGGCTGCTCGAACACCTGACCGTCTGGGAAAACGTCGCGTTGCCGCTACAGGTGCTCGGCAAAAAGCCAGCCGACTACCGCGAAGACGTCACCGACCTTTTGCAGTGGGTGGGTCTTGGCGATCGGATGTATGCTAACCCGTCGGTGCTGTCGGGTGGGGAAAAGCAGCGCGCGGCCATCGCCAGGGCGGTCATCGGCAAGCCAGAAGTGCTGCTTGCGGATGAACCGACCGGCAACGTCGATCCCCAGATGGCACGGCGGCTGCTACGCCTGTTCGTGGAATTGAACAGGCTTGGCACTTCCGTCGTCATCGCGACGCACGATCATCAACTCATGCGGCAGTTCAAAGCGCCGCGCATTGAGGTGCACAGGGGCCATGTCCGGATCATCTAGCCGCTTTCCCGGACGCGCTGAGCCCGCCATGCCGATGCCGGGCAGCTACGATCCTTACGACGAGCCGACGACAATGGTTCCGTCGACGGAGCCGCCGCTCTACGCGCGTCAAGGACCTGCCGGACCCAATGTTCCCCCCGCGCCGGAGCCGGCGGGCGACCTTTACGTTCCGACGCGCGGCAGCGATCGCGGACGCAAGATGAAGGTGATGGCGCCGGTCGTTCCGCCCGGCTCGGTCACCGGCCGCTCGCTAACGCTCGTCATCGCCATCATGTGCTTTCTCGCGTGCCTGACGGCGGGCGCCGTCTGGATGATCAAGGAATCCTCCGACGCCTGGCTCAATGACATCGCGAGCGAGGTGACGGTTCAGGTCACGCCGCAGGAAAACGGCGATACGGACAAGGCGGTCGCCGACGTGGTGAGCTACCTGCAAAAGCAGAGGGGCATCGCGAACGTCCGGGCTCTCGACCTGGCTGATTCCGCCGACCTGCTGCAGCCCTGGCTCGGCTCGGGCGATGCGCTCAAATCGCTTCCCGTTCCACGCCTGATCGCGGTGGAGGTGGACCGAAATCAGCCGCCGGATCTCGCCGAAGTCGGACAGGCGCTCACTCGCGATTTCAAAGGCGTGTCGCTTGACGACCATCGCCGATGGCAGCAGCAGATCCGTGCCGTGACCCGTTCTCTCGCATTGGGCGGCCTCGCAATTCTGGCGCTCGTTGCGGCCGCGACGACGGCCATCATCGTATCGGCGACGCGCAGCGCCATGGCGTCGAACCGCGAAATCGTCGAAGTGCTGCATTTCGTCGGCGCGACCGACAAATTCATATCCCGGGAATTCGAAAAGCATTTTCTGCGGCTTGGGATCAAGGCGGGCATCGTCGGCGCGACGTGCGCGATGATCGTCTTTATGTGCATGCCCTGGCTGACGGAATTGCTCGGGGGCGGGCCGGTCGGCGCCGTCGAAATGCAACGGCTCGTCGGAACCGGTTCGCTGGACGCGCTCGGCTACCTCATCCTCGGCTTTGTTGTCATTATTATTGCAGGCCTGTGCACGGGAACGTCACGGGTCGGAGTTCACCGCATCCTCAACGGCAAGCACTGATTTCCATTGCAGTGCATGACCGGGGGACTTGCGGCGGTCGGCGAAATGCGAAATGAGAATGCGGCTTGCCGGGACATCGCAACCGACTCAAAACGCGAGGTTCCGTTTCAGCCGTAGACGTGGTTTTCGCATCATTCGCAATCGCACCCTGCACAATGAAGACACTATCGAAAATCATCGTTCTGCTGCTGGCGCTTGGGATCGGGGCTCTGGTCTTCGGCTTCGTGCTTTTCTCCGTGACCGTGACACGGGACGATGTCGGCGGCTGGGATAAGGCGGACGGCATCGTGGTGCTGACCGGCGGCGATCTTCGCGTCGAAGCCGGCGCCAAGCTGATGAATGAAGGCAGGGCCAAGCGTCTGTTGATCTCCGGCGTCAATCGGAAGGTCCGGCGCGAAGAGATGCAGCGGCTTCTCGGGCTCGATGCAAAGACATTCAATTGCTGCGTCGACCTCGGCTATGAGGCGCTCGACACGGTCGGGAACGCCGACGAAACGCGGACCTGGGCGCGCAACAACGGCTACACCAAGCTCATCATCGTGACCTCGCGCTATCACATGCCGAGGAGCCTCGCCGAACTCGCACTCGTGATGCCGAAGGTGACGCTCATTCCTTATCCCGTCACGCCGCGCCATTTCCCCGAGACCGCGTGGTGGCTGCACTCGAGCACGACGCGCGTTCTCGTTTCGGAGTATCTGAAATTTTTACCGGCCGTCGCGCGCCTCGCGGCACAGCGCGTTCTGAATTGGCGCGGCGACCGTTCCGTTGCGACCGTGGGATCGACGAGCGCCAATGGCTGATATGTCAAAGCCGGGGCCAAGCCCTCTCGTCGTCATTCGCTCGCTGATTTACTTCGCGGTGTTCTACATCGTGACGGCGGTCTACCTCGTGCTCGGCTCCTGGCTGCTACTCGGCCCCAGACGATGGGCGATGAAGGGCCTCGAGTTGCACGGACGGACGTGCGTGTGGCTGCTCGGCCTGATCTGCGGCACCAAGCTTCAGGTGCGCGGTCAGCAGTACCTTCCGAAGAGCGGCTGCCTCGTCATCGCCAAGCATCAATCGGCATGGGATACGTTCGGGCTCATTTCGCTGTTTCGCGACCCGGCTATCGTGCTGAAGGACGAACTGAAGTGGATCCCGTTCTACGGCTGGTTCTGCGTCAAGTTCGAGCACATTCTGGTCAAACGCGAGAAAGCTTCGGCAGCGCTGAAGGCCTTGATCCGCGACGCCAGGCAACGCGTCGGGATCGGGCGCGAAGTCGTGATTTTTCCGGAAGGCACACGCACGGTGCCGGGCGCGCCGCCCGACTACAAGCCGGGCTACGTGGCGCTTTACGAAGCGCTCAACGTCGTCACCGTTCCGATGGCGCTGAACTCGGGTTTGTTCTGGCCGCGGCGGAGCCTGTGGCGCTATCCCGGCACGATCGTCGTCGAGTTTCTGCCGTCGCTGCCGCCTGGGCTACCGCGCGCTGAATTCCGCTCACGCATCGAGACCGCAATCGAAGACGCGAGCCTGCGGCTGATCAAGGAAGCGGCGATGTCGCCGACACCGCCGCCTCTGGCGCGCGAGGCTGCGCGCACGTCAGCGTGAAATTGCGCGGAGGCTGGGGGCTGCTTCAGTCCGAACTCGACACCTTCATCAAGACGATCCCGCTGACGATAAGCACGGCGGAGAGAACGCGCATCGCGGTCGCTTCCTCGCCGAGCACCATCACGCCCAGAATGAACGCGCCGACCGAGCCGATGCCCGTCCAGACGACATAGGCGCTGCTCAGCGGCAGGGTTTTCATCGACACCGACAGCAGCGCGAAGCTCGCGAGCATCGTGACGCCGGTGATGACCGTCGGCCATAGGAGCGTAAAGCCGTCCGACTTCTTCATGTAGAACGCCCAAACCGTTTCGAGCAGTCCTGCGGAAATGAGCAAAAGCCAAGCCATGACCGGCCTCCTTTTGAGAGCCGGGTCGTCCCGGTCGCTGATGTGGAAAATCGGGAGGTCGTCCTCCCTGGACGTCAGATAGCCTGCTTCGGGAGGGTTTCAAAGGTTTCGGAGTTTTTCGGGCGTTAGTTCGCAGGGAAATGCGTCGTGATCGGCAGAAAACGTTGACTCGGGCGAGCTAAGAACATATCATGAACATGAAATTGAAAAAGTAAGCTCCCGTTCCCATATCTGGGGTCACCCCATGAGCGCGATTTTTTCAGATTTGCCCGCGATCTCGAACGCCATTTGGCGGCGCAAGTATCGCTTTGGCGGCTCGCCGAGCGTGGCGGCGGATCAGACGCTCGAAGACACGTTCCGGCGGGTGGCTCTGGCGGCCGCGTCGGCGGAGAAGGGCGGCAAACGTCAGCAGCAGAAATGGGCCGGCACATTCTACGAGGCGATGGCGGACTTCGGCTTTCAGCCTGCGGGGCGCATTTTGGCCGGCGCGGGCACGGACCGGAACGTGACGCTGTTCAACTGCTTCGTGCTCGGCGAAATCGCGGACGATCTGTCGAGCATTTTCGAGAGCGTGAAGGAAGCTGCGCTCACGATGCAGTCGGGCGGCGGCATCGGACACGATTTCTCGACGCTTCGGCCGCGCGGCGCGCCGGTCAAGAGCATCGGCGCGGATGCCTCAGGTCCCGTCAGCTTCATGGATGTCTGGGACGCGATGTGCCGGACGATCATGTCGGCGGGACAGCGGCGCGGCGCGATGATGGCGACGCTCCGGTGCGATCATCCCGATATCGAAGCGTTCATCGCGGCGAAGGCGGACTCGCAGCGGCTGCGCAATTTCAATCTGTCGGTGCTCGTCACAGACGCGTTCATGGATGCCGTGCGCCGCGACGCGCCCTGGGACCTGATTTTTTCCGGCAAGGTCTACAAGACAATTCCCGCGCGCGCGTTGTGGGATCAGATCATGCGCGCGACGTTCGACTATGCCGAACCGGGTGTGATCTTCATCGATCGCATCAACGCCGCCAACAACCTGCAATACTGCGAGACGATTTCGGCGACGAACCCGTGCGGGGAGCAGCCGCTACCGCCTTATGGCGCGTGCCTGCTCGGCTCGATCAATCTCGCGCGTCTCGTTGAAGAGCCTTTCACCGCGACGGCGCATGTCGATATCGCGAAACTCGAAGCGCGGGTTGCGACGGCGGTTCGCTTTCTCGACAATGTCATCGATATTTCGCGCTATCCGGTGCCGCAGCAAGCGCAGGAGGCGCGGGCGAAGCGGCGCATCGGCCTCGGCGTGACGGGCTTGGCCGACGCTCTGATCTTCCTCGGCCTGCCCTACGGCAGCGCGGCGGCGCGCGAACAGGCGGCGCGATGGATGGCGATCATCCAGAATGCCGCTTACCGCGCGAGCGCGGCGCTCGCCGCGGAAAAGGGCGCGTTCCCACTCTACGATGCGAACGTGGTGCTGACGCGGCCGAACATCACGCGGCTGGACGATGACGTGCGCGAGGCGATCGCAGCCAACGGGTTGCGCAATGGCTGTCTGACATCGATCGCGCCGACAGGCACGATCTCACTGCTCGCGGGCAACGTGTCGAGTGGTATCGAGCCGGTGTTCGACTTCGTTTTCCGCAGGCGCGTTCTGAGCGATGGCGGAGGCGCAGAGGAAGAGACCGTCGAGGATTTTGCGCACCGCGCGTTCCGCGATGCATTCGGCGACGATGCGGTTCTTCCCGAGGCCTTCGTAACAGCGGAGACGCTGACGCCATCGGAGCACGTCGCGATGCAGGCGACGCTTCAGCCCTACGTCGACAGCGCGATCTCGAAGACGATCAATTGCCCGGAAGACATCAGTTTCGAGAGCTTCCGCGACATCTATATCGAGGCTTACGACTCGGGCCTCAAAGGCTGCACCACGTATCGCCCGAATGCGATCACGGGGTCCGTGCTGTCGCGTGAAGCGCCAGCGAACGGTGACGCGGATAAGTCAGGCAAGCTCGCGACGCCCGCGTCCGGGAAGCCCGCAGGTGTCAGCGTTCCGATGGAGGATACGACGACCCCAGGCGTCGTCTACATGACGAAGCCGCTCGAGCGCGATGCCGCCCTCGAAGGCGTCACCTATAAGATCAAGTGGCCCGCGAGCGCGCACGCGCTCTACGTCACGATTAACGACATCGTGCGCGACGGGCGCAGGCGGCCGTTCGAGGTGTTCATCAATACCAAGAACCTCGAGCATTATGCATGGACCGTGGCGCTGACACGGATGATCAGTGCCGTGTTCCGCCGCGGCGGCGACGTCGCATTCGTTGCCGAAGAGTTAAAGGCGGTTTTCGACCCCGAGGGCGGACGCTGGATGGGCGGACGTTACGTTCCGAGCCTGCTTGCCGCCATCGGTGACGTGATCGAAGAGCATATGCTCCGCATCGGCTTTCTCAATCGGGACGAGGTCGATGGCGTCGACGATCACGGCACCCAGAGGCGACCGGTGGCCCTTGCGCGAGGATCAGCGGAAGATCGCGGTGCGCCTCATGCAGACGCGTCGCGGGAGGACGATCGCCCGCATTCCGCGCCAATCCCCGGCGCCCGCGCTTGCCCGAAGTGCGGAGAGCGAGCGCTCCGCCGGATCGAGGGGTGCTGGACCTGCGCCGTCTGCTCCTACTCGCATTGCGGATGATTTCGTCCGTTAACGGATTGCGGCAGCGCGCGGCGGCTTGATCCCTCCTCCGCCGCTGGATCGCCGCATTATTGCCGCCGCGAAAATCCGTCCGTTAGCAAATGTTGATATTTGCTCGCTCGCTTGTCGCCAATGCTCAGCTGGAGTGTGCGCAATTCGCGAGGTTCTCAACACTTCATTGACCACGCGCGCTCGGCTCGGGCCAGCCGGTCAAATTTTCGATCCAAAGTTCACGATTCCTCACATCCCAGCGGGGTATCACAGGCGCAAGGAAATCTACGGCGAGAGTTCGCCGATCAGGGGTGTGCGTTATGAGTGCCGAGATCATCTGGCTTGCCGACGTCCGTACGCGTCGCACCAGCAAAGAAGCCAGTCAGCCGTTCGTGGATACGGCGCCGTTGGTTTCGGAAAATCCGCCGCGCTTCCATTTCTGGACCGGCGCTTCGGGCAAGCGCTACGTGCACACCGTCTACAGTCTTTTCGATTGCCCGGCGATCGAGGATGCGAATTACATCCTCGTGCGCCGCACGAATAAAGCTGCCCGCACCGTGCTTGCGATCGGCCGCCTGCGCAATCAGAACGCCACCTTGAACCTTGCGGAAATCCGCCAGCACGCGTCAGCTCTCGGCGCGGACGAAGTGCATGTCCATCTGCTCGCAGCATCGGAGCAGGAAGCGCTTGCCGTCGAAGAAGATCTGATCACGGCGCAATTCTCGGCGGGTCCGCGCTCGGCGTAAATCACGCCGAGTCGCTCACACAAAAACTAACGCTGCGTAACTTTTGCGTCGCCGGTTGCGCGGCGGCCAAAGTCGGGCTGCGGCGTATCCTGGTTAGCATGGATCACGCCGCGCCGGATTGCGCGCGCTTCGGTGAACAGCTTCTCCAGCGTCTCGCCATCTCCGAAACGGATGGCGCGCTGAAGCGAGGACAAGTCCTCCGAGAAGCGGCCGAGCATTTCGAGCACCGCGTCCTTGTTGTTCAGAAAGACGTCGCGCCACATGACGGGATCGGACGCGGCGATGCGCGTGAAATCGCGAAAGCCGCCTGCCGAGAATTTGATGACTTCGGTGTCCGTCACGCGCTCAAGATGCGCGGCGGTGTTGACGATGTTGTAGGCGATGAGATGCGGCAAGTGGCTGGTGATCGCGAGCACCATGTCGTGATGCTCCGGCGACATGATTTCGACTTCGGAGCCGAGCCGGCGCCAGAACTCCTGCAGCTTCGCCAGCGCGTCTTTATCGGCGGCGTCGCCGGGGGTCAGAATGCACCAGCGTCCGTCGAAGAGTTCGGCGAAGCCGGCGTCCGGGCCCGATTGCTCGGTGCCCGCAATCGGATGCCCAGCGATGAAGTGCACGCCTTCAGGCACATGCGGCGCGACATCGCGAACGACGGCGCATTTCACCGAGCCGACGTCCGTTACGATCGCGCCCTGTTGGAGGTGCGGGCCAATCGCCTTCGCGACGGCTTCATACGTGCCGACCGGAGAACACAAAATAACGAGATCGGCGCCGCGCACGGCATCGGCCGGATCGGCGTACATTTTGGCGACGAGGCCAAGCTCTTCGGCGCGCTCGCGTGTGGCTGGTGTCGGCGACGCGCCGACGATCTCGCCGACCAATCCGGCACGGCGGGCGGCATGACTGATCGATGATCCGATCAAGCCGACGCCGATCAGCGCCAGGCGCTTGAACATTGGCGCGCGCTCGCTCCTGACAGCTTTTTCCATCACGCCGCGCCCTTCAGAAACTGCGCCAAGGCTGCGATGGCACGCTTGTTGTCGTCTTCCGAGCCGATGGTCATGCGCAACGCATTTGGGAAGCCGTAGGCGCCGACCTTGCGAACGATGACCCCTTGCGATTTCAGGTATTCGTCGGCGGCCGCCGCGGTTTTGACGGCGTCGTCCTTGAAATGGAACAGCACGAAGTTGGCGACGCTCGGCGTCACGTCGAAGCCGAGCTTCGTCAGCTCGTCCACGACCCAGGGCAGCCATTCGTCGTTGTGGCGCTTGGCAAGCTCCATGTGCTCGATATCTTCAATCGCCGCCGCGCCGCTGGCGATAGCCGGCGCCGACAGATTGAACGGTCCACGGATGCGATTGAGCACGTCGGCGACATTCGCCGGGCAATAGGCCCAGCCGATGCGCAACGCCGCGAGACCATGAATTTTCGAGAACGTGCGCGTCATCACCGTGTTCGTCGTGGTCGCGACAAGCTCGAGGCCCGCCTCGTAGTCGTTGCGGCTGACGTATTCGGCATAGGCGGCGTCGAGGACGAGCAGGATGTCGTCGCGAAGCCCGGCGCGCAGGCGGCGGACCTCGTCGATCGGAATGTACGTTCCGGTCGGGTTGTTCGGATTGGCGACGAACACGACACGCGTCCTTGGCGTGACGCGCTCGAGGATCGCATCGACGTCGGTCTTGAGACCGCGCTCGGGAGCGACGACCGGCGTCGCGCCGTTGGTCAGGATGGCGATGCGGTAAACGAGGAAGCCATGCTCGGTGTAGATCGCTTCATCGCCCGGGCCGAGGTAGCCGCGCGCGAGCAGACCCAGCAGTTCGTCGGAACCTGACCCGCAGACGATGCGCGTGGCGTCGAGCCCGTAGCGGCGTGCCAAGGCATTGCGCAACAGCGTCGCCTGACCGTCCGGGTATCGTTCAAGCTCGGAGGCGGCAGCCTGGAAAGCCGCGATGGCGTGCGGGCTCGGGCCGAGCGGCGTCTCGTTCGACGACAGCTTCGCCGGCTTGACGTTGCCCAGCGCCTTGCTCTCGCCAGGGACATAGGCCTCAATGCTCAGAATGCCTGGGCGTGCAATGGGCGCCGTCGTTACCATATTCTTCTCAAGCTATTGTAGGGATTTGCCATTAGCGGGCGCATTGATAGGGTCTTCACCAGTTGAAATCAAAGTTTAAAGTTGACTTTAATGGCAGCAGGCATAGCAAGCCGCCACACCCTTAATCCCGGATTCCGGCCGACTCGATGACCGCTGCCCAGTCTGACATTATTGCCTCCGTTGCGCGGCGACAGTCGGAGATTGACGCACCGTCGAGCCAGATCGCGCATTTCGACGTCAACGCGCCTCTGCATCTGGCCTGCCAGCAGGATCTGGCGCCGTTTTCGGTCGCCTATCAGACGTATGGGACCCTGAATGCGGCGAAATCGAACGCCATTCTCATCTGCCATGCGCTGACCGCGGATCAGTACGTCGCGACGCAGCACCCGATCACCGGCAAGCCCGGTTGGTGGGACATCATGGTCGGCCCCGGCAAGCCGATCGACACCGAGCGGTTTTTCGTCATCTGCTCGAACGTGCTCGGCGGCTGCATGGGATCGACCGGGCCGGCTTCGATCAATCCGAAGACGGGTGCGCCGTATGGGATCGATTTTCCGGTCATCACCATCGGAGACATGGTGGAAGCGCAAGCGCGCCTGATCGACTACCTCGGCATCGACCAGCTTTTCGCCGTCGTTGGCGGCTCGATGGGCGGCATGCAGGTCGTCGAGTGGGCGTCGCGGTTCAAGGATCGCGTATTCGCGGCGGTGCCGATCGCGACAACGGCGTGGCATTCCTCGCAGAACATCGCGTTCCACGAAGTCGGGCGGCAGGCCGTGATGGCCGATCCCAACTGGCAGAGCGGCAACTATTACGCGACCGACAAGGTACCGAGGAACGGTCTCGCGGTGGCGCGCATGGCCGCGCACATCACGTACCTTTCGGAAGAGGCGCTGCACCGGAAGTTCGGCCGCAGCTTGCAGGACCGGTCGGAGAAGACGTTCTCGTTCAACGCTGACTTCCAGGTTGAAAGCTACCTGCGCCATCAGGGGTCGTCGTTCGTCGATCGCTTCGACGCGAACAGCTATCTCTACATCACGCGCGCGATGGATTACTTCGATTTGCGCGAGGGACGCGGCAGCGTGCTTGCCGACGCGTTTCGCGGGACGCAGACGCGGTTCTGCGTCGTGTCGTTCACGTCGGACTGGCTTTATCCGACGCGCGAAAGCCGACGCATCGTGCAGGCGCTCAACGCGGTTGCGGCGAACGTTTCGTTTGTCGAAATCGAAAGCGACAAGGGTCACGACGCGTTCCTTCTGGACGAGCCGACGTTTCACGCGACGGTTCGCGGATTTCTCAATGCGGCGGCGCTCAAGCACGGTCTTGGAACGGCGGGGAATGGGGCATGAACGCACCGGACCGCTCGCTCGCCAAGGCAAAATCTCCGCGCGTCGATCATGTGCTGATCGCCGAGATGGTCGAAGCCGGGGCACGCGTTCTCGATGTCGGCTGCGGTGACGGCGAACTGCTTCAGCTTCTGGCGGAGCGTCGCGGCGTCGACGGGCGTGGTGTCGAATTGCAGCGCGACAAGGTCAACCAGGCCGTTGCACGCGGGCTGTCGGTCATCCAGGGCGACGCCGATCGAGACCTCGACAATTATCCCGATCAGGCTTTCGATTACGCCATTCTTTCACTCACGATCCAGGCGACGCGGCAGCCGAAGACCGTGCTCGAAAATCTGCTGCGCATCGGGCGGCGCGCGATCGTGTCGTTTCCGAACTTCGGGCACTGGCGCGTGCGCACCGGGCTGTTGATCGGCGGCCGGATGCCGGTGACGGACAACCTGCCGGACCTCTGGTATCTGACGCCGAACGCGCATCTGTGCACGATCCGCGATTTCGCCGACCTTTGCGAACGGGTCGACGCCACGGTCGAGCGCGCGGTCGCGTTCAACGATCATGACCGGCGGCTGCCGATCAAGTGGTCGCTGTCGATGCAGAATCTGTTCGGCGAGAAAGCCGTGTTCCTGCTGCACGGTCCGAAGCGATCGAAGATCTAATCGTAAATGCCCTGATGGCCGCCTCAACGGCCATGACGAAAGCAGACTATTGCAGAGGGTTTCTAGTGGCGGCGGACGCCGGCTGGCCTGGTTGTATTGACGGGCTTCAAGACCGACTTCGCGGGAATCGCTTTCACGCCGCCGCTAATCGGCGCCATGATTTCCTTATGCGCTTCGACGATGATGACGCCTGCGACGCCGACCGACATGCTCGATCCCATGCGTTCGAGTGTCGGCGCCATGCGCAGCATCAGACGATTGCTGAGCGGCGGAAAATAAAGCGCTTCTCCCCATCGATCGGGCGCGAACAGCGCGTCGGTCAATTGCGTTTCGAGCTGGCCTCGGCTGAACGGCAGCCCGTATCCGAATGGCGTCGCGTCGATGCGCGACCAAAGCCCACGACGATTGGGAACAACGATGAGCATGCTCCCGCTCGGCTTCAGCACGCGCCACATCTCGCGCAGCAGCGGACCAGTGCGCTCTGCTTGTTCAAGACAATGGATCGCAAGCAGACGGTCAATGGAATTGTCCGGCAACGGCCATTGCGCTTCGCTGACGAGAACGGAGTGACATTGGCCCGAATGCGGCCACACGAGCGCGCCCTGTCGTTCCGGCATCAGACAGGCGAGCCGCGCCGCCTCGGTCCGGAAAGCTCCGAGAAACGGCGACGCAAAGCCCGCACCCGCAACGCTCAGACCGTCGAGATTCTTCCAGCGCTTCCGGATGACGAGCGACAGCTGGCGGCGCGCGAGCCTGCCGAGCGGCGAGCGATAAAAATCTCTCAGGTTTGTCGCATCCATCGGCATACGTCTTAACGGCCGCGCTTATCCAATGCTGACCACGTCGAACCAATCGGTTCGGCCATGTCGGGCTTCGGAATACATACTTAGGGAGAACCGCTGCATCGTTCCGTTTCGTTTGACATGAGCGTTGAGCCCTACCAGACTCTCGGCATGGCAACCTTCGAAATCGTCCTTTTACCTTGCCTCGCGGATAACTATTGCGTGCTGCTGCACGATCCGGTTTCTGGCGAGACGGCAGCGATCGACGCGCCGCAGGCCGCGACTATCAAAGCGGCTCTCGACGCGCGCAATTGGCGGCTCAATCATCTGTTCATCACGCATCATCATACCGATCACACGGCGGGAATTGCTGAACTCAAGGGCCATTATGGCGCAAGCGTCACAGGACCGGAAGCCGAAGCAGAGCGGATTCCCGGGCTGACGCGCGGCGTCACCGAGGCGACGCAGCTGGAATTCGCGGGCCATCCCATTCGCGTGCTCGAGACGCCCGGCCACACGCTCGGCCACGTCACCTTCCATCTGCCCGACGATGGGCTGGTCTTTACGGGCGATACGTTGTTTTCGCTCGGATGCGGCCGCATCTTCGAAGGCGACCCGCAGATGATGTGGAATTCAGTCTCGAAGATCGCCGCGCTTCCAGGCGATACGCGCATTTATTGCGGCCACGAATATACGCTCGGAAACGCCCGTTTCGCGATGAATGTCGAGCTGGAGAACGCCGCGCTCAAGGCCCGCGTCGCGGATGTGGAAGCGGCGCGCACGGCCGGAGAGGCGACGATCCCGACGACGATCGATCTGGAAAAAGCGACGAACCCATTTCTGCGGCCGGGATCGCGCATGATCCGCGCGCGGCTTGGCCTGGATGGCGCACCCGATTGGGAGGTCTTCGCGCGGCTGCGGCAGCTGAAGAACAAAGCGTAGCAGCGAAATCGAGAAGCCGGATGCAGCGCGATCTTTCCGCCGACGACGTCATCGAACTACTGGGGCTTACTCCGCATCCGGAGGGTGGCCATTTTCGCGAGACGTTCCGCGACGACATGCAGACTGACGAGCGTTCCGCCTCGACGGCGATCTATTTTCTGCTGAAGGCGGGCGAGCAATCGCATTGGCACGCCGTCGATGCCGCCGAGGGGTGGCACTACTACGCCGGCGCGCCGCTGCTGCTGGAACTTTCACCTGCCGGAGGGCCGATCACCGCCGTTCGGCTCGGATCGGATCTCGCGGCCGGGGAGCGTCCGCAGGCTGTGGTTCCGAAGGATTTCTGGCAGCGGGCGCGCAGTCTCGGGCCCTGGACGCTGGTCGGCTGCACGGTGGCGCCGGGATTCGATTTCGCCGGTTTCAAACTGGCGGCGGCGGACTTCTCCCCGCTCGATTGAGCGGCGAAGCTGCAACAGATCAAAGCCTTTCGATGGCCATCCACACGTCGTCCCCAGAGTCGTTTGACGAGGGCGTGGCGTATCCTCAGTCCATCCACGGCTTATTTGTCTCTTTGGATAGCGGCTTAGCTGGCGCTTCTTGCTGGCGGCCCGAGACTCGTCAACAGTGTGCCTCGAATCACGTTCCGATTCACACGGGGGTTGTAGTCCATGAAACGCGAGTCCTCAGGACCCGTCCTAACAACGGTGTTTGTCGATTACGACAACGTCTATCTTTCTCTGAAGCGCAAAAACGAAGATGCCGCGAAGCGCTTCGCGAAAGACAGCAGCATCTGGCTGCAGGGCATCGCGTCGGGAGAGCTGATTACATCCAAGACTTCGCTGCCCGTACCGACGGAACGGCGCATTGTCATGAGCCGATGCTACGGAAATTCGCAGCCGCGCCGGAACGCGCACGACAATTCGACGGACATGTGTTCGTTTCCGTTTATCCGGCACCATTTCCAGCGCTCGGGCTTCGAGGTCATCGACTGCCCGCCGCTGACGCAGCAATTGAAGAACTCGGCAGACATCCGCATTGTCATGGATGTCAGCGATATCCTGAACCATCCGACGTTCTTCGATGAGTTCATCATTCTGTCGGGCGACGCCGACTTCACGCCGGTGCTGCACCGGCTTCGGGCGCATGCGCGCCGCACCGTCGTTTATGCCAACGATCATACGGCGCTTCCCTACACGGCTATCAGCGACGGCGAGATCAAGGAATCCGATCTGCTGGCGCTCCTGACGAACAGCCGCGCGATCGCAGGCGAAACTCCGCGTGAAATCACGGCTACCGTGCCGGTGATCGACGTCGAGGCGGCGCGCAAGGCGATCCTGGCGGAAGTCGTCGACTTCGTGCGTAGCGCACCGCAGGCGGTGCCGCTCGAAACGCTCGCCGACCGTTCCGTGCGCGTCATCGGACGCGACAAGACCGTCGGAACGAACTGGGGCGGATACGGCTCGTTCCGCGATCTGTTGCTCGCGGATCTTCCCGAGGACATCCATCTCAGCGATACGCCGCCCTACACCGTGTTCGATGCGAACCGGCATATTTCCGCCGCCGGATTGATCGCGCCGCAGCTCTCAGCGCCGACACCCGAACCTCGGAGCCGCGAAATCTCGGCAGAGATTTCGGCCGCAGAAGCGAAAGCGATCGCTCGCCCGTCAACGCCGAACATCCCGAAGCCTGTGCAGCAATCGACGCCGTTGCAGCAACTGCCGCAGCAGCAGCCGACCGCTTTCCAAGCGGCTCCGCAGCAGCGCTATGCAGCACCCGCAAGCTCGGCTCCGGTGCCACCCGCGCCGCCGCTGCCGCCGTCGCGCGGTCCTGAAATTTCTCAGGCGGCGACGCCGATGGCTCGTCAGCCGCTTGGCCAGCAGCGGCCGTCGGCTCCGCCGCCAGGACAACCCTCCGGCTATCAGCCCGAGCGTGCCCGCGAACCGCAACGCCCAGCGGCATCGCAGACGCCGCCGCCTCCGATGTCCGGGGCACCGCGCAGCGGTGAGCAGGCGACGCAGATCCAGCAGTCGATCGCGCGCATTCACGAGGCTTGCCAGGCCCCGGCGCTGGCACCGGCGGAGTATCGCGTGCTGTTCGACGTCATGGCGCAGGAAGTTACAGCTAACGGACTTCAGGGCGCGCAGACGCTCGTCAACATCACCCAGCGGGCGCGCGAGTTCGGCCTCGACGTCAAGCGCGACGACCTGCGCTTCATCTACGACGTCGTCAGCGAGAGCGATCCGTGGTTCGAGCAGGGAACGAGCGCGACGTTGTTCGCGAGCCGCTTCCGCAATTTCGTCGTTGCGCGCTGCCGGAGTCAGGGCTTGAGCCTTTCGGCTGACGAACTCGATCTCGTCGAAGCGTGGTTCTCGGCGCCGCAGCCGCCGGCCGCGTCTCGCGCGTTGCCGTACGGCGGCCGTGGGACACAGGCTCAGGCTCAGGCTCAGGCTCCGTCCGCCCCGGCGCCGAAGCCGCATGCTCCGGCACAGACCTCCGGCGAGCAATGGTGGAGCCTCGAAGAGGGCCGCCAGCACATCGTCGAGCAGCGGGATGCGGAGCAGAAGGGGCTCAACCCCTATACGCAGAACCAGAACGAAGAAGAATTTCCGCGCATCGTGAGATCGCGCTTCCGGGGCTAGAGGAGCGCTTCGCTCAACTCGCCCGTCGAAATGCAGACATAAAAAATGGCCGCCTCGAAAGGCGGCCATTTTAATTTAGTGCTCAGCGACGCGGACGATCAGGCGAAGTACTGACCGCCGTTGGCCGAGAGCGTCGAACCGGTGATGAAGCCCGCTTCGTCGGACGCGAGGAACACGACAGCGCGTGCGATCTCGTTCGGCTCACCGAGGCGGCCGACGGGGATCTGCGGAAGGATCGCCTTGTCGAGCACGTCCTGCGGGATCGCCTTGACCATCTCGGTTGCGATGTAGCCAGGGCAGATCACGTTGACGGTGATGCCGGCGCGTGCGCCTTCCTGGGCCAGCGCCTTCGTGAAGCCGATGTCGCCCGCCTTCGATGCGGAATAGTTGACCTGGCCCATCTGGCCCTTCTGGCCGTTGATGGACGAAATGTTGATGACGCGGCCGAACTTGCGCGAGCGCATGCCTTCCCAGACCTGGCGCGTGACGTTGAACAGGCCATTGAGGTTCGTGCCGATGACTTCGTCCCACTGCTGCTTAGTCATCTTGTGGAACATCGTATCGCGCGTGATGCCGGCGTTGTTGACGAGCACCTCGATGGGTCCGAGATCCTTTTCGATCTGCTTGACCGCTTTTTCCGTCGTTTCGTAGTTGCCGACGTCGAACTTGTAGACGGGGATGCCGGTCTCGGCCTGGAAAGCCTGAGCCGCAGCGTCGTTTCCTGCGTAGCTTGCCGCGACCCGATAGCCGCTATTCTTCAAGGCGATCGAGATCGCGTGCCCAATGCCGCGCGTGCCTCCGGTGACGAGGGCGACCCTTGCCATACTTTTTCTCCCTGGATTTTTTGTATCGGATGACTGTGAGAAGACGCGGCCGGATCATAGCGATCCGGCCGCGCATGAGACGTTAATCAGTCGCGAGCGACGCACAGGGCGACGCCCATGCCGCCACCGATGCAAAGCGTGGCAAGGCCCTTCTTCGCATCGCGGCGCTGCATTTCGAACAGAAGCGTGTTGAGGATGCGCGCGCCGGAAGCGCCGATCGGATGACCGATGGCAATCGCGCCGCCGTTGACGTTGACCTTCTCCGTATCCCAGCCGAGGCCTTTGTTGACGGCGAGCGCCTGCGCGGCGAACGCTTCGTTGGCTTCGATGAGATCGAGATCGGCGATCGTCCAGCCGGCTTTTTCGAGCGCCTTCTTAGAAGCCGAGATCGGGCCCGTGCCCATGATCGACGGATCGACGCCGGTCGTGGCCCACGACACGATGCGGGCAAGCGGCTTGATCCCGCGCTTCTTGGCTTCTTCGGCGGTCATCAGAACGACGACGGCTGCACCGTCATTGATGCCCGATGCGTTCGCGGCCGTAACCGTGCCTTCCTTCGGATCGAAGGCGGGGCGCAGCTTCGCGATGCTATCGATGGTCACGCCTTCCTTGATGTACTCGTCCTGATCGACGACGGTCTCGCCCTTCTTCGTCTTGATCGTGACGGGCGTGATCTCGTCCTTGAACTTGCCAGCCTTGCGTGCGGCTTCGGCTTTGTTCTGCGAAGCGACGGCGAACTTGTCCTGATCTTCGCGCGTGATCTGCCACTGGCGCGCGACGTTCTCGGCCGTCGTGCCCATGTGGTAGTTGTTGAAGGCGTCCCAGAGGCCGTCCTTCACCATCGTGTCGATGAGCTTGAAGTCGCCCATCTTGGTACCATCGCGCATGTGTCCGGCGTGTGCCGACTGGCTCATGCTTTCCTGGCCGCCGGCGACGACGATCTTCGCGTCTCCGGTCTTGATCTGCTGCATGCCGAGCGCGACGGCGCGCAAGCCCGAACCGCAAATCTGATTGATGCTCCAAGCGGGAGAATCCACCGGCACGCCCGCGCCGACGGATGCCTGACGCGCGGGGCCTTGACCCTGAGCGGCCGTCAGAACCTGACCGAGGATGACCTCGGAAACGTCGCCGGGCTGAATATTGGCGCGCTTGAGGGCGGCCTTGATCGCGATTTCGCCGAGCTTGGAAGCCGGCAACGATGCGAGCGCGCCGTTGAACGAACCGACTGGCGTGCGGGCTGCGCTTGCAATCACAATCGTCGAAGAATCTTCGCTCATAAGGCGGCCCCTCCCTGGGCAAACTTCTTTAATTTGTCGAATGTCTCGCACGACGCCGGAGCGTTCTTGGCATCAGGCAAAAGGCGAAGACACTTTGCAGTGCGGAGATATTTTCAGCAATTGCGACCTCTTGGCTAGACTGCCCAATCGTATTGCTCCGAGCCCGCCCAAAAGAGTGACAGAATCGGCTGGCGGGCGCCCCCCTCGGTGTGGTACGCTGCCGCAGTGCAGCAACAAGCGCCCAAACCATACGAGAAGAGAACGCTAACGCGATGCTGAGCAACCCAGAACCTCAAACCCAGGCTCCCAAACGCGAAGCCGTCGTCATCAAGAAGTACGCAAACCGGCGTCTATATAACACCGAGACGAGTACATACGTCACGCTCGAGGATCTCGCGAAGATGGTGCGCGGAGATCGTGACTTCGTGGTTTACGATGCCAAGAACGGCGACGACCTGACCCACGCTGTTCTTACCCAGATCATCGTCGAGCAGGAAAGCCGCGAGGGCGGACAGGCGCTGCTGCCAATTCCCTTCCTCCGCCAGCTCATTCGTTTTTACGATGACAGCATTGCGCGGATGGTGCCGAGCTACCTTCAGTTCAGCCTCGAGCATCTGGCGAAAGAGCAGGTGCGCTTCCGCGAGCAGTTCGCTTCGGCGTTCTCAAATCCCGCAGCCGCCTTCGAGTTCTATCAGCAGCAGGCGCGGCAGAACATGGCGATGTTCGAGCAGGCGATGTCGATGTGGGCCTCCTTCGGTTCGGCGGCGAGCGGACAACGCGGCGAAGGCAAATCGCCCGAGGCCGCACAGCCGCAGGCTCCGGCGCAAAGCGATGCTTCGACGGGAGGTCGCGACGAACTCAGCGAGCTGAAGTCGCAGCTTTCGGCCATGCAGCAGAAGATCGAGAAACTGTCTCAGTCGCGGCCCTAGTTTCAGGGGTCGTCGATCGAGCAGACGGTCGTTCAAGGTTTCTTCGACACGTAGTCGGCGGCGTCGATCGGGAGGCCGTAGTAGAACCCCTGCATGAAGTCGATGCCGGCGTCGGTCAGGTGCTTGACCGAGTGTTCGTCGCCGACCCATTCGGCGACCGTCTCCATGCCGAAAATGCGCGCCAGATCGATCATCGTTTTGATGAAGATGCGGTCGCTGCTGTCGTTGGCGAGATTCTTTACGAAAACGCCGTCGATCTTGACGATGTCGACGTTGAGCAGCTTCAAGTTCTTGAATGACGTGTAACCGGCGCCGAAATCGTCGATCGCGACGCGGCAGCCGAATTCCTTCAGCGTGTCGACGAAGTTGATCGTCTGATCGAGGTCCTCGATCGCGACTGTTTCCGTGATTTCAACGATCAGTCGGCTGAGAATATCCTTGCGGCCATCGCTGAGGCGGCGCAGCGCTGCGATCCATTCCTTATCGGAGCAGGTCAATCCTGACACATTGAGCGAGAGCACCAGATCGTGATGCTTTTTCAGAAGCGCGATCGTCAGTTCCAGCGCTCGCCGATCGATCAAGCGCGATAATCCGAGTTGCTCGGCGACGGGGACGAATTCGCCCGCCGGAACGATCTGTCCGTCGGGCTTCTCCATGCGAAGCAGACACTCGTAGATTTCAGCCTTGCCGGACTTGGCGGACACCATCGGCTGCAGAACGAGGCGCATGCGGTTGTCGTCGAGCGCCTCGATGACGTTATTGGCGATCGTCCTGTTACGGACGCGGACGCTTTCGCCGCCCGGCAGCGGTTCATAGAGCACGAAGCAATCGATCCGCTGCGAACGCGCCGCATCGAGCGCGCGAAGGGCAAAATTCACAGCGTCCTGGACCGAATTCGCCTGGTGCGGAATCACGACCGCGCCAATCGAAATCGTCGCCGACAGCTGGCCGGCCGATGTCTTGATCGTGGAGTCGCGGACCACTTTCAGGAAACGCTCGGCGGCAACGCGTAGCGCTTCGGGTCCGCATTTCATCATGATGATGCCGAACTTGTTCGACGCATAACGGCCGATGATGTCGCCGCCGCGCAGCTTGCCGCGAATGCGGCGCGCAACTTCGGAGATCGCTTCGTCGCCGGTCGCGATGCCGAAGGTATCGTTGATCACGGCGAGGTTATTCACCGACACCATCAAGAAGCCGCACGATTGCGGCTCGCGTTCGATACGGCCGAGAACGGAACCCAGCGCTTCGGTCAGGCGGATGCGGTTGAGCTGTCCGGTCAGCTCGTCGAAGTCGTTGCGGACAAGCTGGCGTTGCTGTTCGAGATAGTGATCGTCGATAATCCTGATCACGCCGCGGGCGTGAATGGGATGGCCATCGGCGCCGGGCCACCAACGGCCATGATCTTCGACGCGGATCGTCTTCCAGCTTCGCGGGCCGCCTGGCGTGATGCGGTACTGAACACGATAGGGCACGCCGCGAACGCGATCGGTTGCGACGCCGCCTGAAAAGACTTGCAGCCGATCCTTCAGGTTCTCCGGCGCGATGAGAGCATGGTAGGCTGCGCCGGTCGCGATTCTGGCGAGGTCACCGACGCCGAGGATCGCGGCAGCGTTGCTGCCCCACTCGATACGGCCGGAGACCAGGTTCCAGGCGTAAGCGGTTTCCTCAATAGATGAGAGGATGCCGACCAGGTCGAGATTGCCGGATTCTGTCAATGCTTCGCGCTTCTGATCCGCACCTGGATCAGCCACTTGCTCGTTCCCAGGGACGTTTGTCCGGGACGTCAATTCTACAACCTCAAATCACGTCTTTCAGCGATCGGCACGCAAGCGTGGTCCAATATCGACGAATACTCTGCTGTAAATCAGATTTCGCAATAGGCTGACCTAACAATGCCTGAAGCATTGTTCGAAATCAGACCGAATATCGCACGCGGAGCGCGCGGCCGTTCGAGGCCGCGCCGCGTCAATTACTGGTCGGCGCCGATGTTGAGATCCCGGCGAGCGACACGAATACCGATGGTGTAACCGCCGATGACGTCGATCATCGTTGCGATCAGGATCAGGAAGAAAATGGACGTTGCCGCCTGTGGGATGGTCAGAAACTCGACGCCGACTGCAACAAACACGACCATCGAAAGCGCGTGATCGATCAGCGTCGACGTGGTCGTGAACGTGGATTTGACGATCTCGATGAAAAGCAGGATCAGCGTCGCGAGCAGAATGAAATCACCCCAGGTGAAAACCCACTCGCCGCCGCTCAAAAGCCGGAGATGAAAAATTTCTTTTGTCAGGGCTTCCAGTCCCATCGTCAAAACGATGGCGTTGTAGAGGACGAAAGCAAGGACCAAGAGCGGAATGGCTCTAACGGACATAAGTTTCTCCTGACAATATGATGCGCAAGCGCGCCCGGCTTTTTGGCACGCGCGCTGTGATTTGCCAAGCAAGCGCGCGTGTCAAAAATCAATAAGGCCGGCATCAAGGACGCCAGCCTAGTCCAATTTAAGGCAACCGGAGAGATGCTTATTCGTCGGAAGCCGGCGGCAGGATCTGGCGGCCGCGGTATTTGCCCGACTTGAGGTCGATGTGATGCGGGCGGCGACGCTCACCGCTGTCCTTGTCCTCGACGTAAGCCGGAGCCTTCAGGGCGTCATGCGAACGCCGCTGGCCCCGCTTCATCGGGGACGTCTTCTTGCGCGGAACTGCCATTGTATTGCTCCAAATTGCCCCCGCGCGAAAGCTGCGGAGCCGCCGGACACGCGGCGGGGATGCCGAACGCTATATTGATTGTGGATTAGCCTGGCAACGCCGGACTTGGGCGACGCTCAGAACCCAGGGCGCGGCTTATACGCAAATTAGACGAGAAATGCCAGTCCCCCTGTAAAATCCGGCCGAAAGGGCCAAAACAGGCGTCAGATGCGGCGTCTTGGCAGGACACAGCTCGTCTGAACGCTTGCGGCCGCGCGCATCCGCATCTGGATGATGCGGGCGAGGCGCTGCATGCCGGGGCCGGGTTTGGCGGGGTTGCGCATACGCGGGTTGGGAAGCGCCACGGCGAGGCGGGAGGCCTCCCCGGCGCTCAAGCTCCTCGCCGGCTTTCGAAAGCGGGCTTGCGCCGCCGCTTCAATCCCGAATATGC
Organism: Hyphomicrobium denitrificans ATCC 51888; assembly: GCF_000143145.1. Classification (NCBI taxonomy): domain Bacteria; kingdom Pseudomonadati; phylum Pseudomonadota; class Alphaproteobacteria; order Hyphomicrobiales; family Hyphomicrobiaceae; genus Hyphomicrobium; species Hyphomicrobium denitrificans. The sequence goes on from NC_014313.1 coordinate 2,859,275, forward strand.
CGGGCCCCCACTCCGCGATGTTGAGGTAAACCTCCATGATCCGCCGCTTCGGCCAAAGCGTTTCCATGAGCAACGTCAGCGGCAGCTCGACGGCCTTGCGCATGTAGCTTCTGGACGACCAGAGGAAGAGATTTTTCACGACCTGCATCGAGATCGTACTGGCGCCACGCGCCGCGCCGCTTCCGACGTCCGAGACCGCTCCGGCGAGCGCTTCGAAGTCGATGCCGTGGTGATCGCAGAAGCGGCTGTCCTCGCTGGCCACGACGGCACGAATGACGTTGGGCGAGATCTCCTCGATCGGCACCCATGTGCTCTCGATCCGCTCCCCGGAAAGCCATTGCTGCAGCATCAGCATCGATCCCGGCGGATCGACGAAGCGGTAGGCGGCCATCAGCGTCAGCACGATGACGAGCCAGCCGATGACGAGCCACGCTGCAATCCGCAGCAGTCTACGAAAGAGAGAGCGAGGTGCAGGCTCACCGGTCGCCGCCGGAAAACCCGTATGTCCTGCGCTTCCGTCAGCCCTGCCGGCAAAATCGGCTTGCAGCCCGGGGAAGGCGGCGTCCGGACGACGGGACGGCATTTCGAGCCTGGGTGCGCCGGGAATGAGGCTCCCGAGGTTCGGCGGCGGGGCGACGCTGGGTTCGGAAATCGGTTGCGGAGGTTCGTCCGGTTTCGGCGCGGGTTCTGGTTCTGGTGCTGCGACAGCCGTCAGCGAGCGGGCGGCGGCTTCCGCGTCGATGTCAGAGAACAGGGTATCGACGGGAAACTTCTGCTCGGCATCCGGAGCCGGCGGCAAAGGCGGCGGGCTCTCGATGGGCTCAAACGCGGGGCCGGAACGCTGAAAAAAACGTGCCGGCATCGGCACCGGCACGGCGATGTCAGCTTGCGGGTCCGGGCGCGACGGAGTTCGAAACGCCAGAGGCGGCAAGGGTCGCGGGGGAATGAGCTGCGCCTGTTCGTATCGGGAGTCCGTGTGCACCCGCGCGAGCACCTCAACCGCCGACGCAAGCAGCCGATCCTCCGCCGAGGTTTCGACAGGCGGCGCGGCAGTTCGCTCTGATGTCTCCTGCGACCGATCCATGCTTTGCTTATTCTGATTGCAGTGCGATACCGCGACGGCCGGTAACATCGAACAATGGCCATGTTGAGTGCCGGGGCGGCCATACGAGGAAGGTTGAGGGTAGTGTCACAATTTCTTGTCCAGCTTGGCAATGCCGCAACGGCCGTCGAGGGTTTTCTCGCGGAATGCCTGACGGAACAACAGGCCAATGGGACGCCCCCTCGCCTGGCTGACGCGCTTCGCCACGCCGTGCTCGCAGGTGGCAAGCGATTCCGGCCGTTCCTCGTTTTCGAAAGCGCCGGGCTTTTCGGCGTGGCTCGCGATGCGGCGCTGCCGGCGGCGGCCGCGCTCGAATGCATCCATTGCTATTCCCTCGTCCATGACGATCTGCCAGCCATGGACAACGATGAACTGCGGCGTGGGCAGCCGACTGTCTGGAAAGCCTACGACGAGTGGACGGCCATCCTCGTCGGCGATGCGCTGCAGGCCATCGCCTTCGAACTCACGAGTGATCCCCGGCGTCATGACGATGCTGAAGCTCGGGCAGAACTGACGCATGCGCTTGCGATCGCGTCCGGAGCCATCGGCATGGTCGGCGGGCAGATGCTCGATCTAGAGGCCGGGCGTTTGCCGGATCAGCCCGCGGCCACGATCGCCGACATCGTGCGGCTGCAGGCCATGAAGACCGGGCGCCTGATTACGGTCGGATGCGAGATGGGGGCGATCCTCGGGCGCGCAAGTCCGAGCGACAGGGCTGCGCTCAAGACATACGGCGAGCATCTCGGAACCGCGTTCCAGATCAGCGACGATCTTCTCGATGCGGAAGGCAGCGCGGCGGATGTCGGCAAAGCGACCGGCAAGGATGCCGCCGCAGGCAAGGCGACGCTCATCGGTCTGCTCGGAATTCAGGAAGCCCGGCAGCATCTCGATCGCACGATCGATGCAGCTGTCGCAGCGCTCGAACCGTTCGACACAAAAGCAGAGCCCCTGATCGCCGCCGCGCGGCACATGGGCCAACGCGACAGCTGATCAGGGGCTCAGCCGGGATCAATCGATCAGAAGTGATAGTTGAGACCGACGCGGACGGTCTGAACGTCGTTGTTGATGCGTACGAAGTCGCCGTTGTCGGCCGTCAGCTTGGAATCGCCGAGACCGAGATACAGGTACTCAGCCTTCGCGCTCCAGTTCTGAGAGAACTTCCACTCCAGACCGCCGCCGACGGCATAACCCGTCAGCGTGTCGCTGCCGCGGAAGCTCTGGCCTTCGAGATTGGCGCGATGATCGACGTCAGCGACTGCGAGACCGCCCGTCGCGTAGAGCAGCCACGGACCGCTTGTGAAGCCGAGGCGGCCGCGAACGGTCGAGAACCAGTTCATATCGCTGCGCGCTGTATCACCGTCGAAGGTATAGGCCCGGCCACTGATGTCGGCGCCCTGGAAGTCACCTTCCAGACCGAAGACGACCCGGCCGCGCTGCCAGTTGTAGCCGATCTGGCCGCCACCAAATCCGCCTTCCGGTTCCGTCGGACGCGCATCCGACCAGCCGTAGCCACCGTTGATACCGATGTATGCACCGTCCCAAATCGCGGGCTGATAAACGGGCGCTGCCTCCGGCGGAGGATTGTAGGGCTGATACGGCCCAAGGTCAGCGGCCATGGCGCTGCCACTCGCAGCTGCCAATACCGTCGCGCTGCCAAGCAGCATCGACTTCAAATTCAACGCTCTCATAGTGTTTTACCCCGTAAGAACAGCCTCGTGGGCCTGCTTGCCCCCGACAACGCCTAACAGAATATAGGGTTCCATTTAGGCGGCACGGATGCGCTAATCGAGTAGCAGTCATGCCGCAAAATAATTGCTATTCCGTGAGTATTATTCTCAGCCCTTTAATCGCGGCTTTTACATTTTCCCGCACTAAGCCCTAATCGGTACGCGTCCTTTTTCCGCGGCGAACGCCTCTTTGCGAGCCATTCTTCTGTCGCGAATTTTGAGCAGCGGCAGAACCAAATGCGCGAGACGAATTTCGCGCCGCGATTTTTCAGGATCTACAAGATGGGTGGTGGGCAGACGTTGTGTAAACGAATGCTCCATCAGTGTGCCAATCGGGAACTCCAACTCGTCCTGCATCGCGATCATGCGCGCATATAAATCCGAGAGCGGCGTGATGAGGCGGCCGAAGCCGTTTCGCGCCTGCGCCCATCCGACAATATAAAGCCCGCGAAGTCCTGCCGGAAATGCGCCGCCGTAGACCTGCACGACATTGTCTTTCACCTCGATCAAGCCGTCGGGCAAGAACGGATACGATGCGTGAAATCCGGTTGCGGCGATAATCAGATCGTAGGCGCCGCTCGAACCGTCAGTGAACGTCACGATGTTGCCGTCGACGTGATCGATCGCGGGGCGCGGCTTCACGCGTCCCAAGCGAATGGCGCTCAAGAGATCGGTTCCGAATGCCGGGTGGCGGTCGAACAGTTTGTGATTGGGGTGTTGTAATCCGTAGCGGCGATAGTCGCCGATCGTGAGCTTGACCATCGTCTTCAAGAGCGCGCGCTGCACGAAGATCGGCAAGCCCCAGATCGGAACGTCGGTCAGCGGACGTCCGAGAAATGTTTTCGGCAGATACCAGTAGCCGGATCTCAGACTGATATCGCAGCTCTCGCCGAAGCGGCCGGCATCGCACGCCATGTCGACGCCCGAATTGCCGCCGCCGATGACGAGCACGCGCTTGCCCTGAACCTGGGAAACGTCGCGGTAATCTTTCGAATGAAGAATTTCACCGGCAAACGTGCCGCGAAATTCCGGATATCGCTTATCCCAATGATGGCCGTTGCAGACGACGACGCCTTTGTACGTTCGCGTTTCGCCGTCGGCGAATGTCACGGTCCAGCGGCTCGCGTCTTCCGGCACGACGGACACAACGCTCTTGTTGAACTCGCATTGCGGGAGCAGTCCGCGATCCCGGGCGAACGCGTTGAGATACGACAGCATCTGGTCGGCGGAAGGAAAATCCGGGAACTCGTCCGGCATCGGATAGTCGGCGTACTCGGTCGCCTTCTTCGACGATACGATGTGTGCGGAGCGATAGACACCGTGCAGCCAGTTGCCTCCGACGCCCGTGCCGGCATCGACGATGTCGAAAGGAATTCCCCGGTGCTTCAGCGCGGCGCCCATCGCGAGCCCGACCGGACCGGCGCCGATGACGAGGTGGCGTTCGGAGGTGCTGCTTCTGTCGCTCATTCCGGATGAAATCCTTCGTGGACGTTTGACAAGACGAACCGTCTAGCAAACCTGAAAGCGCCTGCGTCGGTTCATCTTCAGAAGTGGTAATCGCCGGATAACACTTAGCCCGGCCCGGCAAACGGCGCGAGCGAAGGATCGTCGCAAATGGCGGCGGCGCGATCCGTTAAGGCCGCTTAAGCGGTTGAATGATAAATCTTAATTTACGTGGGATCGACGCTGCCTATCTATTCGGCAGCGTCGCTTTTCGCGATGCCGGGCGCTGCGAAGCGGCGGGCAATGTAATCCTCGACGATCGCCTTGAACTCGGTCGCGATATTCGGGCCGCGCAGCGTCATCGCCTTCTTGCCGTCGATGAAGACGGGGGCCGCGGGCGACTCTCCGGTGCCCGGAAGCGAAATGCCGACGTCGGCGTGCTTGCTCTCGCCCGGGCCGTTCACGATGCAGCCCATGACGGCGAAGTTCAGCGTTTCGACGCCCGGATACTGTGTCTTCCAGTCCGGCATGCGATCGCGGATCATGTCTTGTATGTCGCGCGCGAGTTCCTGGAACACGGTCGACGTCGTGCGTCCGCAACCGGGGCACGCCGCAACGACCGGGACGAACGAGCGGAGGCCCATCGTCTGCAACAATTCCTGCGCGGTGCGGACTTCCTGAGATCGGTCGCCGCCGGGCTCGGGCGTCAGCGAAAAGCGGATCGTATCGCCGATGCCGTTCTGCAGCAGAATGCCGATTGCGGCCGACGAGGCGACGATGCCCTTCGAACCCATGCCCGCTTCGGTCAAACCGAGGTGCAGCGCGTAACGGCCGCGTTGCGCGAGCATGTGATAGACGGCGATCAAATCCTGGACCGACGAGACCTTGCCGGAGACGACAATGCGGTCGGCACCGAGACCCATTTCCTCGGCGCGTTCGGCTGACAGCAGCGCCGACTGCACCATCGCTTCGTGCATGACGGCGCGCGCAGGCAGCGGTTCCGCGGCCTTTGCGTTCTCGTCCATCAAATGCGTGAGGAGTTCAGCATCGAGCGAACCCCAGTTGACGCCGATGCGCACCGGCTTGCCGTGCTTCATCGCCATATCGATGATGGCGCCGAACTGCTTGTCTTTCTTGTCCTTGAAACCGACGTTGCCGGGGTTGATGCGATATTTGTCGAGCGCTTCGGCGCAGTCGGGATTTTCGCCGAGCAGCTTGTGGCCGATATAGTGGAAATCGCCGATCAGCGGCACGGTCACGCCGCGCTTGCGCAGCTGATCGCGAATATGCGGCACGGCCTTGGCGGCCTCGTCGCGATCGACCGTGATGCGCACGAGCTCGGAGCCGGCGCGGGCCAGATCGGCCACCTGCTTCACCGTCGACGCGATGTCGGCGGTATCGGTGTTCGTCATCGATTGGACGACGACCGGCGCGCCGCCGCCGACGATCACGCCGCCAACGTTGACCGCGATAGTTTGATGACGCGGCTTCATCGTGATGCTGTCGCTGAGCGACATCAGCCAACCTCTCCATGCCCCATTGGCGACGTTCTAGCCTTGTCTGAGGCTTCCCGCCAGAAGGGATATGGCCGCGACAGTGCACATCGCGATGACAATGCTCGGGCCGCCCGGCAAGTCACTGGAAAGAGACAGCCAAAGCCCGAAAATCGTGCTCGCGACGGCGATCGCGGCAGCCAGTAAAACCATGCGGGCCGGTGTTCCGGATAGCGGCCGCGCGGCCACAGCGGGAACGACCAAAAACGCCATGACCAGCAAAATTCCCACGATCTTCATGGCGACCGCAATAACGACGGCGAGGAGAAGATCGAATGCGGCGCGGGTCAAACGCGGATTGAGACCCTCAGCCGTCGCCAGATCCTCGTGCAGGGATAGCCGGACGAGCGGCTCCCAGAGATAGAAAATCGCCGCCAGGACCACCGCTCCGCCGGCATACACCCAAATCAGGTCGGTCGAGGTCACGGCGAAGACATCGCCGAAGAGATAGCTCATCAGATCGATGCCCGGGCCCTTGGCGAGCGCGATGGCGACGATACCGAGGGCCAGCGTCGCATGGTGTGTGAGCCCCAGGGCTGAGTCGAGCGGCACGACGCGCTGGCGGCCGAGCATCGTCAGCACTCCGACGGCCGCGACCGCCGCGATGACGACGGCCAGCGTCAGATCGATGTGGAGCGCAAGTCCCAGCGCCACGCCGAGAAGCCCGGCCTGCGCCAGCGTTTCGCCGACGTAGGACATTCGGCGCCAGACCACGATGCAGCCGAGCGGCGCCGCAATCAGCGCGAGGCCGACGGCGGCTAAGAATGCGCGCAGGACGAACGGCTCAGGCCAGGACAGCACTCAGGAGCCTCGTCCGTCGGAATCGTCGGGCGCGAGCGGTTTCGGTTCGCCGGCGAGATCGTGGGCATGATCGTGATGGTGGCGGTAGACGCTCAACGACGACGCCCCCTTCGGGCCGAAGATGCGCGCGTATTCGGTGTGCTGGGACACATGCTCCGGCTCGCCCGAGCAGCAGACGTGACCGTTGAGGCAGATCACCCGATCGCTTTTCGCCATCACGACGTGGAGGTCATGCGAAACGAGCAGGATGCCGAGGTGGCGTTCGTCGCGCAGCTTGCCGACCAGTTCATAGAGTTCGGCTTCGCCCGCGAAATCGACGCCGCTCGCAGGCTCGTCAAGGATCAGCAGGTTGGGGCGGCGCAACAGGGCGCGCGCGATCAGAACCCTTTGCGTCTCGCCGCCCGAAAGCTTGGACAATTGCTGGTGCGCGGTCCGGCGCGCGCCAACGTCTTCCAGGGCTTTTGCAATGTCTTTTGCAGGCACAGGCCAGCCAAGTGCGAGAAAACCCTCGACCGTCATCGGGATCGCGGCGTCAACTTCGAAGCGCTGCGGGACGTAGCCTATGCGCGTTGCAACCGGACGAATGATCTCGCCGCGATCCGGCTTGTCGATGCCGAGGACGAGGCGCACCAGCGTCGTTTTTCCCGCGCCGTTCGGGCCGATGAGCGTAACGATCTCGCCGGGCAGGACGTCGAGATCGACGCCGGCAATCACATCGCGGCCGCCACGGCGCAGCCAAAGACCACGCGCCGAGATGAGCGCGTTGGCGACCGGCGCCGCATCGTGATTGTGTGCATGGTCGTGATTGTGGTCGTGGCCACAGCCCGCCGTGGCTGGCGAAGACGCGTGTCCGGTCTGTTGGGATAACGACAAACTCGATCTCTCCATCGGCAAATGCGGGCTCAAGCTTTGCGACGGCCGGCGCATTCATGGCAGGTGCCGGATACCTCAGCGAACCGGACACGCGGCTCGAATTTCGCGGTGTGGGCGGCGGAGTCGATCGCGCGAAAGATGTCGTCGCCGTCGACTTCCTGCACGGTGCCGCATTTCTCGCAGCTGAGGAACATCGGGCGGCGGCCGGTTCGCGGCCGGTGGAGCTGACGGCAGGCGAAGTATGCGTTCTTGCTTTCGAGGCGGTGGACGACGCCGGCTTCGAGCAAGGCGTCGAGCGCCCGGTAAATTGAAATGGGGGCCAGCCGCGTGCCCTTCTTCGCAAGGCGATCCAGGACTTCGTAGGCGCCGACGCTCGCCTGCGTCGAGGCGATCTCCTCGAACACCTTGCGCCGCAAGTCGGTAAAACGGAGGTTTTTCTCAGCGAAGATCGCGGTGGCCTGGTCGACGGACAGCTTGACCTTATCCCGTGAGCGTTGCACCTCACCTGTATCTGCTGTCATGAACAGTCCTCTGGACCGCGAAAGTTCAGTCATCATGGCCCGCATTGGGCGGCTGGACAATATAACATGTCGTGACCGGCCGCTATTCGGTTCAACGCTCGGACAGGGCCTTGCGAACCTTTTTTGGCTCTCGAAGCTTGACGTTACCGGCGGATCGACCACATGCGGTTGCATGTCCTTCCCCCGAGGATTTGCCGACTTTCAAGGACTTTCGCACGGGTGCGATATTTAAAGGATGGTCTGCCGCCAATCAGCCGCGTCATTTGCGCAAAATGGCGGCCAGTGATTCGCCCGTGCCCTAGCTGGGATTTTGCCCCCGATGGACGTCAAGCATCTGATTGACCTCATAAGTGAAAACGCCCGGCCGATCGGCACCGCGATTTTCCTGACGGCGGCCATTGCGCTTCTCTTGAGAACGCGCGTCGCGCGGCGGTTGCGCGACACGATCGAGGAAACGGTTTTCACGAACTGGCGGCTGGCGCTGCTCGGTACGACCGGCATCGTCCTCTCGGCGGCGGCCGGATGGCGGACCTGGGAAGGAATGTACAATTTCACCGGCGAGCCGCTGCTCTCCGGCATGGTGACGTTCGGCATCCAGGGCATCATGCTGATCGTCGCGTGGCTGATCGGCGAGAGCTTCGCGACGGGCATGAACACGCGGGCGCGTAAAGCCGACTCTTCTTCGCTCGTCAGCGCGTCCGTGCAGCCGTGGCTCGGCAGCGCGATCGGGCTTCTGCTTTTCATCACCGGGTTCGTGCTGTTCCTGCAATGGACTGGGCAGACCGACGTCAAGCAGGCAAACGTCGAAGGCCTCGGCTGGGCGAATGCGGGCGACAAGTTCCTGATGATCGGCGCGGGCCTGCTGATGGTGGCGCTGTTCGCGCTCTATGCGGCCAACGATCTGGTGCGGCCGTATCTGCAGGTCGCGCGAGTCATCATCCGCAATTCAATGCTGTGGCTGATGTTTCTCGCCTGCATGGCGACGAGTGTGTTCTTCTCGTTCGACAGCTTCTTTACCTCGATCTTCCCGCAGTCGGAGCGCGTTCGCGCGGCGGAGCTTCGCGCGCAGAACCAGGTTTCCGGCATCGTCACCGACATCGAGCATGCGCTCGCATCGCGCACCAACAGCTTGGCTGCGGACGTCTTCACGACCGACGCGTGGAAAGCCTATGACCAGGAACTCGGCGCGATCACGGAAGCCGCAGCGCAGTCTCAGGGCGCGATCGAGCGTTACGTGAATGCGCAAATCGAGGCGCGCAGCCGGGCCGTCAAGGAGCAGCAGGAGCGGATTTCTTCCGCCGAGGCTGGGCAAGCCGGACTCGCGGGACGCAAGACCTCGCTGACTGATGAAAAGTCTCGCCTCGCCGCAGAGCGTCCGGAGCTTGCGGCCGACTACGCGACGAAAAAATCCGAATTTGATCTGAAGACCAAGGACGTCGATGCGAAACGCGTCGAAGCGCTTGCGGAAGACAAAGGCGTCGAAGGCACGCTGAAAGCGGGCCGAGGTCCGATCTACCGCCAGCGGATGGCCGAACTTGCGATGGCGCAGGGCGCCGCCCAAATCGCGGGCGAGCGCATGAAAGACGCGCAGAAGCGTCTCAACACGGTCGAGACGCGGCTTGCGGCGATCGATGCGGAGCTGGCGACGCTCGACGGCGACCTCGCGAAATATAAAGGCGAAGCCGATACGGCGAAGCAGCGGATCGCTCTTTCCGATACTTCGGCGAAGGACGACAGCGGGCCGAAGATCGATCCGTCGAAAATCATGCCGACCTTCGACCGCGCGCGCTCAGAGTTCCGCGCCGATCCGAATACGGCGCGCCTCGCGACCGTGCAGCGGTTCTGCAACGATATCTACGGCGCGCTGGCGGCAACGCCAGAGACGAAACCGCTGCTCAATGGCATCGACTGCGATCCCAAGACCGTTTCGGATGCCGCATCCGGGCTCTTCGCATTGCAGTCCGGCACCAAGGTTTTCCAGGAGACGTGCGTCGGCGGCGAGCATCTCGTCGAGAACAAATCGACGGACGATCTGTATGCGTTCGCACGCCGGTGCCTGTCGGACAGCGCGCTGCCGAGCGAGGATACCGCGGCGCTGCGCTCGAAGATCAATCAGATCGAGCTGTCGCGCGATGACAAGGCGCATCGCTTCGTCGTGACGCTCAACGCGTTTCAGGACGGCAACCGTCTCGCGTATCTGGCGCTTGCCATTGCCATTGGTCTCGATGGCTTGATTTTCATGTCCGGTCTGTTCGGCGCGAATGCCGTGCGCTCGCCGCTGTCGGATATCCCGAGCTACAAATCGCGCTCGGGATCGCAGCTGGAAGCGACGATCAACGCGGCGCTCGGTGCGCATCCCTATGAGACGGCGTGGCTGACGCTCACGTCGTTCAGGCCGATCACGAACCAGGACGGATTTTCCGCGCTCGCCGATCTCAGCGCGATGGAACGCTCGCAGGCGGATCGCGTGCGCATGGTGCTGACGGCTGGCGCGGATATCGGCGCGGTCGAAACCGTCTCGCACAATCCCGAGCGCTACCGCGTGCGCAGCGAGCTGCGCGAATATCTTTCGAGCGTCGTCGACAAGCAATTCAAGACGGACGCTTCGGCAAAAGATCGGGCGCGCCTCGATCAGCTTGTATCTGCGGCGCTGGCTCCGCATCCGCGAGAGCATTCCGAAATCGTGCTCAACACGCTGGAACCGATCCGGGAGACGGAAGGCTTCACGTCGATGGTGACGCTGACCGAAATCGCCAACGAGTACGACTCGCGAGTCGTTCGCCGCGTGATGAATGCGGGATCGGCGGTCAAGGCCGTTGCGCCGGATCTCAAGATCGATGATCGCTATTACATCCGGCCGACGCTCTACGAAACGCTGCTGACGATCCGGGCGACGGCACCGGATTCGCCGCAATACCGGCTTGAGCGCGCACGCGCCGAAGGCTTCAGGGATCAACCGGCCATCGAAGGCGGAGAACTGCATGCGCTTCAGCCCGAACTTCAGTTCGAGCCTCGTCCGCGCGAGATCGAAAAGCCGAGACCGGCTCTGCCGCGCATCAGTCCGCTGTCGGACGAAGAGCGCGCGCGGCTCGTCACGCACTACCGAGAGGCCCTGCTCGATGCGATCCATCTCAGTTCCGATGTCGTTGACAAACGGCTGAGCCTGCCGCAATCGCGCGATGCGATCCTCGAAGCCTGGAAGATGCTCAACTCGCAGAGCAAGAAGAACGAAAGCCTCGGCATTCTGCTGCGTGCCTTCCAAGACGAGCAGGATCGGGTTCTGAGCGAAGTCTATTCGAGGCTGCGCAGGGAAACCGATGGCGACGAGCGCAAGCTGTCATTGCTCGATGGCATCGACGGGCGCGTGCGCGACGACCTTCTTCTCTACATGCTGTTCCCGGAAATGGGGCTTGTCCGCTATTTGATCGAGGAACTGGAGGCTGCTGCGCAACCGGACGACGGTCTCGTCCACGGCGAGCAGCAGCTCAAGGATCAGCTGAGATCGGTGCACGAGGCGCTCGACACGCTGAACCTCGACAATCCGCAATCGTGGGACGAGATACGAAAGCGGCTCGCCGTGCGGTCTGGACCTGATCTGCGGAATTTCTTCAACAGATCAAACGACCGTGACGAGCCGTCCGATAACGATGACGTGTGATTTCAGGCTTTGATCAGAGGGCGAACGGAACGACGTTCTGGCGCTGCGTGCCTAGGCCCTCGATGTTCAGCTCGACCACGTCGCCCGCCTTCAGGAACTCTCGCGGATTACGCGCGGTGCCGACGCCCGGCGGCGTGCCAGTCGAAATGATGTCGCCGGGTTCGAGAACCATGAATTCCGTGACGTAGGCGAGCAGGAAGGGAATGTTGAAGATCATCGTCGCGGTCGAGCCGGTCTGCTTGCGCACGCCGTTGACGTCGAGCGACATGGCGAGATTATCGACATTCGGGATTTCGTCCGGCGTCACCAGCCAGGGGCCGATCGGACCGAATGTTTCCGCCGATTTTCCCTTCACCCACTGCCCGCCACGCTTGCTCTGGAAGCTGCGCTCGGAAACGTCATTGCAAATGCAGTAGCCGGCGATGTAGTTCGCCCAATCCTTCGCTTCGACGTAGCGGGCGCGTGCGCCGATGACGAAAGCGATTTCGCATTCCCAATCGGTGTGGCGGGAATTGCGCGGGATCATCACATCGTCGTTCGGACCGCAGATCGACGTCGTGGCCTTGTTGAACAGGATGGGCTCGCTCGGGATTTCCTGGCCGGTCTCCTTGGCATGGTCGGCGTAGTTCAACCCAATGGCGATGAAGTTGTGCGTGCCGGCGACCGGAGGTCCGAGCCGAACGCCTTCCGGCGCCTTCGGCAGAGATGACGGATCGATGGCGGCGAGCTTCGCGAGGGCGGCTGGCGCGAGGTTGGCACCGGAAAAATCGGGAACATGCGCCGAGAGATCGCGGATGGTTCCGTCGCGGTCCACGATGCCGGGTTTTTCCGCGCCATGCGCGCCAAATCGAACGAGCTTCATAGTTGTTTTATCCCCTAGGCTTGCGACGGTGCTGGCATAGTCAGGGCGGATGACGCCCGCCGGGTGTCATAAACGATGCTCAAAGCGGCAACAATCATTGAAAGCCGACCCGGAACGCCGCGCATTTGGACTTATCGGCGCAGGCTGAGCGTTATTTCATTCGCATGCCGCGTGCGAACATGTTCGCAATTCGCGGGGTGATTGGGTGCTCGTCGCCAGAAAATATTATTGGCGAAATTTTGTCGGTCTCTGATCCGCGCAAGAACGATCGAAGAAAAAATTTCCGCGATGCAGACGTGCTGACCTTACCGAAAAGTATATGCGCCGTAAGAACCCGATCAGGCTCGCCGGAGTATCAAGCTCAGGCCTGGGCACCACCCAGGAAACCCGATTGAGGAGAGATACAATGATTTCCAAGCTTGTGCGCGGCGCGGTTCTCACCGGCGTGCTTGTTGCTTTTTCCGCTCCGATCGTCGCCAACGCTGCCGATGCGCCGATGACGAAAGCTGACTGCAAGAAAGCAAAAGACATGAAGTGGGACAAAACCACAAAAACCTGCGTCAAGAAATAAGACGTCTTCGGTTTGAATTCTATTGAGGCGATGGGCGCAAGCTCGTCGCCTCATTCGTTTTGCGCATCCGGTTCCAAGTGTTTCTCATTATTTTTCTTGCGGCTTTTACTGAATTGGCGGCCTGACATGATACAGGCGCGCTGCTATCTTTCGATGACGCGCAACGAGTATGGAGTTCGTCATGACGGCACGCCGCAGCCTGGCATCGGATATCTCCGGACTTACCAAGAAGCCGCCGCTCTCACGGCGCGACTTCATGAGCGCATCGGCGGCGATTGCCGCCGGCTACACACTCGCTGCCGGACCCGTTCGCGCCGAGGCAATCAAAACGGATACGAACGGTCTCGACGCCGGCATGAGCAACGTCAAAGTCGATGGCGGCGAGATGCCGTTATACTTCGCGCGGCCCGCCAATGTCGCGAAGCCTCCCATCATTGTCGTCGCGATGGAGGTTTTCGGATTGCACGAGTACATCAAAGACGTGACGCGCCGTATCGGCAAACTCGGCGCGCTTGCCGTCGCACCGGATTATTATTTTCGCAAAGGACAACTGGCGGGCATCAGCGAAATTCGAGACCTGATGCCGCTCGTCAATGCAAAGCCCGATGCGGAACTGTTCGCCGATCTCGACGCGACGGTTCGGTGGGCCGAAGCTCAGGGCGGCGACAAGGACAGGATCGGCATCATTGGATTCTGTCGCGGCGGGCGAGCGGTTTGGGAGTATTGCGCCACCAACGACGACGTGAAGGCAGGCGTCGCGTTTTACGGATCGCTGATCGATCCCCCGACGCAGAAACAGCTTTGGCCGAAAAGCCCGATCGAGATCGCGCCGGAGATGAAGGCTCCCGTCCTCGGACTTTACGGGGCCGAGGACCAGGGCATTCCGCCAGCGCAAGTCGAGCGGATGAAGGCCGCGCTTGAGGCGGCGGGAAAAACTGCTGAATTCAAGATTTACCCCTCGGCGGGACATGGCTTCCACGCCGATTATCGCCCGAGCTACAATAAGGACGCGGCCGAGGACGCGTGGCAGCAAATGACGAACTGGTTCAAGAGATGGAAAGTCCTCGCATAAGCTGCCCGTCTCTAGTGCTCCAACCATTCGACAAGAGGAAATGCGATGGCTGACTCAGCGGATCTTATCGAGATCAACAAGCGGATAAGCCTCATCCGTGATAACCTTCGCGAGCTTGTCGAGCAGGCTGCTGCCTATTCCGGAGCAGCCGATGAAGGTTTGACGTCTGAGCGCATCGCACAGCAAGAAGCGCAACTTGCGGCCCTCCTCAAGGAACGCGAAATGCTATCCGGCGGCGCGTAACGTCGCGACGCCGTTTATGACGAGGGGCGAGCCTGAATCTCGCCACGGAGTGCAGCGATAACGCTGGCGAGCGGGACGTCACATATCAGGTCTGAGTGCATGCCAATGAGCGATGCAAGCCGTTCGCTGCCCGCTGCTCTAACTATTCCCCGCAAAGCGACCATCGAAGGTTCACTCGAATTTCCCGGGCCACTCATCATCGAGGGCACGGTGCTCGGCGACGTGCGCTGCACGTCCGTGACCATCGCCGAGCGCGGGATTGTCGACGGCGCGGTCGTTGCCGATGCCGTCACGGTGCTCGGAGAGGTGACCGGAGAAATCTTCGCGAACCATCTGACGCTGAAGAAAGCTTCTTCCGTCGCCGCGAACATTTTTCACAAACATTTGTCGCTCGAAGACGGCTGCTATTTCGAAGGAAAGTCGCGGCGTCATGCCGATCCGCTGCAGCTGGCGACGTAACCCAGCATCCCGTTCCACGGCGGCGAGGAATTCTAGCGTTTGCGCGAGGCTCTCGTTTTCTCCGCGATAGCCGGCGCATTTATGTGCTCGCGCAAAAGCTCGGTCGCCCACTCGATGAATGCCTGAAGCCGGCCCGACAGATGGCGGCGATGGGGATAGACGATGTGGATGGGCATGGGCGGCGAACAGTATTTCGGCAAAACCTCCACAAGCTCGCCTCGCCGCAAATGCTCGCGCACGTCATACGACGGCACCTGGATCAGACCCAGGCCTGCCAGGCAGCACGCGATCAGCATTTCTGCGTTATCGACCGCGATCGACGGCGGGACGTTGAGCGATTGCAATCCCTTCGCATCAACGTACTGCCAAGGTTCGGGCTTGCCACCCGACGGAGGCATGTAAGCAATCGTACGATGCTTTCGAAGATCGCTCGGCCGGACCGGCACGCCATTGCGATCCAGATAATCCGGGCTTGCACAATTGATGATGTCGAGGTCGCCGATCCGTCGCGCGATGAGATTGGAATCGGCCAGATCTCCGACGCGCACCACGCAATCGATGCCTTCGAGCTGCAAATCGACCGTGCGGTCGGTGATGCCGATTTCGAGCGCGATGTTCGGATACTTCGAAACGAATTCCGGAACGGCGGGCGCGATGATCATTCGCCCGATGCGTCCCGGAACATTGACCTTTAGCCGTCCGCGCAGCTCGGCGTGCGCGGTTCGGAATAGGCCTTCGACTTCCTCATAGTCGTCGACGAGGCGGCTGCACTGTTCGTAGAACGCCACGCCGTCGTGCGTCGGTATTACACTGCGTGTGGTGCGGCTCAGCAGGCGCGCGCCGACAAGCTTCTCGAGTTCCTTGATCGCGATCGAAACCGTGGACCGCGGAATCGCGAGCGTTTCTGCCGCCTTGGTGAAGCTTTTGCAGTCCACAACACGAACGAACACACGCAGCCGCCCAAGCCTGTCCATGACGATTTCAATTGTTTGCAAATTCTGACCAGTGATGTCGAACTCAGCATATTTATACATGGATCGCAAACTGGAAAGGTGATGCCCATCGGATAGCCGATTTTCCGGCGACATCAGAGGAGCACGCGCACGCCATGGCGGATCACCAAATCAAAGGCAAAACCGTCATCATCGCGGGAGGGGCCAAAAACCTCGGCGGGCTGATCGCCAAGGATCTCGCAGCGCATGGCGCGAAGGCGATTGCGATTCATTACAATTCGAGCAGCAGCAAAGCTGACGCGGACGATACGCTGGCGGTCGTCAAGGCGGCCGGGACCGAGGGCGTCGCGTTGCAGGCAGATCTCACGACAGCGGGCGCGATGGAGAAGCTCTTCGCTGACAGCATTGCGGCGATCGGAAAACCCGACATTGCGATCAATACCGTCGGCAAGGTGCTGAAGAAGCCGATGGTTGATATCAGCGAAGCCGAATACGACGAAATGAGCGCAGTGAACGCGAAGACCGCATTCTTCTTCATCAAGGAAGCAGGCAAGGCGCTCAACGACAACGGCAAGATTTGCACGCTCGTCACGTCACTGCTCGGCGCATACACACCTTTCTACGCGTCCTACGCCGGAACCAAGGCGCCGGTTGAGCACTTCACGCGGGCCGCATCGAAAGAGTTCGGAGATCGTGGAATCTCGGTCACGGCCATCGGGCCGGGACCGATGGATACGCCGTTCTTCTATCCTGCCGAGGGCGCCGATGCGGTTGCCTATCACAAAACCGCGGCGGCGCTATCTCCGTTCTCGAAGGTTGGGCTGACGGATATCGAAGACATCGTTCCGTGGATCAGATTCCTCGTCTCGGACGGATGGTGGATGACCGGCCAGACGATTCTGGTCAATGGCGGCTACACGACGAAATAATGCAGCCGTCTACCCTGCACTGAGCCAGCGCGAACGCCTGCGGACCTTTCATTCCGCGGCGTTCGCGTAAGTTTCTATCGGCGGGCACGAGCATGCGAGATTGCGGTCGCCATAGGCGTTGTCGACGCGGTTGACGGGAGCCCAGTATTTGTCGACCCGGAACGCGCCGGGCGGGAAGCACGCGACTTCACGCGAATAGGGACGATCCCACTCGCCGACCAGATCCTCGACAGTGTGCGGCGCATTCTTGAGCGGATTGTTCTTGCGATCGCTTCGCCCTTCTTCAATGGCGCGCGCTTCCTCGCGGATCGACAGCATGGCGTCGCAGAAGCGATCCAGCTCGGCTTTGGTTTCCGACTCTGTCGGCTCGATCATCAGAGTACCGGCGACCGGCCAGCTCATGGTCGGCGCGTGGAAGCCTGAATCGATCAAGCGTTTCGCGATATCGTCCACCGTCACTCCCGAGGTTTCGAGCAGCGGTCGCGTATCGATGATGCATTCGTGCGCGACGTATCCGTTTCGGCCGCGATAAAGAATAGGGTATGCCTTTTCGAGCCGTTTCGCGATGTAGTTCGCATTGAGAATGGCGATGCGCGTCGCCTGCGTTAGCCCGCGTCCCCCCATCAGCAATGTATAGCTCCAGGAGATCGGCAGGATCGATGCGGAACCGTAGGGAGCCGCGGAAACGGTCATCTCGCGTCCATCCGTTTCCGGATGACCGGGAAGAAACGGAATGAGGTGCGATTTGACTCCAATCGGACCCATGCCGGGGCCGCCGCCGCCATGCGGGATGCAGAATGTCTTATGAAGATTGAGGTGGCTGACGTCCGAGCCGATCTCTCCGGGTTTCGCCAAGCCGACGAGCGCATTGAGGTTGGCGCCGTCCATATAAACCTGTCCGCCGCACTCGTGCGTGATATCGCAAAGTTCGCGAACGGTTTCCTCAAACACGCCGTGCGTCGACGGATACGTGATCATGCACGCAGCGAGCTGGTCGCGATGCGCGTTGGCCTTGGCGCGGAAATCCTCGACGTCGATGTTGCCGTTCTTGTCGGTACCGACGACGACAACGGACATGCCGCACATCTGCGCCGACGCGGGATTGGTCCCGTGCGCCGATGACGGTATGAGGCAGACCGTGCGTTTTTCGTCGCCCCGACTTCTGTGATAGGCGCGGATTGCAAGCAGGCCTGCGTATTCGCCTTGAGCGCCGGAATTCGGCTGCATCGAGATCGCGTCATATCCTGTGATGACGCAAAGCTTGTGCGATAGATCGTCGATCAGTTCCTTGTATCCGACGGCCTGATCGGCCGGCGCGAATGGATGCATCTCCGCGAATTCCGGCCATGAGATCGGCAACATCTCAGCCGTTGCATTGAGCTTCATCGTGCACGACCCGAGCGGAATCATAGAACGATCGAGGGCCAGATCGCGATCGGCGAGGCGGCGCATGTAGCGCGTCATCTCGCTTTCGGCGCGGTTCATGTGGAAGATCGGATGCGTGAGGTAGGCCGATGTTCTGATCAGGTTCTCGGGCAAATGGCTGGGCGGATATTCGTCCTTGTAACGGAGATCAAAGGCGCCAAATGCGCGCCAGACAGCTTCCAGCGTATCCGGCCGCGTGCGCTCGTCGACGGAGATCCCGATGCGATCCTTACCGACCTTGCGCAGATTGACGCCGTTATCGACAGCGTTCTTCATGATCAGGCCTTGGTAAGGTCCGACTTCGACGGTGATGGTGTCGAAGAAGCGCGCGGGCCGGATTTTGAATCCGAGACCGCTTAGCCCATCGGCGAGCCGGCAGGCGTCGCGATGGACACGCTGAGCGATGGCTCTGAGACCCGCCGGTCCGTGGAATACCGCATACATCGACGCGATGACGGCGAGCAGCACTTGCGACGTGCAGATGTTGGATGTCGCGCGCTCGCGGCGGATGTGCTGTTCGCGCGTCTGCAGCGCCAGCCGGTAAGCCCGGTTGCCCCGCGCATCGACAGAGACTCCAACTAGGCGGCCGGGAAGGCTGCGCTTGTATTCGTCTCGCGTCGCCATGTAGGCGGCGTGCGGACCGCCGTAGCCCATCGGCACGCCGTAGCGCTGCATGGACCCGACCGCGATGTCGGCACCCATTTCGCCGGGTGGCTTCAAAAGGGTGAGCGCGAGGGGATCGGCCGCCACGATGCCGATTGCTCCCGCTGCGTGAAGCGCCTCCATGACGGGTGTGAAATCATGGCAATCTCCGCACACGCCGGGATATTGGAAGATCGCACCGAAAACTTCCGAGGGATCGAGATCGTTGAATGGATCGCCGACCTTCACCTGCCAGCCGAGCGGCTCGGCCCGCGTTTTGATGACGGCGATCGTCTGAGGAAAGCAGTCGCGATCGACGAAGAAGATCGATTTTTCGGATTTCGATACACGATGCGCCATCGCCATCGCTTCCGCCGCGGCCGTCGCTTCGTCGAGCAGCGAAGCGTTTGCAATGTCGAGAGCCGTCAAATCCGCAACGAGGGTTTGAAAGTTGAGCAATGCCTCGAGGCGCCCTTGGCTGATTTCCGGCTGGTAGGGCGAATAGGCCGTGTACCATGCGGGGTTCTCGAAAATGTTGCGCTGAATCGCAGGCGGCATCGTCGTGCCGTAGTAGCCCTGACCGATCAACGACGTCAGCACGCGGTTCTTGCTGGCCGTTTCCCTCAAGCGATCGAGCGCACGCCTTTCCGACAACGATTTCCCGAAGTCGATCCACTCCGCCTGCCGGATCGACTGCGGAACAGTTGCGTCGATCATTGCATGCAGATCGGACGCGCCCACGACAGCGAGCATCTCGGCGATTTCTTTCGCGCTCGG
The DNA here is from genome assembly GCF_000143145.1 of Hyphomicrobium denitrificans ATCC 51888. NCBI lineage: Bacteria > Pseudomonadati > Pseudomonadota > Alphaproteobacteria > Hyphomicrobiales > Hyphomicrobiaceae > Hyphomicrobium > Hyphomicrobium denitrificans. The sequence goes on from NC_014313.1 coordinate 2,878,886, forward strand.
ACCGATGTGGCGGCGGTTCGCGAAGTCGTAGGGATCGTAGTTATCGGCAGACATGCGGCATCGCCTCTTAAGCAATGAGGTTTGCGTAGGCGGCTTCATCGAGGAAGCCATCGAGGTCGGCCAGGTTGGCGACGCGAAGCTTGTAGAGCCAGCCACGACCCAGCGGATCGGCCGAGATGATGGTCGGATCGTCGGCGACAGGCTGATTGATCTCGACGACACTGCCGTCGAGCGGCGCATAGACGTCGGATGCTGTCTTCACAGACTCAACGACGGCGGCGGCGGCGCCCTTCTTCAAGCTCGCGCCGATTTTCGGCAACTCGACGAATACGAGATCGCCGAGCTGCGTCGCCGCGTGTTGCGTAATTCCGATGGTGGCGATGTCACCTTCGACATTCAGCCATTCATGCTCTTCGGTATATTTCAGCACAGAGCGCTCCTTGATTTGCAGATAATCGATATGTCTTACGCGCGCCGGTAGCGGTGCGGCACGAAAGGCAAGGGCACGACTTTTGCGTCGAGCGGTTCGCCGCGCACGATGACCGTCAATGGCGTGTCCGCGCTCGCGTATTCCGGCGGAACATACGCGAGCGCGATTGGCTGCTTGAGCGTCGGCGAATATCCGCCTGAAGTTACGACGCCTATTTCATCACCCATTTTCGAAAGTATTTTAGCGCCCTCGCGCGCGGGCGCACGACCAATAAAATGAAGGCCGACGCGGGTGCGCGCAGGCGATGCCGATATCTCGCCGAGGATACGCTCGGCGCCCGGGAATCCGCCCGTACGGCGACGTTTGGGTATCGACCATGTCAACCCCGCCTCGACGGGTGAGATCGTTTCGTCGAGTTCATGTCCATAGAGGCAGAGGCCCGCTTCGAGACGGAGCGAATCTCTCGCGCCCAGTCCGCACGGGCGGACTTCGTCGTTTGCGAGAAGCGCTCGCCACAACGTCACCGCATCGCTTGCGCCAACCGAGATTTCGAAGCCATCCTCGCCGGTGTATCCCGAGCGGCTGACGAAACAATCGCAACCTGCGATCTGCGTGCGCGTCGCCTGCATGAAAGCGAGCTTTCTGCTGTCGGGGCATATCGGCTCGAGGACATCGCCGCTTTTCGGGCCTTGCAAAGCCAGCAGAGCGAGGTCCGGGCATGATTCAATCCGCGTACCTTCGCAAAGCTGGCGCGCGATGTGCTCGATATCGATGTCCTTGCGAGACGCGTTCAGAACGAGAATGAGCCGGCCGCTTTCGTCCGACTCTTCCGGACGCGTCACCATCAGATCGTCGATGACGCCGCCTGAAGCATTGAGCAGCTGGGAGTAGCGCTGCTGCCCGGGCACGAGTTCAACGATATCCGCCGGAACGAGAGCTTCGAGCGCACGCGCGACGGTCTCGTGCTTGCCGTCGGCTGCCGTAACGACGGCCTGCCCCATGTGGCTGATGTCGAAAAGGCTCGCGTGATTCCGAGTCCAGGTATGTTCGGCAATGATACCAAGCGAATACTGAACCGGCATTTCGTAGCCGGCGAACGGCACCATTCGCGCACCGGCTTCGACATGCGCGTCGTAGAGCGGAGTTCTTTTCAGCGGGGATTTTGACAGTTCATCAGCGGACATTATACGGCTCCAATGCGCTCGATAGCGCGTTCAAGAGCCCCCTCTGTCCTGTGACCTGAGATCATGGACGACGGCCGCCGATGGGCCTGCGTCTTACATCCGTCGGTGGGCTGAGTGTGAAAGCCGCTCAGCCTCTTTCCAGAGTGTCGTCGGAATACGGTTTGTTTGCCTGAGAGTTTCCGGGGCGGTTGCTCCTTCGGCGCCGGCTCAAGCTTTAAGCTGTCCGGACTCTTCCGCATTCCATTGCAGTTACGTAACCGCGTCGCACAAATAAGGTCAACCCGACCAAAGTTGGGTGTGGAATGCGGGTCCCGCGCAGTCACACGTTATCGACTTATGCCTCGGAACACTTCGGGCAGCGACAGCGTCCTGCGAGATGCATGTCGAAATATTCCTGCCCATAGTCGTAGGAAAGCTCTTCGCCCGGCTCGATGGCACGGAGAGCGATTACATAAATGCGACGCCTACGGATCTCGATTTCGCAATTCGGCGCGCACGAATGATTTATGAAGCGGGCGACGTTCGCGGGGATGTTGCCGTCGATCATGGTCGTATCGCTCGTCCAGAAGAGATACTTGCCGCGGTTCAACTTCATCTGCCTGGGCGTGGCCGGACGTCCGATATATTCGATGACGCACGAGCCCTTCCGAATGCGCTCTTCAGCGAAAAGCCCCCTGCCGCTGTGCGACCGGTGGACGGCAAGACGAAAGGGTGCAGGCATGAAGCGTTGCTTCATTGGGCGAGGTGACCAGACTTCATTTTCGAACAATTCGACGTGCATACGGTGAGCACGCGAGCCGCATCAAGCGGAAATATTCCCGGTGACGTTCGCCTGACATCAGCCGTCGAATTGAGTACGTATTCCCACGCGCTGCTCGATCCTTTCGCGAGCTATAATGTTAGAGACATTCCAGATCTCTGCTGCGGTAGATAACTTCACCGATCAACACTATATGGATGCGCTGACGCTCGGGTCATGCCATCGCCTGGGCTCACCTTCCTTTGTTTTCTTTTCAAGCTTTAATGAGATCACATCGATGACAGACACTGCCGTTCTGGACAATCCGGCATCCACGCGCTCAAAGCGGCTGAAAGCGGCGACGCAGGAAACCCATGACAAGCTCGATAAAGCGATCATGGCGGGCGAGCCATTCGCGAGTCGCGAGCGCTATGCGCTTTTCGTCAAGGTGCAGCACGGCTTCCACCGGGACATCGAGGCACTGTACGACGACGCGACGCTCGATGATCTGCTGCCTGATCTGAAGGGCCGCCGCAGGATCGCGCTCATCAAGCGGGATCTTGCCGATCTTGGAGCGCAAGCTCCGGCAATCGCTGCGCCGCCGATGTTCACGGCCGGCGCTTCGGTAGACCTGCCGACGGCGCTCGGCTGGCTTTACGTCGCAGAGGGATCGAACCTCGGCGCCGCGTTCCTGCTGAAGGACGCGCTGAAGCTCGGACTGACGGAAACATTCGGCGCTTCCCATCTTGCCGGCGCTCCGGAAGGACGCGGGTTGCACTGGCGCACTTTCACGGCGGCCCTCGACGATGTTTCGCTGTCGGATGAGAACGAAGCGCGCGTCATCGCCGGTGCGGAGGCTGCTTTCAACCGCGTGCATGGATTGGTGCGAGAGGTCTTTTCAGCCGCCGGTTGACGCCAATGCGTTCCGTGGCGTGACGACTGAAGATCGAACGAAATGACCCTCTCTATCGTACGGCGCACCGCATGCGGTGTCGCGCACCGCGCGTAACCAATCTAGGGCAGCGAACATAACTGACCCCACCCGCGATTTCGCGGATGGGGTCAGACTTCGTGCACGATTGCTATTCGTCTAGCGCCGGCAATCAGAAGTCTTGCCACTCATCCTTTTTGATGGCGGCATTGCCGGAGAATGCGCTGGCGATCTTTCGACCTAGAGCGCGCACCGGAGACGCCGCAGGCTTTTCCGAGCCGGTTACCGCTCGTACGGCGGCCGATCCCTGATGCGCGCCGCCAGAGAGCTTGAACATGGTCAGAAGCTCATTGAGCGACGTTGCTTCCCGCGAAAGGCTGTGCGTGGCGGCCGTCGTTTCCTCGACCATTGCCGCGTTCCTCTGCGTATCCTGGTCCATCTGATTCATGGCCGTGCTGATTTGCTCGAGGCCGGAGGACTGTTCCTGCGCCGCTTCGACAATCGCGGCGACATGGCGGTTGATCTCCTGCACTTCGACGACGATGGTTTCCAGAGCGCGGCCCGTCTCACCGACGAGTTCGACACCTTCGCGAACTTGATCGCTGGACGTGCCGATGAGCGCCTTGATCTCTCGGGCGGAATTGGCAGACCGCTGCGCAAGTTCGCGGACTTCCTGTGCCACCACAGCGAAGCCTCTGCCAGCTTCACCTGCACGGGCCGCCTCCACGCCTGCGTTCAGCGCAAGCAAGTTCGTCTGGAAGGCGATCTCGTCGATCACGCCGATGATATTTGTGATCTCCGAAGACGACTTCTTGATCGCTTCCATCGCCGAGACGGCACGCTGAACCACGGCGCCTGACTGTTCCGCGCCGGCCTTCGCACGGCTCACGAGTTCTCCGGCTTCCTGCGCCCGTTCGGTGGAATTCTTGACCGTTGTGGTGATCTCTTCCAGCGCGGCAGCGGTTTGCTCCAGGGCAGCGGCCTGCTGCTCGGTGCGCTTCGCCAGATCGTCGGCGGCGGAGCGGATTTCGTCGGAGTTCGACTCGATGCCTCGGGCATTGTCGGCCACCTGCGTCAGAGCAGTTTCCAACTTCTGGGCCGAATTGTTGAAATCGTGGCGAACCTGATCAAGGGTTTCCGTGAACGGGGTCGCGATACGGAAGGACATGTCGCCATCCGAAAGATGAGACAGACCGGCCGCAAGGCTATCGACTGCAAACTTCACGTTCGCGGCGTCTTTCGCTTCCTGCTCGTGGCGAGCGAGTCGTTCCTTCTCGACCTTCGCCGCGTCTCGGGCTTCCTGCTCCTGGCGGGCAATGCGTTCCCGTTCGGCTAGGTTGCGGTTGGCTTCGGCTTCGCTTTCGAGCCGGGCCTTTTGCCGGTTGTTGTCGAGTAGAACTTCGAGCGAGCGGGCGAGATCGCCGATCTCGTCCTTGCTTTTGCTATCCTTCAATTCAAGCAGAAGATTGCCTTCCGCGATCTGCGCGGTCTCTCCGATGATGTTGGAGATACGGCCGATGAAGCGGCGAGCAATGAACCAACCTGCGAGCGCGAGAAGCGCTGCGGCCGTCGCGATAATCAGAGCCGCGTCCCGCATCATCGCGTTCAACTGCACAAACACTGTGCTCTTCGGAACGGCGACGATCGCGTACCAGGTTATTTCCGGCGTGAGTGTGACAGGCGACGCGACGGCCAAGTATGCCGTTCCGTCCGTAGCCGCGATTTGCTGTTCGACGCCTGGCTGAGCAATGAGTTTGTCCCAGCCGGCCGTCTCCGCGCTTTCGGCCAGTGTTTTGCCGACCAAAACCTCGTTCGGATGGCCAACGATTTTGCCCCCGCTACTGACCAGGCTGACGTAGCCCGTCCCCATGGGGTGAAGGCTCGCGAGTGCCTTGCTCGTATCGGCCAGCGAAAGATCAATGCCCGCAACACCGAGCGCCTTGCCGTTCACGACAACCGGCTTTGAGATCGTCGTAAGCAGAACCTGCTTCCCGTCAATGTCGTAAGCATAAGGCTCGATAACGACCGTCTTCTGACGCGTGAAAGGCAGCTGATAGTAATCGCCGGGGCCGGGCACCGCATAATCGACGAGGGCCGTGTTGGTTATTTCTCCGTTGGTTCCACGGACGAAATAGGGAACATAACGGCCTGTCGCATCATGGCCTTGGGCTTTGACGAAGTCGGCGTCCTTGCCGTCGAACGCGTTCGGCTCCCAGCCCGTCCAGATGCCGAGGATGTCCGGGTTGCTTTCCAGCAGATGACGCATGGTCCGGTCGGCCCTGGCGCGATCGGTCTCGCCACTGTCCTTCATGACTTCCAGAACCGAGCCCAGCGCGTCAGCGATGCGACCGGTACGCCCGATCCGCTTCTCAGTCGTCAGGGCTTCTGATTTTGCGATCTCCCGCATGCGATCAAGGCTCGTGCTCTTGATGTCCTCATACGAGCGGTAGAACAGCACGGACGAAGCCGTGATCGTCGCGACCAAGCCGCATGCCGCGACTGCGAAAATATTACGACCGGTAGCCGAATTTAGCAGCATTTCCATGTCCCTAACGCCGCGATCGGATGGGTGAGCATCCGTCGCGATCATTCTTTGAGGCCAAAAAACTTTCCCCACAGGCTATGCTGGTATCCTTAATGAATTGACTCCGTATGCTGATGTTCCAAGCCGATGCGTGCGAAGAAGATGGGGCGCGGATGGGTCTGCCGCGGTGGTGAGGCGGTTCAGCAATCGGAACGGCGGGTGCAAGTCGCCGCGACGGTTTATTGGCCTCGACCACTGCCCGGCCAAGGCTCGGAACTAGTTCCTCGCGGCATGAACGTCTGCTTTAAGCGGCTCGCAGGCGAACCGTTGCTATAAGTCCTGGCGCGCCGTTATCGAGCGTCAGGCTTCCATGCCAGGCTTCGAGAATATCGGCCACGATCGCGAGGCCGAGACCGGTTCCGTTTTTCCTCGTATCCAGACTGCGGCCACGCACCATCGCATCGGCCTGATGCTCTTCGGCTATGCCTGGGCCGTCATCCGCGACGGTGACGACGACGACACCATTTTCGGCACGGGCTGAAATGGAAACCTGTTTGCGCGCATGACGCGCGGCATTCTCGGTCAGATTCCCGAGCACTTCGGCGAGATCATCGCCGTGAATAGATGCCATGAGCGTCTGCGGCGTATTCTTCTGCCAGACAACCTTCTGTCCTTCCGGCGTGCGCTCGGCGACGCGCACGACGCGATTGATGACCGAGGCGACGTCCGTCGAAGCATCCTTCGCTGCGTAGGCGATACGCGCGCGTGCGAGTTCATGATCGACGTGCCGCCGCATGGCCTCGGCGACAGAGGCAATATCGGATGCGATTCCGGCTTCGCCTTTGGACTTCAGCCTGTCGATCTCAACATTCAAAACTTGCAGCGGCGTCTTAAGGCCGTGCGCAAGATCGGCCGCCCGTCCCTTCGCTTTTTCGATCGCCAGATCGCGAGCGTCGAGAAGATCGTCGATTTCCGCTGCGAGGGGCTGCACCTCGTCGGGAAATCCGTTTCCGAGCCGCTGCGCAGTACCGGTTCGAACGGCGCTGAGCTTTCCCCGGATTGCCGCAAGCGGCCGCAGCCCAATGCTCACCTGCAGCCAGAATGCGGCTGCGAGAAGTGCGCCGATCAACAGAAGAAACGGCAACAGATCGATGGCAAAGTTTCGGATGGAATTGCGAACCTCTTCGGCCTGCAACGCAACAGCTATCAGAACGCGCTGGCCGCCGAGTTCCGCGGGAAGCTCAATATAGCGTTGCAACAGATACAGCTTCGCGCGGTGCGGTCCGACGATCTCCCGCCGATGGACTTCGTCGTTGATATTCGTCTCGGCGGGAAGGTCGAGGACATTGTCCCACAGCGATCGCGATCGAAGAACTTTGCCGCCCGGCGTCGCATCTATCTGCCAGTAGAGCCCCGAAAGCGGCGCCTCAAATCGCGGATCGGGAGGGCGGTGCGCGACGGCGAGATCGCCTGCCGGCGTCCGCACTATGCCTGACATCAACTGATTGAGATAGACGTTGAGTTCCGAGTCGACCCGGCGCTCGACGTGGCGTCTGAACAGCTCAGTCAGTCCGAATCCTGCGATGCCAAGTGCGATCGATATCGACACGGCACCTGCGATAAGGAGCCTGAGACGCAACGAGCCGAGGCTCATGTCGAGGGTTCCGACACCATGTAACCGAACCCGCGCCGTGTCTCGATCGTTTCCTGCCCGAGCTTTCGGCGTAACCGCGTCACGACTGCTTCCAGCGCGTTCGCGTCCCGTGCGTCGTCATCGCCATAAAGATGCTCGATGAGTTCCGTCGGAGGAACGACCCGACCTTTGTGATGCATGAGATAGCCGATCAGGCGATATTCCAGCGGCGATACCGGGACCGGCGCACCATCGAGAACGACCCGCATCTGCCGGGTATCGAGAGCAAGCGGGCCCGCAGTCAGAATTGCCGAACCGTGGCCGACGGAGCGACGGATGAGCGAACGCACGCGCGCCATCAGCTCCTCGAGTTGAAACGGCTTGGCGAGATAGTCGTCGGCACCGGCATCTATGCCTTCGACGCGCTCTGGCCAGGCGCCGCGCGCGGTGAGGATCAGGACGGGCATCATCCGGCCTGTCGCTCGCCACTTCTTCAAAACGGACAAGCCGTCGATCTTGGGCAATCCGAGATCGAGAACGATAAGGTCGTAGTTTTCGGTGTCGCCGCGGAACCATGCCGTCTCGCCGTCGCGCGCCGCGTCGACCTGAAAATGCGCTGCGCTGAGCGCCGTCACAATGCTGTGGGCAATCTTCGGCTCATCCTCGACCACGAGAATTCGCATCAGTCGTCATCCTGGATGGTCAGGATTTTGGATGTCGCGGCGTCGACCTTGACCTCCTTGAGCTTGCCGTCAGGCGTCAGAACCTTGAATTCGTAGATGAAGCTTTTGACGCCCTTGGCTTCGAGTTCCACGCCAAGAATTTGGCCAGGAAACTCTGCCTTCAAAGTCTCGAGTATTTCGGTCAGCGGCCGGATGCGCCCTTCGCTCAGGGCCTGACGGGCCAGCTCGTGGTCCAGGTCGTCGTCCGCGATCGCTGGCGCCGCAACGGGTGCCGCGGCCAGCGTGAAGAGAAGACCAACGATAAGGCAGCGCTTCGATCGATACATGGGACAATCTTCGCAAAAATTACCTGACAATAACCTGACGCCGCTCATCAGGTCAGCATCAGCAGCAATCGGTGAGTATCGCCACGTGCTCGCAGCCGGCAAGCGGTTGCAGGTTAACCACATGGAGATTTCACGATGCAAAAGTATCTGACGCTGCCGGCCATCGCTATGGCGTTCGCTCTCACGACCTCGGCGCACGCCGGCCATGACGGGCCGCGCCTCAACGTCCCTGCCGACAAATGGCTGTCGGTCTCAGAGGTTATCCAGAAGTTGAAGGCGCAGGGCTATAACGTCACCGAGATCGAAGCCGATGACGGCGCCTACGAATTCGATGCGATCAACGCCGATGGCGTCCGCGTCGAGGGACATGCCCATCCGGCCACGGGCCAGGTCCTTCTTGGCTACGACGACTAAAGATAAGCAACCACCGGCTTGGCGTCATCCGGCGCCAAGCCGCGACCGGCCCTCATCGTTTCTCGGCCGCATGCGAGGCACCTGCTCCTAGCGTCGCGACTTCACCAGCGGATTTTTCCGTTCGACGAGCGCTCGAGGGAGAGCCCGACGCGCTGGCAATTTCTGCTGGTCCACACCCTGCCCCAGACAATTCCCAACAAACCAACTCGCACGCATCCCAATTTCGCGGCGGCGCTCAGCGAGTGAGAATTCCATGCGTAGACGACCGAGATGATGCCGAGCCGTCCCCGCGCCGTGAATTCGTCGAGCGCGCTTTGCTTGCAGAGGGCGTGAAGTTGCTTGCCTCTATATTCCGGTCTCGTGAACGCCCAGCGACTGTACGCATAAGCCGGATCGAAGCGCACGAAGATATCATCGACGAGGTGGGCGGAGCCCGGCGAAAACCAGAGATAGCTCGCCAGTACGCCGTCGACGAACGTGCCGAAGCATTCTTCTCCTGATTTGAGAAGGCGCTCGACTTCCTCTGCATCAAGTCCGCTGCCCGTCACCGCCGCTTCCAGGCGCAGCCGGTCCGGAGTGACGAAACGGCACTCCGTGCCGCTCGGCACCGGCTTGCGAATAACAGTGCTGTCTTGCACCAAGAGGCAACGAAAGACTGAGACATCGAACAGTCGCTGGACGGATCGATAGGCATAGTGAGAGACGACTTGGCCAAGTCTTTGATGCGTGATCGCTTGTCTCAGATAACCTATGTTCATTGCGAAATCTGCTGCGCGGCAGTTCTCAACTTTGGGCTATTCGCAGCGAGTTCATGAAGAGCCAGCCCCGGCGCGGGTGGACCAATCACGGCGTCGTTCGGCGGGTCCCACCAGCGATTGCCTTCGACAATCACCGGCCCTTCAGGGGTCAGGGCAATATCCCAGCCTATCGTGCGAAGCGGCAGGAACGTCCGCGCGGCGCGAAGAGCGAGTTCGGTGACCGACGTCCAATCCGGTAGTCGAAAGCCTTCGAGTTCGGCTCCGGTGACTGGATGGCGGTGAACTTGAGTGGAACCGATGCCGCTCGGGGCGGGGGCTTGCGCGGCACCGATGGTTCCGTCGGATAGCCGCACGCTCGCGACCAGGTTTCCTCCGACACCGCCCGCAAAATTGTCGGTGACACTCTCACCAATCGCGAGTTTCCATTCGGCATAGAGGCATTGGGCATTGCCGTCCGTATCGGTTAAAGTGACCAGCCGCACGGTTTGCAGAGTCGACGACCCCGTGAGTTCCACCAGCGCCGGGTGATTGAGCAGTCGCTGCTGGACGACGTACCGATCGAATTTAGGGTCGCCACAGCATTGGTCGTAAAGCGCGTCGGCCGACAGAAGACGTCCTTTGTGATCGCGAAATGACGCGCCTTCTCTCGTCCAGAGAGAGACGCCTGCTCCGTAGACTCCGAGCGCCGGCTTGGTGATGAACTGCGATGGGAGGTCAGGAGCGATATCGCGCAGCCACGCTTCACGCGTTGCGATGGCATGCCCCTCGGGCGCGCCGGCTGACAATCTGCCGAGCGTTGCGAAATGCTTCGGCACCGGAATGGCATGAGCCGCGCAGTAGGCATCGAAGACGCTCTTGTCCTCGGTAAGGGAAGTCAGTTCCACCGGATTCAAGCGATTTTGAAGCGCGAAAAGCTCTTCCTTGGTGAAACATCCGTCGAGCGAAGCCGGAGCAATTTCTGGGTCGGCCAATCCGAGCCGCAGTGCTTCGCCCGGCCGGAATCCCCTTCGCCAATACAGCGACAGCAGCCTTCCGCCGACCGCACCCCGGCTCAATCCATACTGGTCTGCGGCAACCCCGACATGGCGCGCCAATTTCCGCAGGCGTCCAATGACAGATGGCCGAGTTACCGAGGCGTTCATGCTCTCATACCGGTGCGATAGGTTCGAAAATTAATTCTCTAATGCGAGAACCGCGGACACGTCGATAAAGGCCGTGTACGAAGCTTAATGAAAATGACAAATGCCTGGGTCCGCCCCGGCGATAGGTGAGCGGATCGCTGCTAAACCTACAATGGTTCTACCGCACCTTGCGCCCGGCCGCCGCAATCACTTTATTAGATGGTCGCTTGCGTGCTTGCCGTAGGTTCGGTGAGCTTTGATCGTCTGAAGCACGTCGCGAAATCGAGGGTGATCGCCCCTGGCGAGCCATTCGAACAGCACCATTTCCAGGCTGACTATGGTGGCTCCCAGTTTTTGCAGCCGCTCGAAGGCGAGTGCGCGATCGATCTGCGAATGCGAGCCAGTCGACGAACTCACAATCCAGACACTGAAGCCAGCGCGCAACAGACCTGCGGCGGTTTGCAAAACGCAAACGTGCGCCTCACAGCCTGAAATTACGATCTGCGTGCGTTTTGGATGATGCTTGATGGCATTCACAAGGCCATCGGCGCAGGCATCGAAGTGCACCTTGGATAAAACGGTGCTGCAAAATTTCCGAACATCCGAATGGAGTGGCCCGATTTTTTCGGGCATCTGTTCTGTCCCGATGACCGGGATGCTCAGAACGTGCGCTGCTTCTCCGAGGTACACCGCGTCTGACAAAACGCGATCGCAATCATCAATGGACGGCAAGAGCCGGGTTTGGTGATCGATAAAAAGAAGTATCGACGTTTGCGCGCAAAGAAGGCCGTCTCGTTTATCGAACGAGCGGGACCCAACCGCTTTTTGGCGGACCCCGCTCGGCCGTGGTCTCGACGGGAGACGCATTAGTATTGCAGTTGCAGGCCGGCGACGAATTGATCGACCGACGCGAGAGTCGGATCTTCGAAATCTGTTTTCGAATAGAGAAGCGAAACGCGTGCGTCACTGCCGCGGATGATATAGTTCACTCCTGTTTGCAGGCGTGAAATATCATAGGCATTCTTCGTCAGGAACTCTTCATAACGAATGACGGGCTGCAGTTTTCCAGGTCCGAAGTTATGATCGATGAGGAAGCTGGCGAGCACGAAATAGCTATCGCCATTTGCCAACGGTGTCGCTTTGTCATCGGTATCATAATGGTAGTACGCGCCTTCCAGCGTAAGCACGTTGTCGCCGAATACCTTCTTCTGCATCAGGCCGTCGACGTTCCATCCAAAATAGTGCCCTGGATCCAGCGCAGTTCCAGTCGCGCGGTCTTGAAACGACGTCGAGAATCCGACGGACAAAATTTCCTTCTTTCCGTAGTAGTCGCTCGCCACGTAATAGCCGGGCTCCGGATCCCAGAAGTCATAACTGGCGCGGCCGACGTAGAGAAGATCTCCGCCTCCAGCCGCGCCAGTTGCACAAGGACTGTCGCCTCTACAGCCCTCGTAAGCACCTGCCCAATATTTGAACTTGCCGCCGCCCGTCTGACCCCAGATGGTCACACCATCGTCGCGACCGTTAAAGCGGTTCGGAAATGCGGAGACGATGGGATAATCCCAAACTCCCAAATAGTATGGACCGTCCAGGTTTGACCTGTCCTGCGGCAACACCATTCGGCCTGCCCAAACATTGAAGTAATCGTTGAATTCGAAGCGCGCGGTGGCATCGAGAATGCGAATTCCATCCGGATCGCCGGGCAGATATGGGAATATGCCGCCGCTCGATTCAATTTCAGTGTTGAACGTGAATCCGACGACCTTATTGAACTGTCCACTTGTGAGGATACGTGCGCTTTCGAGGAAGCCGTCGGTTTCGCCGTCCGTCGTTCTGAGGGACGCGCGAGCCGCTGCACCGATCGTAACGCTTGCACCATTTCCGAGGTCTATGGTCTCGCCTGCATGCGCCGAACCCACTCCAATCAATGCAAGTATGGTCGACGAAACACAGAGTCTTATTCTATAGCCGGTAAGCATTAATTCCCCCATTGTTGAGATGTCTATTTTCTTGAGTGGAAGACGTCACATGGCCCCCGCCATGAGACCGGCTCCGACCAACGCCACGCCCGCCCCCAGCGAGCGCAGCACCACATCGCCGTAACGGCTCGTGATTCTTGTAATGAGAAGTCCGATGCTGACACCTGCCGCGTGCAACGTGGCGGTCATCAGCATGAAGCCGGCTGCGTAAACCAGACCGTTCACGCTCTCCGGCATTTCTGTTCCGTGCGCATGGCCGTGGCAAAGTCCGAACGCTGCGACCAACGCCATCGCCGAGACCAAACCCAAGTGCGATCTGAAAGCGACCAGCGCTCCGAGCGTGAATACCGAAGCGGCAATGCCAAACTCCGTCAGACCGAAATTGAATCCGAGCACGCCAAGCGCTGCGCCAATCATCATCGAACCGACGAAGGACGCCGGAACCAGGTAGATCGCTCGACCCCCGAGCTGAGATGCGAACGCGCCCACCATCACCATCGCAAGGAGATGGTCGATACCGAACAGCGGGTGTGCAAGACCGTTGGAAAATCCGACAGTCGGACCGAAACCGACATGTGCAGACGCTGCGTTCGCGAAAAACATGAAACCAGCAGCTAGGACAATTCTTCCTGTCAATGCATGCATTGGTAATTCCTTTCAGTGATATTTATTTTCTGCGTTTGTGGGGGACTTTCCCCAATGCCGACTGGACCGCGATGGAGAACAGATCGTCCGTAACAGCGCGCACAGCGGCGGCGCTTGAAGCCAGAATTTTGATGCTCAAACCGGCGTTGTTGGGCAGTTCGCTGACGCCCGCCACGCAGTCCATTCGGCGCAAAACTTTCGTTGCGATCGCATCGGTCGTGGGCAATCGCGCGCGCTTCCCAAGCATGAGGAAATTCGCGACGATCGTGAAAGGTCCGATTGGCGTCGTAGCCGCTGCGAAGTCCTGCCCCCCGATTTGGAAGCATTCCCGTACGAGCAATCGGCCAGACGTGTCCCGAACAACGGTCTCTGAGCAAAATCTTCCAAACGTGCGTAGATTGTTTGCGAAGTCATGCTCCGTGAACGACTCGCCGACCATCAGCGCAGACGTTGGGTGCAACGTAATGTCCAACGATGTCGCGTATTCAGCCCCGGGGAAAAACACCAATGCTTCCGGAACCAGACCTAGAAACGCGTCTTCTTCCATGTCGATCTGGGTGCATTGGCTAGCCTCACAGCCATAACAATCGTGAACGATTGTTGCCGCCTGCGTCGTGATATGCGCAGCCGTTCCCGCCCGCATCCTGATTTGAGATGTGAGGCGATCCGATCGGTAGACGCCGCCTGACGACGACTGCTGATACACGGTTGTAAGCGCCGGGATGTCGGGATCGAGCGAAAACGGCCGGGTCAGATGAAACGGATACGACACGTACTGGCGTTCGATGATCGTGCGTTCGCCATGGCGCCCGAACGAAAGATCGAAGCGAGATCTATGATCTTGCTTCTCGCCGTATTGAGGGCGCCGGTCGACTTGTCCGTTCCAATAGACGTTCATCGGAACAAAACCTCCGACATCAGTCTGTCCGCAACGTCATCAATGCCTTCCTGCTGACGGCAGTTCGTGAATGCGAGAGGCCTTCCTCCGCGTGCCGCCGTTGCCTCGCGATTCATGAGTTCGAGATCAACGCCGACGTGCGGCGCGAGATCGGTTTTGTTGATGACCAGAAGATCGCACTTGATGAGCCCCGGCCCGTTTTTACGCGGGATGTCGTCTCCGCCGGCGACGTCGATCACGAACATCCACCAATCGACGAGATCCAGCGAGAACGTCGATGCGAGGTTATCGCCGCCGCTTTCGATCAAGATCAGTTCCACATCTGGAAACTGCGCCTCGAGATCATCCGCCGCCGCGATGTTCAAGGTGGGATCTTCGCGAATAACGGTATGAGGACAGGCCCCGGCCTCGACGGCTGCAACGCGCTTCGGGTCGATCAAACCTGATCGCCGAATGCGGTTCGCGTCCTCCGCCGTCACGAGATCGTTGGTCACGATCGCGAGTGAAACGTTACGGCGCGCAAATGCGGGAATAAGACGCTCGATGAGCGCCGTTTTTCCCGAGCCAACGGGACCGCCGATGCCCACACGGGCCGCGCCAATCCTCAACTTTTCCGTGAGCGAATGTTGTGCAGACACGTTCACGGATCACCTCAACATATATCGTTGTGATAACGGCAGCTCATGTGCGGGCTCACAGGTCGCCAGCTCGCCATCGACGAAAACATCGAACGTCTGCGGATCGACGCGAATGTCCGGGCAGGCGTCGTTGCGCAGCATGTCCTTTTTCGACAGGCGACGCGTTCCGCGTGCGGGCAGCAGGTTCTTTTTCAGGTCCAACGTCTTCGAGATGCCGCGATCGATTGCGGCCGGGTTGACGAAGCATGCCGACAACGCCGGGCTGGCGCGGCCGAACGCTCCCCATTGCGGTCGCAGCGCCCTCGGTTCGCATGTCATGAGAGACGCCGAGCTGTCTCCCATCGCGCCCCACGCGATGAAGCCGCCCTTGAGGATCAGCTCCGGTTTGATGCCAAAAAACGCCGGGCTCCAGACAACGATATCCGCGAGCTTGCCGTCCTCCAGCGAGCCGATGTGATCGGCAATGCCGAAAGTGCGTGCCGGATTGATCGTGTATTTGGCAACGTACCGCTTGATACGCTCGTTATCGCCGAACGGCGTCGATTCCTCAGGCAGACGTCCCCGCTGACTTTTCATCTTGTCGGCGAGCTGCCACGTTCTACATATGACCTCGTTGATACGCCCCATGCCCTGACTGTCCGAGCCGAGCATCGAGATCGCGCCGATATCGTGAAGAATATCCTCCGCCGCGATTGTCTGAGCGCGGATGCGGCTTTCCGCGAACGCCACGTCTTCAGGGATTGCCGGGTTCAAATGGTGACAAACCATCGTCATATCGAGATGTTCGTCGAACGTATTGATCGTGTACGGATTGGTGGGATTGGTTGAAGACGGCAGACACCAGGGAAGGCCCGCGACGCGAATGATGTCAGGCGCGTGCCCGCCTCCCGCGCCTTCCGTGTGGTACATGTGAATGGTACGCTCCGCGATCGCCGCTAGCGTATCCTCGACGAACCCAGACTCATTCAGCGTGTCGGTATGAATTTGGACGGGGAAGTCCATGTCGTCGGCAAGTGCGAGACAGGTATCGATCGCCGACGGCATCGACCCCCAGTCTTCGTGAAGTTTCAGCCCCAGGCAGCCGGCTTCGATCTGCTCGACGAGAGAAGCCGGCTTGTGCGAATTACCGCGACCGAGAAATCCGAAATTGACCGGCCACTGCTCCGCCGCCTGCAGCATTTTTCCGACGTTGAATGCGCCACCGCAGTCGATGCCGACCGTGATTGGGCCGAGAGAACCGCCGAGCAGGGTTGTAATGCCCGACGCAATCGCGTGATCGCACAGCTGCGCGCTGTCGAAATGAACGTGCACGTCTATGCCGCCGGCCGTGGCAATCAATCCCTCGCAGTCGCGCACGGCGGTTGCGGCTGAAACGATCAGTCTCGGATCGACGCCATCCATAATGGCCGGATTTCCCGCTTTGCCGATTCCGACAATTTTGCCGTCCTTGATGCCGAGATCACCTTTGACGATCCCGACGACAGCATCGATGACGGTCACATTGCAAAGCAGGAAATCCAGCGCTCCCTCAGTGCTTGTTACGCCAGCCGCGAGCCCGGCTCCGTCGCGAAGCGTCTTGCCGCCGCCGTGAAGGCATTCGTCGCCATAGCTCGCGAAATCTTTCTCGATCACCGCAACGAGCGAGGTGTCTCCCAAACGGACGCCATCCCCAACCGTGGGACCGTACATAGCGGCGTAGTCGCGACGTGAAAGTACAGCCAAAGTTACGTCTCCTTATCAGCTCGTCCGGAAGCCGCGCTCACGCGCGCGTGTCATCGCCGCCGCTTTCACGGCAGGGTCTCGCGCAGATCCGTTGGTGAGCCCGTTCAACCCAGAAAGGTGCCGTTCGCCGCCGAATTCGGTGAGTTCAACGATCTTCTCTTGTCCCGGTTCGAACCGGACTGCAGTTCCGGCGGGGATATCGAGGCGCATGCCAAATGCGGCCTCTCGGTCGAAATCAAGCGCGCGGTTCACTTCAAAGAAATGATAGTGCGAACCGATCTGCACCGGCCGGTCACCCATGTTCGTGACCTTCAAGCTGGCCTTGCGACGACCGGCGTTGAGCTCGATCTCGCCGTCAATCGCCAGGATTTCACCTGGCGTGAGGGTCGGCTCGGCCGACGCGCCGGGCTTCGGCCGTAGTGGATCATGGACCGTGACGAGCTTGGTGCCGTCTCTGAATGTCGCTTCCACTTGCAGCATCGGCAGCATCGCGGCCACGCCGGGCATCACGTCGTCTTGCGTGAGGATCTGCGAACCGATCGACATCATGTCTGCAACGGACTTACCGTCGCGAGCGCCTTCCAGGATTTCATCGGAAATGAGCGCGACAGCTTCCGGATAGTTCAGTTTCAATCCTCTGCTCCGGCGCTTTCTTGCAAGCTCCGCCGCAGTAAAAATCGTTAAGCGTTCGAGTTCGGTAGGAGTAAGCAGCATATGTTGTGACCTATCTCTCGCCCTTCAGTTCGAAAACAAGCGCTGCCCAGTCGCGCCATGCAGTGAGATCGCGATTTCCGAAAGCGGAATGAATGCCCGTAACGGCTCGTTGTCCGATATCGGCGAGCACGACTCTTCCGTGATGACCGGCAGAATTTTTGCAAGGTAAGCCTGCGCATCGATTGCGCCGACGAGGCCGAGACGAATGGCTGCCGTCGTCAGTGATGCCGCCGACTGGTATCCGCTCATCAGAACGGCATCGTCTTCGTCGATTTCGAGTGCATTCCAGAGCAGGCCCTGCGCAACCGCGATATGGCCGAGCGCTTTGCCGTCGCGAACCATGCTCCTGTATGCGCTTGCGTGAGGCGTCCCGATCCTTTCATGGGAGGTGAGCAAACCCATTCCGTTCCGGCGCGAGCCGATCCTGAGCGGCTCGCTTATTGTCGACGCCTCCACTTCCGCGTCGAGTTCCGCCAGGGCGTCGAGATCGCTTCCGAGCCTATAGGCTCTCGCAATCACAACGCGTTCGCTGGATGCCCAACGATGCACGATCTGTGCGTGGAGAAAATTCCACAGGTCGAACTTTCCCAGCCGATCCTGTTGTTGCGATAACGCCTCGAGCCCCTGGGAAAACGCGAAAGCGCCAGACGGGAACTGCGCGTCCGCATGCTGAAAGGTCCGCAGAATTTTATCGCGCGCTCTCATTGGACTTCCTCGGCGGTTACTCGGCCGTCGCGCAGCATCGGTTCGATGCGGGCGATATAAGTTTCGACCGGCCCATCAAGGGAGACGAGAATATGTTCGTCCTCGAACCGCACGCGCCAATGCAGATTGCCGACGAGAAAGCCAAGCTCCACCGCGTCGCGCTTCGTATCGGGAACGACCCGAAGCCAGCGCTGCTCCTGCGCGCGGAGGACGATCGCCTTTTCATCCGTGAGATAGAGAATTGCCCCGTCGAACAGACGCTCTTGCCGCGATAGGGCGATCGCCAGATCTTCACCTCGCTCCGTGCGAACGCGCAGTCGCCGGCGATCGAGATCGCTCGGCGCGACGCGCACCGTGTCGACGGCGATGCCGCGATGCTCGTATTCGTGAAGCTTGTGATGGAGATCCGGATCGTTTCGATCTCCGACAATTCGATCAATGAGCAACATGGCTTTCACAAACCCATATGCCGATGAATGAGATCATTGGTGAGCTCGTTCGAAGCGCCCGAAACGCGCACGCGGCCCTTCTCCAGAATTGCGAAGCGATGGGCGGCACTGCGCGCGAATCGGATTTTCTGCTCGATCAGAATGATCGTCAGGCCATGCACGCGGTTGAGCGTCGTGATGGATTTTTCGATGTCCTCGACGACATTCGGCTGAATGCCTTCCGTCGGTTCATCGAGAAGGAGGACGCTCGGATCTGTCGCGAGAGCACGCGCAATCGCCAGCTGCTGCTGCTGCCCGCCGGAGAGATTTGTGCCCCTCCGGTGAAGGTGGTCCTTCAGCATCGGGAATGTATCCCACACGAGTTGCGGCACGGATTTGCGTCCGTCCTTGCGTGCGTTACATCCGAGCAAGATGTTTTCCAGAACCGTCAAGCCTGGAACAATTTCTCTGCCTTGCGGAACGTAGCCAAGCCCAAGGCGCGCCCGCGCATGCGTCGGCAGGGTTGAGATGTCTCTGCCCTCGAACTCTATGCGTCCCGTTGTATTGACGGTTATGCCGATAAGACTGCGAAGGAGCGTTGTCTTTCCAACGCCGTTTCGACCGAGAAGACAAAAGATCTCGCCCTCACGTATCTCCAGATCGAGATCGTGAATGATGTGGCTGGTGCCGTAATAGGCATTGAGATGATTCAATTTAAGCATGGCTGAGCGTCGCCGATCCGAGATAGGCCTCAACTACCGCCTGGTTCCGCTCAATTTCAGAAGCGGTGCCTTCGGCGAGAACGGCTCCCTGGTGCATCACGGTGATTTTTCGACAGATGCGTTTGACGAACGCCATGTCGTGTTCGATCACCAAAACCGTATGCGAGCCTGCGAGATCGAGAAGAAGCTGTGCGGTCTTGTCGGTCTCCGCCGCCGTCATTCCGGCTGCAGGCTCATCCAGAAGAATGATCTTCGGGTCTTGGCTCAGCACCATCGCAAGTTCCAGCCACTGCAGCTGTCCGTGCGAAAGCTCCGATGCTCTGCGGCCAAGCACGTCGCTTAATCCTGTCCGGGCGGCCACTTCGGCCTCCACGTCCGTTGGCCTTGGCGACCGCCACGAAAACAAGTTGGCGAACACGCCGGTTCGGCGGTTGCTTGCAACCTGAAGATTTTCGAGCACCGTCATCTCTTTAAAGACGCTCGGCGTTTGAAATTTGCGTCCAACGCCGCTCCGGGCGATCGCCGCTTCTCCGATGCCGGTGATGTTTCGATCCCGCAACCAAACCTCGCCTTCGGTTGGAAGCGTTTTTCCGCAAAGCAGATCGAGCAGTGTCGACTTTCCGGCGCCGTTCGCGCCGATGATGACGCGCAACTCCCCACGAGCGACGGCGAGATTGACTTTGTTCACCGCGGCAAAGCCGTCGAACTTAACGGTGAGGTCCTTAGTGCGCAGGACAGTCTCCGTGCACGGAACGCTATCGCTTTCGGAGATATTGAGGATTGCGTTCATTGGACGACCTCTTTCAGAGAACGAGGCTGCCTCAGTTTAGCGATCCACCCCTTCGCGATTCCGGCAATTCCTTCCGGCATGACGAGCACGACAAGCACGAACATCAGTCCGAGCACGATCGGCCACACCGGCTGGAGCATGACGTTTTCGCTCGCAACTGATCCGATGAAATTGACGATGAGCGCGCCGATGCATGCGCCGAGAAGCGAACTTCTTCCGCCCAAGGCCGCCCAGATCACCATCGAGATGCTGAACGACGTCGACATGAGCGACGGCGACGCGAACTCGGACGTGACTGCGAACAGCAATCCCGCAATTCCGGCGATAGCGGCCGAAAGGCAGTAGATGAAGAGCTTATAATTCTCGACGTTGTAGCCAAGATATCGAACGCGAGCGTCGTCTTCGCGGACCGCTTTTAGAACGTGCCCCATCCGCGTAGACACGATGAGCCGCGACAGGAGCACGACGACGAGCAGCGCCGCCGCCACGAGATAATAGACGCTCTTTCCATAGGGATCGAATTCGATCCCGCCGACGCTCAACGGTGCAAGATCGGCTAGCCCATTGAAGCCGCCGGTAAGCGGCTGGTTGTTGATGATGAGCATCTGGCCGATCAGGGCCAACGCCAGCGTGATGATGCTTACATAGACGCCCGACGTGCGGCGCTTGAACATGACGTATCCAAGCACGGCGGCGATGACACAAGGCACCAAGATTCCCGCAAGCACACCTATCGAAAGATACTGGAACGGTTGCCAGAGGAACGAGCCTGGCGTCGCGCAGCAGAGATCCCGCGGCGCGTTCGGCTCCATGTTGAGCAACATGAATTGCGGTACGGGATTGTTGTCCGGCAGCGCCAATGTCAGAGACATTGAGATCATGTAGGCGCCAATTCCGAAGAACAGGCCTTGCCCGAGACTCAAGATTCCCGCGTAGCCCCACGAGAGGCTGATGCCGACCGCGCATATGGCATAAACGAGGTAGACGGCGATCCTATTTGTCCAGAAGCTGTTCAACGCAAATGGCAATGCGAAAACAACGGCAAAGAACAGAAAATAGGCCGCGAGTGTAATAGTGCGCTCTTTCATAGTGTTTCCAAACGTCAGCGATTGCGGCTCACAAAAAGCCCCTGCGGCTTGAACAGCAGAATGAGAATGACGAATGCGAATAGGACGGTGCGGCCGTAGACATCGTTCGACCACGTCGCAACGAAGCTCTGAACTTCGCCAAGGATGCCTGCCGACAAAACCGTGCCGAGCAAATGCCCTACTCCGCCAGCAACGACGACCATGAACGCGTCGATGACGTAAGGCGCTCCCATGTCCGGCGAGACTGTCTTGAAGCCGGAGACAAGGACTCCCGCTACGCCTGCAAGGCCCGACCCGTATGCGAACGCCAGTGCGTTGATGCGCTTATCGTTCACGCCGCATGCCGCGGTGATGTCACGCGCCGCCGAAACGGCTCTCAATTGGCTGCCAAATCGCGTCTTGTAGATCAGCCACCAGCTCACGAGTCCGAGGACGGCAGCGACCCCAAAAACAAAGGCTCGATACACCGGGATGTTCGTTCCCAGAATATGCAGCGTTTGCTGAAGTTCGGGTGGAACCGGCACGTTTTGCAGATCCGAACCGAGACCGTCGATATGAATTCCGAAGAGTCCAAACCCAAAATGGATTCGGATCAGCTGCTGCAGAATGAGCGCGATGCCCCAGGTCGCAAGCAGAGTGTCAAGTAGGCGCCCATAGAGTGGGCGCACTACGAGACGTTCGATGGCGAGACCGAAAAGGGCCGCTACGAGAAAAGCAAGCGGCAGGCAGCTATAGATGCCCAATCCCAAATGCTTTGACGCAAGAACCGTGACGTAAGCACCGATCATCACCATCTCGCCGTGAGCGAGATTGATGACTTTCATCGTGCCGTAGACAATGGCCAAGCCGAGCGCAACGATGAACAGAATGGACGCTATGCTAAGCCCAATTACAAAGGTTTCCATGCGAGTTCTCAGACAAAGGAATTACCACGCGAACGAAGATTGGTGGTGCGCTCAAAGAGCGGCACCACTTACCTTGCAAACGCGCTTGTCTGCGGTTTCACCGACGCTCGAATACGGCAATGGGACGAGCGGCTCGGAATATTGATCGACGATGTCGAACATGCCATCTGCGCGTGCTTTGCCGATACGCGGAGTGAGGAATGAATGAAGATTTTCAGAATCAATCGTGACTTTGCCTTGGGGCGCGTCGAATGACAGTCCGCCCACGGCGCCCACGACAGCCTTGGAAGAAACGTCGCCTGCCTTGGCTGCTGCCATGGCCCACATATGGACGCCCGTGTAGACCGCTTCCATTGCCGCGTGCGTTACGGAGTCTGGTCCGGCAAATTCCTTGAACGCCTTCACGAAGGCTTTGTTTTGCGGCGTATCCACTGTCTGGAAGTACGGCAGCGAAACATAGCTGCCCTTTGCATATTCCGGGCCCATCGCCCGGACCTCGACCTCGGTCGTGGTCGAGGCGCAGAGCGGAAGTTTTTCGAAGTCGTAACCTTGGTTCCGCAGCTCGCGATAAAACGCGACGATCGAGTCTCCGACCACGTTGGAGAAAATCACATCGGCGCCGCTCGATCCGATTTTGGAAACCATCGATGCCCACTCGGTGTGACCAAGCGGCAAGTACTCGTCGCCGACGACTTCCATTCCGATCTTGGCGCAAAGCGTTTTCGACGTCTTCGCCATGCCGCGCGGAAATGCATAGTCGGAGCCAACAATGAAAAGCTTGTTTTTGCCGAGCTTATTTTTCAACCACGGAATTGAATTCTCGAGCTGCTGATTAGGCACGGCCGAGCCGGCGTAGAGAACGCTCTTCGAGCATTCCTCTCCTTCGTACCAAGTCGGCCAAACGAGCAGTCCGCTGCGACGCTCGACGACCGGAAGAACAGCTTTGCGGCTTGCGGTCGTGTAGCAACCGAATATCACCGGCACCTTATCTTCAATCGTCAGCTTACGCGCTTTTTCGCTGTAGGTTCTTGGCTCCGATGCTGGATCTTCAATGACGGGGCGAAGCTGCTTGCCAAGCACACCGCCTTTGGCGTTGATTTCGGCAATCGCCATCAGCGCGCATTGGTTCATCGATTTTTCGACGATCGCGGTCGTTCCCGTCAGTGAGTAAAGAATGCCGACAGGGATCGTTTCTTCAGCTCGAAGTGCGCGAGAACCAAGTATTGTCGGCGCAGCCAATCCACCCGCCGCAACTCCGAGAACTTTCATAAATTGACGTCTATCGGGATTTTTCATTTTCGTTATTCCCCTCCCTTGGCGCTGCCGCTTTTTTCGCGGCTTGCGCTGGCCAAAAAACAAAAAAAACCCACGTCCCCTCGGTGAAGAGAGAACGTGGGCTTCATAGCCTTGCGATACATGACGGCACTGTCGTGTATCAGAAATGGAATCGCTCGTGTGCTGAGCGTTAGTTCACGACGATATAGGCACCCTACGGATTATTCGTCAATAGAGTGTGCGCTGCAATAATTGCGTCGGCAAGCTCATCCATTGAAATGCGTTTCGCCATCGCTTGTTGCCTGATGCATTCGTAAGCGGCATCTTCAGTCATCTCGCGAGTCTGCATCAGAATTTCTTTCGCACGGAGGATCTGTTTGCTGCTTCGAACGCGCCGCTCCAGCTTTCTGATGCGTTTGCTTGCGTTCTGCCTCTCGAGCCAAATCGAACGCGTGATCATGAGGTTAGTTAGTAAGCCAAAAGGCCTGATCGGCCGTTCGATCACACCGAGTGCACCGCACTCCAAAACGATTTGAACAGTAGACGGATCTTCGAAGGATATCACCGCCAAAAGCGCCGGATCCAACGGTTCTACAGGCCGAAACAACTTTAAAATTTGCTCTCGGTGGGATGGCTCAATCGCGATGATGACCACCGATGCAGCGGGATTAATCTCCTCAGGCAGTGGCCATGTGGCCTCACATGTGCAGCCGATGCGATTAAGATGTTCAATGAGCACTTTGCCTTCCGCATCCGGCGGATGCAGAACCTGAATGCGCAAACCCTTTAGACTTTGAAGCAGCTCTCTGGACACCGGCACCCGCTACATTCCGTAATTGGACTGGGCTTCAGGCGTATGGCGGCTCTCGCAAGAGGACGTTACAAAATAAACGTCCGGTCGTATCCTGTTTTCTGATTGCCATACTATGTCGAACTGCCCGGCTTCATTTATGCGGGCAATGCGTGACCAAAGTTCGGTATGGTGGTTGTCTGGATCGATCCTTATTCGCCCCTGCGGGGCATCAAATTCCATCCCGCGAAGATGCTTGGCTATGAGTTCAGGATCGTCGTCTCCAGCTAGTGCAAGCGCCTTTGCGAAAAGATGAACCTGGCAATAAACGGCTTCGGCGCTCGATGTAATCGGTGCGGAAGCGCCAAATCGCTCTTTAAAAGCGGCAACAAACCGTCGCGCTTCGGGAAGATCCAGGTTCTCAAAGAATGAAGCAGACGTTAGATGGCCGGCCACGATCTCGGGCAGGACGTTGGAAACTTCTGCTTCGGTCATCGTCAGGCTCGCGATCGGCGTGTCGCGCGGGTTCAGACCCGCTGCATGAAAACTCTCAAACAATTGCTGCGATCCCGTACCGACCACGGTCGAGACGATGACGTCCGGCGCATGAACTTTTATGCTCTTTATAATTTTCTCGAAATCTTCGGCCGTCGACTCCACCGGCACGTAAATCTCGTCCACGACTTCCCCTTTGGACAGTTCCACCAGCTCCGAAATCACCCGGTTGTATTCGCGAGGGAACACGTAATTCGAGCCCACCAGAAGGAACCGGCTGCCGAACTTCTCGATAAGATATTTGGCTAGTGCGACGGCGTTTTGATTGGCGGCGGCGCCGCCGTAAAAACAACGGCTCGAGTACTCAAAACCCTCGTAAAATGTGGGATAAAATAGCAGTCCCCGGAAAGCTTCGATCTGAGGAAGAACGACTTTCCTTTCCGATGACATGTAGCAGCCGAAGACGATACGGACCCTG
Organism: Hyphomicrobium denitrificans ATCC 51888; assembly: GCF_000143145.1. NCBI lineage: Bacteria > Pseudomonadati > Pseudomonadota > Alphaproteobacteria > Hyphomicrobiales > Hyphomicrobiaceae > Hyphomicrobium > Hyphomicrobium denitrificans. The sequence goes on from NC_014313.1 coordinate 2,903,901, forward strand.
TCCTCCTTCAGCAGCCGGATCGCATACTCTTGATACTTGGGCGGCGAACAGCCCGGATCATAATGGATAGCGTTAAGATTTCGGCCCAGGACACCGCCGGCGGCATTGATTTCTTCAATTGCCAGGATCGCCGCGTTCAACTCCGACGTTTCAGCGCCCGCTGTCACTCCTGTTTTAGAGAACAGGACGCCAATTTTCCATTCGCCTTCCGCCACAGCCGCCTTCCCAGTAAATTCGTTTGTTATTTGCGATCCCGTGCAGGTGTCGCTTGGGCACAGCTTCACACAGTCGTTACGCGAATTCAAACAGTGCGTTGGATTCAAAATTCACATTGTCAGTGACCGAGGCTAGACCCCAGCGACATCACTTGTATCCGCCGCCGGTAGCTTGAGCACAACCCAAAGTCCACCCATGCTCGATTTTTGAAGTTTGATGTCGCCACCATAGAGCTGCGCAAGATCTTGTACGATGGCGAGCCCGAGACCGGATCCCGCCTCGCGGGAATCCCATCGTTCGCCGATGTCGAACACGACCTCGAACGCTTCCGGCGGCAACCCCTTCCCATCATCTTCCACGTACAGATCGAAAGTCTTGTCGGAGGTCGGCCCATGGCACGAGATGCGAACACGAGATTTTGCGTGCTTGCAGGCGTTGTCGACAATGTTCGCCAGCATTTCATTGAGGTCTTGGGGATCGCAGGCGACTAGAAGACCATCGGAGACGTCGACGGTTATCGCCACACCGGTTTCTCCGTACAGTCGGCGAAGAGCGCTGGCGACCTCCTCCGCGCCTTTGCGAACCTCTGCCACTGTGCCAGGGATCGACCGGAGGGCAACGGCACGGGCACGCGATATCTGGTAATCAATCTGGGTCTGCATTTTGCGACATTGCGTCAGGATCGTTGCTGACGATTGCGGCAGGCCGTTTTCCTCGATGCGATATGCCTCGTCCGTCAAGACGGCGAGAGGAGTCTTTAATCCGTGTGCCAAATTTCCAGCCTGCGTCCGCGCCCGCTGTATCAGCTCTGACGTCGAAACGAGTAGGGCATTAAGGTCGTTGACCAAGGGGAGGACTTCCAGCGGGTATGCACCGTCCAGCTTCCTGGAAGCGCCCGTTCGTACATCGGCCAATGAGCTTCGCAATGTGTTCAACGGCTTCAGCGCGTACAAGATCAGGAGTACAGCGCCTGCGATCATGGATAATCCGAATCCGATCAGAGCCCACGACAGAATGCTGCGGAACCGAGACACGGCGACGTCGACGTGACGTTGATCGGTCCCGACAACAAATTGCACCGGCGTGCCGTCAATCGTCCCGTCCGTACGCGCGGCGAAGAGAACAGTACCTGTCGGTCCCGCGCTTTTGCCAGCGTGCGTGCCGGTACCTGCCGGAAAATCCGGTGGCATCGACAGCCAGGAATTTTCCAGAGAGGCCGACTTCGCGAGAACTTTACCCGCTGCCTGGATTTCCCAATAATATCCCGACATCGGGATGTCGTAGCGCGGGTCGCTGAGTTGACGTGAGAGACGAGGCGGCGCGCCGGGCTTGAATTCCGCCAAGTGAACGAGTTCATCCAGATGCTCGTAGATTTCGATGTAGATCTGGTCGGACACGTGGCGCTTGAATACTCCCGACAGAACGAAACCCGCCGAGATCATTCCGATTGTAATCCACAGCGTGGCGGCCAGGATCAGTCGTTGTTTCAAGCTCGTCATGCCGCCGCTCAGTCCATCCGGTATCCGAGTCCGCGAACAGTGGTAATGACGTCAGCGCCGAGCTTCCGCCGCAAGCGGCTGATGTAAACTTCGATGGTATTTGACTCCCGGCTGTCCTCGAGCGCGTAGAGATGATCGACCAGCTCGGCCTGCGAAACGATGCGGCCAATGCGATGCATGAAGTAGGTCAGCATCTTGAGTTCACGCGCGGTCAATTCGATGCTCTCGCCGTTTTGGCAGACACGGTTCGATGTCGTATCGAGCGAGATGCCACCATGGCTGAGCACCGGACTCGCAATTCCCGAGGCGCGCCGGATCAGCGCTTTAAGCCTTGCCGCAACTTCGGGGATGTGGAACGGCTTGGTGATGTAGTCGTCCGCGCCTGCGTTAAGACCGTCGACTTTCTCCGCCCATGTTCCACGCGCGCTGAGAATCAAAACGGGGAGCTTGCGATCGGACGCGCGCCAGCGCTTGAGAACGTCAAGCCCCTGCATCTGCGGAAGTCCGAGGTCGAGGATTGCCGCGGCGTACGTGTCGTCCAATCCCATGGCATAACCATCAGCCCCGTTGTCCGCGCGTTCGACAGTAAATCCTGCTCGCGCAAGACCGGCTACAAGTCGATCGGCGATTTCATCGTCATCTTCTATCAGCAGTATGCGAATGGGCGTCTCCCGCGTGTCCACGCTTTCTAGCAGCATCTTCCTGAATTGAACCTGAAAACGGCTGTCAGCCTTACTGCAGGTTCAATTCAGGTTCCTTTCAGCTCGGCATCGCATCTCCCCTTGGCGCGGCACCGCCGCGAAAAGGGATGTTTGGATGCCTGGAAGAAATTTAGTTTTTCGCGTTCTGGCTATCATCGCCGTACTTGCGCCGGAGTCCGTTGCGGCAAAGGACGTAAGCGTTACACCTGAGCAGGTCAGACGTCTCAACATCAAGCTTGAACCCGTGCGATCTGCGAGCACGGAGACGGTCGCGGTCCTGCCCGGCACCGTCGTTCCGCCCTTGAACTCACGACTTGTTGCCGCCGCACCCTTCGCGGGCACGGTGAACCAAGTGCACGTGCTGCCCGGTCAACGCGTGCTCAAGGGCATGCCCATGATCACAGTTTCCAGCCGCGAATTGCTCGAAGCCCAAAGCCAGATCGCTCAATCGGAGGCTGAACTGCAGACGGCCGAGGCCGTCGCACGGCGAAGGCGAACGCTTGCCGATAAAAACTATCAAAATCCCACACTGGCAGATGAAGCCGAGGCTCAGGTGGCGAAAATCCGCGCTGTTCTAGAGCAGCATAAGCGCGCGACGACGCTGAACGGAATAATCGCCGGAGAGAATGGACAATACACCATCCCGGCGCCGTCCGATGGAACGGTGGCAGAAACACGCGTCATGCCCGGCGACAAAATCGAGGCAATGGCCGCGACTGTCACCATCGACACCAGCGATGAGCTATGGATCGAGATACAGGCGCCCGCCGACGTCATTGCCAACGTCAAACCCGGCGACGTCGTACAGATCACTGACGGGCCCGCGGGCAAAGTGGTTTCGGTCGGAGGCTCTCTCGATCGGTTGACGCGCTCCACGGTGATGTTTGCAAGCGTCCCTGCCGACTCCCGCCTACGCACCGGGCAGATGGTCACCGTTAGCATTCTGCGTCGGACCGTTACCGACGCTCTGAACGTGCCCTCCTCGGCCATCGTCAAAATCGGCAATCGGCCAGCGGTATTCGTGCGCAATGAATCGGGATTTACGCTCGTGGCGGTGGAACTGCGCGGCAGCTCTCCCAACAACGCAACGATCTCAGGCTCGGTGACAAGCAAAGCGGAGGTGGCAACGAGCGGTCTACCCCAGCTCGAGCGGATGTTGGCTGGAGAGTAGCGAATGTTGCGCCGTCTGATCGAGTTCGCACTCACGCAGCGGATCTTTGTCCTTGCGATGTCCGGCCTTGTCGCGGCTGGCGGTTTCTACGCATGCCGGACGATTCCAATCGACGCGTTTCCGAACATCTCGCCTGTTCAGGTGAAGATGATTCTGAAAGCGCCGGGCATGACGCCGGAGGAGGTGGAAACCAGGATCATCACCCCGATCGAGATGGAGTTGCTTGGCATCCCAGGGCAAACGATCCTGCGGTCGGCGGCAAAGTACGCGATTGCCGATATCACACTCGATTTCGCCGATGGGACCGACATCTACTGGGCACGCCAGCAGGTTGCGGAACGCCTGGCGGGCGTGCGCGGCGATCTGCCCAAGGATGTCACGGGCGGCCTGGCGCCGGTTTCGACACCGCTTTCAGACATCTTCATGTTCACGATCGAGGGCGGAGACCTGACGCTCGAACAGCGCCGAAGTCTGCTTGATTGGACGATACGTCCGGCGCTTCGTACCATTCCGGGCGTTGCCGACGTCAATGCTCTCGGCGGCATGGTTCGGACATTCGAAATCATTCCCAACCAAGCCGCGCTTGCGTCCGCAGGTCTCGGCATTCCGGATCTTGCCGCCGCCATCGAGGCGAACAATCGCAACGACGGCGCCGGGAGATTGATCGAAGGCGAAAAGGCACTCGTCGTACGCGCTCAGGGCGCCATCGAGACGCCCAACGACCTCGCACAGATTGTCCTTAAACTGGATGGTCCGCGCGTGTTGCGTCTTGGCGACGTTGCGAAGATCCAGATCGGGAGTCTGACGCGATACGGCGCCGTCACCGAAGACGGAAAGGGCGAAGCCGTTGAAGGCCTGGTCCTGTCGTTGCGCGGCGCCGACGCTAGCGCCATCGTCAAAGCCGTTCGACAACGGCTCGATGATCTCAAGGCAAGTCTGCCGCCCGGCGTGCGGATCGACGTCTTCTATGATCGCTCCGATCTCATCGCCAGTGCGGTCGGCACAGTCAAAAAAGCACTGATCGAAGCTACCGTTCTCGTGGTGCTGCTGCTTGTCGCCTTCCTGGGCAACTTGCGCGCGGCGCTCGTCGTCGCTGTTACGTTGCCGTTCGCCGCTCTCATGACGTTCGTCATGATGCATCTCTTCGGCATGTCGGCGAACTTGATGAGCCTCGGCGGACTGGCGATTGCCATCGGCCTCATCGTCGATGCCGCGGTCGTCGTTGTCGAGAACACGGTCGAACGGCTTCAGCACAATCAAGTGCCGGCGGCGGTGCCAAAGCTTCACACTGTCTATCGGGCCGCGAGTGAGGTCGCTGTACCTGTCGCGGCCGGCATTCTGATCATCTGTCTCGTATTTCTGCCGCTGCTGTCGCTGCAGGGCCTCGAGGGCAAGCTCTTCGGCCCGGTCACGCTTACGATCATCTTCGCTCTGAGCAGCTCGCTGATTTTATCACTCACGCTGATCCCCGTTCTTTCCTCGCTGATGCTCAACGCCGGTCCGCATTCGGAACCGCTGCTGATGCGGTTTCTCAATCGGGGTTATCGCGCGCTGCTCAAGTCCTGCCTTGCCTTCCCGCTGCCGGTTTATCTGGTCGCCGTCATGGGTATCGGCCTCATGGGCGTCGCGTATAGCGCAATCGGAAAATCGTTCATGCCGACGATGGACGAGGGCGCAGTGATTATGCAGATCACCAAGCACCCATCGATCAATTTGCAGGCGAGCATCGAAGGCGATCTTCAAATCCAGCGCGTGCTGAAAGAAAAAGTTCCGGAGATCGAGCGCATCGTTGCGCGCGTCGGTTCGGACGAATTGGGGCTCGATCCTATGGGCCTCAACGAGACCGACACGTTCATGGTTCTAAAGCCGAAGCACGAGTGGCGCGTCCCGGACAAGGCCTGGCTCCTGGAACAGCTTCGCGCCGCAATGGCCGATCTCCCGGGCTATGAATTCGCGTTTACGCAGCCAATCGAGATGCGGACCAATGAAATGCTGACGGGGGCGCGTGGCGACCTCGCCGTCAAGATTTTCGGCCCAGACATCAAAATGCTTTCGGATCTTGCGGGGAAAATTCAGGCGACCCTGAGCAATGTCGCGGGCGCCGCGGAAGTTTCGACCGTCGCCAACGACACCGTCGACTATCTTCAAATCAATGTCGACCGCCTCTCGGCGGGCCGCACAGGCCTTTCGCCGACAAGGCTTCAGGACGAGCTTCGCTCAACTCTTGAGGGCTCCGCAGCAGGCATCGTCGCAGAGCCCGGACGCAGAACCAATATCATCCTGCGCGGCGCACAGACCGTTCGCGAGGCGCCGGAGATTTTTGCCGCGACGCAGCTCTCGTCGGGTGACGGAGGGCTCGTTCGCGTCGGCGATGTTGCAAAGCTCGAGCGCGTCGCGGGACCGGTCAAGATCGATCGCGAGAATGCGTCGCGTTTTGCCATCGTGCAGGCTTACGTTACCGGCCGCGACCTCGTCGGATTTGTCCAAGAGGCTCAACGTGTCGTCGCCTCTCAGGTGCCGCTGCCCCAGGGCTATTACCTTGTTTGGGGCGGACAGTTCGAAAATCAGCGCCGCGCCGCTGCCCGTCTCGTCATCGTCGTACCGATTGCACTCGGCCTGATCTTTGGCGTCCTCTTCGCCGTGCTGCGCTCGATCCGGCAGGCGCTTCTTATCCTTGTCAACATACCGTTCGCTCTTGTCGGTGGCGTTCTCGCACTCTGGATATCCGGCGAATATCTGTCGGTCCCCGCTTCCGTCGGATTCATCGCACTTCTTGGCATAGCAGTGCTGAACGGACTTGTGCTTGTCAGCCACTTCAATGAGCTGCTGGCCGCCGGCGCGAGCGTTGCCGATGCCGTGTTTGAAGGAGCGCTTCGGCGGCTTCGGCCGGTGTTGATGACCGCCAGCATCGCGGCGTTCGGGCTCGTCCCGTTGCTGTTCGCCAATGGCCCTGGGTCCGAAATTCAGAAGCCGCTTGCCATCGTAGTCATTGGCGGTCTCGCAACCTCGACCGCGCTGACACTCATTCTGCTGCCGATCCTATTCCGCCGTTTCGGAATTGCCGGAGAGCGCGCAGCCAACACAACCGGACAACTCGCATGGACAAACTCCTTTGCAGGCTCACGCTCGTCTGCCCTCCTGACAGCACCGACCGCATCGTCGAACTGATGCTTTCGCTGGATCCGCCGATCCCAGGCTTCACAACGTGGGATGCGAAAGGCCATGGCTTTGGATTCGTAGGCGCTACGGTGAGCGAGCGCGTGCGGGGCCATGTCAAAAGAAGCCTCATAACCACGGTTATCGAGCGGGGCGAGGCAGAGCGTCTTTTGCAAATCATTGCGCAAAAAGCGCCGCTTCCTCATCTCACCTTTTGGATCGAGCCTGTCGAGAGCTTCGGACGCCTGCAGGCGTTGAAGCCGACCAGCACACATCCCGCCGATCGAGCGGCACACCAATGAGTCTCGATCTGCTCACCGAAACCGTTCTGACCTGCGCAGGGCCGCTTCTGTTTGTGGGGTGCGTCTGGGCTCTGGCGGTGTGGGCGCTCAACTTTCCCGATGCGCGTACGGAGTGGCACCGGCGGCTTATCTCAGCCAGTCCGCCGCCAAAATCAAAACCGACGACGGTTCGGTCCTTCAAGGACAAGACCAAAGACACAACCCGCTAACAGTTGAGGAGAATCAATGATGCACAGCATCACCGCACTAATGTTGTTGAGCACAATCGCGGGTCTGAGCGCTGGCGGCGGTGCCTTCGAACAAGCCAACGCTTCGCCCTTGAGCCCCTTGGCGAACGGCACGACTTTTGGAGGGTTAGTGCACCTTGCAGACGCGCGCGACTATCGGCACTGCCACAACATCCACACCCGCGTTTACTGCCACCGGCGCGATCGTCTTCCGATGAATTGGCCGCCGCTGTCGGATACGCCGAGCCAAGACAGAAAGAAACCTCGAGACGCATCTGAGCGCCCGACCCGCACGCTGGATAAGTCATAATTCAAGCGACAGCCGACAATATCCGAACAGACAGAGAGAGGTCATGTGCATCGCGATCGCCGGGTCAGCTCTGTCAGGGACATCTGCAAAGGGTTCACATTTGCGACCTACACTGCGCAGTAAAACGCAATGGCGCCGATCACATCGTCTACTCGTTTTCCGATGCTGGACAGCGGAGACATTCCGCTCGCGGTTCAATGGCGATTTCATCGAACCCAAAAAATAGCCGGCGCCAACAAGTCAACCACCTCGCGGACTAATGCAGCAGAGTTGCTAGAAACATGCGTGTGATCAAATACTCTTTCTGGATGTTCTTGGCGGCGCTGACTGCGCTGTGGCTAGTCGCCGAGCCGAGGGCATTTGTACCGGATAGTTTCTTCGCTTTCCGCTCGGTGATGGTTCAATACTCGGGCATTCTCGCCATCGGCTGCATGAGTCTGACCATGATGCTCGCGCTTCGCCCACGATGGCCCGAGCCGTGGTTCGGCGGCCTCGACAAGATGTACCGTCTGCACAAGTGGCTGGGCATCGGCGCTTTGGTTATCGCCGTCTTGCACTGGCTATGGGCCGTTGGTCCAAAATGGGCAGTGAGCTTCGGGGTTCTTGAACGTCCGACTCGCGGACCGAGACCGCCCGCAGCGAGTCAGGTCGAGCAAACCTTCGCGAATCTCCGTCAGAGTGCCGAGCAGATTGGCGAATGGGCGTTCTACGCGGCAGTTCTGCTCATCTTCATCGCTCTCATCCAGCGCATTCCTTATCGATTCTTCTATCAGACCCACAAGCTGCTCGCCGTTGCTTATCTCGTGTTGGTCTTTCACTCCGTCGTGCTCATCAAGTTCACCTACTGGTCGTCTCCGATCGGCATCATCACTGGGGTATTGATGGCGGGTGGCGTATGGGCCGCCGTCATCCTTCTCCTGGGACGCGTGGGCATTCACCGGCGCGTCGCGGGGCGCATCGCGTCTCTTGATTATTATCCCGGCGTGAGAGTTCTCGAAGCCGAGATCGATGTTCCCTCGGGATGGCCTGGCCATCAACCCGGTCAATTCGCGTTCGCCACGTCCGACGCAAGCGAGGGCGCACACCCCTACACGATCGCGTCCGCGTGGAACGCAACTAACCACCGCATCAATTTCATTGTGAAGGAACTTGGCGACCATACCCGCCGCCTCAAAGACAAGCTTTCCGTGGGGCAAGAGATCAGTATTGAAGGGCCTTACGGTTGCTTCACGTTCGACGACGACCGCCAGCATCAAATCTGGATCGGCGCGGGCATCGGCATCACCCCGTTCATTGCCCGAATGAAATACCTCGCGGAACTCCGCAAGAATGCCGGAGAACATTCTCTCCTGAGAATCGATCTCTTTCATCCGACGGCCGATTACGACGAGATCGCGGAGCGCAAGCTCAGAGCAGATGCCGAGGCCGCTGGCGTGCGACTGCATTTTCTTGTCGATGCGCGTGATGGCCGTCTCAATGGCGAGCGGATTCGCGCCGAAATCCCGGACTGGCAGGAAGCGAGTATCTGGTTTTGCGGTCCAGTGAGGTTCGGCGACGCCCTGCGACGGGATTTTTCCCAGAAGCAGTTCCCTGTTCACGAGCGGTTTCACCAGGAACTTTTTGAGATGCGCTGAGCGCTTGCCTCTCCGGGAGTAACAGGACTGGGCTTATCGGATACGATCTGCTCGACGACGCGATCGAGATAGACGAGTAGATCGACATCCGGTCGCTCGAAGCGATTCCTCCGCCGCGGGACAAGATCGGCGGTGCGCGGTGCATCGCCGATCGAGCTTTATAGAACTCAACCGATGGTGTAGCCGCCGTCGACCACGATCTCCTGACCGTAGATATTCTTGGCTCCCTCGGACGCGAGGAATAAGGCCGTCTCGGCGATATCATTCGCCTCTCCAAATGCTCCTGGCATCAGCCGGGCATTTATATTCTTGCCCACGGCGGCGAGGACGTCGTCGGGAAGACCGACCTTGCTCCATAGGGGCGTGCTGATGGGACCGGGCGCCACGCAGTTCACACGGATCTTTCGTGGAGCGAGTTCAACCGCAAGCGTCTGCGCAAACGACTTCAACGCAGCCTTGCTGGAGTTATAAATCGCCAGCCCGGGGAATCCGACGGTCGTCAGGAACGTGGTGATGAAAAGCACGCTGCCGCCGCCATTGATATGCGGCAGGAATTTTCGCACAGTTTCCGTTGCAGCGACGAAATTCAAGTTGAATTGATCGGCAATTGCGACCTGGTCGCTGTTTTCGAACGACACCACTTTCGCGCCCCCAGCATTGGGGACGACGACATCGACAGCTCCGAAGGCCTTGATCGTTTCCGCGACCAAACGATGGAGGTCCGCCGCTTTCGTAACATCACCAGGCACAACCAGAACGTTTTCCGGCGACTGCTTTTTGAGTTCCAGCAATCCCTGCTCCGAGCGGGCCATGACTGCAAGCCGATAGCCGGCGCCAAGAAACTTCTCCGCGATAGCGCGACCTATTCCGGTGCTCGCTCCTGTAACGACTGCTACTTTGTGCTTTCTTTCCATGTCCTGCTCATGCTGCTTGCTTGACGATGACTGTACTCATGCTTCGCGCGACAACCAGAACACCGCCTTGGCGCCAGGTTGGGCGATCCCGAATGGAGAGAGCTAGAATGGGGCATCGACCGTCGTCGATAGGGCCTTTTTTCGTTCCATGTAACGTAGACTAATAATGTCATCGTTATTCAGTCAACAAAAGGCGGACGAAATAAGTCTGCGTTATAACGAAGCAATTTTTTGCGCACTCCAGCCGGTGCTTGAAGCTTCGTAGAGGCACCTGCGCCGGGTCCCGATCAAAGTCTGATCGCCGTCATCTCGGCTCTTGAAGAGTGTAACGTGGATATATAGCATCCCCTTTATGGCCTATATCGGAAATGGCGTCGAATACGCTTTACACTGCCTTCTTTGGCTCACTGAGCCGGTCGAGCAACGACCGAGCAGCCGGGATCTTGCCGATCTGCAGGGAATCTCTCCTGCGTTCTTGGCAAAGATCTTTGCAAAGCTAGAGAAGGCCGGCATCGTTGAAGCAAGCGGCGGCATTCGCGGCGGTTATCGTCTTGCCCGGCCGACTTCAAAAATCAGTGTTTTGAATGTCGTCGACGCCGTCGAAGGCAGCAAGCCGCTTTTCGATTGCCAGGAAGTTCGGGGACGGTGCGCACTGTTTGAGAACAAGCCACCTAAGTGGGCAACCAAAGGTGTCTGCGAGATCCACGCGGTGATGTTGCGCGCCGAGAAAGTCCTACGCGACGAACTTTCCAAGACGACTCTTGCCTCTCTGTCAGATGGCAAACGCATGCCCGCCGGCTTCCAAAATCAAGTGCGCACTTGGTTTGCCGATCGCCAGACGGCACGAGAAGATGCGCGCATCGCCGCAATGCGATCCCGTGCAGGTCATGACGACAAGGAGCGATAGGTCGAGGTATTCCAGAGTCCATGTCCGCAGCTGGAGTTGCAGCCGACGTTCGGAGCGGTTCCCTGTAAGCGCCAATGACCCGAAGCGAACCTGAAGCCGTCGGGCAGGTCGCGCGATCAGGCGGGAACGTAAGTCAACCTGATCGCGTCCTCGCCGATCAGATCGCTGGCCTCAAGGCGGAGCCGCGGCCGGGGGCCCGCGAAGAATGGCGCGCCACGGCCAAGCACCACGGGGTGGAAGTAGAGTCGATACTCGTCGATCAGAGCAAGCTCGCTCAGGCTTCCAGCCAGCTTTGGTCCGCTGACATGAATCTCGCCCGCGCGCTCCGCCTTCAGCCCGCGGATCACCGCCTCGACGTTGTCCCCGACAAGCGTGGCGTTGGGGCCGACCGACGTCAATGAGCGTGACACGACCCACTTCGGTTGGCTCCGCCACGCAGCCGCGAAGTCTTGCAACTCCGGAGTCCATTCGGGATGGTCCTCGTCCCAATAGCGCATGATCTCGTACATGCGGCGGCCGTACACACTGCCGGTCACGCTGCGCACTTGCTCGATCCAGTGACGAAAGAGCATGGGACCGGGCGCAAATTTCTCGTGGTCAACATAGCCGTCCAGGGACACATTCATTCCGAAGACGATCTTTGCCATGCCGCGAAATCTCCCATTCGAGGTTCGTCGGCATGACCAACCGGCTGAACCGACGACCGGATTCAGATCATATTTTCCATGACTTGGTTAGCTACCGTCGCATCTGATCTCAGCGGCGTGTGGAGAGTTATAAATCGCATTGCGGAAAATATCTGTGCCGGCAACCGTCCTTTACTTGGCAACCGCCAAGCACTCGACTAGCGTTCGAGTAGGTTTGTTTTTACGGGGGGTTGCAATGCGGATTTTCAAGTTAGGCTTCGCGGCCGCGGTTATGGCGTGCGCCCTTTCGGCGATGGCTCAGGCGGCCGATTGCACCAGGGTTGCAGCCATTGGCGATAACGTCACCCACGATTTGGCGGTGCTGTTCTCCACAAACGCGCTCAAGAATACAATCGCCGGGCGAGGGCTTATAGGGAAAGGGCCAGTGAAAACCAGCTGCAAATCAGGCTCGGCGATGATTGAGTGTTACTCCTCGCAGATGGCCTGCAAGGGCGGAACGCCCGCGACCTGCTTGGGCCCCTGGCTATGCTTCTGAACCCGGCCTGGCGTACTGGCTGGTCATTGTCACTCGCAAGCCACCGCCTCAAGCGACTTGCGCTCGGACGGGGCGTGAAGCCCGAGCAGTGACATCTGTCAGCGTTCAGAAATTTTTGTTTGCGCCATGAAGCCTAAGTGCAGAGATACTCGGACAGCGTTTCCTGACCGGGCTATCGAGCACTGCCAATGACCATCGACGCAAGCACACTCACTTCCATTCACACCTTGTGGGACGAGCTTGCGGACTTTGATGCCGCGCGCGCGCCGGAAGCCCGCGATCATCTCCTCGAGCGCATGTGCCATCTGATCAACGCCCAGAACGCCACCTGGATGGGCGCCGTGCGCCTGGGTGAGCCGCGTCCTGGCGATCAGGTAAAAGGCTGGAGACCCCGCGCCATCCGCGAACTGTACCCAAATCTCCTCTTCGCCAATAAGGCGAAGGAACAGGTGGACAAGCTCGAGGCTGGTTCAGTGGACGAGACGACGATCGCCAACGTGGCCCTCGCCGGCCAGTACCGGTTCAATCGACTCATCGATCTCGTGCCCGAGACTTGGTTCGAGGGTGACTACTACCGCACCTTCTACGTCGGTGCCGGGTACCGCGACACGATCTGGGCCGGCATTCCGATCAACGAGGATGCGGAAAGCTATTTCGGCTTCTACCGCTCTCTCGAGCAGGAGCCATTCGGTACGTCCGAGCGCGATGTGGTGGGGTATGCGCTGCGCGGTCTGCGCTGGTTCCATCGCTTGCAGATGTTGGGCGAAGGACTCGGCGTGGCATCGTCGCCGCTGACCCCCGTCGAACGGCGCGTACTCGGAGGTCTTCTGCAGGGATTGTCCGAGCGGGAGATTGCGGCTTCCAACGACCAGAGTCGGCACACGACGCATGATCACGTGAAGCGCATCTTCCGCAAGTACGGCGTCAGCAGCCGCAGCGCCCTCATGGCGCTATGGCTCGGCCGCCCACCCCCCTGATCCGGGGATTTAGCGAAGCACCCGATTCGCCTACCCGTTTACTGAGGCGTTCCGCGTCATACGCGGGGCCTGAAGGGGGCATGCGCCGCTTTAAGTGCGGTGGGGGGCTTATGCGTCATTTCACGTCTTCGCATCGGGATCCAGTACGCCATTGCTGCGTGTTGCGAGCTGCAGCGCGCGCAGGCGTTTCTGCGCTCGCGCTCGTCCTCTTCGACGGCACGGCATCCGCGGACAGCCTGCTCATCGGTGCCGGCGGCGATGGCGGCCTCGCAGATGTTTCGATCGCGGGTGACGGCGGCGGCGGTGGCATTGGCGGGGGCGGTGCCGGCAGTGCCGGTGGCGGTGGCGGCGGCCTCACCGGCGGCGGCATGATGAGTGGCGGATTCAGGGGCGGCGACGGCGGTGCGGGAGGTGCTGGAGCCAGCGGCGGCGCTGGTCCTGACAACTCCAATGGCGCAAGCGGTAGCATGGGCGGCGGCGGCGGCTCGATCCACTTCAGTGACGGTGGTGGGGGCGGCGGTATCGGCGGCGGCGGCGGTGAAGGCGGTGTCTCCGGCGGTTTCACCGGCGGCTCCGGCGGCAGCAACGGCGGCGGTGGTGGCGGCTCCGGAAATGAAAGCGCTTCGGGGCAAAACGGAGCAGACGGAGCCAATGGCATCGTCGTCGACGCCAACGGCTCGGTCATATCCACGGCGCTCGCGAGCGACGGCGCGGGCGACATCACGACCCCGAACACGATGACGATTTCAAACTCCCACAGCTACGACTTCGTCGGCGTGGGCGGCGGCGGCGGTGGCGCTGGCGGCCTCACAAGTGGCCACGGTGGCGGCGACGGAACCTCTGGCTCTCTGACCTTAACGGGGCCGGGTGCCGACCTGAACGTTCTGAGATCGATGCTTGTCGGCGGTGCTGGCGGCGGCAGCAGCGGCGGCGGCGCCAACCCAGGAGGCGCCGGCGGGGACGGCACGCTCTTCATGGACGATGAGGCAAAACTTGGTGTAGCGGGCACCTTGCTTGTCGGCGGTTCGGGCGGCGGCACCGATACCGGCGGCGCGGGCGGTGCGGCCACGATGAGCATCCGCGGTGACGCTAGGGTGTTAATTGGCGACGCGCTAATCATTGGCGGTCTCCATGGATTGACGTGGTTTGACGCTCCCGCCGGGAACGGCGGAACGGGCATCCTCAACCTTGGCTCTGGCGCGGTTTATTTCATCGGCGGCGCCACACTCACGGTCAACGATACGGGTACGCTCAACTTCGGCAATGCCACGGCCGGCGTCGAAGTGGCCGGTGAACTTGCGGGTCTGACCGCCGTCACCAACAACGGCACGATCAATTTCAATCAGAGCGACGCGACGCTGCTTTTCGAGCACGCTATCAGTGGCACGGGCAGCGTCAACCACAACAGCAGCGGCATCACCACACTCACCGGTGTCAACACCTACACCGGCGGCACCACGATCACGGCCGGCACGCTCATCGGTGACGCAACATCGTTGCAGGGCGACATCGTCAATGACGCGGCGCTGATCTTCAATCAAGCAGGGGCTGGGGCTTATTCCGGTGATATTTCAGGTTCAGGAAGCTTCACCAAGATCGGCGGCGGCACGCTGAGATTGACGGGCACCAACACCTACGTTGGCGGCACGACGGTTTCGAGCGGCACACTCCAGGGCGACACCGCTTCGCTGCAAGGCGACATCGTCAACGACTCAGTCGTCATCTTCGGGCAAGCCGTGAACGACACCTATGCCGGCAACATGTCTGGAGCGGGGGGACTGGGAGTAGCCGGCACGGGAGTGCTGACGCTTGCCGGAACCAATACTTACATCGGCGGGACGATCATCATTTTCGGCACGCTCGAGGTCCAAGGTGGTGCTGCGCTGTCGGATTCGGGTGCGGTGTTCGTTTCCAATGACCCGACGGCGCGATTGCTAGTGACGACATCCGAAGTCATCGGCGCGTTGTCGGACGGCGGGACCACGGGTGGAATCGTGGAGATTGCGGCCGGCCAGACGCTGACGACCGGAGACGCAACAAACTCCTCCTTCGCAGGCAAAATCGAAGGAAACGGCGCAATCACCAAGCAGGGTGCAGGCGTGTTCACGCTCACCGGCTTGAACACGTACGCGGGTGCGACGACGCTCAACGCGGGCACGCTGGTCGTCAATGGCTCGATTGCAAGCTCGGAGACGACGGTCAATAGCGGTGGAACGCTGATGGGCAGCGGTCAACTCGGCGGCGTGACGGTGCGGGCGGGTGGCATCCATGCGCCCGGCAACTCCATCGGCACCCAAACAGTGAACGGGGCCTATAGTCTGGCCGCGGGTGGAATCCTCGCAATCGAAACGAACAGCGCGGGCGAAAGCGACCGCGTGATCGTCAACGGTACCGTCGATCTCACGGGAGCGACGTTGCGCGTATTGGCGGAGGGTGGAAACTACGCAGTCGCAACCAACTACCTGATCATCGACAACGACGGCTCCGATGCCGTGATGGGTACTTTTGCGACCATCACCAGCAGCCTCGCGTTTCTCGACCCGACCGTGAACTATGCTGGTGGAACGGGCAACGATGTAATGTTGACGCTCATGCGCAATGACGTTCGCTTCGCCGACGTCGCTGCGACGCCCAATCAACGCGCGAGCGCAACGGCGCTCGGCCAGCTTCCCGCGCATAATCCGCTCGTGAGCCTCGTGGCCGGGCAAAGTGCCGACGGGGCGCGACGGGCGTTCGATGCGCTATCCGGCGAGGTTCATGCCACGCTCGGCGGGACGCTGGCGCTCGACAGCCGCTTCGCGCGCGGCGCCATATTCTCCAGGTTGCAGCAGGCGCATTATGCAGGTTCGTTCGGCGCCGGTTCCGGTTCGGCCGCCCCGCTCGCTAACACTGGAACGACAGCGGTCGTCCGCCGCTCGGACGCGTCAATGATGAGCCTTGGCATGGGAAGCGACGAGCACGCGCCGGAGCGCGATGTCCCGCACATCGCCTCGCCGCTCGTGTTCTGGACGCAGGCGTTCGGCTCCTGGGCCAATACGGACGGAGACGGCAATGCGGCGTCCGGCAGCCGCACCATCGGCGGCTTCCTTTCGGGCGTCGACGCAAATGCGGGTGGCGGTTGGCGCACAGGCATTGCACTCGGCTATTCGCAATCAAACGTCAGCGTGTCGCAACGCATCTCCTCAGCCGAAATCGGCAGTACGCATCTCGCGGCCTACGCGGGTGGCCCTGTTGGCCTCTTCGCACTCCGCACCGGCGCCTCGTGGAGCTGGAACGACATCGACACCGAGCGCTCTGTGCTGATCTCGAGCTTCCTCGATCGCGTGGAGGCCGATTACGACGGCGACACTGGACAGATCTTCGGTGAGATCGCGCTGCCGATGAGTGCGGGCGACCTGAGCTTCGAGCCGTTCGCCAATCTGGCTTACGTCCACGTCGCGACAGATCGCTTTTCGGAGCAGGGCGGCGTGGTGGCCCTCGACGGATTCAGCGGCGACCAGAATGTCGGATTTTCAGCTCTCGGCGTTCGTCTTGCGACGCAGTCGACGATCGGCGCCGCCGTGATCGTCTCGCGCGCCTCCTTCGCCTGGCAGCACGCCTTTGGCGATGTCGTTCCTACGCGCGCTCTTGCGTTTGCAGGGAGTGGAGCGGACATGACCATTGCAGGCGTACCTCTGGCCCGTGATACGGCGTTGATCGAGGCTGGCCTCGACATCAGTCTCTCGTCCTCAGTAACCGCTGGCTTCTCCTACAATGGCGAAATCGCAAGCGACGTAGAGGATCACGGCTTGTCCGGAAGACTGCACTGGCAGTTTTGATCGCATCAGATCGGCGCCGGTCTGAAAGGCTTTGGACCTTATCTTCCGGCGTAGCTCTCGAGCCGCACGATCAGCATTTAAGACTTACGTGAGCAGCCCGAACGCGGGAGCGTTCGGGCTGTCGAAAAATGTGCCGGACGTTAGAAATTGGACGTCAGAGACACGTAAGCTGTGGTGGGCGCACCAGGGGTAATGTTGTTATTATTGTGCGCCGAGATGTAATACCCTTCATTGAAAATATTCTCGACGTTGACCTGCGCCCGAAGGTTATCGTTGATTTTCCAAAAGACGGCAGCGTCAACAGTTGTGAAGCTGGGCAGAACGACTTCGGTCGTCGACAGCTGAGCGAACATATCCGTGCGATGAACAATGCCGAAACCAGCACCGAATGCTTTGGTGAATTGGTATCGGTTCCAGAGCGAAAATGTATCGCTCGGGAGCAGCGGTAACGGCGTGCCGGCAGGTGCCGTCGTTGCCGTGGCTTTGGTGACTTTGCCAACTTGATGGCCATAGCCCGCGGAAATCTGCCAAGCATCCGTTAGGTACCCGACGAGGCCTGCCTCGAAGCCTTTGACCTCGGTTTCGCCAGTTTGGATGAATGTGCCATCGGGTTGCTGGAAGCGCACGTTGGTGCGCGTCAACTGATAACCCGCAGCGGTAAACGCCAGATCCGGGGTAAGGTCCCACTTTACGCCGACTTCGTAATTGGTGAATTTTTCGGGGTCGAGGTTGACGGTAGCGCTGTTCACAGCCGAAAACTGATCACCAGATGCGGGAAGATACGAAACTGCGTAGCTGCCGTAGATCGACAAGCTATCGGTCGGTTTCAGCACCACGCCGGCGCGAGGCGACACGAGATCGTCGTTCTGCTTGAGGGTCGTGCTCGTGTTGCGATCGAAGAGATCCAAGTCGAACGTCTCGTGCCTGACGCCACCGATAATCTCCAGGTACCGGGTGATCTCCATCTGGTCCTGAATGTAAAATGACCGGCTGTTTGCTTTCACATCGTTATTGGCCTGCGAAGACACGCCCTGGAACAAGATGTCGGGTGTGAAAATCGTCGGATGCGAAAACGAGGTCGTGCATGTGCTGGTTACACCAGACACGACAATCGAGCTGCACGCGCCGCCGGAAGGAGGCGACTGGAAGAAGCCGTTCTGACGGTAGTTCCTCGACTTCTGATGTCCGAACTCCATGCCTCCCAGAAGTGTATGCCGCGACCATCCGAGATCGAATTTGTACGTCAGGTCGGTCTGGTTGAAGATGTTTTGGCGATCGTTTTCCTGGTTGTACGCCTGCAACTGCACCGTATCGGCAGCCAGGTTCGCCGGACCCGATGCGAAGACGTTTTGATAGAACTTGTCGTAGTTCGCGAAGTACGTGTGGTTCCGTATCTTCAAACCATAGTCCGTCTTATGCTCGATCGTCGCGAACGCGCTGTCGACGGTCGCTTCCGAATAGCTCACATCAGGATTGCCGAAGAATGTCGAACGGCTCGTCGGTGCCGGCCGGCCGTTAAATGAGGGAATCCCGCGGTCGGCCGTCCGGTGATCGAAGTAATGCTCGTAGCCAACACGAACTTGCGTTTGACTGTCGATGCGGAACGCGAAGGTCGGATTTACGCCCCAACGCTCGAGGTCGACGAAATCACGGTAGCTTTCGCTGTCCTCGTAGACCGCCGTCAGACGAAAAGCTGCATCGGGTGTTATCGCATCCCCGACGTCGATTGATGTGCGCTTGAAATCATACATGCCACCTGTGACGGTTGCCTCGCCGATGTGGGAACCGTCGGCCTGCTTCGTCACACGATTTATGGCACCACCGGCGCCGCCTCGACCGAAGATCAGCGCGTTCGGACCCTTCAGTATTTCGATGCGTTCCGTATTGTACAAATCGCGAAAAATTTGCGCGTCATCGCGAACGCCGTCGATATAAAAATCGGCAGTCGTGCCCTGACCACGGATCGTCGGCTGGTCACGGTTCCCTTCGCCCTGGCCCATAATGACGCCGGGAACATATTTCGTCACGTCGCCGATGCTCGTGGCGTTCTGATCCTGAATTTGCTGTTCAGTGATGACTGAAATCGACTGCGGAACGTTGCGTAGCGGTGTGTTCGTCTTGGTGGCCGACGATGTTGTGGTCGCGAGGTAGCCGTTGACGCTGCCGCTATTGAGATTGCTGTTCCCGTTAGCGGCCGACTCCGACCCGTTTCCTCCAGCAAACGCTGCAGATGCGTCGGTGGGCTCGTCCGTTGGCGGCGCGGCTTTCTTCGCTGCGGCGGGCGCCTTCTTAGCCGACGCTGCAGACTTGGCTTTCTTAGCCGCTTTTGACTTCGCCTTGCGTTCTTCCTCTTCATCGGACGTGACGACCACTGCGGGCAATGAGTTGTCGCCTGGCGCCGCCGGAGCTTCGCTATCTGCGCGGGATTCCGATGGATTAGGCTGCTCAGAAGGTGCTTGAGCTAATGCTGGGATCGGAGCGATCGCCGCAAAAATTGCCAGTGCGCTAGGAACTTTCCAACTGAACATCAATGCACATTTTCCAAATTTGAATAGTATTTTCGAGAGAAAATAGACAACAGCATGGGCGCGTGTCTGTGACCCCGCCGCAACACAGGCTGATATTGTCTTCTTTGAAAGTATACAAAACCTAGGTCGCCGACCTAACCCTCGTCATCATTCATCCGTCGCTGGCCGCGAGGTCGGAAATGAAGTCCAACAACGTGGTCCCAGCTATACGTTGAATGCGAGGTTCCGACGTGAGATCGATGGAGACCTCTATCAAAGCGTCGCGCAAGGCTCTCGCATTTCACTGGAAGAGAGAGTGGCGCAGCATCTCTTCATCGAAGCGGATCGAATTGTTGCCAATGAAGATCGCGCAGATCCAGAAACTTGCAGATCTTGGCTTCGCCAGTCGCCAGCACGAACTTGGCTTTGGCTTTGAGGGTCGCAGGGCCCATTGACCGTTCAGCGTGGTGCACTTGGTCCGATAAGAGTGCCCGCTGGCTCCTACGCGCTTCTGCGGCGCATCTAACTTATTGATATCATTGGTGCGGACGGTGGGACTCGAACCCACACGACGTTACCGTCTCAGGATTTTAAGTCCTGTGTGTCTACCGGTTCCACCACGTCCGCATCGACGGTCCTTATGACGGCCGAATAACGCGAGCGCAACTGAACAGTGAACGGAATTCGATCCTGCGTCAGGTTCGATCCGCACCGGACGTGGCCGGTGGCGCAGTCTTCGGCGTCATGTTGAAAACGCCGTGGGCTTTCTTCATCAGCGCCAAGAGTTCGTCGGGCCGGTCGACGGCGAGAGAGTGCGGATACTGCGGGTCAGTGCCGACCAGCTTGTCGGAGACGTTGCCCTCGGAGTCGATGAAAAGCGTTCGTGGCACGTAGACGCCATCGGGCGAGAATGCGCCATTCAGTTCCTTTTCGGCGTCGCCATCGACGAGGATCATCACGAAATCACGGGACGCCGCGACAATGCTAGGGTCTTTGAAGATTTGCCTGAAGCGCTTGCACACCGAGCACCACGTCGCATGGAAAACCATGATGACGGGACGGCCTGTCTGTGACGATTCATAAATTCCGGAACGGGCGTCGCGCCAATTGATCTCGGCACCGTTCCAGTCTTCGGCATAATTGGGCGTGCGTGCGAGGGCTGCCGTCGAGATGATCGCGATCAGAAGACAAACAACCGGTACAAGGGCGCGCGGCATACTGAAGGTCCCGTTTTCACTTGCCGAATTGTCCCGCTTTTGCTGGGCAAACACAAGGCCAGCAGGAGTGCCGCAGAATTAATGTCCGGTCATGTCGCCGTCTCTCAGACTGCGGTTTCCGCCGCAGCCTTGAACCTGTTTTGATAGGCCTGAAGATGCACATAGGCGACGTCGAGCAAAGGTGTCGGCACGCCATGCTCGCGGCCTCGGCGAATGAGATCGCCGACGATATGATCGGACTCGATCTCTCCGCCGCGCTGGATATCGCGCAGCATCGATGCGGAAATGTTTGATTGTCGATCCGTCAGCGTCGCGCGCGCACCCTCTTGTGCGGCGGTCGACGGCGGATGACCACACGCGGCCGCCACGGCCGAACACTCGGCGAGCATGCTCGAGATCAGGCGCTCGCCTTCGTCGGTTCGCACGATTTCGCCAACAGACGCGCGCATGAGGCAGGTTGCGGCGGCGAGCGTCGCGAGGAAGAACCATTTCTCCCACATCGTGCCGATAACATCGCTGGAAAATCTTGCGTCGAAGCCGCCGCGTTCGAGTTCCTGCTGCAGACGTGCCGCGCCTTCGCGTTGAGCGGCCGTTCTCGGGCCCTGCGTCAGCGAGGCGAAGGGACTGAGATGGCGGATCGTTCCGTCGGCGTCGAGAACGACGCTGATGTGGCAGGTACCGCCGAGCACGTGTTCTGCTCCGAACGCGCGATCGAGATCGTCGAGATGGCGCATGCCGTTGAGCAGCGGAAGGATGAGCGTCTTATCACCGACGGCGGGGCGAATCGTTTCGATCGCGTCCGCGAGGCCATACGCCTTGCTGCTCAAAACAATGGCGTCGTACGTTCCCGAAATCTCGTCGCGCGTGATGGCCTTTACCGGCGTCGTGACATCGCCGAGATGGCTTTTGATCGCGAGGCCGTCACGTTGCAGCTGGTCGCGCCGCGTTGGCCTGACCAGAAACGTGACGTCTACGCCCGCTTTTGCGAGCAAGGCGCCGAAGTAGCCGCCCGTTGCGCCTGCTCCGAGGATCAGAATTCGCATCGACATGAAATACCCCGCTCGAGATTTATGTCGTATTCCGATCTACTAAACTTGACCAACCAGGGAGAGAGGCGCGATCGATAGCCGTGGCCGCATTTCAGAGGTTCAGCTCATTTTCCGGTCGACTTTTCATCGGCCTTTTTATTGTCGTCGTCGCTACCATCGTCGGGTTTAGCTTTGGGAGCACAGAGATCCAGCACGGCCTTGATTTTTTTACTCCGACCGCCGACAGCTTGCTGGTGTGAAATTTTTTCCCCGCGAGTTCAACCCCGATATCGATTCGCTTTCGCGCGGCGGCAATCTGCGTTGCAGCTTCTCTGGCAATATCTTCGTCGTCGGTAACAGCTACGACCTTGTGCAGACCGTTTTCCTCCAAGCTCGTTTCAAAGCGCACGGGCTTCGCTCCGTCTACGGAGACGATGATTTTGGGCGACAATAGATTCAAGGTTGAGCCACCAGAAGAATAGTCCTCTGGGGTTGCTAAGCTCAGTTTGAGCCCTTCGGAACTGCATGAAATAAAAACTATAGAAGACTCACCCATTGCCATCGCGATGGCTTCCGTCTCCCCGAACGCTTTTTCCTCTTTCTTATAAATCCATTCGGCGTCGGCCGATGAAACAGAAGCAAAACAAAAAACTGAGACCGCCGCTAAACCTGTTTTGGCTCGTGAACCGATATGCATATGCTCCCCCATGAGAAAACAAAATGTTTTCTCACAGGGTCGCTGGCAGTGCAATGGGATGGGCTCATAAGCGAAGTTAGCTAAGCCTTCTTCTCCGGAGCGACGACGCGGAGGGAAAGTTCGCGCAGCTGCTTCGGCGTGACGTCGCTCGGCGCGCCCATCAGCAGGTCGTTGGCCTGCTGGTTCATCGGGAACAGCGCGACCTCGCGCACCGTCTTGCCGCCGGTCAGAAGCATGACGATACGTTCGATGCCAGCCGCCATGCCGCCGTGCGGAGGCGCGCCGTACTGGAAGGCGCGGAACAATCCGCCGAAGCGCTGCTCGACGACCTCGGGCCCAAGTCCAGCGATGCCGAAGGCCTTGATCATCACCTCAGGCTTGTGGTTGCGGATGCCGCCCGACGCGATCTCGTAGCCGTTGCAGACGATGTCATACTGATAGGCTTTGAGCTTCAGGCGATCCTCATTCGTCGTTGCGGCGTCCAGCGCTTCGCCGCCGCCTTGCGGCATCGAGAAGGGATTGTGCGAGAAGTCGATTTTCTTTTCTTCCTCGTTCCACTCGTAGAACGGGAAGTCGACGATCCAGGCGAGCGCGTACTGGTCTTCCTTGACGAGCTTCAGTTCCTGACCGGCGCGATCACGCGCGGCGCCTGCGAACTTGTAGAAGTTCGCCGGGTTGCCGGCCGTGAAGAACACCGCGTCGCCGTCCTTGAGGGAAAGCTGCGCCTTGATTGCACCGGCGCGTTCCGGCCCGATGTTCTTCGCAATAGGACCTGCGCCGCCGTCCTCGCCGTCGCGCCAGAAGATATAGCCGAGGCCCGGCTGGCCTTCGCCCTGCGCCCAAGAATTCATACGATCGCAGAACGCGCGCGAGCCGCCGGTCGGAGCGGGGATTGCCCAGACGCGGACCTTCGGATCTTTCTCGATCATGCCCGCGAAGACCTTGAAGCCTGAGCCGCGGAAATGCTCGGTCACGTCCTGCATTTCGATTGGGTTGCGCAGGTCCGGCTTATCGGAGCCGTACTTCGCGATGGCCGTGTCGTAGGGAATGCGCGGCCAGTTGTTCGTTACCGGCTTGCCGTTGGCGAATTCCTCGAAGAGGCCGGTGAGCACCGGCTCCATCGTCGAGAACACGTCTTCCTGTTCGACGAAGCTCATCTCGACGTCGAGCTGGTAGAACTCTCCCGGAAGGCGATCGGCGCGCGGGTCTTCATCGCGGAAGCAGGGCGCGATCTGAAAATAGCGGTCGAAGCCCGATACCATCAGCAGTTGCTTGTACTGCTGCGGGGCTTGCGGCAGCGCGTAGAATTTGCCCTCGTGAATGCGGCTCGGCACGAGGAAGTCGCGCGCGCCTTCGGGGCTCGATGCCGTCAGGATCGGGGTCGGGAATTCGTTGAAGCCGGCGTCGTGCATGCGCTTGCGGATGGCGCGCGTGATTTCGAGCCGCTTCATGATGATCGCGTGCAGCGTTTCGCGGCGCAGGTCGAGGAAGCGATACTGCAGGCGCAAGTCTTCCGGATAGTCCGGCTCGCCGAAAACGGGAACGGGCAATTCCTTGGCGGCGGACAGCACTTCGATCTCGGTCGCGTAGAGTTCGATCTCGCCGGTCGGAAGCTCGCCGTTCACCGTACCGTCGGGCCGGTCGCGGACCTTGCCGTCGACGCGGATGACCCACTCTGAACGGACGGCCTCGGCGGCCTTGAAGGCGGCGCTGTCAGGATCGGCGACGACCTGCGTGACGCCGTAGTGATCGCGCAAATCGATGAACAGCACGCCGCCGTGGTCACGCACGCGGTGCACCCAGCCCGACAACCGAACGGTTTCGCCGACATTGGCTTTGCGAAGCGCGCCGCAGGTGTGCGAGCGATAACGATGCAGTTTTGCCTCGGCCATTGCCGGAAACCCTTTGTTCGGTATGGGTGGAAATCGCCGCGGAAAAGCGCATGCGGGAGGGCGAAAGTCAAGGTTACCAGGGAGCGGCCGAAGTACCTGAAGTCCCCGCAAGTTTTAATCAATCGGTGCGCTGGCGCCCGGTGCCGGTGCTACGCAACCCAAGAACGCCGCGAATCGCCTTCAGATCGGGCCGCGACCAAGCTGATGGCGACAACGGAAAATCGATACGCTATAGGCGTCGCTCAATGCAGACCATTACCACCACGCCGGAGCTGGCCGCACTTTGCGAAACCCTCTCCAGAAGCGACTACGTTGCCGTTGATACCGAATTTCTGCGCGAGCAGACGTTCTGGCCGTTGCTATGCCTGATCCAGCTTGCAGGCCCCGAGGCCGAGGCAATCGTCGATCCGCTGGCGCCGGGGCTCGACCTCGCGCCGTTTTACCACCTGATGGCCGACACCTCGACGGTCAAGGTTTTCCACGCCGCGCGGCAGGACATCGAAATCGTTTTCCTCAAATCCGGGGTTGTACCGACGCCGGTCTTCGACTCGCAGGTTGCGGCGATGGTCTGCGGCTTCGGCGACAGCATCAGCTACGTCAACCTCGTGAAGAAAACGACCGGAGCAGACCTCGACAAAAGCTCACGCTTCACGGACTGGAGCCGGCGGCCGCTCTCGCCGAAGCAGCTCGACTACGCGCTGGCCGACGTCACGTATCTGCGCGACGTTTATCAGCGTTTGCGGCAGACGCTGGATAAGACCGGGCGCACGCCGTGGCTGCAGGAAGAGATGGGCGTTCTGACTAGTCCCGCGACGTATGACACGTCGCCGGAGAACGCGTGGCAACGTCTGAGACTCCGCGTCAAAGGCCGCAAATCGCTCGGCGTTCTGGTGGAGCTTGCGGCCTGGCGCGAGCGCCTCGCGCAACAGCTCGATGTTCCCCGCGGACGCGTGCTGCGCGACGATGCGCTGTACGATATCGCCAACCAGATTCCCGTGAACGTCGAAGCGCTCGGGCAACTGCGCACGCTGTCGGACGGCTTCGCACGGTCGCAACGCGCGAAGGAGATTCTGGAAGCGGTCAAAGCGGGCGCCGCGCGCGATCCCAAGACGCTGCCGAAAATCGAGCGCAACGAATCCTTGTCGGCCGAGGCGAGCGCGACGCTCGAGCTTTTGAAGGTGCTGCTGAAGGCGGCGGCCGCCGAGCACGGCGTTGCGCCGCGCATCATCGCAAGCAGCGAGGACCTCGAGCAGCTCGCCGTATCGAACGAAGCCGATGTTCTGGCGCTGCAAGGCTGGCGTCGCTCGTTGTTCGGCGAAGCGGCATTGAAGCTCAAGCGCGGCGAACTCGCGCTGACGCTCGTCAACGGCGAAGTGCGCGCGGTTCCTGCGAGTCTTTAATGTTGCGATTGGCGACTCTCCTCCGGAGAGCCGGCCGCCAATCCTGAGAGTTTTTGATGGCGATTGGCGACTCGCGTTCCGCGAGCCGGCCGCCAATCGCGCATAAACACTAGTGACCGTCGTCATCCTCACGCGTGGCGAGCTGATGCGAGCGAGCGTGGGGATCCAGCACAAAACTGCCGAAGGCTCATTATAGAGTTTGCAGCGAGCCTATACTGGACTCCCGGCCTTCGATGCGCCTACGGCGCACTCGGCCGAGAATGACGGGAGCGCGGCCTACTTCCGGCCGGGATCGTAGCCGTGCTTCTGCCGCCACTCGGAAAAGAAGTAGGAGAGGCTTTCGTCGATGTCGTGCGGCAGGACGATCTTCACAGTGACAAGCTGATCGCCGGAGCCAGCACGCGTGCGGACGCCCTTGCCCTTCAGGCGGAAGGTCTTGCCCGAGCTTGTGCCTTTCGGGATCGCGAGCTGCACGCGACCGGACGGCGTCGGGACTTCGACGCGGCCGCCAAGGACGGCTTCATCGATCGTAATCGGAAGCTCGAAAAGAATGTCGTCGCCGTCGCGTTTGAAATCGGGATGCGGACGCACCTTGATTTCGATCAGCGCATCGCCTGCCTCAGCGCCGAGCGATCCCTGCGTGCCCTTGCCTTTGAGGCGAAGCGTTTGACCGTCGGTGACGCCTTCGGGAACAGCAAGATCGAGAACACCGCCGTCGGGAAGCGTGACGCGCTTCTTCGCACCGAGCACGGCTTCGAGGAAATCGACTTCGAGAGAGTAACGGAGATCCTGCCCGCGCGCCGCGAAGCCGAAGCCCTCGCGGCGACCGGCACCCGCACCACCGCCTGCGCTTCCGGCGCCGAAGACGTCGGAAAAAATATCGGAAAAGCTGAAATCCTCGAACGCTCCGGCCTGACCGCCGCGCGCTGCCTGCGGACGCCTCGGACCGCCGGGACCTGCTCCGGCTCCCGCGCCCGCATGTCCCCAGAACGGCCGGCGCGGATCGCCTTTGCCGTCGATCTCACCCGCATCGTACTGGCGGCGTTTTTCCGGATCGCTCAGGATGTCGTTCGCCGCGGTGATTTTCTTGAAGCGCTCGCCTGCCGCGGCGTTGCCGGGATTGACGTCCGGATGATTCGCTTTCGCAAGTTTGCGAAACGCTTTGCGGATGTCCTCCTCGGTCGCGCGTCTTGAGACGCCCAAAATGTCGTAGAGGTCATCCGCCATGGAGGCCGTCTTCATCCTGCAAGCTTGTGCCTGCACTCTATCAGAATTTCTTGCGTCACAAGCGAGGCGTACCGCCTTTTACCCGCTTATTCTAATTTTCGGCTTTTTGCCGAGGAGGTCCGCCAAAGCTTCGAATCTGCGGCGCAGCCGCTCGCCGTCAAGCGCGGCATAGGCTCGCGGAATGGTCAGGACGAGCAGACCGTTTTCGTAGGTCAGGGGTGTCTGGTCGATGATCCCGGCCATGCCGATCGACAGCATATGGGCGGCCCTGATCGCGGCGCCGACGATTCGGGCCCGGCGCTGAACCCTTTTGCTGACGAGGCTTCGCAGCCGTTCGGAAAGCTGTTCGCCGTTGGCTTCCGACGTTTCGTGGCGGTGAAAGACCGAGAGGGCAAGGAAAATCCGGCCTTGATGATCGACGCCGCCGAGGCCCGCGTGGGCGACGGTGTTGAGGCTTTGCTCGCCGCGATAGTCGGGGTGAGCGCGCCAGCCAACATCCGACAGCAGACAGGCGGCATGGCGAAGGCGCCGCTCGTCGGCCGTCTCTTCGAGTGCGGGATCGGCGAAAATGCGATCCGTCCAGCGGCACAACTCCCAGGCGTGCTCGACGGAGCGCGACCGCAAAGCCGCATAGTCCTCGCAGAAGCTCAGCAACGGGTCGCGCGCTTGCTCATGCGGTGGCAGCAGGCCGTAGATCAGTCCCTCGCGGATACCGAATACCGAAAAGACGATCTGGCGCGGCTGCATTCGCTTGATGAGCCGTTCGAGAACGAGAGCGCCGAAGGGCAGAACTTCGCGACGGGCGCGCGCCACGCTTGCGATGCCCGGGATATCGAGCGGCTTCTTCGTCTTGCGGAATTGCTCGCAGAGATCGATCGCTTCGCGCGCCGAGAGCTTGTAGCCCTGCATCACATGCAGCGGATAGCGGATCTGCTCCATGTGCAGCTTGGCGAGCGAGCGCCAGGTTCCACCGACCGCGTAAAAAGTTCGGCCTTCGCCGTTGCCAAGCCACGACAGGCTTGCGAGCGCGCTGTCGATCGGGTCGCCCGCACGCTCGATCTTGTTGCCGGTGGTGTCGATGAGGCGCAAGCCGCCGAGCGGCAACGTCGCTTCTTCTTTCAGCCGGTCTTTCGCGAGATCGACGAGTTCGAGGCTGCCGCCGCCAAGATCGCCGGCGATGCCGTCATCGTCGACAAAGCCCATCATGATGCCCTGGGCCGCGAGCCGCGCTTCCTTCTCGCCCGAAAGAATTTCGATCGACGTGTCGAGGATGCGCTCGCCGCGCTGGATGAAGGACGGTCCGTTCTGCGCGTCGCGAACGGCGGCGGTCGCAATGACCATCAAGTTCTTGACGCTCAGGATGCGCGCGATGGCCTTGAACCGCGCTAACGCGGCGAGTGCGCGTTCGACGGCTTCTTCGCCGAGACTTCCGGTCGTCGCGACCGAGCGCCCGAGGCCGCACAAAACCTTTTCGTTGAAGACCGGCGTCAGCGCGCGAACGGCGCCTTCATAAACGACGAGACGCACCGAGTTGGAGCCGACGTCGATGACGCCGATAGGCTCCAATTCATTGGTGCGTTCGTTTGCACCCAGGATTTCCTTCCAACGCGTCAAGCAGGCGCCTCAACCTCAATCCGGCTTCAGGAAGCGGAGCGGGAAGCTCTCTTTGAGCGACTGCCCACGACCTGAGAGCGACGGATTGGTCATGAAATATTTATGAGCGTTGAAGGCTTCCTCACCGGGCTCCGGCGCGATCCGCGTTGCGCTTCCGTCCGGATTGATCCGCCAGCTCTGCTGGTTGTCTCTCAAGTTCGCGACCATGATCTGGTTGAGCACCTGCTCGTGGACGGTAGGATTCTTCACCGGCGCCATTGCCTCGACGCGACGGTCGAGATTGCGCGGCATCATATCGGCGGAGCTGATGTAGACGGCGGCATCGGGTGAAGGCAAGGGCCGTCCGTTTGCAAAACAGTAAATGCGGGCATGCTCTAGAAAGCGACCGACGATGCTTTTCACTCGGATGTTGCTTGAAAGGCCCGGAATGCCCGGTTTCAGGCAGCAAACACCGCGCACGATCAGATCGATCGGCACGCCAGCGTTGCTTGCGTCATATAGCGCGGAAATAATCTGCGCATCGACGAGCGAGTTCATTTTCCACCAGATGCCGCTCGGCTTGCCAGCCTTGGCGTGGCGAATCTCTTCCGCGATGTGTGTCATAATCCGATTGCGGATGCCGTGCGGACTCGCCGCCATGCATTCGAGCTCGATCGGCTCGCCGTAGCCTGTCACAAAATTCAGAATGCGCGTGATGTCGCGGGCGATCACCGGATCAGTCGTAAACAGCGAGAGGTCGGTGTAAACGCGCGCCGTTTGCGGGTGATAGTTGCCCGTACCAATATGACAGTACGTCGTCAGCTCGCTGCCTTCGCGGCGGACGATCAGTCCGAGCTTGGCATGCGTCTTAAGTTCGGTGAAACCATAAACCACATGAACGCCGGCGCTTTCGAGATCGCGCGCCCAGCGGATGTTCGCCGCCTCATCGAAACGCGCCTTCAGCTCGACCACGGCGGTGACCGATTTACCCGCTTCAACCGCCTCCTTCAGCGCCTGAATGATGGGGCTGTCGCGTGACGTTCTATAAAGCGTCCACTTGATCGCCATGACGTTGGGATCGGCGACGGCCTGACGCAGATACTGAACGACGACGTCGAAGCTCTCGTAAGGGTGATGAACGACGATGTCTTTCTTGCGCACGGCCGCGAAGCAATCGCCGCTGAATTCCCGGATGCGTTCGGGAAAGCGGATCGGAAACGGCTTGAACATCAGATCGGGGCGATCGCCGATGATCAGCTGCGAGGTGTCGGCGAGCGCAAGGATGCCGTCCTTCACGAACACGCTTTCCTCGCGCACCTCCAATTCTTCAATGACGAATTTCTGCAGTCGCTCCGGCATGCGCGCTTCGATCTCGAGGCGGATCACGTTGCCGCGCCGACGCCGCTTCAACTGGCTTTCGTAGGAACGAACGAGATCCTCGGCCTCTTCCTGCAGTTCGATGTCGCTGTCGCGCAGAACGCGGAATGCGCCCTGGCTCTTGATATCGAAGCCCGAGAAAAGCTCGCCGATGAAAAGGCCGATGGCGCTTTCGAGACGGACGAAACGAATGTCCTTCGGCTTCGCGGGATTCGCTTCGAGGCGGATAAATCGTTCAAGCGCCCCGGGAATCGGGATCAGCCCGTTCATGGCCTTGCCGTCCGCCGGGCGGACCAATTCCACGACAATCACCATCGCCTTGTTCGGGATAAACGGGAACGGATGCGCGGGGTCGGCGGCGATCGGTGTCAGAATCGGGAATATGCGCGTCAGAAACAGTTGCTCGAGCCAATCGCGCTCGGAGCCGGAGAGTTCCTCGGCCTGCAGGACCGAGAGCCCAGCTTGGGAGAGCTCGGATTTGATCGTCTGCCAGAGCGCCTGCTCTTCCGCGACAAGCTTCGCCGCGAACTTGTTGATCGAGGCAAGCTGCTGCATCGGCGTCATGCCGTCTTGTGACAGCGTGGTGATGCCCGCACGGACCTGGCCGTAAACGCCAGCGGCGCGGACCATGTAGAATTCGTCGAGGTTCGCGGCGGCGATCGACAGGAAGCGCAGGCGCTCCAGCAGCGGATGCTGCGTGTTGGCCGCTTCCTCGACGACGCGACGGTTGAACTGCAGCCAGGACAGCTCGCGATTGTAAAAGCGATCCGGTCCTTTCGGGACCTCCTCGGCACCTGACTTCGCGACGCCTCTGCTCTTTGCCGTAGCCATGATTGGGATGCACTCTGAGTTCGGCCGAAAGGGCCGATCGTTGGTTTACATCTAAATTGCGAAAGCGGCGCAAAACAAGCGCCTGCCTGCCTAATATCCGAGTGAATCGAGCGCCGCAGCCGCGATCGCGCGGGTGACACGCCGTTGCAGCACGAGGGCCTGGCGATCCGCTTCGGCGACGAACCGTTCCGCGGCCGACATGGAGCGTTCCATGCGCACCAGGACATAGTCAACAATATGGGGTTCGACGCTCAATTGGCGATCGGCAAATAGTTTGACGAGAACCGCGCGCAAAAGGGCGTCGTCCGGCGCCTCGATCGAGGCCAGCGGCAACGCCTTCAGCCGGGAAAGAAGATCGGGAAGCGCAATCTTGAGATCGCCCGGCGCGGTGTCGGTCGTCAGCAGGACCTGCAGTCGCTGCTCGCGCACAAGATTGAGCAGGTGAAAGAGGGCCGCTTCGTCAGTCAGCGTCTCGATATTCTCAATTATGACAGCTCCCGCCGACGCGACGGCCGGGACGTTTTCCCGTGTCAGCGAAGCCGCCGGGTGCAGCGCCGCCTCGGAGCGAAGTTGCCAGACGTTGGCGAGATGCGTTTTCCCGCTGCCCCTCGGTCCAACAAGGATCGCCGCGCCGATGGGCCAATCCGGCCAGCGGTCGATGAGCGCCACGGCGGCCGCGTTCGAGTCCGAGACGAGAAAATCCTCAAGCCCCATCGCGGCGCGATGCGGCATTTCAAAAACGAGTTGCTCTGGCATGGACGCCATTAGGGTATCGACACTTTATGCTTCAGCGCCGTCGCGGCCCGTGTAGACCGAAGACGATAGATACGTCTTGAGCGCGAAGCGTACGAGCACGCCGATTGCGGCGGAAACCGGCACGGCGACGAGAAGACCAAGAAATCCGAACAGATAGCTGAACGTCAGCAACGCGAAGATCAGCCAGACGGGATGCAGGCCGACCTCGGAGCCGATGATATTCGGAGACAGGATCGCGGACTCGAGCGCCTGGCCGGCGAGCATGATGCCGATGACGATCAGGATCGGCATCGTCTCGGGCCAGAACTGCAATATCGCAAGCGTGATCGCGGTCGCCGTGCCGAGCGTCCAGCCGACGACGGGAATGAAGGCCGCAAGTCCGGTGAACAATCCGACGAGCAGGCCGTATTCAAGACCGGCCAAACTCAATGCCACGGCATAAAATGCCGCCAGCAGCACACAGACTGCGCCTTGGCCGCGAATGAAGGCCGAAACGCGCTGATTGATTTCCACCGCGAGCGCGCGAAGCTCTCCGGCGTTGTCGCGCGGCAGCCAGGAGTCGACGCTGGAGATGATCTTCGGCCAGTCCTTCAGCGTGTAGAAAAAGACAATCGGCGTGATCAGAACGAACGAGACGAAGTTGAAGGCTGCGGCGCCCTGGTTCCAGATGCTTTGCGCAACGCCGGCCATGAACGACGGCATCGAAGAGGCAAACGAATCAAGCGCCGAGCGAACGGTTGCTTCGGCTTCGGGGTAGCGTGTCCCGAGATAATCGCGGGCGCTCGTCTCGATCATCAGCTTGATACGTTCGATCTGCCGAGGTGCCGCTTCGACGAGACCCGCCGCCTGCTGCACCAGGATCGGGACGAGAAAGACAAGCGCCAGTACGATCAAAAACAGGACCAGCGCAAGGAGAAGAATGGACGACGCCCAGCGCGGAATACCTAAGCGACGGAGCGCATCCACGACGGGATTGAAAAAATACGCGAGCACGAGGCCGATGACGAACGGCAGCAGAACCGGCGCGAGAAGTTGCGCGAGATAGAGGAACACGACGGCGGTCACAATCCAGAACAGAGCGTGCCGCTCAATCTGCATGGCTTCTTTTCCTCCAGTCGGCATTTGTGAGCTTCGGGAATGAGCGAGAGGTTCTATGCCTTGGGGTCCGTCGATTCCGAATACGTCATGTGATGCAACCAGACACGCAGGTAGACTGCGAGAGAGGCGATGGTCGTCGCGGCGGTGAGCAGGATCAGGAGCTGCACCGGTCCGTTGAGGTTCAGAAGGAAGGCTTCGTCGGCCAGCACCGTGCCCGCAAGCACGATCTGTACGAGGGTGTTGATCTTGCTGATGGCCAGCGGCTTCATCGGCGTCGGGCGATCGAGCAGCCACGACAGAACGACGGCGATGATGATCAGCACGTCGCGCGACACCACGAGGATGACGAGCCAGGACGGCAGTCGCGCAGTGACGCCAAGTGCGATGAATATGCAGACGATCAGAAGCTTGTCGGCCAGCGGATCGAGGTAAGCGCCGAGCTCGGTTTCCCAGCCGAAACGCTTCGCCAAAAATCCATCGACGGCGTCTGAAATGCCCGCGATCACAAATGCAAGAAACGCCGGCTGCAGTTCTCCCGTCAGCAGCAGCCAGAACACGACGGGCACGAGTATGACGCGACCAAGCGTAATAAGATTAGGAATACTCACGCCGAATTGGATCCTGTGCTCGCGGCCGCCCCGCGTTCGGTTGCGCGGCTCGTTCAGAACTGCTCGACCCTACCTAGCCTCTTGGAGTTCGTCTCGTCGAGCACATCTGCGAAAATGGATGCAAAAAAACCACCGGTGCGGGCTTTTATGCCAACAATACGCGCACCTGAGTCTCAATATCGCGGTCTAAGAACCCAGCCTGTCTCAGTATTTGCAAATCTGAGACCGCGCGCACCCAATGTGTTCGCAAGACCACGAATGCCGCCGGTGAATTTCAAAGTGATGTTGGCATCGTGGTCCGACACCGAAAGAATGTTGAGGCTGTCGATGCCCGGGGTATCGAGCAGCTGGGTGCGGATCTGATCCCATTGCGCGGGGCTTGAAAACTCGGCGACGAATGTCACATCCTCACCGCCGCCTCCGGTCGTGGCTTCCCAAACAGGCGTATCAGCCGCAGCCTGCGAAGCCGCCGTCGTGACGCCGGATTTCGTCGCCTTCCATCGGCCTTCCAGTACGCCGAGCGCGACGACGGCCGCGAGCTGCGAGGCATAATCAACGTCGCCGTCTGAAATGCGGTATGTGCGCTTCAGCAGAATTGTGCCCACCGTATCGCGGCCTGCCAGCGTCACAGTCAGCTTCTTGGCGGCAAGGTCGAGCTCGGTGACGGCCAGGACGATCAGTTTGGTTCCGTAGGCATCGTTCAAGGCGCGCAGGCCCGCATCGTCGCCAGCAAGCACTTTCGCAACCGTGTCGGATTGTATGTCGGGCTTCAGATCGGCGATGCTGACGGGCGTGATCGTGTGATCGAGATCGAGGCCCGTCCAGGCGCGGTGCCAGACGCCATTGTCGTTCGCCGGCGTCGCGGGTTCGCCTTGTAGCGACGCCGTGACGACGGTCACCGGGGCCGCCTGCTCGTCGACGAACGGAATGCCCTGTTGCGACAGGAGCGATCGCACGCCGTCGGGCTGAAACGAGAAATCCAGGTTGGCGATGTAGGCGGTCGCGGAGTTGCGCTCGGAACGCACGGTCACGCCCGACACGAGGTCGGCGGCCTTGACGTTCGAGATGCGCGTGAGTTGCTTATAGGCCGTGACCGGCACGATGCGTTTCAGAAGCGAGCGGAACGCGGCCTGCTGACCATCGGCCAGCGCCTGCTGTTTAGCCGCCACGGCGTTGTCGGCGGTCGCCTCGACCGGGTAGTTAGCGACCGTGTAGGCCATATTGGAGCCGGCGGCAGTCGCATGCCCCGTCAAAGCCGCAGCTATCGCCCAGAAGGTTAAAGCAACTGCCAAGGAGCGACCGGCGCGCACTGCATTCCCCTTCGTCGTGGATACCCCGGCCCGAATGCCTCAGTCGGCGGAGGCTTCGTTGCCCTCATTCGTCAGGGCTGCTACGACCGCCATGACGTGTTGGCAATGGGGCAAAAGTGAGTTTAACGACAAGCCACGCTCGCTTCGCCCACAAAGATGCTGAGGCTTCCGCCTCGCTCTAATTTTTTCCGAGGATAGATGCCGTCGCCCACAGATAAATCCCAGAAGCCGATGACTTACGCCGACGCCGGAGTCGACATCGATGCCGGGAATGCGCTCGTCGCCGCGATCAAGCCGCTCGCCAAAGCCACGAGCCGGGCGGGCGCGGACGTCGACCTCGGAGGCTTCGGCGGCCTGTTCGATTTGAAGCGTGCGGGATTTCGCGATCCCATTCTCGTTGCCGCCAACGACGGCGTCGGAACGAAGCTCAAGATCGCCATCGACAGCGGGCAGCATTCGACGATCGGCATCGATCTCGTTGCGATGTGCGTCAACGACCTCGTCGTGCAGGGCGCGGAGCCGCTGTTCTTTCTCGATTATTTCGCGGTCGGCAAACTCGATACGCACGTGGCGCGCGATGTCATCGCGGGCATCGCGGAAGGCTGCAAGCAAGCGGGCTGCGCACTGATCGGCGGCGAAACGGCCGAGATGCCCGGCATGTATAAGGCGGGCGACTATGACCTCGCGGGATTCTCGGTTGGAGCCGTCGAGCGCGGCGAAATCCTTCCGCGTGCGGACATTGCCGTCGGCGACGTTCTGATCGGGCTCAAGTCCTCGGGCGTGCATTCCAACGGCTACAGTCTGGTGCGCAAGCTCGCGGAACGAGCAGGGATCGACTGGAGCGCCACGGCGTCCTTCGCGCACGGTCAAACCTATGCGGAAGCGCTGCTGACGCCGACGCGCATTTACGTCAAGCCGCTGCTCGAGGCGATCCGCGCGACTGGCGGGTCGGGCGCAAATGGCGCGATCAAGGCCCTGTCGCACATCACCGGCGGCGGGTTGTCGGAAAATCTGCCGCGCGTGATGCCGAAGGATGCTTCTGCGCGGATCGATCTGTCGACCTTCAAAGCGCCAGCGGTTTTCGGCTGGCTCGCGAAAGAAGGACAGCTCGACGACGCGGAGATGCTGCGGACGTTCAACTGCGGCGTCGGCATGATCGTCATCGTAGGCAAGGCGCGCGCCGATGAGGTCATCGCGGCGCTCAAATCTGCCGGTGAAGACCCGGTCGTTGTCGGAGACGTCGTGCCGCCAACGGGCGAAAAGTCCGGGGCTAAGGGCAAGGGCGAGGCCTGGGCCGTGAAATATGACGGGAAGCTTCAGTTCGGCTGAGGCGAGAGAGCCGTCGCGCCAGCTTTGCTCATCAGCGTCAAGGCAACGCGAATACGGTGAGCGAGCCGCCTGCGCTTGTGTATGCGGAGAGGCTCGCAAATCCGCCGACCGCTCCCGAGCCGTCTTCCGGATTCGTCAGACCGGCCGCGAGGCCGATGCCCGCCCAGCCGCCGACGCCGGAATATACCGCGACGTACTGTTTGCCGCCGTGCATGTACGTCATTGCGTTGCCGACGATGCCGGACGGCGTCTTGAACTTGAATAGCTCCCGGCCGTCCTTCTGATCGACGGCTTTGAAATAGCCTTCGAGTGTTCCGTAGAACGCAACCCCGCCCGCTGTCGTCAGGGCTCCGGACCAGACCGAAAATCGCTCGGGCTTCGACCAGACGATTTTGCCTTTCGCGCCGTCCCACGCGATGAAGTTGCCGAGATCGGGCGTATCGGGGGCCGGATACATCGCGAGCGTCGCGCCGACGTACGGCTGTCCGGCAGTGTAGCGGACCTTGAACGGCTCGTAGTCCATGCAGAGATGGTTGGTCGGCACGTAGAAAAGGCCCGTCAGCTTCGAATAGGACGCAGGCTGCTGATTTTTCGCGCCGAGCGACGACGGGCAGATGCCTTTGGTGACCTCGTCGACGCCGGTTTTGAAGGGCTCATATTTTTCGACGAGCTTTGGGCGTCCATACGTCGGGCTCGATTTGTCCATGTCGATTTCGGACGCCCAATTCACTGAAGCATCGAATTTGTCAGCGACGAGAAGCTCCCCCGTCACGCGATCCAAGGTGTAGGCGAAGCCGTTGCGGTCGAAATGCGTGACCGCCTTGCGCATGCGGCCGTTGATTTCGAGATCCGTCAGGATCGGCTCATTGATGCCGTCGTAATCCCATTGGTCGAACGGCGTCATCTGATACACCCACTTCGCGACGCCGGTGTCGAGGTCGCGGGCGAATATCGCCATCGCCCATTTCTGGTCGATCGGCTTGCGATCCGCCCCAGCGCGCTGCGCGGGGTTCCACGTCGATGGGTTTCCGGTGCCGTAGTAGATCAGATTGAACTCGGGATCGTAGGCCATGTAGCCCCACGTCGGGCCGCCGCCGATTTCCCACTGATTGCCGTTCCATGTGTCGAGCGAGGAATTTTCGCCGACCGGTTTGCCAAGCGACGTGGTCTTTTCCGGATCGACCAGAATGTCGGAATCGGGCCCCATCGAATAGGCGCGCCAAATCCTGTTGCCCGAATACAGATCGTAAGCCGTGAGATAGCCGCGCACGCCGAACTCGCCGCCAGATACGCCGACGATGACTTTGTCCTTCGCGATCAGCGGAGCGCCCGTACCCGTCGCGCCTTGTTTCGGATCGCCATCCAACACCTTCCACAGTTCGGTGCCGGTCTTGGCGTCGAGCGCGATCAGAGACGTGTCCGCCGTATGCAGCAGGATTTTTCCCTCGGTGTACTGGACGCCGCGATTGACCGTATCGCAGCACATCACGGAGATGACGGATGCGTCCTGCTTCGGCTCGTACTTCCAGATGATCTTCTGCTCGTCGTTGAGATCGAGCGCCATGACTGCGTTCGGAAACGGCGTATGCACGTACATGATGTTGCCGATCACGAGCGGGCCACCCTCGTGACCGCGAAGCACGCCGGTCGAAAAGGTCCAGGCGACCTTCAGTTCGCTGACGTTGGCGGTCGTGATCTGATCGAGCGCGGAATATCGCGTGCCGGCATAATCTCCCGACTGGATCGCCCAATTTTCCGAGTTGCGTGAAAGCTGGATGACGTTCTGATTTGCATACGCGCAAGGAGAATATGCGAGGATCGCAACCGCGATCGCGCCCCATCTGCAATCGATCATGCCAGTCTCCGGTCGTGCGCGGCACATCCGCAGCCATTGTTCTCGTCGAAGGTACCGAGCGCCGGCTTGGTCGATCAAGAAGTCGGCGGTTGCTCCACATTGCCGCAAGCTGGGGTGAAAACACACGCGCGAGCATCCTGCCCGCAAAAGCGCCCTTTGCCTGCCACCGAATTGAAAGATTTGAAACGTAGCCTCCGCGGACGAATCAACTTCCCCCGAGGTTTCAGATGACCGCATATCCTTCCACCGCGACTTTGACGGTCGGAGAGCTCATCGAGATTAAATATCGCATCTCTCGCTTGGGACTTAGCGGGTCGTCCTCTGATTTTACGGAGCGATGGATCTCGGCTCGCATCGTTCACAACGACAACGACGCGCCGCCCATGGCGCGGCTCGCGGACGGCCAGCTGACTGATATCCGTGCGTATATGACTTGGCGGCGGCTTCCCGGCTCGGAAGACGCCTTTGCAGGTCCGCTGCAAAGTTAACCGAATATCCGTCAAACAGGCTGCGGACCGGGCCCTTCGCCACGGCTGTCATACAAACGAAAAAGGCGGGCGTCACAAGCAGAGGTGTTCGGGCAGATTCGGAACAGCCTTTGCAGCAGCGCCCTCAATTCCACAGGCTCTCGTGCTCGGCGGCTGGCCGTGAGCGCGGCTCGTCCAAGCCCGCCCGCTTCTCCGTGCGCCCTGCGTCCCGCCGGGGAGCCGAGCGATGCGCATCCTGATCGCCACCGATGCCTGGCGGCCGCAGATCAACGGCGTCGTTCGGACGTATGAAAATCTGCGGAATGCATTGGAGGAGTCGGGCCACGAGGTCGTCGTGCTCTCGCCATCCGACTTCACGACGCTGCCTTGTCCCGGATATCGCGAGATACGGCTAGCGGTGCCGAACATGCGCCGGATCTCCGAGTACGTTCTCAGAAGCGGCGTCGAGCATGTGCATATCGCGACGGAAGGACCGATCGGCTGGGCTACGCGCGCCATCTGCCTGCGCCACGGCGTTCGCTTCACGACATCGTTTCACACGCGCTTTCCCGAGTATCTGGAAACCTACATCGGCTTGCCCGCGTCGATCAGCTATCACGTGCAGCGGCGCTTTCATCGTCGCAGCATCGGCACGTTCGTCGCGACGCCGTCACTCAAGACCGAACTGGAGCGGCGCGGATTCGAACGGCTGATGCTCTGGTCGCGCGGCGTGGATACGACGTTGTTCCATCCACGATCGAACGCCGAGAGAAATACCGCGATGCCGACGTTTCTCTATGTCGGCCGGGTTTCGCCGGAAAAAAACATCGGTGCCTTCCTCGATCTCGATCTGCCCGGACGCAAGGTGGTCATCGGCGACGGTCCCCTGCTGAACGTCCTGAGAGAGCAGCATCCGGACGTTGAATTTAAGGGCGCGAAGACGGGCGAAGCGCTCGCGGCTGAGTACGCGGCCGCCGACGTGTTCGTATTCCCGAGCAGGACCGATACCTTCGGCCTCGTGATGCTGGAGGCCATGGCATCCGGCCTGCCGATCGCGGCTTTTCCGGTGATGGGACCGATCGACATCGTAACGCCGGGCCTCACCGGCATATTGTCGGAAGACCTCCGCGAGGCTGCGTTGCAGGCGCTTGAACTCGATCCGCTCAAGGTTCGCGCCGAAGCGAAGAATTTCGACTGGTCGAGCGTCGGCGAAATCTTCATCGACAACGTCTACCGGGCACGCGGCGCCGCGAGGCCGGTCGGGCGGTCCGTTAAAGCCAAGGGTAAATCGCCTCAGATCAAAGGCAGCCCCAAGCCGATCGCTTAAGGCTTCGAGGCACGCTCTCGCACTTTCCGTTCCGGGTATGCTAAGCCGCATCCCATGACGCTCAAAAAAGTTCGCACCGCCATTCTGATTTCGGGCCGCGGCTCGAACATGCAGTCGCTCGTCGAGGCTGCGCAGGCTGACGATTATCCCGCAGAAATCGTCCTGATCGCATCCAATCGGCCGGACGCCGCCGGCCTCGACTGGGCAAAGGCGCGCGGGCTCCCGACGCTCGCGATCGATCATAAGAAATATAAAACGCGGGATGTTTTCGAAGCGGCGCTTCAGGATGCGCTCGCGGCAGCGGGGACCGAGCTCGTAGCGCTTGCCGGCTTCATGCGGCTGATGACGTCGGACTTCGTCGAACATTGGCGCGACAGGATGATCAACATCCATCCGTCACTGCTGCCGAGCTTCAAGGGGTTGCATACGCACGAGCGCGCCTTAGCAGCGGGCGTGAAGATCGCAGGCTGCACGGTCCACTTCGTGCGGACCGAAATGGATGAGGGTCCGATCATCGGCCAGGCCGCTGTCCCGGTGCTCAGCGGTGATGATCCGGCAACACTCGCGGCGCGCGTCCTTGCCGCAGAGCATCGTCTATACCCGGCATCGTTAAAGCTGGTGGCTTCGGGGCTCGCGCGGGTCGAAGGCGAAAAAGTCATTACACTTCATGAGAGTAACCCGGGTTTGCCGATTTATTCACCAAGTCTTTGAAGTGGAAAACTACCTTCTGGTTACCTTGCGCTGGCGGTCGCATGGACAGCTCCCCCCCGAAGCGTGGTATTTTTAAGTTGCCCGATGAGGGATATCCGGGAAATTGAAGTGCCGACCCGAGTTTAGCTGGTTGTTCAAAAGCGCCTAGCGGCTGCGCTCCGAGGCACGGGTTCGCTGCTCCGAAATGGAGGCATCAAAATGGAAACGACACCCAGCCACACCATCGGGCTTGGCGAGGAGTCGAGCATCTGGTTCAAGCTCACGCCGTTGCTGCGGGGCGATCCGGAAAACCCGATGCGTATCCTCATGCATATGATGGATCGCTATGGGCCGGTGCTGCCGGTCAACATGGCGAACCAGCGTGTCGTTCTCATTTCAGAGCCCGAATACTTCAAGCATGTGCTGGTCACGAAGGTCGACAACTACGTCAAATACTTCGACGGGTTGAAGCCGATCTTCGGCAAGTCGATGATCACGAATGACGGCGTGCTCTGGCAGAAGATTCGCATGCCGCAGCAGCCGGCGTTCCATCCCGATATGTTCGCCGAATACATCCCGTACTTCCTCAAGGCCATCGACACGAAGATGGCGCTGTGGGGCGATCTCGCGAAAAGCGGCGAGACGGTCGAAATGGTCGAGCAGACGTGGACGCTTGCTGCGGACATGATCTGCAAGGCGCTGTTCGATCGCAACATGCCGTTCAATCCGCACGTCGTGTTCAAGTGCGTGAAGACGTACACCGACGTGATGAACCATCGCGACATTCGCCTGCGCAAGCAGGCGGGCGAAGTGTTCGAGATGACGGAAGAAAATGCAGCAAAGGCGATGGAAGTCTGGGCGAGCGTGCCGCCGGCCGTGATCGGCGCGCACCCGCGCGAGGAGCGCGAACGCACGCTGCTGAAGATGATCCAGGACGCCGTTGACGATCCGTCAGTCCCGGAATTCGACGCCGCGCAGGCGGTCGACGAACTCAAGCAGTATCTCTGGGCTGGCACCGAGACGACGGCCCTGACACTGGCCTGGGCGCTTTATGAAACGTCGCGCCGTCCCGAGGCTGCCGAGCGCATCCGCCGCGAGGGCGAGGAAGTTTATGGCGACCGCGAGCCGACGGCCGCCGACTACTCGGGCCTCGTCTATACGCGCGCCGTCATCCAGGAAACGATGCGCATCTATCCGCCCATCTGGGGCCTGATCCGCGTTGCGGTCGGCGAAGATGAGATCGGCGGCGTCAAGATCAATCCCGGCGATCGCGTCACGCTCTTCGCTTACGCCGCGCATCACAATCCGAAGTTCTGGCCGGAGCCCGAGTCGTTCCAGCCCGAGCGCTGGATGGCGGGCAACGCAAAGAAGCAAGTCAAGTACAGCTACATTCCGTTCGGCGGCGGCAAGCGTTCGTGCATCGGCGGCGCGATGAGCCAGGTCGAGAATACGCTGGCTCTGTCGCTGCTGCTTCGCCGGTTCCGGCCGGAATACGTCGGCACCGATCCGGCGCGCCTCAACGCGACCGTGACGCTGACGCCGAAGGGCGGCCTGCCGTTCAAGATCAGAGAGCTGGGCTGATCTCCAAGGTGGAGGCGCGCGTCGCCTCCATTATTTCTGTCTGACCTCCCAACCCGACGGAACGCAGTCACCTAAACGTGATGGCCGCGAGCCTGCGCGTTTGCAGGCGTTGAGCTGGTTTTCCACAGCTTCGTTCGGCACTGCATCATCACAACTGCCTTCTGGAAATTCTCAGAGAATTTCAAACCGCGGCTGTCGCGGCCTCGCAGCTGCGAGAGTTGCAGGTGTACGCATGAGGTTAATGCTGTCATAGTCTGGGCACGTTATGGATTTAGCAAGGAATTCTGAGCGTCAGTTAGATCGTAAATACTTGGTTCCAACTCCAGGAGACCCCCGGCCATGGAGTCCGTGAAAACCACAGTCCTCGGTAAGTCCGTGTTTCTGCTCACGGGAGCGAGATCGCGCAAAACGACATTCAAAGGCAAGCACTCGCATACGCTTGTCGTCGAAGCGCCAGAAAAACTCATCGAAACTGCACGCCGCAATCCCGATGCAGTCGCCTTCGGGTTCGTCGCTGGCAGTTGGGTCGCGGCCGCCTAAGCGCCGGTTACCGTCCGGATCGATGAGGTGCGTGACCTCCACACCCGTATAGAACCGGGCGAAGCGCCCCGAGGGCCGACCGATGTACAGAGTTCCGGCGGCCCTTGCGGCGATCAAATTCAGAAGCACAATCTGCAAATATTCAGGTCGCCGTTCGGCATAGCGAGCGGCCTGATCAGATCGCCTTGACGACCGGACCAAACGGCAGATCGGTCACGCCAGGATCGATGCCAAAACCGGTCAGCAGCGCATTCACCTGACCCCGATGATGTGTCTGATGATTGAAGAGATGGGCGACGAGCAGCGCTTTTGAAGCGGATAATTCGCGGCCCGCGACTGCCGAAAACCAACTGACGTCGCCCGCAAGCGCCGCGTCGTCGATGCCATCAGCCCAGCGTTGGATTTGGTCGTCGAAGCGTTGGCGCGCGCTTGCGAGTTCGTTCCAGCCATCGATTGCGATCAGCCCGTCTGGAATTGTCCGCGCGGCAGGCGGGGAAGCCGCGCCGAAGCGTGACAGCCATATCTGATCAGCCCACAAGAGATGGTTCAGCGTGGCATGGATCGAACCGAAGAATACGCCGCGATTTTCGCGGCGTTGGGCATCGGTCAATTTTTCCGCCGCATCGTAGACGTTCCGATTTTGCCACGCGTTGTAGCGAGCCATCGTTTGAACGTAGGCGGCGGAGATCATTCTTGCACCTCGCGTCGGAGGCCGGGCGGCACTGTTCATTGCGCCACCCGGAGAATTGTATCGGCGCGCTTAGCCGACGATTTCGTCGAGGCGGAAGTTCAGCGCGATTTCGCGATCGGCGGCAGCAGGGCTGTCCGAACCGTGCGTCGAGTTCGAACCCTTCGATTCCGCGAAGAGCTTGCGAACGGTTCCTTCGGCGGCTTCCTTGGGGTCGGTCGCGCCCATGACTTCGCGATACTTGGCGATCGCATTCTCGCCTTCCAGCACCTGCAGAACGATCGGGCCGGACGTCATGAAATCCACGAGCTCGCCGTAGAACGGACGCGCCTTGTGTTCCTCGTAGAATTTCTCGGCCTGCGCCCGGGTCCAGCGCACGCGCTTCTGAGCGACGATGCGGAGGCCGGCGCCTTCGATCACGGCGTTGATCTTGCCGGTCAGATTGCGGCGCGTTGCGTCCGGCTTAATAATTGAAAACGTACGTTCAACGGCCATAAGTCTGCCTCGCTTTGCGGTTTCCTGAGAGTTGGCGGGCTTATAACCGTGAGGGTTCACACCGGCAAGCGCGCGGAGGCGGTCGAGTTGAAGCAGTCGGTTGCACGTCGCACGAAATTTGACCGGTTCACCGCATAATCGCCCGATTGACGCGCGCAACTGGCTGTGAACAGTGTGGCCGGGGGGAACACTCGGTCTCTTGAAACGGGTTGAGAGACCCGCGTGTGCGAAGAAGCGAGAATGACCGGACAAGCCGACGACATTCAGTGGTATATTGCACGGGATGGCAAACAGCACGGTCCCTTGACCGATGTTGAGCTGCGAACCTTCATCGCGCATAGCTACCTTCGCCAAACGGATCTGATCTGGCGCCCCGGCATGTCTGAATGGCAAGCCGCGCCTGCTGTTTTCCCGGCGGCGTTTCACGGCGGCAGCGAACAGCCCCAGGCTATCCCGCAAGCGCATCGCGCGGCGCCCGCTCCGACGTATACGGCGCAATCAAATGCGTCGGCGCAGTATGCTCCTCATT
This sequence comes from Hyphomicrobium denitrificans ATCC 51888, assembly GCF_000143145.1. NCBI lineage: Bacteria > Pseudomonadati > Pseudomonadota > Alphaproteobacteria > Hyphomicrobiales > Hyphomicrobiaceae > Hyphomicrobium > Hyphomicrobium denitrificans. The sequence continues at coordinate 2,947,957 of NC_014313.1, forward strand.
CCGGTTTCGACGGCGCGGATGCGCGGCCGCAACGCGGCAATCTCGTCAAGCGTCTCGCCATCGCAAGCATTGCGCTGACGGTGATCGGTGGCGGCGCGTTTGCGCTTGCGACGTATCATGGCCCGCTGATGGAGATCGTCTCGGGCGGATCGGATACGACAAGCGGCGATCAGGCACCTGTCGTCGCGGCGCCGGACGAGGTGAAGCTTGCCGACGCGCATCCACAAAACGATGCAGCGAGTGCCGAGCCGACGCCACCAGCCGCCAGCGATGTCATTCCCGCCGCGCCGCCGGAACCTCAGCAGCAGACTGCCGAGAGCCCGGCGCAGCCGCAACAGAGCCCGCCACCCAGCGATCCGCAAACGACGACGACGGCGTCCGTCTCGAAGCTCGGCGGAACGAGCGGTTCGGCACAGGGTCGATCGGACATGCAGGTCGCCGCCGTCGAACCCGAGGCGCCCGAGCCTGCGCCTCCGGCCGCCATCGATGGATCGTCGCTCGACGGACGCTTGCAGAAAGTGCCCGTTTGGGAGCTGATCAAGGCCGAATATCCGGATTGGTACACGTCGCAGATTTCCACGGCGAACAAGATGGTCGCCGACAAGAAGTCCGACAACGAAGTCGCGATGTCGCTCGCGCAGGGCCTCGTCAACCTCCGCCGTCAGAACGCCGACAAGGCTCTCGCCGCCAGCTCCGAAAAGCTGCAGGCCATCGCGGTCGCATTTCTCGCGCATCTGAAGTCGCTTCGCTCGCAAAGCGTGAGCGCCTGCTTCGGCTTCATTTCGAAAGGCGAGACAAGCCCTGCCGTCGTGCAGATGATGGAGCATCCGGAAACGGCGACGGCACTCAATGCCCAGGCTGACGCGGTCTTCCAGGCAATTTCCGAGGGCCGCAAAAATCCGGTGAAGCACGACTCTGCCGTCAAGAGCGACTATGACGTGCTGATCAAGGAACTTGCCAAGCTCGGCTGGAAGGAAGACGACCTCCAGGTCTTTTCCAATCCGAAGCTGCTCGCCAAGCGCGAGCCGGAGCAGGTCTGCAAGATGGTGCAGGAGTGGTTCGTCGCGCACCTCGCCGTGCAGGACAAAGCAACCCGCGATCGCCTGCTTTATGAGACGCTCAAGCCCGTCGTGTCGGGCTGACGCGCGGTGGCATACGCGGCCATCAAAGTTCTGCTGACCGCCTTGCTCGTCGTTGCAATTTCGGAAGTGGCGAAACGCTCCAGCGTTCTCGGCGGGCTCGTCGCGTCGCTGCCGCTGACGTCGCTTCTGGCGATCATCTGGCTTTACGGTGAGACTGGCGATACGTCGAAGGTCGCCCAGCTCTCGACCAGCGTCTTCTGGTACGTCCTGCCATCTCTTGTTCTGTTCGTCGTCTTGCCGCTCCTGCTGGCGCGCGGGTTCGGATTCTGGCCGAGCCTTCTGATCGCCTCGGCTGCGACTTTTGCGGCGTACCTGCTGATGACGGCCGTGCTTGCGCGCTTCGGCATCACCCTGTGAGGCGTGACAGGCGCGGGCGGACAGGCTATCGGCTCGTCCCATGCTGCATATCAACGATCTGACCTATCGGATCGAGGGACGGCCGATCCTCGAGCAGGCGACTGTCGCGATCCCCTCCGGCCACAAGGTCGGCCTCGTCGGGCGCAACGGCGCCGGCAAGACGACACTGCTGCGTCTTCTCAAAGGTGAGATCGCGCCGGACGACGGATCGATATCGATCCCGCGCAACGCTCGCCTCGGCCACGTCGCGCAGGAAGCGCCGGGCGGCGACGACAGCCTGCTCGACTGGGTGCTTTCCTCCGACACCGAGCGCGCCAGCCTGCTCGCCGAAGCCGAGCACGCGGCCGATCCGCAGCGGATCGCGGAAATCCAGATTCGCCTAACCGACATCGACGCGCATTCGGCGCCGTCGCGCGCGGCGCGCATTCTGTCGGGTCTTGGTTTCGACGAGGAGGCACAGCGACGGGCGTGCCGCGAGTTCTCGGGCGGCTGGCGCATGCGCGTCGCGCTCGGCGCCATTCTGTTTCTCAAGCCCGACATTCTGCTGCTCGACGAGCCGACGAACTATCTCGATCTCGAAGGCACGCTCTGGCTCGAGAACCATCTCAAGGCCTATCCGCATACCGTGCTGATCGTCAGCCACGATCGCGATCTCTTAAACCGCGCCGTCGGCTCGATCCTGCATCTCGATCGCGGCAAGCTCACGCTGTACGCAGGCGGCTACGACGACTTCGAGGAAACGCGGCGGGAAAAGCAGCGCCTCGAAATGAAACTGATGAAAAAGCAGGACGAGCAGCGCCGTCATCTGCAGGCGTTCATCGATCGCTTCAAAGCGAAGGCCAGCAAGGCGGCGCAGGCGCAAAGCCGCGTCAAAGCTCTCGCGAAGATGCAGCCGATCGCGGCGCAGGTCGACGATCGCGTCGTGCCGTTTCGCTTTCCCGATCCGCAGAAGGTGATCGCGAGCCCGCTGCTCCGGATCGAAAAGGCGAGTGCCGGATATGATGCAGAGACGCCTATTCTAACTGGGCTCGATCTGCGCATCGACAACGACGATCGCATCGCCTTGCTCGGACAGAACGGCAACGGCAAGTCGACGTTGGCGAAACTGATCGCAGGGCGGCTGACACCGCTTTCCGGCAACGTCTTCGGTGCGCAAAAGGTCGAGGTTGGATATTTCGCGCAGCATCAGCTCGACGACTTGCTGCCGACGGCGACGCCTTACGATTACATGCTGAAACTGATGCCTGAGGCAACGGAAGCCCAGCGGCGGACGAAGCTCGGCACGTTCGGTTTCAGCGCCGATAAAGCCGACACGCAATGCGGCAAGCTTTCCGGCGGCGAGAAGGCGCGACTGCTATTGGCGTTGACGGCCTTTCACGGTCCGCACGTGCTGATCCTCGACGAACCGACGAACCATCTCGACATCGACAGCCGCGAAGCGCTCGTGCATGCGCTGATGGAATACAACGGCACCGTCATCCTCATCAGTCACGACCGGCATCTGATCGAAGCGACGGCGGATCGTCTCTGGCTGGTGCGTAACGGCACAGTGAAATCCTACGATGGCGATATGGAGAGCTATCGCGCGCTGCTGCTCGAAGAACGTGGCGCGCGGACGGTGGAGCGTCGCGACGATCGCGGCGACGGCGAGGCGAAAGCATCGCGCACGGATCAACGCCGGGCGGCCGCCGAGAAGCGGGCCGAGCTTGCGCCGCTGAAGAAAGCGATGGTCGCTGCCGAAAAGCTCGTCGACAAGCTGACGAAAGAGATCGCGGCGCTCGATGCGCTGCTTGCCGATCCGGCGCTCTATACCAAGGACCCCGGCCGCGCCCAGAGCACGGCGCAGCAACGCGGCCAGCTCAGCAGACAACTCGGCGAGGCGGAAGAGGCCTGGCTGCTGGCGACTGAAGCCTACGAGGACGCGGCCGTCGGCGCCGACGCATAAGCCGTTTCATCCGCTGTCGAATCCGACCTTGGTGGCGGCGCGCACGCGGAGCGTTGCGATTTGTCGCGATTTCCACATCTGGAAAAGAAGCGGTCCGGAACCGATTTTCAGAATGCGGCGTTCATGAGGCGCAGGGCCAGTGCCCCCCGCGTACCTGCGCAACGGGTCTCAACGATGAAACAGGAATTCGTCTATCACAAACTCGCTCCCCGCAATGCCGTGGCACGTCCGGCGCGTGCACAGGCAGCGGACGCCACCGTCGCGGTGAGGGAATATCTTGCGTACGTAGCGATGCTTTCGATTGCGGTCGTGATCGCGATCATTACCTTCACGTATGCGGCGAACATCACGGTCAAATGGCTCGACGCAGCAGTGAAGCCGAGCTTCCTCGCTGAAACTCGCACCGTACCGGCGCCATCGACGCAGCTCGCGATGCTTCCGGCCGTCAAGCCGTTCAAGCCCGCGAATAAGTAAAGCGAACGCTGAGTTCGTCATTTAGCTTCCGATAGATTGATGTGCGGGTTTCGCCGCTGTATCGGTTTCCGCATTCGTCTGTCGTCGGAACCCTGCGCGCATGTCCGCCATTCACCGATCGGATTCGGCTAGGTGCGTTGCCGAAGTTTTCTTTGCATTTTTGAAACTCGGCCTGACGTCGTTCGGTGGGCCGGTCGCGCATCTCGGCTATTTCAGGCAGGAGTTCGTCGAGCGGCGTAAATGGCTCGATGAATCGGCCTATGCCGATGTCGTTGCGTTGTGCCAGTTTCTGCCTGGGCCCGCCTCGAGCCAAGTCGGTATCGCGATCGGGTTGTCGCGCGCTGGATTCGCGGGCGCTCTTGCGGCATGGACCGCTTTCACGCTGCCGTCGGCGTTGGCGCTCGTTCTGTTCGCATACGGCATTTCCGCGAGCGGCGTTCCGCTCGATAGCGGCTGGCTGCACGGATTGAAGGTGGCCGCCGTGGCGGTCGTCGCACTTGCCATTCTCGGCATGGCGCGAACGCTGACGCCGGACCTCCAGCGCGGGGCACTCGCCATTGTCGCAACGCTCATCGCGTTCGCGGTGCCTTCATCGCTCGGGCAGATTGCGGCGATCATTTTCGGTGGCGTTGCAGGAGCGCTGTTACTTCGCGGCGGTGGTTCGTCCGCAGGCGAGGCGCACTTGCCCCTGACCATCAACCGTGCAGCAGGCACGGTCTGTCTCGCGCTATTCGCTGGCTTGCTTGTCGGACTGCCGTTGCTGGCCGCTGCGAGCCACAGCCAAGACCTTGCTCTGTTCGATAAGTTCTTCCGTACGGGAGCGCTGGTGTTCGGTGGCGGTCACGTCGTTCTGCCATTGCTTCAATCCGAAGTCGTGGCTCCCGGATGGGTAAGCAACGACGCCTTCCTCGCGGGCTATGGAGCGGCGCAAGCCGTTCCGGGGCCGCTGTTTACGTTCGCGGCGTATCTCGGCGCCGTGATCGGCGGGGCGGGCACCGCCGTGCTGTGTCTGATCGCGATCTTTCTGCCGTCGTTCCTGCTGGTCATCGGGGTATTGCCGTTCTGGCAGGAACTCAGACGCCTCCCGATTGCGCAGTCAATGTTGCGCGGCGTGAATGCCTCGGTCGTCGGCCTTTTGCTTGCGGCCTTTTACGATCCGGTGTGGACGTCAGGAATTTTGAGCAAGAGCGATTTCGCGCTCGCGGCGGCGGATTTCGCGCTGCTCTATCTTTGGAAAGCGCCGCCGTGGCTGGTCGTCGTGCTGAGCGCGGTTGCCGGGCAAGCGCTCGCGACGCTTGCCTAGCGCAGCAAACTCAGCCGCTGATTTTTGAGAAGTCAGCAACCGTTTGCGTGGCTGCGCGGATTTCCGACAGCAGGCGCAGACGGTTCTCGCGAATTTTCGGATCGTCGGCGTTGACGAGAATTTTCTCGAAGAACGCGTCGACCGGCGCGCGAAGTTCCGACAGCGCGCGCATGGCGCCTGCGAAATTCTCGACGTTGATGGCGGCGACGGTGTCCTGCTTCGTCGCCTCGATGGCGGCGGCGAGCGCCGTTTCTTCCTTCTCGGTGATCAGCTTCAGATCGTAAGGACCGGCGTAGGATTTCTTGTCCTTCTTTTCCTCGATGGCGAGGATGTTCGCCGCGCGCTTGACGCCTGCGAGAAGGTTCGCGCCGTCGTCGGTTTTCAGGAACGCATCGAGCGCTTCGACGCGACGAACGATGAGCGCGAGGTCGTCCTGGCCTCCGAGCGCGAACACGGCGTCAATCAGATCGTGGCGTTTGCCCTGATCGCGCAGGAAGACTTTCAAACGGTCGGCGAAGAAGGAAAGGAGGTCGCTCTGGACCTCACCTGCCGCCTTTTTTGCGCCGTGCAGGCGTTCGCCAATCTCGATGTAATGGTTGAGCGGCACCCGCAGATCATTTTCCAACACGATGCGGATGACGCCCAATGCGGCGCGGCGGAGCTGGTAGGGATCGCCGGAGCCGGTCGGCTTTTCGCCGATGGCCCAGAAGCCAACGAGAGTATCGAGCTTGTCGGCAAGCGCGACGGCGACCGCGACAGCGTCGCCCTGATCCTCGCGCGGAACCGTATCGGTCGGGCCTTTCGGCTTGTAGTGAAGTTCGAGAGCGCGGGCGATCTCGGGCTTGGTGCCGACGTGCTCGGCGTAGTAGCGGCCCATCAGGCCTTGCAGCTCCGGGAACTCGCCGACCATTCCGGAGACGAGATCGGCCTTCGCCAATCCTGCCGCACGGCGCGCGTCTTCCGGAATAGCGTCGCAAGCGCCTGCAAGCTCGAACGCGAGCGCCTCGATGCGTTCGACGCGATCTTTCTGGCTGCCGAGCTTTTCGTGGAACGTGATGCCCGAAAGCTTGCCCGCCATCTCGCCGAGCGGATGCTTCAGATCCTGCTCCCAGAAGAACTTGGCGTCGGACAGCCGCGCGCGGATGACCTTTTCGTTGCCAGAGACGATTTCCGCGCCACCGTCTTTCGCGACGAGATTGGAAACGAGCAGGAACTTGTTTGCGAGTTTCTTGGAGCGCGTCTCACGCAGCGAGAAGCACTTCTGATGCGTCTTCATCGAGGTCGTCAGGACTTCGGCGGGTACTTCGAGGAAGGCCTTATCGAACGTGCCCATCAGGACCACGGGCCATTCCGTCAGACCGGCGTTCTCAGCGAGCAACGCGTCGTCCTCGATCAACTCGAGCTTGGCGTCCTTGGCGAGCGCGTGCGCCTGCTCGGAAATGGCGGCGGCGCGCTTCGCCGGATCGAGCATCACATGATGCGCGGCGAGCTTTGCTTCATAGTCCGCGAAATTCTTGACCTTGAATGGACCGGGTCCGAGGAAACGATGACCGCGCGTTTCGTTGCCCGCTTCGATCCCGTTGAGTTCGAACGGCACGACCTTGCCGTCGAGCAGGCACAGCACCGACTGCAACGGGCGCACCCACTGGAACGATGACGATCCCCAGCGCATGGATTTCGGCCAGGGGAATTTGGCTGCAACTTCGACGATGGTTTCAGCGATGATCTCGGCGGCTGCGCGGCCGGGCTTCTCGATCTTCGCGACGTAGAAGTCGCCTTTCTTCTCGTCCTTGACGACGGTCGCGTCCTCGAGCGACGCGAGACCTGCCGACTTCAGAAATCCTTGCACCGCTTGATCCGGCGCGCCGACGCGCGGACCTTTCTTTTCCTCGGAGATGGCGGGCGACTTCGCCGGAACGCCTTCGATCACGAGCGTCAGACGGCGCGGCGTCGCGAAGCTACGCGCTTCGCCAACATCGAGACCGCGCGCTTTCAGGCCATCGACGATCAGACGCTTCAAATCATCCGAGGCGCGCGCCTGCATACGCGCGGGGATTTCTTCCGACAGAAGCTCGAGCAACAATTCGGACATTCAGATCAATCTCGTGAGATGCGGCCGTGAATGCCTTCGCCCCGTGACCCAGCATCACGGGGCGAAAGCTTGTCGTTATGGCGTCGAAGGCTGAGGCTGCGCCGGAGCAGGCTCTGCCGGAGGCGTCGTCTCGGGCGCTGCCGGTGCGGGCGTTGCTTCCGGAGCCGGAGCGGCGGGTTCCTGGGCCGGAGCCGGGGTCGCCTCAGGCGCCGGTGTCGCGGGCTCGGCAGCCGGCGGTGTCTCTGCGGGCGCTTCGGCCGGCGGCGATGCCGGAGCCATGGCCGGGCCGTCAGCCGGCGTTTCAGCTGGCGCCATAGCCGGGCCTGCCGCCGGTTCCGCTTCGTGCGTCCTGTGCTTCAGGATGCCCTCAGGCAGCACGGTGCGAACGTTGTGCCCGAAATCGCGGATGGCGCCGGTCGTTTCGAGATAACCGAGACCCACGGCCAGAAGAGCCACAAAGAACGCGAAGATCCAGGGCAGCCGCCGCAGAATGAAAAAGCCGATGATGAGCAGCGGAACGGCCGCCGCGACAAGACCGAGCACCGTATTGTTGACTTCGATCACGCGTGTCCTCCTTCAGTTTTGAGCCACGCGGCGCAACAAGCTTTCGCCAGATCGCGAACGCGCAGAATGTAGCTTTGCCGCTCCGTGACCGAAATCACGCCGCGGGCATCGAGCAGGTTGAAGATGTGGCTCGCTTTGATGCACTGATCGTAGGCGGGGAGCGCGAGCAAGTGCTCCCCATCCGTCGCACCCTTCTCGAGCAGGGCCTTGCACTCAGCCTCTGCGTCCTTGAAGTGGCGAAATAGAATTTCCGTATCGGCGTGCTCGAAGTTGTAGCGAGAATATTCGCGCTCGGCCTGCAGGAAGACGTCGCCATAGGTCAGGCGTCTGTCGTCGTCGCGGCCGTTGAAGTTGAGGTCGAAAACGCGGTCGACGCCCTGGACGTACATGGCGAGACGTTCGAGCCCGTAGGTGATCTCGCTCGCAACGGGATTGCAGTCGAAGCCGCCGACCTGCTGGAAGTATGTGAACTGCGAAACTTCCATGCCGTTGCACCACACTTCCCAGCCGAGCCCCCAGGCGCCGAGTGTCGGGCTTTCCCAATCGTCCTCGACGAAGCGGATGTCGTTCAACGCCGTGTCGATGCCGATCGCGTCGAGGCTCGCGAGATAGAGCTCCTGAATGTTCGCAGGCGATGGCTTCATGATGACCTGGAACTGATAGTAGTGCTGCAGGCGGTTCGGGTTCTCGCCGTAGCGGCCGTCCTTGGGGCGGCGCGAGGGCTGAACGTAGGCCGCGGCCCAGGGTTTCGGGCCGAGCGCGCGCAGCGTCGTTGCCGGATGGAAGGTACCGGCGCCGACTTCCATGTCGTAGGGCTGGAGTATGGCGCAGCCCTGATTGCTCCAGAAGGTCTGCAGCGTCAGGATAAGATCTTGGAAGGCTTGCCTGGGGCGCAACGCGGAAGGTCGTGCGGCCTTCGTCGAGACCGTCGTCGTTGACATCGTTGGGGTTCTTTCCGGCTTAAGTCGCGGCGCAATATACGCGCTAAAGGGTCCTTGTCACGCGTAGATACCCCGTTTTTGCTCGACTTTTGGCCGAATGCATGGACGGAGACGGCGTTGCGCCAGTTTTCCCCGCCCGATTGAAAGAATTCAATGCTCGCGTTTCGGGATCGGGCGGTAAACGCCCGCGTCTTCGTCCCATTCGAGCTTGCCGAGGTCGCGTGCCGACGAGGTCGCGCCACGCATCTCTTTTGCCCGGTTGCGGCCAGACGATTTCGAGCTTTCGAGCAGGCTCGAAACAATCCTGTAGCCGGCAAATCCTGCCGCTCCAACGAGGGCGAGCAACATGACTGGCGGCATCGACGCCCTCCAAAGCTAGATCAGAGACCGAAACGCGACCAGAGCGTTCGAGTTTCCACAGCCGACACCAGATCATCGGCAAAAGCAAGAGCCGGCGTTTGGATGCCGATGGCGCCGGGCGTCCGCCGCAACCGTGCCAGGAGGCCCGGCTTTTCCGGCTCGATGACTTTAAGGCGAATTTTCTCGCCAAAAATGTCCTGCATTTTGGATCGAATGTCGGTAATTCCGTCGACGAGGCCGAACTCCACGGCGCGGGCTGCCGACCAGAAAGCACCGGAGAACAGTTCGGTGTCCGGTGCTTTCAGTTTTCCGAGGCGGCGCTCCTTGACGAGGCCGATGAAGATATCGTGCACGTCGCGCTGGATAGCCTTGAGACGGGCAACGTCGTCGGCGTCTTCAGGGAGGAACGGGTCGAGCTGGTTCTTGTTGATGCCTGCCGTGTAAACCCGGCGTTCGACACCGATCTTCTCCAGGAGATCGACAAACCCGAAGCTGCGCGAGACGACGCCGATCGAGCCGATGATCGACGACGGATCGGCGTAGATTTCATCGCCTGCAATGGCGAGGAAATAGCCGCCGGAGGCCGCGACGTCCTCGCAGAACACATAGACGCGCTTCTTCTTCTCAACGGCGAGCTGGCGGATGCGCTTGAACAGAAGATTGGATTGAACTGGCGAACCGCCGGGCGAATTTACGATCACAGCCACGGCCGGCAGCTTCGAGACCAAAAATGCTTTCTCGATCGCGTTCGAATAGGCTCCGAGCGTCAGGCCCGGCCGCAATGGCGTCGCCATGCCGATCGGCCCGTGGAAGCGCAGAACGGGCACGAAGGGTCGGCGCGAAAATGGCCACATAAGACAGGCTCCTGCACGAGTTCGGCTCTGACATAGAGCGCTGCGGCTCTATTACAAGCGCATTCAGGCCTAGCCAGCGATCAGCCCCGGTATTGTGGCGGAAGAGGTGCCCCGTGGCGAAATATCGCTTCGATCTCGGGGACAAATGCCTGCTCGGGCGTGTGCAGCACGAGGCCGGGCCGTATCGACATCGGGGCGCGGCTGCCTTTGATGCCTTCGACGATGACGCGTATGGCGGGTTCGCCGGCGCGGGCATGGATCGGCAGCACGGCGATCGACCCGAAGCGGCCTTCGAACGTCTCGAGAATGCGCGACAGCGCATCCGCTTTGTGGATCATCGCGACGCGCCCGCCAGGGGCCGCCATCCGGCACATGAACCGCGCCCAGACATCCAGCAGGTCGTCCGGCATCTGGTGCGAGACGGCCTTCAGCGGGCTTTCGGCGAGCGTGCTGCGGCGATCGTCATGATAGGGAGGATTGGCGAGCACGACGGGGAAAGACTCGGATTTGATTTCGGCCGCCTCCAGCGCGGCCGTGGCGCGTGCGAGATCCGTCTCGACGACGGAAACGCGGCCGGTCAGTTCGTTCCGCTGGACGTTGTCGCGGGCCAATGCGGCGAGGACGGGATCGCGTTCGAGGAGCACGGCACGAGCGGACGGGCATCGCCGCGCCACGCAGAGGCCGATCACGCCAACGCCCGCACCGACGTCGAGCACCGCCCCCAAGCCGAGCGTTTCAGGCGTCAGAATCGAAGCCAGCAGAACGGCATCCGTTCCAGCCCGGTAACCATTCCGGGGCTGGAGGACGGTCAGCGCGCCGCCCAGGAACAGATCGTCCGTCGTCGGCGCGACCGTTCGTCCGGGCGCCTCAAAGGCCTTCATTCTCGACGATCCATTGACCGAGACCGGCATCCTTCAAAACGCGACTTGCGCGGGACCAGTGGTCATCGGCTACAACCACCCGTCGCGGAAAGGCGCCGATTGACCCTTCCATCAGACTGATATTTCGATCAAATACCACCGCTTCGATACCCTGATCGGCAAGCAGGGCCTCGACGTAGCTGATCAGGACAAGGTCATTCGTCATAACCAGTTCGCGCATATCGACACTCGGCGAAAGACAGGGGTCGGACGCGGGGCCGCAACGCGGCAGCGTCATTTCCACTATATAATAGCATGCCAGCATTTGAATGGGGATCAACTTGGGCCGTGTGATACCACTGGATGACCTTCGCGAGACGGGCCAGAAGCTGGAACCGCTTCTCGCCCTGGTTGCGGATGACCTCGAGGCTATTAATCGCATTATCCTCGATAAGGCGGTTTCCGACGTCGAGATGATCCCGGAACTCGCGCACCATCTGATCGACAGCGGCGGCAAGCGGCTGCGTCCGATGCTGGCGCTCGCGTCGGCGAAGCTGTGCGGATATGGCGGCAACGGGCACATCCGGACCGCCTCCGCGGTGGAGTTCATGCACACGGCAACGCTGCTGCATGACGACGTGGTCGACGAAAGCGCGACGCGGCGGGGCCGCAAGACGGCGCGGATGATCTGGGGCAACCAGGCGAGCGTTCTGGTCGGCGATTTCCTTCTTGGACAAGCCTTCAAGATGTTCGTCGATGTCGGGTCGCTGCCGGTGCTGCGCATCATGTCGAACGCCGCCGCGACGATCGCGGAAGGCGAAGTGATGCAGCTCGCGGCCGCCAAGAATACCTCGACGACCGAAGACGACTATCTGGCGATCATCAACGCCAAGACGGCCGCGCTGTTTTCGGCGGCGGCGGAGTCGGGCGCGGCCCTGACGCAGCGCCCGCCGGAAGAGCAATCGGCGCTTCGCTCGTATGGCAAGAACCTCGGCCTCGCGTTCCAGCTCGTCGACGACGCGCTCGATTATGCGGGCGACAGCTCGCGTCTCGGCAAATCGGTCGGGGACGATTTCCGCGAGGGCAAGATCACGCTGCCGGTCATCCTTTCGTTCCGTCGCGGCTCGCCCGAGGAACGCCAGTTCTGGAACCGGACGATCGCCGACGGCGACATCAATGATGGCGATCTCGAGCAGGCCGTCGGCTTCATGCGCAAGCACAAGGCGATAGAAGCGACGTTCGAACGGGCACGGTCTTACGGTGCAATCGCACGCGATGCGCTGGCGATTTTCCCGGACAGCCGCGAGAAAGACGCGCTCGAGCAGGTCATCGCGTTCTGCATCGGCCGCTCGCACTAGAACGGTTGCATCGTATTAGCCAAGTCGTGTCGGCCTGATCCACCAATTGGGCTGCCGTTGCCGGAGCGCCGACGCTCCGGCAACGGCTTCCTGCTTCGTTGCGAACAGCGCGAAGCACGTCGGGCCTGCACCGGAAAGCTGAGCGAACAAAGCGCCTTCGGTGCGATGAAGCTCGGCGAGCACGGTCTCGATCTCCGGAAACAGTTTTTGCGCAGGCGCTTGCAGGTCGTTACCTCGCGCCTTGGCGTAGGCGATGACGTCACGCACGTTTGACAGGCGGGGCGCCGGTTCGGCTTCAGGCGGAGCGGTGAGTGGCGCCGCGCCCAGGGCTGCGAAGACGTGAGCTGTCTTATTCGAGGGCACGGCAATAAGCGGATTGACGAGCACGGCATAAACTTCTTGCGGCAACGCGATTTCTTCGAGCGTTTCGCCGACGCCGGTCATGATGACGGGCCGCGCTCTGACGCAAACGGGAACGTCCGCGCCCAGCGCACGCGCGATCGTGTGAAGATCGCGATCGGCTATTCCTGGATAAGATTTGGAGAGTAACCGAAGCGTCGCGGCCGCGTCGGCCGAGCCCCCGCCGATGCCACTCGCCACCGGAAGATTTTTGTCCAGTATCAGCCGGGGCGGCTTCATGCCCGGCACCTTCGCGGCGAACGCCGAGATGGCTTTGTCGACAAGATTGCTGCCGGAGATGTCGCCTGCGAACGATCCCGACGTTTCGACGCTCGCGGATGATCCCGGCGCGAGCGTGACCACGTCGCCGGCGTCGTGCGCGAACGCGACGAGACTGCGAAGCTCATGATAACCGTCGGCACGCCGCCCGAGAATTTCCAGCGTGAGATTGATCTTGGCGGGAGCGAATTCAGACTTCGGCATGGGCTGTTTCGATAGTATCCGGAACATATGAAAACGGGCGCTGCCGCGCCCGTTCGTATTTCTCTAACCCGTAGGAGCGACCGTTACTCAACGGCACGGCCGCTCGGAGCGGTTTTGTTTTCGCTGCGCCGGCGCGACGACTCCATGCTCTGAACTTGCCGGGTCTTCTCGACGGCCTTGGCCTGAGCCTTGGTATCGAGGCCGCGTTCGATCTTCGCCTTGATCTTGTCGACGTCCTCAGGCTCCGGATTGAGCGAGAGCGCCTGGCTCCACTGGAAGCGCGCTTCGCGCTCGCGCCCGACTTTCCAGAACGCATCGCCAAGATGATCGTTCAGGGTCGGGTCTTCCGGCTTGATCTCGACGGCGCGTTCAAGGAAGCGGACTGCCTCCTTGAAGTTGTTCTGCTTGTAGTGGGCCCAGCCAAGGCTATCGACGATGTAGCCGTCGTCGGGCTTCAGCTGCACAGCCTTCTCGATCAGGCGCATGCCCTCCTTGAGGTTCTTACCCTGATCGATCCACGAGTAGCCGAGGTAGTTCAGAACCAGCGGCTGATCGGGCGCGAGTGCGAGCGCCTTCTTGAGATCAGCTTCTGCGGCCGGCCAGTTCTTCAGGCGCTCATAGGATGTTCCGCGTGCGTAATAGTAGCCCCAGTAGCGCGGATCGTGCTTACCCAGCGCGGCGAGCGCACGCGTGAAGTACTTGATCGCTTCGGCGTACTCCTTGCGCGCGCGCAGGATGTTGCCGAGCGCTTCCAGCGGGCGAACGTCCTTCGGATCATTCGCAGCGAGGCGCTCGAGAATGGCTTTTGCCTCGTCGACGCGGTCGAGCGAATTGAGATTGAACGCCTTGCGGATGTCGATGGCGCTCTGCAGGGGCGTGCCCTTCGGAATTCTATCGTACGTCGCGATCGCGTCGTCGTAACGCTTGGCCGCTTCCTGAGCATTGGCCAGAGCGGCCAAAGCGAAGGCGTGGTCCGGCTTCACGTCGAGGGCGAGCTGCAGATAAATCGTGCCGAGGCTGACGCCGCCTTCGCCGGTCAACGCTTCGCCCAAGCCGTAAAAGAGTTCGGCAAGGCCTTCCGATGGTGTTGCGATCAGCAGCTCGGTCTTTTCGCGCTTGTTGATGCGCTCCAGCATTTCCTTGGCGAGCGGATGGGGATCGCCCTGGGTTTTGGAAAGCTGCTCGCGCATGATCTGCTTCGCGAGCTTGAAGTCGCCGTAATGCGCGGCGTGCTGAGCGTAGGCCAAAGCCGTTCTGAGAGTCCGGCTGTCCTGGCGGAACATCTTCTCGTAGGTCGCGTTGGCGATTGCCTTGCGGCCGGCGATGTCGGCCATCAGCGCGCGATGATAGCGCAAATAAAACTGCGCCCAGTCGGGCTGCTTGGGAAGATCGACAGCCTTCAGCGCGCCATCGGTGTCGCCTGCAGCGAGGCGCGTCCAGCCGAGCGCGATCGCACTCGTCAGCTCACCGATCGGATTTTCGGCAGCGGCTTTGAAATGGTTTTCGGCTTTCGGATAAGCTGCGGATTTGAACGCCGTTACACCGAGAAGGAATTGGGACATGCGATGCGACTCGCGCGTGCTCGCGAGTTTTTCGGCAAGCGGTACGGCATTCGGCCAGTTGCCAGACATCGTTTCCATCTGGAAGGCTTGTTCCAGAAGGACCTCATTCGATGGATCACGCTCAAGCGCGCGGCCATAAAACTCCGCGGCGTCCTTCGTATCCTGAGCCGTGCGTGCGAAGCGGCCGGCGAGGTAATTTCCAAGCGCCGATGTCGTGAGCGAGTCCGGGCTGGGATCCTGAACTTGAGAGCGGGCTGGCGCTTGGCTGAAGAATCCGGCGATCGTCAAGGCGACGGCGCCCAGCCCCACGCTTAGCGCACGTCCGAGGGATCCCCGCATTGAACGTTCCTCTATGTTACGGAGCCGCACTGATTCCGAAGAAGCGAGCCTAGCAAACCTGATACACCCTTGGCGACACGCTTTAGGTGAAAAATAGGAAATGAACGGGTGATGGCTTGCGGGCAGCGCTTGCCTTATTCCGCCTCGACCTTGCCCATCACATCAGCCGGACACGCCGGCTCCGCCCTTCGGCCAGGCACCTAGCGCCTCACATTCCGGCATAATTGGGACCGCCGCCGCCTTCCGGGCAAACCCAGTTGATATTCTGGCTCGGGTCTTTGATGTCACATGTTTTACAGTGGACGCAGTTCTGGGCGTTGATCTGAAATCTTGGATCGCCCTTATCGTCGCGGACGATTTCATACACCGCAGCCGGGCAATAGCGCTGCGCAGGCTCGGCGTAGAGCGGCAAATTCACGGCAATCGGAATCTTCGGGTCGAGCAGCTTCAAATGAACTGGCTGGTCTTCCTCGTGATTGGTGCCCGAAAACGAGACATTCGTTAGCCGATCGAACGTCAGCTTGCCGTCAGGTTTCGGATAGTTGATCGGCTTGAAATCCGCCGCTTTGCCGGTGGAGGCAGCGTCATTCTTTCCATGCTTCAGCGTATAGCCGAGGCCGACGCCCGAAATCAGCGTGTTGAGCCATAGGTCGATGCCGCCGAGCATGACGCCGAGAACGGTGCCAAATTTCGACCAATAGGGTTTCATGTTCCGCACGCGCTTCAGATCGCGCGCGATGTCGCCACTACGGACATCGGCTTCATAGGCGGCCAGCGTGTCGTGCTGGCGGCCGGCTGCAATCGCATCGAACGCGGCGGCGGCCGCAGCGATGCCGGACAGCATAGCGTTATGACTGCCCTTGATGCGCGGCAGGTTCACCATTCCGGCCGCACATCCCAGAAGCGCGCCGCCCGGGAAAACGAGATCGGGCATCGACTGCCACCCGCCTTCGGTGATGGCGCGGGCGCCGTAGCCGATGCGCTTGCCGCCTTCGAAGACGTCGCGAATGGCGGGATGCGTCTTGAAGCGCTGGAATTCTTCGTAAGGCGAGAGATACGGGTTGTCGTAATTCAGATGAACGACGAAGCCGACCGAGACCAGGTTGTCGCCGTAGTGATAGAGGAACGAGCCGCCGCCGGTTCTGTTGTTCAGCGGCCATCCGAACGAGTGCTGAACATATCCGGGGCGATGCTTTTCCGGCGCAACCTGCCACAACTCTTTCAGGCCGATACCGTACTTTTGCGGTTCGTGTCCTTTGGCGAGATCGAAGCGGCGGATCAGTCCCTTCGACAGGGAGCCGCGCGCGCCTTCCGCGACCAGCGTGTACTTGGCGCGCAGTTCCATACCGCGAACGAACGCGTCGTTCGGCTGACCGTCGCGGCCGACGCCCATGTCGCCGGTCGCGATGCCGACGACAGCGCCATTGTCATCATAGAGAACTTCCGCGGCGGCAAAGCCCGGATAGATTTCGACGCCCAGCTCCGCCGCCTGCTCACCGAGCCATTTGCAGAGTGAGCCCAAGCTCACAATGTAGTTGCCGTGGTTCTTCATCAACGGCGGCATCGGCCAGCCCGGGAGGCGAACGTCGCCCTCCGGTCCGAGCACGAGAAACACGTCTTCGGTGACTGGCGTTTCGACGGGCGCTCCGCGTTCTTTCCAATCCGGGATCAAGCGGTTCAGGCCGATCGGGTCGATGACGGCGCCCGACAGGATATGGGCTCCGACCTCGGACCCCTTTTCAACGACGACGACGGAAATTTCCGCGCCAGCGGCTGCCGCTTTCTGCTTGAGGCGAATGGCGGCCGCGAGACCGGCTGGCCCGGCGCCAACGATCACGACGTCGAATTCCATTGCCTCGCGCGGGGGCAAACCCGTTTCCTCCGCGGTCATCGTCATTTTGTATCCGTTTTCTGAAAAACCATCGATTTCGATTAGGTCGCCCGTCTGGAGGCGTCAAGTTGAGCGAAGATCCTGCCGCCAGCGGCGCGCCGCCGCGTGCATCCGGCGAACAATACCTTTATCCTGACCCCGATGACCAAACTGGCTTCCCGAGAGGAAATGCTTGCGCTGCTCGATTGGTTTCAAGCCATGGGGGCCGATGCCGCTGTGGATGAAACGAGCTGCGACTGGCTGGCACGCGGTCCGACGCCCCCCGGCGCGGCGTTCGCCTGGCCGCGGCCGGACGATGCGCCAGCGCGGGTGCCACCGGAGAGCGCGCCCTCGCGACGTCCCGTGTCACAGAATCCGACAGCGGACGTAACGCGCCCGAGGGCTGCGACACCGCTCGGCGCCAGCGAAGCCGAGACCGGCGCCCGGCGAATCGCACGCGAGGCGCAATCGCTCGAAGCGCTCGAAGCCGCGCTCAAGGGTTTCGACGGCTGCGGCCTCAAGGCGACCGCTACGAAGCTCTGCTTCTATCGCGGTGCGCCGGCCGCCGACCTCATGATCGTCGGCGAAGCGCCGGGTCGCGACGAGGATCTGGAAGGCAAGCCGTTCGTCGGCCGCGCGGGGCGGCTGCTGGACAAGATGCTCGCCGCCATCGGGCTCAGCGAATCCGACGTGCACATCACCAACATCGTCTACTGGCGGCCGCCGGGCAATCGCACGCCGACGCCGCAGGAAGCCCTCGCCTGCCGCCCGTTTCTCGAGCGCCAGATAGAGCTTGTCGCTCCGAAAATCGTCGTGGCCGTCGGCGGGTCCGCCGCAAAGGAGCTTTTCGGAGTTGCCGAAGGCATCATGCGGCTGCGGGGAAAGTGGCGGGAGTTGACGGTCGGCGACCGCAAGATCCAGGCACTCGCGACGCTGCATCCCGCCTACCTGTTGCGGACTCCCGCCGCAAAAAACCTGGCATGGCTGGATCTGTTGCAGATCCGATCCAAGCTTTGAACGTCCGAAGCATGTTCTTTTAATTTGATGCTTCTTTCACCGTGCTTCCGGTTCTTCGCAGTGAAGCGGCCCGCATCTCAAAATTCGATAAAATTTTAGACATTCACTTAAGCCGGGGGAAAACCGGACGCGCGTTATGGTGCATACGGACCAATTCACGTCTTTCAGTAGGGCGGCCTCCGAGTGGCCGGCGCCGCAATGTACAATCCGCACTCGATCCTGCTCTATCTGCGTCCGACGCGCTTGATCTACGTCAGCGCGACAGGACGCTACAGCGATGTCATACCAAAAGTCTGGGAGCGTCTGTTCCGACAGCTCGACGACAGCGGACTCTACGAGTCGATCGGGCGGGGTTACGGCATGGCGCACGATAATCCGCTCGACGTCGGTTCCAAGAACTGCCGATACGACGCCTGCGTTGAAATCCGATCCGGCATCGAAGAGAGGTCACTGCCCGAGTTCGGGATCACGACGCTTCCCGCCGGCCCCTACGCCTGCCGCCGCCTCACGGGAAGCTACGACCAGATGCGATCGACCGTCGAAAACGTTTACACGCGGTTCCGGCCGTTGCCGGGACTTTGCTTTGATCAAAATCGCCCGGTCGTCTCGATCTATATGGACAATCCGAACAACTATGCCGACCAGGATTTGCGCTCGGATATCTGCGTGCCGGTGAGCACCGTCGAAGAGACCATCCCATCACGCATGGCTGCGAACTTTTAGGTCGACGCGGCGCTTTCGCCGCTGGACGAAGATCAGCCATACGGCCAAAGTCCGTGCCTCTGTTCGTCCGTGACGCGAGGACTTTTGCAATGGCCGGCATCGACCCAAATCGTACTTTCATTCCGGTCAGGATCGCCGTTCTGACGATGTCGGACACGCGCTCGGCAAGCGAAGACAAATCAGGCGATCTGCTGGCGAAGCTCATCAGCGAAGCGGGCCACGTCGTCGCCGATCGCAAGCTGGTCAGAGACGACGCGAACGCCATCGCTGCCGCGGTCAAAGGGTGGATCGACGACCCGCAGATCGATTGCGTCATCACGACCGGCGGCACCGGCTTCACAGGCCGCGACGTGACGCCGGAAGCCGTGAAGCCGCTGTTCGAAAAGGACATCGAAGGCTTTTCGATCCTGTTTCACATGCTGTCGTATCAGAAAGTCGGCACGTCGACCGTTCAGTCCCGCGCTTGCGCGGGCGTCGCACACGGAACGTATATCTTCTGCCTGCCGGGATCGCCCGGCGCGTGCCGCGATGCGTGGGACGGCATCTTGAAGTTTCAGTTCGACGCGCGGCATCAGCCCTGCAATTTCGTCGAGATCATGCCGAGGCTCGAAGAGCACCGGAAGGCAGGTTAGGACGCCGCGTCGGCGCGATAGAGCCGCGCGATCACTTTGATCGGAAGCCCCAAGCCAAAGAGCGCGTGACAGATCTGATTGCGCAGCGAGCGCGATAGATAGCCGTCGCGCCGGTAGAGTTCGGAGGATGCTATGGCGTGCGCGTCGAGCATCGCCAAGCGGCGGCGGCCGAGGCGGCGCGCCAGATCGACGTCTTCGAGCACCGGCAAGTCTTGATAACCGCCGACGGCATCGAACAACTGACGCGAAATGAGCAAGCCCTGATCGGCGTAAGGCATCGGCGAGAGTTTGCACCGCATTTGGAACAGACGTTCCAATAGGCGCGGCCTAAATCCGTTGTCGTCGATGCGAAAAGCGAATGCGGCGGCGGCGGGCGAGCGCTCGCCGAGATCGACGCTGCGCATGAAGGCGGTGGCGCTACGCTCCCAACCTTCAGCGAGAACCGTGTCGGCGCTCAAAAACAATAGCCACGGAAAGCGTGCCCGAGCCGCGCCTTGCGCGAACTGCCGACCGCGTCCTGGCGCGTTCGAGATGAAATCGGCACCTGCAAGGTCTGCGATTTTCGCGGTTTGATCCGTTGAGCCGCCATCGACGACGATCACCTGGCGGACGATACCGTCGATCGCCGCCGGCACGAGGGCGGTTAGCGCGGCCCCGAGCGTGTGCTCCGAATTATGCGCGGCGACGATAACCGTGATCATGCGTGTTTACTGGCACGCGGTCGCCTCAGCGACAAGCGCAGTCCTCGCCGCATGCCGCCTAGCGCGAAGATTCCGGAAGAATTTTGTTCTTTATTTGTTCTCGCCTCTTTGCTACAAGAGGGCATCGCAAATGAAAGGCTGCCGTGGCTTCTTCTCGCGAACCCGAACAACCGAACGACCGCCACTTTCACGTCGTCGATGTGGAGCGCCGGCGCGGCCGGGGTGCGCGCTCGAACTCCAGCGGGCGTTTCGAGAAAGACGTGCACGAGGCGTTCGACGACGGCTGGGAGAGCCTGGCCGAACTCGATGCGTTCAAGACGGAGGTGTTCGAGGACACCGCGAAATCGATCATCTCGCGCAACGACAGCCCCGACATTTCGTTTGAAGCCTCGATCAATCCGTACCGCGGCTGCGAGCATGGCTGCATTTATTGCTATGCGCGGCCGAGCCATTGCTATCTCGGGCACTCGGCGGGACTCGACTTTGAAACGAAGCTCTACGCGAAGTCAGAAGCCGCCACGCTTTTGGAGCGCGAGTTCGCCAAGCCCGGCTACCGGCCGTCAACGATCGCGCTTGGCGGGAATACCGATCCCTATCAGCCGATCGAGCGGCAGCGAAGGATCACGCGGTCGATCCTCGAAGTCATGGCGCGGACGAACCACCCGGTCGGCATCATCACCAAGTCGGCGCTCGTCGCGCGCGACATCGATATTTTGCAGCCGATGGCGGCGAAGGGCCTTGCGAAAGTCGCCGTCTCGATCACCACGCTCGACCGGCACGTCGCACGGGCAATGGAGCCGCGCGCTGCAACCCCGTCCCGGCGTCTCGAAACCGTGCGGCAGCTGTCGCAAGCTGGAATTCCAGTCACCGTGATGGTTGCGCCAATCATTCCCGGACTGACCGATCACGAGATCGAGCCGATCCTGGAGGCTGCACGCGAGGCAGGCGCACGGGACGCCGGTTACGTGCTTCTGCGGCTGCCGCTGGAGATCAAGACGCTGTTTCGCGAATGGCTCGCGGAGGAATTTCCAGGGCGCGCGAGCCGGGTGATCTCGCTTCTACAATCCATGCACGGCGGGCGCGATTACACGGCCGAGTTCGGGATGCGCCAGCGCGGCAAGGGCCCCTATGCGACGCAGATCGCATTGCGCTTCAGGCTCGCGAAGCAGCGGCTCGGGCTTGGCGGCGAACGCGGCGCGATGCGAACGGATCTGTTCGAGGCGCCCGGAGACAGGGGAAAACAACTGAAGCTGCTTTGACGGGTGCTTGCGCGATGATCACTCTCGCGCATGAAGATTGCTGATTCGCGCATCAAGCCGACGTTCGAACTCGAAGCCGCCGAGCACCAGCTCGGATCGCGTCCGATCGCGGGCGTCGACGAGGCCGGACGCGGACCGTGGGCCGGGCCGGTCGTGGCGGCGGCGGTCATCCTCGATCCCGACAAGATCCCGGCGAACATCGACGACAGCAAAACGCTCGACGAAGATTCGCGCGCGTTCCTTTACCGGCGCATCATGAAGGTCGCGATCGTCGGGGTCGGCATCGCGGATGTCGATCGCATCGATCGCGAGAATATTCTCGGCGCGACGCTGTGGGCGATGGCTGAGGCCGTCAGCCAACTCGGTGAAACGCCCAAGCTCGTCCTCGTCGATGGCGACAAGACTCCGCGCATCCCGATGTCCGTCCGCGCGATCGTCAAGGGTGATTCAAAATGTCTCTCCATCGCGGCGGCATCGATCGTCGCCAAGGTCACGCGCGACCGTTTGATGATGGATTTTGCGCGCGCGTATCCGGGCTATGGCTTCGAGCGGCATAAAGGTTACGGAACGCCGGAACACCAAGCAGCCATTGCAAAACTTGGCGTCTCGGCGCTGCACCGGCGGTCGTTCCGGCCAGTGCAATTGGCGTTGGGCCTCGTCGACGAAAAGGCTTCGCGACGGCGCGCGCAGCTCGGATTCGGGTTGCAGGTGGAATCGAAAATATAAATATCTTCGCACCTTGATGCGTATTCCCAGACGCCGCCGATCATGTACAAAGATCGTCGGCACGCCTGTGGATATCTCGCGGCGACGCCTCAGTGATCGTAGCGTTACGGGTAGTGTGTATGGTGTCGCGTCGCGTCAAGGGCCGCTCTGAGAGCGGACGGATTCTCGTTGGTGATTGCATCAACGAACTGAAGAAGATCGCCACGGCAAGTGTCGATCTCGTTTTTGCCGACCCGCCTTACAATCTGCAGCTCGCGGGCGACCTCCTCCGGCCCAACAACACAAAAGTCGACGGCGTCGACGATGCCTGGGACAAGTTCCAGGACTTCGCCGAATACGATTCATTCTGCCGCGCGTGGCTGAAAGAATGCCGGCGCGTGCTGAAGCCCGACGGCGCGATCTGGGTCATCGGTTCCTATCACAACATCTTCCGCCTCGGTGTCGCGATTCAGGATCTCGGCTTCTGGATTCAGAACGACGTCATCTGGCGCAAAGTGAACCCGATGCCGAACTTCCGCGGCAAGCGTTTCACCAACGCGCATGAGACGATGATCTGGGCAGGTCGCGATCGCAAATCGCGCGTGACGTTCAATTATGAAAGCCTCAAGGCGTCGAACGACGACCTGCAGATGCGCTCCGACTGGCTGTTCCCGATCTGCTCGGGGCCGGAGCGGCTGAAAGACGACGGCGGACGCAAGGCGCATCCGACGCAGAAACCGGAAGCGCTTCTGCATCGCATTATGATCGCGTCGACGAAGCCGGGCGACACCGTTCTCGATCCCTTCTTCGGAACGGGCACGACGGGCGCGGTTGCGAAGCGCCTTGGTCGCAAGTTCATCGGCATCGAGCGCGATACCGACTATGCGCGCGCCGCCGATGAGCGCATCGCGAAAGTCCGGCCGCTCGATCTCGACGCAATCGAAGCGATCCCGTCGAAGCGCAGCGAGCCGCGCATTCCGTTCGGGCAAATTCTCGAGCTTGGCATTCTCGAACCCGGACAGAAACTGTTCGGACCGCGTCGTGAAGTGCGCGCTGAAGTTCGCGCCGACGGAACGCTCGCGTGCGCCGGTCAGCAAGCGTCGATCCATCGCCTCGGCGCGATGGTGCAGGGCAAGGCCGCGTGCAACGGCTGGACGTACTGGCACTTCGAGGCGGAAGGGAAACTGAGGCCGATCGACGTGCTGCGCGGCGAAGCCAAGCGGCAGCTCGGGCTCAGCGGTTCAAGCTCGGCATCGATGGGCAAATAAGCGATCTCACTCGGCGTTCATCCCGTGCGCGATGACTTTTTTCATCACGCTCGGGAGCGCCTGCGCGTGCAGATCGCGACGATGAACCCAGCGGCAGCGATCCTGCTCGGCCCATAGCGTGAAGCTCGCATCGACCGGCACGATCGCGCGATAGACGACGAGTTCGAGCCGGAAATGCGTGAACACGTGCACGACCGGTCCCGGCACCGCCATCCACGATGTCGTCACGGGCGCTGAGCGCAGAGCTTCGCGCTTCGAGGGTGACGCATCACCCCAATGGGTCGATGGAACTTCCAGCATGCCGCCGAGCAATCCCGCTTCAGGCCGCTGGCGGAGGAGCACGGCGCCATCTTCGCGCTGAACCAGAAACGCGATGCCGAAGCGCGACGGACGTGCCAGCTTCTGGGCTTTGATCGGCAGGGTCTCCGCAATGCCGCGCGCGCTCGCGGCGCAATCGGGCTGTACGGGACACACGAGGCAGGAGGGATTTTTCGGCGTGCAGATTTCGGCGCCCAAATCCATCATCGCCTGCGCGAAGTCTCCGGCCCGCCGGGCTGGCGTCAGCGTGGCGGCGAGATTGCGGATTTCCGTCTTGGCCGCAGGAAGCGGCTGCTGGACCGCAAACAATCGCGAGACGACACGTTCAATATTACCATCGACCGGCGTCGCCTTCTCGCCGAAGGCAATCGCCGCAATCGCCGCTGCCGTGTAGGGACCGATGCCCGGTAGCTCACGCAGTTCGACTTCGGTGCGCGGAAATACGCCGTCAAAGTCGCGGACGACCGCGTCGGCGCAGGCTTTGAGATTGCGCGCGCGGGAATAATAGCCGAGGCCTGCCCACTGCTGCAGGACTTCCTCAAGCTGAGCGGCGGCGAGCGCGGCGACGTTCGGCCAGCGCGCGACGAACTTCTGGAAATACGGAATGACGGCCTTCACCGTCGTCTGCTGGAGCATGATCTCCGACAGCCAGACGCGATAGGGATCGGCTTTCTTGCGCGGACCGTAGCGCCACGGGAGATCGCGGCGCTCGGCCTCATACCAACGGAGCAACGCCGCCACGGTGTCCGGACCTGCCGGCCGGAGAGGCAACTGCTTCTGAGTTTTCTGAGGAGCGCCCATGCGTCTCCCGATCTCTGGTTGCGCCGGACTCTCGAATCGCGTCGACAATGGTAGTTGTCCTGTACGACACCACAAGCCAACTCGAGCGTCGGATTGCCATGAACGGCAAACAACCCACAGCCGTTGCGCGGCCGCTGCCGGCCGACAAGCGCGCGTCCAAGGGCTATTTCGCCCGCTCAGTCGGGGCATATGTGCCGAAAGTTGTAGCGGCGGCATTCGAAAAATACGGATTTCACACTGCCGAAATCATGACGTCGTGGGAAACGATCGTCGGAGCCGATCTTGCGCGGCTGACACGTCCCGACGCCATCAAGTGGCCGCGCGGCGCCAAGGGGCGGGTTGCGTCCGACGATGACGCGCCGACGACCGGGGCGACGCTCATCCTGGCCTCCAACCCGGCGTTTGCGCTCGAGGTTTCGTACCGGACGCAGGAAATCATCGACCGGATCAACCGCTACTTCGGCTACCGCGCAATCGCGCAGCTGCGCATCGTTCAGACGCCAAAGGCGGAAACACCGGCCAAGACCGAGCCGGTTCGCTATGCGCCAGCCGTCCCGGATCAGGGCGCAACGTCGCCGATCACAGAAGGCCTGAGCGGGGCGCTCGCGTCTCTCGCGAACAATGTCAAGGCCGCCGCGCAACCGCGCTGAGCCGCCGCAACGTCATTAAATAAGCGTTCAGTTGCTATTCAGCGCGCTTTCGGCTTATTCGAGCGCGATAAACGTGCCAGCGCCGGACGTGCGGTCCTGCGCGACATAATCCGAAGAGGAGTCACGACCTTGAGCGCATTCAATGACCTTCTTTCGGGGCGTTCCGTGTCGCGCCGTGCAGCATGGCTTGGCATGGCGGCAACCGTCGCCGTCAGCGGTTTCTCGATCGCCGCGTCCGGACCTTCGTATGCTCAGCGCAAACAGGGCCCGTCGGAAGTCTCGGTCGACGAGCTGATGAAGCCGTCGGATCTGGCTGACCTCACGCTCGGGCCGGCGGACGCCAAAGTCACCGTCGTCGAGTATGCGTCGATGACCTGCCCGCACTGCGCGCACTTCGAGACCGACGTTTTCGAGAACTTCAAAAAGAAATACATCGACACCGGCAAAGTCCGCTTCGTCTATCGCGAATTCCCGCTCGACAACCTCGCGGCCGCCGTCTCGATGCTCGCCCGCTGCGCAGGCGGCGATAAGACGTTCCCGCTGATCCAGACGTTCTACGCCAAGCAGGCCGAGTGGGCGTTCACGCAGGGAAATCCGGTGCCGAAGCTTTTCGACATCGCCAAGCAGGCCGGGTTTACGCAGGAAAGCTTCGACAAGTGCCTGACCGACCAGAAGCTTCTGGATCAGATCACGGCCCAGCGCACGCGCGCCAGCGATACGTTTGGCGTCAATGCCACACCTACATTCTTTATCAACGGCAAGAAGCTTCCGGAAACGCCAACGCTCGAAGCTTTCGATAAGGTGATCGAGCCGCTGCTGGCGGCGAAGTAACCTCGGGACTTCCTCATGCCGCTGATCCGCGTTCTGGCCTTTTGCACCGCCATTGCCGTGGCGGCAGCGGTTGGCGGATGCGGCGCGACGCTTCCGCAAACGGCGAGCATAACGAGCGACGGAAACGCAGGCGCTGCTTATCCGTCGATCGCATCCGAGCAGCCGGAAGGCGTTCCGAAGCCATTCGGCGCGGCCGACGAACCCGCACGCACGGGGCGCGAGGTCATTGCGAACCCGACGATCGCGGACGTGATGGCGCCGAGCCCGCTTCCGGAAATGAGCTGGGGCAACGCCAATGCGCCGGTAACGATGGTCGAATACGCGTCGCTCACCTGCCCGCATTGCCGGAACTTCCACCTGACCGTCTATCCGGATTTCAAGCGGCGCTTCATCGACACGGGGAAGGTCCGGTACATCCTGCGCGAGTTCCCCATCGGGAAAACGTCCGGGAACGCGACGATCGCACTCAGGTGTGCGCCGCCCGATAAGTACCTAGATCTCTTCGGGAAATTCATGGAGCAGCAGTCTTCTTGGGTGTCCCAGGAAGTGCGGCTCGACGCGATTTATGCCGTGGCACGACAGGTGGGGATGACTCGCCCGCAGTTTGACGCGTGCTTGCAGAATCAAGGCATGATCGAAAACCTCAAGTGGGTAAAGGATCGTGGGCGCAAGCTCGGCATCGTTGGAACGCCGAACTTTTTCATCGGCACCAAGCTCATCAAAAAAGAGCTGACGATCGCGGAGATTGCCGACTACGTCCAGCAAGCCGAGCAGCACGGTGGGACGCCAACGGCGGCGGCAAGTCCTTAGCGCTGATCTCGCGACCGGTCCTTGGCCCCTCTGAGACGGCATTGAGGACACCACGACGAAATGAAAATCACGCGTCTCCGAATTCTCGGATTCAAGTCGTTCGTCGATCCGACCGAGCTCGTCATCGAGCCCGGCTTGACCGGCGTCGTCGGTCCGAACGGATGCGGAAAGTCGAACCTGCTCGAAGCGCTTCGCTGGGTGATGGGCGAGTCGTCGCATAAATCCATGCGCGCGGCGGCGATGGACGACGTGATTTTTTCGGGCTCCGGAGGACGCCCCGAGCGCCAGAGCGCCGAAGTCACGATGTTCCTCGACAACAGCGCGCGACGGGCTCCGGCCGAATTCAACGACAACGATACGATTGAAATCACGCGCCGCATCGAGCGCGAGGCGGGGTCCGCTTACCGGATCAACGGCCGCGAAGTTCGCGCTCGTGACGTCAAGGTTCTGTTCGAGGACGCGGCGACGGGCGCGCGCTCGCCTGCACTCGTGCGGCAAGGACAGATCGGCGAACTCGTCAACGCCAAGCCGGAGCATCGGCGGCGCATTCTTGAAGATGCGGCAGGCATCGCCGGTCTGCACACGCGCCGGCATGAAGCGGAACTGAGACTCAGGGCGGCCGAGGCGAATATCGAACGCCTGAGCGATGTCGTCGGGCAGCTGCAATCGCAATCGGATTCCTTGAAACGGCAAGCACGTCAGGCCCGCCGCTATAAGGAGATTTCGGGCGAAATCCGCCAGCAGGAAGCGCTGGCGAGGCATCTGACGTGGCAGGATGCGCAGGCGAGTGTCGACCAGGACGAGGCGCAGCTCGCGCACGCCATGGCGCGTCTTGGAGCCGCGACGGAAGCGGAAGCGAAATCCTTCAACGAGGAACTTCGTCTGGCGGAAGGCTTGCCGCCGCTTCGAGAAGCCGAAGCGGAGAAAGCTGCGGCGCTGGCGCGATTCAAAATCGAGCAGGAAAATCTGGAGCGCGAGGCGCAGCGCGCGGCCGACCGGGCGCGCGAACTGGATGCGCGCTTGAAGCAGCTCGAAGCCGATCTTACGCGCGAATCCGGGTTCATCCGCGAAGCGAAGGAAACGCTCGTTCATCTCGATGCCGATCTGACGGCCATTTCCGAAGCGGACGCCAAGGCGGTGGACGAGGAAGCAAGCGAGCGGAGCAATCTCGAAAAGGCGGAGGCGCGGCGCGTCGAAACGGACGCGCATTTCGCCGACATCACGCATCGTGCGGCGGAAGCGAGAGCGCGTCTCAGAAGCCTCGAGGAAGCGCTGCAAGAGCGCAAGGATCTCGTCACGAAAATCACGCGGCAGGTCGCGTCGTTCGATACGCAGATCGCCGACATCACAGCCAACGCGCCGGATCGTCAGCAGCTCGATGAGGTTTCCGAACGCGGTCATGCGCTGTCGCAGGAAATCACCGACATCGAGGCGCAGACGGTCGCCGCGGAAGAGGCCGTGAAGACGACGCAGGCCGAGGCCAGGTCGCGACGCGATGAAGCCCAGCGGGTCCGTCTCGCGGCGAACGCGTTCTCGACGGAGCGCGAGACGATCGCCAAGCTTCTGGCCGTTGCCGACGAAGGCGCGTATCCGCCCGCCGTCGATCAGATCCGCGTTTCGCCCGGATATGAGACCGCGCTCGGTGCGGCGCTCGGAGACGATCTCGAAGCGCCTCTGGCGACGGAAGCCAGCGTCCACTGGCGGCACCTCGACGTTCCTGCCGAAGAGCACGCCCTGCCTGCCGAAGCCGAGCCGATGGTGATGCATGTCCAGGCGCCGCAGGAGCTGACGCGCCGCCTACGTCAGATCGGCGTGGTGCACAGGTCCGCCGGGCCGCTGCTGCAGCCGCACTTGAAGCCTGGCCAGCGTCTCGTTTCGCTCGAAGGCGATCTCTGGCGTTGGGATGGCTTCGTCGCGGCTGCGGGTGGCGTGACGCCTGCGGCGCAGCGGCTCGCGCACAAGAACCGCCTGCTCGAACTCGATCGCAAGGCTCAGGCCGTGCTGAACGAGGCCAAGGATACGATCGAAGCCGAGCGCGCGGCGGCTGATGCCGCGCAAAAAGCTGAAGCGGACGAGCGGCGCTTGCGGCAGTTATGGCGCGACAAGCAAAACGAGCTCGCACAAATCCGGCAGAAATTAACGTCGCTCGAAAAGCTTCAGCGCGAAAGCGAGACGCGGCTTGCGGCTGTCACCGCGCAACGGGCGCGCGCGGACGAAGACCTGACGAACGCGCAGGCGCGGCACGTCGAGATCGAGGCGCACATCGTCACGATGAGCGCTGGCGAAGATCTCGAACCGCTGCTCAAGACGGCGCAGACCGAAGCCGAGCAGGCGCGGCGCGAGGTCGCCGAAGCGCGCGTGCGTGTCGGAAGCATCGAGCGGGATCGTCAAATCCGAGCGGAACGCATTCGTCACGCCAACGCCGACATCGCCCGCTGGAAAGGCCGGCACGAGAGCGCCGAACAGCAGGTGCAGGCGCTGGAAGCACGGCTCACCGAAACGCGGGGTGAGATCGAAGCCAACGCCGATCTGCCCGCGCGCATCGCGGCTCAGCGCGAGACGCTGCTGTCGGCGCTTTCGCGCGCTGACGAAGATCGCAAATCCGCGGCCGACGCGCTGGCTACGGTCGAAGCCTCGTTGCGAGCGGCGACAGAAGGTTTGCGAGCGGCGCAGACGGAAGTCTCAAGCGCACGCGAAGCCAATGCCCGAATTGAAACACGGCTCGAAAATGGGCGTCTGCGTCGGCAGGAGGCGGCCCGGCACATTCGCGAGACGTTCGAAGTTGCACCCGAGGATTGCCTCGCAATTGCTGCGGTTTCCGAATTTTCGACCATTCCGCCGCTTGCCGAAGTCGAAAAACAGCTGACGCGGCTGAAGGCCGATCGCGAACGGCTCGGCGGCGTCAATCTGCAAGCGGATGATGACCTCGCGGAGGTCTCGAAACAGCTCGAAGGTCTTGGCGCGGAGAAGAACGATCTCGAGCAGGGAATTCAAAAGCTGCGTGGCGCCATCCAGCAGTTGAACAAGGAAGGCAAGGCGCGGCTCGACGAAGCCTTCGCGACCGTCAATGCGCACTTCGAGCGGCTGTTCACGCATCTGTTCGGTGGCGGCGAAGCGCGGCTCGAGATGATCGAGAGTCCGGAAGACCCGTTGGAGGGCGGCCTCGAGATCATCGCCAAGCCGCCAGGAAAGAAGCCTGCGACGCTGTCATTGCTTTCGGGCGGCGAGCAGACGCTGACGGCGCTATCGCTCATCTTCGCGGTGTTCCTCACCAACCCGTCGCCGATCTGCGTCCTGGACGAGGTCGATGCGCCGCTCGACGATGCCAACGTCGATCGCTTCTGCCGCCTGATGGAGCAGATGGCGAGCGAGACAGCCACGCGGTTCCTCGCAATCACGCATCACCCGATGACGATGGCGCGCATGAACCGGCTGTTCGGCGTCACGATGGCTGAAAAGGGCGTGTCGCAGCTCGTCTCCGTCGACCTTCAGACCGCACAGAGCTTCCGGGAAGCGGGTTAATCCCGGCGGCTGCGCATCGGCAAGGCGGAACCGCTATTCCCGGCCGGCGTTCTCCAAACTCAGAGGAATGGAGGTCGCCCGTGGAAAGGCCGAAATATTCGCCGACGAAAGGCGAGGTTATCGAACCAACTGACGCGCGGCAGGGCAACCGAAAGAAGATGAATTTTCGGGTTCTGCTGATTTCGACCGCATTGATCGTCGCAATATTTGCTGGGTTCGTGATCGTTTTCTTCAATAAGACCTCGAAACCGATGGATGCGTCGAGCGGCCCACAGCCGTCCACAAGCGAGCCTGCGACCGGCTCCCAGACGACCCCGCGGCCCTAGTCACAAACCGCCTGACGTTTAGATTTTATCTAATGAACACGCGAAGCATGTTATGCGTGTTCAGTGCACGCCGGACCTGCTACTTTCAGGCGAATAAGCCGATAGTGCGCCGTTTCGCCGTACCTGCCGGGGCGATCGCGCATTCCCATTTTCTTGACACCCATATACCCCCTATCTATGGTCCGCGCCGTCGATCTCCCGTAGCGGCCGATTTTCCGCAATTTCTGGATGGTTTGAACCATGTCAGGCGATGGCAAGGGTCAGTCTCCGGGCAACGGCGAAATTAGCCCGGAAGACCGTGAAGCAATCCGCAAACGGTCCGAAGAACTTGGTCACAAGCTCGACGCGCTGAAAACGCAGCGGGCGAAGGCCGAACGGTCGGTCAAAAACGGAAGCCAGTCCGGTGATTTCGGGGCTGCTTTCAAATTTGCCGCCGAGTTGGTCGTCGGTGTTGTTGTCGGCGGCGCGCTCGGCTGGGCGCTCGACCAGCATCTTGGCACGGCGCCCTGGTTGATGATCGTTCTGGTCATCATGGGCTTCGCTGCAGGTCTTCTGAATGTTGTCCGCGCCGCCCAACAGGCGCAGGCAAAAAATGAGCCGCTGCAAAGAGCAGCGCCTTCGGTAAAAGACGACGACGAATGAGACGCAGGGGGTAGGAACTTGGCTGCCGAAGTTGCTGGAGAAGTTGCCCATCACGGTCCGATGGAGCAGTTCGAGATCCACCGGATCATCTCGCTCAATGTGTTCGGACACGATGTCTCGTTCACGAACTCGTCGCTGATGATGATCATCGCGCTGTTCTTGGTCACGGCATTCATGGTCTTTGCGATGCGCTCGCGCTCGCTGATCCCGTCTCGCGTGCAGTCGCTCGCAGAAATCACATATGAATACGTCGCCGGCATCGTCAAAGAGAGCCTCGGCGAAGAGGGAATGAAGTACTTCCCTTGGATTTTCTCGATTTTCATCTTCATTCTCTTCCTCAATTTCATGAGCCTGTTGCCCGGCTCCTTCGCCGTCACCAGCCACATCATCGTCACGTTCGCGCTGGCCGCTATGGTGTGGATCACGGCGACGATCATCGGTTTCTGGAAGCATGGCGCGGGCTATCTCCGGCTTTTCGTCCCGCACGGCGTGCCGCTCTGGCTGCTGGTCGTGATCGTGCCGATCGAGCTCATCTCGTATTTCATCCGCCCCATCAGCCACTCGGTGCGTCTGTTCGCAAACATGATGGCCGGCCACACCATGCTCGAAGTGTTCGCAGGCTTCGCGGTCATGCTGCCGTGGTGGGGCAAGATCGCTCCGGCCGGCTTCATGGTGGCTTTCACGGGCCTCGAGCTTCTGGTCGCGTTCCTGCAGGCTCTGATCTTCACCGTTCTGACCTGCATCTATCTGAACGACGCCATCAACATGCATCACTAACCGGATCGTCCTGATCCGGTGCGGACTTTCAAACTCAAGAGTTACAGCAAAGGGAGACTTTGAAATGGATCTTCAAGCAGCGAAGATGATCGGCGCGGGCCTCGCGTGCAGCGCTTTGATCGGCGCTGGTGTCGGCATCGGCAACATCTTCGGCAACTACCTGTCGGGCGCTATGCGTAACCCGTCGGCTGCTCCGGGACAGTTCACGAACCTTCTGATCGGCTTCGCTCTCGCCGAAGCAACGGGTCTGTTCGGCCTGCTGATCGCACTCATCATTCTCTACGGTTGAGACTGGGTACGGCACACTCAAACCGGAGGCTAACGATGTTTGCCGGCACCACCATGCTTTTTGCGGCCGCCGCCGAGGCGGCCGAGGGAGCCGCGAAGCACGAAGGGGGCGGGTTACCGCAGCTCAACCCCGAGCACTTCACGGGTCAGCTCTTTTGGCTGGTTCTGACATTTGTCGCCCTGCTGTTCGTCATGAGCAGGATCGCGCTGCCGCGCGTCGGAGACGTTCTGGAAGAACGCCGCGACCGCATCAAGCGCGATCTCGAGTCCGCTGCACGCCTGAAGGACGAAACTGACGCTGCTCTCGCCAACTACGAAAAGGCGTTAGCGGATGCTCGTTCCAACGCCTCGGGCATTGCCAAGGAAACCCGCGAGAAGCTCGCGGCGGAAACCGAGGCTGAGCGGCACCGGGTCGATGCTCAGATCGCCGTGAAGCTTCAGGACGCCGAAGCGCGTATTTCGACGACGAAGTCGAAGGCCGTGTCGGCGATCGGCGAAGTTGCGACGGAGACGGCGCGGGCGGTGGTTTCCAAGCTCATCGGGCACGACGTCTCGCCCGAGGACGTGAAGAAAGTGCTCCAGCCGGCACCGGCCGAGTAAGGATAAGCAATGTTAGATCCGAACAATCCACTTTTCTGGGTTCTGCTTGCCTTCCTGACGTTCATTGCGCTGGTGCTCTACTATCGCGTGCCCGCGCTGATCGGCAAAATGCTCGACGACCGTGCGGACGCAATCCGCAAGGAACTCGACGAAGCTCGCAAGCTTCGCGAAGACGCTCAGGCCCTTCTCGCCGACTATCAGCGGAAGGCACGCGAGGCGGAAAACGAAGCGCGCTCGATCATCGATCAGGCGAAACGCGAGGCCGAGGCTTTGGCCGTCGATGCCCGCAAGTCGCTTGCCGAAAGCCTCGAACGGCGGTCGAAGATTGCCGAAGAAAAGATCGCACGTGCGGAGACGCAGGCTCTGAGCGAAGTCCGCGCAACCGCAGTCGATACGGCGATTTCCGCAGCGCATGAGCTTTTGAAGACGCGCGCTAGCGGTTCGGTTGGCGATTCGCTGATTACTCAGTCGATCAGCGATCTTCGCGGCAACCTGAACTAAACGGCGCCGCTCAATCCAACAGAAAAACAAAAGCCAGGCATTATGCCTGGCTTTTTTATTTGTCCGATGGCTTGGCTGGGCCGCCGATCTCAGCCAGAGCCCGATGCACGGCTGTCGAAGCCAATGACGAGTTCGAATTCGCCCGGCCGCGATCCCTCGGGGATGGCGAAGCTGATCGTGTGCACGGCTGAGAAATAGCTGATCGGCTTATCGGCACCGATGTTGACGTCGATCTTCATCGTATCGGCCGCGACCCGGTCACGCTTCGAATTGTTGACGATGACCGCGACGGGCAAGGTCAAAGCACCGGCCTGGCCCTTCGGTCCAAGCAGCACGCGGCCGGAAAAGCCGTATTTGACGACGACGCGGCCGGGCTCGACCTGGCATTCGCGCGCCGTCTTCGTGATCTCGCCTCGCTGCGTCACCGACATGGCGTCGCCGACGTGGCCCTGCTCATAGAAGGTGATGTAGTTGTCGCGCGGCGCGATCCGGAGACGCGGACAGCCAGCTTCGATTTCGCCGATGTTCGTGCTGCCGGTGGCGCTCGAGTCCGATGACTTGGCCGCATCGAGCAGCTGGTCTTCGGAAACGGTCGAGACCTGCGAACCCGACGAGCCGCCGCCGAACATTCCGCCGCCGAGGCCCGACGTCAGCGACGACATTCCGCAGCCGCCGAGCGCGAGCGCCGAAAATCCGGTCACAACCAGGGCCGCCACGGAAACGGGCGTCATCCGGCTGCGTGCTAACCCCGCATCCCTGTCCCAAAGATGCTGCGGACTTGAGTTCTGCAACAATACCCCCTGAGGTTCCGAAGCGCGGCCCCTTGTATTGTCAAAAAAGGACCGTACCATCCGGCCAAGCCTGCATCCAACAGCATTTTCAGATGCGGCGGATGAGTATAAAGACCATCGTTCTTTCATGTCCGGCCTTAACCAATTGAAGTGATCGTGCCGAAGCCACCACTCAAAATCCTGCTCGCTGCGCCCCGCGGCTTCTGTGCCGGCGTTGATCGCGCCATCCAGATCGTGGAACAGGCTTTGACGAAATTCGGAGCCCCCGTCTACGTCCGACACGAAATCGTACACAACCGCTATGTTGTTGATTCACTGAGAGCTAAAGGCGCCGTTTTTGTGAAGGAGCTGGATGAGATCCCGGATACGACTCAACCCGTGATTTTTTCGGCACACGGAGTGGCCAAGGCTATCCCGGAAAAGGCGAAAAACCGGAACATGTTCGTCGTCGACGCGACTTGTCCACTGGTATCGAAGGTTCACATGGAGGCGGCACGGCACCACGAGCAGGGTCGCGAAATCATCCTTGTTGGTCATAACGGCCATCCGGAAGTGGTCGGGACGCTGGGGCAGCTGCCTGCGGGAGCCATCCATCTCGTCGAATCAGTGGAAGACGCGCGGACCTTTACGCCGCGCGATGCATCGAAACTGGCCTATGTCACGCAGACAACGCTGTCGCTCGACGACACGGCGGAGATTGTCGCGGTGCTCAAGGAGCGCTTTCCCGAGATCGGCGGGCCGGTGAAGGAAGACATCTGCTACGCGACGACCAACCGGCAGAACGCAGTCAAGGTGATCGCGCCGAAAATCGACGGGCTCCTGGTCATCGGCGGGCCGAAAAGCTCGAATTCGCTGCGGCTGGTCGAAGTCGCCGCAAAGTCCGGTTGCAAGTTTTCGTATCTGGTCGAGCGCGCCAAGGATATTCCGTGGGGCGATCTTGAGCACGCGCACACGATCGGCATCACGGCCGGCGCGTCGGCGCCAGAGGTGATCGTCGAAGAGGTCATCGAAGCCATTCGCGAACGCTACGACCTCGATATCGAAATCGTCACGACGCTCGAAGAGCGCGTCGTCTTCAACGTGCCACGGGAAGTCAGGGCGCCACGCGCCCCGGCCGAGCAGCACTAGACCTCCATCCGGCGTCAAGGACAGATATGGCGGTCTATACCGAAATCAGCGACGACGAGCTCGCGCGCTTCATACGTTCCTATAACCTGGGCAGCCTGCTTTCGTGCAAGGGCATTGCCGAGGGCGTCGAGAACACCAACTATCTCGTGCATACGACGAAGGGCGCGTTCATCCTCACGCTTTACGAAAAGCGTGTCGACCCGAAGGATCTGCCGTTCTTTCTTGGGCTGATGGAGCATCTCTCCGCGCGGGGCGTGACGTGTCCGCTACCGGTGCGCGACTCAGAGGGCCGCGTTCTGAACGAGCTTGCCGGCCGGCACGCCGCGCTCGTGACGTTCCTCGAAGGCATGTGGCCGACGCATCCGAAAGCCGAGCACTGCCTGGAGCTTGGGAAAGCGCTTGCGCGCATGCACATCGCGGGCGCAGGCTTCGCGTTGCATCGCGCTAACGCGCTCGGACTTTCAGGATGGCGGCCGCTGTTCGAGAGGTTCTCGCCGCGCGCTGCGGAAATTCTGCCAGAGCTCAAAACGCTCATTGCGGACGAACTCTCGTTCCTTGAAAAATCCTGGCCTGCCGATCTGCCGCAAGGCGTGATCCACGCCGACCTGTTTCCCGACAACGTCTTCTTCATCGACGATAAGCTTTCAGGGCTGATCGACTTCTATTTCGCCTGCGATGACGCGCTCGCCTACGACATTGCCGTGTCGATCAATGCGTGGTGCTTCGAGCCGGATTGCGAGTTCAACGCCGGCAAGGGCCGGGCGCTGCTCGAAGGCTACAACAGCGTCAGGCCGTTGACGGACGCCGAGCGAAAGGCGTTTCCAACTCTCGCCCGGGGGGCTGCGATGCGGTTCCTGCTGACCCGTAGTTACGACTGGTTGAATACGCCGAAGGATGCGCTCGTCGCCCGCAAGGACCCGATCGATTATGTGCGCAGGCTGCGCTTTCACCAGACCGTCCGTTCTATCGAGGATTATGGCTTCGAGCTTGCCCGATGACCGCTGAGGCGCCCAAGATTCTGATTTATAGCGACGGCGCGTGCTCGGGGAATCCAGGCCCCGGCGGCTGGGGCGCCGTGCTGATTTCAGGAAAGCATCGCAAGGAAATCAGTGGCGGCGAGGTTCTGACGACCAACAACCGCATGGAGCTGCTGGCAGCGATCTCAGCGCTCGAAGCCTTGAAGAAGCGAAGCGAGGTCGCGCTCTATACCGACAGCGCCTACGTCAAGAACGGCATCACGGGCTGGGTTCACGGCTGGAAAAAGAACGGCTGGCGGACGGCGGACAAGAAACCCGTCAAGAACGTAGAACTCTGGCAAGCGCTCGACGCGCTACGCAACAAGCACGACGTCGAGTGGCACTGGTTGAAAGGCCATGCCGGACATCCGGAGAACGAACGCGCCGACGAGTTGGCGCGTCAGGCCATGGCTCCATTCAAGCTGGCGCCTCGGCCTGACGCCTCCACGAAGATCTAGAGCGAGCGATCGATCATCGAGCACAGGTTCGCCGCGCTCGATTTTTCGGCGACCGGCGGACTGTCCTCGACGTTCAAGACTTTGACGACGCCGTCGTCGACCAGCATGGCATAGCGCTTCGAGCGCAGTCCGAGGCCGAAACCGGCCAGATCGATATCGAGGCCGATGGCCTTGGCGAAATCGCCGGAGCCGTCCGCCAGCATTTCGATCTTGCCTGCGGCGCCCGTATCTTTCGCCCAGTTGGTCAGCACGAAGACATCGTTGACGGCGGTGCAGGCGATCGCATCGATGCCCTTGGCTTTCAGTTCATCGACGCGATTGACGAAGCCCGGCATGTGATCATTCGAGCAGGTCGGCGTATACGCGCCCGGCACCGCGAACAGCGCAACTTTCTTTCCCGCAAAGACTTCGGCGACCGTCTTCGGCTTCGGCCCATCGGACCCCATCACCGTAAACTTTGCGTCAGGCAGCTTGTCGCCAACATTGATCATCGTGCGTTCCTCTTGTTTTGATTATCGCGATGCGTTCGCGGGACGTTCGGTTATTTCAACGTGATCGTCGTTTCGGACTGGCCCTTGCCGTCGACCATCGTGACCGTGAGCGCCTTGCCCTTGAGTTCCTTGAGGTCGACATCGACCGAAAGATCGACCTCGAAGACGGCTTTGCCGGACGCGTTCGCCACGCGCTTGGGCAGGGGGACGTAAATGCCGCCCGGGGCGACGACGAAGGCATCGGCCTTATCGGGAACCGACGTCTCGACATTTAAAACCAGCTTTGGCTTCTGCGCCAATGGGTCGAAGTGCCATGTGTCGAGCTTCGGGTCGACGCCCGAGCGCGGGCTCGTCTGAGGAACGCGCGCCAATGTGTCGGTCAGTTCCGCCGACGCGCCGACGTTCGGAGGAATGACGACTTTCAAATCGGCTTGCGCGGGAATGCAGATATCCTTGCATAGGCCATATTCGACCTTGCCGCGAAGGACGACCGGCTTCGTGGCATCCTTCGGGACGACGCGAACGGGGAAGATGACGCCGCCCTTGTAGCCGACGGTGTCGCCCGCCTTGTCGCTGAGCCTGTGAGGCGCGGGGTAGAGCACATCCGCCGACTGCAGGTTCTCGGATGCGTTCCAATCGAAGTCGGGCGGGACGCCGCCGGCGTCGCCGGGCGCGCGCCAATAGGTTTTCCAGCCTTCCGGCATTGCAACTTCAACGCCGGCATAGAGCGCCGTCTTGCCGTCACGAACGGCCTGTCCGGCGACGAGGCGCGCCTGATTATCGAACCCCTTAACCCAATCCGACGACACGGGTGCGCCGGGTTCGCTGAGCGCCGTCGCCGCATTCAACGACAGACACGCGAACGCCAAACCGATCGTCAGTCGCATATTTCCGCTCACAAGCGTCACCTCTTGCGGCAAGCGGCCTGAACATCGGCCCCTTGTCCTTTTCACTATACGGCTCAAAAGCCTGCGCCGTAACATAGGTAGTCATTTTATTGCGTTTCAACCATCTTCACGTCGCCATGCTTCCGGATTAGTCTGGCTGTCATGAAGTCCGTGCGCCAGAGGGGCCTCACAGAAGGCTCCGACATCAAGCTCGAGGGGCAACTCCTCATTGCCATGCCGGCGATGTCTGACCGCCGGTTCCAGCGCTCGGTCATTTACATGTGTGCGCATTCGTCCGAAGGCGCGATGGGTCTGGTGATCAACCAGCGCGCCAATCATATCACCGCTCCCGATCTGCTCGAGAAGCTCGGCATCTCTCCGCGCAGCCCGGATGACGAGATCACGAGCGAGGTCTTGTCGCTTTCCATTCAGGTCGGCGGACCGGTCGAGACCGGACGCGGATTTGTGCTGCACAGCTCGGATTATTTTTCGGAAGATTCGACGCTGGCGATCGAGAACGATGTCTGCCTCACGGCAACGATCGATATTCTGAAAGCGATTGCGCAGGGGCATGGTCCGGCGCGCGCCCTTCTTGCGCTCGGTTACGCGGGTTGGTCGCCCGGCCAGCTCGAAAACGAGATCCAGGCCAACGGCTGGCTACACTGCCCGGCTGATCCCGATCTGATTTTCGACGATGATCTCGACAACAAATATTCGCGCGCGCTCGCGAAAATCGGGATCGATCTCTCGCATCTCGTCAGTGACGCGGGACACGCCTGAGCACGGCTCTTCGGCGCATTTCTTCGACGCCGTCTTCTATCCCTTCGACGCGATCTTCTGTTCGGTTCTCGGCGCGCCGTTCTCCGGTTCGCCTGAGGCCGGCGCATTGCCTGCGAGCCGCGCGAGACTTGCCGCGATCGACGGCGGCAGCGTCGAGAAGTCCGGCTGCGACGGCGTTACGTTGACTGGAGGTGGAGGTGGCAACGGCGCTTCAGCGCGCCGAGGCTGCGGCTCACCCGGGCTCGCGGGTGGCATCCCGTTCGCGGGTGGACGTTGCGGCGCTGGTCGTCCAGTCGTCGGATCAGACGCCGCTGCGCGCGCCAATGCTTCCGACAACGGCGCCAGGATCGCCTGTCGTGGTGGTGCCGCCGGAGCCGGTTCGGCGGCCGGACGGAACGGCGGAGCGCCGGGCGCGGCGTGCCCGTTTGCCGGGGCGCGCGGGTTTTGCGGCGGCACCGATCTGCGTTCCATGGTTTGCAGGAGTTCCGGCGGCAACGAGGGCGCTGCGGCTGGCGGCAATGCCGGCCCGGAAGCGGCAACTGCCACACGGAGCGCATCGGCCGGTTTCTTCGACGGCATGCCCGGCGTGCCGGGTGCGCCGGCGTTTGCGACGGGGTTCGGACTTGCGCCGTTCGCCACGGCCTTGGGGTCGGGTTTGTGCCGGTGACGCACAACCGATCCTGCCGGAAGCGCCGCAGCCTTGGCCGCACCCTGAGGCGGCGCGGTGGTCGTCTTCGCCTCGCCGTTGGCGACGGATTTCGCAATCGCAGCCGCCGGTCGCGCCGCTTGTGCGACGACCTTTTTCGCCGCGTTCTTGAATTTCGGGCGGAAGAAGCCGCGCGGCTGCATCTTGCGTTCGGAGCGGCGCACCATCTTCAAGAGCTGCGCGACTGCGCGCTCCGGAATGGGTTCGCCGAAGTGATACCCCTGCGCGTATTCGCAACCGATCGAGCGCAGGAACGTCGCTTCGTCCGCACGTTCGACGCCTTCGGCGACGACGGTTTTCGAAAGCTCGTGCGCCAGCGCCACCATCGATCGCATGATCGCGGCGCCGTTCGCGGTGCCACTGCCGCGCACCAATCCGCGACAGACCTTGATCGTGTCGAACGGGAAGCGGTTCAAATAGGCGAGCGATGAATAGCCGGTGCCGAATTCATCCAACGAGAGTTCCGCGCCTGAGCCGCGAAGCACCTTCAGCACTTCGATGGCCTGCTCCGGATTGCCCATCATGAGATTTTCGGCGATCTCCAGACGCAACGTCCCCGGCGGGACGATGTTGCGGCCGAGGATGTGGCGGATCTCCTGGATCGATTCCGGCTTGAAGATGTGCGGGCTAGAAATGTTGACGGTGACGAACAACGGCCGTTCAGGACGCGGCAGTTCGGCCAACCAGCGCGAGGCGTCTTTCGCGGCTCGCAGCAGCAGGTAGGCGCTGACCTTGACCATCGCGTCCGGCTCGTTGGCCTCGTCGATGACCGACGCCGGATTGACGAGGCCGAGTTTCGGATGCTCCCAGCGCGCGAAAGCTTCGAAGCCCGCAAGCTCTTTCGTCGGCAGGTAAACAATCGGCTGATAGACGACCTTCAGCTGACCCTTCTCGATTGCCTTGGCGAGTTCGGCGCCGATGTTCGAGTCGCGGTCGCGGCGCATGGAGGCGTCGAAGACTTCGATGCGATCGGCGCCGGCGCGCTTGGCGCGATACATCGCAAGCTCGGCATCCTTCAGCAGATCGCCATCGGCAGATTGATTTTCGTCCCATGCGGCGACGCCGATGGAGCCCGTGAGGATGACTTCCTGATTGGCGAGCGGGATCGGCGCGCGCAGCGAGCGGCGGACGCGTTCCGCAAGCGCGGGAAGATTACGCGCTTCCCGTTCGCCGACGAACAGCATCGCGAACTGATCGCCGCCGACGCGCGCGACGGTGTCGTGCGGTCCGAGGTGGCGCTGCAGGCGGCGCGCGACGGTCAGAAGCAAGCTGTCGCCGCGCACGAGACCGAACGAAGAATTGATGCTCTTGAACTTGTCGAGGTCGATGAAGATCACGGCCGGGCGAACGCCGCCATCGGTCTTTGCGCGGCTGACGACACCCTTCAGGCGATCGAGAAACAGTTCGCGATTGGGAAGGCCGGTCAGGCTGCAATTGACCGCGTCGTGGAGCAGCCGCTCGTGGGCGCGCTTCATGTCGGACACGTCGCGCAGCAGGCCGACACAGCGAAGCGTGCGTCCGTCGGAATTCGGGACGCTCGCGGCCTCAAGTTCAAACCAGCGCCAGCTGTTGTCGGAATGACGGAGGCGGAAGTCGGTTCTGATGCGGACGCCTGAGCGTTCCTGCGCCGACATCATCATGACGCGGAAGCGCTCTTTGTCGGTCGGGTGGACGTGGCGCAGAAAATCCTCGACCTTGGTCGAGAGTTCGCCGGGCATCAGCGACAGCGCGATTTCGACTTCGGGGCTGACCTTGATCTCATCGCGGCGGATATTCCATTCCCAGACCGTCGAGCCGGACGCGGCCAGCGCGAGAGAGCGGCCCTGAAGTTCGGTCGGCGCGCCTGCGTAGGCCGCATCGGAGGACCGGAAGGCGTACTGCGTGACGGTGAAGCCCATCAGGATCACGACCAGCACGAGGCCCGCGATCAGGCTCGAGACGACGACGTCGCCCGACATGCGTCCGCTGAGCGTCATTCCGGTCGCGAAGATCCAGACAAGAAGCAGAAGCCATGTCGGTACCAGCGATAGTGCGCGGTCCTGGCCTTTGAACGCCAAGAAGAGCGTGAACAATCCGCCGACGCCGCCGATCATCAGGAACGACAGGCGCGCGAAGGTTGCGGCCAAGCGCGGATCGATAACGGCGACGGCGATGAGCGTCAGCTGCGCCACCATCCACACGCCGATCATCATGCGCACCATTCCGTGCCAGAGTCCGAGGCGCAGGAACGTCGACAGGAAGATTACGAAGCTCGACGCCATCGCGGCTTCGCCGGCGGCGCGATAGACGGCGTTGTCCTCGGGCCGCAGGTTGAACAGCTTGTGGAAGAAACCGAAGTCGACGCACAGGTAGCTCAGCACCGTCCAGGAGACGAGGGCAGCTGCGGGGAAGATCAGCTTGTGATTTGCCGCGAAAATCGCGGTCAGGAAGATCGCGAGCAGGCCGGTCAGGCCGAGCATGGCGCCGTTGAAGAGCTGACGGTCGCGGCTTTTGATTTCGTAGTCGATCGGCTTCCAAAGATAGAGCCGCGAGAAGTGCTCGCCCGCAAGCTCGGCAACGTAGGTGATCGTCTGGCCGGGCTCGAGCGTGATGCGGAACACGTCCGCCTTGTCGCTCTTGATGCGCTCTGGCACGAAGCCGACAGACGGCGTGACGCTTTCGATGCGCCGGGCGTCGAGATCGGGCCAGACCGTTCCCGATCCGACGATGGAATAGCGGTCGGCTGCGAGCAGGCGTTCGAGTGACTTGTCGGTCTTGTTGGTGAGCGCGAACACCATCCAGTTGGGGCTGGTGCCCGGCACCGAGGCGCGAACCGTCATGCGGCCCGACACGCCATCCTGCCCAGCCGAGGTTTCGACTTGCAGGCTATCGCCGCGCCCTTCGTAGGCTTCGCCGAGATTGGTGATTTCAACCCGGTCTTGATCGTCTTGAATCGGGATCGGAGTCAGAGCGGCGGCGTGCCCGGCGAGGCCGAGCATCCAAAGAATTGCGACGGCCAGCACCGCGAGCCGTGACAATCCCGAATTTTCGTTCCCCCGTCCCCCCTTGCGCATCAGGTCCCTCCGCCCTGTGGAACCTCGGACAGAGGCGCGCCCGCGACGCGCGCGTAAAGGATGTGATCTTCCCAGCGCCCGTTGATCTTCAAATATGAGCGGGCGATGCCTTCGCGTTCAAAGCCGCATACTTCGAGGACGCGAATGGAGGCGGCGTTGTTCAGCATCGACGCGGCTTCGATGCGGTGCAGGCGAAGCGTTCCGAATGCGACGGGCAACAGCGTCGATACGGCTTCGCGCATGTAGCCGCGCCCCGCATACGTCACGCCCATCCAGTAGCCGAGAGACGCCGTCTGCGCCGAGCCGCGCCGCACGTTCGACAGCGTCATGCCGCCGACGAGCGCGCCGGACGACGTATCGAAAATGAAATACGGATACGAGGAATCCTCGCGCACGTCCTTGGCGTAGGCGCGCAGGCGGCGGCGATACATGCCGTGGGAGAGATCGTCGTGTGCCCAGGTCGGCTCCCAGGGCGTCAGATGGCTGCGGCTCCGCGCCCTCAGTTCCGCCCATTCCGCATAGTCACCGGCCGCCGGCTGTCGCAGCAGAACCGCGCGGCCGCGAATGACCTCGAAATCTTCTTCCGGACGGGTTGTGCGGAGAAAAGCCACGGCGTCGTCACCTCGATCCCTGGCTGATCATAGCGCTGGTGGTGGCCGGATTGAACAACGCGGCAACGCGGGTGGCCTGGGCCGCGGACTTCCTGCCCGAGCCGATCACCGCGACCGAAGCGGACTCGCTTCGCAGGCTGCCGGCGAAATCCCTGATACGATCCCGGTCGACGGCCTCGACTTCGTCGATCAACTCCGACATCGCGACGAAGCGATCCTGCGCCAGAAGTTGCCGCGCCATCTGTTCCGCGTTGACCGAAGAGCTTTCGAGCGCCATCAGCAGGCCTGCCTTCAACTGCGCCTTGGCACGCAGCAACTCGGCATCGGTCGGGCCAGCATCCGCAAGCGATGCAAACTCGCCAGCCACAACGGCCGCGAGTTCGTCAACCATCTCAGGTCCCGTTGCTGCGTGAACGGCCAGCATTCCGGTGTCTTTAACTCCCCAAACCGTCGAATAGATCGAATAGCAGAGGCCTCGATCTTCGCGGACTTCCTGAAACAGACGAGAGGACATCCCGCCACCGAGCAGACCGGAAAAGACCTGAGCGGTGTAGAATGCAGGTTCCAGGCACGACGGCGACGGCAGGCCGATCAGAACGTGGCTCTGTTCGAACGGCTTGGCCGAGGCTGTCGATCCGCCCCGATAGCGCGCTAGCGATTCGGTTCCACGACGGCGTTGAGTGAGCCCCCCGAATAGGGCTTCAACGTGGCGGACGATCTCGTCGTGGTGGACAGCACCTGCGGCAGAAACCACAATCGCTTCAGGGAGATAATGCTCGTCGAGATAGCCGCTCAAGTCAGCGGCGCGAAATCTGCCGACGCTGGCCTTCGTTCCGAGGATCGGGCGACCGATCGCCTGCTCGGGGAATGCCACGCTTTGCATCAGGTCGAAGATAATATCGTCGGGGCTGTCGTCGGTGGAGGCGATTTCCTGCTGGATGACGACGCGCTCGCGGTCGAGGTCTTCGGGCGCGAACTTCGAGTTGAGCAGGATGTCGGCGATCAGTTCGAGTGCGACGCCTTCGTCACCCTTCAATACGCGCGCATAGTACGCGGTCGTATCAAGGCCCGTCGCCGCGTTGAGATCTCCGCCGACGCTTTCGATCGTCTCGGCGATCATGCGGGCGGACCGCGACTTCGTCCCCTTGAACGCCATGTGCTCGAGAAAATGCGAGAGGCCGTGCTGGTCGTCACGCTCGTGACGCGAGCCGACCGCCACCCAGACGCCGAGCGACACCGTTTCAAGATTGGGCATCCGGTGGGTCGCGACGCGGACGCCGTTCGAAAGTGTCGTCAGCTCGGTGGTCATTGAGGGGTTCCGGCCGCCACGCGGCAATGCTTCAAGACGAACTTCTGCACCGACGAGAGACTGTTCGGCAGCGTATCGAATTTCTCTGCATCGGTCATGAGATGCGCTTGATGCGCGGGCAAAGCCGGGCGCGCACCGGTAATGGCTTCGATTGCGTCCGGAAACTTCGCAGGGTGC
Source organism: Hyphomicrobium denitrificans ATCC 51888 (assembly GCF_000143145.1). NCBI lineage: Bacteria > Pseudomonadati > Pseudomonadota > Alphaproteobacteria > Hyphomicrobiales > Hyphomicrobiaceae > Hyphomicrobium > Hyphomicrobium denitrificans. Next base: position 2,992,638 of record NC_014313.1, read on the forward strand.
GCCGTCGAGAGAATGACGGTGTTCCCCGCCGGAGCGACACGCTCGGCGGCTACGAACGCGCACGCCGTGTGCGGATCGAGAACATAGCCATATGCGGTTTTCGTGCGGCGGATCGCATCCGCGACGTCGGCTTCCGATGCCGAGACAGCGGCGAAATCCTGCTTCAAGCGCGAGCCTGTGCGGCCAAGCTCGAAACTCCCGGTGGCGATCAGCGATGTCATCGAGCTGCGGACAAAATCGGCGTCACGATCCGACGCCTCGAACAGATAGCGCTCGAAATTCGACGAGATCTGAATGTCCATCGAGGGCGACGACGTGGCGATGACGTCCTTCATCGCATAGACGCCCGTCGCGACGGCGCGCGGCAGGATATCGTTTTCGTTCGAGGCGATGATGAGCTTGTCGATCGGGAGACCCAGGCGCTTTGCGACGTAGCTCGCAAAAATGTCGCCGAAGTTTCCGGTCGGTACGGAAAACGATAACGGCTCGGTGGTTCCGATGCGCGACGCCGCCCAGAAATAGTAAGTGACCTGCGCGACGATGCGGGCCCAGTTGATCGAATTGACGCCGGACAGCTCGACGCGATCCCGAAACGCGTGATCGTTGAACATCGCTTTGACGAGCGCCTGACAGTCGTCGAACGTGCCTTCGATCGCGACGGCATGGACGTTCGGTTCCGTCGGCGTCGTCATCATGCGGCGTTGAACGTCGGACACGCGGCCTTTGGGAAACAGGATCACGACGTCGACGCGCTTCGACGAGCGGAAGGCTTCGATGGCCGCGCCGCCGGTATCGCCCGACGTCGCGCCGACGATGGTGGCGCGAGCGCCGCGCTTCTCGAGCACGTGATCCATCAGCCGCGCCAGGAGTTGCATCGCAACGTCTTTGAAGGCGAGCGTCGGGCCGTGGAACAATTCGAGGATGGTCAGGCCGGGTTTGATTTCGACGAGCGGCGTCACCTCGGACGTATCGAAGGTCGCGTAGGCTTCCGACGCCATGCGGCGCAGTTCATCGCGCGAGATCTCGTCGCCGGTAAAAGGATGGATGACCTCGACAGCGATTTCGACGAACGGCTTGTCGCGAAACGACGCGATCGTGTCAGGCGTCAGCGTCGGCCAGACTTCGGGGACGTACAGACCGCCGTCGCGCGCCAATCCGGCAAGCAGGACATCTTCGAACCCGAGCGCTTCCGCCCCGCCCCGAGTAGAAATGTATTTCAATGATGCGATCTCACAGTCGACGTGTTGAGGAGCCGTGCCAAGGTAGTGGTCTCAATGGTGCGGAACAAGGCGTGAGCCGGCCCGGCACCCGGATTCCCGGTCATTAAGATTGTCGGGGACCGTTTTCCAGCTCTTTCAGCCGCTGGCGGGCATAGACCGCGAAGATGCAGAGCAGCGTCAAGGCGAGGCCGTACCACGTCACCACATATTGCAAATGTGAATTGGGGATAACGACCATCGTCGTCCCGCCCTTCGGCCAGCCGCCGGGGTTTTCCGGCAGGGGGTCGGTATCGATCGAGAACGGCGCGTAGGCCTGCTGGTTTTCGACCGAGAACAGAAGTGGCGAGGGTCGGCCCTCAGCGCCCCATCGCATGGCATCAACGTCGCGCCAGAACCATTGGTTCGTGGCGTAATTGTTGTCGGGCGTGAACCAGCCCTTGTGCTCGGGCAGGCGGACGAGGCCCGTGATCGTCACCGGACCCTGAAGCTGACCCTCGGCCCGCTTCGAAGGGTCCTTGAGCGTATCTGGGACCCAGCCGCGATTGACGAAGACGGGCGGCAGACCGCCCTCCGGCTTCAGCGGCGTGTAAACGTGCCAGCCCTGACTTTCAGCTTCCGGCGCGTAGAGATGGCGTTCCTGGCTGTGATCGAACGTTCCGGTGACGCGGACGTGCAGGTACTCGACGTCGCCATCTTTGACATATTTGGCGAGGGCGGCGGGATAGGAGATCGGCTCCGCTGTCCGACGGGCGTCGATCTTCGCGATCAGGTCTTCCTTCCACGCCTTACGATGCCATTGCCAGTTGCCGAGCCCGATCAGCACGGGCAGCAGAGCGAGCGTCAGAAGCGACGGCAGAATGAGACCAGCAGCACGCCAGCGCGCAAACATCTTCACTCCTTGGCGATGCGACCTTCCTCGGCCTTGTTGCTAAACTGCAGGGCGATCAGGGTCGCCTTCAGGAAGCGCAGCAGGAAGACAGCGAAGATCGGCGTCAGGATACCCCACAGAATAATGTGCATCCACCAGGGAACGCCGAATTTGAACTCGGCGATCAGCGCTCCGCCGACGCAGAGAAATCCCAGTATGAAAATTCCGAAGACCGCCGGGCCATCACCGGTGTCGACGAATTTATAGTCGAGTCCGCACGCGTCGCACTTGTCGCGCATGGCGAGCGGGTTGAGCGGACCGGCGAACAACGGCGCCTTGCCACAGCGCGGGCATGCGCATTTCAGCCCTGAGACGAACGGGGACGGAGATGTGCTTGAGCTCGACACCAAGGACCTCGATGTTTCTTCCGCAGCAAGCTCAGAGAGCCTGCGAGTTCATTTTGACAAACCGCCGCAAGATACGAGACGCGGGGCCCGAAATGCGAGAGGCGGCTCTAGGGCCGCCTCTTACAATATTATTTTCTGTGGGGCCGAGTTAGTGGCCTCCCGCTACGGTCGGACCCGCGCCCCAGACATAGATGCAGGCGAACAGGAACAGCCAGACAACGTCGACGAAGTGCCAGTACCAGGCAGCGGCTTCAAAACCGAAGTGCTGCTTCGGCGTGAAGGCGCCTCTGATCGCGCGGACCAGGCAGACGAACAGGAATATCGTGCCGATGATCACGTGCGCGCCGTGGAAGCCGGTCGCCATGAAGAACGTCGAACCGTAGTTGTGGCCGGCGAAGCTGAAGCCGGCGTGGCTGTATTCGATCGCCTGGCAGATCGTGAAGGTGATGCCCAGCAGCACCGTCAGAAGCAGACCGATCACCAGACCGCGACGGTCGTTCTTCAGCAGCGAGTGATGCGCCCACGTCACCGTGCAGCCCGACGTCAACAGAATGAGGGTGTTGACCAGCGGCAGGCCCCAGGGATCGAACGTGTGCTTGAAATAACCCGGAATCGCCGCAGCCGTCTCCGCCGGTACCGGCGGCCATTTTCCGCCGAAGACCTGATCGCGCGTGGTCAGTCCGACGAGCTGGCCGGCATTGTTCATCAGTTCGTGGACGCCAGCCGGGAAAAGCGCGCTGTCGAAGTAGGCCCAGAACCAGGCGACGAAGAACATGGCCTCCGACGCGATGAACATGAGCATGCCGTAGCGCAGGTGAAGCTGCACGACCGGCGTCTGATAGCCTTCGTTGGCTTCGCGGATGATGTCGACCCACCAGGCCCATGCGGTCGCGACGAGCGCCGCGAAGCCGATCGCGAACAGATACCAGCCTTTGATTCCGAGCACGCCTTCGCCGTCGACATGCGTACGCATCCAGGCGATGCCGCCGATGGCGGTGATCAGCGCTGCAACGGACGCGAGGAGCGGCCAAGGACTGGGATTCACCAGATGATAGTCGTGATGTTTCACATGCGTGTCTGCCATTTCGGTCTCCGTCGTCCCCGTTCGTGCTCCCGGATCAAATCTTGAACTTGCTGGGCTCGCGCCCAAGAGATCAATTTTCGATCGCGCTTCTTTTGCTATTTCGGTTCGTTCTCAGTCGTGTTGCTTCTGCTTTTTTTAACCGCCCGATTTTGCAGGCTTGGCCGTCATGTCGGCCGTCGCGTGCTCGACGGGATAGAAAATGTAAGACAAGGTCACTTCCGACAAAATTTTGGTGTCGCTGTCATCGACCATTTTCGGATCGATGTAGAAGGTCACCGGCATTTCGACGGTCTCGTGCGGCTTCAAGGTCTGCTCGGTGAAGCAGAAGCACGCGATCTTGTTGAAGTAGATGCCCATGACCTCAGGCGTGACGTTGAACGCCGCCTTGCCGGTCACCGGCTTGTCCGAAAGGTTTGTGACCCGGAAATAGGCCATCGAGGTCTCACCGAGCTTGACGTCCATCTTGTTGACTTCAGGCTCGAACTTCCAGGCGAGGTGCGGGGCGATATTGCTGTCGAAGCGCACCGTCATCGTCCGATCGAGGATCTTGTCGCTGTGTGCCTCGGCGCGCTGCGTGGTGCCGCCGTAACCCGTCAGGCTGCAGAACATGCGATAGAGTGTCGGCGAATAGGCCGTTATTCCGCCCATGACGGCGAGCGCGGCAAGGCAGCCGAGAACAACCGTGCGGTTGCTTTTCGAGCCTTTGCTGGAGATTTCGCTGCCGGGCTGCACGTCTGGGCTTTCTCGCATTAGAGCATGCCGTTCGCGGCATTGCTGCCGAGGCGGATGAAGGTTGCGATGTAGAATGCGAGGACCATGAAGCCCAACGTCAGGCCAATCGCAATCGACCGGCGCCGGCGAATTTTTTCCGCCGCAGGATCGAGTTTGCCATTGTTGGGATTGTCGCTCATCAGATCAGGTCTCAAGCCATCAAGCGGTGGAACAGAGCTTCAACGAACAGCGTCGCGAACAGCGCATAGAGATAAAGGATCGAGAACAGGAACAGCCGGCGCGCCGCGGTGTCGGCTTCGCGGCCTTCGCGCGTGACGTAGACGCGAAACGCCAGCGCGAGGAACACCACGCCCAGCACGACCGACACCCCGAGGTACGCCAAGCCGCCCAGTCCGACAAAATAGGGAACGACGGCAAGCGGAACGAGCAGGATCGAGTAGATCAGAATCTGGCGACGGGTTGCATCGGGGCCAGCGACGACGGGGAGCATCGGCACGCCGACACGTTCGTAGTCGCGGCAGCGGTACAGCGCCAAAGCCCAGAAGTGCGGCGGAGTCCACATGAAGATGATGAGGAAGAGCAGAAGGCTCGGAAGTCCGATGCCACCGGTCACAACCGCCCAGCCGATCATCGGAGGGAAGGCGCCCGCGGCGCCGCCGATCACGATGTTCTGCGGCGTGCGGCGCTTCAACCACATCGTATAGACGAAGATGTAATAGGCGATCGTCAGGGCGAGCAGAGCGCCGGCTGTCCAGTTGACGAGCACGCCGAGCGTCACGACCGAACCGACCGACAGCACGCCACCGAAGCTCAGCGCTTCATCGGCCGTCACGCGACCGCGCGGCAGCGGACGCGCTGCTGTGCGCGCCATGCGGGCGTCGATGTCCGCGTCGTACCACATATTGAGTGCACCGGAGGCGCCTGCGCCGACGGCGATGCAGATGATGCCGATCATCCCGAGGACAGGATTGATGTGTCCCGGCGCGGCCAACATCGCGGCCAACGCCGTGAAGACCACGAGCGCCATGACGCGCGGTTTCATCAGCTGGATGAAATCGCCGACACTCGGCTCCATAACCAGATCGGCCTGACCAATTTCGCTTTGAATGCTCATCGCCGGTGCGTCGCCTGCGTCAACCGTTTATCTCGGGTTTGCGAGAGCGGCGGGTTTGCTGATTGCTTACCCGCCGCTCGATGCCTTTGCCTGCAACCGATCAGTGATGATCCGTTGCTGCAATCCGCGGCAGCGTCTCATACGAGTGGAATGCCGGCGGCGAGGGCAGGGTCCATTCGAGCGTCGTTGCGCCGATACCCCACGGGTTGCTCGCAGCCTTCTCCTTACGGATGAAGTACGCGTAGAACATCGAGACCAGGAACACGACCAGACCAGCGGTCGTGAGGTAGGAGCCGTACGACGAGATACGGTTCCAGAACGCGAACGCTTCGGGATAGTCAGCGTAGTGGCGCGGCATGCCCGACAGACCGAGGAAGTGCTGCGGGAAGAAGAGCACGTTGGCGCCGATGAAGGTCATCCAGAAGTGCACTTTGCCCCAGAACTCGCTATACATGTAGCCCGACATTTTCGGGAACCAGTAGTACCAGCCGGCAAAGATCGAGAAGACCGCGCCGAGCGACAGCACGTAATGGAAGTGGGCCACGACGTAGTAGGTGTTGTGGATCGAGCGGTCGATGCCGGCGTTGGCGCACATCACGCCCGTCACACCGCCAACGGTGAACAGGAAGATGAAGCCCAGCGCCCAGATCATCGGCACCTTGAACTGGATCGAACCACCCCACATCGTCGCGATCCACGAGAAGATCTTCACGCCCGTCGGAACGGCGATGACCATGGTCGCGAACATGAAGTAGGCCTGCGTGTCGACGCTGAGACCCGCGGTGTACATGTGGTGCGCCCACACGACGAAGCCGACGAGACCGATGGCGACCATCGCGTACGCCATGCCGAGGTAACCGAAGATCGGCTTGCGCGAGAACGTCGAGACGATGTGGCTGATCATGCCGAAGCCCGGCAGGATGAGAATGTAGACTTCAGGGTGACCAAAGAACCAGAACAAGTGCGCGTAGAGCAGCGGGTCGCCGCCGCCTGCGGGATCATAGAACGTGGTGCCGAAGTTACGATCGGTCAGCAGCATCGTGATCGCGCCAGCGAGAACCGGCAGCGACAGAAGAAGCAGGAAGGCGGTGACGAGAACCGACCAGGCAAAGAGCGGCATCTTGTGCAGCGTCATGCCGGGTGCGCGCATGTTGAAGATCGTGGTGATGAAGTTGATGGCGCCGAGAATCGAGGACGCGCCGGCGACGTGCAGGAACAGGATCGCGAAGTCGACAGACGCGCCAGGATGGCCGATCTTGGACGACAGCGGCGCGACGAGAATCCAGCCCGTACCAACACCGTCAGCATCCGCCGTTCCGGGAACGAAGAGCGAGATCAGCAGCAGGATCATCGCAACCGGCAGAAGCCAGAACGAGATGTTGTTCATGCGCGGGAAGGCCATGTCCGGCGCGCCGATCATCAGCGGCACGAACCAGTTGCCGAAGCCGCCCATCATGGCCGGCATGACCATGAGGAACACCATGAACAGGCCGTGGCCCGTGACCAGGACGTTATAGGTGCCGGGATTGGCGAAGTACTGAAGGCCGGGCTCCTGAAGTTCCAGGCGCATCATCACCGACAGGATGGTGCCGATGATGCCCGCGAGGATCGCGAACAGGAAATACATCGTGCCGATGTCTTTGTGGTTCGTCGAACAGAACCAACGCCGGAAAAATCCTGGAGCGTGATCGTGACTGTCTCCAGCTGCGTGTGCTGTGCTTCCCATAATTCCTAGAGCCCTTGTCCCGGAAGTTTCTTCGAGAGTGTGTTTCAGCGCGTTAAGCGGTGGGCGAGACGCCCACCGTTAGCAAGACATCGTTTACTGAGCAGCCGCGACGGACTGATTGGCGTGAGCCGCAGCATCGTCGTTCAAGATCTGCTGGGCCTTCTTCCTGTCCTTCGCCTTCAGCGCGGCCATCCAGGAGTCGTAAACCGGCTGATCAACGACGCGGACGACGATCGGCATTGCCGAGTGCAGCTTGCCGCAAAGAACCGAGCACTGGCCGGTGAACGTGCCGAGCTTCGTCGCCTTGAACCAAACGGCAGACGTGCGGCCCGGAACAGCCTGCATTTTCACGCCGAACGACGGGATCGTCCAGGAGTGGATGACGTCGGCGGACGTGACCAGCATGGTCACAACCTTGTTCACCGGAACCGCGATTTCCTGGTCGACGGCCAGACGGCGAAGCTTGTGATCCTCGGCCCAGATCGGAGCGGAATCCTTATATTGCGCTTCCGTCAGAGCGGTGCCTTCGAGCGCGCCGTACTTCTGGTCATAAGCTTCGTCACCGAGCTTGGCGCGCAGGACGTCTTCGTCATTGACCATGTTGGACGTGATCGTGACCTTGTCGTCCACATACTCATGTTCCCAGAACCAAGCGTTGCCGACCGCCTTGATCGTCACATCGGGCTTGGGGAAGGAGTACTGATTGAAGAGCAGGTGGAAGGAGGGAATGGCGATCCCGACAAGAACGAGGATCGGGACGATCGTCCAGGCAACCTCAAGCATCGTATTGTGGGTCGTGCGCGAAGGGACCGGGTTGCGCTTCTCGCTGAAGCGGAACATCACCCAGAGCATCAAAACGAGAACGAACAGGGTGATGACGATGATGATGGTGTTCACGACATGGAAGAGAGAGGAAATCTGATCCATGATGGGGCTGGCGGAGGCCTGAAGGCCGAGCTCACCGCTTGTCGGCTGGCCTAGGCCGGCGAAGGCCGCGTCCGTACCACCAAAAGCTAGCGTCATGCAGGCGATCGCCAGAACGGCGATCATGCCGAACATCCTCTTAGACATTCCTTCGCTCCCAATATGTCGGACCGGCAATGGCCTTAGGACCGACAATCTCCCATTTTCCGATATGCCGCCGCGGCGTACCGTCCCCGCTGATTTTTGCCCGGCTTTTTTCTGACCGGGAACGCCTTCGTCCAAGCGCCGAACCGTCGTTCATCTGCTAAGGCAGGTTGATACAGAGCACAAGCGCTACGATTGACTCAAGTCAAGTCTATGCGTCATTTGTTCGCGAAAAAACCGCCTGTACGGCGGCCGAATCATCTTAGCGAAATCTGAGGATTTGTTCGCCGGGAGGAACAGAATTCGGCCGAAATCCTGGTCGACGAAGCGGCCTCTCGTTCGAACATTCGGGCTCCGTCCGGTGGGCAACCCCCGCCATACCAGGGAAATGCTCTTGTCAATTCTCAAGCGACGCCATCTCGGCCGCGTCTCGAATCCGCATCGCGGACGAGCCGGAACGCGGATCTTGCGCCGGCTCTTGTCCGCCGCCGTTCTTGGGATCGTCCTCGCGATCGCGCAGGCCGTGCCGTCGCCTCTTCAGTCAAATTCCGCGTTCGCCGTCGAGACCCCGGAAGGATCGGTCAAGTCGCAGCACGGCGACTGGCAGGTCGTCTGCAAAGATCCTCCGGCCGGATCGAAGAACCCTGTCTGCGCGCTCGTCCAAAGCGTCACCGCCGAGGACAAGAACAATATCGGGCTCACCGTCTACTTCCAGAAGTTTTCAAACGGCACGCGCGTGCTTCGGGTCTTTGCGCCGTTGGGCGTCCTGTTGCCGCCAGGCATTGGGCTGAAGATCGACGACAAAGACGTTGGACATGCGCCGTTCCTGCGCTGTCATAGTTTTGCTTGCTATGCCCAGGTCGTCGTCGACGACCCGCTCATCGAGCGCCTGAAGACAGGCAAAACGGCAATTTTCATCATCTTCCAGACGGAAGAGGCCGGCATCGGCATTCCGATTTCGCTCAAGGGTTTCGGCGAGGCGATGGGCGAGCTGAAATAAAACGCTCCGCTACGGCGACGCGCTGAACGCGTCGTCTTCATTGGCGGCTTTAGGTAGGCGCCGAGAAGGGTCAGGCGACCCTGCGCTGCTCGTAGCTTTCGGTTGGCGCTTGCTCATGATCCAGAAGGATCAGCGTATCGCGGGAGCGCTTGACGGGAGTTGGCAACACGATCGGTGCAACGGATTGGGTCGCGGTGCTGGCAACCGCGAACATGCGCGGAGCGGCGTCGGTGCAGTTTCCGATCATGGTCTGCCAAAGCTCGGCACTGAGTTTCGCTGCATCCGCAGGCGAAGATGCCCGAAACATCTGATGGGTCCAGCGAAGAACCGCCTGCGCCTGTCGAGCCTGAAGCCCCGCCAGTTCAAGCTGGCTGCCGCCGATGGCTTTCAGATATGGCTGCCAAAAAAAGGACGTCGTATCGATGGTGTCGAATAGAGTTTGGTAAAACGAAAAGTACGGTGAAGTATTCCTTGGAGCCTGCTCCGCAAAACCTGCCATTGCGTCCTCCCAGACACAAACAACTTTACAGAATACTGATAGACGGCGCGTGTCTCGATCCGTTTCATTCCGCGAGGCTTGAGGCGCGTAATCTTTGAGTATCACGCCTCTACGACGATAGCATTTCACAGCTACGTGCTTCGCATGTCCGCGAGCGGCCGTCCTTGATCTGCATCTGGGGTGTCTTGACGGCAAAGCAATGGCGCACCGTCGAAGAACACAAAATCCTCCCGATCCATAAGAATTCGCGCGGACATACTTTGTTCACGTTGACGATTTGATCCGCCTACGACGCATATAGTCACGTTGTTGAATAGAATTTTGTTTCGCATTTTGAGTTGTGCAAATGCGTCCGCGTTCGGGGGGTCGAGAACGATGGCGTCGAGTCGTGATCGTGGGCGCGAGCGCCACGACATACCTCCTCTTTTGTCCCGCAAATTCAGCGCTCTCGCAGCCGATCGATCCTCCGCCTGAGGGCGCGCAAGTCGCGTACGGATGGCGGGAAGTCTGGACGGGCGTCGACGCCGCGCGGGATCAATGGCTGGTCTATTCCGGGATGACGGTCGCTCCTTGGAGCCGGGACATTTACAGCGACGGGTTGCGCCTGCGCTTCGGCGGGGGGTACGGGCAGTACGGCTATGATATCGATCCGTCACGCCACGATGCTTGCGAAAAAATCGTTGCCGGAGCTTGCGATGATCCGGGTGGAGGCAAGAAGCATTACAAAGTCGGACAAACCTACGCCGAACTGCTGATCGGCTACCATCTGCGCCTCGGCGCTCTGACCGCGAAAGCGTTCGCAGGAGCATCCATGTCGCGTCAGAAGCATATTACCGACGTTCCGAAGACCGCAGACGATCACGACAATGGCGACGGAACGTACGTCGGCGCCAAGGCCGCGCTGGAACTTTGGCTGGATATCAGTCCCAAAGCATGGACTTCGCTCGATGCCAGCTACACGACGGCGCGCGATGAAACGTCGTTACGCTGGCGTGCCGGCTGGCGGGTTACTCCGCAGATCTCGGTCGGCCCAGAACTCCGGTATGATAAAAACAGGGAGACCGACGACGGTTTTTGGGACGACAAAGAAAGCCGGTATGTTCGATACGACTGGGATGGCCGGGCAGGCCTTTTCGGCCGGTACGAATGGCAGGGTGGAGAACTGTCGCTCGCGGGAGGGTTCGCAAGCCCTGTCGAAAACTGGACAGCGAAGGATAGATCAATTTACGGCACCCTGAACGTGCTATTGCAATTCTAGCGAAGCAGAGCGGGACTTGGAGAGCGATGACGAAGCCGATCACGATCGCAGCACTGCTTCTCGCCACCGCGTCAGCTCAGTTTCTTATCTCGAGTCCCGTCAAGGCCGGGGCGTGCTCGCAAACCTCGGTCATGGCGCGGGGCGAGGAATCTCGCTTCGTTTGGATGGCCAAGGTCAAAGCCCGGGCGCTGTGGCGGCAGAAGGTCCGCGCTTTTCCGGGTCTCGGCCCCAATTATGCGAACTGGGCGCGCGCGCAGAACACGGAAGAGCGCTGCCTTACGGGCGGTGCGGGCACCGTCTGTATCTTCACCGGCACGCCCTGCCTGCCGTGACCATTGCGGGCACGTATCCCCTCAGCACCGCATCCACCAGAATCGCCATGGCTATCGGCGTGAAACGCAATTTTGAGTGGCATTAGCAACTGCCGGGCGATAGCTGTTTTCTTGAGCATTCGAACGTGCGGAAGCCCGCAAATTCGCGGGCCCCACGCCCGAACGCGCAGAGAAGGAGCGGTAGGCTGCGGGACCTGTCGCTCCTCTTTGTACAGAGGCACGCTGCCTCGCTTTCGTTCGAACTAACCCATACATATCATATGGTTACGCTGACCTGGCGTTTGTCTCCGTTAGGGTCGCGAAACATAGATGAATTCTATAAAACGAACACTTATTCGCCTTGACCCGACCGCAATCTTGCGACAAACAGAACGCGCATTCTTTTATCTATGCTTCAACCGAGACCTCTGTTTGCGCAGATGCCCAGGCTCAAACCCGACACCCATCGCGCCCGGCGCGAGAACATTCTGGACGCCGCGTTCACCTGTTTCGCGCGCGGCGGCTTCCACGCGACGACCATGCAGGCGATCTGCCGTGAAGCCGGAATCAGTCCGGGCGCTCTCTACGTCTATTTCGACAGCAAGGAAGCGCTCATCGCAGGGCTTTGCGAGCGCGATCGCGCAGAGTTTGCAGAGCGCTTTGCACGGCTCGCGGAAGCACCCGATTTTCTCGAAGCGCTGGCGGCGATCGGCGAACACTACTTCGTCGCGGAATCGCACGAGAAGCAGCGCTTCGTCGTCGAAATGGGGGTCGAGGCGACACGCAATCCGCGCATCGCCGAGATCTTCATGGGCGTCGACAAATACTGCTCGGCGAGCTTCGAAGCGTTGTTTCAGCGCCTAAAGGACGAGGGGCGCATCGCACCGAATGTCGATATTCCGACGCTTGCGAAAGTTTTCAGCGTACTCGGCGACGGCATGTTCTGGCGACGCGCGATCGAACCGAAAGCGGACATGCGATCGGTTCTGCCCGTGATCATCGAAATGGTCGGGGCGCTGCTCAATCCGACTGATGAACTTCCGGTCGCTCACAAGGCCGCCGCTTTCGAGGTGCGCCGATGACTTTCGGAAAAATCGTAACGACGCTTGCGGTGATCGGCGCGCTCGCCGGTGGCGGGTATCTCTTCATCGAGAAAAGGCAGACGGAAGCTATACAGGCCGAGCGCATGGAGGCTGCAAAACCGACAGCCGCCCCTGCCGTCACCGTTTCCAAAGTGACGACGAATGACTTTGTCGAGACGGCTGTGGTTTCCGGCTCGCTCATTCCGCGCGAGGAAATTCTCGTTTCGCCGGAGATCGAAGGCTTGCGCGTATTGCAGCTGCTCGCCGACGAAGGGGATCGCGTGAAGAAGGGCGACATTCTCGCCCGCCTCGTGTCGGAACAGATCGACGCGCAGATCGCTCAGAACCAGGCAAATCTCGCACGCTCCGTCGCGGCGATCGCGCAGGCGGAAAGCCAGATCGCGCAAGCCGAGGCGCAGGCAAAGGAAGCGGCGGCTCAGCTCGAGCGCGCCGAACCCTTGAAGAAGTCCGGCTATCTGTCGGGCGCCACCTACGACCAGCGTGAGAGCGCCGCGCGCACGACTGCCGCGCAACTCGTGGCCGCGCGCGATGGCCTGACGGCGGCAAAGGCCGACAAGGCGCAGGTCGAAGCTCAGGGCCGCGAATTGCAATGGCGGCGAAGCAATACAGACGTGACCGCTCCGCAGGATGGCGTCATCAGCCGACGGAACGCGCGCATGGGTGCGCTCGCAACATCCATCGGCGAACCGATGTTCCGCATCATTCAAAGAGGCGAAATCGAACTCGATGCGGAGATCGTCGAGACGGAGCTGAAGAACGTCAAGGTCGGACAGAAGGCCGTCGTGAGTGTGCCGCAGATCGGCGACTTTGAAGGCAAGGTTCGGCTGGTGTCGCCGGAGGTCGACAAGACGACACGTCTTGGGCGCGTGAAGATTTTCCTCGGGTCCAATCCGCAGCTCCGGATCGGATCTTATGCGCGCGGCCTCATTGAAACGGCGCGCAGTCGAGGCCTCGGCATTCCGACTTCCGCCGTCACCTTCGACCAGGGCACAAACTTCGTGCAGGTCGTCATCGACAATAAAGTCAAGAAGCAAGCCGTTCGGCTGGGTCTGATCAGCGGCGACCTCGTCGAAGTCAAAGACGGCCTCAACAACAGCGACCTCGTCGTGACGCGCGCCGGCACCTTCCTGCGCGACGGCGATACGGTGCGCCCCGTGATGCCCGAAGCGAAGCTGAGCGAGGTTCGCTGATGCGGATCAACATTTCGGCTTGGTCGATCCGCCGTCCGGTTCCGGCGATCGTTCTGTTTGCGGTGCTCATGCTGCTCGGCTTGCTGAGCTTCAGGCAGCTACCGGTCACGCGCTTTCCCAATATCGACATTCCGCTGATCTCGATCCTCATCACGCAATCTGGCGCGGCGCCGGCCGAGCTTGAAACGCAAGTCACGAAGATCGTCGAAGATTCAGTCGCCAACATCACCGGCGTCAAACACATCACGTCGACGCTGACCGACGGAACATCGACGACGATCATCGAATTCCGGCTCGAAACGAACACGGACCGGGCGCTGAACGACGTCAAGGATGCACTCGCGAAAGTTCGCGGAGACCTTCCGCGCACCATCGATGAACCGGTGATCGAACGCATCGACGTCGAAGGACAAGCGATCCTGACGTTCGCTGCGACGTCTCCCGGCATGACGCTCGAACAGTTGTCGTGGCACGTGGACGACGTCGTCAAGCGACGGCTGCAGGCGACCAAGGGCGTCGGCCGCGTCGAGCGCTACGGCGGCGTCGATCGCGAGATCCGCGTCAATCTCGATCCGGACAAGCTGCTGGCGTACGGCATCAGCGCCGCGGATGTGAACAAGCAGGTTTTCGCGACGAACGTCGATCTCGGGTCGGGGCGTGGCGAAGTCGGGGGCCAAGAGCAAGCCATCCGCACGCTGGCCGGCGCACGGCAGATTACGGCGCTCGCTGATGCAAAGATCATTCTCGCCGGCGGGCGCGAAGTCCGTCTCAAGGATCTCGGCACGGTCGTTGACGGTGCGAGCGAGCAGCGCGCGTTTGGACGTCTCAACGGCGAGCCCGTCGTTTCGTTCTCGGTTTTTCGCACCAAGGGCTCGAGTGAGCTTTCCGTTTCGGACGCCGTCAACGAGTCGCTGAAAGAGCTTCAGGCCGCCGACCCCGAGGTCCGGCTGACAAAGATCGATGATGCGGTCTCCTACACGCGCGGCAACTATGTCGCCGCGATGGAAGCGCTGATCGAAGGCGCCGTACTCGCGGTGCTCGTCGTGTTTCTGTTTCTGCGCAACATCCGCGCGACGATCATCTCGGCAATCGCGTTGCCGCTTGCAGCGATCCCGACGTTCTGGGCGATCAGCGCGATGGGATTTTCGCTCAATCTCGTCAGCCTGCTCGGCATCACGCTGGCGACCGGCATTCTCGTCGACGACGCCATCGTCGAAATCGAGAACATCGTCCGCCACATGCGCATGGGCAAGAAGCCCTATCGCGCCGCGCTCGAAGCAGCCGACGAAATCGGCCTCGCCGTCATCGCCATCACTTTGACGATCGTCGCGATCTTCGCGCCTGTGTCGTTCATGGGCGGGATAGCGGGGCAATATTTCCGTCAGTTCGGCATGACCGTTGCCGTCGCGGTGCTGTTTTCGCTTCTGGTCGCGCGCCTCATCACACCGATGATGGCTGCCTATCTGATGCGGCCGATCCCTGAGAAGCCGCATGTCGATGGCCCGCTGATGCGCACCTATACGCGCTTCCTGCAGATGACGTTGCGGCATCCCTATCTGACGCTGATCAGCGGCGTGGCGCTCTTTTCCGCTTCCGTCTACGCGACGACGCTGCTTCCGACCGGCTTCCTGCCGGATGAAGACACGTCGCGCGTGGTCGTCGCCGTCGAGCTGCCGCCCGGCACGCAGCTTGACGAGACGAGCAAAAAAACCGATCGCATGGTGACCGTGCTACGGGCCATTCCCGAAGTGAGACAGGTCTTCGTTCTGGGCGGCACCAGTCCCACGGGACAGCTCGATGTTCGCCGCGCGTCGCTGTTCGTGCAGCTCGTGCCGAAGACGAAACGAAAACTCACCGAAAAGCAGCTCAAATCGATCATCGCGGCGAAACTTGCCGACGAACCGGATAGCCGCGCCTGGTACATCAACGAGCGCGGCGAGCGCGAGCTTTCCTTCTCGATGCTGTCGCGCAGCGGCGACGATCTCAATCGCGCGATCGGTCAAGTCGAGGGTGCGTTGCGGCTCGTTCCCGGATTCCGCAACGTCGCGGCTTCGGGATCGACGGACCGGCCCGAGATTCAGATCGTTCCGCGTCTCGATGAGGCCGCGCGCCTCGGCGTTGCGCCGGAGCAGATTTCCGAAACCATTCGTGTTGCCACGATCGGCGACGCTGACTTCAACCTCGCGAAGTATACGGTCGGCGACCGCCAGGTGCCGATCCGCGTTCAGCTCGACGAAGCGACGCGCACCGATTTGAAGCGGATCGAGCAGCTTCGCCTCACCAACGCGCAGGGCAAGGCCATTCCTCTGACGGCCGTCGCCTCCGTCGAATTCGGGCGCGGGCCAGCCGCGATCGAACGCTTCGACCGGCTGCGGCGCGCCGTCGTCGGCGTCGATCTCGATCGTGGCGTGCCGTTGAGCGTTGCGCGCGACCGCTTCCTGAAAGTCATTGAGGAGCAGAATCTGCCTGCGTCCGTCACTCTGCAGCCATCAGGCGACGCTGAGGTGCAAGACGAAGTCGCGAACGGATTCATCACCGCGATGGGGACCGGCATCCTGATCGTGCTCGGCTTGCTCATTGTGCTGTTCGGGAGCGTCTTCCAACCGGTGACAATTCTGCTGTCGTTGCCGCTGTCGTTCGGCGGCGTGGCGCTGAGCCTGCTCGTCACCGATAATTCTATCAGCATGCCGGTTTACATCGGACTTCTCATGCTGATGGGCATCGTCACCAAGAACGCGATCATGCTCGTCGACTTCGCGATCGAAGAGATTGCGAATGGCATCGAACGCGGCGTTGCCATCGTCGACGCCGGCCGCAAGCGCGCGCGTCCCATCATCATGACGACGCTGGCGATGGCGGCAGGCATGCTGCCCAGCGCCTTCGCGCTCGGAGACGGCGGCGAATTTCGAGCGCCCATGGCGATCGCGGTGATCGGCGGCTTGCTCGTGTCGACGTTGCTGTCGCTGATCTTCGTGCCGTCGTTCTTTACCGTAATGGACGACTTCGGCTGGCTGATGCAGCGCATTTTCGGCCGCTTTATCGGTCCTTCGGATGAGGAAGACGAACCAGCGGCCGATCAGGGCAAGGCTAATGCCCAGTCGAAACAGGGGCAGTTGCCGCTCGCCGCGGAATAAATCGGAAAGGTTATTTGCGCGGGGAGTTGTGCGTGACAGGCGCGCTCACTACGTTTCCGGCCGTAGCGTTCGCAACGGAAGGACCCCCCACCATGTTCGACGCCAAGTCCATTCTCGAAAACATCGTGCGCGGTGCCGCATCCTCTCAGCCTTCCGGCGCGCCCGGCGGCGGTAGCGGTGGCGGCCTCGGCGATTTGATCAACGAAATCGGCAGGAGCCTGTCACAGCAGCAAGGCGCTGCGCCGGCCGGTGGACAGACGCCGGCTTCCGGCACGTCGGGAACGAGCATCGGCGACATCCTCGGCGATCTCGCACGGCAGTTCGGACAGCCGTCGTCCAACGCGACGCCGGATTCGCTGCCGCAGGCGCCGGGATCGACGCCTGCTTCACGAGGCGGTTCCTCTTCGCCCGACCTCGGAGATGTTCTCGCGCAGATCAAGGATAAGCTCAATCAGGCTGGCGGCGCGGTCTCTGACGGCGGAAGCATCACGGACATCCTCGGCAAGATTCTCACTCAGGCGACGCAGGGCGTGAGCGAAGGCGCATCGCGCGTCGGGCAAGCGACCGGTGCGTCGGATGCTCTCGGACGTGCAGCGGCCGATCCCAGAGCCGCTGAAATTCTCAATCAGCTGAAAGGCGTGCTGCAGTCCAATCCGTTTGCATCGGGCACCGCGGCGGGCGGACTCGGCGGACTTCTCCTCGGCACGCGGGCTGGACGTTCGCTCGCATCGAGCGCCGTCAAGGTCGGCGCGCTCGCGATGATCGGCGGCCTCGCCTACAAGGCGCTGCAAAATTATCAGGCAGGCAAACCGCTCATCACCGGCGCAACAACGCCGGTCGCGCCTCCGGCGGGCTCGGGCTTCGAGCCTTCGGCGGTGACGAACGACGCGGCCGTTCACTACATCCAGGCGATGATCGCGGCAGCGGCGTCCGATGGTCGGATCGATGCCAGCGAACATGAAACTCTGGTCGCGAGCCTGAAGCAGGCCGGCGCGGGCAGCGACGCGGAAGCGTTCATCGCGCAAGAGTTGAACCGGCCGCGCTCGGTGCAGGAACTCGCCGCGTCGGTGAATTCTCCGCAAGAGGCTATTCAGCTTTATACGGCGGCGCGCATTGCGGTCGCCGACGATTCACCGGCCGAACAACAATTCCTCGCATCGCTGGCGGCCGCTTTGAATATCGATCCAAAGCTCGCGGCTCACGTGGATGCGACGGCGAGGGCAGCGGCCTGATAGGCCCTCGTCACTCGGATCGCCAACAACACTCGTGACATGAAAAAGGCGCTGACCGGTTGGTCAGCGCCTTTTGATTGCGTTTTGTCAGACGCCTTTGTTCAGTTCGTCTTCGACGTGTTGTTCGTCGACGCAGACGCCTGATTGTTGTCGAGCTTGAAGAACGTGTCGACGCGCATGCCGGTGAACAGCGGCGGATGGCCGTCGAGATCAACCATCACTTCGACGACTTCGACGTCGTTCGGACGTCGGGGCCCACGCGTTGCGATGCGCGGAGCAGCAAGCGACTGCGAAATCGACGTCACCGTTCCTTCGAACGTTTTATCCGGGAAAGCATCTGCCTTGACGACGACGCGCTGGCCGACGCGAACCTTCGCCGCGTCGCGCTCTTCGACTTCGGCGCGCAGCCTGAGGCTCGACATGTCGCCGAATACGACGAGGGCGCTGTCAGGCGACGGCACGGCGGTTTCGCCGACCTTGGCCAGCATGTTCAAAACCGTACCATCGGCCGGGGCGCGGATGCGTGTGCGTTCGAGCGCCAGTTCCGCCGATGTGAGATCGGAACGTGCGAGAGCGAGCGACGATTCAAGTCTCTGCGGAAGCGGCATGCCGGACTTGGCCTCGACTTCGCTCAGCTTGTTCTTGGCGTCTGCTAAAGCTTCCTTTTTCGATACGAGGTCTTTGCGCGCCGTTTCGACGGCGTCGTCGGTGCCTTTGTCAGCCTTGGCCGAGCGATAGGCCGCGTCGAAGGCTTCATGGGCCGCGAACACCGCGCGCTGCGCCTTTGAGAGGTCGTCCTCGGCGTTGCGGCGATCTTGCGCCAAGCCGGAGACCTGTTCCTCGCTGCGCTCGCGCTCACGCACACCAGCTTCGGAGGCTGCGGCTGCGATCTTCGTGTAGTAATCGGCATCATCGAGGCGGAGCAGCAGATCGCCGGCTTTCACCTGATCGTTCGTCTTGGCGAGGACTTCGGCGACCTTACCGCCAACCTCGCTCGCGATGCGAACTTCACCGTCCTTCGGCTCGACGCGACCCGTGGCGGAGGCAGCCCACTGCGGAACGGGAACCGGCGTATCGGCGCGCGCAGATCCTGCCAGGTTGCTGAGCGCCGTCCGGTCGCTGAACGTCTGGATTCCCAATCCAAGCGTGACCGCGATGGCAGCCGCGATCAGGATGGTCGAAACCGCGGGATCGATCTTTTTAAGCATGCAGCTTTCGCCTCTTCGTCAAATCGGTGATTTCCGGAGCATTGATGCCCTCGGGTCTACGTTCTTCGCCGACGATCCGGCCGTCCTCGATGCGGACGACGCGGTCGGCATATCCCAAAGTTCGGGGATCGTGCGTCACGGCAAGCACGCTGCGGCTCTGTTCCTTCGCGATCCGCGACAGCAGCGACATGACGGCATGTCCGTTTTCGCTGTCGAGTGCGGCGGTCGGTTCGTCGGCCAGCACGATCGACGGCGAGCTTGCGATCGCGCGCGCAACCGCGACGCGCTGCTGCTCACCGCCGGACAGGTTGCCGGGGTAGTTCGTCAGCCGATGGCCGAGCCCAACCTCGCGCAGTACTTCCTCGGAGCGGCTGGTGGCCGCGAAGCCCTTCACGCCGCGCACGTCGAGCGCGATGCGAACGTTCTCGAGCGCGTTCAGCGTCGGGAAGAGGTTGTAGGACTGGAAGATGAAGCCGATGTGATCGCGCCGGATCTTGGCCAGCTCTTCCGCCGAAAGGCCGTCGAGCGACTGGTCGGCAATACGGATCGTGCCCGATGTCGGCTTCATGATGCAGCCGAGAATGGACAGTAGCGTCGTCTTGCCGGAGCCCGATGGCCCCATCAGAAGCGTCAACTCGCCGGGGACGAGATCGAGCGTGACGCCTTTGACGGCGACCACCAGACCTGCGCCGGAGCCGAGCTCCTTGACGACATTTTCAGCATGTAAAACGGAGGACGTCGTCATCGCGAGAACACCGTAGCCGGATCAATTTTCGTGACTTTGACGATGGCCGAAAGCGCCGAAATCGAGCACATGAAAAGCGTCAACGCGAACAGCCAAAATGCCAAGCCTGGAGTCATAACGAGCGGTAGCGACGAATTACGGCTGGCGTAGAGAACCAATAACGCGATCGCCATGCCGAGAACGTAACCGATCACCGCGCTGAGACCGGCCTGAGCCAGAATAACTTTGTGAATGTAGGACTTCGACGACCCCAGCGCACGCAAGGTCGCGAATTCGTGAATGTGATCCTTGGTGCTCGAATAGAGCGTCTGGGCGACGATCACCGTACCGACGAGACTGCCGAGGATCGCGCCGCCGATCAGCGCCAAGCCCGCGCCGGTGCGGAACAGCCATTGCAGCAGACTGCGGCTTTCGAACTCGTCTTTCGTCAGGACATCTGCGGACTCCAGACGGCCGGCGAGATCAGCCTGCACCTTCGCCATGTCGGCGCCGGGCGCCAGTTTCACGAGAAGGAACGTCGATCGGTCCTCGGGCACGCCAAGAAGCTGACGGGCACGATTGAGCGTCGTGTAGGCGTAAGGCGACTGCGTGAACGAGCGGATGCCTGTGGTCAGCGCCCTGATTTTAACGCGGCCGTTGGCGGCCTGCGCGCTGTCGCCGATGCCTGAGACGCCGAGTTCCCCGAGATAGCTGCGATCGATCGCGATGGCGTCGGGCGCCTTGATGTCGTCGAGCGTGCCTTCGACCAGCGACCAGGGAATGAGGCCGCGGTCCTCGGCGTCGGAGCCGACGAGCACGACACGAGACGATCCGCCGGACGGCTTACGCCATTCGGCGAATGAAACGACGAGCGGAACGACACTTTCGACGCCGGGCGTCGCGAGCGCCTGATGGCGTTCGCGATCCGTGAGCAATACGCCGCCGTCCTCGAAACTCTTCGCACCATAGGTGGTTATAAAGAGATCGGCGTTGGAACGCGCGATGTTGGCGGTTATCATCTCGCTCGAACCGAGGTACAGGCCAAGCTGAACCGCGACCAGCACGATCGAGAACAGGATGCCGATCAGCGTAACGGCGAGGCGCACACGATCGTGCAGCAAGTTGCGAAGCGCGAGAGTAAAGATCATCTCAATGCCGGGTCTCGTGTTGCAAACTGGGGTATCGGCTTATTCCGTACAGAGCCTTTCAGCGGCTCCAGCTGCCTGACTTCGTATAGCTCCAATGCGAGCCTGCTGCCATCGCGAACCCCGTGAGAAATGCGCGCGTCCTGATGCCAGGAGCCTGTCGCGGCATTGGGTCCGGCACCGGAAATCGCCGGAAAGGCTTAGCAGCCGGTTAACAGTTTCACTCCAATGTTTCGCCGTTTTCGAGGCATAGGAGTGAAAACGTGGTCTTTACTCTGCGGTTTATTGTCATGCGTTCTAAGACTGTTTCCCCGTTTTCAGCTGGTCTGCTTCGCTTGGTTACCGCTGCCGCGGGGGCTATGCTTTGTTATGTCCCGGCTTTTGCCGATCCGCGCGAGGTGGGCGTCTGGATCGATGACACCGGCAAGGGTGCGGTGAAAATCGAGATTTGCACGCCGACGACGCTCTGCGGCAAAATCTACTGGCTCAAGGAGCCGCTCGGCACCAACGGCGAACCAAAGATCGACCGCTACAATCCCGAGCCCTCGATGCGGACCCGTCCGATTTGCGGGTTGCCTGTTCTCGGCGATCTGTCGCAGTTGGCGGAAGGGGGCTTCGACAACGGCTGGGTTTACGACCCGAAAGAGGGAAAATCCTACAGCGTTGCCCTTGATCTCGTTAATGCGGATACGCTGAAGGTGACCGGCTACAAAGGTATGCGCTTCCTCGGCAAATCCTTCATCTGGACGCGAGCGCCGGCAGATCTGCCGTCGTGCTCTGCGGATGCTGCCGAAGCTCCCGGCGAAGCCAGCCCTCACGCCGCAAATGCAAAGGCCGCCTCACCAGCCAAACCCGGTAAGACGGCCTCTAATACAAAACCCAAGCCCAAAAAGGCTGCTACTCCGCAGCACCCAGTTGCTTCGAACTAGAGGATGCCTGCTTGCGGCCGGACTTGACTGCTTCGGCCGCCAGGATGCGATCAACGAATTCCGCCGTCCTATCAACGACATAGTTGCGCTGACGATCGAGCGTGACGAGGTGATAGCTATCCTCGAGCACTGAAACTTCGACCACGCCGCCCAGCTTGCGTTGCAGCGTCATCGTATTCTTGATGTCGCTTTGATCATCGTGCCGGGGGTGGAAGATCAGCGTGTGCAATTTCACCAGCGACAGCATCGGCCGGACATTGCGGACGAGCGAGAAGAATTCATAGACCGTTCCGCCGCCGCGCACCGTGATATCGGCGGGCATGTTGTCGGCGCCGCGCATCGCGTCGAGTGCAAAGTTGCGGATGCGCTCGTCCTTGATGCCGTAAGGGGCCGGAGTGCGGAACTTGAAGAGGCGCGCCGTCCACTTGTCGGTGACGAGGTGGAACAGCTTGATCATCTTCGGGATCGCCCAGCCGTTCACGGCCAGCGTCGGCGCATAGAGCATCAAGCCCGCAGCCTGATCCTGCCTGTAGGCGGCAAGTCTCAGCGCCAGAATTGAGCCGGCCGAAGCGCCGCCGATGATGACGGTGTCGCACGTGCTGCGCAGATCGTCGAAAGCCTTGGAAACCGTCTGATACCAGTCATGCCACGTCGAAAGACCGGAAACGTCGGTCCCGAAGGTCAGACCTGGAACGACAGGGCAGTAAACCGTCATGCCTTTGCGGGAAAGCGCGTGGGCCACCGATTTCATCTCGAGCGGAGATCCGCCCAGAGAATGAATCAACAATACCCCCGAGGATCCGCCCGGAATGAAGAGACTGCCGCGAGTAGGCTGAAATTTCTGTTTATTTGTCATTAGCTACTTGCACTTGCTGAGGACCAGCCGAACGCTCTTTACGACGCAGCATCCCAAGATGCCAACGCAACTATGTGTCGCGCCACCGTAAATTTTAAGGGTAACCCTGGACGTCCCGCAGTTAAGATTTGGTTCGCGAACTTATTACGAAGTATCTGAAATGGCCACACCTTTCGACACCAGATCAATACACGTTGGTAAACAAAGACCTGACGCCGACCCGACCATCTCAGTGACTGCCAGTTGGCGCCCTAACTCATGATGTTGCAATGCGGCATAAAATGGGTGGGGCGTGCGGCGAATTGATATCTCATCATCGATGAGCCCTCCGTGCCCGATCGTTCGGACCCTGTGAAAGTCAGCTCCCCAAGTCGCTTCCGATACTCAACACCGGTCGTACGCTAGCGTTCCCCGCGTCCCGTGGTGTGCAATTTTTCCGTGAGATTCTGACTGATCGGCGGGCCAGTCACTGTTCGCACGCATTCTTTGATTTATACTCGCCACAACTTTTCTATTGGACGCGCATGCCGACGACGCACGCCGCTGGGATTAGATTGCAGTGATTTTCTCGCCGCGCTCCGCAATTGCGCTTCTCGTGTGCATTGCCGTCGCATCGAGCCAGCTTTCGCTTCCCACGATCGCGGCCGAGATCAGCCGCGCCGAATATGAGGCCTGTCAGGCTCGCGACGACGCCGGATTGAGAACCGCAGTCGTCGCAATCGCGACCGACGCGATCACCAACGGCACCAAGACGATCGACTACGGCGCCCTTGTCGACGCGCAATGGCGCGAGCGAAACCTCGACCAGATCATCGACAACCGGGTCGACATCGCGGTTACCGAGATCACTAACGAGACGAGCTGGACCGATCGGCTGAAGACTCTGGCCGACAATGAAAAAGCCCAGCAGCTCGCGACGGCCGTCGCAGAGCGCGTCTATCGCTCGGATGCGGTAAAGACGGCGATTGCCGATCTTGCCTCCGGGGTCGCGAAGGAAGTCGGCAAAAGCATCGAATTCGCAAGCACGGACGCAACGAACACGCTGCTTCAGTGCCTAAAAGCCTTCGTCGGGCCTCGCTACGGCGGAGCGGTCGCCAGCGTTCTCGCGGGCGACGCCAGCCGAAGCGTCAACGTCGACCCCAACAAGGCGTCGGGCAAAGTTTCGGCAGGTTCGGTCCTGAATGAATCGACCGGGGGCCTCGCGGGAGCGACGATCCTGATCGTCCGGAGGCAGCTCGCCAACCTCGCCCAGCGCGTCGGCCAGCGGATCGTCGGCAGCGTGCTGTCGCGCGTCGTCTCGGTGGTCGCCGGGGGGGTCGGGCTCGTGTTGATCGCCAAGGACCTCTGGGATTTCCGAAACGGCGTGCTGCCGATCATCGCCACGGAGATGAAGTCGCCCGCGACCAAGGTGAAGGTGCGCGAGGAGCTCGCGAACACTCTTGCGACCCAGATGAACGATCACATTAAGGAAATCGCAGAGGCGACCGCCGATCAGGTCATCGAAGTCTGGCAGACGTTCCGCCGGGCACATGCGCTGGTCCTTCAGATCGCCGACCAGAACGGAGACTTCCGGGCGTTTCTCGATCGCGTCGATCCGCAGTCGCTGCCCCGGCTCGACGAAGTGGTGTCGATCCTTGCCGCCTCGGAAGGTCAGGACTCGATCCTGCGCAGGCTTCAGGACGGCTCCCTTAACCAGGCCGTTCACCTGATGCCGGACAAGGGCCTGCAGATCGCGCGGGAAACCAACTCGGTGGCGACAGGCCTCGCCTGGACGGCATTGGCAGGCAAGCGGCTCGATCGCGTCGTCGACTATGAGTTGCATCGGCGGATGTCGACCAAAGATCTGACGACGGGATCACTCGATCGCATTCTCGACCTCAACGACCGGGCGGCGATCACCAAGATCGCGGGTGTGCCGGCGGCGGCGCGCGACGCTTTATTCAGTCTCGATGTCGCCGACCTCAACCTTCTGCTGCGGTCTCTTTCCGAAGACGAAATAGAATCTCTTGCGGGTTATCTCGACGGGCTGAGGCCCGGACCGCGGGAAGCGGTTCTGAAGACGATCGCGGCAAGCCCCGCGAAAATGCAGTTGCTGGCGTCGCGGAGCATTCGCGAGGGTATCATCGCGAGCCAGGATCAGGAAATGGCGGCGCGGATGATGCTGGCGGACAGCAGCGGCCTGTCGCCGAAGGCCGTCGTGGACGACGCGCGACTGGTGTTCGACGGCCGCGTCGCGCCGTCTCTCTTATGGTCCAAGCATCCGCAAGCGATCGTCGCCGCGGGACTGCTGAGCCTCATTGTGCTTGCCTGGTTCGCCCGCCTTTTCCGGCGCAGGCGTCCGGCGCAAGCGTCCGAGAGCAAGACTTAAACCCGACGTTGCAATTCAGCCTTATCCAAAGGCTGTCCACATGCAATCCACCTTGCCTCGTCCCGGCGGAGGCGGGCTCCTGCTATAACGATTCGACGGTCATTGATGGACCCATAGCGAAGGGGGAAGATCATGCGCGTGCGGTTCAGAAACGAAGAGGGAGTTGGTGACATGGGATTGAAGGCGCCGGGGATCGTTACGTTCATGGTCTCCGTTATCCTTACGGTCATCGTTCTGACGTCGAAGTTTTTTGGCGCCGAGATTCCCGGCCTGACCGGTAATGAATCATGGGCGCTTCTCGCTTCCTACGCGATCCTCATGCTCGGCTGCATGGTTCGCGGGATGTAGCGAAATGGGTCGCTCGTGCTGCAACGCAACCGAGCTTCGGACATCGCTTTCGATCACTTCATCCCAGTGATGTGCGCTCCTGTCGCGCGGCAACCCGCGATATGGAGGTGCGTATGGCCGCTGGCTATCGAAGGGCGATGCCGAACGAGATGCCTCAAACTTTTGCGCGGCGCGCGCGCCATTCCAGCAAAGCCATCGTGATGGCTGTCGCGCTGACGCTTGCGGCGCTGATCGCGCTCGCTATCGCATCTCGCGACACGCGTCCCATGAGCATGAAGACGTTCACCCCGGTTTCGACGATGCCGGTCAGCGTCGAGTCAGGCGTGCTGCCGGTGGTCCACCGCTAAGCGCGGCACCAGCGGCTCGGCCCGCACCAGTCCGCGGACAGAATTCCCGAGATAGATTTCCGCCGCTCCATTCAGATCCTGGATCGTCAGCCGAGCTTCCTCGGCGCGTCCCTCATCAATGAGAGCTGCCCGCAACGTGCCGGGCAACACGCCTGCCGCCAGACGCGGCGTCAGCAGCTTGCCATCGCGCGCGATGAAGATCGACGTCCGGCTTCCCTCGGCAAGCTCGCCCGCCTCGTTGAGATAGATGACTTCATCGGCGCCGAGCGTGTCGGCGTAGTGCTTCCATTCGCGATCGTACAGCTCACGCCGGGTCGTCTTGTGGTAGAGGAACAGGTCGGAGCTGTTGAGCCGGCTGTCGGACACGACATACCGCATCACCGCATCGGCCGGCGCCGCAGGCTGCGGAGCCGTGGTGACGGTTACGCCGCCGTCTTCATCGAGCAGCAAGCGGACGCGCAGGCGCTCGTTGGCGTTCCCCGAAATTGCGGCTTCGATCGCGTCGTGAACCTTGCTCGCGTCGAACACAAATCCGAAATAGGCCGCAGACGCCGCCAGCCGCGCCAGATGATAGCCGCGCAGCCAAATCCCTTTCTCCGGCTCATGCAGCATCGTTTCGATGAGTTCAAAGCGGCGCACGGGGTCGGTGAGGAACTTCATCTTGAGCAGGCATTCGGCGTATTCCTTGATGCCATCGGAATCCGCGACGATCCCCGAGCCGATCCCCATCTCGCCCGCGCCCTTGCGATCGATGACCGTGGTGCGGATCGCTACGTTCAGAAGCGCCGTGCCGTCCGGCGAGAACCGTCCGATGGCGCCGCAATAAACGCCGCGCGGTTCGGTTTCGAGTTCGCGGATCAGTTCCATGGCGCGGATCTTCGGCGCGCCGGTGATGGAGCCAGGCGGAAAGATCGCCTTCAGGACATCGACGAGGCCGGTGCCCGGTTTCAGCTCGGCGCGCACGCCCGACGTCATCTGATGCAGCGTCTTGAACGTTTCGACGGTGAAGAGATCGGTGACGCTGACGGAGCCCGGATCGGAAATGCGCCCGAGATCGTTGCGCATCAAATCGACGATCATCAGGTTTTCGGCGCGATTTTTCACGTCCTTTGAGAGCGCCGCGCGAACCTCAGAGTCGGCATCAAGCGTTCCGGCGCGCGGTGCCGTTCCCTTCATGGGGCGCGTCTCGATCACCCGGCCGTCCTGCTTGATGAACAGTTCGGGCGACGCCGAGAGAATTGTCACGTCACCGGTATCGACGATGCCGGCGTAAGCGACGCGCTGTTTCAGACGCAGATCGCGGTAGAGCGCGAGCGGCGAACCTTGCAGATTGAACTTCGCCTTGAAGGTCAGATTGAGCTGGTAGATATCACCGCTCTTGATGTTGTTCTGAACCTGCTCGAAGCGTTTCAGATACGAGGCGCTGTCCCAGCTATGGGCAAGCTCGCCGAGCGTCGGGTTGCCGATCGCCTCCTGGTTCAGCCATTCCTGAACTTCGGAGCCCATCAACTCGCGCGGCGACGTATAAAGCCCGAACCAGAGAAGGGGCATTTTGCGCCGCTCGGGAAGGAGCGACGCGAGCCGCGGCTCCAGGAGATAGCCAAGCTCGTAGGAGAAAAACCCGGCTGCGTGCAGGCCGCGTTCAAGTCCCGAAGTCAACGCGGCCAGCGCGGCGTCGACCTCTTCCGGGCTATCGGCGCGAATGATCTCGGCCGGATGCTCGAACAGCTGCGACACCGCCTCTAGCGATGTGCTGTTGTCCAGCAGAACGAATCCTTCGGCGAGCGCGGGCGTCTTATGAGCCGTGGTATTCGCTTGCGCACCAGCGCCGGATGTTGAGGGGGAATTGTTTGCGGAAGAGCGGTATGTCATCGGCTGGTTCTAACGCGGGCGCGCGGGGATTGCCACTCTGACGGCGTCCTTGCCGGATCGTGGCGGTCCTGGAAAACTGCATGTGGGACGGCGGTTCTGCCGATATGGAATGACTGGCGACGCCTGCAAAAGGTCGCATGGTGGTGGCCGCGCCGCGATTGAAGTCCCAGATGCTTCCCGACTCCGCGGAGCGCAACCCAGACTGAAACGGCATGGATTTTCTAGATCGCGTCGAAACAGGCATAAGCTGATGACACAAAGCGTAGCGTCGCGCATCGAAACCGGTTGCGCTATCGTCGGAGCCGGTCCGGCCGGGCTGATGCTCGGCCTCATGCTCGCGCGCGCCGGCGTCGACGTGACCGTCATCGAGAAGCACGCCGATTTTCTTCGCGACTTTCGCGGCGATACTATTCATCCATCGACGCTGGAAGTCATGCACGAACTCGGGCTGCTAGATGGGCTACTGGCGCTTCCGCATACCGAGGCGTCGCGTCTGCACGCGGAGATCGGCGGCAAGGACATCACCATCGCGGATTTCTCGCGCCTGCCGACGAAATGCCGTTTCATCGCATTCATGCCGCAATGGGAATTTCTCGACTACCTGGCGAGCGTAGCACGCAAGTTGCCGAATTTCCGGTTGGTAATGCCTGCCACCGTTACGGCGCTGATTTCAGACGGCGGAAAAATTGCCGGCATTCAAGCGACCACAACGAACGGCGATATCGAAATCCGATCGCGGCTCGTGATCGGCGCGGATGGACGCAACTCGGTCGTGCGCGAGAAAGCGCAGCTCGAGGTTGAGCGCTTCGGAAGCCCGAGCGAAGTCGTTTGGATGAAGCTGTCTCACGCTTCCGACGATCCACCATATACGATGGGTCACGGCGGCCCGCGCCAGGGCTTCGTCATGGTTGATCGCGGCGATTACTGGCAGTGCGGTTATGTCATCCGCAAGGGCAGCTTCGAGGATCTGAAGGCCGGTGGGCTCGACGCATTCCGGGCGACGGTCTCCGCTGTCTCGCCGCTGCCGCCCGAGCGCCTTCAGGAAGTTCGGTCGTGGGACGACGTGCATCTTTTGAGTGTGCGCATCGATCGTCTCAAGCGGTGGTGGCGGCCGGGGCTGCTGTGCATCGGTGATGCGGCGCACGCGATGTCGCCGATCGGTGGCGTCGGCGTCAATCTCGCGATCCAGGACGCTGTGGCGGCCGCCAATATTCTCGCGGCACCGCTCCGCGATGACACGCTGACAGACAAGCATCTCGCCGACGTCGAAGCGCGGCGGTCATTTCCGACGAAGGCCACGCAAAAACTGCAGCTGATGATGCGACGCGACCGGCGAAAGCGCGAGGCCACGGACGCAAAGCGGGACGGGCCTCCGGCCTTCATGCGCAAAATCGCGCGCTGGCCGATCCTCGCCCATCTTGCCGGGCGTCTGATCGGTCTCGGCTTTCGCCCGGAGCATGTTCGAGACACATAGCCAGGGAGTTTGAACCGCATGGAGTATGCGGATCGATTTAGCATAAAGTATATCGCTGGTTCCTTTAGCTGACCCGCGCGAAACACTTTCGGATACGTGGGCGGCGTGCTTTAAAGAGGCGGAAAGTCGCTTTTTAAGAACGCAGATACTCCGAACCATGAAATGCCGCCGATTCCTCATCGGCATGGGAATTCGGCACATCAGCAAATTCAAAGCTGAGTGTCAGCCTGCATCCTTCCAGCGTAGGACGGTTCATGGAAGTCGCCGCTAGAATTTATGCCGGGATCATTTTTCCGGACGTCAGTTCCAAAATCGAACCTCACCTCTCGGCCACGCAAAAAGCAATGCTGGATGCAACACCGGATTGCATCAAAGTGCTGTCGGTTGACGGCAAGCTGGTGACGATGAACAGGGCTGGATGCCTCGCGCTCAACATCCCCGCCGAATCCGAGTTCGGAATGCCTTGGCTGCCGTTGCTGCCTGAACAAGTACATGAACCCGGTCTAGCCGCGCTGCATCAAGCTGCCGAGGGGCACAACGCGCGCTTCGCTGGTCAAAGCGTGTCAGAGGACGGCATCAGGTATTGGGACAACCTTCTGACCCCCATCGTCAACAATGCGGGCCAAGTGCTGTCGATCCTTTGCGTATCGCGCGACGTCACTGAAAAGATGCGGATCGAGCGGGAGCTGGAAGCTGCGATTCACCGCGAGAAACTTCTTTCACGTGAGATGCAGCATCGCATCAAGAACCTGTTCACGGTCGTGTCTGCGCTGATTTCCATTTCCGAGAAAGAAGCTGCAAGCGATCAGTCCCCTGCTCACGCAACCAAAATTCTTCGCCAGAAGCTGCATGCGTTGGGACGCGCATCGGATGCTGCGTTTGCCGACCGAACTGGCGAGCACCTCGATACGAAGCAGATAGAATTGGGTTCGCTCGTCCACTCAGTCCTGAAACCTTATGGCGATCGCTTCCGGGCGAACGGCTGCCAGATCTATGTCGGCAGCGCCATCATGACGATGCTCGCATTATTCCTGCATGAACTTGCGACCAACTCGGTCAAGTACGGGGCCTTCAGCGGCGACGACGGAATTGTTTCCGTACAGTGGAGCAGCGGAGACAGCGGACTTGATCTCACGTGGGTTGAAGACAACGGTCCGAAGATCGAGGAGGCGCCGCAGCGCCAAGGCTTCGGCAGCGAAATGGTGGACCACATCGTTCAGACTGCGGGCGGAACCGTGAACAGGAACTGGCGCAGCCAAGGTCTCGTCACGGAGCTGCACTTGCCGCTTTCAGCTCTGATATAATTCTCTCGGCACTCCCGGAAGCGCCGTCAGATTTATGCGGCACAATCAAAAGAGCACGGGCTGGCGGCCTAAAACCATCCTCGCCACTTGAACCAGAGCAACGGTATGATCGTGCTCAAAACGATGAGCGCCAAGGCGTACGGATAGCCCCAGCTCCAATTCAGCTCCGGCATATCCTTGAAATTCATTCCGTAGATGCTTGCAATCAGAGTCGGCGGTATTCCCGCGACGGACACGACGGTCAGCACCTGGAAGATGTCGTTCTGCTTCGTCGTGATGAAACCGAGAACCGCGTCGAGCAAAAACTGCACTTTGCCGTAGAGCTGCGTCTCGAAATCCGCGAGTGAGAGCAGATCGGCTTGCGACGTTTTGAGATCGCTCACGACCGAAGCGCTGACCCACGGCCGCTCTTTCGCAAACGGAAGCGGGACGATGCGCTGCAATCCGAGAATGCTCGCGCGGATATTCGATAGCCGCTCGCCGGTGTTGCCGACTTCGATCAGGATGCTTCTGAGCGCCGCGTTCGATTTCAGTTTCGGGCGACCGCGACGGCTTTTCATTGATGGAAAAATCTGGCGCGAAAGCGTGTCCAGTTCACTGCCTATTTGCTCCAGCAGATCCGAAATCACGTCGATCATCTCGCCCGTGAGAGACGCGAAGGCTTCGGCACTTGACGTCATCTGCTTGCCCTCGAGGAACCCGGCTTTGCAGGCATTAAACGCCCTGAGTTCCGAAAATCGGGTGGTGATGAGCACCTTTTCGGACAAAACAAAGCCGATCGGTGAGGGAGGTTCGTCGATCGAATTCGCATTCGTCACAAACGGCATGCTGAGATAGAGCACACCGCCGCGCTCGGATACTCGGCTGGAAGTTTCGATTTCAGAGAGCTTCTCGCGGTCGGGGAGCTTCAGCCCCGTTGCCGATTGAGCTTCGGCGAAATCAGCCTGCGATGGATTGACGAGATCGTACCAGATCTTCGAACCGCTTTGCGCGTCGCCGTAGCTTGACAACATTCGGAAGGTCCATCTCGTTTTGAGGATGCTGCTCTTTTAGAGCATCGAAAATACGGTTCAATTGCGAAGCGCAAACTTGCGAAGAAAACGGCGTCCCAGCGCGGGCTTGAGACTAGAATTGCTACCAACAGCGCAACCTCATCGAGCGCTGCTTCAACAAGCTCAATCCGTTCCGGCACTTCGCAATGCGCTTCGACCGAAATCCGCTTAACTGCCTCGCCATGATCAATCTTGCATCGCCTAATCCGATCTTACCGTTCGCTTCCTTCGCCTTTATGCATTCCTTATACCGGCGTCGCGATTTTCCAATCGAGACTTGATGCCCGTCGCCGCATGTTTCGCTCGTCAGCCATTCGTAGCGGAGCCAAGCGCATGCTCGATATCGCCTATCTCTTCCTCGGCCTTGGCTGCTTCGGCCTGATGGCCGGTTACGCCAAGCTGTGCGGCAGGCTGTGAGACGGCCATGAGCGATCCCATCATCGGCCTGATCGTCGCCGTCGGTCTCGGCGCCTATCTCGTCTACACGCTCGTCAGGCCCGAAAAGTTCTAACGGCCCGGAGGGCTAGTCCATGACATTGGCTGGTTGGATTCAGATTGTGCTGGTGCTCGCCGCTGTGCTCTTGGCCGCCTGGCCGCTCGGCCACTACATGGCGCGCGTTTTCGCCGGGGAACGCACGGCGCTGTCGTCCATCTTGAACCCGGGAGAGCGCAGCCTTTACGCGTTGGCGCGAGTCAAGCCGGGCTCCGAACAGACGTGGCTTTCCTATACGCTTGCCATGCTCGTGTTCAACGGCATCGGGTTCGTCTTCCTCTACGCGTTGATGCGGCTGCAGCATCTCCTACCGCTCGATGCGCAAGGTTTCGCCGCCGTCGAACCGGGGCTCGCCTTCAATACGTCGATGAGCTTCGTCACCAACACCAACTGGCAATCGTATGCCGGGGAAACGACGATGGGCCATCTCGTCCAGATGACGGGGCTCGCCGTGCAGAATTTCCTTTCCTCTGCTACCGGCATTGCGCTTGCCGTCGCCGTGGTCCGCGCGTTTACGCGCAGCGGCGTTCGGGAAATCGGCAATTTCTGGGTCGATGTCACGCGTGCGACGCTCTACGTCCTGCTGCCGCTGTCGATCGTGGTGGCGCTCGTCTACGTCGCATCAGGAGTGCCGCAGACGCTTGCGATCAACATTTCCGCGACCACGCTTGAGGGCGCAAAGCAAACGATCGCGCTCGGTCCCGTCGCAAGCCAAGAGGCCATCAAACAACTCGGCACCAATGGCGGCGGCTTCTTCAACGCCAATGCCGCACACCCGTTCGAGAATCCGAACGCCTGGTCGAACATTCTGTCGATCTGGAGCATGCTGCTCATCCCGACGGCAATGACGTTCACGTTCGGCCGCATGGTTGGCGACCGGCGGCAAGGCTGGACGCTGCTCGCGGTCATGGGCGTTCTGCTGATCGCCGGAACCGCAGTCATCTATGCGTCCGAGACGACCGGTAATCCGCTGCTCGCGGCGGCGGGCGTCGATCCTTCGGCCGGCAACCTCGAAGGCAAGGAGCTTCGCTTCGGACAAGCGCTGACCGCACTCTATATCGCCGCCACGACCGGGCTTTCGTGCGGCGCCGTCAACGCTATGCACGACTCGCTGATGCCACTCGGCGGCATGGTTCCTTTGTTCATGATCGAGCTTGGCGAAATTCTGCCGGGCGGTGTCGGCTCCGGCCTCTACGGCATGATCGTCATGGCGCTGCTTGCCGTGTTCGTCGCCGGCCTGATGGTCGGGCGAACGCCTGAGTATCTCGGCAAGAAGATCGAGGCGCGCGAGATGAAGCTCGCGATGCTGGCGTTGATCGTACTGCCCTTTTGCATTCTCAGCTTCACGGCGATTGCGGCAGTGCTGCCAGCTGCGCTGACGAGCCTCGCGAACGGCGGGCCGCACGGGCTGAGCGAGATCCTTTACGCTTACTCGTCGGCGACCGGCAACAATGGCTCCGCTTTCGCAGGGCTAAACGCCAATACGCCGTGGTTCAACACGACCCTCGGTCTCGCCATGATGTTCGGACGTTTCGCCTACGTCGTGCCGGTGATGGCGATTGCGGGCTCGATCGCCGCCAAGACGAAAACAGCGGCATCGGCCGGGACGTTTCCGACAGACGGCGCCTTGTTCTCCGGCCTGCTCACTGGCGTGATCCTGATCCTCGGTGGCCTTCTGTATTTCCCCGCTCTGGCACTCGGTCCCATCGTCGAACACCTGCTGATGCTGGCTGGCAAAACATTCTAGGAGGCGATGATGAGCAAGCGCGCAGTTTACGGATTGCTGGACCGCTCTATTCTCCGCCGTGCCGCCGCCGACGCATTTCGCAAGCTCGGACCGCGAAAGCTCGTGCGCAATCCGGTGATGTTCGTCACAGGCGTGGTGGCGGCTTTCGTCACCGCGATCTTCATTCGCGATGTCGCGATGGGCCGGGGCGGGCTTCTCTTCACCGGGCAGATTGCAGCCTGGCTATGGTTCACCGTTCTTTTCGCCAATTTTGCTGAAGCCGTCGCAGAAGGCCGTGGCCGGGCGCAAGCGGACGCACTGAGGCGCACGCGCAGCGACACGATGGCTAAGCTGCTGCTTCATCCGGACGACACCAAAGATGATCCGTGGGAAGCGAAGCCGGCACAAGATCTCGTCGCGGGCGACGTTGTGCTGGTCGAGGCCGGCGACACTATTCCGGCCGACGGCGAGGTCATCGAGGGCATCGCCTCGGTGAACGAGTCCGCCATCACGGGCGAATCCGCGCCAGTCATTAGGGAGTCCGGCGGTGACCGTTCGGCAGTGACCGGCGGCACGGTCGTGTTGTCCGACTGGATCATCGTGCGGGTCACGGCGGTTGCGGGGTCGTCGTTCCTCGACCGCATGATCGCGCTCGTCGAAGGCGCCGAACGGCAGAAGACGCCGAACGAAATCGCGCTTTCGATCCTGCTCTCCGGCATGACATTGATCCTGCTCATTACGGTTGCGACGCTCTGGGGCATCGCTCGCTATTCCGCGACCGACGTTTCGGTGACGGTGCTCGTTGCACTGCTCGTGACGCTCATTCCGACGACCATCGGCGGGCTTTTGTCTGCAATCGGCATCGCCGGGATGGACCGGCTCGTTCGCTTCAACGTCGTCGCAACCTCCGGACGCGCGGTCGAGGCCGCTGGCGATGTCGACACGCTGCTGCTCGACAAGACGGGCACCATTACATACGGCAACCGCCTCGCCAGCGCTTTCATACCTGTGCCCGGACGCTCGGAGCGCGACGTCGCGGAATCCTCATATCTCGCGTCGCTTGCCGATGAAACGCCGGAAGGACGTTCGATCGTGGCGCTGGCGCGCGGTCATTACGGACTTTCGGAAATGAGCGACAAAACCCCAACGAAGATCATTCCCTTCTCCGCACAAACACGCGTGTCCGGCGTCGATATTGACGGCCGCCGCTTCCGCAAAGGCTCCGTCGATGCGATGCTTGCGCAGGTCGGCCAGACGATCGAACAGGCTCCAGCCGTGTTCCGGCAAGCCGTCGACTCGATCGCGCGGACGGGCGGCACGCCGCTCGCTGTTGCCGAAGGTGCCGATCTCGTCGGCGTCATTCACCTCAAGGATGTCGTCAAGCCCGAGATCAAGACGCGCTTTGCGGCGCTGCGCCAGATGGGCATCAAGACCGTGATGGTAACCGGAGACAATCCCGTCACGGCCGCCGCTATCGCCTCCGAGGCTGGCGTCGACGACTACATCGCGGAAGCGACGCCGCAGGACAAGCTGGCCTATATCCGCTCCGAGCAGCGCAAGGGCCGGCTGATCGCCATGTGCGGCGACGGCACCAACGATGCGCCGGCGCTTGCCCAGGCCGATGTCGGCGTCGCAATGCAGACGGGCACGCAGGCGGCGCGCGAAGCGGGCAATATGGTCGACCTCGACAGCGATCCGACGAAGCTGATCGAGATCACCGAAATCGGCAAACAGTTGCTGATGACACGCGGCTCCTTGACGACATTTTCCATCGCCAACGATGTCGCGAAATATTTCGCAATCATTCCGGCGTTGTTCGTGGCGACATATCCCGAGCTCGGCAGGCTCAACGTCATGGCGCTTGCGACCCCGCAGAGCGCCATCCTTTCCGCCGTCATCTTCAATGCCCTGATCATCATCGCGCTGATCCCTCTGGCGCTGAAAGGCGTCACCTACCGGCCAATCGGCGCAGCGGCGCTGCTGAGGCGCAACCTTCTTGTCTACGGACTCGGCGGCATCGTCGTTCCGTTTGTCGGCATCAAGATCGTCGACTTGGTCGTCTCCGCTTTCGGCCTCGCTTAACTGGGCCTCGCTCAAGGAGCGCTCCACATGCTGTCGTACATCCGCCCCGCAATCATCCTGTTCGTCGTTTTCACGGCGCTGACCGGGCTCGTCTATCCGCTGGCACTGACCGGCGCCGCGACCGTCCTTTTCCCCACGGCATCTTCCGGAAGCCAGATCGTTCGCGACGGAAAGGTGGTGGGATCTCGACTGATCGGCCAGGCCTTCGCTTCGGACCGCTACTTTCATGGGCGACCGTCGGCGGCGGGCCAGTCCGGCTATGACGCGTCGGCATCGTCGGGATCGAATCTCGGACCGCTTTCCAAGCAGCTTCTGGATCGCGTTGCGCAGGACACCGCGAAGCTGCGCGAGGCGGGCGCCACCGTTATTCCGGCCGACGCTGTGACGGCCTCGGGCAGCGGCCTCGATCCGCACATCAGTCCGGCCTATGCTGAGCTGCAGGTCGCTCGCGTGGCGACGGCGCGCGGTGTGGCACCGGATCGCGTTCGCGCCCTCGTCGCGCAAGGCACCGATATGCCGGCCTTAGGTTTCGTCGGGGAGCCGCTCGTTAACGTTCTGCTGCTCAATTTGGCTCTTGACCGCGCTTTTGGAGCGGGTTCCGGATAGATCATGGCCAACACGTTGCGGCCGGAAGATGCGCGCCGCCCCTCAGCCAAGGCTTTTCTGGAGCTTGCCACCAACGAACGGCGCGGCAAGCTTAAGGTGTTTCTCGGCATGGCGCCGGGCGTCGGCAAGACCTACGCCATGCTGTCGGCGGCACGCGCCCTGAAGCGCGAGGGACTCGACGTCGTCGTCGGCGTTGTCGAGACGCACGGACGCTCCGAGACTGCGGCATTGCTCGATGGACTGGACGTGCTACCGCGCCGGACCGTCTCCTATCGCAATCGCACACTCATGGAGTTCGATATCGACGCCGCGATCGCGCGTCGCCCGGCGCTGCTCCTCGTCGACGAATTCGCGCACACCAACGCGCCGGGATTGGTGCATCCCAAGCGCTATCAGGACGTCGAAGGCGTTCTGCAAGCGGGTATCGACGTCTGGACGACGCTCAACATTCAGCATCTCGAAAGCCTGACCGACGTCGTCGAGCGCATCGCCGGAATTACGGTTCGCGAGACGGTCCCCGACAAGGTTCTCGAGCGCGCCGACGAGATCGTCGTCGTCGACCTGCCGCCGGAAGACCTGATCCAGCGTCTCAAGGAAGGCAAAGTCTACCTGCCGGACAATGCGCGCCGGGCGATGGATCAGTTCTTCCAGATGGGCAATCTCACGGCGTTGCGCGAACTGGCGTTGCGCCGGACGGCCGATCGCGTCGACGAACAAATGCTGTCGCAGCTTCGCAGGCAAGGGATCGAAGGGCCGTGGCCGACGGCGGAACGGCTAATGGTTTGCGTCGGCGACGACGAGCTGGCCGAGCCCGTCGTACGCGCCGCGGCGCGCATGGCGACAGCGCTCAAGTCTGACTGGATTGCAGTTCATGTCGTGCAAAGCGAACGCGAACAGACGGATCGCGGCTCCGTACGACGCATGGAAAAAGCGATGCGTCTCGCGGACCGCCTGGGCGCAACGACCGTACGTCTACGCGCCAAGGACCTGACCGCGGAAGTCCTGGCCTATGCCAAGCGCAACAACATTACTCAGATCATCGTCGGCCGCTCGCGCCCACAATTGCTCGATCGCTGGCGCGGAAAATCGTTTTCGACCGAGCTGGTAGCCGAAGCGGCGGGGCCGTCCGTCACCGTCGTCGCGCCGGATGCGCCGTTGGCACCGCTTTCCTCGCCGTGGCATCTTCCCGATATCAGCGAGTTCTGGTCCGGCGGGATCGCGGCTGTCGTCGCCGTTGCGGGCGGCGTCATCGCGGGCCGGATGCTGGAGAAGATCACGCAGCTTCCCAACCTGTCGATGATTTTCCTGTTCGCGGTTCTCGTCTGCGCGCTCCGCTTCGGAACGTACTCTGCCGTGGCCGCGGCCGTGCTGTCCTTTCTTGCATTCAACTTCTTCTTTATCGATCCGCGCTACACACTGACGATTGCATCGCCGTACGAACTTTTTGGCTTGCTGATTTTCCTCGTCGTCGCTGCCGCGACCGGCGGCCTGGCCGGACGCCTTCGCGAGCAGGCCAACGCCACACGCGAACGGGCGGAAGCGACGCAAGCGCTGTACGAATTTTCGGGAAAACTTTCGGCGACGACGGAGATCGATGACGTGCTGTGGCTGCTCGCCGCGCAGTCGGCGGCGCTTGTCAAAGGCAAGTCGATCATCCTTCTGGAACACGCGAACGAGCTTTCCATCGCAGGCGGCTGGCCGCCGGACGACACGCTCGGAACTGCCGACTGGGCGGCGGCCCGGTGGGCGCATCGCAATGGCGAGCCCGCCGGCTACCTGACGGAGACGATGCCTTCGGCGGCGTTTCAATTCCGCCCGTTGATCGCATCGGCAGGACCGGTGGGTGTGCTCGGGGTCGTGCCGGGAGACGCCGACGAGGCGCTGCCCTCGGCGACCGGGAGCGCGCTTCAGTCGTTCGCCGATCAGGCCGCGGTCGCCATCGAGCGCACGCGACTGTTCGAGCAGGCTGCCAAGGCTGCGACCGCTGCCGAAAGCGAGCGGCTGCGCGGCGTGCTCTTATCTTCGATCTCGCACGATCTGCGGACGCCGCTCGCATCCATTCTGGGCTCGGCGACCAGCCTCCGACAGCTCGGCGACCGCATGCGCAAGCAAGACCGCGCCGATCTTCTGGCAACCATCGAAGAGGAAGCGACCCGGCTGTCCTCCTTCGTATCCAACCTGCTCGACATGACGAAAGTCGAAACCGGCCTTCTCGACATCCGGCGCGACTGGGTGGACGTGGCCGACGCCGTTCGCGGCGCCGCCGCGCGAGCCAGAAAGATCTTTCCGGCACGACATATCGAGACTGTCATCGCCGCCAACCTGCCGCTCATTCGCGGCGATGCGGCGATGCTCGAGCAGGTCATGTTCAATCTGATCGACAACGCACACAAATACAGTCCACCGGAGTCGGTGACCCGCGTCAGCATCACGCCAGCCACCGGAGGCGGATTGCACATCCGCG
Organism: Hyphomicrobium denitrificans ATCC 51888; assembly: GCF_000143145.1. Lineage (NCBI taxonomy): Bacteria > Pseudomonadati > Pseudomonadota > Alphaproteobacteria > Hyphomicrobiales > Hyphomicrobiaceae > Hyphomicrobium > Hyphomicrobium denitrificans. Next base: position 3,031,582 of record NC_014313.1, read on the forward strand.
TGACCGACGACGGCATCGGCATTCCACCCGAGGCATTGAACAAGGTCTTCGACAAGTTCTATCGTGCACATGTCGGCGACGGCCGTGCGCCCGGCACCGGCTTAGGATTGTCGATCTGCGCTGGAATCGTGTCTGCGATGGGCGGAACGATATCGGCACAGAGTCCTATCGCCGACGGAAAGGGCACCGAGATTTCGATCCTGCTTCCTGCCGGCGAAGAGAGCGTATCTACTGAAACGTCTCCCAAGGATACCGCATGACCGGCTCGCGCATTCTCGTCGTTGACGACGAACCGCAAATCCTGCGCTTCCTGAAGCCGAGCCTGACAGCTGCGGGTTACGAGGTCGTCGTGGCGACGACCGGCAAGGAGGCATTGAAGGCTGCCGCCACGCAATCGCCAGACATCATTCTGCTCGATCTCGGTCTCCCCGACATGGACGGCAAGGACGTGATCCGCGAACTCCGAGGATGGTCGAAGACGCCGATTCTGGTGCTTTCGGCGCGCGACCGGGAGAGCGAAAAGATCGCCGCATTTGATCTCGGCGCCGACGATTACGTCAACAAGCCGTTCGGCATCGGCGAACTCACGGCGCGCTTGCGGACGGCGCTCCGCCACGCCGCACAACAAGCTTCCGAACAAACCCATCTGAAATCGGGAGCCCTCGAGGTCGATGTTCTGGCGCATACGGTGACGCTCAACGGCGCGGCGGTAAAGCTGACGCCGAAGGAGTTCGATCTGCTCGCGATCCTGGTTCGCAACGCCGGACGCCTTCTGACGCACCGCCAGCTTCTCGCGGCCGTCTGGGGCGCCGCACACACCGAGGACCTGCAATATCTGCGCGTTTTCGTCGGTCAGCTACGGCAAAAGCTCAAAGCATCGCCCGATGCACCAGAATTCATCGTGACCGAACCAGGGATCGGCTACCGCCTGCAAATCGACGTAAGTTGACCAAGCGCAAATTCGATTGAATCAAAGGCAGGGCGATGCAAAGTCAATTTACCGGAACGCTCTTAGCGTTGCTTGAGGAGCAGGCGAGTTACGATTTGCCGATTGGCGTCCGTATTCAAAATGCCATTCGCCGACAGCTGAGAAATGGGAGCCTCAAGGCTTTCGAGCGCTTGCCATCGACACGTCTCTTGGCGAGCGAATTGAGCGTCGCACGCGAGACTGTGGAGCTTGCCTATCAACATCTGGAAGCCGAGGGGTATCTGATCCGTCGACACGGAAGCGGGACGTTTGTCTCAGAGACGGGCGCACAGCTGGCGACATTTCAGACCAATCCTGGCAGAAAAACAGGTGGCCTAAACCTCTCCGAGAGGGGCAGAAAAATTCAGCGCTCTGGAAAAGTGCAAGATCCGGTGCAGCTGCCTTTCGCTGCGGCCTTTCCGGATGTGAGGTCGTTTCCAATCGATCTTTGGAAACAGACTCTCTCCCGCGTCTCGAGACGATTGGGAACGAATGCTCTCGGCTATTGCGATTCGCAGGGCCTTGAACAACTTCGCGAGGAGATTGCCCGCTACCTGGGCGCCTATCGTGGTGTCAAGTGTGGCGCGGAGAATGTCATCGTACTCACGAGTTCTCAGGAAGCTCTACTGCTTATCACGACGATGATGCTTGACCCCGGAGATACGGTTGCTGTCGAAGATCCGTGCTATCTGGGTATACGTTCTGCCGTCACCGTTTCGGGCGCGGTTCCACTGCCCATTGACGTCGACGACAATGGGATGGTGGTCGAAAATCTCATCCGACGAAAGCCTGTTCCGCGCGGCGTCTACGTAACGCCTTCACATCAGTATCCTACGACAGCAACCCTCAATCTCGAGCGCCGCATGGCTCTGGTCGATTGGGCGAAGGCGAACAGCAGATTCATTATCGAAGACGATTACGACAGCGAATACCGTTACGACGGTGCGCCGATATCCTGCATTCAAGGATTAGACACATCCGGCAACGTTCTCTACGTCGGCACCTTTACCAAGACCCTTTTCCCTGGAGTTCGCCTCGCCTATCTAGTTGCGCCGACGCATCTCGTGCCTGCGTTGGTTGGAATGCGGACACTTGTCGACGGACATTCAGCCATTTTGAATCAGGCGACTTTGGCCGAGTTCATGGCAACAGGCGAATTTACTGCACACATACGGCGCATGCGCCAGCTCTTCAAAGCGAGGCGCGATTCCTTTGTCGAAGCCGCCGAACGCTATCTTGCGCCGTATGGAAAGCTCCGAATTCCCGCCGGCGGATTTCAGGCGACTTGGTATCTTCATGACGGCCGCGCCGAGGACGAAGTCATGAGAAAGGCGGAGCAGAGTGGTATTGTTCTCTTATCCCTCTCGAGTCTTTTTATAAGGAAGCGCAGGACCCCAGGGTTCGTTCTCGGCTTTGCTGGTCTAACGTCGGAGGAGTGTGAGATTGCCGTTAAGCGATTCGCTCGCGTCTTGAAGGGGATTGCGGCCCACTGATCGTCAGACGCCTCACCTCATGTTGCGCCGGATCAGTGGCGATTTTTCCCATGTGGTCTGCCGCATGTATCCAAAGTGGATGAATACAGCATTCCACATGGAGGATAAGAATTCCCGCGTTAAGTGCGAATATCATGGGAATTCAGAATGGACACCCCGAGCGACATGCCTTTATCGGACCGCACGAGAATGCGGCGCTACCATTGGCTCGCCAAATACGATCGCGAAAGCGTCAATAGTATCATCGATGCCGGGATCATTTGCCAGGTTGGGTATGTGTTCGACGGAGTACCATACGTTACGCCAACGAGCCATTGGCGCATCGATGACCATGTCTATTGGCACGGCTCGTCAGCAAGTCGGATGCTCAAAGCGCAGGAAAAGAACATTCCAGTTTGTTTCAGCGTCACCCACATCGACGGCATCGTCTTCGCGCGCGCCGCGATGAACCACAATATTCTTTATCGCTCCGTCATGGCTTTCGGCAACGCATCGGTCACGAGCGAAGAGGAGAAAAGGCACGTCCTCTCTGTTTTTTGCGACCGGTTGGCTCCAGGTCTTTGGGACTACGCTCGAAGACCGAACGAGCAGGAGTGGAAAGCGACCAAGGTCATCAAACTCAAGTTGGACGAAGTGGCTGCCAAGGTGAATGATGCGCTGCCCGGTGACGAAGAGCCTGATCTTGCAACAGACCGTTGGGCCGGCATGGTTGCGCTTGAACTCATGCAAAAAGCGCCAGTTCCCGACCCAAGATTGGCTCCGGGGCTCAAGATGCCGGATTTCGTGAAGGCCTTCAGCTATTCTGCACGTGCAGGTGACAGATCGGCATGGACTCCCGAGAAAGTTGGTGACGACAGCTGACCTCTACGTCACTGGGGACCGCAACGTGCTGAGAAAAGCGGCAACGCTCATCCATTGAAAAGTTGTTCAGACGTTGGCGTTCCAGCCCATACATAGATATTGCGGTAATACGGGCGATATCGAAGCTTTTCGTTTCGACGGCCCACCAGTGCGAATTGAGTAAATTTGTTTGCAGTCACGCCAAGCTATTCGGCACCGGACCATTCAAAGTGGATGGTGACGGGTATTCATTTCTTCGTAATTTTATTGTTGCGGATAACTTTATCGATCGAGATTTGTTCTTTCGGGCGAGACAACAGCGCAACCTCAACAATGCACGGTGACCCCTAGTGTATTTCGTAGAGTAGAGATGGATTCGCGAATGCTTCGGCAACGCTTGGCGCGCGACAACCTGGACCTCGCTGCGGACGGGTAGCTTTTCCTGTTTTTGAACATTCGTTTTTATTTACTAGACGCTCATGAGTTTCGCGATGCAACGACGAATTCAATTGACTTAAAACATCCGCAAGCGCCCTTTCGCCCGCGGACGGGTGGGTTGCTACGCATGCGAGCGCGAGTTCGGCAATGCTATTGCGCGTCAAAAGCAGACCAGTAGCGAGCTGCTGCCAGCGTGCCGCTCCGTTTGATTTCTCGCCTTCATCGCAATTGATGTTTTTCGCGTTGTTCTTCAACTCCGCCGGGTCGCGATGCGCATCGCATCTTCGGGGGAGCGCAAAGCGATGAGTCGAAGCCTTCCATCGCACGATCTCGGAATTTCACAACGTCACGATGGCAGCGCTGACCGATTACATAGCGGCATGGTCTTCGTTCCTGGCGGGACGTTCCGCATGGGATCCGATCATCACTATCCCGAGGAAGCGCCCGCGCATCGTGTCAGCGTCGATTCATTCTGGATTGATGAGGCGCCGATTACGAACGCCGAGTTTCGGCGCTTCGTGGACGCAACAAACTACGTAACTTTTGCCGAGTTGACGCCGAACGCGAGCGATTATCCAGGCGCGTTGCCGCACATGTTGCGGGCAGGCTCACTCGTCTTCAAGCCGCCGGCGGGAGAAATCGATCTCAGGAATTGGGGGCAGTGGTGGGAATTTCGCTTCGGCGCGAATTGGCGCCTTCCCTACGGCCCTGGAAGTTCAATCAAGGGTCTTGACGAACACCCTGTCGTGCACGTCGCCTATTGCGATGCGGAGGCCTATGCGCATTGGGCAGGAAAGGAATTGCCAACCGAGGCGGAATGGGAGTTCGCCGCGCGTGGCGGCATCGAAGGGGCCGAATTCGCCTGGGGGGATGAGTTGACGCCAGGCGGCAAGTACATGGCCAACACCTGGCAAGGCATTTTCCCGCGCGAGAACCTGAAGCTCGATGGCTATGAGCGCACTTCTCCGATCAAGGCCTTTCCACCCAACGGCTACGGAATCCACGATATGATCGGCAACGTCTGGGAATGGACGAGCGATTGGTATGCGCCGAAGCATCCTGCGGATGCTCAGAAGGCGTGTTGCATTCCGAAGAATCCTCGCGGCCCCGGGCAGGATCAAAGCCTGGATCCTTATCAGCCTCAGATCCGCATACCCCGCAAGGTTCTCAAAGGCGGGTCTCATCTCTGTGCGCCAAACTATTGCCGCCGCTACAGGCCAGCGGCACGCCACGCCGAGCCTATCGATACGTCGACAAGCCATGTGGGATTTCGCTGCATCGTCCGAACACGTGCTGAAAACTGAGATTCTAATGAGGGATTCATGAAAACATTTTTTGGGTTCTCATTGGTGTTGCTCGTTTTCGTCATGATTGGCGCTGCGCCGGTACGAGCGGACGACGAGAAGTTTTCCAAGCAGCAGCTCGACCAGATGCTGGCGCCGATCGCGCTCTATCCTGATGATCTTCTGTCGAATGTCCTTATGGCATCGACATATCCACTCGATGTCGTCGAGGCGCAGCGGTGGCGAAGCGTGCCTGGAAACGCCAGCCTGCAGGGGGATGCACTTGTCGATGCGCTCAAGTCAAAAGACTGGGACCCGAGCATCAAAGCCCTCGTGCAATTTCCTGACGTTCTAAAGATGATGAGCGATCAGCTCGATTGGACGCAAAATCTCGGGAATGCCTTTCTTGCTCAGCAAGATCAGGTGATGGATCAGGTCCAGTTTCTGCGATCGAAGGCTGATTCAAGCGGTCATCTGAAAAGCAACTCACAACAGACAGTGAAACAACAGGATGGCGCGTATGTCATCCGGTCCGCCAATCCCGATACCGTCTATGTGCCGGTATATGAGCCGTCGGTCGTCTACGGGACATGGTGGTATCCCGATTATCCTCCGTATTACTGGGGCTATCCTGGCGCCGTGTTCACGGACGGGTTTTTCTGGGGCGCCACTGGCATCGCGATCGCTGGCGGTATCTGGGGGTGGAACCATTGGGATTGGCATAATCGCCGTATCGACATTGATGCCAACCGTTGGAACCGGATCGACGTCAACCGCCGCAACATCAGCAACAACGTCTGGAAACACGATCCGAAACATCGCGGAGATCTCCGGCGCGGTGACAAGAATTTCAACCGCGCAGACATCGAACGTCGGCTGCACGACGGCAACCGTCCGGATGCCAAGAAGAAATTCGAGCACAGCGCTCAGCTGCCGAATAGCGCGAGAAACATATCGAAAGCTAAGACAGGCGCCGCTCGATCCGCGCACGCACGCGGTGGTAGCGCGGCCAAGAAATTTGAAAAGAGAGGGGGCGGTCGGGCGACGCGGCCAGCGACTCATTTCAAAAAGCCCGCCGTTCAGCATCGCGGCGCGGGCCGTCGCGGTAGACGAAGGTGATTGAAGCAGGAAACGCTTTTTAAAGCGTCATTATACGGAGATTTACGCCGGGGAAACGCCGAGGGCAGTAGCTAATAGAATGAGGTAGCGAAATGACTGCCAATATTCCATCGGATAGGAAGGATACGGCGACCGCTCTCAATCGTCGAAGCATCCTTCTAAGCGGAGCTTCGCTGGTTACTCTTGCAGCAGCTGCTGCCGGATCTGCGAGCGCCCAAGACGCGAAACCATCCGACGCGCCGGCCGCATCTCCCGCGTCTGACAATAGTAAGCCGAACATCCTTGTCCTTTGGGGTGACGACATAGGTGTTGCAAATGTCAGCGCGTATTCGAACGGATTGATGGGGTATGAGACCCCGAATATTGATCGCATCGCGAAAGAGGGGCTCAAGCTCCAGCACTATTACGGCGAACAGTCGTGCACTGCGGGTCGCTCGGCGTTCCTGACCGGCCAGCACATCATGCGCAGCGGCCTGAGCAAAGTTGGCTTCCCCGGCGCTCCGATGGGAATGAGCCAACTGGACCCCTCCATCGGCGGACTCCTCAAGAATCTCGGCTACACGACGGGCCAGTTTGGCAAGAACCATGTTGGCGACCGCAATGAATCTCTTCCCACCGTCAATGGTTTCGACGAATTCTTCGGCAACCTCTATCATCTTAACGCCGAAGAAGAGCCGGAGCTCCCGGATTACCCGAAAGACCCGGCTTATCGAGCCAAATTTGGCCCCCGAGGCGTTTTGAAATGCAAAGCAACGGATACTGACGATCCGACCGTCGATCCTCGCTTCGGCAAAATCGGCAAACAGATTATCGAGGATACCGGCCCTCTGACGAAGAAGCGAATGGAGACGGTCGACGACGAGACATCGAGTGCCGCCATCGACTTCATCAAGCGGCAGAACGCGGCCGGAAAGCCGTTCTTCTGCTGGTTCAATTCGACACGTATGCACTTGCGAACACATGTCCGGGCTGGCCATCGGGGCCGCTATACGCACGGAGACAGCGAGTACATCGATGGAATGATCGAGCATGACGACACGATTGGCTCATTGCTCAAAGTGCTGGATGACCTGGGCATCGCCGACAACACCATCGTCGTCTATTCGACCGACAACGGTCCACACATGAACACATGGCCTGACGGTGCCATGACGTGGTTCCGCTCCGAGAAGAATACGAACTGGGACGGCGCATTTCGTGTCCCGTGTCTTGTCCGCTGGCCTGGCCACATCAAGCCCGGAACAATCAGCAACGAGCTTATGAGTCACAACGATTGGCTTCCGACGCTTTGTTCAATCGCGGGCGAGCCTGACATCGTCAACAAGCTCAAAGCCGGCTATACCGCCAATGGCATCGCCTACAAAGTACATCTCGACGGCTACGACCAGTCGGCGTTTTTACAAACCGTCAGTGGCAGTGCTGCCAACAACAACGGCATCAAGAGCGCGCGCAACAGTTTCTTCTATTCGAACGATGATGGACTGCTCGTGGCTTTCCGGCAGGGAGACTACAAGTACGTTTTTTCCGAGCAACGATCGCCTGGCACGATGGAAGTATGGGCGGAGCCATTCACGACACTCCGTTTGCAGAAGATCTTCAACATCTTCCAGGACCCATTCGAGCGCGCCGATATCACATCCAATACCTTCTGGGATTGGCAGCTCGACCACGTCGGATCCATGTATGGCGTGATGGACGATGTCTTCCAATTTGCGTCGACATTCAAGGATTTCCCGCCCCGCTCGTTCCCGCCTAGCTTCAATCCGGCAAACATCATGGAGGATGAGATGGATGGCATAAAGCGGAGGGAAGCCTTCAAGAAAAACTTAGACCTCGATCGCATACGCGGCGGCTTAAACAAGATGATCGACGAGCGTTTGCAAGGCGTGCAGTAGGCGGCAAGCGGAGAACGGCCAATGGCCGTGATCGCCTTACGAAAATACGGGACATGGATGCTGGGCATTCTGGCATCCTTATTCATGTGCATGGCGGTTGCGGCCGCTTCGGAGCCGCTTCCGTCGTGGAACGACGGTGCAACCAAACAGGCCATCATCGACTTCGTCGTCAGGGTGACGAAGGACGGCAGCGCGGATTTCGTGCCCGAGGCACAACGCGTTGCCGCTTTCGACAACGACGGGACGCTGTGGGCCGAGCAACCGATGTACGTTCAGGCGCTGTTCGTCGCTGACCGCGTGAAAACGCTCGCTTCACAACATCCCGAATGGACGAGCAAAGAGCCTTTCGCATCGCTGCTCAAGGGTGACGCAACGGGAGTTGCGGCGTCAGGCGAGTCCGGTATCGCCGAGCTGATGGCTATTACGCATGCGGGAATGAGCACGGACGAGTTTGCGGTGATTGTCAGCGACTGGATCGCGACGGCCCGGCATCCGAAAACCGGGCGGCTCTACACCGAGATGATCTACCAGCCGATGATCGAGCTGCTGGCGTACCTGCGTGAAAACGGATTCAAGACGTTCATTGTTTCCGGCGGCGGTATCGAGTTCATGCGGCCCTGGGCCGAGCGCGTCTACGGCATCCCCCCAGAGCAGGTCATCGGCAGCACGGGCGGTCTCAAGTTCGAGATGCGCGATGGAACTCCCATAATCATGAAGACGCCGGACCTCGTACTCAACGACGATAAGGACGGCAAGCCTGTCGGCATCCAGCGTCATATCGGCCGACGGCCGACCGCTGCTTTCGGCAATTCCGACGGCGACCTTCAGATGCTCGAATGGACCTGCAGTCCACCCGGCGCGCGACTTTGTCTTCTCGTGCATCACACCGATGCCGAACGCGAGTGGGCCTACGACCGGACGTCTCGTGTTGGCCGTCTCGACAAGGCGCTCGATGAAGCGACCGCCAAAGGATGGACGATCGTCGACATGAAGCAGGACTGGAAGACGGTATTTCCCAAGGAGGACGCGCGATGAAGAAGCTGCTGCTTGCTGCGTTGGTATTGCTTCTTCCGCTTTCTGCCAGCCAAGGACAGACGCTCACTGCCGAAGACGTGAAAGCGCGCCTGCTTCAGAGCCGTGCGGTGGAGGCGGTCATCTGGGGCATGCCTGCGGTCAACTACGACCTCATGCTGCAAGAGATGCTGAGCAAGACGTCGGGCAAAGTGAACCAGTTCATCTATTGGGGGCGCCCGCTCGATTGGAAAAACCAGACGCTAACGCCCAATCCTGACACGCTCTATTTCATGTCCTTCTTCGACACTCGAGACGTCGGGCCGATCGTAGTGGAGATTCCGCCGGCGGACGAAAACGGTTCGCTCAACGCCAACTTTGTCAATGTTTGGCAATTGCCCCTGGAGGACGCCGGACGGCTTGGGATCGACAAAGGCAAGGGGATGAAGTTCCTCATTTTGCAGCCTGGGTACGCGGGAGAAATTCCTGACGGCTATGCTCCGCTAAAGCCGGATTCTTTCGGCAGCTACGTGCTGCTCCGCTCGAATCTCACCAGTCACGGCGACGCGGATGTCGCGAGATCGGCGGCCTATGCCAAGCAAGCCAAAGTCTATCCGCTTTCGCAGGCGTCAAATCCGCCGCCGACCGTGTTCACTGACGTCAAGGACGTCACGTTCGATTCGACGATCCGCTATGACGAAAGCTTTTTCGAGCATTTGAACCGCGTCGTGCAGAGTGAGCCGTGGCTCGATCGCGACCGCGCCTTGATCGATCAGCTGCGCACCATCGGTATCGAGAAGGGGAAAGCATTCGCTCCGGACGACGCAACAAAGAAGGCGCTCGCGACAGGCGTGCGCGAAGCACAGCTGCTGCTCGCGGCGAAATACGATGCCGGCATGCCGCCGTTCTACGAAGGCACGCATTGGACCTACCCGGGCCATCCCGAATTTATCAAAGCAGTTGGCGAGGGCTTGAGCGATCCCAACGACTATCCTGTTGATCGGCGTGGGCTCACATATACTTACGCCTATATCGGCATCAAGCGCATGGGCGCCGGCCAGTTCTACCTCATCAATATCAAGGACAAGAACGGCGAGAGCTACGATGGGGCGAAGACGTTCCGCCTGCATGTTCCGCCGAATGTGCCGGTCGATCAGTATTGGTCCGTGACCGCGTACGACCGTGAAACTCACGCGCTCATTAAAAATGTCGATCGCGCCAGCCGCGCGTCGAATGCTGCTGAGTTGAGGAAGAACGAGGACGGCTCGGTTGACATCTATATCGGCGCCAAGGCGCCTCCTGGCCAGCAGGCAAACTGGATTCCGACGGACCCAGCCAGAAAGTTCGAGCTGATGTTCCGCGTCTATGGGCCGAAGCCGGAATTCTTTCAGAAGACGTGGAGGCTGCCCGACCTCGAAAGCGTGGACTCGGCAGCGGAGGGTTCGGGCGACAGAAGAAACTGAGCAATCTCGCGAGGAGACAACGTCATGGCAAGCAATTCGCAGAATTGGACGATCGCTGCAACGGCCGTTTGCGCAGCGCTCGCCGTCACCGGCGCGGTGCGTCAGGTGTCGGCAGAAGAGGGATTATCGACTTCGTCGAAAGAAGTTCCAGTTACGGTCGACAATTTCCCCCGCGCTGAGTCCGACGTCTACATGGCAAATGCCATCAAGGACGGCGACTTCGGGAAGTTGAAACACAATCGCGAGCCGACTCCGATCGATAAGCAGACCGTCATCCGAATGAACCGCGATACGCTTTATTCCTTCGGCGTATTCGACCTCGACGCAGGTCCGGTGACAATCGCGATGCCCGACGCGGGCAAACGCTTCATGACGCTGCAAGTCATCAACGAGGATCATTACGTTCCCGCCGTCTATTACGGCCCGGGCGCGCACACGCTGACGCGCGAGAACGTTGGAACACGCTATATGACGGTTGGTATTCGAACGCTGATCGATCCCAATGATGCCGAAGACGTGAAAGAAGTTCACGCCCTGCAGGATGCGATCAAGGTCGAACAGAAATCCGCCGGCACATTCGACGTGCCGAACTGGGATCAAGCCTCGCAAAAGAAGATCCGGGACGCCCTTCTGGTCCTGTCGCAATTCACTGGCGGCTTCAAGAATGCTTTCGGCACCAAGAGCGAAGTTGATCCAGTACGGCACCTGATAGCCACCGCCGCCGGATGGGGTGGAAATCCCGACAAAGACGCAACGTATCTGAGCTTTGTGCCCGCAAAGAACGACGGCACGATGGTCTATAAGCTCGACGTCAAAGATGTCCCTGTCGACGGCTTCTGGTCGGTCACGGTCTATAACGCCGAGGGCTATCTGCAAAAGAACGAATACAACGCCTATTCGCTCAACAATATCACGGCGAGCAAGGCGGCCGACGGATCGATCGAGATCCAGTTTGGCGGCTGCGATGGCAAGACCATCAATTGCCTGCCGATCATGCCCGGCTGGAACTACACCGTGCGGCTCTATCGTCCTCAGACGTCGATACTCGACGGCTCGTGGAAGTTCCCCGAAGCGCAACTCGCTGGGACAGCAAGCTCGGCAACCGGAGCAAGCAGCGGCGAGGGAAAGAACTAGCGCAAAACGAATAGACCGCGGAGAAAGCCGTGTCTTTCATCGATTATTTTGCTTGGTTCGTTCTAATCTTCCTTCTTCTCACGGCTGTGGCGGCATTCGTCGCGATGGCCATGGCGCCCGGCTACATTGCAAAATCTCGGAACCATCCCTGGACGCAAGCTGTCACGGTTGCGGGGTGGGTCACGCTGATTTGCGGCTTTGTGCTTTGGCCCGTCGCGTTGATCTGGGCCTATATCGATACGCCGAAGAAGGAGGAGGGCCGATGATCGCCTTCCTATTCAACGGCTATCTGTTTCTGCTTTTTCTGCTCGTCTGGTTCAAGGTCGTTCCCTTCAATCTCTTTTGGAAGATCTCGCCAGTCCTCGTCATGCTCGCATTGCTCGTCGGGCTTTTCATTCCCATGGGCTGGGGCGCGCCTTCGGGGCAACTCGTGGTCGGACGACATTCCGTTGCGATAACGCCCGACGTCGCCGGCGAGGTCGTCGATGTTCCAGTGCAGCCGAATGCGCAGCTGAAGCAGGGAGACATACTATTCCGCATCGATCCCGTTCCGTTCGAAGCGCAAGTGAAGGCTCTTGAAGCGCAGCTCAAACTTTCAACCCAACGGTTGGGACAGATGACCGAGCTCGTCGAAAAGGCCGCGGGCAGACAATTCGACGTCGAGCAAAGGCGGGCGGAGGTCGATCAGCTCAACGCGCAAATAGAGGGCGCAAAATGGAATCTTGAGAAGACGATCGTACGTGCTCCGGCGGACGGTTACGTAACCAATCTCGCCCTCCGCAAGGGCGCACGAGTCGCTTCGCTGCCGCTAGCACCTGTGATGGCCTTCATTGATACATCGGATACCATTGTCGCGGCTGAGATACCGCAGATCTACGCTCGATACGTTATGCCGGGACAAAGCGCGGAGGTGACGTTCAAATTTCTCCCAGGTCAGGTCTTCACGGGCAAAGTGGAAACGGTCCTGCAAGCTGTATCGACAGGCCAGACTCAGGTTTCCGGCCTCGCCGTCACACCAAAGCAAGTCGCGTCAGCGCCGTTCGTCGTTCGAATTGCGCTCGATGATCCGTCACTCGCCGCAAGCCTTCCCGCCGGCAGCACCGGAGATGCCGCGATCTTCACCGATCACGCCAAGGCCACACACGTGATCCGCCGCGTGATGCTGCGCATGAGCGCAATCATGAATTATGTGAATCCCTATTGAATTCAGCATTTCCGAGTGAGCAATCCGTGTAGGCTCCCGTGCCAGTCCGGGCGCGACTTGATGAATCCGAACGCTCAATCGACGCTTAAAATCAGCCGGCCGTGACCGTACCGCAACAGATTGAACGACTATTAGAAGATAAGCGTACTGTATAAGCGGTTTGCGTTTTCGACGGGATGGGGGTCTCGGAATGCGCACACGATCTGCTTTCGCGGTCATTGCGGTTTTTGCTCTGTCCGGCGTCTCGTCCGCACGCGCAGATGAAGCGGGCTTCTCTTCTTACGGGCTTGGCGGATCGGCGTTTGGCGCGGGCGTAACGCCCCCGCCCGGCACCTATTTAACCGTCGGAAGCGGCTTCTATTCAGGAAAGATCGGCCGCGCGGTGACGTTGGGAAACGTGACTCTCAACGCAGGCGCTCGCGTTGATTTCTTCCAGGCTTTTATCAACGGCCTCTACGTGCCGGATCGAAAAATCCTTGGCGGTAATTTCGGTCTTGCGGTCACTATTCCCACCGGCCACATCAGCATGAGAGCCAACGTGAGTGCTCCCCCTCTTCCGCCGGTCGAGCGCGAAACCGCGGGCTGGGGATTGGGCGACATCACCACGAGAGCACAACTCGGATGGCAGAGCGGAGAATTTGCTCATACTGCCTATGTGCAGGTCGTTGCGCCAAGCGGCCGCTACGAGGTGGGGTTCAAACCGGACATCGGCCTCAACCGGCCAGGCATCGATACGGGCTGGAGCTTCACGTGGACGGAGAAGACCTCAAAACTCCAATTTAACGGCACAGTTGGGGTGACCTTCAATTTCGAGAACACGGCAACGGACTATCAAAGCGGCACGGATTTCCACTTCGAGTGGGCAATCGGGCGAGAAGTCTGCACTGGATTGGTCATTGGCGTCGCCGGCTATGACTATCGCCAGTTGACTGGTGACTCCGGCACTGGCGCCGTGCTCGGGCCGTTTGAAGGAAGCGTTGACGCTATAGGTCCGGCGCTCACGTACACGACGCTTGTCGATAAGACACCGGTCATCCTCAGCGCGCGCTTTTATCAGGAATTCAACGCAGACAAGCGTTGGGAGGGCAATTCGACAATGGTCTCCGGAACGGTGAAGTTCTAGGCTGTCCTTCAACAATTTACAGCGACGGGCGGCCGTCGATATTTCTGCCGCTAGATGCGCAAGCTGGCATCGCTCGCTCTCCTTCGGTATTCATTTGGGCAGTTGACCGACCGCATAAATCGTGTAGGCGACACAGTCTTCCTTGTGGACACGAGCATGCAGCCGCCGCCGAATCCTCTTTCTGTCCTCGTCATCGACGAAAACCGGCTGCGCGCGTCGGTGATCGAGGCCGGGCTGCGAGATGCGGGTTATGTCAACCTGACGATCGTCCATGACGTCGTCGGTATCGCGCGCCGCATCACCGAGATCGAGCCTGATGTCATCGTCATCGACCTCGAGAATCCCAATCGCGATATGCTCGAAAACATGTTTCAGCTTTCGCGCGCGGTGAAGCGGCCGATCGCAATGTTCGTCGACCACTCGGATAGTGCATCGATCGAGGCAGCGGTCGATGCCGGTGTCTCCGCCTATGTCGTCGATGGCTTAAAGAAAGAACGCGTCAAGCCACTCTTGGACATGGCGATCTGTCGTTTCAACGCCTTTTCGCGCATGGTCCGCGAACTCGAAGAAGCGCGATCCGAACTCGAAAACCGCAAGCTTGTTGACCGTGCCAAGGGCATCCTCATGGCGACACGGGGCCTTTCGGAGTCGGAAGCCTACGCACTTCTGCGCAAAACCGCGATGAACCAGAACCGAAAGATTGGGGAGATTGCCGAAGGTTTGATAACGGCGGCCGGGCTTCTGTCGCCGCGTGAGGGGGAGCGATAATCGTGGGCGGCGCAAACCAAATAACGGCGGGCTTCTTGCCGCTTCTAGACAGTGCGGTTCTCGTCGTTGCGAAGGAGCTGAACTTTGCGGCGGCTGAGGGTATCGATCTCGCCCTGGCGCGTGAAACCTCGTGGGCGAACATTCGTGATCGATTGGCCGTGGGGCATTTTCAGGTCGCTCATGTTCTTGCGCCGATGCCAATCGCCTGCAATCTCGGGCTGACGCCCCTCGTCGTGCCGACGATTGTCCCGATGGCGCTCGGTCTTGGTGGAAATGCGGTTACGGTCTCGAATGCCTTGTGGGCCGACATGGTGGACAAGGGAGCAAGGGCCGACTTCGACCCGGCAGCGACTGGCCGGGCGTTGAAAGCTGTCGTCACAGACCGCGGCGCTTCCACATCGAAGCCGATGCTGCGCTTCGCCGTGGTCCATCCTTACTCAGGGCACAACTACGAATTTCGCTATTGGCTGGCAGCCTGCGGAATTGATTCATCACGCGATGTCGAGATCGTCATTGTTCCGCCTCCGCTGATGTTGGACGCATTGGCGAGTGGCACAATCGATGGCTATTGCGTGGGCGAGCCATGGAATACTGCGGCCGCTCTTGCCGGCAAGGGACACATCGCAACGGTCAAAGCCGCGATTTGGCGGTCCAGTCCGGAAAAGGTCCTGGGCGTGAGCGCGCGTTGGGCGGAAGATAATCTCGATGTGCTTTCCGCGCTTCTGCGGGCGCTTTGCAAGGCTGCGGAATGGTGCGGCAATGCGCGAAATCGCGGTGATCTCGCGCGCATCCTGGCCGAAAAAAGCTATGTCGGCCGGCCTCGCGAGTGGCTGCTCCCGGCGCTCGAAGGAGAATTACCGGACGGAAGCGGAGACACGAAAGCGGTCGCAGATTTCTTTGTTCCGTTCGCGAAGGCCGCGACGTTTCCGTGGAAGAGCCACGCACTCTGGTTCTATTCGCAGATGGTCCGCTGGGGACAAATCCAACACAGCGCGGAACATGCGCGGATTGCGCGAGAGACGTACCGGCCCGACCTCTATCGAGCGGCATTGAAACCGCTGGGTATCGCGCTTCCGGTCGCGAATGCCAAAGTGGAGGGCGCGCTCACCGCCGCTACCCCAGTCGGGTCATCCGGCGCCAGCTTGGTGCTTGGGCCGGACGGCTTTTTCGACGGCGGTTTGTTCGATCCCGACAAGCTCGATTCCTATATAGCGAGTCAGAAGCTCTGAGCTTGCACTGCACAAATTTTGCGCCGAAGCGGCGTTAAACTGCTGAATGTTTGGACTTGCGATGCCTTCGCAGGTGCCGCATCGTCGAAAAAGACTCGAGTTGAAGGTCTTGTACCCAGCTCACCTAAGCTGCGCGAGTTGCGCGCTTAGGATTTCATCCGCGTCCAATGGCGGGCGCTCCATAGGCAAAGCTGCCGATCAAGCCTTCACACCCTCGTCGAGGGGTGCGAGCGCTTGGCCGGCAGCTTTTTTGTTTTGCGCAATGACCGGGAGCATCTGATGCGCACACAAGAAAGTTCCGTTCTCACGGTATCGACGCCCGAGGGCCGCGCCCTGTGGGTTTCCACGTTTGCGTTCACGGCCTGCTTTGCAGTCTGGACGATTTTCGCCATCATTGGACTCCACATCAAAGATCAACTCGGTCTGACTGAAGCGGAGTTCGGATTGCTCGCGGGAACACCGATTTTGACGGGTTCTCTGGCGCGCATTTTCCTCGGAATCTGGACAGATCGCTATGGTGGGCGCCTCGTTTTCACGGTGACCATGCTCGCGGCGAGCGTTGCGACGGCGCTTCTCATCTTCGCCCAAACGTACCCTCAAATGCTTTTGGCGGCACTCGGAATAGGCCTTGCGGGAGGCTCGTTCGCTGTCGGCATTGCTTACGTCTCGAGGTTTTTCCAGCAGGGACAACAAGGGACGGTGCTCGGAATCTTCGGCGCCGGAAATGTGGGCGCCGCGGTCACGAAATTTCTCGCTCCCTTTGCGCTCGTGGCATGGGGCTGGCACACGGTCGCGCTGATCTGGGCTGCCGCGCTCGCGGTCATTGCGGTCATATTCTGGCTTACGACGACCGATGATCCGATAACGGTCGAACGCCGCAGGACCGGCGAAGCGCCAAAAGCCTACGCGATGGAACTCGCGCCGCTGAAAGACATCCGCGTGTGGCGCTTTGCGATGTACTATTTTTTCGCCTTTGGCGCCTTCGTCGCGCTCGCGCTCTGGCTGCCCCGTTACCTCATTGGCGTCTACGGCTTCGACATCGAGACCGCGGGCATGGTTGCGGCCGCGTATTCCATCCCGGCAAGTATCTTTCGCGCCTACGGCGGTGTTCTGTCGGACCGCATTGGCGCGCGGACAGTGATGTATTGGTGCTTTGGCGTCGCTGCCATCGCAACATTCGTGCTGTCACTGCCGCCGACCGACTATGTCATGCATGGAACACACGGTCCGGTCTCGGCGCATTTCGAAATCAGTCCGCTCGTCTTCATCGGCATGACTTTTGTGCTCGGTTTTTTCATGAGCATCGGAAAGGCCGCCGTCTACAAGCACATCGCGACCTACTACCCGGACAACGTCGGCTCGGTCGGCGGACTTGTGGGCATGATCGGCGGGCTCGGCGGTTTCATCCTGCCTATCGCATTCGGCTTTCTCGCTCAGGTGACGGAGCTTTGGACAAGCTGCTTCATGCTTCTCTTCGTCATCGTCGTCTCCCTCTTCGTCTGGATGCACATTTCGGTGCGGCGCATAGGCCGAAGCGCAAACGCTTCCACTTCCCAGTCTGACGTCGCCGACACGCGTCTCGCACACGCCGGAGGCCGGGCATGAGCCATCTTCGACTTGAGCGAATTCTCGAACCGTTCGCCCACGCAACGAAAGCCGCAGCCGAAGTGAAGCCGCCTTTTGAGGGCGACACCATGGGGACTTCACAGCCATGACCGAAAAACTCGTCATCATCGGAAACGGCATGGCGCCGGGCCGCATGCTCGAGCATCTGCTCGAGAGTTCGCCGGGGCGCTACACCGTCACGATCTTCAACGCCGAGCCGCGCGTCAATTACGATCGCATCATGCTCTCGCCCGTTCTGTCGGGCGAAAAAAGCTACGAGCAGATCATCATCCACGGTGACGGCTGGTACATCAAGAATGGCATCACCCTTTACAAGGGGCACAAGATTGTCGCGATTGATCGTACCGCCAAGACTGTGACGTCTGACCACGGCGTCGTCGAACACTACGACAAACTCGTCATCGCGACGGGCTCGGTCCCGTTCATCCTTCCGGTGCCGGGCAACAATCTGCCGGGCGTTTTGAGCTATCGCGATCTTGACGATGTCAACGCCATGCTTCTCGCGGCGCAATCGCGTTCGAAGGCCGTCGTCATCGGTGGTGGCCTCCTCGGTCTTGAGGCTGCCGCGGGCCTCGAAGCTCAGGGCACGGACGTCACGGTCCTGCATCTGATGCCGACACTGATGGAGCGTCAGCTCGATCCAGCGGCCGGGTACCTTTTACAGCAGGCTATAGAAGATCGAGGCATCAAGGTCATCTGTAAGGCGAATACGAAAGCCATCCTGGGCGACAAGAAAGTGGAAGGCGTCGAGCTTGCGGACGGTCGCGTCATTCCTGCGACGCTGGTTGTGATGGCAGCGGGCATCAAGCCGAATATAGCGCTTGCTAGGGACGCGGGACTCTCCACCAATCGCGGAATCGTCGTCGACGCGGGAATGCACACATCGGATCCGGATATCCTGGCTGTCGGTGAATGCGTCGAAGTTGGCGGCCATGTCTACGGACTTGTCGCGCCGCTCTACGAAATGGCACGCATCGCTGCCGCCCATCTCGCCGACAAAACAAGCACGGCCGCGTTCGTCCATAACGACACGCCGACAAAACTTAAAGTCACCGGGATCGAGCTCTTTTCGCTCGGTGATTTCGCGGACGGTGAAGACCGGCACGAAATTGTCCTGCGTGATGCGTCGGCCGGCGTCTACAAGCGGCTTGTTCTGAAAGACAACCGCATCATCGGCACGGTTCTGTACGGCGAGACGGCCGATGGCGCTTGGTTCAACGACCTGAAAAAGAAGCAGGTCGATATCACCGACATGCGCGATACGCTGATTTTCGGGCAAGCCTATCAGGGAGGGTCCCCCCTCGACCCTATGGCGGCCGTTGCAGCCTTGCCAGATGACGCGGAAATCTGTGGCTGCAACGGCGTATGCAAGGGCAAGATCGTCGGTGCTATTCAGGAAAAAGGGTTGACGTCGCTCGATGGTGTACGTGCCCACACCAAGGCGTCGGCCTCGTGCGGCTCATGCACCGGCCTCGTCGAGCAACTGATGTCTTTGACGCTCGGCGACTCCTACAATCCAGCAGCTGTGCAACCAATGTGCGGATGCACGGCGTTCGGGCACGACGATGTCCGCCGACTGATCAAAGCCAAGAACCTCAAAAATATCTACGCCGTCATGCAGGAGCTGGAATGGGCGACGTCCTGCGGATGCGCCAAATGCCGTCCGGCATTGAACTACTATCTGGTCTGCGATTGGCCGGGTGAGTATGCCGACGATTATCAGTCGCGCTTCATCAACGAGCGGGTGCACGCCAATATTCAGAAGGACGGAACGTATTCGGTCGTGCCGCGCATGTGGGGCGGCGTGACGAGTTCAAAAGAGCTGCGTGCCATCGCCGATGTCGTCGATAAATTCGACATTCCAACCGTGAAGGTCACCGGCGGTCAGCGTATCGACATGCTCGGCATCAAGAAGGAAGACCTACCGGCTGTGTGGGCCGATCTCGGTAAGGCTGGCTTCGTCTCCGGCCACGCCTACGCCAAGGGCCTGCGCACGGTTAAGACGTGCGTCGGCACCGACTGGTGCCGCTTCGGAACGCAGGATTCGACCGGGTTCGGCATCCGCATCGAGAAATTCATGTGGGGCTCGTGGACGCCCGCAAAGGTCAAGATGGCGGTTTCTGGCTGTCCGCGAAACTGTGCCGAGGCGACGTGCAAGGACGTCGGCGTCATTTGTGTCGATTCCGGCTACGAGATTCATTTCGCGGGAGCTGCGGGCCTCGATATCAAGGGCACGGAGGTCCTTGGCGTCGTCAAGACAGAGGACGAAGCGCTCGAAGTCATCGTCGCGCTTGTTCAAATGTACCGCGAACAGGCCCGCTATCTCGAGCGCATCTACAAATGGGCGAAGCGCGTCACGATTGCCGAGGTGCGCCGTCAGGTGCTCGACGACGTCGAGAAACGCAAGTCTTACTTCAACCACTTCGTCTATTCGCAGCAGTTCGCCCAGGTCGATCCGTGGTCGGAGCGTGTCTCAGGCCTTCACAAGCATGAGTTCAAGCCGATGGCGACAATCGGAATAGCACTAGCGGCGGAGTGACAAAATGAGCTGGTTTGCGATCGGCAGCATCACCGATATTCCGCAGCGCGGCGCGCGCTGCATCGAAACTCCGCAAGGTAAGATCGGCGTGTTTCGAACGATGGATGATCGTATCTTCGCGATCAAAGATCATTGCCCACATCGGGGTGGCCCGTTGAGCCAAGGCATCGTGCACGGGACGGCGGTGACCTGCCCGTTACACAATTGGGCCATTTCCCTCGAGACGGGCAAGGCATTGGGGGCCGACGAAGGTTCCGTGCGCACGATCCCGGTCAAGGTCGAGGATCAGCAGATTTTCATCGCGCTCATCGTCAAAGCCGATCGCGCAGCTTGAGGGCGGAGCCGATGACCGCCCCGCAACCCACAAAGACAACCTGCCCTTATTGCGGTGTTGGCTGCGGTATTCTCGCGGATGTGTCCTTGGACGGCAAAGTTGGAATTCGCGGTGACACGACGCACCCGGCCAATTTCGGCAGACTTTGCTCGAAGGGTTCGGCGCTCGGCGAAACGGTCGATCTCGACGATCGCCTTCTCTATCCGGAAGTCGACGGACAAAGAGTGAGCTGGGATGCGGCGCTGCGGCTGGTCGGGTCGCGATTCTCCGAGACGATCGCGGAGTATGGTCCGGATTCAGTGGCGTTTTACGTCTCGGGTCAGCTGCTGACGGAAGATTACTATGTCGCCAACAAGCTGATGAAGGGCTTCATCGGCTCCGCGAACATCGATACCAATTCGCGCCTCTGCATGGCTTCATCCGTTGCCGGGCACAAGCGCGCGTTTGGATCGGACACCGTTCCGGGCTGCTATGAAGATCTCGAGATTGCCGACCTCATCGTTCTTGTCGGTTCGAATCTCGCCTGGTGCCATCCCGTCCTCTATCAGCGCATCGTCGCTGCTAAAGACAAGCGACCCGAAATGAAGATCGTCCTCATCGATCCGAGACGGACGATGACTTCTGACATTGTCGACTTGCACCTTCCGATCAAACCTGATGGTGACGTTGCGCTGTTTTCCGCGTTGCTCTCGCACTTGTTTGAAACCGACGCGATCGACCAAGATTTCATCGCCGCCCACACGTCGGGCTTTACCGACGCGTTGCGTGCCGCGGATGCGATGGACATCTTGGCGATCATCGAACAAACAGGGCTTGATCACAGACTATTGCGGAGCTTCTTCGAGCTTTTCGCGCGGACCGACCGAACGGTCACCGTCTTCAGCCAGGGCGTCAATCAGTCTGCGCGCGGCACCGACAAGGTCAACGCCATCATCAATTGCCATTTGGCGACGGGCCGCGTCGGGAAACCCGGCGCGTCGCCGTTCTCGGTGACGGGCCAACCGAACGCGATGGGCGGGCGCGAGGTCGGCGGCATGTCGAATACGCTCGCGGCACACATGGACATCGAGAACGCCGAGGATCGCGATCGCGTTCGCCGGTTCTGGCAGGCCCCGCTCGTCGCCGCGAAGTCCGGCCTCAAGGCCGTCGATATGTTTCGCGCGCTTGCCGACGGCCGGATCAAAGCTCTCTGGATCATGGCGACCAATCCAGTCGTGTCGATGCCGGACGCAGGCAAAATCGAGGACGCAATCCGAAACTGCCCGTTTGTCGTCGTATCGGATGTGATTGCCAAAACGGACACGGTGCGTCACGCACGTGTGCGGCTTCCGGCGGCGGCTTGGGGAGAGAAGAGCGGAACCGTTACCAATTCCGAAAGGCGCATCTCCCGACAGCGCTCGTTTTTGCCGCTCCCAGGCGAGGCGCGTCCCGATTGGTGGATCGTTTGTGAAGTGGCGAAGCACATGGGATTCGGCGCGGCCTTCGATTACAAATCGACGTCCGAGATTTTCGCCGAACACGCCGCGCTTTCCGGCTTCGAGAACAACGGCACGCGCGACTTCGATATTGGCCAATTTGCGAATATTTCCGAAACTGAGTTCGATCGCCTTGAACCCTTCCAATGGCCGCGACACGTAGGCAAAGAGCCAAGCATCCGTCTGTTCACGGACGGAACGTTTTTCACGCGCGACGGCAAGGCCCGTTTCACGTCGCTCGATCTGGAACCGCGGCGAACAACGCCGGCAGCATATCCGATGACGCTCAACACCGGGCGCGTTCGCGATCACTGGCACACGATGACACGCACAGCGAAAAGCCAGCGTCTCTCGCAACACTACGGCGAGCCTTTCGCGGAAATTCATCCCAGCGATGCCGCAAGCTACAATATCGGCGACGCGGACATCATCCGCATTTCGACGGGAAATGGAGCAATTCTGGTCCGGGCGCTGATATCGGCGCGTCAGCGTCCGGGATCGATCTTCGTTCCGATGCACTGGACCGACCAGTACGCATCGAAGGCCCGCGTCGACACGCTCGTGCCTGCTGTGGTCGATGCGATTTCCGGACAACCAGCATCGAAGAATATCTCAGTTCGCATCGAGCGATTTGCAGTCTCGACTTACGGCTTTGCCGTTCTCGACCGTAAGCCCGAGAACATTGACGCCGCCTATTGGGCACTCGCAAAATGCAGCGCGGGTTGGCGGCTCGAGCTGGGTTTCGCCGACGGCCGGGAGGATTGGTCGTCTTTCGCGAATGAGCTGTTGGGCGCATCCGAAGACACCGAAACCATCGCTTTTCACGACCGTCAGAGTTCCTCCTACCGCTTCGCTTGCTATCGGGGCGAAAGTTTGCGGGGCGCATTGTTTCTGGCATCGGAGCCAGTGGCCGTTTCGCGCGATTGGGCAGTTGCACAGCTTACCGCGCCGCATCCGAGGACCGCTTCGCGGTTCAAGTTCATTGCCGGGCGACCGGGTGCCGGCGCGACCGACAATGGCGCGACCGTCTGTTCCTGTTTTGGTGTCGGTGCCAACCAAATTGCCGCCGCCGTTCGGCGCGGATGCCACTCCGTCGCCGCCATCGGCGAAGCCCTTCAAGCCGGCACGAACTGCGGCTCCTGCCGTGCGGAAATCAGAACGATCATCGAAGCGCAGAACCTTCAAGCAGCGGAGTGAGTCCTGTTGTCCGGACTTGTCCGATGCGGCGCTTATGGCGCGTCCGGCGTTGCTCATGGAGCCGAGCGCGAACCGTGTCGTGAAAGCGATGGTTGCCGTGGACCGACCTGGTCAAATCCACTGACCGGCAAAATCAGTGGTAAAGTTGGTTGCGGGGGCCCGCAACGGGCAGTGCCGGACTTCGGGTCGCGCCGTCCATCTCGCGATTTTTCGCCTTGTAGCCTAGACCAAACGCACAAAAAAGCCCCGCCGCTCCGGCGTTGGCCAGGAGCGGCGGGGCTGAGACGCGCCGATCGCATCGGCGGTCTAGACGGCGTACGCGAGGGCGGGCTGACCCCTCAATCGCCGGATATCAAAAGCGGTAGGAAAGGATGAGGACGAGCGCCACGCAAACGGCGCCCCACCGCATCAGCTTCCCCCGAACAGCGCCAGATGTGTCGAGAGCCACTGGTAGAATTTGCCCGCTACCGCCGCCGCCAGCAGGAGGTACTGCCACCCCTCCCGAACTAGCTTGAGGAACTCCTTCACGTCCTCGATTTTCGGGGCTTTGGGGTGGCGACGCTTTAGCTGGCGGACGTCCTGCTGCGTTTTGCGGTGCGCTTCGTCGATCCGCTGTATGGCCTGGCCGTGGCGCTTCTGCTCCGTAATGAGGTCCTGGTGCAGCGCATGCCCTTGCTTCAGCTGCTGCTCCATCCCGCCGAGAGAATGGATGATCCAGTCCGTCTTGACGGACTGCTGCAGCAGCATCGCCATGAGCGGATCGGCCACTGGCGCACCGTTCGGCGGGTCGGAGCCGTTGAATCGCATCGTTGATCAGCCTATCGCGATCGAATTCTAGAGTTCTCATCGGACGGCCTCCGGGTTAGGGCAAAACCGCCTTCATCTGGTCCCAAACACTCGGCGTGCTGGCCGCTTTTGGCTTAGCGGGAGCGGCCTGCTTGCGCGGGACCGAGACTGTCGTGACCTTCGCCACTGGTTTCGCAGCCGCCGCCTCTAGCAGAGCGCCGGTTTCGATCTGCAGCTGTCGAATGCTATCGGACAGCCCGTCGAACTTCTCGCTCAGTGCGTCGACCCTCTGCTTCAGAGCGTCGAGGCTGTCTTTCTGCGCAGTTGCGGCGCGGCCAAGTTCGCTTTGGGTCTTCGCAACGTCGGCCTTGCTGACAACGTCACCATTGGCATAGGCCACGGCGGCGCTGACATTGCCGCCGAGCAGCCGAGCCGCTCCTGAACCCCAATAATAGGTCCCGTAGCTGAAGACACCGACAACCATGAGGAACGCCGCGCGCTTCGTCCACGTCCAGACCCGCCACTCGACGACGAATTGCTTCCATTTCGGATTCGCGAACCCGAGAAACGAAGATATCGCGCTCGTGATCGTTGCGAACAATGATTTCGCATCGTTTTCGATCTCGGCGCCGATGTCATTGGCGGCGTCCGCGATCTGCTTTTCCACCGTTTTGATATCCATCTTCCCTTACCCCTTGAAATCTTGCGTTGGCGGCGACGCCTTGAGCCCGGCCCGGCACACGGAACGCTCGGCGCGCATCGCGTTGAACGCGCGCTTATTCTCTTGCTCACGCCGCGACGTCGCCTTGCTGCGCTCGCCGTCGACCGGCGGGCTCTTCCAAGCAGGGTCAGGCGTCAGACATTCGTTTGGCGGCGACACCTCGACGTTGCGGACGACGATCGTCGGCTCCGGCGGCTCGGACGAGCAACCGCCACCGTTGCCCATCAGGAAGGGGACGAGAAAAACGACGGCGAGAGGCCATTTCATTTGCGCAGGATCCTTGTGATTTCCGGCGTGTAGCAAACCGGGTTGTCTTTCAGCGCGGCGAGTTCCTGTTCCAACTCGCGCACCTGGTCGACGGCGGCCTCGGCTTCGGCCCGCGCCTTGTCGCGCTCGGCGTTCGCTGCGCGCTCGCGCTGCGCGCGCGCAGCGGCTTCCTCGTTCCGCGCTTTGTCGGTCGCGGCAGTGAGCGTTTTCGTCCAAGCGAGATCTCGGCCCGCGATCGCGCCGTCGACGATCACGCCCTTCAGCCACACGATGCTGCCGACGACGAGCACGATGGCGAGGACGATCAGGGCGGCGACGCCGATCGCGCCGCCACCGATCTGTTTGGCTCGGGTCTTGAGCCGCGCGAAGAGGAGGGCGAGTGCGGTCCACATCACACCGCCTCCTGCCTGATGAGACGCCCGCGCCCGAACCAGCCGACGAGCCCACCCGTCAGCGCACACACTCCGACGATGAACGCCTGATTGCTCGCCAGCGTGAGCAGGAACAGCACGAGGTCAAAATGCCCATTGCTGTAGGCGGTGCTGGCTGACTGCGTAACGGCCAGAAGCGTGCTCGCACTGCCGGCGCCGGTCGTGACGATCGCCGCCTTTCCCTCGCTCGTGTCGAACGTCCTCTCCGGCCGCTCGTCGTAAGCTTTGCCTTGGCAGGCGGCCTGCTCGTCGCCGGCGAACTCCGGCTCGACAGCGAAGAAGCCCCCGAAAGCCACGGCGCTGCCGGTCCCGGCCCATGCGAGACCTTGCTGCTCGATGCCGTCACAGCGGCGCATCCAACCCTTGCCGAAGCGCCAGAATGTTTTGATCTGTCGCAGGAACGAGCGGCGCTGCGCCATGATCCCCTCGACGAGTTCATCCGGATCGGCGGCGTCGATCGCGGCAAGCGTGATCTGCCCGATGCGGCCGTCGGCGGCGACACCCAGCGCGCGCTGCATGGCCTTCACGGCGCGCGGCGGCCCGGAGTTGACGCCGAAGTCGAACACCGCGAGATCGACACCCTTCGGCAGCTCGTCAGCGCGGACCTCGTCCCAGTAGCTGTGCCGGTAAATTTCCTGCTCTTCGGCCTGGGCGATCAATCTGACGTCGCGTTTCGACAAGCCTTTGCGCGCCCGGTAGGCATCGTATTCGCGCTGGATGATGCCGTGCATCGTCGCGCCGCCAGGATCGTATTTGTCGTTCGAGTAGCCGCCCTCCCATTTGAGCGTCTGTGCCAGGCACGCGCGAAATCGCGCCTCGGCATCTGCCGGTGCGTTGGTCATGGGTTCCCCCGATTTTGGATGTGGTGAAAGACTACGGCGTGAGAGGCAACAGCGATGCTGGAAGCATCGCGAGCAGTTCAGGGATCGTGAGCGTCACATTTTGAACGCTTCGGCTTGTGCCGGTGCGTTGGTCAGGGGTTGCTCTTGTCGCTGAGTATGAAACGAGAATTTACGGCGTCGCCTCGTACGTATCCCACCATTTGACTGGGTAGCTGACTCCGCTCAGCACAGGACTTGCCGCGGGCAACGATCTGACGATCAGCCCGCCATCGGTCCCGAACTCAATCTGGCCAACACCGCTGGCAGTTCCGACCGGTGCGCGCACGGTCGTATCGATGGGGCGTTCACAGGCCGGCAACTGGCCAGCTGCAAGAATGACGGTATCTGCCGATGTCGTTCCGCCGCTCAGCGCGCCTTCCCAATGAAGGATGCCGTGCTCGTCGACCATGCGTCGCAGATTGCTCTGCGCCCAACTGTTCGAGTACGTCAGTCCGGAAGCGCTGCGCCAAATGCCTTTGTCTTTGTTGATACCTGGGCTTACGTCAAGGATCATGCGGCGGCTGGCGTCAGTCTGATCGCTCCGGATCGAGCGCGCGCCGCGGAACGTGTTACGCGCTCCAATCGTGTTGTATCTTGGTGCATACCCGTCACCGCCATCGACCAGACCAACGTCCGCGATAGCGCAGAGCTGCATTTGATTTTCATCGATCAAACCTGCGATAGAATTCATCAGCCAAATTGAATAGTTTACGTCACTGCCGCCGCCGAAATTGTTGGCGACGATCCGCCAATGCTTCGCCGGGTAAGCGAGACCCTGGACCTGAATGTGCTGACCTAGCAAATTCGTGCCGCCGTGCTGCTCGACCTGGTTGTTCTCGAAGCTCCAGTTCGACCCGTTCGTGACCAGCAGCGCACCGTCGCGCGTCACGATGCAGTTGCCGGAGATCAGCGTCTTATACGCCCCGAGCACGAGGTTGAGGCGAACGCCAGTCCCGGGTCCGAACATCAGGTTGTTCAGAATGCGGTGCCCGTCGGCGCAGCCGTCTAGGTTGATGGCAAGGCCGCCCGAACTTTGAATGGAGATATTGCAGCCTTCGATCGTGTTGAAATTGGTGTCGCCTGCCGGTGTTGCGCCGCCGATGCGAATGCCACAGAGGCCGCCAGTGATCATCCCATTGCGAATATGCGTTTCGAAATGCGGGTTCTGGCCCGGCGTGGAGTTGGCCGGGTTGACGTTGATCGCGCAGTTGGCGCGGGCGTCCGCAATCCAAGTGCCGCCCTCGATGATCATGTTGCGCACGTCGCTGGACGCGGGATTTGTTACCGCGATGCGCAAGAGATCATCGGAGGAAACGGCGCTGCTCAACGTCAATACGGCGTTCGGGTCGAGCTTCAGCGATTTGTGCTTCGACATGACGAGCGGCACCGTGCCGACATAGCTGTCGGCCGGAAAATAGAGAATGTCGCCTTTCGGCTCAGCATCAAGTGCCGCCTGGATTTTCGCCCAGTCCCCGGCATCGTTACCGCCCTTAACGCCGAAATGATCCTTTACGTTGACGTAGGTATCACTGACCTTGATGACGGCACGAAATTCAGCAGCTTTGCTGGAATCGAGGCTTGCAGGAGCGACCTTCCCGTCTGCGATTGTGTCCTCGGGCTGAACAGCGGTATCAGCCTTGGCACCTTGTGCCGCCGTCGCAAATGCTTCTACGTTCTCGGCTGCCGCAGTCCCAAGAACTGGTTTATTGGTGAGCTGATTGTAATCCGATGTTCCGAATGGCGTCGGAGGGCCCCAATCGCCGGACGCATCGGACATTTTGATGAACAGAACCGCAGTCGTGATCTCGTCGCCGTCGCCATCCGTCGAGAAATAAGCAAATCCGCCAAGTGCATCGTCATATACCGAACGCCCCGAGAACGGGCCGCGCGCATCGGGCATAAAACTTGTGCCATCGGCACCGCGCTCCGCAAGAAGCCGCCAATATGCGTTCTCCGTCGACGGAAGGAACGGCGGCGCATGTCCGCTGGCTGGCGTGGAATTGATATAGATCCATGACGACCCGTCACGCGTAACGACATCGCGCGCAGAATATTCCGTGGCGCCAGAATATTCTCCGCGAGCAGACACAGACCGCCCCGGTTCGGCCAAGAGCGTCCAATAGGAATTAGATACTGCCGGGAGTGTCGGCGGCGCGTGCCCCGTCGATGACGGCGCGATCAAGCTCCATGTCGCTCCGCCATAGCTGACTGTGTCGCCGAAAGTGTAAGTCTCAGCGCCGCTATAGGCGCCGCGCGGATTGGGTCCTGCATTATACGCTGTCGGCGATCCTCCGTTGTCCGTCACGACGATGCGGCACGTCCCGCTGCCCGTCTGCACGAAATAGATCATGTCCTTTTCTAGAACTTCCGGCAGCGCCTGGACGCGCGCGAGGCGAACTTGATTCATACCCATCGTTAGGATCCCCAGTCGTCTTGCACCAAAGTGAGCCCGAGAGATCGCGGTGCCGTTTCGGAATCGGTTGAGAATCTGGTGGCGACAAAACCCATGGCCGTCTGCATCGGACAGCTCGGCGTGTCAGTCGAGAACCCAGTCTTGGCCCACGGCGATCCGATCGGCGGCGTGTAGCCAGCGATCAGAATTTTCGGATCGTAAGTTTCCGACATCAGGAGATCGCCGTCGTGTATTCGATGACGGCCATGCCGGCGGTGCCAGCGTTGCTATCGCCAGAGGGTGCACCTGCCGATGAGACGGCATTGACCATGCCGGATGAGAAAGGCCCGATCCGGGAGATATTGCTCGTAAATTTGAGCGCAAGGCCGTTACTGCCTGAGGGAGAACTACTCGTGCGAGTCTGCCCAGCGTAGTTGAGATCACCCCCCGTTGCGACCCCGCCAACTCCGTTGGTGGCATTTCCGCCCTTACCACCGCCCGCGCTCATATTCAGACCATTAGGACCAGTGCAAGTACTGTCTCCACCGTTGTTGCCGTCGCGAGTAGGGCTGACACCTGCGCCACCCAGTCCGATCGTCAGCGACAGCTGTTGGCCTGCGGTCATGAAGTAGCGATCCTTGATGCAGACCGCAGCGCCTCCTCCGCCTCTCGAATTCGTAGCGCCACCCGCGCGGCCGGACGCACCGCCTCCGAACAGCCAAATCCTGACGAAGCAATCGAACGGCGCAGTCCACGTCCCGGATGCTGTGATCTCGTCGTAAATCGAATACGGCGGCACGTCGGACTGGTTTGCGACGACCTTCTGGCTCGGGACCTCGATAAGGACGCGCCAGGCAGAGCTGGTGCCGTGGTATTGGATCGGGATCGCTCGGCCGGCTTTCAGATCGCCGTTCTCAAGAGCAGCGCCATCGCTGGTCTTCACAGCGATCGGGGAGCCGCTCTCGACCGCGAGCGTAACGGCGCCAGTGTTGTTTGCTGCTGGCACTAAAACCGCTAGAGCACCGTCCGTCAGCGCGGAAAATCCGGTATTCTCCGCAACGCCGGCCGTGATGGCATTCGTTCCGGACACGCCGGTTAGATGCCCGAGCCATAGAGATACGCTATAATTCAGCGTGGCGGCGATATCGTCGGCCAGGGCGGTGCCGGTATCGTAGCTTTCCGGATCAATATTGCGATTGATACCCATGCTTCACCCAAATTTTGCGCGCATGATCTGATTTATTTCCGGCATCTCATCCACAAGCGTCAGCTTGGCGCGCTCGTCCTGAGACCGATCGATATCGACAACGAAGCAACGATGCCGCGCATTCGACAAGGTCGTAATGTTGATGTGCGCTCCGACAACGTCGGCCTCCGGCAGCGCTTCGTCGATCTCGATGACAGATTCGAGAATGTTGACGATTTCGCGCTGCACGATCCCGCTCGGCGTGTGGATAAAGGCGACAGAGCGATCGCCCGCAGTCGTGAAGATCTGCTCGACCGTCGGGTCGTCGCCGATATCGGGGCCAGGATCGACGCCTGGAATGACTTGGTCGATGGCAAGATGCGTTGCATCGATAACCTGGCGAATGCGGGCGCCATGAGACTTGTCATCGAACAGATCTGTCACAACGGAGACCAGGTCACCGCGCTCGCAGACGATACCCTCGACCGACGTTTGAACGATCCACTGTCGGCGCCGGAGATCAGTCTGCAAAAGATCGAAATACGCGCGGCGGCGAACGAGTGATGTTTTCGCAATTGCCTTGTACTGGACTGATTCCAGGCTCTGGATATCGGAGGCGTTGTCGAGCGAAACTTCGACCTCGTCATCGCGCCACTGGTTGTCCTGGTTCTGATAGGAGACGCGGTAGCCAGACGGCCGCTCCGGCAGAACAATGCTGAAGCTGATCTCCTCCCCGTTGCGGTGAGAGAACGTCTGCACGGGAACGTCATTCGTCCGGTCGCGAAAATAATCTATTCCGAAACCGTCCGACAGCCGCGGGCGCGCGAAACCGGCCGTTGCGATGGCGTCGAGCGTATTGCCGACCGTGTCGCCAGCGAAAACAGCAGAGCATTCGTAGCCCTGGTCGATGCATTCTTGCCGCCAGGCGACGAACGCCGCATCGTCGATCAATGACGTATCGACGCCATAAAACGTCAAGAAATCATGTAGCAGCTGGCGATAGTGCGTCGCGGGGTTGGCGCAATCGGGCGTCGGCGCGGCCCATGCGCTGCCGTCCCAATCGAGGACGTAGCGCGATGCGAGAACTGTGACATTGCGGACGGAATTGCCCTTGCTTTTGAGTGCAACGATTGCTGTTTCCGGCCATTCAGTCGGGTGGCGTGTTGCGATCGACGTCGCTTGCAACGGCGTCACTCGGGCCAGGAACCCGCCCTGATCGACAGGAATCGTCCAGACATTGGCGGCATCGTAGGAAACGAACAGCGAATATACGGTGCCTGAGATTTTGTATGCGGTATCAAGAGCATCGTTGTTGAGCGCCAGTCCCCGCATCACCTGGAACTCGAACTCCCCTTTAGGGAAGACGGATTCATCAAGGAACGCGCGAATACCAAAGCGCTGCGCGGTGATGTGATTGACGGATGTCAGAGGCACGCCGCCGTCGAACCAAGGGTGTCCTTCCCACTGCTTGCCGCTGTTCCCGTCCGAAAGGTCTTTGCCGGAGGCAGGAACCTCCTGCCAGAACTGCCATTCGAGTTCGCCATCGATATCAGGTGCGCCGAAGTCCTCGTCCCAGCGCAGCCGGACATCGCGGACGATCGTCGACGTCGAGCGTCCGATGACATGCATCTCCGGCAAATTGTTCCATTCCTCGGTGCCCTTGATGCGAAAGCGAATGCGGATCGGGATGCGAAGCTTTTGCGTTGCGCTGGCTGATGTCGCAAATCCGTCGACCCGAATGCGGATTGCGATCTCCTCGAGCTTTTCGTGCGCAGGCGTCGAAAAGGCGTGCCATCGCGGCTCGGAATTCGATGGCGTTTCCGCGTCCTCCAGCTTCGTGGCGTTGGCCTTGAAGGTCGAGAGTTCTTCGCTGATCGCGATTGGTGCCGAAATTTCATCAATAAACGTATAGACGCCGGCGGCTTCCGAGCCGTCCTTGATCTCGATTGTGAGAGATTGAACGCCGTCGGCCGGCGTGCCGTCCACCCAGACGTCGGTCAGCGCGTGACGCCCGTAGAACGCGAGGCACCGATCGATTGTCTCGATTCCGTCCTCAATGTAAGAGCGCGGTCTCATGATATCGGGCGGAGAAATTCGGCGGCGCCCGACTACGAGTGGCAGATACGCGCTTTTGGCGAGGACGTTCCCATCGGAAGAGACGCTTTGATACGCGTTCGATTCCTTGACGGACTGCCGGCCGAAGTTCGCCGAATCCGGCGGAAACAGCTTCGTCAGCGCAATCGACCCGCCGATCGCGACACCGGCTCCGATGGCGCCGGAGGCAATGGTGAGTGTCGTTCCCGTCAATCCGAGCAGCGTGCCGGCGATATAGCCACCGATGTATGGCGCGACGATTGCTAGAGCGATCGCTGCGATAACGCCGAAAATATTGCCACCCTTCCCGCCGGACGGCCGATATGTGAACCGGACACATCCGGAGCGACGGGGCCGCACTTGGGACCAGAGTTCGGCTGGGACACGCCGCCATGAGCCATCGGGCTCTTGCACCCAGGCGGCGATACCGTCCACGGTGCCATAGCAATCTTCGACGATGTCAGCGAGGCTCGCACCGCACGGCACAGGAAGCGGCTGCCAAGGGACGGGCAAGCCGGCGGGCCTGTGAGCGATCTCAATCCTATCGCTCATGAGCGGCTCCGATGCCGGAAAAAACCGGTAACGCGATGTCGGATTTGCCGGGAGGCCAGAGGAACGGCGACGCACCCCGTGTCTTCGCTCGAATGAATAACAAGCCCGTTCCAATGCACGCCGACGTGGCCGGCAGCGAGCACCTGGCGGCCTTTAGCGGCCCGCATGACGACAACGTCATCGCTGCCTGCGATGCTGACCGGAGTCCAGTCGGTGCGAGCGTCGAAACCCTGTTGCAATCCACCGACGCCGTAAGAGATATCGCCGCGATCATCGAGCCGGATGCCGAACCGCTCGCGATACCAAAGGCACACGATGCCCCAGCAATCGGCACCGCGCCAGTCGTTCCCATTGGGCACGTGCGGCACGAGCTGCAGGCGTTCGATCAATGTGATTGGTAGCATCGTCAGGCGGTGAAAAAGACGCCGGGGAAGAACGCGCGCGATGTTCGACGGAAAGGAACTGGTTCATGCAACGTTGCGCGTGGTCCGAGGTCGGCGGAGATGCGCACGCTGTTTCCGCTGACCGTTCCGAGAATGAAGAGATTTTTGGTATCGATGAGCGCGACGTCCGGATCAGAGATGTCGATCATCTTGATGCGGCATCCGACCCGATTCCTGGCGCGATTCACCGCCGCGCCCACGACGCGGGAAATGTTGCTCATGTCTAGGCGGACGGCGGCATCGCGGTCGCCAGACGCTGGCAACCGGATCGCGATGTCTGTGCCGATATAGACATTCCCTTGATGGACCACGTCCTCATTGTTGATGGCGGCGCGATGAACCGTGGCGCGACTGTCTTCCTGAAATTCGAGCAGGATGATGTGAGCATCGCTGATCGGGTCACGGTTGAGTTTGGCGCGCTGTGCTGTGGTGACGGAAGGCATCAGATTTCATCCAGAGAGACAGAAGCCGTCCAGGTTCCGACGGCAACGTGCTTGGTCCCCGGCGGTTCAGAGAACCGCACTTCGTAGATGCTGCCGGTGGAAGGATGGACCCAGTTGAACGTCAGCACGGCGCCATCCGTCACGGCGTCCCTAAAACCGACGAGCAGAGCTTTCTGGGTCGCGTTGAGCACGAGGTCGAAGGAGAACTTTGCGAGGGTCCGCGTGAACCGTTTTCTCCGTCGTCCAGCGCCAACCTCCGCCTTATCGTCGGCGTAAGCTGAGACGCACGACTCGGCAAACGTTCCAACGCGCGGCTCAGGCAATCCCGCCGGCCAGTCGATATTGGCCATTGGTGTTACCTCTCCCGCGGCGTGACATTGGCGCCGAAGCGTCCGCCGAGCGCGCTATCGAGCTTGCCCCCAGCGATCCCGTCCTTGACGGCGCCGATGACAATGTCGACGACATCGAGACCGCCAGACTGGCGACGTTCCTGAGAGACTTGAGCGCCGCTGTTGTTGATGACGTTGACCTCGACGTTAGGCGAAGGCGTCGCTTGCTGCACAGCATTTGGCAGCGCGTTGTTTGGGATGACGGTGCCGGGGAACTTCGGCCAGATAAGTTCCGGTCCGCGCTCACCGACGATCATCGGCCCGCCGGAGAAGTCGCCACCGTCTGCGAAGGCAGGAATGATGGTCGTGGCCCATCCGGACGACGATGATCCGCTCGACCCGAACAGGCTGAGCAGCGAGCCCAGCGCCCCGCCGCCACCGCTCGTGCCGCCAGTCATGAGATTCGTCAGCGGCGTGATCACAGCCGCCTTGATGGCGATCTGCTCCAGGTCCTGGATGATCGCCATGGTCATGTCGTGGAACGAGAACTTGCCGGTGCGCGTGAAATTACGGAAGGCGCTATCGAGGTTACTGGTAACGGCATTGCCGACGTCGCCGGTCAGCTTCGTCATCCGTTGTGCGTCTTCCTGGGCGATCGTGGCCTCGACTTGTGCCTGGGCCTGATCGCGGATGGCGGCGATGCGCTGCGGCGAAATCTCGATATGACGAGCCTGCAGGTTGACCAGCTGCTGATCGACGATAGCCTGCACGCGGCCGGCCTCCGTACCGTCGTACATCGCCGCCGTCCGTGCCATGATTTGCGCCGTCTGGCGCTGGAGTCCCGCAATAATCTGCTCGAAATTATTGCCCTCTCGCTCGGACAGTTGTTGCCGCTTGCGTTGATCCTCGGCAGTTGTCAGTTGCTGATTGAGTTTGCGCTGCTCTGCGAGCTGCGCGTTGATCTTCTCCATCGTCTGAGGGTCAAGATCGCCAAGAGCCGCAATGGCTCTCTGGTTTCTGGCCTGCTGCGTATAAGCCGCCGCTGCTGCGGTCGCCATACCGAGGACAGCGACACGGTCGCGGAGAGCGTCGGTCTCCTGATTTAGGCGATCGAGATACTGTTTCGCATCCTCGTCGTGCTTTTTCGAAGCGTTGAACTTTTCAACTGCGTCGGCGGCATCGCTATAACGATCCGAAAGCTTGTCGATGGCACGATCGATCGCGTCCTCGTCTAGTCCTTCCTCCTCGAGCTTTTGCCGGGCCTTAAGCTCCGCACGATAAATGGCGCTCTCGACCGTCGACATGCGCATGGTCTCGACATTGAGTTCCATCGCCTCCGTCTCGGCGCGCAGGCCCTCGATGCCCTTGCTGCTCTCAACCGCGCGGTCGGCCTTCGCCGCGGCCAGAATGCGCTCGCCGCCGGCCATCTGATTGAGAACGAATATCTGCGTCTGCAGTCCGGCGATCTCCTGCTTCAGCAGGTCCAGAGACGCCGGGTCGACGCCGATATCCATCGTTTGCAACGCCGCGAACTGGTCCTGCAGTCCCTGCAGCTTTTCCTTCGCGGTGTCGATGTCCTCTTCCAGCGTCGACAGCGAGCGCTTGCTGGCGGGAAGATAGTCCTCGATGCTTTGGCGGATGTATTTGAACGCATCGCCAAGTTTGCGGAGTCCATCTTCCGCGACGTTGGATGCCGTATAATTTGTATCCTGAACGCTCGAACCGAACCCGAGGATGTTGCCGACCGTCTGGAATGCGGATTCCTTGACGTCGTCGAAAGCGGTTTTCAAGCCTGTCAAAACTGCGCCCTGCAGTTCGACGGCGGCCGTCTTCACGTCCTCGAGCTGATCCTCTGTTCCTGTCTGAGCGGCGAATGCGTCCGCCGACGCACCGATCATATCGATCACGGATTTGACGGCGGCCAGCCCCGAAAGAACCAGATTTGCCTTGGATGCAATGCCCTCAATTCCGCCGGCTGTTGCCGACACGGCTTTATCGAACAAAGACAAGTCCCGGCCGCCGTCTTCCGCGAAGCGCGAGACGAGGTTCTTCGCGACCGTCAGGCCTGCCTCGAGCTTGTCCGTCGCCGAATCGATCACGACCCGCATGTCGGCGATGGACGAAAAAGCTTCAGGCACAGTGCTTGAACCCTTGCGTTTCGAGGAAAGCGTTGCGAGTGGCGAAGTAGTGATCGAGCTGATCGTCAGGGATCGGCGGCTTGCGGCGAGCTTCGTCCGCTTCCCGGCCTCGGCGCATGCGCGCCGCCAGTACCGCCGTCAGTTCGAAGAATGAGACGCGGTATAGATCGGCTGGATACCAGCCGATCAAGTCGGCGAGACCGATGAGGTATTCCCAGTCGATCAAGCCGTCGGGACGAAAGGGCCGCGGCGATCACCGCCCTTCCCGTTATCTGCCAGCCGTTGTGCCTCGCGCGCCAGGTTATCGCTGCCGGCGACGAGCTGCGTCAGGAACGCCGCGAGACGGCGATGGCTGAACGTGCCGCAACGAAAAATCCAGTCATCGATCTCGCCAGGACCTGGCGCATCGGGATCGGTGCGCAGCAGGGCATTGTAGACCCTGGCAAGCTCTGAGGTCGTGACATGGCCGCGATCGAGCCTTTCGGCGAACGGATAGAGGGCGCCGGTGACGCTCTCGACGCGGCGCGCGAGTTCGAGCGTACGCTCAAAGAACAACTGCCTCCCGGCAATCTCGATCTCGAACGGATGAACAAAGTCGGTCATCTGCTATCGCTCGCCGGATCAACCGCCGGGCGCCGGGAACGGTGTCGCGAGCGATTGCTGCATCAGGCTTGACGTGAAATCCTCGGTATTCGTGTTCTGGCCGAACGTGCGCAAGAAGGTCATGACGCGCACCTTCATGTAGTAGCCGGAGCCATTCAGGCGCACGATCTTGATGTTGTAGATGTTGTCGTCGCTGCGATCGAGCGAGGCGGCTTCCAGTGCCGCCTGCCCGGCAGCCAGCTCACCGGTTGCCTGATCAGTCTTGACCATGCCGCCGACTTGCAGCGAGCCGGCATCGCCAAGTCCTTTCTCCGTCTGCTTCCAGAGGTCCGAAAGCGCAGTCACGTCAAGGCTGGCAAAGCTAACGCCGAAGGCGTTGCTCAGCGCCTTTGCGCCTTCGATTTCTTTGTATGTATCGGTCGACGCCGTGGCGGCGGTCGTGCCGATATAGATCTTCGTTCCCATCGTTGCGTGATGCTGGGCAGTCATGGCGTAAGGCTCCTAATGAACGACGGTGATGCGGAAGTTGGCGGTGCCGGTGTAGGTGACGCCGTCCTGGTCGCGCGCCGTGTCGGAGCGTTCCAGGACGCACAAAAGCGGATAGCCGAGGTCGAGATCGAGCACGGCGCGATGCATCGCGGCTTCGATGGCGCCGAGGATGAAAAGGACTTCTTCCTGGCCGCGAAACGTCGAGTAGACGCCGAGCGACAGCTGAATGTCGTCGATCAGCTCGGAGAGGTTGTCGACGGGCGTCTTG
This sequence comes from Hyphomicrobium denitrificans ATCC 51888, assembly GCF_000143145.1. Classification (NCBI taxonomy): domain Bacteria; kingdom Pseudomonadati; phylum Pseudomonadota; class Alphaproteobacteria; order Hyphomicrobiales; family Hyphomicrobiaceae; genus Hyphomicrobium; species Hyphomicrobium denitrificans. The sequence continues at coordinate 3,068,743 of NC_014313.1, forward strand.
ATGGCGCGCGCGAACTGGACGTAGGGATAGACCGCGGCGTCGGGGACGTGATCGTAGAGCGGAACGCCGGCCGTCGCCTTCGAGGGCGGCACGAGCGCGGCAAGCACCGGCAGCAGAAGCGCGTCGAACGCCTTCTGCACCGAAAATGCGATGGATGAAATTTTGAAATCTCCGAGGCTTTACGCGGCCGGCGGCCGGCTCGCGGAACGCGAGTCGCCGGGCGCCATCAGGAAGAGTTCCGCTTGTCCGCAAATCCCGCAGCGGCCTTCACCGCGTCGACGACCGTCTTGAAATCGCGCTCGCGCTTGAGGCGCACCATCATGTTGGCGATGGCCGGGCGGAAGAACGGCTGCGCAGCGCGCGCCGGAACATGGCGTTTCATCTTGCGGAAACGCTTGCGCCCTTTCTTGTCGACGCCCGAGCTTCTCTGGTCGCCGACCTGATAGCCCTTCGTTCCGAATTCGACCCAGAAAAGATAGAACGCGGCATCGCGCATCGCCTTGGTGATGAAGCCGAACGTCACGCGCTTGCCACCAGTGTCACGGCTGCGGTCGACTTTGATCGCTTCCGGCATCAGAAGCGCGTCGCGGCCGCGTCCGGTGTGCACCGGGACGAGGCTGGCCGCCTCTTTCTGCGCCGCCTTGGCTTCATCCTCGAGCTTGTCGTCGATACGCTGTTTCATCAGCATGCCGAACGTATCGAACTTGCGATGCAGATCTTCGGTGCCGAGAATGCCGCTCATAATGTCACTCCCGTTTCGGCGACGATTTCCGTCTCCGGCTTGTTCGGCAGCCGGCGCGGCCGCTCGCGAATGTTGTAGGTGTCGCCGTTCCAGACGATGCGGTCGCTGGTGGTAATCCCCATCTCGTCGATCGCCGCTGACAGGCAGGTGAAGCGGTATTTCGATGTGGGCTTGACCCCGCCATCACGCACCTGCTCGCCGCCGCCGATCCAGTCCGCCTTCGCCCAGGCCTGGCCGAGCGGCGCGAGTGTCGGCGTCATGCCGCCGCCTGGGCGGCGAGCGTCGGTCTCACGCTGAAACGTGATCAGCTCCGTCCGGTCGCCGGCGTCCATCAGATCCAGCCCGTCGTCTTGTGGGGCTCGATCAGCGCGTCGACGGCCATCGGAGTCACGACGGCAGGACCTTCCATCACGGCCGAGCGATGCGCATAGAAATGCTGAACCAGCAGCAGCACGGCATGGCGCAGGTCTTCCGGCACGTCCGAATCCATCGCGCCATAGCCGCTCTCATAGACGATCGTAACACTGGGAATTCCGCGCGCCGCCAGCGGCCATGCCGTTTTCGGAAGAACCCAATATTCGATGAGGCTGGCCGCCAGAAAGTAGTCATTCGGGCTCAAGGTGATCGTGTCGCCCTTGGGATCGACGAACGTGATCGACGTGATCGAGATCACGGGCGGGCGCGGCAAGACGACAGGAACGCCGCCGCGCGGAAACCCTTCCCGCTTGTAAGTCACCGTGCGCTTGACGAGATTTCGACCGATGCGGTTTTCGACGTGCCGCGATGCCGCCGAGATGATCCGTTCAATCAGCGCATCCTCATTCGAATGCAGGACGCGCATCTGCGCCTTTGCCTCGGCGAGTGTGACGGGATCGCTGCCGCCGGAAACCGTGAAACTGTAATCCACAGATCAGCCTGTGAGGTTTTCGAGCGCTTCGGCGAGGTCGTCGAGGTCGCTGTCGTAGTCGCCGCTATTTGCTTCGTTGTAGAGATCGGCGAGTTGTTGCGGCGCGTCGTCCTCGTAGTAATCGGACTCGACCTGCTCATAGAGTTGCGCCTGCGCAGCCGCCGACGAACGCACTGTCTGAATAGCCTGCAGCAGCTGCGCGGACTGCGCCTTCGTCTGCTCGACAAACGATTTCACATCTTGCTCGAGCTGGTCGAATGCGGCCTCGAGCTGCGCCCCACTTGAAACAGCCGTTTGCGCACGAGCAATGGCGATGTTCCAATCGGTAGCGTCGTCGCGCCGAGCCGGAGCACGCGGCGCCCTGAGATCGAGTCGAAACATTGGGTTTCCTTTTGCAGACCTGGAGCGACCGCTACGCTTTGACGACGCCGGTATTCCAGATGTTCAGCGCGATCTTGGTGGTCGAGATTGCGATACCGAGAAGCCCAACGGAATCGCCGCTGTTGAGATCGGCGGCCGGACGGATTCCGCCGGGCGTGTCGGAGCCGAAATAAAGCGTCCCGACGGCGACCGTCGCGCCAATAGTGAGAACCCCGTCCCACATCACATTTATGGCTTGACCAGCATTGGCCGAGTTGAGCGCTACGCCATTGAGGATGAGCGCTTCGCCTGAGCCATCCGCATCATAGAGACCGACTTTTTTGCTGTCGGTCGATGACAGAGCGACGCTCTGTCCTGCCGTAATATTTACGGCCGCAATATTCTGAGAAATCTTGGCGCCAGGATCTGGAACGACACTCGTCGCCGTAATAGTGAGGTCTGCCATGATGCACCTTTTCTTGAGCTGAAGATGGCGGCGAACCGCCGTCAGGCGGGTTTCGTTTCGAGAACGACGGCCAGTCCTTCGTCGACAAGCTTCTGCGCCAGCGGCGCCGAGACGACGCCGCCCTTGACGATCTTGATCGCCTTGCCCTTGTCGTCGGGGCCTTCGTATTTGTCCTTCAGGCGAGCGCGGACGATGATGGTCTTCGGCGCTTCCGGCTTCTTCACACCAGCCGGAGGATCGGCGTCGCCACCTGCCGTCTGCGCCTCGCCATCGGTTTCGTCGTCTTCGTCTTCGTCTTCATCTTCGTCTTCGTTCGTAGTGCTGTTTGCCGCTGGCGCGGTCTCGCCCGTCTTGTGCGTCCGCTCTTTGGACACAGAACCAGCGATCTTCTCGCCGCTCTTCAGCTCGAGCGCGATCTCGGCAATGCGCCCATCGACGATTTCGTCGACGAGGAACTCTTTCGGATAGACGGCGCCGGCCGGGACGGCCCGGAATTCGCGCGTGACCTTGACTTGCATGGATGCCCCCTTTGGTGAACAATCGTGGTTGGCATGGTGAGGCGAGTTAGGGCACGGTGCGAATGGCTTGGCCCGACGTCGCTTGGAGGGCCGCCTTTGAAGGCGGCCCTATTCATTCTATTGAGGCGGGTTCGGCGTCGGAGCGATCGTGGGCTCGCCCAGAACGGCGACTCCTGCGACGAAGATATTTCCGGAATCGTTGCTTGCTGGCGTGATCGTCACGCGCACGAAGCGCTTCGGACCGACGTAGCCGATCTTGCGGCACTTGTTGTCGTCGTCGTACTTGAAGCCCGCGAGCGCCTCGGTGCCGTTGAGATACTTGTCGTCAACGGCCGCATGATCAGTCAGCGTCGTCGGGTTTGCTTCACTGTCGACGACGTTGCCGTCTTCCACCAGCACCGTGAACGTCGCGTCCGCATCGGTGAGCGCGCCGGTGACGATCGCGAGCATGCAGGCGTTGTAACCCTTCGTGTCGATGATTTTCGACACCATAGCGGTGTTGTCGGTTCCGGCCGCCTTCGGAAGGAACAGGGGAACAGGGTGTAGAAGGCTCGTAATATCGCGTCTCATAGCGATGACCTCTCTAAAACGGATTGCTGCGGGCGCCGACCGGCGGCCGATTGGTGGGTATGCGGCGGCGCCCATTTCAGCGCCGCCGATGTCTCGATGAGAGTTAGGTGCTGAACTTCAGAAGCTTGATGGCTTCGAAGTTCTTGATGCCGCCGCCGACGCGCTTGCGGGTGCGGAACATCACGTTCGGGTACTGGGTGAACTGATCGCGAACGACCGACATGCCGCTCCGATCGACGATGACGTAGGCCTTTTCCCAGTCCGCCAGTGCGATGCCGAAGCTGTCGGGCGCGATATCCGGCATCTGCTCGGCCTCGATGACCTCACGGCCGTCGAGTGTCGCCGGCTGGCCCTCAACGAGATTGGCATTGATCCAGATGTACCGGCCTTCGGCATCCTTCAGTGTCCGGCACGCACCAATCGACATCCGGTTCAGCATCCACTTCGCATTCTGGCGGTAGGCCGCCTTCATCGTGTAGGGAAGCTGCATGACCGGATCTCCAGACCCTGTCTGACCGGTTGGAACCGGGAAGCCGCCGGACACACCCGTCTTGGCGTAGCCAACCTTACCGAAGACCCAGTTGGCATTCGGCACATACTTGTCGGCGCCGTACCCGAGGAAACCGAAAGGCTTCATATTTCCGTCACCGCCGATGAAGCTTTCGCCTTCCGTCAGTGAGAAGTCCTCAACGCACGCGTCGGAGATTTCCTGCTCGATCGGATACTCGCTGTCCTCCAGCATGTCCTGGCTGACGATCGGATCGGCGTAGAGATCGTGCGCCGGCCAGTCGAGAAGGGCAAACTTCGGCGTGCCGTTGTTGTCGGCGGGAGCGGTGAGTTGGTCGCCCCATTTGGCACCAGGCGTCGACGTGCGGATCGGCTTCCGGTACGTGTAGCCGTTGATCGAGATCACCTGCGCGTACTGGCGCATCGGGACGACTTCTGCCAGCAGCTTCTCGATGGGGCCCTTGTCCTGTTCCGGCAGAACGAGGAAACCGCCGTCCGGATTCGAGCCGCCCCAAGCCTGCCTGGCGTTCGGCGCACTCTGACGTTCCAGGTCGCGCAGCGAATGCCCACGGAACTGGGTTTCGCCGGTGAGCAGATAGTGGCGCGTCGCCGCCTGATGCAGGCGCTGAAGCTGCGACAGCCGCGATGCGCTATTCGCCCCGCGAACGTCGAGCCGGGGGCGCGCGGTGATCCGCGTCAGGCGCGCATTTTCCTGACGCAGCTGCTGCAGCTCGCGGCGCTCGACGTCGTCGATGCCGCGATTGATCCGCGTGATCTTGATGTCGTTCAGGACGTCGCGCTTGCCTCTGCGAGCATCGCGGGCGCGGCGGTCCGCCGTCTCCCGCAGCATCTCGATTCCGCGCTGCTTCAGCTCATGCAGACGCCGATTGGCCTCGTTGCGCGTGAGCGTCCGGGCGACGCGGTTGATCTGCCGACCCTGCCGCTCGACCTGGTGTGCGATCTGCGACGGATCCACAGCACGGCGCGTGACGACGGCGGGCGCGGCAGGCGTCGGCCGGCCGGGCTGACCGGCGCGGGTTTCGAGCTGCGGCTCGTCAAGGCGCGCGGAAGCCGGCGCCAACTCTACGTTGGTGTCCATGATTACCTCTTCGGTTTGGAGTTGGCCGGCTATGCCGGGGTTGCTTTTACGCGAAACGGAGTTTCTTCAGGGCGCGCTCGCGGCGATCGAGCGCCGCGGCGAGGCCTGAGAAATCGGGAACGGGTGTCACCTTGCGTACTGTGTCGACAAGGGCACCGGGAACCGAATTGAACGTGACGGGAGATACCTCCCAAAGGTCGACGCGGGAAAACAGACCGACCGTCCCATCATCCCGAACAAGGGCCGGATCGATATCGAGTCCGAATTCGGATGCTGCCTGCTCCGGTGTCACATCGTCGATCTGGATCGTCTCGAAGCCGGTCGACAAGCCATCGATCTCGCCGGCCTTCATCAGCGTGTAGCATTCTCGGCCTTTCTCAAGGTCGAGAAGCAATTGGCCTTTGCAGCGCAGGCCGTAATCGTCTTCCTCGAACTCCTGCCAGGTCAGGATCGGCCATTCGGCCATGTGCTGCCAAAGGCCTTTCGGCCGCGTGCCGGCGGCGCGATGCGCTTCGAGCGAAGCGGAGAAACAGCCGGGAAGCCAAACCGTTCCGTAGCTGTCGACGACGTTCCACACTGACGCATACCCGGTGAAGACACCCTCTTCGGTGAGGGTGTCCGTCTGAAGCCGGACACCGGCACGGCGCGTCTGGATTGTCATGGAAGATCCCTATCGGCAGCGAATGTGCGAACTGCTCAGGCGGCTGCGGCCGCCGCCTCATCCTCGGCGGCGAACACGTCCGCCTGCGCCTCTTCGATCATCTGGGAGATTTGCTGCGCGACATCGTTCAGGAACTGCACCGCCGAAACCTGTGCTTCGATGTCGGCATCTGCGCCGGACGCGTCACCATCGGCGTTCGCCTGCAGGTCCTGGACCTGCTGCAGCAGCTGGGACAGGGTGTCCACGATCGCCTGCGGATCGCTGCTCTCCGTTCCCAACGTCGAAGCGGCTGCGCTCGCCTGGTCGAGGATATCTTGCGCCTGCGCGATGAGCTCGTCGGGCATCGCCCGCACGGCACGCGCCCGCCGTCCGCGCCGATTGCGGCCAGCGGTGAGCAGTGCGTCCTGCTCGTCGTCTTCGTCCGCAGCCGGATCGGTTTCGAGGGTATCGTCGTCCGCCGTGTCGATTTCGGATGTTGCGGCGGATGCCGGACCGAGGTCCTCGAGCTTGTCGATATAGCACCAGCTGTTTTCCGCATCGGTCGTCCAGGATTCGGCCGGAACCTGCGCGGCGAGGTCCTCGGCGACCGAGTATTGACCCTGCGTTTCCAGCGCCTCGTATTCGACGATGGCCGATTGCGTCACCGTGCGCGTGATCGTGGCGCGATACTTTTTGACCTGCGGATCAACCGGCGTGACGGCCTGAACGACGGGCTCCTCTGTGGCGGGCGCCGGTTCGTCCTCGAAACCAATCGCCGGATCGATGGCATCCGGAAGTTCAAGATCGTCGCGGATATGCCGTGCGCGCCCGCGCACGGGCTCGGCTTGGCGAACGGGGGATTTCACACTCGGCAGTTTCAGAGCGTACATGGTTGGCCTCCAGCGATGATTGTTAGAATGAACTGAAAAAAGCGAGGATGTTGTCTGCGTAGTTGCGAAGCTCCTCCATCTCGGAGATCGCCGGGTTCGACGGATCGGCAGCATTCATCGCGCCGATGTCTTCTTCGAGATATTGCCGTACCTGCTGCGCCCGCTGCTTCAATTCGGAGATATTATCGATGAGTTCTCTGGCCTCCGCCGCCATGTCGTCGAGCCCGGTGCGGTAAGTTTCGACGCTGACGCCGGACGAGCGTTGTTGCCTACGCGAAGGTCTCAAGTTGAGGGCGTACATATCGGCTCTCTGTCGGCTAGGGTTTCGCTGACGCGGTCCTGGAAATACGAAATCGAACTCAGCAGATCGTCGAAATGCACACCGTCGATATCTTCGCCGTCCGCTTCCGACGCCGCGATGAAATCGTCCGCAAAGCCGGTCAGAAGATCACGCATCTCGACGCAGCCTTCGTGCGTGAAGGGCGTCGCGTGCCTCGCCAGTAGATCATCGATGGCCGCACACATGCGCGACTGAACGCCGGCGCGTTCACTCATTGCGGCGGCACCGGGCTTTCGACGGGCGCCGTGCTTTTCGGAGCCGCAAGCTGCGCCGGAGTGGTCCCGGTGTTGTTGCGCTGGAGCTGGACGCGATCCATGTCCGGATCGCCTTCGATGGGCTCCATGCCCTCTCGAATGCGCGCCTCGTTCGGAGTCATGAAGACCTTGGTCGCATCGCTATAGCTCTTGTAACGATCGGTGGGCGTTCCGCGCGCGTCAGAGTCCATGTCGATTTTGATCTTCAGTCCCTGTTTACGCTCTTCCCCCGTCAACAGCCCAATGGTTGCTGCCTGCTCTAAGCGCACCACCCACGGCTGGTCGGTGTATTTCGCCTTGGCCGTGAAAAAAGCTTCTACCGAGGCGAAGTTCTGACTTCCGTCATTATGGCCGATCGTGACCGGAAAGACGCGAAAGAAGCGGCAGACATCAGAAACCTGCAGCTTCCGGTTTTCGAGTAGCTCGGATTTTACGCCCTCAGCAGTGATGGACTCGAACTTGAATTTGTTGTCGAGAACCGCAACACCGCCCTGACCTCCGGAGCCGTAGGCCGCACGCCATGCTTCGCGGATCGCATCGCGTTGCTCCTTTGTGATCCCTGACTCGGTCGTCAATATGCCGGACGGGCGCATATCGTTGGCGTAGAACCGGGCCTGCGATGATTCCATCGCTGCGGCCAGGCCGATTGCTTCCTTTGCCAAATTAACAGTCGCATGCCCCTGCCAGGGATCGGCCATCGGGCCGTTGAGACGAAAGATCTGATGCGGTTGCCAACGCATCGTCTCACCGTAACCCTGAACCATCCACGTGAGCTGCCACATCGTATCAACGTCCGGTGCGCAGCATCCTGGAAGAAGCGGCAGAAGTTCCGTCGCCCGACCCTCTTCGTCCCGCTGGACGATCGTGTATGCGCCTTTGTGAAACGTCGCGAGGCCGACCATGTATTCGATGAATTCGAACGGCGTCATCCAGTCGTTCGGCGCATCGGTGAGAAGGCGGCGAACGGGATGGTCGAATTGATTGGTCGTTCGAATACGTCCGGCCTTTGGATCGTACTCTTCTTTGACGACGCTAATCGGTAGTTTCGCGATATCCTCGGATATGACACGACGGCAAGCGTACGCAACGCCGATCCTGAGTGCCATTTCTGGTCCAACGACAAGCCCCGCCTTCGTCGGGCCGCCCGCGAGCGCTTCGCCGAAGGCCTCCTCCATCGACATCGGCTCGAAACCGCGGTGCTCGACGAAGCCGAGCGCACGGTCGCCGTAGTGCGACGGCACATAGCCGACGGTCGACGCCAACGCGTTGGCGTCGCTCTCGGACCATTCAAGGCTTTGGTTCATCGGGTGCGTTCGTTCCAATCCATCAGTTCAATGGCAGCACGAGCAATTCGCCGCTCGCGAGATAGCTTTCTGGCGCGGCTTCCTTGCCGGCCATCGCCAACGCCATCACGTTCGCCGCGATACCGTCGATCTTGTTTGCCGAAGACTTTTTGCACGGCATGTAGTTCTCGTTGCCATCGCGGCGGATGGCGGTGTTGGACGCCATCCAGCGCAGAACCGGATGGCCGCCGTGGTCGAGCTGCTCCTCGAGCACGAGCCGTTCGAGCGTCTTCGACGGACCTGACATCGAGAGCATCGCGAAGCGGACCAATTCGACCGGAACCCCCTTTTCGCTCAGGTTCGTCGCGACCGAATGCGCGTTGAAGAGGTCGATGCCGAGACCTTCGACTTTGAACAATTCGCAGTCCGCCAAAACCTGTTCTTCGATCGCCGCATGATCAGCCGCGTTTCCCGGCGTCGTAACGAGGGCGCCGATCTTCTCCCAGCTCTCGAATGGCACGCGGCTTTTCTTGGCCGCGATCTTCATCGAGACCTTCGGCCACCAGAAGCGCGGCAGGATCGTCCAGAACGTCTCGTTGTTCTCTGGCGGAAAAATCCAGACGAGTGCGCAGAAGTCCTTGGTCGAAGCGAGATCGAGCCCGCCAAAACAGCGGCGCCCGTACATCTGCTCCGCGATATGCTGCCAGTGCTCAGGCCCGCCGATGTTACAGGCGTTCCACGATGGCATAGGAAGCCATCGTTCGTTTTGACCCACCCAGATATTGAGGTGGTAGCGCTTGAAATCGTTCTCCTTCGCGGTCGACTGCACGGCCTCGCGCGCACCGCGAACCATGTAATCGTATTTGACCGAGACGTTGAGGTTCGGATTCGCCTCCGCCCATACGAGCGGATCCTCAATGTCAATTTCGATCTTCGCGTCTTGCGGCGCGCAGTAGATGACGACGAGCGTTTCCGGATCGTCGAAGGAGCCTTCGCAGATCCCGACGCTCTCGTTCCAGATCTCGATGCCGAAACCCTCTTCGATGCCGGCCGTCGAGATGATCCATTCCATCGGTTCCGACGCCGACGCCATGCCGTTGCGGACATAGGTGTAAAGTTTGTCGTCAGCCCACTCGTGCGCCTCGTCGCCGATCAGGTAGACCGGACCGAGACCGTGCTTGCCGCGCGCCTTTCCGGTGAGCGCCTTGAAGAGCGCCCGCGTGTCGCGGAGGTACAGCGACTCCTCAAAAACCTCATAGTGCTCGGCCAGCTCGTCCGAGTAGTCGACCATGTCCTTGGCCGCATTGAACACGATCGAGGACTGATCGCCGGACGACGCGATCGCGTAACACTCGGCGCCGATCACACCGTCGCCCAATAGGCAGAGGTGCGAAACCCCGGCGATCAGTTCCGTCTTGCCGTTCTTGCGCGGCACCCAGATGATGATGCGCCGATAGAGCCGCGTGCCGTCGGCCCGCATCCATCCGAAGGCTTGCCGGACAATCCAGTCGCGCTGCCACGGCTCGAGGTGGAACGGACGCCCGGCCCACTCCTTTTTGGTGAGCCTGCAATACCGCGGAAAGAACTGCACCGCGTTGTGCGCGGCGATAGGATTGAACCAGGCACCCTCCGGCTTTTGCCGCCAATGCGAATAGTATCGCGGTTCGCCGGGGGCGAGCGGCCTTAGCGGATCGGGCTGCTTCCCGATTTCAACGCCAGGCGGCAGCGCATCGGCGCAGCTCTCCTGAGCGCGCAACGCGGGTCCGTCAATTCATCTTGTGCGATGCCTTCAAGACGCCGAGCGGTCCGGTCGGCTTGCCGGGCTTTGATGGCTCATCGGGCTTGTCTCCGTTCGGCGTTTTCTCGCCCGGCTTCAGGCCCTTCTTTTCCAAATTCAACCGCGAATCTGGATTGCCCGCGATCAACTGCTCGATCGCGCGCATTTCCCGCGACAGCGCCAGCATTTGATCAAACGCCGGGTTGCGCTTGATTATGTCGCCGCCGGCGGTTCCCTTCGTTTTGTACGTCGGCTTCGGCAGCGACTTCGTCAGCCGCCGATAGACGGCGCTGAGTTGACAGTACCGCGCGATGACAGCGTGATCCGAAAACTTGAACCAGGCCCGCGCATTTGGCCCGCCCATGATCTCCGACCAGACGATCCGCTCCGCCTTCGAAATAAGATACGGAGGAGGCTGGACAAAGCGTGAATCCGGCACATCGTCTTGTATGTCCGTTTCGTCCGCAATTTCCGGCTCGGATTGGCGGGCCAATACGGCTTTCGTTTTGCCTTTACGCCGACCAGGAAACCCTTGAGCGGACTCAAGTTCTGGCGATTTACCTCTCGGACCTCGCTTACCCATTTATTGCTGCGAATTCCGCGTCACAATTCGCGGCAATTACCCCCGATATGTGCATCAAAAAAAATAATATGCTCCAAAAACTTGCGCCCAATTTTTTTTCTCGAACCGCGCGGTCTTTGCCCCTGACATCGGTAAGATTTTCACTCCCCCCTGGGGGGTCGGTTTTTCAACCTAGTTAGGTCCTCGAAGACTTCTGACACCAATGCGGGATTGGAAGTCCCGAACGAACCCTTCATGACGGCCGCAACGACCTTCGACTTATCCTGCGTAAGCTGCATCGCGACATTTACGAGCATCGTCGTCACTTGGCGCCGGTCATCAGACGGTGCATCAAACGCAACGAGCGCAATCTGCAAATCTGCTATCAGCGCGGATGCATTCTCGGCTGTGAGCACCGCGACTCTTTTGCCGTATTGAATATCGTGGAAGGCCAAGCCGATCTTGCGGCCGTTCGGGTCGCGATCGCCGACTTCATTGCACCGGTCGACGATAAACGCTCTTTTTTCTGAAAACTCTAAGCCTTGCGCCACCGATCAGCCTCCACAATCAAAATACTCAGGCATCTTGCGGTCGAGACGTAGCGCCGCGACGCCGACCCTGCCGGCATCCCAAAGCGCCTCGATGACCTTCTTGATCTTGTTGTGGCACTCGCCGCAGAGCGACTGCCAGTTTGCTGGATCGCGAAACAGAACCTTGTCGCCGCGATGTGGGACGATGTGGTCGACCAGCGATGCGGGCCGGATGAAGCCGTTGGCCTCACAGCACACACACAACGGGGACCGCCTCAGATGCGCGCGCCGGTCCCGGTCCCACTGCCGGTCATAGCCTCGCGAATATGCGGTCCCGCGCCGATCATCATGCTGCTGTGCAGGCTTCGCGGGCCGGAGTGCGGCGAGCGCCTTATGCGGCTGATACCGCGGCGGCATGCTCGGCAAATTCGACAGATCTCCGGTTATCAGCGCACAGACGAGCGTAAAATGGGTGCAAGTGCACGCGTCAGAATGAAAGGAGGGGCGATGAAGAAGCAGAAACGATTGTCTATCTACTTCCGCTTCACAATTCTCTGGTGGAGATAAGCCCCAAAACAAAAGCGCCGGGAGCGTTCAGCTTCCGGCGCGCATCCTTCGCAACCATATCGATTCCCTACCTTGTCCCACGCGATTCTGCTATCGCTTTTTTGCAACACAATTCAAGGAACGGTAGAAAAGCGGAATTGGCGGCAAATCAGAGAGCTTCGATAGAAACCTCTTCAAGCTTTCGCCGACGCAGCGCACGCTTTTGCATAGTCAGAAAATCTCCTAGCGAACCACACACAGCTACTTTCGCTGGATTTTCCATGACATCATTCACATCCGAGACAATTTTCACAATAGAACCTCGCTCAGTCCGATAAATTGGGCGTAGCCTTGAGACCATTTTCCATCCCAGTTTAGCCACCATCAATGCTGGCGCTTGAAGGTCAGTAACGAGGTATGCATTTGGCTCCGGATCGTCTCCGACCGACGTTATGCGCAAGACATCGTCAAACTCACCCGTCTTTTGCAGGTGAAGCCAAATCTCCTTCAGTATGCGCGCCATCACGGCTCTTTCAACCGGAGGGGTGTCCTGCGCCGCGCTCTCGATAAGCGAAACAATTTCAGCTATCGCTTTGATGCGCTCTTGCGATGCCATTATGCTGCAGCCGTATGTGTGCCGGTCAACTTCGACACCAGATCCATATTGTAGGCCCTAATCCAGCCAGGAATTAGAAACGCATCAACAAGAACCCAAATCCCGTCTGCCAAGATGAAGAAGCCAGCTATCGGCGTGGCGGCCGTCGCCAAACCTCCCAAGAAAAGACACAGCATTCCAAATGCTGACCCGCTGCGGTTCGCATAGAACCGATGGCCCCCAACGAGCCCGAGAAACAACCAAAGCGCGTAGGCGACGCCATTCGACTTCTTGTTTGCCTCGAAGAGCATGAGCGAATGCGCGTCGCTCGTCACTGTCGGCTGAACCATTTTATCTCTCCCCGATATATTCCCCGTTTCATTTCCTTCTAGCCGCCTTTGCCCGAGCTTCCAATGCCTCGGCTATCAACTCTCGAACCACTTGACCTTTGTCGGGTTGCTCCATCGGTCTCGATGCTTGGATTGCCTCGATCTCGGCATTCATCGGTTCGGGGAAACGGACCGTCAGCGAAACCATCATGGCTCTATCCCCGGTCTTTGGCGGCCGCCCAGGGCCTCGTGACTTGCTCTTGCTCATATGCAAACTAATACCGTAACCGCTCCGATTGCATAAAATCACGAAAATGTGACGAGAAAACCAGGGACGCGGCTTGACGTTCCTTCCTCGTGCCGCCCCGCCGCATTGAATTTTGTAACCGCTTCGGTTACTATACTACCAGACGGCCATGCAGGCCCCTACCCGAACCGAGACGCCACGCAAGAGATGCCAGAACGGGCACCGCGAAGTGGAACGGGGATACTCAGGGACGACCGGCAGCCCGAACCCAGCGCCGCAAGGCGATGGCGAAGCTATGGAGAAACACATGACGACACTCAAGCACGACACCGCAATCGAATGGCCGAACGGTGCGGGGTTCACGCCTTGCACTCGCGAGTACGCTGAGGTGACCGACAAGATAAATGACCTCAACGACTTCGGACGCATTGGAATGGGGGACATGAGTTCCGAGGACTACGAAACTTACAACCGTCTGCTCGTGCGCCGCGACGAGCTGCAGCTTTCCGGCCATCTCGGAGAGTCCGTCCGGTACTGATCCGCACTTCAAGAACAACGGCTTGCGGGACGCATGGTCCCGGCCGCACGACCCGGCGGGATTGCGGAAAATTTCCACAATCATCTGCCCACTAAACCCATCAACGCACCGAACCTTGGACCCACACCCGAACTCAAAATCGGGCCTGCACCGCCGCCCCGAAAGAGCGTGTGCACGGGCGCGCATCGAAAGCGCGTGAGACGGCGACACTAGAAACCCACTCATGCAAACGGCCCACCGATGACCCTGATGGTTGCACATCAGGCGGCAGGCCGCGCGTGAGTATCCGCGAAGGAAAACTTCACATGACGACACCTATCACAACCTGGCGCATTCCGCGAGCCGCATGGATCATGGTCGGGCTGGCGGTTTCGGCCGAAGCGACATCGAACGCGCTTCGCGCCTATGACCTCGGCTCTCACCTCGAGAAACTGACGGTCAGCGTCTACGGCGTTTCGCTCAGCCTCGCCGGCATCGTGCTGGTGCTGGCGGCGATCGCCGTCTCGCTCTCACAGACCAGGGCGGCTTGGGTTGCCCTGACACCCGGCGACACGCGCCAGCGCATCGTTGCCGGGATTGCGGCCTGCCTTCTGCTCTCGATCTCGATCACAGCGATGGCGTCTCATATCCTGAGCGCCCAGCGCGCCAAGGTCGGCGACGAGACGAAGGACCGGAACGGCTACCACGATGCCAAGCAGCTCTATGACGCTGCCGACGCGGAGTGGAAGAAGGTCCGCAACGCCGGAACCGTTGCCGAGGCCCAGGCGGCGATCACCGCGGCAAGAGCGAAGGTCGACGACAACATCTGGCGACGGACCGACGGCTGCACCGACGCGACGGCGAAAGCTTCAAAGGCGGAGTGCAAGACGTTCCGTGACCAGAAACCGGAACTCGACGCGGATTTGGCGAAGGCAAGCCGAAAAGCTGAACTCGAAGCGAAGCTGCCCGGGCTCAAGGCTGATCTCGATCGTCAGCACCTGACGTCGGAAGCATCCGCATCGGAAGCGACCGTATCCTGGGGCTGGGCCTGGATCATGGGCATCGGCGTCGTGATGATCGCGACGTTCGGGCCTGCGATCTTCGCGAAGGTCGAGACGGTTGCCGCTCCGGCTCCGGTCGAAGCTCCGGCAGCTCCGGCGGTCGACGTCTCCGGACAATCCGACTTCCCGGACCTTCCGAAGCAATCGTTTGACGATCTCAAGTCGGCGCTGACCGGCCAGCAGCCGAACGGTCCGGGGGCCGAAATCCTGGCATTCCCGGGGCCGAACGGTTCGCCGAACAATCCGCCGAACGGTCCGAAGCCGGGAAAGCGGATGAAGAGCCGGAAAGTGGAAGTGCTGGCGGACATTCGCGGGCGCATCGATGCCGGCGAACAATTCGCGAGCCAAGAAGACCTTCGGGCCGAGCTGGTCAAACAGTTCGGACCTATCGGACGGTCGACGCTGTCGGACTGGCTGAAAGAGCTTGCCGCCGAAGTCGAACGGACGACGGTCGGCCGCCGCAAGGTGGTCGGCTAGGCCGCACGGGCGTTACGATTTGTTACGACCTCAGCCCTCGGTGCACCCCAGCGCCGGGGGCTTTTTGTTGCCGTCGTCGGCTCGGCACACAAATCGTGCGCTAACCGCCGTTCATAAATTGGCGAAGAACGGCCGCTTTAAAGTCCGTTCGATCTTCGCCACGCGATGCAAGCGCAACGATGATGATTGCAATTCGCTCTCGCTGTGCAGATTCATCCTGGTATTTTGAAAGCCCGTTGCTCTGCACGTCCTTCCAAACATCCTCCAGAACGCTTGTTAAATAAGCGACATCTTCGGGGCTAAAGCCGCCCCGGGCAATTTCTTGCCGGGCTTTCATCGGACCCACTCCCACACCTTTCCCTAGTTTAGAATAGACGCGAGAAGGAACGTTTGATGATCCTCTCGAAAGCGCAATAGCTCAAAACCGAGATATCGCAAATCTCGGTAGGGGCCAAGTCACAGCATGATGTCCTTTGCCAAGCGTTCGAGCGCCGCGCGCGCTGCTGCAATTTCGGTGTCGAAGCGCCGGGTCGCGCCGCACGTCACCACGGGCCGCCCGTCGATGCACGCCGTCCAGAAGTCGGGCCGCTCCTCGAGTTCGATCCGGCCGTCGTCAGATATCAGCGGCGCCCTGTTCCATGTCGCGCGATAATACTGAAATCGCACACCATCGACTTCCAGCCAGCGGTGCAACGGACGGAGAGACGGCCATTTCTCCATAACGGCATCCGCGCCGCGAGCGCGCTTGATCGCACGCATCCGGAACGGCTTCGAGAAACCCCGCCGGACCTCGTCAACACGCGCGGCAGTCAGGGCCTGCGCAATGCGGCGCGCGGAACTGTATCCCTCGATCAGAAACGTGCCGCGCGACATCACATCGTTGCGCATGATCTCAGTGACGATGCGGACTGCGGTCTCGCGATCGGCCGGGTTCGGCGCATCGTCGTCGTCGAGAAAAATCTTCAAGGTCCGGCCCCTCGTTCCCTGGGTTAAGGGCGGAACATAACGAGAACGATACCTTTTCGGCAAGAGGGCCAGAGGCTACATCTGGGCGCATGTGCAATCTCTATTCGATGACACGATCGCGGGCCTTCCCGCGCGGCAACGGCTCGAACGGTCCCAGCGCATCGAGCCCGCCCGCCGTGATGACGAGGATGTCATATCCCTCGATGAACCCGTTAGACCGCAGCGCGCCGAGCGCGTTCTTGAAGCCCCCGCCGCCGACAGCGTAGCCAGTCAGAAGCGCCACCTGCACTTTCGTTCGTCCGTCGGGATATTGAGCCAGCGCCGTCAGGACGAGCCGCTCCGCCTTGCCAAGCGAACAGCTGGTCGATGAAGCCGGGCCCGACGCAGGCGCGCGCTCTTCTTGCACCGTCGCAATGCGCGAGGCCGGCTCAGGCGCCGCGTCGACCGGCCCTACATCGTTCGGCCTGAGTGACTTCAACGCCGAGACGGCATCATGGATGGCGCGTCCGTAGCCTTCCGACTGCCCAACGCGCCGGAATTCTTCACCGGCTGCAGCTCGGCCGCGCTCTTCCGCCTCGCGCAGCGCGCGCGGGTCTGGCGCCGCCGCCTTCCCGGCGTTTGCGAGTTCCTTTTCAAGCTCGGCGACCTTCGCCTTGAGCCGCTTCGGATCGTTCTCCTCAGCGTCCTCCAGCGCCTCGCCGATGATCGCGCGCAATTCCTCCTGATCTACGGCCGCCGTCTGGACGTCGATGATCTCCTCATCGTCCGTCGGCGTCGCGGCGTTGTCGAACGTCGAGAATTTGGGGAACGCTCAGCCATGTCGAGGATCGACAGCGGCAGTTTGCCGGAGCCGACGATTTGGCCGATGGCCGAACCGGCGGACGAATGCAGCGGCACGTGCCCGCGCGGCCCGCCGAGGATCTTGAATGGAAGGCCGGGCTGGCTGCCGTCGGCGCTGGACGTGATCCCCCACCAGTCCGACTTGATCGTATCGAGGATGCAGACCCGGAAGCCGCCGGCGACAACCTGCTCGACGGCGAGTTTCGATGTCGACGTCTTGCCGCTGCCGGTCTTGCCGATGATGGCGGCGTGCTGCGACAGCGCCGCGCTCGGTATGCATTCCGCCACGATCGTCTCCCTCTCACTTGCTGGCACCCCGGCCCCGAACAAATCGCCTTTCATCATCGTCATTCCATCGGTCACGGTTTGCTCTCCGAAAGAAGGGCGTGGATTAATTTGACGGCGCGGTTTTTTGTGACATTCCCGGCCGCCTCGGCGATGAGTTCCGGCGGCGACGACAGCATAATCTTTTGCGTTTCGTCGTGCGGTTCGCCAACGATAACTGGCATTTCGAGAATGGCGGTGATGACATCCTCTATCGCCTTACGCCTCGCCTCATCGGCGGCACGTTTGATTTCATCGTCCTTTTCGTTGAGTTGCCGCGACGCATCGAGAATGAGCTTGCCACCTAACTTTCTCGCCTCATCGAGTTGAGCGCGAAGGGACGTGATCTCGGCGAGCGCCAATTCATGGGTTTCGATGTCCAGTGCGAACGATTGTGCTAGTTCACCAGCCGTCGCGCTGCCTTTGAGTATCTGTAGCTGCTTGATGCTCGATTGCAGTCGCAGGACCGCTTTGCTAGGTGTCTCGCTCACTTCACCGCTCCATTAGTAGAGGGGCGCACGACCGCCGGTTTGAACGTCGCGTTCCGCAATAGCTCCGCAGCACGAGCCTCGCCGAATGTTTCGTATGCGGTGCCGTCCAGCACGAACGCCCGTTCCTGCACCCAATTCCCACGATGCTTGTGGCTGTCGATTTGTAACGTGACCTTGGTTTCGCCAGCAGGGTCCACGTATTGCGCGATCGCTATTCCATTTCCGCTCATGTGCATGATTGCCTGCCAATTCGGCTCAACGTGCAATGCTTCGGCGGCCGAGCGGTATTCGGCGACGGCGCGCTCAATCTGATCCGGTCGCAATCCCGTGGCACTTGCGGCAGCAGCGGCGGCATCGGAGTTTATGGGCGCTTTGCTCATCCCCGCACCTTTTCTGTAGAGGGGGCTTCAACCGTGCCACTGCCTCCGCAATCGGGACACTCGGCTACGGCTTCATCACCTTTGTCGCCGGTCCGAGGGTTCAAATACCGATCCCAATCGGTGACAATCTCGCCGTTCCCTTGGCAGCGTTCGCACGTCATCCCCGCACCTTTGCATCTGTAGAGGGGGCGCTGTCGGACAAATGCACAATCTGATCGACGGCGTGCCCTTCGGCGTGCGTGTTGGATCGCAGGAGTAACTTCACCAAGCCATCGACCTGAAACGCAGAGAGCTTCATGTAGAAATCAGCGCTTTCTGGCAACGCACATTGCACGTGCCGCAATGCTTGCACGAGCGCGAAGGCGTCATCTCCGCGAATGAATATCCCGGGCCAGTCATCGCCGCACTGGACCACTCCGGTTTCAAGCCTCATGGCTGATCCTTTGCATCTGTAGAGGGGGCGCTGAGAGCTTCCCACATCAATACTGGCCCACCTTGCCGCCCGCTAAAGCTGTATGTATCTGGCCGTGACCTGACCAATCCGTCGCGCTGTAGCTGCTTCATGTGCTTTCGCGCGGCGTCGGTGGACATCGCGAAGCGGGCTGCGATATCCACTGTGTCGGCACCGCCGCAAGCGCGCACCCAATCAAGGATTGAAACCGCTCCGCGTTTGTCACGAATTGATGCGATAACGGCCATCACAGCACCTCATCAGTGCTGAGAGCAGCGCGACCTGCTTCGGGCAAATAGGGCACCCATTCTTCGCGGCGCACTTTCCCGGAATAACCGCACTCGTCACACCCGATGCCGACACGGCATTGTGCGCTGTCGTCCCAGTCATAATTGTGCGCGAGGCCACCGTATTCGCCGCCTTCGAAGCAGCCAGAGCATGAGTCAGTCCACCGTACAATCTGGAGGACGCAGGGCATTCCGTAGGCTGGCTTCGGATCGAAAGCGTATTTGCGCCGCCGATCAACGCGATGCCCAAGGATGCGTTCTGCCTCTCGTGCGCTGATGTCTCGGATTTTATTGCGCCGATCGCTCACGACGTCACCTCGTCAGTGCTGAGCTTCCCCGCTTCGCTTGCAGGCTGAGAGAGACGGGCCAAGGCATTTTTGGTCAAATGCTCGATCTCGCGGAGCGCGTTGGAGATACCGAAAACATTCGCGTTGGACTTCGCACTGTCAGTCTCAGCTTCTTCTCGCTCGCGCCACGCCTCAAGCAGCGCATCGCGCAACGCTTCGGCCGTCGCCTCGAGAATATTCTCCGCGTCGTCGCATTCGCCGCTTTCAACGGGATGGTTTTCCGAGAATTCCGTTCCGGTATCGGGATTTAAATACAGGTAGCCAATTGGCCAGTTTGCAGGCTGAGGCGCGCCTTTAAGAGCGGCACGGGCTCGCAAGAACTCGCTTTCGGCAAAGTGATCGGTAACGCGTTCTCGAATTGCCGCATCGAGAATGTCTGTACCGTCTTCCGCCGAGAACCCAAAATGGGCGAACGGCTCAAGAGCCTCCCTCAATATCCCGACATCATCTGATGTCTGCCGGTCACTTTCCGAGTTGCGCGGAAATCCCGCCGAACTGACGTAAGGCTCGACGGTCCACGCATCCTCATCAGCAGCGTGGACGGCTTCAGCATCCTCGCGGCGGGCGTATCGCGTTGCCTTTTCGCGATCAGGTGTCCATGCCGGTCCGAAGTCGGTCCAGTAACGCCATTCGGTGCCTCTGCCATTGCCAACGATCCACGCGGAATGATGCCGATCGTTTACAGGGAGGGTGGAGAGAGCGGCGTCGATTTTTGCGAGCGCAGATCTCACTGCGTTGCCATCGCCAAACTGGCGGCCGTGGGTTTCCTCATCGCCTTCAATGTAAAGGCGTGCTTGCTCGAGCGCATCGCGAGAAATCTTCATTACGTCCGTCATCGCCCTCACCCCTCCACCTTCGTCGCCATTGCGATCAGCCAGTCCATCCGGCGCAGCAGTTCCGCGTCCGTCCAGATTTCGACGTTGCAGCGTTTGGCGTGCGCGCGGATCGCGGTCTCGACCAGGCCGGGCGCTGCTTCCTCCGTCGTGAAGCTCATCCACTCGCCCTTGCCGTCGTCGAAGCAGTCGCGCAGGCTGCCGTAGGTGTCCTGCCAGAGCCGGTCGGCACTGTTCCAATCGTCAGCCCAGAAGCGCAGGATCAGCGCGCGGTCCTGGTAGGGCTCGTTCGCAGACAGGACCGGGCTTTTGCGGTCCTCCCAGGACTGCGTCAGTCCCATGAGGATCGGCCAGCCGCCTTGATTGTCGCCCCAGTAGCGCTGTTGCGGACCGGAGAGATTGGCCGCCACCCAGAGCGCCGTCGGGCCGATTTCCTCAAACGCGAACCGGCGCGCGGGCGAAAGCTTCGGAACAGCGATGCGCTTCCAGCGCGGCGCCGTCGTGTCGTTGGCTGCGATCATGGCGCGTTCTCCGAGGGAGCGGCGTCACGCCGAGGAAATATCGTGTGCCCGTTCGCGATCTGGCGCCACGCCACCGCGAAGACGGCAACGTAAGTGGCCATCCCGAAGTAGAATGCGCCTTCGGAGTAGGTTGCTGCGCTAAGCGCGTGGAAGAGCGCCCAGGCTTCGATGACGAAGCCCATCGCGAACGACGCCTGTTCGAAAAACCGAACGAACGTGGATTCGGCCTCTTGCCTTTTCATCACCGTCTCCCGGCTTCGTTGTCGAGTTTGTGCTGCGCCATCGCGAGGCGCGCGGCCGGCGTCAGCAGCCGCACGTGAAGGATATCCGCCGCTTCCGTCAGCGCAGCCTCGAGCTTTTCCGCCGTGCACCCGACCCAACGCCCGTCGCGGCGCGTTCCGGTGCGCTCCAGCGTAGCGAGCGCGCTGGCGATAAGACGTTCGGTGAAGATCTCGTTGTTGGCGTAGAGCGTCAGCGCGATGCCCTCGACGCGCGGGTTGGCGCTGCGGTGCTTGCGGAGTTCGCGCTCCGGATCGTTCGTCGAAATCACTTTCATGAAGGTGTCGCTCTCGGCGATGGCCGCGATCGCATGCAGGCCCAGCGCTGAAAGCGCCGCCTTCATCTCTCTGCTGAGCGTGGTCTCACCGCTGGAGTGAGAGCCGATAGCAGTCGATGACGGCCCGGTTGTAGAGAGTGCGGACTTTGGCGGCATAGTGCTTCCCCTTTTTGTACGGCGGCATTTCAGAGATGGCGCGGAGCGAAAAACCTTTGGCGCGGAGCCAGCAGAGGTCCTGCTGCTCGGGCGCTAGACGGGCGAACCAGACGAGCACGCGCTCGCTGTCTTCCTGCTGCGCCCGCGATGGGCGAAACCGGGTGTCGATGCCGGGCGCGTAATCCCCAGCTCCGGCGCAGGTCACGAGCCCGTAGACGCGGATGCGGGTCATGGCGCGCAATTCGTCCGGCAGCGCGAGGTGCACCTGCAGCGCCATGATCAGGCGATCGTTGAAGGCTTCGAGTGTCGCGGCGACGTCGGGCGGCGGCGCGTCGGCGGTCCGCAGCGGCTGCGGTGACGGCGTGCGCGCGATAGGCTTCAGCGGCGTCCACGCTTCCGGCCAGTCGATCTCCGGCACCTTCACCGGCACGCCGAAGCGGTTGAAGCGGAAGAACGTCTTGTAGTTCCGCCGGCGGCCGGTTTCCCAGCGCCAGTAGCCGTGCCCATCCCACGTGCGGGCATAGAGATGCGCGCGCGTGTTCACTGGCAGGGACTCGATGATGAATTCCCCGACGGCCGGCCGCTGGCGCGTGATGGTCGATGGCTCGCTCACGCCTTCGGCCTCCATCCGCGAGGCTCGACGCAACGGCAGGTCAATCCGAACCAAACCCAGAACGTCAGTCGCCCGCTCAGAAATCGGCGATGCGCAAATCCATCGGCCTTGGCGTATCCAAACTGGAGTTCGATTTCGACGTTGTGCGGCGGCTCGACGGTGATCGGCATCCACGGCCGACTGTCGAGAAAGCCCTCGAACACGTCGGCAGGAGCCCTACTCGCTACGGCTTCCGTGGTGAGAAGGATCGGCGACATCATGGCAGCCGTTCTCCTTCAAAGAGGACGTCGCCATCATCGCCCCGGCCGGGGTCGATTCCTCCGATACACGTCCACGTGTCAGCGACGGCGTGCGGAATCCAGTACGTCATCGGCCCATCAGCCAGCTGCAGCTTGCCTTCGAGTTCATCGGCACCGACGTCGATCAGCCAATGCTCGCGGCCGTAATCGTCGACGAGCAATACGAGCGTCGCACCGGGCGCAACGCCGCGATCGTCCCGCGCGAGATCAGAGAGGCGTCCCATCACTTCGCCTCCCCGACAAACAAAAAGGCGAATTCTGGAAGCTGATCCATCAGTTCAGATCCTTGTTGCCCTTGAACGGGACGACGTCGCCGCCCCGCTTCGCTTTCTTCTCTTTCTTCGGTTCAGGGAGTTCGCCCGCGTCCTCGGCGGCGCGCTTCTGCGCGTCTTCGAGCGTGACGGGCAGGCCGAGCGCCGAGCGATAGGTGTCGAGCACCAGCTCCATCTCGAGCTGGCTGCATTGGAATGAAGCACCGCGGCGCTTCTCTTTGACGACCTGGTTGAAGACCTTCATGTCGTAGCCTTCGGCCTTCGCGTCGGATTTGATCTCCTTGGCGCGGTCCTGCAGCTCGGCGATGTCGTCGAGCACGCCCGCAAGTTCCTCGGCGCGGCCTTTGAGATCCGCGTTGGCGTTCGCGCCGAGGGTGAGGGTTTCGTCGGACATCAGGCGACGGCCTCGGCGCTGGCGGCCATCGCATCGGCTTCATCTGACGGAGAGATGAATTCACCGGTCACGGCATATAGCGGTAGACCGAGGGCCGTCTTGAGTATCTGCTCTCCCGTCGATCTATCGACGAGCACGCCGTCATCTTCATGGATAAGAAATCCAGTCAGAACGCAGCGGGTCGGCGCGTCGAGTTCGTCAGTCACGACCGGGCCATACTCTTCACAATCCTCCCATTTCGCATGAGCTTTGTCGTAGGCGTCGTTGAGGGCAACGATCGCCGGATCGCCATGATTTTCGATCACATCACCATCGACATCGATATGTGCGCTACCGCAAGCCTCGCGAAGTTTGTCCCATGCGTCTTCTGCAGCTTGGAAAAGCCGCTCCGCTTCGCGCCGCGCCTCCGCGTCCGGGACGTTGGCAATGAACTGTGTGCGCTGTTCTGGTGTCATGATCGTTCCCCTGTTTCAAAACATGCTGGCTTGCTGGTCTTCGGGTACGCATACGGGTTCGGGTTTCGCTGGCGGTGCCGCGAGATGGCTCTTGCCTTGCAGGTAAAGCTCCGCAAGCTGACGGATGCGCGTGCCGTCAGAGTTCTGCTCTTTCGGTTCCGAAAGCGGATCGACGATGCCGGCGGCCTGCGAATTCTTCAGGCCGATGACGCCCATGACGGCGGGATCACTGCCGCCGTCGGCAACGAGGTAGATCGCGTCGACCTGATGCTCTTGTCCCGGCCGATCGAGGCGCGCAACGCACTGCTCGTGCACCTTGCCCGACCAATCGAGTTCGCCGAAGACGATCGTGCGGCAGCGCTGTTGCAGTCCATCAAGCCCAGCGCCCGAACGTAGCGACATGATCAGCAGGTTCGATGCGCCATCCATGAACATTTGGACGGCTTTGGCCTTCTGGCGCGGGCTTTCCGAGCCGGTGTAGAGCACCGGATTGAACTCGCTAAGCTCGTCCATCCAAATGTCGTAGACGTCGCGATGCCAGCCACAGAGCAGCACCGGCTGCTTCGCTTCGAGCAGGAAGCGGACGAACGCGGCGACGTGCTTCGCCTTCGCGACGCCGGTGTCGTGCCGCATCATCATGTCGAATTCGCGCGCCGCTTGCCCGCGCTCAGTGAACGAACCGGAGATCACCTGCCGGGCAAGCTGCGCCATCTGCGCCGCGCGGTCCTCGAGCGGCTTCTCGTCATACGAAATCGTGTGAATGATCGTGTTGGCGAACTTGCGCTCGTGTCCGACGTCGGTGCGCGTCCGGCGAAGCGCCAGGTGCGACTCGCGGAGGAATGTTCCCAGCGCCTCGGTATCTTTGACGAGCCACTTGCCGCCCGGACCGGGCTTGCACCACTCGCGAATGAAGTCCCACCAATCGCCGAGGCAGCCTTCCTCGAGAAAATCGCAGATGCGCCAGATTTCCTCGCCGTAATTGTAGATCGGCGTGCCCGAGAGACCGAGCACGAGTTGAGCCAGGCGCGCGAAGGCCTGCGCGGCCGCACCTTTCGCCGTCGTCGATCCGGAGCGTAGCTCTTGAATTTCGTCGAACACGACGGACTTGAAGCCGGCGGTCTCGGCGTAGTCGATCCAACCCGCCAGCTTCGAATATGGGCAGATGACGACGTCGACGGGCGGCAGCTGATACGGCGTCGTCCGCTTGACGATGTGCGTGCGAAGCTCGGTGAACTCGCCGATCTTCTCAGCCCACTGCCCAGGCAGGTGCGTTTGCGGAACGACGAGCGCGGGCAGATAGTCCGGCGCGACAATCGCGGCGATCGCCGACACCGTCTTGCCCAGGCCCATCTCGTCCATCAGCAGCAGGCGGCCGGTGCGGCGCACGAGTTCGGCCGCCTGCACCTGATAGCTGTATGGCCGCATGTTGCCGCGGAAGCCGACCGACGCCGGCGGCATCCAGTTCGGAGCGAGGATGGCGCCAAGCTCAGTCTGCTGCGTTTCGAACAGCATCTTTCGCCCGCCCATGCGTTCGGCATCGTCTGCGGAGATCCGCAGCGGATAGCGATCCATGAACCATTTCAGGTCGGCGTCGAGTTGCGGACCGCCGGTCAGCACGAACGGCGGTTTCGCCGTCTTGTTGATGCGCGCGAAGACCTGTTTCAGACGGATCGCGACGTGCGGCTCGATCGACGTGATGGCCCAGCCTTTGCCGTTCCACTCGATGGCGCCGTAGGTACGGTTGTGCGCGAGCAGGGGGGCGGTCATGCCTTTCCCCCAATCATGCGTGTGCCTGCAGTCGACGCGGCAATACCGAGATGAATGTTAGCTTTCGATCCGGCCTCTCCTCCGCGCGCAAGCTCGTCCCCAATCACCAGAATGGGTTTCGCTTTTCGCGGGTCCTTCGCGTCCGGGCAAAGTTGACGCAACGCAATTGCGAGCGCGGTCGACGTTGAACGAGCAACGTCCTTACCTGTGGCAGCACTAACGTCACGATGCCTCGCGCTGGCCATGTCTGCGAGGCGTTCGCCCAGGCGTATTGCCATTCCAATCTTGAAGCTTTTCGCCGATTTGGAGATGCGCTTCTCGTAGACGGATCGAGCAACTATGGTTGCCCGACGGCCTTCGCGAGCCTCTGAAGCCAACGTCTCGTAGCGAGCGCGCATTGCAGCGCGTCTGGCCTTCCAAGCCGTGTCGATCAACGACACCAGCATTTCCCAGAGATATTCCGCGATTTCTATATTGTGCGCGGCGCCGACCACGATCAGGCGTTGCCAGCCGAACGCAATTTCGGTGTCCGTATAGGCCGCGATTCCACAAGCCGCGAACCGCGTCGGATGCGTTCGCGACAACGTCGGCGCAACACCGCGCATAGGCTTATCCTTGCGCTCAAAAGCACCGGCTTCTGGCGTAGCCGCTTCGGTCTCCGATATCTGATGTTTGGCCATCAGCTTCGAGATCATCCGAAGCGCGGTTTCGGCTTCTGCTTCAGTCGCACCTTTATCGACGGTCATCCGTCGAAGCGCCCTGATCTTGTCGATAATTTCTCGCTTTGCGGCCGTCATAACCAGGCCCTCGCCATGTCGACGACGACGATCGGTTTCTCGCGGATCATTGTCGGGCAGAGAGGGACCGGCTTCGACGTGATGAGGATGATTCCGGAAATCGAAGGCTCGGCCGTATAGCCTTTGATCTGCCGGACGATTGCCGAGGGCTGGCCCTTGATCTTGACCTCGATGCCGATGCTGTCATCGACTAGGAAATCGATGATGCCGCCGACGATCCGCTGCTCACGGCAGCAGCCGAAGCCGTGAGACCGCAGTCGTTGCTCGATTGCCGATTGCGTCGTTTTCTCGTCCTCGAGCGGAAAACGTCCGGCGCGCAGGCAAACGACGAGGCTGTGCATCAGAGGCGTCATGCCGACACCTCGCCGAGCTTTCCTGTTTCATCCCCCCACACGTCCCAGCCCTTTCGGTTCGTGCGGGAAAACAATTCGACGCGACGCGCGCCGGGCATCATCTGCTCAGCAGCGCGATAGGCTTCTTCCGGCTTTTGCGAATGTTCACGAACGCGCCCCATGACGACGGAACGCACGTTGCGCGCCGTCTCCGGATTGCCGCGCGTGCCGATCAGGAAAGGCTCGTGCGCGTTGCGAAGCACGTAGCCGGTCCCGAATGCGATCTTGTCGTTGACGGTCGTCTTGACCCAGACGCCGGACGTTTTGAATTCAAAGCCCCAGGCTTTCAGAACCCCGATCTGCTCGTCGAGCATCGGGGCCGTCGCCCACATCCAGAGCAGACAATCGTCCGCCGCGAGACCGGCGACCGGCAACGCGCGGATGTCGCCGATCGTCATCGTGCGATAATGCGCCTGCGCCGACTTCTCCTCGCCCTTCTCGGAGTAGAGTTCGAACCGCCACGGCGGATCGGCCATGATGAAGTCGTAGGCTCCGGCCGTCAGATGCGGCCAAGGCCAGTACCCGCGCATCTCGGCTTCGGAGAACAGCAGGGGTTCGACGTGGAGGGTCACTGAGCCACCTCCGCAATCGTACTGAGGAAGGGAAGGGCCGAGCGTTCGACGAACTGCGGTAAACCCGATAAGATGTATTTGCGCTCAGCTAGCGCGCTACCGAAATGCGAGGCGTCTAACCAATGGAATTCGAAACAGCGATCAAACTGAAATCTCTTGACGGCTTTCCTTCCGAGTTGCGAACGGTCGGCGACGCGCGGACTTTCTTCGAGGCCCACGTGAAGACGCTGCCCGCCACCCAAGATAGCCTCGCTTGGCGCACGGCCGGCTCTGCGATCGAAAATTCTCGCGACCCATGGCATATCCGCAGAGCGGTTGCGCATGCGTTGGCCGACGCTGGTTGGATTGAAGGCGAGTAACATCATGCTGCGACCCTCCCGCCTTCACGCACGACCTGGTTCCCGAAGTTCGCAGCAATGATTGCGCGCGCGAGCGGCGGGCAGACGGAGTTGCCGCAAAGCCGGATCTGGTCCGTCTTCGAAATCGGCGTGCCGTCCGGCAGCCGATCTATGACGTAGCTGTCGGGGAAGCCCTGAGCGCGGAACAACTCGCGCGGCGACAGCATCCGCATGCCGATGTCGACGATCTGGTAGTCGACGCCGGCGACGGTCACGAGGCCGAGACGGGCCTTTGCCGTTGCGGTGTGCATCGGCTCATCGCAGCCCTGATGCTGCCCGCCAGTGCCGTAATATTTCATCAGGAAGGCGCGCACCTCGGCAAGGTGCTGGCCCTGCGCCGTGACGGTCCCGAACGGCTGGCGCATGTCCTGGCCGTCTTTGCAGCTGCCGTACATCTTCGTAAGAAACGTCGAGACGAGCTGCTGATGGCTGCATTTTGCGGTGAGCGTCGAGACTGGCTCTTCGAGCGAATGACCGACCATGCCGCCGTTGTGCTGCGCCATGAACGCGGCGACGAGCCCGGCGCCGTTTGCCGTGGCGGTGACCGTCGGCATCGGCTGCTCGACGTCGCGGCAGCGCGGCTCCTGCGTCGCATGCTCGCCGTGGCGCGGCACGAAGAACGGCGCCACCAAGCCGATTGGTGGCGCCCCGCCCGGCCGCTTGATGAAGCTGTTTGCCGTGACTGAGCACATCGGATCATCGAGCGACTGTCCGGTGCTGTTCGCGCGGAATTTCGTAAGGAACGGCGCGACGAGCGCCTTCTCGCCGCGATGCGCGCCGGTCAGCGTCTTGAACGGTTCGTCGATGTCCTCGACGCGGCCGCCATGCGTCAGGTTGATGATGAACGGCCGCTCCGCATCGATGACATACCGCTGCACGCCGCGTGCGATACGCGCCATCGTCTTCTCGGCGAGCGGACGCCCACGTCCGAAGATCGAGGGGCAGGGCAACGACCAGTCGATGCATTCGGCGGCCGTCCGCCACGGCTTTCTCAGTCCGGCCCCGACCTCGAGCGAACCCGGCTTCGCGTGCGTCGGCTCCGGCCAGACGATCGGCAGTCCATCCCGGCGCGCGATCAGAAACAGGCGCTTGCGGATTGTCGGCGCGCCGTAGTCGCAGGCCTTGAGTTCGCGCCAGTCGACCTCGTACCCGGCCTGGCGCAAGCGTTCGACGAAAAGCCGGAAAGTCCGGCCTTTTCTTTCCGGACATGGCAGATTGTCCGGACCCAGAGGTCCCCAGTCCTGGAACTCTTCAACATTCTCAAGGATGATGAGCTGAGGCTTCACCGCGACGGCCCAGCGGATCACGACCCAAGCCAGTCCGCGAATTTTCTTCTCGACGGGCTTGCCGCCTTTGGCCTTCGAGAAATGCTTGCAGTCCGGTGAAAACCACGCCAGCGACACCGGCCGGCCCTTCGTCACCGCGCGCGGATCGACGGCCCAGACGTCCTCGACGTGGTGCTCGGTATGCGGATGATTGGTGGCGTGCAGGCCCAGCGCGATCGCGTCGTGATTGATCGCGATATCCGGCCCCTTCCAGCACGCCATTTCAACACCGAGCGACGCCCCGCCGCCGCCCGCGAAGTTATCGATGATCAGACCCGGTTTCATGCCTTCACGATCTCCACGACTGGGATGCGGTAGTTGCCGTCCGGGCCGTACGTCGGGATGTTGAGCGCGGCGCGGATGGCATCGAGCGGCACGTTCAGGTGCCGGGCGATCGAACGGTCCGACCAGCCGCGCGCCCGCAAGGCGCGGATCTGTTCGCCGATCGGCGGCTCGGTGCGGGGCGGCGCGAACCGTTCGCTGCTCATGCGCTCACCCGATGCGGAATGGGCAGATCGAGAACGACGGCGGTCGGCGCCGGCGCAGGTTCGAACGCCGAACCGTTCGGACCGCACGGACCGTCCGGCTGGCGCAGCGGCTGCGCGAGACGCGGACGATGCGTCAGCGGATCATGAAACCGTCCGCACGTTGCCGGACTGAAGGCTGCGAGATGCGCGCACGCGGCGCAGGAATTGCGGTCGGTCATCCGTCAGTCCTCCCGGTACGTCAGGAGCAGCGGCGCTGGACCGACCGGGATTTCCCGACGGCGCGATGCACCCCGCTTCGGTTTCGCTTCCGATGAAGGGCGCGCCGCTGCCACCTGCGCGCGGCGGATTTCCTCGAGGTCCTGCAGCATCGATCCGAGACGGAAGGGATCACGCACCTCGATTTCGATTTTGATGACCGAGCACGACCCGGATTTTGATGTCGCCGAAAAACTCTTGAGACGGGCTTGGTCGCCGTCCCAATAGATCGAACGGAATGTCATCGCGAAGCCCTCCCGATGCGATCGGTGAGCATGGCGACGACGAGGCAGAACACCGCGAAGGCAAGCCGCGTCACGGCAAGATCACGATCGGTGTCGATGACGGCGCGAAGCGCGGTCAATGCCGCCAGCGCGCAAAGGATCACGACGCGAGTCTGGATCATTTCCAGTCCTCCGCCGGATATTGTTTTTCCCAGCCTCGCGTCACAAGATCGCCGATCGCCGTCGGAACGACCTGGTTTGCGATCCCGAGATCCAGAGCGAGGTCCGCGAGCATGCCGCCAAAGTTCAGGGCAAGGAGAGCGAGCGCCGTGTGTGGATCGGCGTCGATCTCTCTAATTTTGGACAGCCATGCCGGTCTCGCCTGGGCGAGCACATCGTCCGTCGCATCCTGAATGGCATCGGTTGCGGTTATCATTGCAGCGTCACCCCTTCGTCTTCGGGGCAACGCATCAAGGCGATCTGCTCGGCCATCGTATCACCGATGACGCCCCCGACCTGCTCGGCATCGATCACAGCGGCGACGCCCAGCTCGAGAGCGAGACCAGCCATCATGTGGCCGACGAACATCGCCAGCGCTGCCATCGCCAGCTTCGGGTCCTTACCGCTCACGTTGTCGCGCCACTCGTCGATGGGTTTCAGAAAGGCCGCTGCCGTTGCGAGGCGCAGTGCATTCCAGTCCTTGTCGCTGACGTCGGTCACGCCTTGGCCCTCCCTTGTTTGGCGGCGTCGAGTTGCTGCTCGGCCCAGCCGCGTACGCGTTTGGCCGCGTCGTGCGCGTGCTCGGTCATTTTCAGCTTCGCGATGCGCTTCAGATCGCCGACGAGGATCTGCAGCTTCAGCTCGTCGTCGGGTGTGAGCGCCGCGCCTTCCGGAGTTTTCGTTGCGCCTTCCGACTCGCGTTCCGCGAGCCGGCCGGAAGGCGCGGCGACGGGCTCAGGCAGCAACCGCGCCATGCGCACGCGGAGCGGTGCTTCGAGGTCGAGGTCCAGCGCCGAGCGCACGGCGTTTTCGACCAGGTCGAGGACGGTGTTGAGCGGATCGTCCGCTTCGGTGGGCAACGCCCGGTTCTGCGATGTGGCGGCGGGGCTGCTCATGCCGCGATGCCTTTCCTGCTGAGCCAGACGAACTCGACGCGGGCGATGTCGGCGCCGTACTCAGCGCGGCAGGCGTCGAGGATCACGCGCTCGTAGTGCGAGCGCAGCCAGTCGCGTTTGAATTTGAGATTGGTTTCGGCAACGGCCGTCGCGGCGTCGAACTGCCGGAAGATCACATCGGCGAACCAGGATCGGAAAACCTCTGCGCCAAGCTTGGCGAGCAGCCGATCGCGAACGCCCTTCCCTTCCAAATCAAATTTAAAATCTTCACTTGGCGCGCCCGCGCGCGCCTCTTCACTACCTACGGTTAAAGTACGGTTATATGTAACGGACACCTTATTGTCCGCTGACACCGGACATGCAGGGAGTCCGGAAGGGCTACCGGACATTTTGTCCGGAAGGGGTGCGCGAGATTTCGCGCTCGGAGCGCCGTTGGATTTCGCCTTGTGCGCACGTTTCGAGACGCCGTAATTTGCGAAATACCAGCGCTTGAAACCGACGAGACGCAACGCGTCCGGAAGACGGCCGCCAGCTTCCGGATACCGCTTCTTGCGCAAAATGATTGGCGGGCACCGTGTCCCGTCGGCGGTCTCACGGCTGGCCAAATTCTCGAGCTGGCGGCGAACGGTTTTCTCGTTGACGCGCGTTTCGTACGCCAGCTGCTCAATGCCGATCCGACAGGTGTAGTCGTCGTTCAGCGTGTTTTCGCCGATGACATAGATCAGCAGGCGCGCCTTTTCGAACTCGCCAAGATCGAGCGATTTCACATAGGCGATGGCCTCGACAGACACGTGCAGGAACCCCCGTTTTCGACACAAGTGATCTCGTGCGGAAAAGCGCATGCTTTTCCGCCGTCAGTTTCAAACGCTGCTGGAACTCAACCCCCGAGAAACACGCTCACCGGCGATACGCGCGCGGTGAAGACGGCGGCAGCGGCCCCCACGGCGCTGCCGCCGCTACGCAAAACATACGCACCCTCACACTCACGCGGCTTTCGGCAGTGACGCCGGGCCGAAACCCTGATCAGGACGGTCGTGGACTCGACCGTCCGCGTTGGAAAGACTCCGCTTTTTGCCACTGACCGCAGCCGTCCGCCCGCGAGGCGCGACGCTCCCGGACTCGGGGCGACCCTCGCCCGGCCAATCCCGGACTCGTGCGGCCGGAACCAGTTCTGCGGGCAAAATTCGGACGACGACCGGCCGCTGTGGCGGATCTAGCCCGCGGTCCGCGTACCAATAGCCCATGCGACGACGAAAGCGTTCCCATTGCGCGCCGCCGATGCGCGGGCGATCGTGATAGACCCCGGGCAGCAGGTAGAGGAATTCGCGCAGCCCCTTGAGTTCGACAGGGAAGAGGTTCTCTTCCTTGCAGAAGTAGAGATAGTTCAGGTCCAGCTCGCCGACCCACAAGTAGTCCGTGCCGCCGTTGGCGCGCATCCATGCCGCAAATCTTTCGGCGGCCACGGCAGGGTGCAGCACCTTCGCGCCGCTGGTGTCGAACTGAGGTGCGCGCGTCGCGACCGACACGGCCACTGGCGGCGCCTCCTGTTGAGGAGGCGGCAAGGATGTGCGGGCCACGGGCTGAACCCCTACGGCGGCTTTGGACACCGGTCCGTCATCAATGAGTGCTGGAGGCCTTGCGAGCCGTGCCAGATGGCCCTCTCTGAGTAATCGAATGCGACGTGCGATACGGGGCGAGGCCCACGTTCCAACAACGCCCAGGAACCACGCCGCGGCTGCGGCGAGGATCACGGGCGTCGATGTCAGCGCGTCGTACATCAGGTTTCCTTTTGCCTCCCAGCGCCGCCGCCCGGGAGATAGCAGACGGCGGCAACTGGCAGACGGACGATGAAAGCTACGCAACAAACACTACGAACCGGCGGCTGATCGCCGGATGTCTGATGCGGCTTGCGAAGGGCGGCGCCCGGCATGGGCAACACCGGCTTCGAAGCCATCCATGAATTTTTCGACCTTCTCGAGGGTGCTGCGGCGGAACTCCCGCTCGGTGCCACGCAAGTCCGCGATGAACGCTCGATCATTCGCCGCCATCTCGCCAAATCGTGACGCCGCGATGCCGGTTCGGGTGAGAAAGGTTTCCACCCTGTGGAGAAATTGTTCGTCAGCGGTTCGGTTCATGGGGACAACACATCATAGGATTCTTCCTGCGTGTCAATACATAGAATCATAGGATATCTTAGTATCGCAATCTAAGACCGCTATCGGCATGGTCCGCAGTTATGGACCGGATTCGCAAGAACTTAGCCGATGGGCTGAAGCAGAAAGACATGTCGATGGCGGAGCTTTCCCGTCGCCTGGGACGCAACGATGCCTATGTTCAACAGTTCATCAGCGGGAAGCAGCAATCGATCCCTTATGAGGAGCGAATTTTGGCCGCAGAGATCCTAGATATGAGCCCGGACCTGCTCGATGCAGCACATCAAATGGCGGCACGGGCACAGCCGACCGAGTTCCGAGAAGATGCGACGCTGTATGTCCCGAAGCCGGGCCACTTCCTGTCGACAATGCCGAAGCACTATTTGTCATTGAAGCAGGAATCGACCTCGCTCGACCAGCATCCGGAGCGTATCCGGAAGGGCGACGTGATGATCTTTGACCTGAACGCCAGCGACCCAGCGAAAATTCCGCCGTTGACGATCGTGGCCGTGCAACTGTGCAGCCGCAAGGAACTCACCAAGTCTCTCGGCACGGCAACGCTGGTCTTCATCCCGCCGAATAAATTGATCACCAACAGCAGCGAGTTCAACGAGATCATTTCAATGGACGACGAGACGCTGCCTTATGTGCCGGTGATCCGTGGAAGCTTCGTCTCAGTGATCCGAGAGATCAACTGACGGCGACTTTTTTCCGTACGAGTTCGCGATAATTCATAGGATCGCAGTGCGGTCGATATTGCTGGTCGGGCAATCGAATACCGTTTTGAGCGAGATAGAGCATCATTGCGAGCCACGCATCTTCGAGGGCGCCGTGGCGCCCCGATTGGCGTTGGATACCCAATCTATCAATTGATGCGTCGAGACTCGCCGAACCGCCGCCGCGCGCTCGTTCAGCTTGCATCGTGCAGTGCCAGGATTTGCCGCGAAGCGACCGCCCAGCACCGGCGAACTCGGACTCGACGAACGGCCGGTCGAAATCGGTATTGTGGGATACGATCAAGTCAGCCGAACCGAAGGCCGGGAAAAGCATGTCGGCGCACGATGCGAACGTATCCTGCTGAGCCAGGATCCGGTCTGAATACCCGTGTACGCGCCGCGCGCCAGCGGCGCTGGCCTGTTGTGGATTGAAAATAAAGTACCCGAATTTGCCGCGACAGAACCCTGCCTGCAGGGCACTGGCATCGGTGTCGAAAAATCCGATGCTGATGACGCGATCATGATCTTCCGACGCCGCTGACGGCCGCCTAAGGCCGGTGGTTTCGGTATCGACAAAAAGAATGCGCTGCAACGACCCCATGTAGGACGTCCCCCAAGCCTGAGAATGGACGGTGATTCCCGCGCTCAGCAAGTAGGGGATATCCTGCGCCTTGACGAATCGTAGGATTTATCCTATGACGCCTCCTATCGCATAGGGCGGGGCCACGATGCAGCAGAACAATCACATCCCGGACTTCGGCCAAGAGCTGAAGCCCACGAGCAACATCCTCACGCTCACGCTGAATAGCCTGCGGACCTACGTCGGCACCGCATCGCCGGCGGCGCTCGCGGGGCTCTGCGGCTTCGTCATCCATCACGCCACCGAAACGCTGCGCCGTGCCGGCCAGGCCGACGACGCGCGCCGCATCCTGCTCGGCGAGGTCGCCGACCTCGATATGACGCGGCGGCTGTCGCGGCCTGCGAGCACGCCGTTGCTCGTCGTCGACGGAGGCAAGCAGTGACTTCCCGCGACACCAGCGCCGACGCCTTCGAAGACTTCATGCGTGATCCGCGCCGTGGCGACGACGATTACAACGGCGGCGTCGCACGGCGAGACTGCCCGCACCCACCGAGCACG
The DNA here is from genome assembly GCF_000143145.1 of Hyphomicrobium denitrificans ATCC 51888. NCBI lineage: Bacteria > Pseudomonadati > Pseudomonadota > Alphaproteobacteria > Hyphomicrobiales > Hyphomicrobiaceae > Hyphomicrobium > Hyphomicrobium denitrificans. The sequence continues at coordinate 3,103,485 of NC_014313.1, forward strand.
TCAGCCGCCGAGCTGTGGCTTCAGGAATGGGACGCGGCAGCGGAGAAAGCCGCTTGGGTTCTTCGGCAGAATGAAGCCGGCCATCTGCGTCAGTATTCGGTCGCGCGCGAGCTGCTGCTGGATATCGGCCGCTTTCTCCGTGGCCTGCGCGGATCGAAGGCCATTGCGCCACAACGCAATCTGCACCGCGACCTCGAAGGGCGCCTGCAGAACCTGCTCAACGTCATGCCGCAGGTTCCGGAGACCCGCGAGCCATGATGGAAACATCAGCCATCACGATCTTTGCCGCCGTGCTGCTGCTCGCGCACGTGCTCGGCGCCATCGTGGTCATCATCTTACGGCGGCGGAGTAATCCGTGCCGGTCAGCGCGGAGGAGTCGGGCCTTGCCGCTCCTCCGCGCGTTGGATTTCGACGTCAACGACGCCGCCCTACGCACCGGCGGCGCAGTAGCCCCGCGTTTCCAGCCAACATTTTCCCGAAAGGACTTTCAATGAGCAGGTCTTTGCTTGCCATGACGTTTGCGCTTGCCGCCGCGACGCCCGTGCTCGCCGGCGAGCCATCCTGGACCGGCCCCTATATCGGCGCCCATGTCGGCGGCGCTTGGGGCAACGCGTCGACAACCGACGACCCCAGGGACTGGGGAAACGATCCGAAATTCATCGGGCCGTTCGACCAGAACCCGGTGGGCGTGATTGCCGGTCTCACCGCGGGCTACAACGTGCAGCTCAGCAACATCGTGCTCGGCGTCGAGGGCGACATCGGATACCTCGGGCTCGACAGCGCACTCGACACGCCATCGTCGCAATCCGGGAACCATCAATCGATCGTTCTCGACAGCGGCATCTACGGTGCTGTCACGGCGCGCGCGGGATTCCTCGCAACGCCGTCCACGCTCGTTTACGGCAAGGGCGGCTTCGCCTTCTACAACGGCGACGCAACGCAATCGACGACAGCCGATGGCTACGTCTTCCACGGCACCGGCACGTTCACCGGCTGGGTCGCGGGCGGGGGCATCGAGCAGCGCTTGACCGACAATCTGTCGATCAAGGTCGAATACCTGCACTTCGATTTCGGTTCGCAGGCGGGCGATCAGACCAGCATCAGCGATCCGCCGGTCGGCCACGTCTACGGCAACAGCACGCGCATCGACGCCGACACCGTGAAAGCAGGCCTCAACTACCATTTCTGATAGCCGTCCCCGCTGCGACTGGGCGGTTCAGGTGTGTGCGTGCCTGACCGCCATTTTCTCTCGGAATTCCCGATGATCGACGCAGATCCCATGCTGCTGACCTACAAATACGGTCGCCCTGCCGCCGAAATCATCCTTGACCTTGCTCGCGCTCTTGCGCGGCAATGCGCAGAGTCCGATCATGCGGCAGAAATCAGGGGGGGTGTCGCGTGCGCGTCGCAATCTACAGTCGATATAGTTCCGACCTCCAAGATCCGCGCTCGATCGCGGACCAGATAGCCGCCGCCCGGGATCACGCCCAGCGCCAAGGCTGGACCGTCTGCGCAGAATTTCAGGACGCGGCGATATCCGGATCGACAACGCACAACCGACCCGGGCTCGCAGAGCTTATGCGCGCCGCTGGCGCCGGCCGGTTCGATGCCGTTCTAACGGAATCGCTCGACCGGCTTTCCCGCGACCTCGAGGACATTGCCGGCATTCACAAGCGCCTCGAATACGCCGGCGTTAAAATCATCACGCTTGCCGATGGCACCGTGGGCAAGATGCACGTCGGTCTCAAAGGCATGATTGCCAGTATGTTTCTCGATGACCTGGCGCTGAAGACGCGACGCGGCCAGGTCGGGCGCGTGAAAGCCGGCCGCATCCCTGGCGGAAAGTCGTATGGCTACGACCTCGTCCCTTCGCTCGACGAGCGCGGGCAGCGAACAATCAACGAGGCCGAAGCCGCAATCGTGCAGCGAATTTTTGAGGAGTACGTTCGGGGTCGGAAGCCGATCGATATCGTCTCGGACCTGAACCGTGAGCGCGCGCCGTCGCCGCGTGGCGGTCCTTGGAACGTCTCGACAATCATCGGCAGTCGCAAGCGGGCGAACGGCCTGATCAATAACCAGCTCTACATCGGCAAGATCGTCTACAACCGGCAGCGCTTCGTGAAGGACCCGGCAACGGGCAAGCGTCAGGCCCGACCGAATTCTCCGGACCAATGGATTGTAAACGATGCGCTGGATCTTCGTATCGTGTCGGATGCACTCTTTGCAGAGGCTGCGGCCCGACGGGACGAGAAGGGCGGAGCCAAGCCAACGCATCACCGGCGCCCAAAGCACCTGCTGTCCGGCCTTGTCCGATGCGGCAGTTGCGGCGCCTCCATGATCGTCATTCACCGCGACTATCTCGGGTGCTCGGCGTCACGAAACCGAGGCACGTGCGACAACCGCAGGACGATCTCAACGCACGAAATCGAGAGCCGTATCCTCGATGTCCTGCGCAAGTACTTGCTGGCGCCGGAAGTCGTGGCTGCGGCCGTCGACGCATACCGGGAACACCGGACCAAGCTGGCGAAGGAAACCGAGCGGACGAAACGAGACGTCCAGCGCGACTTGGCTGCAGTCGAGCGTAAGATTGCGGGCGTGATCGCGATGGTTGAGGCTGGCGGCGACCCAAGGACGCTGGCCGCGAGGCTGAATGAGTTCGTGGCAGAGAAGGACGCCCTCGAGCAGCGCCTGCCGAGCAAGGCGGCCGATGTCATTGCCCTGCACCCCAATGCGGCGAAGTTCTACGCCGACACCGTTGCCCAAATCCATGAAGCACTGGCCAAGGGCGATGCTGCGGGTCTCAAGGCCGTAGCCCTGGTCCGTGAACTCGTGAACGAGGTCGTCGCAATCCCGACACCCGGCCGGGACCCTATGAAACTTGAGCTTGTCGGCAACCTAGCGGCGCTGCTCATGGAACCGAGCGCGAACCAAAGTCCGATATCGATGGTTGCGGGGGCTGGATTTGAACCAACGACCTTCAGGTTATGAGCCTGACGAGCTACCGGGCTGCTCCACCCCGCGTCACCAATCGGCGTGCTGATCGAGCGACGCCATCCGGATAAGTAAGGCCGCTCGTTTCGGAGCGGCCCAGACGGGGGCTATAGCACAAAAAATCCGGGTGGGAACCCCTTGTGACGGTTTTTCTGCAATGGACCGATCGGCGCAGTGCATCGCCGGTGGGCCGCGCTGCCGTTGCTCGGCCGTACGCGGCGCGGGCTCGCCTTCCAAAGCGTCATGCAACACCGGAATCGTAACGCAAAGTGCCGCGATCTGGTCTGGCCGCGTCGGTTGATAAGCGCGTTGTCTCACGCGCCGCGAAACTGATGCAGGCCATCTCTCACAGCGTCGGCGCCGGAATTCCGGGCTTCGCGTCGCCTGAACATTTTCACAGCCGCCGCGTTCCATTTAATGAGACTTTTTTCGTCATCCGACGTTGCGAACTTGCGGCGCGAGTCCGGACGGTAACACTTGAAGCGACAACCCACAGCAATTCGCGCTGCCCCCCTCGAACGCCGCCTACGGGCATGCCAACATTTCGAAAGTTAGAGTCTTCAAGCGCCCGCAGCTATCGCTTCGAGAGGTTCGCGAGATGACCAATTTGGTACTGCTGAATTCCCAGCGCTCAAAGAAAGACGAGCAGGAACGGGCCGACCTCGTGAACGGCCTCAAAGAGCTCCTTGCAAAAGCCGAACTCGGCGAACTCAAAGCCGTTTGCTACGCTTCCATCGCAACAGACAATGAGAGCATCACGCTCGGAATTTTGAAGGGCGGCTCCACGGGGCTGCACGAGATGGTCGGAGCTTCGCAAATTCTCGCGGATGCGCTGTTAGAGTCGGCGAGGAACTAAGGCTCTCTTCGCCCAGCGGCTACTGAGGCCACATTCAACAGCGTACGACTGTTGATGAGTAGACGGACTGCGAGCCCGATCATTTTGCGCCGAGCGACTGCCGGATCGTTTCAAGCGCCGTTCTTGACGCTTGCAGATGACCACGGGTTCGCTCCGAGTAATTCTTCATCCGCTCGGCGAACGACAATTCCTGCTTCGAGCGAATATCCTTCGACAGGCGAAAATCGACCCAGATGACATTGTCTTCAGACATGACGTGCTTCCGGCTATTGGCGTCCGTTAATCCGAGCCGGATCGTCATACGTCGCGATCCTGGCCGGATCGAGATGTGCAAGCCTCGTGCCTGTTAACTGTCTGAAATTTCCGTCGCGAGTTCGAAGGTCAGTGGGTTACCCGGACGGCGGCGTCGTAAATCTGTTCGCCGAGAAGGTAGGCGCCGAGCCAAGCAAGGCCGGCCGCCAAGATTAAAAAGATTGCCCACTTCGCGAAGCGTTGGTTTCCGGACGTCGAGGCGCGATCTTCCTGAGGCATGGCATCCCTTCCATCAAGCCTTGCAATACAAGTCGCCGAACGTCAGGCGACGCTGCCGTTGCCTTCCCGTTTTTGAAACGTGTTCGATCCCTGCAGCTGGCTCATCACTTTTTCGAGCAGGCTTTCCATCAGCGTGCGCGCGCGGCGATTCAATGTCTGGTCGCTCGTCTCCGTAATCGATTGACCTAGATTGTGCGCGCTACGATAGCCGGATCGCTCCGGTATCGATCCGACCAACGCTTCGTAACCTGCGGTCTCGATATATTTTCGAGCCGCATGCTCCTCACGCTGCTCGAGGAGGCGGCAGAGCGCAACCACGAGACGCTCTTTCGGAATTCCCATCTGTTCCAGTTCGTAAAGAAGCAGGACGGTCGGATACAAATCATCCGTGCTCGCTCCCGTTGGCAGGATGACGACCTGCGACGACCGCGCGATCTCGAGCGTTACCGGACTTGCGTGTCCGGGCGTGTCGACGATGATGAGATCGAAGCCCTTGATGTTCGCCAGGACATCTTCAAATGTCGTGTAGGCTTCCGCTTCGACGGGATATCCGTTCCCGCGCGCGGAGCGCGTCCTGGCCCAGCGCACCGACGTCTGCTGATTTACATCGAGATCGGCAAGCTTCACTTTCAGTTTGCCGCGTGCCGCGATGGCGGCGAACGCCCGGGCGAGGGTACTTTTTCCCACACCGCCTTTCTGACCCACAAACGATACGACGACCGGCATTGCCTTCCTCTCCCCTACCGCCGGCTTAGGACTAGGCGGACCCCTCGTTATGGCTTGAGCTTAGCACGCGGGCGGGCGCTCGCGACGGCCTTGTACGAGCCGAACGAGAAAAGTCCCGGCCATAGTTTACCGAGATCGCACGACGGCCTGCCCGACCCTTCTCCTCCGGTTCAGACTAAGACTGTCTCAAATTTGCACGGCGTCACGGGCGATTCGACAGGGCGCTCAGTGCCAGAATGCGGGGTTTGTCAGCATTCCGATGACGCCCGTTTGCCAGCCGAGTTTCGCGCCTGGGACCGGGTCTGGCGTCAGATCCCGCGGCCGCGCATCGACGGATAAGCCTCGCGCGGAGCGTGCAACGGACTTCGCAACCCGGGATTTCGATGCGTTCGATTTCGCCGCCTTTGCACGCGTGCTTTTCGGCTTGCTGGAAGCCGAGGGCGGCCGCGCTCGTAGCACCGCGACGCGCGCCGATATTTGCGCGTCCGCTCGGGGATCGTCTGCGATGGACGGAGCGGGAGCCGAGTTCTCGCGATCGGCTGCGACACTCGCTGGTGAAGACGCCTGATCGTCGGAAAATTTGGCGCTGAGCGCTTCGGCAGCTTTGCGAGTCTCGTCCGCCGCGAGCTTGGTGTTGGCGATGCCGGCGCGAGCCTTCTCCGGCATGAATTGCGGCAGGGGCGCGTTGTCCTGCCGAACCTGTTCAGAACCGACCGCCGGCATGCTGAAAACGCCGACAGCGAAGAGAACTTCCAGAGCAAAAATACGCATGGAACACTGCCCTTCTCCCCAGGAGATTTCACCTAAGAAGCAAGGCGGCAGCGTGGCCGAATTATCCGTATCGTGATGATTTCGCGCGTGCTCAAACGCGTCGGATCAACCGGCGTGCGCGCTCGGGAGAAGACACGGTCGAGCCTTGCGCAGCGCCGCGCTCACCCAGGTAAGCGTCGGCTGAGGCAAGGGCTTCAGAAATTTCGGAAGAGATGAAGCACCGGCGCTGAAGTTCAGTTTCAGCGCTTTTCAGCGCGTCGCGCAACTGCCTGACCAGCGGCTGAAGCGCTGTATCGGACGACCCATTTACCCACGCCACTCCCGTCTCCTATTCCTAGCACTGCACACCGCGCCGACTTTCGCGCCGCGCCACAATCAAACGGAAATCATGGGCAACGTATGGCTCGGCGCGCGCGAGAGACAAAAAATTTTGCGTGCGCGGGATGGACGCATCTTTCGTTGTTATCGGTCCGATCAAAAGAACAGCGAGACTAACGGCTTAGCGGAGCGCTCCAGTTTCGCGAGCGTTCCGGACGCTTTGCTCAACCGCCGCCCGCAAGCTGCGTCGCCATTGCGGCGATGGTCCGCTGATAGACTTCAGCCTTATTCCATTGGCCGATGACGCCATAGTTTGCCGACCCGGGCTGCCATGAGCCTCCGCGCTGCCAGCCGTGGCTTGCGAGGAAATTCGCGGTCGAGGCCAGGATGTCCGGCACACTGCGCACGAGATCGCGATGACCGTTGCCGTCGAAGTCGACGGCATAACGAACATACGGTGTCGGCAGAAACTGCGTCTGGCCGATTTCGCCGGCCCAGCCGCCACGCATTTGGCTCGGCGACAGGTCACCGCGACCGACGATCCGGATGGCATCCAGGAGTTGACCGGTGAAGAATTCGGAACGGCGGCAATCGTAGGCCAGCGTCGCGAGCGACCGCAGGATCGAATAGCGTGCCGAGGCGTCGGCGCCGTAATGCGTTTCCAATCCCCAGATCGCGACGATGACCGCTCCCGGAACGCCGAACCGCTTTTCGATACGGTCCAACGTGGCGCGATGCGTGCGCATCAAAGACTTGCCGCGATTGATGAGGGCGCCGTTGACCCGGCGTGCATAGAATTGCTGAAAGCTGAGCTTGAAGGAATGCTGCGACCGATCGAGGCGAATGACGGTCGGGTCATACGTAACGCCTGACAGCGCGCGCGAAACTGTCTCGGGCTTTATGCCTTGTGCTGCCGCCCGGGATTTGAAGCCTTGCAGCCAGGCATCAAAGCCTTGCGGTCCGTTACCGCACTGGGCGGCGACGCCAGCTGTTGCCGACGCACACAGCGAAGCCAATACGAGCGCAACACGCAACGACGCGATTCTCGAGAAGCTTGAATTCAAACGCATGAGGACTCTGCTTTTACTGACACAATGGGCGATTACCAGCCACTGTAGCAGATCCGGTGCACGCGCATATCGTAGCCGTTGTCGAAATAGCAGCCGGGCTGGATGGGCCTGGACGCGTAATAGTTATCGAATGTCGGCGGAGGGGGCGGAGGCGGTAGAACCGCGACAACGCTGCGCACCCGCGGCACCGGCCGTACACGTTGAACCGGCTTCACTCTTCGCACGCGTTTCACTCGGACCGCAGGGGCACGGCGGACGACGGGCGGACGCACGACGACGACTTCAACAACTGGCGCGCAACCTCTGAAGTCCGGCGGGTGATATCCGTAGCGATCGAACCCGCATCCGCGATAGGTCGCTTCCGCGGTCGCGGAAAGGGCGACGCTCGCCAGCACCGCAGCCAGGGCGGCGATGCCGTGTCTCGCGCTCAACATGCACTTCTCTCCTCTACGCCCGACGGTGCAGGTCACAGAGTTGATGCACGAGGTAAATTTATCGCAAAAATGCCGCCTGCATCGCGCGTCAGCATTAAGAGAGTTTTGAAAATCGGCCCCCGGAAAGCGGGGATGATAGCGGATTGGTCGTTACCAGACCGAAACGAGCCCGGCAGTCGCGAAGCTTGCGGCCGGGCTCGATCGCATTCCTTACCGGAAGATTACCAGCGGCCGCGGTGGCCCCAGTGGCCGTGGCCGTAATACGCTCCGAAGCGATACGGATAACCGGCGTAGTAGGGGTATGGCCGACGATAGGGGCGGCTGTAATACGTCACCACCGGTGCGTCGTCTTCATAATAGTATTCGTCAGCAGGCTCGTAGTAGCGGCGCTCCACAATGCGTTCCCGCTCGACGACGGGGGCGCGCTCTTCGATGACCGCTTCCTGCTCGTCGTAGCCGCCGAAATCAGCGGCCGACGCGACGCCCGGCGCAAAGCTGGCGATTACGGAAGCCGCAACGGCAGAGATCAGAGTTTTCATGGCGATGACTCCAAGTCAAACTGCTGTCAGAAACGCCGCCCGGCCTGAATGGTTGCTGAATGCAGAAACACTGGCGAGCGACGGTAAGTAGTGCTCCCGGCTGGAAAAAGACGGCCTAAAATACCGTCAGCTACCGGCGTCGGTTGAGCCTGCCCGGAAAGACGACGCCCTGTCCGGCTCCCGTTACCCTAGGCCAAAGTCACGTTTACGGCGGCTGCCTTTTCCCTGTACTAAGGGTCGGCGCGGGGGAGAATAATGTTACATTCCGCGAATAACTTTTATATCGCTTTCCGATATATATTTCTCAATACCCCGCTTTCGGGCAGCGGCGAATTGGCGCCGCGGAACGCTTGAAAGGCGGCGGCCATTCGCTAATAGGAAGTTGCCGGAGCGCCAGGTGGATTCTCGAGGTCATCATCGCTCCGCCCGCCAAAACAGGAGCCACCTTTGGTCACCAAAAATCCGAAATCGTCGCCGGCGTCCAAGACGGCGGCGCGGCGCAGAAAGTCGACTGTGACGAAAGCGAATTATGAGGCGCTCGCGGAATTCCGCTGGGAGCTGCGAAAGTTTCTTGCGTTCAGCGAGGCGGCCGCGAATGGCGCGGGCGTCACGCCGCAGCAGCATCAGCTGATGCTCTCGGTCAAGGGCGCGCCCGGACGGGACTCTCTCAGCGTCGGGGAGATCGCAGACCGGCTGCTGCTCCGCCACCATACCGTCGTCGAGCTTGTCGACAGGCTCTCGGATCTCGGCCTGGTGGAGCGCAATCCCGATCCGACCGATGGGCGGAAAATTCAGGTCTCGCTGACGAAGTCCGGGAACGCGACAATCGACAAGCTGTCGACCATCCATGTCGAAGAACTGAAAAGCATTCGTCCGACGCTGCGCAAGCTGTTGCGGACGTTCCAGCGGCGCTAACGCCGCTTCAGGCCGCTACTCCGCGCCGGCGTCCTTCTCCACTTTCGGCTTCGCGAACGTCGAACCCGCTTCCTTGAACTTCATCGCATGCGCATCTTCGGCGGCGCCCGGAACCTCGGCGACAATGCCGAAGGGCAGCGGCTCATCCTGGGCGTAGCGCTTCCCAAGCCGGTAGGCGATTTCAGCGCGCGCCGTTTCAACGCCGAGATAGAAGGCGTGCCCCACGTCGTCGCCAAGCTGAAGGTTCGGATAGAGTTTGAACGGATCGTCTGACACGTAGTGACCGTTGCGGTTGTAGATGTGCACTCCGTCCTCGGCCACTTCGATGCGATAATTCTTATCGCGCAGCACCGCCGCGAGCGCTTCGATTTCGGCGGGCGTAGAAGCAAAACCCTTGCGATCGCGAAGCGCCATCAATCCCATGCCGAAACCTTGCGGCAGGGCGTCGGCCTTGCGTGCGGCGAAGAATTCACGGCGGGCGCGATCGAATTCCTTGATCGCCGTACGGCAATGCGGGCTGACTTGAACGGCGAGCACGGCCGTCACGTGCAGTTCCGAGCACATGCCCATGAGCACGGCGTTGATGCCGGTCGTGTCGGCGTCGGTCAACTCGGTGACGTTGCCAATGCCCATGAGGATCGGAACATCAGGGCGGCGCTTGCGCAGATCGTAATAGCGCGCGACCGAAGCCGTGAATCCGTAATGAATGGGATCGAGGATCGGGTCGGCGTAGAAGGGCTTGCCCTTGGCGATCATGATGTCGATCGCGCGGTCGAGGGACTCCATGTCGGCGGCGCCCGCTGACACAAGAATCGGAACGGCCGGACCCTCGTCCGCAATCGAGATCGTCTTTTCGGACAGGCTCAGAAGATAATCCGCGCCCGCGCGCGTCGCGCGGGAGAGCTCGTCGGCGCGGAAAGAATCGACGCTGACCTTAGCTCCGTCCGCGTGCAAGGCTGCGATCGCATCCTCCAGATGCGGAAACGGACTGTCGGGCAAGCAACCGAGGTCGATGACGTTGGCGCCGTCGGCGCGCAGCTTGCGCGCGCGCTCGACGATCTGATCGCAGGTCATCAGCGTCGCATCGACGATCTCGGCGAAAATCGTGACGTCGTATTCCGTGAGATTGATCTCTCGCTGGGCGTGCCCGAGATAGAACGGCAGGTCCGCGATCTCTTCAGGCCCACGTTCGAAGCGCGTTCCGAAGAAGTCCGATAAGCGCTCGAGGTCGCCGCGGAAGCGTCCCGGCATGATGACCCGATCGATATCTTCCGGCAGCTTCAGGCGGCGCTCGACGATGTCCGCCGTCATCAGTGCCGCGACCTTGACGCCGACATTGGCGACGATCGGCTCGATGTCCTTATCGTTCAGATCGTCGACGATGCGCTTAACGCGCGGCTCCGCCAACGATCCGGTTACCAAAACGACGCGCTTGGCCATTGGCCGGGGAATTCCCTTTCAAGATCGGTTAAACGGTGCATTGGCACTGAATGGCCGCCGTTGCAATCTCTACAGCAGCGTAACGCGGCAAAGTAAAAAAGAATGCGCCTGCGCCGGGCGCGAGAGGCTGGAGACTTCCCCGAACATGAAGACATTGCTGCTCATCGGGATCGGGGCTGGAAATCCGGACTACGTAACGATGCAGGCCGTCAAGGCGCTGAATAAGGTCGACGTATTTTTCGTTCTCGACAAGGGCGAAGCGAAGGACGATCTCGTCAAGCTCCGGACGACGATCTGCGAGCGTTTCATCACCGACCATGCGTACCGCATCGTCGAGGCCGCGAGCCCGGTGCGCGATGCCGGAACTCCTGATTATAAGTCAGGTGTCCGGTCATGGCATGACGAGAAGGCCGCGATTTTCAGCCGTCTCATCGCGACGGAACTCAAAGACGGCGAGGTCGGAGGCATTCTCGTCTGGGGTGACCCGTCGCTCTACGACAGCACGATCCGCGTCATTCAGCAGATTGTCGCCGAGGGAAAGATCGCCTTCGACTATGAAGTGATCCCGGGCATCACGAGCGTGCAGGCGCTCGCAGCTCAGCACAAGATCGCACTCAATGCGATTGGCGAACCGGTGCACATCACCACGGGCCGAAAGCTTCTCGAAGGGCTCCCTCAAGGCGTCGATACGGCCGTCGTGATGCTCGACAATGGGTCGGGCCTTCGCGCGCTGGCCGACGAGGACGTCGAAATCTATTGGGGCGCCTACCTCGGCACACCGGACGAAGTTCTGGCTTCCGGAAAGCTTGCCGATCAGGTCGCCGAGATCGAGCGCATGCGCGCGGAGGAACGGGCGCGTAAAGGCTGGATCATGGATACATACCTGCTACGCCGGACACCGCGGCAGTGAACTAGCGTTTCGCGAAGCAGACATCCCACGACGGCGTGTTCCCGAAGCGATCGACGAGAAAATCAATAAAGACGCGCGTTTTTGCGGCGAGATAGCGGTTTGGCGCATAGAGCGCGTGGATCGTCAGATCGTCCGGCTGGTTCTCGGGCAAAACGATCTGCAGGCGTTTCGCGGCAATGTCCTTTCCGGCGATGAACGTCGGCAGCAGCGCGATGCCGATGCCTTTCAGCGCCGCTTCGCGTAGCACGTCACCGTTGTTCGACGACAGGCAGGCGCCGATCGCCACGGAAACCGGTTTGCCTTTGTCGGTCAGATGCCAGCGCTGCATCGACGTCATATGGCCGTAACTCAGGCAGCGATGCTCCGCGAGGTCGGATGGGCTTTGCGGCGTGCCGTGCGCCTTCAGATAGTCTGGCGACGCAACAAGCACGATGCGGGCCGGAGAAATGCGCCGCGCAATCAAACTTGAATCCACCATCGCACCAATCCGCACCGTCACGTCGACGCCTTCTTCCAGCGGATCGATGAAACGGTCGGTAAGGGTCAACTCGACTTTCAAATCGCTGTAGCGGATCATGAAGTCGGCGACGGCGTCTCCGAGGTAGAGCGTGCCGAACGACATCGGCGCGTTGACCTTCAGGACGCCCTTCGGCTCGTCATGGAGACGGGAAATCTGGGCTTCCGTCTCGTCCACCTGCGCGAGAATGGCGAGACAGCGCTCGTAGTAGGCGAGGCCCGCCTCGGTCGGCGTCACGCGCCGCGTCGTGCGGTCCAGAAGCCTGGCGCCGAGCGCCTGCTCCAACTCCATGACGGCCTTGCTGACGGCCGAGCGCGTCAAATTCAGCCGTCTTGCCGCCTCCGCGTAGCTGCCGCTCGCGACAACTTTTGCAAAGGCGTTCATCGCTTCCAGCTTGTCCATTTTGTATCCAAATTGGAACCAGACTGGCAATTATATCCAGGATTGCTCGTTTCTCGTCAACGAACGATATTCCCTTTCATCGAACGAGTTGCATGGACGGAGAAGGCATTCGCAATGACCAAGGTTCTTGTTCTCTACTATTCCAGCTACGGCCACATCGAGACGATGGCTGGGAGCGTTGCGGCGGGCGCACGAGAAGCCGGCGCCGAGGTCGTGATCAAACGGGTGCCAGAGCTGGTGCCTGAAGAGGTCGCACGCAAATCGCATTTCAAGCTCGACCAGGCCGCGCCGATCGCGACCGTCGACGAGCTGCCGAACTACGATGCGATCATCATCGGTGTTCCGACGCGCTTTGGAAACATGCCGGCGCAGATGAAGAACTTTCTCGATCAGACCGGCGGCCTGTGGGCTGGCGGCAAGCTGATCGGAAAGGTCGGCAGCGTGTTTACGTCCACAGCGACCCAGCACGGCGGCCAGGAGAGCACGATCCTTTCGACGCATACCGTGCTGCTTCATCACGGCATGGTGGTTGTCGGGCTGCCCTATTCGTTCCAGGGGCAGATGGGCGTGAAAGAGGTCACCGGCGGTTCGCCGTACGGCGCATCGACGATCGCGGACGGCGACGGCTCGCGACAGCCTTCGGCAAACGAACTGGCCGGGGCGCACTTCCAGGGCCGTCACGTCGCACAGATCGCGGCGCGTCTCGCGGGCTGACAAACGCCGGATCGTCGCCGAATAGGCGACGGTCCGCACACGCCGCCACGTGTTGAAGATTAGAGCCTAAGGAGCATTTGAAGTTCGACCATGAAATCCCGTTTCGTACGGGAGAAAGGATTCGTCATGTCTGGCATTCATCACATCACCGCCATCGCAGGCGACGCATCTCGCAACCTGGATTTTTACACGCGGGTGCTTGGCCTCCGGCTGGTGAAGAAGACGGTCAATTACGACGATCCGGGAACTTATCATCTCTATTTCGGCGATGAGGAAGGACATCCGGGCACGATCCTCACGTTCTTTCCTTGGGCGCATGCGCCGAAAGGGAGAGCGGGCGTCGGGCTTGCGCAGCAGACGATGTTTCGCGTTCCCGAAGCAGCGATCGGTTACTGGGCACATCGGCTCGTTGAGAAGGGCGTGCCGCACGAAGCTATCGAAAAGCGCTTCGGGCAGTCCGTTCTGAGCTTCACCGATCCGGACGGCATGAGCCTGGCGCTTGTCGGCGTCGCAGGTGCCGAAACCGAAGCGGCATGGCTGGGAGGCGGGATCGCCGCCGAACACGCCATTCGCGGGTTTCACGGCATCAGGCTTCTGCTCGAAGACGCAAAGCCGACGGCGGCCATCCTGACCGATGTTCTCGGCTTCAGCGAAGGCGGCGTCGAAGGTCCGGTCACGCGTTTCGTCGCCGACGGAACGACGGCCGGTGGCGTCATCGAGATCCGCGAGGCGAAAGGATTTCTCGCGGGCAACATGGGCCGAGGCTCCGTCCACCACGTCGCGTTCCGCGCGGCGACGGACGAAGCGCAGGCCGAAATGCGGCGCAAGCTCGTGAAGGGCCATCGCCTGCACGTCACGGAGCAGATCGATCGCAATTACTTCCGTTCGATCTACTTTCGTGAGCCGGGCGGCGTGATCTTCGAGATTGCAACCGATGAACCGGGCTTCGCGATCGACGAAACGGTGGCAACCCTGGGACAGGCGTTGAAATTGCCTGCCTTCCTGGAAAGCCAGCGGCAAGAAATCGAAGCGAGCTTGCAGCCTTTGGAGCAGGCAGCATGACGACATTGAAATCCAATGTCATCCGCGCGGGCGCACCCATCGGTGCCGCCCGTGCGGCCGTTGTTCTGGTGCACGGACGCGGTGCGAGCGCCGAGAGCATGCTCGGCCTCGCCAACGCGTTCGCGACGCCGGACATCGCTTACGTCGCGCCGCAAGCGCCGTCGGGAAGCTGGTATCCATACTCGTTCATGGCGCCCTTCGCGCGGAATGAGCCGCATCTCGGTCACGCGCTGAGCCTGCTTTCCGACGTCGTCGATGATCTCGGGACGCAGGGCCTGCCGGCAGAGCGCGTCGCGCTTCTGGGATTTTCCCAAGGGGCATGCCTGGCTCTGGAGTTCGCGGTCCGCAATGCGCGGCGCTACGGCGGAGTCGCGGCGCTCAGCGGTGCATTGATCGGGCCGGAGGGCACGACCTGGGATTATCCCGGTCAGCTCGCAGGCACGCCTGTGTTCCTCGGGTGCAGCGATGTCGATTCTCATATTCCGCTGGCCCGGGTTCATGAATCGGCCAACGTGCTTCGCGCGCGCGGGGGCGACGCGACCGAGATCATCTATCCCGGTATGGGTCACACCATCGTGCAGGATGAGATCGACCACGTCGAAAGAATTTTGCGCAGCATAGGCACGGCCGAGGGGTGACGGAATGGAGTTCAACTTTGAACGGCTCGCGGCCGACGACCGTTACAAAATCCTGACGAGCACGATCGTGCCGCGGCCCATCGCCTGGGTTTCGTCAATCTCCAAGAACGGCGTTCGCAACGCGGCGCCGTTCAGCTTTTTCAACGCCATGAGTAAGACGCCGCCGATCATCGCAATCGGAATACAAGCTAATGCCGATGGTTCGATGAAAGACAGCGCGTGCAACATTCTCGACACGCGCGAATTCGTCGTCAACCTCGTGCCCCGCGCTGTCGCCGAGGCCATGAACCTGACATCCGTCGATGCTCCGCCGGATGTCGACGAGTTGTCGATGGCCGATCTTGCAACGTTGCCATCGGTGAAGGTGAAGCCCGAGCGAATTGCAGCGAGCCCCGTCGCGTTCGAATGCCGTTTGCACACCCCGATCGAGGTTGCGCCGAGCCAGCTCATCGTTCTGGGCGAGATCGTCCACGCGCACGTGGCGGACGAATTCGTGCTCGATGCGGAGAAGCACTACATCGACACGCCAGCGCTTGATCTGGTCGGGCGGCTGCATGGGCGCGATTGGTACTCGACGACCAGCGATATCTTTCAGATCGAACGGCCAACGTCCTACAGCGTTCGATCGGGACGCGGCGGCTGAGTTCAGCTGCTCTCGAATTCGACCTCGGCACGCAGGCTCTCGATATCACGCGAGACGGTCGCGACGGCGAGCGTGCGGCCGCTTTTCAGATACGTGACCTTGCAATCGCGGGACGACGGGTCGCCGTCGATCTCGATCTTGTCCCATTTTTCCGCATGGCCGACGTAAGACACCGTGACGTCGAAATGCTGACTCCAGAAGAATGGCGCGGCATCGAAGGGCTGACGACCACCAAGCATGTTGATTGCCGCCGCCTGCCCCTGACGTTCGGCCACCACCCAGTGCTCAACGCGGATCGGCGCGCCGCTATGCGGGTCAGGCCAGCGCGCGATATCGCCGGCTGCGTAAATGCCGGGCACGCTCGTTTGCAGATACTGATCGACGACGACGCCGTTATCGATTGTCAGGCCCGCGGCCTTGGCGAGCGCGGTATCCGGCTGAACGCCGATACCCGCGACGACCAGATCGGCGGGAATTCGATCACCTGACTTCAACGTCACCATGTCTTCGTCGATTGCCACCGCCGTCGTTCCGAAATGGAAGACGACGCCGCGCTCTTCATGGATCGCACGGATCATGTCGCCAAGTTCGGCGCCGAGAACGCGTTCGAGCGGGCGTGACTGGGGGCCGACGACGTGAACTTCGATGTCGCGCGCGCGGAGCGATGCGGCGGTTTCAAGCCCGATGAAGCTCGCGCCGATGACGACGGCGCGTTTGGAATTCTTGGTGTTAGCGATCAGCGCGCGGCTATCATCGAGCGTTCGGAGATAATGCACGTGCGGCAGACCTGCGCCGGGGATATCGAGGCGAACGGGCACTGCGCCTGTCGCCAACAACAGCGCGTCGAAAGCAACATGGCTTCCGTCCGCGAGCGTTACCTCGCGCTCAACGGTATCGATCGCCACGACGCGCGTTTTGAGCCGCACGTCGATCTTCTGTTCGTTATAGAAGTCCGGCGTGCGGAGTGGAATCCAATCCTCTGACGCATTTCCCGCAAGGTAGTCCTTGGAAAGATTGGGTCTGTCGTAGGGCAGCGCGTCGTCGGCGCTCAGGATCGTAACGGTGCCTTTGAACTCTTGCCGGCGAAGCATTTCTGCTGCCGCATTGCCTGCCGCTCCGCCGCCGACAATCACAACCGAGCGAACATGGCTGTCGGGCTTGACCTGCTGCTTTGGTGATTTCTCGATCTTTTCGCGGACGAAAACTGTTTCCCCGCTTTGCTCGATCCGAAAGCAGGATACGGGATTGAGCGCGGGCGCGCGCAACGCTTCTCCCGTCCGCAGGCTGAAGCACGCGTGATGCCAGGGGCAGCGAACCGTGTCGCCCACCATCAATCCTTCGGCGAGCGGCCCGTTGTAATGCGTGCACGTGGCGCCAACAGCGAAAATCTCGGCGCCGGCTTTCGCGAGCAGAACAGCTTCGCCATTGAATTGACCGAGCAGCATCTTGCCGTCCGCAATATCCGATGCCGGAACACCGCGCGCGAAATCCGGGCCGGAAAGTTGCTGCTCGTTCGATGACATGCCTGTTCTCCGTCGTCGTGTTATGCGCCGTTCGGCACCTGCCGTGTTGCCTCGAACAGGAACCACACGCGACGCTCCGTCTCGTCGATCCAATTCTCGAGCAAGCTCGCGGTTGCGACGTCGTTGTGCTCGTCGCAGAGGTCGTGAACTTCCTGCATCGAACGGACGAGCTGCAAGTTGTCGTCGCGCAACTCGGACAACATGTCCTCAGGCGTGACGTAGTCGGCGTCATTGTCGAGGACGCGCTGCAGCTTGGCGATCTGTCCGGTCGAACGCAGCGTGGTGCCGCCGATCTTGCGGGCGCGCTCGGCGATGTCGTCGGTCATGTTGAAAATCTGCGTGCCCTGCTCGTCGAGCATCAGATGATAGTCGCGGAAGTGCGGACCGGACATGTGCCAGTGAAAGTTTTTCGTTTTCACGTAGATGGCGAACACATCGGCGAGAAGAATGGTCAACGCGCCGGCAATGTCCTTGATCGCGTTATCGGAGAAGATCGAAGGCGTATCGAGAGGCGCCTTGCGCCGGGCTTTGGCGGATTCGGGCTTCATGACGGTCTTCCTTATGATGCGGGTTGGCTAACGAGGGGGAGAGTCTGTCTAGCAGACGTATCGTTACGGTTCGGCGAGATGGACAACGCACAACACAATTATTCGCTCCGTTCGTGACGATTATCTGATCAATTTTTTTTGTTCGCGCTGCCGCTCAAACCAGCATCATGCCGCAGCCTTCCACGGCCGGCTACATCCAGGCGTCAGAGCAATTGACGCCCGTCAAGCCTTGGATGGCCGATTGAACTCGAAGGTTCCTTGGGTCCTGTGCGCGCCCGCGCCCGAATGCGTTAATGCTCGGGTTTTTATTGAAACGCGATGCAATCGCGTTGAGCCGCTCGCGTCGCGCGCGGGCTATACGCGGTGTCAACGGTCGCTGGTGGCGGCCAACGCGTGGCTGGGTGATTGCGAGATCTCTTGACCCTTCGCGACGCTCATGTCGTTTCCGCGCCAGACGAACGTATCGCCCGACCAGCCTTCGAGCCAAAGCACCGGCAACAAAAGGTCTCGCGCCATCCATGCGAGCGGCGACATCAGGCGGAGATGCCAACCTGCGACAGATGCCAACACTGCTTCGGCTCCGTACCAGACGCCAACGAGAGCCATCAGAGCGACGAGCGGATCGACATCGAAATTCGCCGCGGCGGCGACGCCTGCCAATATCGGAAAGAAGCTTCCCGCGAAGACCTCCGGCGCATAGAATAACTGGAACGTCGCGCGCCTCAGGCGTGCCCAGCGCACCTGCCGGTCCCACACCTGTCGGAGTTTGCGCGGGCCCAACGGCTGCTCGAAAGGCCGGTCGACGAGGCGCACGCTCAAGCCGCGCGCGCGGACGATCTTCGTTGCGGCGGCGTCTTCGGCGATTTCGCGGCCCAGCGCTTCGATGCCGCCGACTGCGTCCAGAATATCGCGCCGCCAGAGCATCGATTTCCCTTGCGCGAATCCGAAGCCGACGGCGTCGGCCGCCGATTGCCATCTCGCTTGATAGGTATTGAGGAACGCGCATTCGAGTTCGGCTTGAAAACCGATCGGATGACTGCCGACCGGCGGCGAGCAGACCAATCCAACCCCGGGGCCGAAGGCTGCGAACATGTCGTCGAGGTAGTCAGGCGGCATCAAAACGTTGTTGTCGGCAAGGACGATCCAAGGATGGCGCGCGGCTTCCCAGCCTTTGACGATGTTGTTCAGCTTTGGATTGCTCGTCGGGCGATCGTCGCCAATCAGAAGCCGCGCCGGAATGTGCGGATGTTGCGCGATCAGCTTGCGAACCAGCGGCACGGCTGCATCGCCTTCGCGCGCGGCGCAGAAGATGATTTCGTAAGAATCGCTCTGAAGCTCGAATGTCGAGCGCAGGGTCAGCTCATCGTAATGATCGATACCGCAGACGGGCCGCACAATGCTGACCGGCGTCGATTCCGGTTCGCGGCGCTTTTTGCGCGCGAGCACGCGGACGAGTGCGAGAGCGATGGTAATGAGATGTATTGCCGTCGCCAGGGCGCAAAAGATCAATGCCGCCGTCGCCAATCCGGCCATCGTGCCTCCGTCGCAAAACCTATCGCTGAATTTCAGGATTTGATGAAATTTCGACGACGGATCGGCGACGGGCGCATGACAGGCGTGCGAGTTCGCAAGCGGCGTGGCGAAAGAGGTTCGTCTCAGCCGGCCGGCGGTCTTTTCGTGAGACGCGTGTAGAGTGACGTTGCTCCATAAGCGCCGAGCAGCGCCAGCGCCACCATGCCTGCGACCGACGGGAGACCTTCGTTGAGATCCGCGTTGACGAGGCCCCAGTATGCAATCGCTGAGCCGATAAGTCCGCCGATTGTGCCGAGCACGATGTTCGCAAAGCCACGCAAGGAAAGGCCGTACAGGAGCCCGACGATGATGCCGGGATAAAGTGCAGGCCAGAAATGATCGCCCATGAGAGACCCTCGCTCCGAACGCTGAGATAGCTGCATCGTCGATCCGCGCGCGGGATGTCAAGCGAAGGCCCCAAGGCCGCGGCGGATCGTGAGCCGTTGCGCATCAGATCGCAGGACCGGCTCAAACGAAAAAGCTGGAACGAAAAAACCGGCGCGTTGTGCGCCGGTTGAAGTTTCTGCTCGCGCCAGCGAGCGGCCAGTCCAGGAGTGCAAAGCGTGGCTTAATGGAGGTGTCAGAAATCCGGCGCCGGTCCGACGGCCGCGATCGCTGGCAGTGCGTCCCATACCGCCTGCTTGTTCCGGGTTTCAGTCTTTTGCTGGCGCGAAAGAATGTACACCTCGCGGGAAACGCGCGTTTTAATGCGCTTCGGCTGGCCACGCAGCCTCTGGAAATAACTGTAGCGTTCACTCATAGCGACGCGCCCTCCAAAGCAGCTGACGCGTGACGCCGCCGGCGACGGCTGACTGCGTGTGCGATGGCTGCACGCTCCGCGAGAAGCGCGTTTGCGAAACGGCGGCCTTCGAGCGCGTGATAGCTGCGAAGAGCCGCATGAAACTGATATTCGCGCTCGCCATCTTCGCGAATGATCACGCCGGCCTGGTCGTCGCCGACTTCAATGACATACGATTTGGACATAAGTTCATCTGTTGCCGGCGGTTGCGCCAGCATCCTCTGGTCATCAAGTTGTTGGGTCAGTGCGGGAAGGTGATCAGCAGCCACAACAACAGGACATCTGCGCAAATGCGCTCGGTATCTTGGCCAGGGGATTCTTGATCAGGTCAGTCATGGCGGTCTCCATCTGCGGAGCCCACGGCGTGCGTGAGGCTTAGCGTTTGATGACGCGGCGCAAGTCGCTTCCGAAATCACCGCGGCCGACGCAATGGCGCGCCGGCAGATGCAGGAAAGCCGAGTGGCCTCGTAAAGTAAAAGAAGAAGAAGTGGATTGCTTTTCGGGGCGGTTCTGAAACAAATCGCGCACTCGAAGCAAACGGCAGCGCAGCAAGGCATCCGCCAGTCGCCAAGCCATTGTTTCAGCACAGATTTATCGCACCCTTGGGAGCCTTTATGAAGATTTGCATGATCGGAGCGGGTTACGTCGGGCTCGTTTCGGCGGCCTGCTTTTCCGATTTCGGGTGGACCGTAAACTGCGTCGATAATGACCCCAGCCGATTGGCCGCACTCAAAGCCGGGCAATCGCCGATCTACGAGCCGGGCCTGGAAGCGCTCATGGAGCGCAACGTCAAAGCCGGACGCTTGGTGTTCACGGACGATCTCAAAACATCCGTCGCAAATGCCGACGTTGTTTTTCTCGCGGTCGGAACGCCGATGCGGCGCGGCGACGGCTATGCGGATCTTTCCTACGTCTTCTCGGCGGTCGAGGAGACGGCGCAATATCTCGACGGCTTCACCGTCATAACGACCAAGTCGACGGTTCCGGTCGGCACAAGCCGCGAAATCGAACGGCGGCTCAAGGCGAAACGTCCGGATGCGGATGTCGCGGTGTGCTCGAATCCGGAATTCCTGCGCGAAGGTTCGGCGATCCAGGACTTCACGCATCCCGACCGCGTGCTCGTCGGAACCGACGACCCGCGCGCACGCGACGTCATGGAACGCCTTTATAAGCCGCTTGCGCTGCGCGGCTCTCCCGTCATGTTCGTCGAACGGGAATCGGCCGAGCTCGCGAAGTATGCCGCGAATGCGTTTCTTGCGCTCAAGATCAGCTTCATCAATGAAATCGCGGATGTTTGCGAAGCCGTCGGCGCCGATGTGCAGGAAGTTGCATCAGCCATCGGCCGCGATCGGCGAATTGGCGACAAGTTTCTGCATCCGGGCCCGGGTTATGGCGGGTCGTGCTTCCCGAAAGACGTCTCGGCGCTGGTCAGAACGGCGCGCGAAGCGCGTGCTCCGGTCTCGATCATCGAGCAGGTCGAACGGGTCAACCACGAGCGCAAACTCGCCATGGCGGTGCGCATCGAGGCCGCCGCGGGCGGTTCGGTGCGCGGCAAAACCGTTGCGATCCTCGGCGTGACGTTCAAGCCGAACACCGACGATATGCGCGATGCACCGAGCTTGCTGATCGTTCCAATGCTGCAGGAGCGTGGCGCAACGGTCCGGGCCTGCGACCCGCAAGGCCGCAAGCAAGCCGAGCCGATGCTTCCCGGCGTGACATGGTGCGAAAGCGCCGATGAAGCCGCCACCGGAGCCGATGTGCTGGTAATCGTCACCGAGTGGAACGAATACCGCGCGCTCAATCTCGAAGCGATCAAGTCGCGCATGAGCGGCAGCACCATCGTCGATTTGCGCAACGTCCTCGACCCTGCGGCGGTCCGGGAGCTTGGCATCGCGTACACCGGCATCGGCCGCGGCAGGCACACGGCCAGCCAAAAGTCCGGCTGATCGTCATTCGATTCGGCGTTCCCTGTTGGCGAGGCATCGCATCTCGCCAATAGGACAAGTTGCTGATGCTCGTTATTGTTATCGCCCTGATTGGTGAGGCGAATCGGCAGCAGCAATCCGATTTAAGGCGGAGTTTCCCGTTCCGGCGACGACCTCGCGCAAGCTTCAGATTGCAAGCTTGCCGCGCAGCGCATCGGGGACCCTCGCTTTATGGCAGCAACAAAGACCGCAGACAGCGGCATCGGAGTCGTATTGGGCCAGCGCGACGCTGGTCTGGCGGTCGGCGTCGTCGCCATTCTGACAATCCTGTTCCTGCCGCTGCCCTCATTCATGATCGACATGGGGCTGGCGCTGTCGATCGCGCTGTCGATCCTCATTCTGATGGTCGCGTTGTGGATACGACGCCCGCTGGAATTCTCCGCGTTCCCGACCATTCTGCTGATCGCAACGCTATTACGACTCGCGCTCAACGTGGCGACGACGCGCCTCATTCTTTCGCAAGGCGCGGAAGGCCCGGCGGCGGCAGGCCATGTCATCGCGGGCTTCGCCCAGTTCGTGATGGGCGGCGATTTCGTCATCGGCATCATCGTCTTCATCATTCTCGTCACCGTCAACTTCGTCGTCATCACCAAGGGCGCGACGCGTATCGCTGAAGTCGGCGCGCGGTTCACGCTCGACTCGCTGCCCGGCAAGCAGATGGCGGTCGACGCCGATCTTTCGTCCGGCGCTATCGATGAAAAGGAAGCGATCCGCCGCCGCCGCGAACTCGAAGAAGAAAGCCAATTCTTCGGCGCTATGGACGGTGCCTCGAAGTTCGTTCGCGGCGATGCCATCGCTGGCCTGATCATCACGGCCGTCAACATCTTCGGCGGCGTGATCATCGGCGTGACGCGCCACGATCTGCCGTTCGAGCGCGCGCTCGATACGTTCGTCAAGCTGTCGGTCGGTGACGGTCTCGTCACGCAGATGCCGGCGTTGATCGTGTCGCTTGCGGCCGGTCTGCTCGTTTCCAAGGGCGGCACGCAGGGCTCGACCGAAGGCGTAATCGTCAGCCAGTTCGGCAACTATCCGCGTGCGTTGATGCTCGCGGGTGGCGTGATGGCCGTTCTCGCCACGGCGCCCGGACTCCCGCTGCTGCCGTTTGCCGCCATCGGCGGTGTCCTGGCCTTCATAAGCATCGGCCTGACCCGGCAGAAGGAAGCCGGAGCCCGCGCGGCCGAATCGGCCAAGACATCCGATCAGGCGCTGTCGCCGGAAGAACAATCGCGGCAATCCATTCGCGATCAGCTCAAGACGACGGAAATCGAGATCTGCTTCGGCAAGCAGATCTCGACCGTTCTGATGCGTCCGAGCAGCGATCTTCCGCAGCGCGTCGCGAAGATGCGCCGCAAGTTCGCGAAGCAGTACGGCTTCGTCGTTCCGGAAATCAAACTTGCCGAAGATCTTTCGGTGCCGTCGAAGAGCTATCAGATCAAGGTGCACGGCACGGTCGTCGCCAACGCAGAGCTTCGGCTCGGCGACGTGCTCGTCGTTGTCGGCGACGGCCCGAAACCTGACACGCCAGGCGATGAGACGCGCGAACCGGCGTTCGGCATGAAGGCGATCTGGGTGCCCGATATCTTTACAAATGCATTGAAGCGCGACGGGTTCGTGCCGGTCGAAAATTCCTCCGTGCTTCTCACGCACGTGGCGGAAGTCATCCGCAACAGCCTCGCGCAGCTTCTGTCTTATCGCGACCTGCGTTCGCTTCTCGATCGGCTCGATCCCGAATATCGCAAGCTGCTCGAAGAAATCTGTCCGTCGCAGATTTCCTATTCGGGTCTGCAAGGCGTTCTGAAGATGCTGCTTGCGGAACGGATTTCCATTCGCAACCTGCATCTCATCCTGGAAGCGGTTGCTGAAATCGCACCATTCTCGCGCAAGGCCGAGCAGATCACAGAGCATGTGCGCATGCGGCTTGCGTCGCAAATTTGCGGCGATCTCAGCGACAACAACTATCTGAAGATCGTTCGTCTCGGCAACAAATGGGAAGTCGCGTTCCATCAGGCGTTGCGCCGCGACGCCAAGGGCGAGATCATCGAATTCGATATCGACCCGCGTCTCATCGAGCAATTCGGCGGCGATCTCGCGCGCGTCGTGCAGCCGCTCATGGATGCCGGTCATCAGTTCGTTCTGGTCACGGCTGCCGAGACGCGGCCCTACGTTCACACCGTCACAGAGCGTCTTTACGGGACGCTGCCGGTGCTCTCGCATCTCGAGATCAGCCGCGGCGTACAGATTCAGTCGCTCGGCTCGGTTTCATGAGCGAGCTGACGCAGCAGACGCTTCTGGTTCCGCTTATCGTTTTCTGCCGTGTCGGCGCGTGCTTCATGGTGTTGCCTGGGTTTTCGAGCGATCGCATCCCGGTGCAGCTCCGACTTTTCGTCGCGATCGCCATTTCGCTTGCGATCATGCCGATCGTTTACGACGACGTGCGGCCGGTGGCGGCAGGCCCTGCCGAGGGACTGGTTTCGATCATCGTCACTGAAAGTCTGGCAGGCTTATTCCTCGGTTTCATCGTACGCATCTTCTTTCTCGCGCTCGAATTCGCGGCCATTGCGATGGCCAACCTCGCCGGCTACGGGTCGGCATTCTCGCACGCGATCGAAGGCAACGATCCATCGACGCCGTACTCCGTCTTCGTAACACTGCCCGCCGTCGTGATGTTTTTCGTGGCCGACCTGCATATCGCCATCATCCGAATGCTTCATAATTCGTATGCGGCGCTTAAAGTTGGCTCCGAATTCGCAGCGCCTCCCAATCTTTCGATGATCGTCTCGACGTTCGGCTCGGCGTTCAAGCTGACACTGCAGCTCAGCGCGGCGCTCGTCGTTTATTCCGTGATGGTGAACCTCGCGTTCGGGTTCCTCAACAAAATGATCCCGCAGATTCCGTCATACTTCGTCTCGACGCCGTTCGTCGTTCTCGGCGGGCTCATCATCCTGCTGCAGATCGACAGCGGAATAATCAGCATCTTTTCTTCGCTCGTGATGCAGGCGATCGCAACGCTGGGTCAAAATGGCTAGCCAGACCAAGAAGCTTGGCCGCATCGCGGATGTGTTCCACGACCTTGAGACGGTGGAGCGCGTGCGCGTCAGCGATTTGACGCAAGAGATTGCTTCGCTGCGGGCAGCTCAGGACGACATATTTCGCAGCCTAGAAAGTCCCTCGCCCGTCAACGGTCTCTTCACCGCGCTGCTTTCGAGCCGCGTCGGTCGTCTCGAACGGCGAATCCAACAGTTGTCGCGCGAACACGAGATCGCGCTGAAACGATACGCCGAGGCAGCCGCCCGCGGACGGAGCGCCGACCGCCTTCTCGCCGAGGCAAAAGGCGAAGAAGCGCGCAAGCGCGAACAGGCCGAGCTCGAGGCTCTGCTCGAATTTCAGGAAGCCGTCGGCGCGCAAGGCCGGGGTAAGTCTCCGCGTCCAAGCTGAGGCAATCTTCCATGTTCGAAGTGATATTTCTTGATGTCCGCCATCCTTCGCACCTCGGCCGCTGACGTCGCGACCTGGACAGCCGGGCAAACAGTCCGGCCGGCGAAGACGGCTGCTGCCAGCACGGATGCAGCTACGCCGCAGGCCGACCCTGCGGCGATGAAAAAAGCCAAAGAGGTCGCGCAGCAATTCGAGGCTGTCTATTTGCGCCAGATGATCGACGCGTCGATGCCGAAGGATTCCGAAGCGCTGTTCGGCGAAGGAACGTCGGGCACGATGTGGCGCTCGATGATGACGGACACGCTCGCGACAAGTCTGTCCAAGACGGGCACGCTCGGGATTGCGAACATGATCCTCAAATCTGAAACCGGACGACTTAAGGACAAGTAGAATGAGCACCGGCGCATTCGGCGAAAAAGTCAAAACGTCTCTTCCGAGCGCCAGGTCCACCGCGCCATTGGCCGGTCTGGCCGCCGCGAGCGCACGCCGACCCGCGATGCAGCGCGCGGGCATGCAGGACTCGGATGCCGCGCGTGCCATGGTCTTTGCCGTGATCGCACGCATCGAGGGCTATCTCGACGAAGAAACGCACGCCTTGGACAAGTCATTGAAGTTCGATTTCAAGACATCGAACGATCGCAAAAGCCAGGGGCTTCTCGACCTCAATCAGGCCCTTCGGCGTTTGCAGAAATCCGACGTCAATGCAGACCTGCAGCTTCGCCTTGCGACATTCCGCGAAAAGCTCTCGGTCAACCTGCGCAAGATCCGCCTGCATCTCGATGCCGTCAAAGAAATCGCAGCGATGCTGTCGGACGCGATCCAGAATGCTGAATCGGACGGCACGTATACGCGCAATATCGGACCTTACAGGAACGCACCGTGATACGGATGATCCTGCTCGCTTTCGTTGCGTGTCTTTCGACGGTCGGCGGCGTCTATGGCGCGGTCACGTGGAAATCATCGATGAGCGCGGAGCCGAATAAATCCGAAAATCATAAACTGCAGATTCTGAAGACGCCGATGGTCAGCGTCCCCATTCTTTCAGACGGGCAAGTTCTCGGCTACGTCGTGACACGCCTTCAGTTTACCGCGGACTCCGACCTGCTCAAAGAAAGCTCGGTTCAGCCCGAAGCTTTCGTCGCCGATGAAGCCTTTCGGCTGATCTACGAAACTGCGCCGAAGGATCTCAAGGTCGGCCGCAAGAATGCCATCAAAGAGCTATCGGAAAACATCGCCTCGGGCACGAACGAGCGCCTTGGCCGCAACGTCGTCAAGGACGTGATGATCGATAGCTGGACCTACCTCTCCAAGCAGGACATGATGAAAAACCATGAACGCGCTCCATAATCGCTACGCCTTCGAGGATATTCTGCGTCAATCCGAGCTTGCCAACGCGCTGAAGCTTCGTAACGTCGACGAAGCGCTTGCCGACCTCGGCGCTCCGCGAACCAAGCTCGCCGCTCGCGTCACCACGGTTGCCGTTCTTGCCGGACTTGTCATCGTGTCGGCCGCAATTTTTGTGGCGGGCTATTCAGCGCTGCTTTCGGATGCCCCCGCGGTTTGGATTCATCGCCTCATGGCGCTGACGCTGGCGCAGAGCATTCTCATCGGGGCCATCGCAATGAAGGTTCTGCCGATGATCGAAGGCAAGGGGCTTTCGGTTCGCATCGCTTTCCCGGGCGGCGCACGTCAACAACCGTTGCTGGCGCGGAATCAACCCGCACCGGAACAGCCGGCTCCTCTGCCGCCGCCCGCGCCCAAGACACCCTTCATCGGGGGCAAGCTGGCGGGTCGCGAATATATGGAATTTGATGACGGAACGATCGAGATCGACACTTTGATCGGACGTCGCCGATTCATCTCGATTGAAGCGGCGCGCGAATTCGTCGGAGCGTGATCTTAGCGCGATCGCTTCAGGCGGTCAGCTCGAAGTCGTCGAAATCGCCGGCACCGTTATGTGATGCGTCGTCCCGCGTGATACCGTTCAAACGATCGCTCATTTCGGCGATTTTCACGCAGCGCGAGGCTTCGGCGACATCGATCTTCCAATCCGGCGACGATATTTTTGAAGCGCCGCCGAGATAATCCGAGATCGCCTCGAGGCTTTGCGAAATGCGGTCCAGAGACTGCAACTCGTAGAGTGAATGCGATCCGCCGAAAGCTCCGGCAACGACGAGGTTGCCGATCAATTCCTGCAGATCGTTGACGCCGTCCGGCAGCATGCGGATTTCGTCGCTCACCGTCATCAGGACTTCGGGAACGGGCACAAGCGCGCCTGCTGCACCATTTGTATTGTTTTTGTCGCCGCTCATTTTTGGTCCGCCCCGTCAGAAGATTCAAAACAGTTCGAGTTCGCCTGCGTTGCTCGCCACGACGCGAGGCGCCGTAACAGGCGGACGTTCGATCTCCACGGTGCCGCTGAGCAGACTCTGCCGCGCGCGTCCGGAAACCGGCCAATACTGTATTCGTCGCCCTTGCAGCCCGCCGGTGCTACCGCCGACGTAGGCGATGCCTTCGTCGCGCAGAAAGCGCTCGGCGAATTCGGCATTGTGCTTGCCGATATCGTTGTGGCTTCGCACCGTTCGCGCGCCGCCGAACAGCTTCGCCTCCAGCCGCTCGCGACGGGCGCCGGCTTTGAGCAAACCGTTCACAAGCAGCTCCATCAGATGAACGCCGAGACGTTCCGCCTCGCCCGCCTTCGTCCGCGTGCTCGTTCCCGGCAAAAGGAAATGGTTGACGCCACCAACGCCCGCCAGCGGATCGCGAATGCAGGCCGCGACGCACGAGCCGAGGATCGTCGTCACCATGAGTTCGCTGTCACCGGTGACGAAGTATTCGCCCTGAATGATGTGAACCCGACTGTCTCGCCTCAACCCTGCCGTCATGTCAGCTTTCCGACAACAGCCTCGATGCACGTTTTCAATGCGGGGACGGTGAAGGGCTTGGCGAGGAAATTATTCAGGCCCCACTTTTTGCCTTCGTCGATCAGCGCTTTATCGCCCTTACCCGTCACAAGGATGAAACCAACCTTGCTCGTCGGACCATGCTGACGCAAGGCGCGCAGCAACTGAATGCCATCGATTTTCGGCATGTTGAAATCGGATATGACGAGGTGGCATGGCGTCGTCATCATCATCTTAAGCGCTTCCTCGCCGTCCTTGGCGACCTTGAACGACTTAAGACCGATTTGATCGAGGCCGTCGGTCAACAGCGCGCGGCTGACGGACGTATCGTCAACGACCATGATCGAGAGTTGTTGCATTGAGGGCATATTGGCCTCCTAGTGTTTTTTGATTGTTGACGTTTCTGACACTATTGCCGCTGCGAGGCGGTCGAGTGGCAACTGCTTTTCAACTGCGCCGATGTCGAATGCGGCCTTCGGCATTCCGTACACGATGCAGCTGGATTCATTCTGTCCGAATGTTCTGGCGCCTGCTTTGCGCATGGACAACAGTCCGGAAGCGCCGTCGCGGCCCATACCCGTCAGTATGACGCCAACTGAGCGCGATCCGCACGAGCGCGCCACAGATTCAAACAGAACGTCGACCGAAGGGCAGTGACCATTGACTCGGTCACCTGCTTTCATAACGCAGCGCAAATCACCCTTGCCGGCAATTTCGAGATGAAGCGATCCGCCCGGCGCCAGGAATACCTGACCAGGCGCGAGCTTTGCTCCATGCGTCGCTTCCTGCACCTGCGCCGGGCACAGACGATTGAGGCGGTTTGCGAAGCTTTTCGTAAACGATGGCGGCATGTGCTGCGCGATGACGGTCGGCGGGCAGTTTTCAGGAAAATGCGACAGAAGTTCGATCAGCGCTTCGACGCCGCCCGTGGAGGCGCCAATCGCGAGCACGCGCCCATCGGAAGCGTACTGCCCGTGCGCGGATCTGGCTTCGATTGCATTTTTCTGCCGCTCGCTTTCGGTCGTCAGCGGGCGAACGCGCGCCATCGCTGCGATCTTGACCTTGAACGGCAGCTCCTCAAAATTATGTTCGTTGCCCGGTCTTGGCTTTTCAATGCAGTCGACGGCGCCGATCTCGAGCGCGCGCACCGTTTCCTCGGCACCACGGCTCGTCAGCGTGGACACCATGATGACCGGCATCGGCCGCAGCCGCATGATCTTTTCGAGAAATTCGAGGCCGCTCATATTCGGCATCTCGACGTCGAGCGTCACGACATCCGGATTCAGCGCCTTGATCGCTTGCCGGGCCTGCAGCGGATCTTCCGCCTGTCCGACGACTTCGATTTCGGCATCCGACGACAGTGCCGTCGCGATCAAGCCGCGCATCGTCGAGGAATCATCAACTACGAGAACTCTTATTCTTTTCATCTCTGTGCGTCGCTTTTCTTGCGATAACTCGTAACGCCGTTTGCGGTCAGGATGTTCATTGCAGATCCGGACACCCGTTCGGAGTGTCCGATGTAGAGGTCGCCGCCGTCTGCGAGCAGGCCCGCGAGGCGCTTCCAGATTTTTCCCTGCGTCTCGTGATCGAAGTAGATCGCGACGTTTCTACAAAATATCGCATCGAACGGCCCTTTGAACGGCCAGTTGCCCATCAGATTGAGTTCGCGAAACGCAACCAGTGCACGCGCCGCTTCTCCGACGCGCATGCTGTCGGCGTCGCCTGCCACCGGCTCGAGCCATTTCGTGCGCAGGGCCTGGGGGACTTCGGCGACCTCCTCGTTGCGATAGAGACCGCGCTTGCCATGCGCGACGACGTTTGGATTGAGATCGGTTGCAAGAATCCGGATATCGAGTTGCCGCGCGTCAGGAAAGACGGAGAGAACCGTGAGCGCCATCGAGTACGGCTCTTGCCCGGTCGAGCAAGCGGACGACCAAAGTCGCAAGCGTCCGCCTTTGCGAATGTGGGCGGCGCGCGGCTCGAGAATGTTTTTCTTGAGATACTCGAAATGATGCGGTTCACGGAAAAAGCGCGTCACGTTCGTTGTCAGCGCGGCGATCATGTTGCCGCGCTCCTGCTCGTCACCGTGGACCCTATCGAGGTACTCCGTGAAGTTTGGAAGCCCGAGGCTGCGCAATCGCTTGGCCAGACGCGAGTAAACGAGCGTCGCTTTGGACTCCGGGAGATCGATGCCGGCCTCGGCCTTGGCGATTTCCGCAATCGCGCGGAAGTCAGCTGCAGCAAACGCAAACTCGCCCGTAACAAGTGGCGCGTCCGCGGCTCTCGCCGGCGCGCGCTGAACTGCCAGTGTCATGCCGCGGCCTTTGCTGCAATCGGCAATACATTGTCGAGAGCGACGATGCTGATCATGCGCCCGTCTACCGCGTACACGCCCTTGACGAACGTTTTCGCCATTTCGGACGCGATATCCGGGGTCGGCTGCATCGAGTCCGCCGAGGAGGTCAGAATGTCGGACACAGCGTCAACGAGCAGTCCGACGATCTGCTGATGAATATGGACGACAATGATGACGCTGCGCGGCGTCGATTCCGTCAGGCCCAGCCCAAAACGCATCGCGAGATCGACGATCGGAAGCACAGCGCCGCGCAGATTGATCACGCCGCGGACGTAGTCAGGTGCGTGCGGCAACGGGGTTGCCATCGTCCAACCGCGAATTTCGCGCACGCACATAATGTCGATGCAGAATTCCTGAGCGCCGACGCGAAACGCGACGAATTCACTGTTTGCAGCTTTGGCTGCTGGTTCGTTCTCTTGCACGATCCTTAACCTCCCGTTCCGTAGCGAAGCTCGCCGGACACTGATTCCTCAAATGAGCCCGTCACCAAGGCGTCGACATCGAGAATGAGCGCAACACGCCCATCGCCGAGAATTGTCGCCGCTGCGATGCCTTCGACTGTGCCGTAATTTGCTTCAAGACTTTTGATGACGACCTGCCGCTGATCCTGAATCGAATCGACGAGCAGCGCATTCCGCGCGCCGCCACCCGTTTCAACGAGGATCGCGACGCTGTTTTCAGGCTGCGCGGCGGCCTCACGAAATCCGAGCTGTGTACCGACGTCGATCAGCGGCACGAATGTATTGCGGATCGACATGACGCGGCCTTCGGCGCCGAGCGCGTGAATGTCCGTCTTCTTCGGCTTGAGCGTTTCGACAATCGCGGTCAGCGGTACGACGAGCGTCTGTCCGGCGACGGAAACCGCCATGCCGTCGAGCACCGCAAGCGTCAGCGGCAGGCTCATCGAGAACGTCGAACCCAGGCCGGGACGCGACGAAATCGAAATGCGACCGCCGAGCGCCTGGATAGATCGCTTCACGACGTCCATGCCGACGCCGCGGCCGGAAATATTCGAGATCGTCGAAGCGGTCGAGAAGCCTGGCAGAAACAGAAGATTGTCGATTTCGCTATCCGTCAGCTGCGCATCAGCTGGGATAAGCCCCTTCTTGATTGCCGAAGCTCGCACCTTGGGTCGATCGATGCCGGCGCCGTCGTCAGCAATCTCGATGACGATACGACCCGAGCGATGGGCGGCTGTCAGACGCACCAAACCTTCCGCAGGCTTTCCAGCGGCGAGACGCTGCTCTGGCGATTCGATGCCATGATCAACCGCATTGCGGATCATATGCGTCAACGGCTCAGCGAGACGCTCGACAACGGTCTTGTCGATTTCGGTCGCTTCGCCGTCGGTCTTGAGCCGGACTTCCTTGCTCGTTGCGTCGGCGACTTCGCGAACGATGCGCGACATGCGCTGGAACAGCGGTTTGACCGGCTGCGCGCGGATCGCCATCACGCTTTCCTGAATCTCGCGCGTCAGCTGCTCAAGTTCTTCGAGCCCAATGATGACGGACGACGAGCCTGCAAAATTCGCCTCAATGACTCGCTGCGAAAGCATGGCCTGGTTGATGACGAGTTCGCCGACGAGATTGATCAGGCGATCAACGCGGTCGAACTCAACCCGGATCGTCGTCTGCGTGGGGACCGCTGCCGCTTTGGCGTCCGGCTTCGCTGCCTCTGCCGCCACAGCCGGAGCAGGGATTATTTCGGCCACTGCCGGAGAAATTTCGATTTCCTGCGCTGTTATCGCACTTTCCGGCGCGGCGTCCGGCTCCGAGGCCGCCGGGGTTCCAAGCGCTTTCGCGAGGAGGGCGGCGATATCGACATCAGAAACTTCCGGCTGACCGTCGCTTTCGATCGAAAGCTCGGCTTCGCCCTCGACGAACTCGAAAACTTCGCGAACGTCCGCAATCTCGTGGTCCGACGTCAGGCGGATCGACCAGGAAAAATATGCGCCGTTCGGATCAATGCTCTCGAGGTCGGGCAATGCCGAAGCATCGCACGTTGCCTCCATTGTCCCGAGGCGATTCAGCTCGCGGAGGACGAGGGCCGTTTCGTTGGCGTTGGCGTAGAGTTCCGGCTGCGGCGTGAAGCCGATGCGATATTCGCGCGAGGACGATACCTCTTCCTCCGGCGCGGCTTCTACAGAGATGCCAGAGAATCCAAAATCGATTACGGTCGGCTGGAAGTCGATCGCTTCTTCGACCTCTTCTTTGCCGTCGATCAGCGTCAGGCTTTTGATGTCTGACGCGACGGTTTCATAGCTCGCTTCATTGATTTCTCTACCCTCACGCGACGCCTCGACAAGGTCGGCAAGAACGTCAGCGGCGCGGAGCATGATTTTCATCATTTCCGACGTCGGGTTGAGTTTTCCGCTTCGAACGAAATCGAGTGCCGTCTCGAACGTATGCGCAAACTGCACGAGTTGGGTCAGTTTGAACGCACCCGCCCCGCCCTTGATCGAGTGCACCGCGCGAAACACCGCATTCACCGTTTCGGAATCGGTGCTGCCTTCGTCCATCGCCAGCAAGCCCATTTCCATTTCGGAGAGCTGTTCTTCGCACTCCTGAAAAAAGGTCTGCCGAATTGCCGCCATTGAATCCACGACCGTCACCCCCTGATTGCCGTGTTAAGCCGCAACGCGCCGGATGGCGGCGATGAGTTTCGTCGGTTCGAATGGCTTGACGATCCATCCCGTTGCGCCGGCTTCTTTGGCGCGCTGCTTTTTCGCCGCGTCGCTTTCCGTCGTCAGAACGAGGATCGGAACCTTCCGGTACCGATTGTCCTTACGCACCGCTTCGATGAGACCGAAGCCGTCCATCTTCGGCATGTTGATATCAGTGACGATGACGTCGGGCGTCGACTGCTGGAGAACGTCGAGACCGTCGACGCCGTCGACCGCCTGCACGACATTAAAACCGGCTTCAACAAGCGCCATTCGCAGCATGTCGCGCATCGTGCGCGAGTCGTCGACCGTGAGAATCGTTTGCATTACTGATGTCCTTCAAGCAGCAGCTCTTGATGCGGCAGTCCAACGAGCGCGATCGTCTCGAGAAATTCGGAGCTTGGGTTTTCCAGGCGGTAGCTGAGGCCGTCGCGCTGCCATGATCGTGCGGCGGCGACGAGCACCTGCAACGACTGCACGCCCACGCGTCGAACCTGGCTTGCATCGACGGCGATGGCGTTGCCACGCTGCGACAGCAGCATCTCCTTGATCGTGATCGCGGCCGCCGAGTCGAGACAATCCGGTAGCATCAACGGCTGCGACGGCTGATCCTGCGCAATCGGTGGCGCCGTCGATATTGATGCTTCGTCCGCAGCAAGTTCGAAGGTATCCATCGTGACCGCTATGGTGTCCGAACCGGCTTTCGCCTTTGATCCCTTGGCGGCAGCCGCTTTCTTGCGTCCACCGTTCGGGACAGCTGATTTCGTTTTTGCGCGAGGCATTAGAATTCCTCCCATCCGGCATCAGCGCCTGCAGCGGCGTGCGAACGGCCGCCGCCGTTTGCGGCTACTTTCGCCCGGCCGGCCGAGTTGCTGACACGCACTGCCGGCTTTGCCGCTTCGCGTCGTGGCGCAATGTTAACGACGGTCTCATCGCCGGTCTTGAAACGGCTCACGAGCGTTGCGAGTTCTTCGGTCTGCTGCGCCAACGTTTGCGTCGCCGCTGTCGCTTCTTCGACCATCGCCGCGTTCTGCTGCGTCACCTGATCCATTTCGTTGACGGCAGTATTCACCTGCTCCAGCCCGTGCGCCTGCTCGTTTGCGCTTGCCGCGATTTCGCTGACGATCGAATTGATTTCCGCGACCTGCGTGACAATCCGTGTGAGAGCGAGGCCGGTCTCACCGACAAGCTGCACGCCCTGCGAGACCTGTCCCGTGGAAGCCGAGATCAATCCTTTGATCTCTTTCGCGGCTTCGGCAGAGCGTTGCGCCAATGCTCGGACTTCCGACGCGACGACCGCGAACCCACGACCCGCGTCGCCGGCACGCGCGGCTTCGACGCCGGCATTCAAGGCGAGAAGGTTTGTCTGGAATGCAATCTCGTCGATCACGCCGATGATCTGGCTGATTTGCTTCGATGAGCTTTCGATGCCGTTCATCGCTTCGATCGCCCGACGCACCACTTCGCCACTCTTCTCGGCATCCGTTTTGGCGACGGAGACCGTTTCACGAGCATGCGTTGCACCACGCGCCGTCTTGTTGACCGTGTCGGTGATTTCCTTGACCGCTGCTGCCGTCTCTTCGAGGCTGGCCGCCTGGTTCTCGGTCCGGCGCGAAAGATCGTCCGACGCCTGCGAGATTTCACCCGTTCCAAGCTTGATGCTGGCCGCGCCTTTTTTGACCAGAGAAATCGTACTTTTCAGCGTCGTCGCTGCGGAGTTGAAGTCCGCCTTCAGCTTTGCGAACTCCGGCGCAACGTCGATATAGAGACCCGTTTCGAGATCGCCGGCAGCGAGTTCCGAAAGGGCGGCGCCTAAAGACTCGACGACAACGTTGATCTGCGTTTCGGCTTCGCGTTTCTGAACCTGCGCCTGCTCCAGCTGGCTCATCATCAGGTTCATCTGACTGATGATCGGCTCATATTCGGAGATGACCTTTTCCGTAATATGATGATCGAAATCGCCGCGAGAGATGCGATCTGCCGCCATCGTGAACGCATCCATGAAGCGTTCATGCTCGCGGGCATAATGATCGCCTTGCTCCTGCTGCTGTTTTGCCGCCTCGACAGCCGCATCCGTCATTGTTTTCTGCTCGACCGCGGCTTCCTTGAAGCGCGCGAGCGCCTGGGCGATCTGGCCGTTCTCATTGCGATCCGTCAGGCACGGGATCTCGACGCTGAGATCCTTCTTGCTGATCTGATCCATAGCGCTGACGAGGCTCGTGAGCCGCTTTGACATGCCTCTCGCGAGGGCCGTCACAACGCCGACCGCTAAAATGGTCGCCGCGAGAAGCAAAGCGAGGGTGCGATACAGCCCGGTTTGCGCCTCGTTATTGCGATCCTCCGCCAGCTGAATGAACAGCTCGCCCGCATTAGCCGCCATGACGGCTGTTGCCTTATGTGCCGCGCTCACAGTGGCGATCACATCGGCACCGAGAGCTGGACGCTGATAGTTGGCGGTCTTGATCGCAGACGCGATTTGTTCGATGTGAGCGATAAGTTGAATGCCTGCATCTGCCAGGGCGCGCTCCTCGCCATTGGCGGCATCCATTGTCTTGATATCGGCAAGCGGCTTGCGCAGATGTTCCACTGCTCCATTTAGCGCGGCATAGTCGATCGCAAGCGCAGCTTCGCTGGCTTCCGGTGCAGTCAGCGTGCTGCGAAGACTGACCAAGTTTTGCGCGATCGCCGGTAGGCTTTCAGTGAAAATCTTCTGAGCGTTGTGCGTATCCGCCGACAAATCTGCGGACATTGCCGATGCGTCGGCGATGGTGTTCAGCAATTCCGATCCGGCCTTGCTTTTCTCGTTCGCGGTTTTGGCATTGGCAAATATATCGACGGCCGACTCGACTCCGAGATCACGGCCGGTCGTTCGTGCAAGTGTCGCCAACCGGCTGCTCATTCCAGAGGCGCCAGTCTGGTCGCCGCTCATCTCGTCCCAGACGGCTCGAGCGAGCTTAGCGCCCTCGACCTCCTTCTGAAGTTCATTGATCTGTGTGCGCTTCTGGTCCGCATACATGTACATCTGACCGAGCGACGGAATCAGAAATACAGCCGATATAAGCGCAAGCCGACGCGGCATTGACCATTTGCTATTGATATGCCCGATGACCATTTTTTTTGACCTGGTTTGATGTGGCGGTGGGGAGGCGGCTTGCTAGAATCGATAGCCGATGCGCATTCGGAAACGGCCTCACAGTCGAGGCGCGTTGGTTCGTCAGCGCTGCTGGAATGGACGTTCGCTTTGCGATGGAGCGCACTGGCGCAGCGAATAGCGGAAGCTGCAGCCGCGAGTTACGCAGGATCGAAGATCATATCGATCGATTGAATTCGCGCGCATCGGCACGGCGGCCGATGATCGTGTGATAGGCGCCATCGTCTTGTTCCTGCTTCTTTGAGCTCGGAACATGTCGGGTTGTAGCCGACACGGTTGCGCGGCGTCATGCCTATGATTTCAACTATCAAGCAACCGTTCGGCAAAAATAATTCGCAATGTTATCGAATTGGTTTACGCCGCGAAAATGATGTATTTATTTTCTTGATACCGCGATCGCCTTGCGATTATGCGAGTCTTTTCAAGGCTCGGGCGATCCATTCTTTCTAACTTTATTTTTCTGACTAGCGCGTCGCCCAGGAAATTCGACGCGGCGGCTTTATGTATTTGACGCCAATATAAACGCCTTCCGAATGCGCCAAACGGCATTTCACGACGAAATCGTCGCCCGGGATTTCGAGTTCCAAATCCGGCCCAACAGCGGCCGTTTCCGTGAGCTTGATTCGCGCGCCAGCATCGGAAAAATCTACAACTGCGCCCGGCAAACGCCGGCCATCACTCGTGACAATGACTGCCGATTTGAATACCGACCGTCTCCCGAATTGCCGTCGCTCCGGCCTCTTATCAATAGGCAAGACACCCTCGTTTTAAGATTTGAGATGACCATTGCGCGAATTGCTTGCAGGGCTCTTAAAACGCCTTTTCGCCTTCTATCCAATTGGCTCGCCGGGTTGCATCTGAATCTCTATTTGCGTCTTCGAATTTCAATGCAAACTCTGCTTTTTTCAAATGGCGCTTCCGCGACCCCGCTTTGCCTCCTTTCGAAACTCGACTAAGGCAACGTTAAGATGTTTCCATCAAATTGTTCGTATCGGATCGGCGCATATCACCGCTAATGGTGAGATCGCTTGTGCGGCATTCCTATCTCGGCACGTGGCGGCATGGCTCTCAATTTCGACGGTTTAGCGTCTAATGCTGCGGTCGCCCGCTCCTCCGGCCGGCGCCGGCCTGCAAACGTGAATTTCGCGGAAACGTCGTGGGGGCGGCGCGGCTTTGCCTCTGCCCTTGACCAATTCGGCGTTATTTCGATCACCGATCCAAATGGCCGGATTCTTCACGTCAATGACGCTTTTGCGCGGCTTAGCGGATACTCTCGAAGCGAACTCATTGGCGAATCGCACGCGATCCTGAATTCATCGCATCACCCTTCGGCCTTTTGGGCTGATGCCTATCGCACGCTGAAGGCTGGACGGCCTTGGCGCTCGCAGGTGATGAACCGTTGCAAGAACGGCCGTACCTACTGGATTGACGCACTGATCGTTCCACTCATCAGCCGCAACGGCCTCAAAGGGTACCTGTCGGTTCAGCGCGATATCACTGAGCTTCTGCGCCTGCGCAGCGAACTGGACGTCAACTCCGCGCTGCTCCGGACCATCGTCGACAATTTCCCCGGAAGCGTTGCTGCCTTCGACAAGGATCACAACCTTCTTCTTTGTAATGACCGCCAACTCGACGTCATCAGCTGCTCTAGCGAGACAATCGGCGATTTCCCGCAGAACGCTGAGGATTTCTATCGCGCTGAAGCGCGACGCAACGAATGCGCGGCTGCCGACATCGAAGCTTACGTCCGCAACCAAATCGCAGCGGCCACCGGCCCGGTTGCCCAGAGCATTGAGCGCCGCCACTCCGACGGATCCGTCACGGCTACCCGCACCATTCCTCTCCCGCGAGGCGGATTTGTCAGCATAGTGACTGATGCCTCAAGTTGCAGACAATCTTTGGCGGCATCTAGCCAGCCATCTCACGACGACGCTCAAATCGAGCCGCTTGAACGTTCTACTTCCTTGACCGGCGCACAAGAGAACGCCGCATTTTTTGGACCACTTAGTGACGGGCAGCACGACCAGCGCATGCAAATGGAAACGGAGATGCGGGAAGCTCTCGCCAATAATGCGTTCGAGCTTCACTATCAGCCCATCGTCAACATCAAGACGCGCAAGATCGTCGGCTGCGAAGCGCTGATCCGCTGGCGTCACCCCGAGCGCGGCCTGATCCCGGCATCGGAATTCATTCCCGTTGCGGAAGAGTGCGGCATCATTGGACAGATCGGCGACTGGGTTCTCAAGACAGCGTGCGCCGAAGCGAGCCGATGGCCCGACGACATTTGGATCGCAGTCAACATCTCCGCAGCTCAGTTCAGTGGCGGGAATCTCGTTGATAAGATCTTGGCGCTCTCAAAACGATTGCCAGCCTCTCGCCTTGTCCTCGAAATCACCGAAACGCTTTTGATGAAGGACCGTGATAGCGCTGCGGCAACACTCGAGCGGCTCAAAAAGCTTGGCGTGCGGTTTGCCATCGACGATTTCGGAACAGGGTTTTCGTCTCTGAGCTATCTGCAGAGTTTCCCGTTCGACAAAATCAAGATCGATCGTTCGTTTGTTTCGAACACTGCCAATCAAAAGCGCTCGGCAACGTTGCGTCGCTCGATCATTCAGCTTGGCTACAATCTCGGGATGACGAGCGTCGCCGAGGGCGTCGAAACCAAGCAACAGCTGGATCTGCTGCGCGCAGAGGGATGCATCGAAGCGCAGGGCTTTCTGTTCTCGCCTGCGGTTCCGTCAGAAAAAATTCGCGAGCTGTTTTCGCAACCGCTGTGAATCTGGAAGAACAATTTCCAAGCGCGTGCGAAATATGAATACGTGGGGAATGTCGCAATGCTGGGGGCACTGTTAAAATCTTCCGAGCCTGTCAAACCGCGGCGTGCCACGCCATCGGCGAGCGGCACGGCGGATGGCTTTGCACGATTTGAAGCTCTCGTTTGCGAGTTTCATTGGACGGCTCTGCAGATCGGTGGGATCGCGTCCTGTCTGAATGCGAGCCTGGCGTCGCGACGGAGCTGGATGCTACGTGCATGCAATAATCTAGTTCCTGTCGAGTCGCCGATCGTCAAGATTGCTTTACGCTCCTGGCAGGACATTGGTCTGCCGCGCGAGCTCGCAGCCGCCGTTGCACGCGCCTACTTCGATCTCGCCGACGCCAAAAAGCTTACGATGCCGCTGCTCGACAGCGCGGGACTTTTCGCCGGTCCGCAAATTCCGCTCGCTAAGCTCGAGCAGATCGCCGTCGTGTGGCGAAAACTTGCGGAGGATTGTCGCGACGCCGTCTTGAACCTTGAGCCGGAAACGCGCTGGCGCCTCAACGGCGCCTATACTGGAAATGCTCTCGTGCTCAGTAGATTGCTGAAAGAGGCCATCACCGGATCACAGACGTGCATCAATCAGCAGGGCGAAGTGGCGTTGCCGATCCTGCCGCAACGACGGCAAAGCCCGCGATTTTCCACGCCGCAGCCGTGTAAGATCTTCTCGCAGGCGGGCGCTTTTTCCGCGTTTGTTCGTGATACTTCGAGGAACGATTTAAACGTCGATTGCGATCAGGAGTTTCGCCTGAAAGATGCGGTCGTCGTTATCCTGCGGAACGGCCGCAAGGTCCCGGGTTTGATCGTGTGGTCCAAGAATGGCAAGGCTGGCGTCCGTTTCGACTGCCCGCTCGCCGACAACGATCCTTTAATATCCGGCTGACGCTTTGTGCGCGGGATGCGCGTCGCGCCCGCTTTATCTCATCGCATAGGCTTAATCGCTGTCCGATTTCACGCAATTGCGGCCATCCGCTTTTGCTTCGTAGAGTTTCGCGTCGGCACGCTCGAGTAGGGACTCGGGGCCGTCTCCGGGACGAAGCTCGGCGATGCCGAAGGATGCCGTAACCGTACCGATCGGCTTGCCGGTCCGATGGTGCATCCATTTCTTGCGTTGCAGTTCGTCGCGAATTTGTTCGCCAAGATTATCCGCGCCCTCGATCTGAGTTTGCGGCAGCAGGACGACAAATTCTTCTCCGCCGTAGCGGACAGCTGTATCGCGGCCCTTGATATTCTTCGACAGAAGTTCACCGAACCGCCTGAGAATTTCGTCGCCCACGGTATGGCCAAACGTATCGTTGATTTTCTTGAAGTGATCCACGTCGGCCATGATAAGGCAAAGGGGCTCGTTGAGTTCCGACGCCGCCTTCACCTCGCGGGGCAGGTTGGCTTCGAGCCAGTGGCGGTTTTTGAGTTGCGTCACGGCATCGAGCATACCGAGATACTGACTCTCGCTCAGGCTGGATCGTAGCTTTTCGATCTGTGTTTGCGATTGCTGCAAGCGCGCGTTCAAGACGTCGACTTCGCTGCGAATCTTCGTGTTTTCGGCGATCAGGCGCTGCACAACACCTCTCACCTGATCCGGCGTCGTCAGCGATGGAAGCGTCTTGTTGACCTTTGCCAGAACTTCGGAATGCAGGCTGCTGACATCGGTATGCTGGCGCAACAGGCCCAACAGCACCAACACCTCGTCATCCAGTTCCTGACCAACTTTTTCGATACGGTTTGACGCGGCGTCGTTATCCTTTTTGCGGCGGATTTCGTTGCCGGTTAAAAACTGCCAAGCGCCAAACATGAATGCGACGAAGCAAACCGAAATGGTTCCGGCCAATGCCGCAATGGCCATCGGGTGCGATCCGAGGCGAATGATGCGGCCGCGAGAATCGACCTCCGCAACCTGCCAGCTGATGTCGGACCACTCCGCCCAGGTTGTAAGACCGAAGTCGCTCCGCATCCACAAAGTCCATAGGAAGTAAGCAGAGGCTACAGCAACGAGGCTCGTAATCATGATCACGGCCGAAAATGGAAACTGCCTTGAAGTTATCGTGCCCATAGACCACCGCTCAATCGAGATCGAGATGCAATATATCCGGTTGCGATATCAGTGTACGCCGTAGCCGGTTGGCGTCCGCTTTTCTATTGTCATTATCGGCTATTTTACAAATTTCGTAGGCTGTAAAAAACTAGACACAGCTGCGACTTATCAGGCGCATTCGCAACATCGTCTGTGTGCTATTTGAAACCCGTCGCAATTCGAAGGTAGAGTTGCTCAGTGAATACCTTGAGCAGACTTCCGCTGTAACTTCCGGTCATCAGGATAATGAGAAATCCGGCGATGATTTTCGGCACGAACGTCAGCGTCATCTCCTGGACCTGCGTCAACGCCTGAAAAAAGGCGACGCTGACGCCGATAATCATCGCGGATGCGATGACGGGACCGGCGAGGATGATCGTCAGCCAGATCGCCTGTTGGACAATCCCGAGCGCGTCGCCTTCTGTCATTGATACCCCAGCACGACGCCCTGATCGATCCGAACTTCCTTGCCGTTATTTAGAATCGCTGTGGAGCCGGTCGAATCGATGCGCACGGACGTCACGATGCCGGACACCGAGCCATCCGCAGATGTCAACGACAAGCCGATCATCGTGCTCGCCTGCGAGATATTGGAATTCACAAGCAGCTGGTCGAGCTTCGCGTTTGTATTGATGCCCTGCTCAACGCTCGAGAATTGAGCGATCTGCGACATGTACTGAGTGGAATCGGTCGGGTTCAATGGATCCTGGTTGCGGAGTTGCGCGACCATAAGTTTCAGGAAGTCGTTGTAATTCAGGGTGGAGTTTTTCGTTTTGTCATTCGCGTCGGCGTTTGACGTTCCGGATGTGTTGCCTGTTGGGGGAATCGTGGTCATGCGACCTCCTTGCTCGGTTCCTGCGTGACGGCGCTTGCCGCCTCTAATGGAAGAAGCATTCTTACTTTCTTCAGTGCTTCGAAGGGACGATCGGCGTCGAGCAAATCGCTTGTTTCTATCAAGCCCTGCAGCATTTTTCCGTCGCGGATACTCACAAGAAGATTCGCGACCGACTCCTTCGCCATCGTCCGCGCCTTCATGTGCAGCGCCGGGTCCATGAGCATCATCTGCACCATGAAGTAGAGCTGACGGAGCGGCGTCGTCGTTTCCTCAGGCTTCATGACGTGCTGCTCGAGAAGAAAAATCACGTCGTTCATCAGCTCGATACTGACTTTGCGATCGACTTTGAGCACGCCACCGTTGACGAAAATCCGCTCGCCGGCACGCAGGGTGATTTTCAATCCGCCGCCCATCACAGACCTTCCGCGATGACGCTTGAAACGTCGATCAAGCCTGCGAAATTCTTCGATTTGCCGCTGCTGATGGCGTCCGCCTCCTTCAGCATCCAGATTCCAATCGAAATCAAATTCGCTCTGATATCGTCCGGAAGCGCATTCTCCGGCTTGACGAGATCTTCGAGAAGGAAGCTCCAAAGCCGGTTGAGGAAGCAGATCGCGTCGACGGCTTCGCGCGAATTTGCACCGGCTTTTTCAGCCGATCTCAGCATCGAGACGGACTGCTCGATCGCGAGGCGTTCATTCTCGCGCTTGCGGCCGGCCGAGTCGCTCAACGTCTCTTCGTAAGAGAACTTATACATGTTTCAGTCCGGTCCTTCGGTGCTACATGCGCCGGGTTATCAAGAGAGGAAGTCCATGATGCTTAGCTTGCTCAGACGATTTGTGACGCTGTAGGCCGCTTCGAGCGCCGTTGAGAGATCCGAGATCTGCGTCGTCACTTCCGCAGGATCCACGGATTCGAGATTGCTGATGGACTTTTCGAGAAAATCGATCTGCGTATCGATCTGATCATTGGCGTCGGATACGCGCTGCTGTGTTACGCCGAGGAACGCTTGCACCCTCGTCAATCCACCGATGCCGTTGCTGACGAGCTGTGTCGCTTGCTGCAGGACGACATTCTGCGTCGAGCTATTCAGATTTTGGAACCCAAGGCCCGCCACCATCGCGAATGCTTGCGTTAGTTGCCTGAACGTCTGGTCGTTCGCGGTGACCGAGGTATTGGCCGTTTCGGTTCGCGAAATTCTACTGTTTACGGATTTATCAGAGGCATCCGACCAGTTTGCTGACCAGTTCGGGTCGGAGAATAGATCGGCAAACTCATTTTGGAGAAAATCCTGCATGTCGGACGCTGAGATCGCCGAAACGCCGGGGTCACTCGGGCTCATTCCGAACTTCGCAACGAATGCGGCGTTGACGGCCTGCGCGCTCGCAGCCGGCGGATTTGCGAAATAATCGTCGAGCGGTTTGACGTCAGAGTTGATGCCGGAAAAGAGATACTGGCCGTCCAACGACGAATTGAGCTGATCCTGGATCGACTGCATCGCGGCGTTGGCCTGCTGCACGATGGTGCCGGACATCGTGCTGGTGGACTGCGCCGGCGTCAGCGCATTCAGGAACGATTGGCTCGTCGTCGCGAGGGTATTGAGCGCAGCCTGCGACGCCTGCATACGCGTGAGAACAAGTGAGTTCGTGTCCTTGATCGATTGAATTTGCGAGATGTCCTGGCGCAGCGAAACCGCGACTCCCGTTTGTGCGCCGAGTGTCAGGCCGACATCCGCGTGACGACCGGTAGCGAGTTCCTTTTGAACATCAACGAGACGATGTTGAATCCTCGCAATCGAGGCTTTCGTTTCGCTCGATAAGGCTGACGTCGATATGAATGTCGGTGTGAGCATCGTCTTAGCTCAATGACTGGATGAGAGTTGAAAGCATTTCGTTGACGGTGTTGATCAGCCGCGACGACGCCTGGAACGTCCGTTCCAGATCGAGAAGGTTGGTCATTTCCTCGTCGAGATTGACGCCGGTCGCCTGCGACAGCGAAGTGGTGGCGCGTTGCGCAACGGTGCTGCGGTAGTCAGCCTCGGCGGTCGCGGACTGACGCAACGCCTCAAGCCACGAGACGGAGTTCTTTGCGTAGTCCATCACCGATGACGATGCTGGAAGCTGCGTCGACGCATCGAATGTTTGCCCAGTATTCAAACTTGAAATCAGGCTTTGAATACGATCCGTGAATGCCGGCGCATTGGCCGAATTGTATTTGTAACTGGCGCCCGAGATGCCGCCGTCGCGGATCAACTCGGCATTGCCGCCCTGGCCGGGATCGACGCTGGCGTTGATTTTGATCGAGCTTGCGAGGCCTGCCATGGCACTCGCCGGGATCGCCGGTCCACCCGAATAGGTGAACAACCCCGTCGCCGCGGGAAGCGTCGGCGTTGC
This sequence comes from Hyphomicrobium denitrificans ATCC 51888, assembly GCF_000143145.1. Lineage (NCBI taxonomy): Bacteria > Pseudomonadati > Pseudomonadota > Alphaproteobacteria > Hyphomicrobiales > Hyphomicrobiaceae > Hyphomicrobium > Hyphomicrobium denitrificans. Next base: position 3,148,010 of record NC_014313.1, read on the forward strand.
GGACTGATCGGTTTCGGCGAACGCGTTGATCAGACCTCGCGCCATCTCATCGAGCTGGCTTTGATAGGTCACGGCGATATCGTCGCGAACCGACATCAAACCCGCGAGCTTGCCGGACTGAATCTCAAGAATATGCGACGTTCCCGCGATCGGGACACCATCGGCATAGACCGCACCACCGGGCGCACCGGCGGCAAGATTCTGCGTTTGCTCGAACGTGACGGCGCGCGGCGCCCTGTCGAACAGCGTCACACCACTATCGGTGTAAATCGCCATGTCGCCGTTAGCGCGCGAAACTGTTCGTATCCCGACTTCCGTCGAAAGCTGCTTCAGGACTGCGTCGCGCGCGTCAAGGACGTCGGTGACATCGCGGCCGTTGCTCGAGCCGCGAATGACCTGATTGTTGAGATTTTCAAACTGCGAGAGAAGATCGTTGATATTGGCAACGGACGTCGCAATGTCGGCATCCGCCTGCTGCCGTACCTGCGTAACCGTCGCGGAGGCGGAATTCAGCGCGTTCGAAACATTCTTCGCGGCGGAAACGACGCTTGCGGCAACGGCCGGGTTTTGTGGATTACCGGAGTACGTTTGGAGCGTCGCGCTCAGCTTCGCGATCAGTGCGGCGGGCGAGTGCTCCTGGTCGGTATCGTCGACGGTGCTTTGCAGCTGGCCGAGCGCCGACGTGATTGACGTCTGCGCCTGGCTCGCCGAATTGGCTGTCAGATACGTATTGAAAAGGAGTTGGTCCGACGTCCGATCGATGCGGGGAACGCTGACGCCGACGCCTGGACCGCTGACGAGCGTCGCAATTTTGCGCGTCGCGTCCGCGTCGTGCACGCGCGCGATGTTGCGCGACACCACCGAGATTTGCTCGGAGGTTGCCTGCAGACTTGAGCGCGCCGTGTCCGTACTCAGCGTCAACGACATATGCGGGACCTTCCCCTAGAACTCCCGGCTACCGCACGAGATTGACGAGCACGTCCAAGAGCTCTGTGCCCGTCTGAAACACCTTCGAGTTGGCTGTGTAGCTGCGCTGAGCTTCGACCATCGTCGTCAGCTCGGAAGCGAGATCGACGCTCGATTTTTCAAGAGCGCCGGAAACGATTTTTCCGAGAGAACCGGAATTCGCCGTTCCAAGCTGAAGGTCGCCGGATTCCTTGTTCGTCGCGAACACGTTGCCGGAAATTGCCGTCAGGTTGTCGGGGCTCGCGACGTTCGCCAGCGGAATTTTGAAGGCATCGACGCGAGAGCCGTCGGCATAAACTGCGGTGACGATGCCTTGCGCGCTGATCTCGAGCCGATCGACAGCCGACGGTCCGTTGCCGTTCGCGCTGGCGTCGACAGGGATGTAGGCGCCGGCGAGCTGCGTGGTATTGCCCATATTGAAATTCAACGTTGCGCCATTGGGAACGTTGACCGAAAGCGTCGCGGGCGACGGTGATGTCAATTTTCCGGTGGTTCCGCTGAACGTCAGCGCCTGCGTCGTGAGTTGCGATCCGGCCGCATACGGGAATCCGCCGCCAGCGCTGGCTCCGGCATTGTCATAGACCGAGACTTCCCACTGATTGGGACCCGTCTTCGCCGAGTAAATATCGAGCGTAACCTTATGACCGAGATTATCGTAAGTGATGATCGACGTCTTGCCGGCGAAATCGGCGCCAGCCGCGTTCGCGGATGGAAGGCTGGTCGAGACGGCGGCATCGGAGGGCAGGTTGACTTGGAAGTTACCTGACGTCGATGGCGTCGCTTTCAGTCCGAGATTTGCAGTGCCGACCGGAACCAGACCAGCGGCGCTATTGATGACCGACGAGCTTCCGCCGTTCAGAAGATCGTAACCGAGCAATGTAAATCCGGCGGCATTGACGAGCTCGCCGTTCGTCGAAATGAAACTGCCAGCGCGCGTCAGGTAAGGCGTGCCCGACGGACTCTGAACCATGAAGAAGCCGTTGCCGCTGACCGCGAGATCCGTCGGCGAATTCGTGTAGCTCAAGTCGCCCTGATGCGTGACCGCACGGCGGGCGATGGTCGAGACGGAGCCAGGGACGTATGATGCAACGTGGCCTTCAGCGACGAGTGTCGCAAATTCTGCAGAAGCTTCCTTGTAGCCGGTTGTATTGACGTTCGCGATGTTGTCCGCGACGGTTCCCATACGGTCAGACTGGACAGCCATGCCTGAGATGCTGGTAGTCATTAATCCGTAAAGGCCCATCGACACTCTCCTGCTCGGAAATGATAGATTGCTCAAGAGAAGCATTCGGGCCTTGCGTGAGACTGTTTGCAGTCTCTTCGGATGAGGACATTTGCGCCTCTCCGGAAAATTCCTTGAGGCGGTAACCGAGGAACCGCTGGGAATCGATCGGATCATGACCAAGCCGCTGCTTCAACCGCTTGCGCAGACGGCTGATGTGGCTCTCGATGACGTTCTCGTGGATCTCGTCGTTGAAGATGCCGTACACGCGATTGAAAATCTGGGTCTTCGTCACGCGTGTGTTGCGGCTGAGAACGAGGCATTCGAGGATTCGGCGTTCGCGGCGCGGCAGGGACAGCACTTCGCCGTTCACCAGAGGATCGCGTCCATCGAAGAAGATGCGGATGCCGGCGATGTCGACGCACTGCTCCGCCATTTTCATCCGGCGGCGAATCGCGCCGCTGCGCGCCAGGACTTCGCGGACATGAAAAGGCTTGGCGAGAACATCGTCGAACCCGAGCGAAAAAAGTTCGAGCGTTTCATTCAACGCCCTTGCCTCGATCAGGCCGATGAGGGGTGCCCGGCATCGCGACCGGATGCGGGACGATATTTGCCGCCGATGCTCGACGGAACCGATCAGGAATCCTTCGATGACGGAGAGGTCTGAATCATTAACTGACTCAAACCATTCAGGAAATTCGTGCGACTCAACCGCAACCGCTGCGATGCCCTCGCGTTCAAAGCACGCGACACAGCCTCCCGCGACCGTGGACCGGTCGTCCAGAACAACGAACATCAAGCCTCCCCCGCATAATTCCGTGCACGCCACTTCAACGCAGATACAGTGATTCATGTGACTTATTAACAATTATTTCGTAATTGCATGGGTCACAAAAACCACACCAAATCAATTCGGAGAGGTTTAGTCTGGGACGCGATAGTTGTATCGCCTTAATCGAGGCCGATTTTCCGAGATGATTCTAAATAATGAACTCAATGCATTCAATTGGGTTCATTTGAATAGCGATATCGTAGAGAATTTGCGTTTCAATACAGAATGATATTCGCCGACATATTCATAGCCGATCGAGGTCTTGGCCTTACGGCGCATCACAGAAATTGAGTGTGATGAAACAAACGCGAACGCGCAAACTTCGCCGAGATGCTCTCAACCGTGATATCGCTACGGCCGACGACATGCGCATCTTCGAGCGGCGCAATGATTTTCGCTATTCGGCAAGCCAGCATGCGGCGATGCGCTTTCGCAGCGCGAATATGATTTGCGATCTGGTCGATCTGTCTGAAACCGGTGCAAAGATCCGAATTCTCGACGGCGCCGTCCCGAACATCGACGAGCGGGTTGTACTGACGCTTTTCGACGGAACGCCCGTTGATGGGCATGTGTCTTGGATACGAGACAAGCACATCGGGATCGCTTTTCGTAACCCGGTGATGAATGTCGACGATCGCCTCGACTTCGAAGATCTCGGTAGCGCGTTTTTCGGGAAAGCCGTCACGCTGCAGAAGGCAACGCGGCGGTCGTAGCGAAGACCACGCCGCGTAAGCGTTCCGCAAGGCCCGCCTGTTATCCCTTGCTGAGCCAGGGTCAGCTTTCAAACGTATCATGCGCATTCGCACGCCGTTGCCGTCGAATTTTGAGGCGCTTCTTGCGGATTTCTTCAATGACGCCGACGCGCCGAGCGAAGCGCCACCGCCTTCGCATCGGTTCTCGATCAGCAGTCTCGAGGCAGCGTGGGATGTTGCGGCTCAGGCTCGCGCGACGCCTCAGCGCGAGGATCTGGATCGCGACACCCGGCGAACGGCTTATCGCAACGAGAGCGAGAGCACGCTGACGGCCGCGCTCGATCCGCAAAAAATTCTGAGCGAGCTCGGTTTGCATTCCGATGCTACGGAACACGAGATCGCCATTCTCCGCAGAGAATTCGCGCTTCGCAATCATCCTGATCGGGTCCCTTCCGACCTTAGAGAAATCGCAACACAACGTATGATGATTGCCAACGATCTCATGGACCGGCATCTCGCCCGGCAGCGCCGCTCGAACGGTTAACAACCGGTAGCCAGACTTTGTTAAAATGCAACCTGCCCCGTTCGCGATGTTGCGACGAATATCGCGTATGGTCTCCGTTATGGTCCGAGATGGCCACATGAAATTACGGGGACTATGATGAGTGAGAATTCCCTCGACCTGCAGATCCTTCGCGCGCGCATGAGCGGCCTTGGCGAACGTCTCGATAGTCTCTGGTCAGATCAACTGCGCGAGCATCGCCATCTCGATAGCGATACCACCGAATGCGCGTACTGGCATTCCGGCTATCATCAGGCGCTTGCCGATCTCGTCAGCCTCATCGAAGGGCCACGCCCTATCTGCGGCAGCGCGGGCAAGTCCAATCCGTCCCGGCCGGCCGGGCAGGGTGCAGAAAGTTTCCAACCGGCATAAACTGGTGGAACATTTCGCACTCTTTTTCGAAAGCCTGCTGCGGCTGCGCGAAGTGGCGAAACTTGAATTGCGATGCGGTGCCAATTCGCTGCTTCAATATGGATTTCAGATCGCTGCCGTCGCTGCCGACGAACGTGATCGAAAAACGGCCTAAATTATCGATGAAGCCAAGGGCGTAGGCCCCCGGGCAGTTTTCGACCAGCTCTTCTTCGATCGTATCGGCGGCCAAATCAAACGGGCCGCGCAATCCCGCTCCGAGCGATTCCTGCTGCGTCATATCAACAGACCCTAAATATAGATCGCGTTTGCCTGCCTGCCATTCGCAACGTCAGCGCTCGATGGCTGCTGACTGTCGTTGCGCCGTCGGTGCTGCGATTGATCCGGCATTTCACCATCGCGCCGGGGCATCCCGTCGTCCTGCCGGCCACCCAAGTTTGCACGCGCCTGGCTTCCATCCTGGAACGTCGAGCTGCCGTTGTTCAGTGAGCTGTTCAAGTTTGAATTGGAACTGGACGAGATATCCGAGATCTTCAGGCTCTTCACGTCGTAGCCGGCGTCGCGCAGGCTTTGCTCCAAACCCTTGCGGTCATCGTCGAGCAGCCTGGCTGTCGCCGCTTTGGACGCCTCCGCATCGATATCGAGAGCGCTGGCTTTGAGGCTGAGCTTCAATCTGACAGTTCCGAGATCGGGCGGTGAAAGCGTCAAATCAATGCTTCGCAAGACGTAGCCCGCAGCCGGCGGCTGATCGGCCGGTTGCCGCGGGGTGAATGGCTCGGCGCTGGTGCGATCGCCGGCAAGCGCGGTCAGCACGCCGCTGCGAACCTGTTGTGTCGCAGCAGACAGGGGAGCTGGTGTTTCCGGAATATCCTGCGTGATGTTTTCGACAGGCGTGGAAGCTGATGCGTCCAAAATCTGGCGCGCGCCTGCGTCCGGTGTTGCGGACTCTTTGCGTGATCCCGATCCGCCGCCTTGCGTATCGCCGAAATTCTGCTGCGGCGCTGTACCGGCCGTCGGCTGGGGCTCTGCGCTTCGTGCGGCTCCGATCATATCCGTCGAAAGCTTGGGTGCGCCTGTATCACCTTTGCTCCCTGCAGCAGCGGTCGACGCCGAGAGGGCGTTTTCCGCGTTGGTCTTGTTCGTCAACGTTTCAAACATCCGGCTGTCTGATCCGGCGCTCCTATCGTCGAAAATCCAGTGCGCCTCGCGCGATTGAACCGACACGGGCGTCGTGACTGTTTCTTCGACGTTGGACTCGGCCGTCGGCGTCGTGTCCTGCGCCGCCATCAGGCGCTGCCGGGCCTCCATCAGCGCAACGACGCTCGCTTGTTTGAGGATATGCCCGGGAATCGCAGCGTTCGTGACATTCGTCGCGGCGCTATCGTCATTCGATGCCGCTTCCTGAGCAGGCGCGGTTACGGGCGAAGCGGTCCATGCCAGCAGCGGATTTATGGAAGCGGGCGCGGGCTGTGCTTCCTGGCCGCCGAGCGTGTCGACTGTTGCCTCGAACGATGCTTGCACATCATCGTCCGATCGACTTTCGCGTTGAGATTTTTCAGATACCTTCGTGCTCTTGTCGATCGATTTGGGATCGGCGCGCTGTTCGCGAATGTTTGTTCGGCCGGCGGGGCGATCGCGCACCCGATCGCCGGACACGGCGGCATCCTGCGCCTTCGGGCTCGGTCTTGACCCGCGATATGTTTGGGCCGGGCTCCGACTTGAAATCGTATCGATGATGCTTTGGCCCTGAGCGGCGCGCGAAGCGACTTCGGTCATTTCTTGGTCCCAGACATGATCATGTTGGCTTCTTCGATGGCGGCATCGGCGCTTTTGACGGCCGTCGACACGCGCGACAGCTCCGTTGCCGCACGCGAAACTTCAGTCTCTGCATTGCGAGCGTCGCTCGCAGGCGCAAATTTATTCTGCGTGACCGTTTGGGCGATGTAGCCTGCAACCTCGCGGATTTCGACGTCATTGCCGGTCAGGCGATCGGCCGTGATTTGGCGCAATGCCGACAGGGCTTCGGCCGCGCGCGTGCTCGGCGCATTCGCAGCGGCCTGATACAGCATGGCCCGGTCGAGATCTTCGGCGCTATCCGGTTTCAATGACAGCGCTTCGTTCGCGGCGGCCTGTGCCAGACTTATGCGGCCCGCCGGCAACCCCGCAGCCGCCATCGCAAGGAGCAGATCGATGCGCGACTGACGGTCTGCCGTCGACGTCGCTTCTGTCAGCTTCTCGACCATATCGCGGCCATCGAATTCGTCGCGCTTGGCAGCGGCAGCCGAAAAATCGCGAAAGAGTTTCCAGGCGTAGATCGATCGTCCATATCGCCGGAGATAATCGGTCAGCAGCAACATGGCGCGTTGCGTCTCGCCTTTGCTGACAAGCACCGGAATCTCGCGACGTACGGCCGCTTCCTCGATTGCGGTATGAGGACAGGCGAGACGGGCTTCATCAAGGAGCGCGATAGCTTTAGCGTCGTCGTTGCCGATATAGAGCGACGCTCTCGCCAGCGCGAATGGTCCGACCAGACTGACATCGACGGATCGCGGATCGACGTCGGCCCAGAGCTTTCGCGCCGCGCTCGTCTGACCCTGCGCATATTTTATTATGCCTTGCGCCAGCGTACGGTCGGCTTCGTGGCGCGTATCGTCGTTCGCCAGCGGCTTCAACACTCCGTAATCGCCGCCGCTCAGGACGTACACGAAAGCGTCGCGAACCTGCGCATAGTTATCCCAATCGGACTTTTCAAAAGCGCGCACGACGGCTGAAATTTCCGACAAGAGGCGGCCCTGATCGGCGAGTGCGCCCTCGTCGCCTTGCACGACAATATCCTGCACCGTTCCCAAGCGAGCGAGCAATCGGCGAAGCTCGGCGCCCTTTTCCGTATTGACGCCTAGAACGCTCGTCGATGCTACGGCCCTGGCTTTCGGTTGCGACGTCGCGGTGTCGCCTGACGTGAACATTGGCAGCACATAAAAATACGCGCCTGCGCCTATGCCGCCAAGCACGATCACAGCGCCAGCGATCAACGCCTGACGCTTCATTTCTTGACCTCTTTGATGAGGATGTCGATCCTGCGGTTTTCCGGCGCCTCGCGATTGGAGGGAATTTTAGGATCCCGGTCGGCGCGGCCTTCGATGGCTGCAAATCGCGTTTCAGCAATGCCGCCGCGCACGAGCATGTAATAAGCCATTTGCGCGCGTGCCGCGGAAAGACGCCAGTTGTCGTAGTTGCCGTTCTTGTAGGCGCGACTATCGGTGTGCCCGCGGACGACGATGCTGCCCGGTAAGGATTTCAGAACGTCACCGACCTTGCTCATGGCGAGAACCAACGCGGGACGCGGCTTCGCGGAGCCGACCTCGAACATGCCGAAGTCGGCGCCGTCGAGCAAACTGACGAGCAAGCCTTCGGATGTCGCCTTCACCTCGATCTCGGGCGCAGCACGGGAGCCTTTCGCCAAGGCACTGCTGATGTCGTCCTGCAACTTTTTGGCTTTTGCTTCGTCGGCTACGTCAGCGGCATCTGATGGTTTCGGCGCATTTGCTGCGTGATTCTGGTCTTTGGCATTGAGCGCGGTGGCAGCCTGCTTCGTATCTTGCGCCTCCAGTGCGCGCGCATTCTTCGCGGCATCCTTGCCTTCCACGCCAGATGGCGGCGGCGACGCCTTCGCGGTTGCCGCTGGTGGTGCCGCCGGCGCGGGATTGGGCTGCGATGCAGACCTTTGGGCGGCTGACGATTTTCCGGACCGGCGATCGGCGCGATCAAAGGGATCGCTGATGCTGCTGTCCAACGGACTTGCCGCCGTCATGGACTGGCTGGCCTTGGCTTCGTCTGCAAGCTTGTCCAGAAGCTGCCCTGGATTGTCGAAGAGCGCTTCTTCCTTCTGCGCTTCCGCGCTCTTGCCGCCGGCGGAAGCGCTTCTCTTTTGCGCTTCTTCGTCCATCGCCTCGCCGATGTTCGCCTTGCTCGCCTTGGGCGCGCTGAGCTTCTGCGCTTGATCGGGATGCTGGCTCAAGCCCTTCTCGGACTTTTCCTCGTTCTGCTTCGCGTCGATCTCGTTCAGATCTTCGAGGCCCTTGGGCGCCTCGAAGCGATCCGTCAGCCGCATCGGATTAAAATAAGCCGCGACCTGCACGATCGTCTTTTTATCCGCGGCATTGATCAGCCACATGACGAGAAAGAACGCCATCATGGCCGTCATGAAGTCGGCATAGGCGATCTTCCAGACGCCGCCGTGATGCTCTTCGTCGTGACTGCGACGGCGGCGTACGATGACGAGCGGTTGCGATGAAACGTCTTCCTGACCGTTGCTCATGTCGCCGCCTCAAGCTCAGAAATCCACGCGGCGATGTTCGCTTCGATGACGGTGTCCTCGATATGCGCGCGAACGTCGGAGGATGCGCTTTCCGAATAGCCGATCTGGAACGCATCGTTCGGCAGCGAGCTGCGCAGATGCTCCAGCATTTCCGCCGGAGCCTCGATATGGACCTTGGCGCCTTCGACGAGCGCCCGCGTGATTGCTGCTTCGAGCTCTTGCACGGCGCGCTTCCGCAGTTGTTCGACGATCCAGGGACGAAGCAGCGTCGCGACGCGTTCGCCCACCGCGCGCTCAATGAGCTTCACGGCGCCATCCAAGCGGGCGGCAAGGACGTCGGCACATTCCTGCCGGAAACCGTTGCGTTCGAGGTTGAGGCGTTCGAGAAACAGCGTCTCCGCTTCCGCCAGCCTCACTTCCGCATCCGCCTGCGCTTCGGCGCGGCCCTCGGACAATCCCTGCTGATAGCCGTCTTCAAACGCAGTCTTGAGTTCCGTTTCGTGATCGGGTTTCACCGCAGCGGCATTCGGATGATCGAAGTCCGAAAGCATTGGAAATGCCCGACTGAGCACCCTGGCGGTCATCCGTTCTTGACCCAATGCTTCATGATGGCCGTGGCCTGATCTTCATCACGATCGATGATCGCACCGAGCTTCTCGACGGGACCAAACGCAAGCGAGCGGCCGAATGACATTCCATCACCCGCGAAGCCCGATGAGCCAAAATCGGAATCGAATGGATTGGCCCCAGGCTCAAGCAGTGGCGATGCCATCTCCGGCATGTCGAGAGGCGCTGTGACGCCGCCAGCATCCGCGATCGGCGGTCCTGCGAGCGCCGCCACCGCGCCATTGCCTTCGATGGCAGTCGCCGCGCTTCCGGTCAGCAAAAGCCGCATCGCGGGCTTGAATCCAGCGAAGACAACGATGGCGGCGATCAGGAGAATGGTCAGTGATTTGATTCCGGTCCCGGCAAGACCCATCAGCATCACGCTCCAGTCGGTGCTGGGCGCCGTGATATCGCCAAAGGGCGATTGCGCGAATTCGACAGCCGCAACGCTGATGCGATCGCCGCGTTTGGTGTCGAGACCAGCGGCGGACAGCGCGACTTTCTCAATCTCGGCAACCTGCTTCTCGATGTCTTCGGTCTTGGCGTCCTTGCCGATGATTTCAGCGATACGCTTCTTGTTGACGACGACGGCGAGCGAGATGTTGTTGACCTTGTAGCCTTCGCTGGTGGTGGAGGCGGAGTGCGAACTGATCTCGTAGTTGGTCGTTTCCTCTTTCCGATCCTGCGCCCGCTTATTTTGCTCTTTCGTCGTCGGTGCTTCGTTCGGAATATTCTGCTCGACGCTGACGTCGGTTCTGCCGGAGCCATCAGTCGAGCTCTGCGCTTCCTTGATGACGCGCGTCGAGCGTTCGACTTTGGACTCGGGGTCGTATTTCGTTTCCGTCGTCTGGTGCTTGTCGATGTTCAGGCGCGCGATTGCGCTGACTTCGAAATTGTCGATGCCGAGGTACGGCGACAGGGCGCGGCGCACGCTGTCCTGCACCTGCGTCGAGATGGTGCGCTCGAGATCGAGCATTTGGACCGGGACATCGCCGCTTGGGCTGCCGCTGCCACCGAGCAACGTTCCGTCGGTGCCGATGACCTGGACTTCGTCCGGTTTCATATCGGGAATGGCGGCAGCGATAAGATGCTTGATGGCGGGCGCCGCCGTGGCATCGCTCGCGACATCGGTCTTGATGACGACGGACGCCGTTGGAGTCTGCTTTTTCGTCCTCAGACCGTTCTGGTCCGGTAGATAGAGATGGACGCGAGCGGCGCGGATGCCTTTCAAATATTGGATCGTGCGCGAAAGCTCGCCCTCAAGGGCGCGCACGCGCGTCACTTCCTGCATGAACGAGGTGAGACCCAGCGCTCCGAGCTTGTCGAACAGCTCGTAGCCCGCATTCGGGCTTCCAGGCAGACCCTTTTCCGCGAGCAGGGCGCGCGCCTGCTCGGCTTGCCCGACCGCAACGCCGAGCTTGGTTCCGTCGAGACTGGCTTCGAACGGGATACCGGCCTGCGCCAGCTCACGACCCATGCTGGAAATGTCAGGCGGCGTCAGGCCCACGTAAAGTGTCTCGAAGCTCGAGCGCGACGCGAAGTAGCTGCCGATCGAGATCAGCGCGAAGACGAGAAAACCCGCCGCGCCAAGCGCCATAAGGCGCTGCCGTCCCAAACCTTTGAGACTGCTGTATAGATTCTGGAATTGGCGCCAATCCATCTTTCGGACCCTACCGGCATGGTTCCAAGCCGACGGTAGAGAGCGAACCTTGTGTAAAGGTGACGGGCCGCCAAGTCCTCGCCACGGCTGCAAAGGCAACCAAGGCGCTGACCGGCGACCCGTCTCGATAGAAGGGACGTGAGATAGGTTCGGCGCCTCAGCGCCGATCCTTATTCATCAGCCGCGGAAGAGCGAGAGGATGTTCTGGCTCGACTGGTTGGCGATGCTGAGCGCCTGGACGCCGAGCTGCTGCTTAACCTGCAGGGCCTGAAGTCTCGTCGATTCTTCGTTCATGTCAGCGTCAACGAGCTGCGAGACGCCCGTCGTGATCGAATCGCGCAGCGTCGACACGAAGTCGCTCTGCAGATTGATACGCGTCTGGTTGGCGCCGAGGCCGGTGGCTGCCGAGGTCATCTCGTCGAGTGCCTTGGAAACCGCCTGGACGTAGCCCGAGAGCGTCGCCTGGTCGGTAGCGCTGTTGTCCAGCGAGCTGATGTCGATGTTCATGATCGACGTGCCGCCCGTCGAGACAACGGCGCCGGCCGAGTCGCGCTGCGAGTCGAGGATGCCGCCAGCGCCCGTGCCGGTGCCGGCGTCGAACAGAACGGCTTTCGACGTATCGACCGTGATGTAGCCGATCGAAACTGCGCCGCTCGAGTTGCGCGTGAACGACGAAACGATCGATTTCGTCGCGTTGTAGCCGGTGGCCGACGAGTCGACCGAGAGCCAGTTCTCACCAGAGAAGCTTGCCGAATCGGCAACGCCCTTGAGCTGGTTCTGGAGTTCCGTGATGTCCGACTGGATCTTGCTGCGATCGACGCCCGGTCCGAGAGCTGCAGCAAGCTTCTGCTTCATCTGCGAGACGAGATCGATGCTGCTGTTCATCGCCGTATAGGCGACGTTGACGGTGCCCTTGCCGAGGCCGAGCGCGTCCTGAACCGTCGAAAGAGCGGCGTTGTCGGAGCGCATCGAGGTCGCGATCGACCAATAAGCGGCGTTGTCGGAAGCCGAAGCAACGCGCAAGCCCGTCGAAATGCGGCTCTGCGTGGTCAACATGTCTTTCGACGTCTGCTGCAGCGACTGCAGCGCGGTCATCGCTGCGACGTTCGTGTTAATGCTATTCATGCCCATGTCCCTTGTCCTTCTACTCGGCACTTAATATGCGCGTTACTGGGGACATACCGGGTTTGCCGGCTTGGCAGATCGGCTTCATGCCTGTGGTTTGACTCGACCACTCTGTCATGGGCCAATGAATTACCGGAGAGTTATTTCTTAATGGTTACCAGCGGACCGCCGGGCGAAACTATTGTGAAGCCCAGGCACAATGGACGCGCGGAAACGTCACCGGCTTTATATGAAGGATTTGACGAGCGCTCCGACGAGCAAGCTCCAGCCGTCGACAAGAACGAAGAACAATATCTTGAGTGGTAGCGACACCACAGTGGGCGGCATCATCATCATGCCCATCGACGTCATGATCGTTGCCACCACAAGATCGATGACCAGAAACGGCAGCGTCACCAGGAAGCCGATTTCGAAGCCGCGGCGAAGCTCCGAGACCATGAACGCCGGGATGAGGACGCGAAGGTCGTCGGGGCCGGCTTTGTTCGCCTCGCCGAAGCGCTCTGCCGACAGGTCCTGAAAAATTGCGATGTCCTTTTCGCGGACGTTCGCCTTCATGAAGGCGCGGAACGGCTCGGTCGTCCGCTGGTAGCCCTCTTCCTGGCTGATCTTGTTCTCGACCATCGGCTTGACGCCGTTGTCCCAGGCCGCCTGGAACGTCGGCGCCATGACGAACATGGTCATGAACAGCGCAAGGCTGACCAGAATCATATTGCTCGGCGTCGTCTGAAGCCCGAGGCCCGAGCGGAGGAATGACAGCGCGATCACGAACCGTGCGAACGACGTCACCATCATCAGCAGACCGGGCGCAACCGACAGCACGGTCATCACGACCAGCAACTGCACGATACGTCCGGAGACCGATGCGTCGCCCGCCGGGAACAGCGTGTTGAGGTCGATGGTCTGGGCGAGCGCCGCCGTCGGCATCACGGCCAAGAGAATGAGCGCCAGCAGGAACAGTCGCTTGCTCATTCGATCACGAACCCGCCGATCAGCAATCCCAGGATCGCGCCGCGACCACGGATCTTCGCGCGGTCTTCAAGTTGCTCGCGCAAGTTCTGCAGGCCCCTGACGCCCTGGATGTCCGCGACCGTCAGCCCCTTGAGGTAGGCGATGATATCCTCGCGAACCTCGTTCTTCAGCACACTGGCTTCGGATGTGCCATGCACGGCGACAATCGAAACGTCCAGGCGGACTCGCGACTTCGGTTCGCCGCTCAAGTCGACAATGATCGAAGGGATCGAGATTTCCAGCGCATCGCTCGGGAACCGTCCGGCCGACGGCGCTTCAGGCGCGACGCTCGCAGGCTTTGCTTCTTCGACAGGCGCCGGCGCAGGGCCGACCGGAACAGCGAAATATCCAAAAGCGCCGCCGCCGGCGATCCCGAGAACAACCGCGGCGATCATGGATTTGACGAGGTCGCCCGTGCTCGGCGCGGCGCTCGGAGCAGATCCATTGCTTGGTACGAGCGCCTGCGCCATGCCGACCCGATCCTAGAACGGCGCTATGATGTCGAGGATCTGCTGGCCGTAAGCTGGCTGCTGAACCTCCATCACGCGACCGCGGCCACCGTAGGACACACGCGCTTCGGCGATCTTGTCGTAGGAAATCTGGTTGTCCGTCGAGATATCGCGCGGCCGGATGATGCCCGCGACGCTCAAGACTCGAACCTCAAAGTTGACGCGGACTTCCTGCGTGCCGCTGATGACCAGATTGCCGTTGGGCAGAACTTCGCTGACGACGGCGGCGACGAGCAGGTTGATATTTTCCGACCGCGTGATGCCGCCCTTTGAATCCGTCGATGTCGTGCGATCGAGATTGCCGTTCAAGCTGCCGGAACCGGAACCGCCCGCGCCGCCGAAGCCGAGATCATAGTCGAGCGAGGACGTGAGGCCGACGCTTGAATCGCGTTTGCGATTGAGCGTGTTGCCGAGCGTCGCCTGATCCTTGATCTGGACTTTGACGGTGACGACGTCGCCGTTCTTGAAGGCGCGCGCATCGCGGAAAAGATCGGCACCGGAATCGCGCCACGTCGAATTGCCGGAGGTATACGCGGCCTTCGTCACGGGGAGCTGAACATGCGGCAGACGTTCCGGCAGCAAGCCGCTTCCGACCGGAGACATGACCGGCTCGCGGCTGACCTCTTTCAACTGGTCCAGTGCGCAGGCCGGCAGCAAAAGCGCCAGGCACGTCACCCAGAGCGCGCTCGGTCTTGGCCTATTTATGCTGCGCATTGGCCATCGACTCCAGCTTCGCCGCGACCTCGCTCGCACCGGCAATAATCGCCATAAGGCGCGAGGCTTTCGCCGTATCCATTTCCGCCAAAATGAGGCTGCTGACCTTTGGTGAAAGCTTGGCGGTGATCGCAGCAGCGGTCAGTTCATTCATTTCAGTCAGCTGATGCGCCGCCGCGTCCGGCTTCATCTTGCTGTAGATGTCGAGGAGCGCGGTGGTTGCTTTCGCCGTGAATTCTTCGCGCTTTTTGACCCAGCTTTTCAGCTCTGTCGTCTTGGCATCGAGAATGGCGACGCGACCGGCAAGCTCCTTGCTCGCCTTTTCGAGATTGCTGGTCTGCTGCGCGATCTGCGCGGCGGCTGTCGCATCGACGACGCTCGAGCAGTATTGCTCCGCAGGGCTCAACTGCTGCGGCGTGACCGGCGGCAACGGCAGCGAGTCGGCCGCCTGTCTATCCTTGTCACCTTTGGAGTCTTCCGAAGCCATGACGGGGGTGGCGAAAAAAAGTGCGAGCACAAAAACCGACACGATGGCGCGATACCACTCTACGCGCGACGAGTTGGACAGATGATGCTCAGACGTCGTCATTGCACCACCAGCTCCGCCTGCAACGCGCCTGACGTCTTCATCGCCTGGAGGATCGCAATGATGCCGATGGGCTTCAGACCCATGCGATTGAGCGCCGAGACGAGCTCTCGCAGGCTTGCGCCACGCAAGGTTTCGATACTGCCACCGGCTTCATGGACATCCACCTCGGTGTCGGGAACCGTCACCGTCTCCCCGTTCGAGAACGGCAGCGGTTGCGAAACCCTTGGCTGCTCCTTCACGCGCACGGTGATGTTGCCATGCGCCACAGCCACGGTCGAAATGCGCACCTCGCTGCCGATAACGATCGTGCCCGTTCTTTCGTCGATGACGACGCGTGCCGTCTGATCGGGATCGACGGTGATCTCGCCGATTTCCGCAAACAGACGCGTCGCCGATAGACCGCGTGGGCGGCTGAGCGTGATGCTTTGGAAGTCTTCAGCCCTGGCGACTTTCATGCCGTAACGCTGGCCGGCGAAGGAATTGATCGCATCCTGAATGCGGATCGCGGTCGTGAAATCCGGATTGCGCAATTCGAGAACCAGCGGCATCCCCTCGACGGGCATTCCCGGCGCGTTCTGTTCGACGATGGCGCCGTTCGGGATGCGTCCGCGAGTCGGAATGCCCGATGTTATGCTTTCGGCGGCACCTTTCGCAAGATAGCCGGAGATCGTGATCTGACCTTGTGCCGCGGCGTAGATCACCTGATCGGCGCCCGAGAGCGACGTCAAAATCAGAGACCCGCCCGCAAGCGATTTCGCGTCGCCCATCGACGATACGGTGACGTCGAAGCGCGAGCCTTTGCTCGCGAATGGGGGCAGTTCGGCCGTCACCATCACGGCGGCGACGTTGCGCGTGCGCGGCTCATATTGCGAGCCACGGATATTGACGCCCATGCGATCGAGCATCGCCTGGACCGATTGCTGCGTGAACGGCGAGTTGCGGAGCGTGTCGCCTGTTCCGTTCAATCCGACGACGAGGCCGTAACCGACGAGCTGGTTGGTGCGGATGCCTTTGACGTCGGTGATGTCCTTGATACGCGTCGCGGCAGCGGCCGAGCCCGCGCCGAGAATGAACAGCAGCAATGCGACGCAAATTCTCATTGCTCGTCGACCGCCAGCGTTTGATCCGCCTGCACACGTGCCTTGAACATCACGCCGGTTGCGGTATTGCGCACCGAAATGATGTCTCCGACCGCGCCGGCCTTTTGCGCGATACCTTCGCCCACGATCGAGAGCGATTCCGAATTGTAAATGACCTTGTACGGCTTGCCTTGCAGAACGGCGTCCTGCTCGCGCACGGCGGAGCGGGGCACGTATTCGTTTCGCAGCAGGGTGCGGCGCGCCATCTTGCCGATCAGGTCTTTCGGATTCTCACCGAAGACGGCCATATTGCCGGAGCTGACGCGGACTTGGCGTTGGACGAGCGCGTCGGCCGTGATCATGTCGCCGGGATAGATGACGTTGTTGGGCACGAAGACCGTGCGCAGGGCATCGTCGGCGGATGCCGCGCCAGCGAGTCCCAATACGAAAAGCGTGCCGAGCGCGAGAGATTTCATCATGGCATGTTCTTCGTGATGGTGCTGAACATGTCGTCGGCAGCGCTGATGACTTTCGAGTTCATCTCATAAGCGCGCTGCGCCGCGATCAGCTCGGTGATTTCCTTCACCGGATCGACGTTCGAGCTTTCGAGATAGCCCTGGTGAATTTTCGCAAATCCGGAATCGCCAGGATTGCCGATCACGGCGGCGCCCGACGCCTGGTTTTCGCGGAACAGGTTGCCGCCGAGGGCATCGAGACCCGTCTCGTTCGCGAAGTTAGCGATGCTCAACTGACCGAGAAGCTGTTGCTGCCCCGTCGCGCCGATGATCGCGTACACTTGTCCGGACGCATTGATCTGAACGTCCGTTGCGGTGGAAGGAATCGTGATGTTGGGAATGACGACGTTCCCCTCGAGCGTCACGAGCTGACCGTTCGCATCTTTATTGAAAGCGCCGGCGCGGGTGTAGAGGATCTCGTTGTTTTCGCCCTGAACCTGAAAATAGCCTCTGCCGTCGAGCGCCAAGTCAAGCTTGTTGCTGGTCGGCGCGAGCGCGCCCTGCATCGAAAGGTGACGGATCGCGACGGTCCGCACGCCGAGGCCGATCTGGTTGCCTTCGGGGATCATGGTATCGTCGTCGCGCGCCAACGTGCCGGCGGCGCGATCGGTCTGGTAAAGAAGATCAGTGAACTCGGCGCGCGCGCGCTTGAAGCCCGTCGTGTTGATGTTCGCGACGTTGTTGGCGATCACTTCGACGTTCGTCTGCTGTGCCGACATGCCGGTTGCGGCAATTGAAAGCGCTCTCATCGATTACGTCCTCAGATCTGCATTCGGCTGATTTCCTGGTACGCGCCGACGACTTTGTCGCGAACCGCCACTACCGTTTGAAGCGTCTGCTCGGCCATCATGACGGCCTGCACGACCTGCTGCAGCGAGGCCTGGCCTTTCATGCCGGCCGTTGCCGTCGTCTCGCCGGCCTTGATCGTCGAAATCGCATCAGTCGCCATTGACGCAAGCGTGTCGGCGAAACTGGCCTGGGGCACAGAACCGGCGGATGCGGGCGGGGTGATTGCCGGCGTGGTCGTCGGCGCAGCGCCGCCGATACGACTGATCTCAGGTGACAGCATCGCAATCGATAAGCTCATGTCGACCTCATCAGATCGATGGTCATGGAAACGAGTTCGCGAACCTGTTTGATGACCTGCGTGTTCGCCGTGTACGAGCGCGAGGCTTCGCGCATGTCGGCAAGCTCGACCAGCATGTTGACGTTCGGCATCTTGACCATGCCATTGCTGTCGGCGGCGGCATTGCCGGGCATGTATTGCGTTTCGAACGGCGTTTCGTCGTGCGAGATCTTGTCGACCTGAACGAGGTCGGCTCCGGCGTTCTCGTCCATCACGCTCTGAAAGCTGATCGTCTTGCGCTGATACGGATCGGCGCCGGGCGTCTTGCCGGTGGTCGATGCGTTCGCGATATTTTCCGAGACGACCCGCATGCGCGACGACTGCGCGAAGAGCCCGGAGGCCGCGGATCTCGTCGATGCGATGAGAGGATCGCTCATCTTCAGCCCTTCGTAACCGAGCGCAGCATGCCGGAGAATGTCCTCATGATCTGCGTGTTCATGCTGTAGCCGCGCATCACCTCGCCCGACTTCAAGAATTCCTGCTCCAGACTGACGTCGTTGCCGGACACGAGAACCTCGGCCTGGTTCGGATCGTTGTCGCGGGCCTGAACGAGGCCATCGCCTGCGGGTGAGAAGTGATCCGGATTGGTGACCGCCATCGGGACGGCTTTACGCATCGCGTCCTCGAAGCTTTCGACGTCGCGCGCTTTGTATCCCGGCGTGTTGGCGTTCGCGACGTTCTGGGAAATCACCGACTGGCGCTGTGCTAGCCACTCGTTTTGGCGAAACGCCAGGTCAAAGAGTTGCAGCGGCTGCATTGGGCGATCCTCGATATGGCTCTACCCTTGTTTGCATGCGCCAGCTTGCGTCGGCCTGAACAGATGCCGGCGAACGTGTGCGGAGGCACACGCCGTCGGCTGATATTTCAGTTCAGACGGGCTTCGCCGAGCGCTTCGTGCAGGCGCGTGGTGTTCTGGTCAGGCGCCAGCGATTCGCCATCGAACGAGATGTAGGTAATTTCGACGCCGGCTTCTTCCGCTTCGAGCAGCAAGCGGAAATAGACATGGATGGCCTGATGGTGGAACTCCATGTCGAATGAAACGCGCGGCTCGTCACCCCAGTCGAGATAGACGTCCCCCGAGTAGCCGAATTTCAGTGTTTCGGGCTTGAAAGACAGCTCGATCGAGGCCTGAACCAGCGCGCTGACGCATCCGATCTGGCCGGATTTCAGGAACGTGACGATGTCGGGCAGGTCGATCATCCGCAAATCGGCGGCGACGCTGCGAACGCTATCGCCCAGAATTCGCTCACGTTCGAAAGAGTGATCGACGCGAACCTTTTGTATCATCGACGGGCGCCCTTCAGGTGCGGACAGGGTTCTGGCGATTTCGCCGGGCCTGCAGGCGGATCAGGATTTCCGCGATGGCACGGTAGAACTCGGCAGGGATCATTTGATCTACCTCTACTTTTGCATAGAGGGACCTTGCGAGAGCCTTGTCTTCGATGACCGGAATCGCATTTTCTTCGGCGATCCGGCGGATTTTCAGCGCGATCAGGTCCTGTCCCTTGGCGACGACGCGCGGCGCGCCGCCCTCGGAGCGCACATAACGCAGCGCGACGGCGAAGTGGGTCGGGTTGGCGATCACGATGGTCGCCTTCGACACGCCTTTCAACATGCGCTGACGCGAGCGGGCTTTGGCGATGGAGCGGCGCCGCGCCTTCATCAGCGGATCGCCTTCCATCTGCTTCTGCTCGTCCTTGATTTCCTGCCGCGCCATGCGCAACGAGCGCCGCCAGAGCACGTGCGCGACCGGCAGGTCGAAAATCAGCAGCGTGAACGACATGAGCGCAAGGGAGATCAGAAGCGCGACGACGCTTTTCTGCGACAGCGTCAGAATCGCAGACGGATCGTTCCAGATCGAATTCGTGAAATCGTGCCACATATACATCAGGATCGCGACGCTGGTGACGACGACGACGACGAGCCGGAGCGACAGCTTCAGGAACTCGAAAAGCCCGGAAAGACTGAACATCCGCTTCAGGCCCTTGGCCGGCGACAGGCGCGAGATGTCGGGAATGACCCGTTTGGCGATCGGAATGGGCGGATTCTGCGCCACGGATGCAATCACGCCCGCTGCGCCGAATGCCAGAATGATCGGCGCGGTGACGACAGCCGCCGCTTTGCCGACGACGTCGAACAGCAGCATCACATCGCCGCCGTTTCCGAGGCGAATCGAGCCGGCGTTCGCGAGCAAGCCGACGAGCAGGCTGCCGAGATGGCTTGCGAAGGTTTGTCCGAGGACGGCGATCACGAGCAGCGCCGCCATCAGATACAGGAAGTTCGGGACCTCGCGCGATGACGGCACGTTGCCATCGTTGCGCGCATCCAGAAGCTTTTTATCGGTTGCTTCCTCTGTCCGGCTTTGTTGATCCTGTTCGGACACGGGAAGATCCTGCCGCTACCGCGTTAGGCGGCGTCCTGAGACGGAACTTCGATGTTGCCTTCCGCCGAAAGGCGCAGAACGGAATCGACGATTGCGCGACGCGCTTCCGCAATATCGCGCGCGGCCACGTTGGCAGGGCTCTGCAATTCCGCTTCGGCCATGCGGCGCGCACGCGGCGACAGCGCGGCCAAGACTTTGTTCTGAAGCTCGGAGTCGGCGCCCTGCAGCGCGATCACAGTCCGCTCAACCGGAATGCCGTCCATCAACACCGTCATGGCGCGCGCGGGCAGCATGATGAGATCTTCGAATTTGAAGAGCATCTTGCGGATGGCTTCGGCGTCTTTCGGCTTAATCGACGTCAGATATTGCAGGATGGCTGCCGACTCATCCTTGTCCATGTTGTTCAGGATACCGGCCATGGTCAGATGCTTGTCCGACGAGCGGCGATCGTTGTCGAACAGCTCCGCATGCAGCGACGTCTCGAGGGCTTCGATAACTTGCGGCGCGACCTGTCCCAGCCCGAGAATGCGATTCATCAAATCGTTGCGCTCGGCAGGCGAAAAACTTTTCAGGATGCCGGAGGCGCGCTCGCTACCGAGGCGATCCAGATAATAGGCCGCGACCTGCGGCGACTGCGCCCTCATGTAGCCGTGCAGGATATCGTCGGGAAGTCCCGCAAATCGCGCCCAGATATCCTGATGCGCTACGAATGAGTCGGCATCGAGTGACGATTTGTTTTCGGTGATGACATCCGTCACGAGTCGCTTGACGTCTTCGGGGCGTCCGACGAACGGCGTTCCAAGGCCGAGCTGGCTTTCGAATTCCTCGACGATCTTTTCCAGTTCCGAAGCCGAGATCGTCGGCATCACCTCGGTCGAGCGAACGATGATGTTCAGCTCTTCCGGGTTGAATTTTTTGAGGAGACCACTCGCCCGCTCCTTGCCGAGCGCGAGCAGAAGTACGCCGACTTTCTCCGCACCCGTCAGCGGACGAGAGGGATTTTGCGAATCGGGTCCGGCGTCTCGCGGCATCATGCGTTTTGCCTACTTGCCCGGCGTGATCTTGCCGACTTGCGTCAGCACGACGCCGAAGCGCGATGATGCCTCATTGAGGATGACGACTTCGCCGCGCGCAATCAGATGCCCGTTGACGAGAATGTCGACCGGATCGCCGACCATCTTGTCGAGCTTGACGACCGAACCCTTGGCGAGCTTCGCGAGCGTCGCGACGGGCATCTTCGCCGAGCCGAGCACGACCTTCATCATCACGGGCAGCCCCGCGATCATGGCGCTGTTGTCGGCTTCGATCTGCGGCTCTTCGATGCCACCCGCTTCCGAATCGGCAGGCATGATGTCCGGGAAGCCCGACGAGCTTTCGCCGTCGCCAAAACCGGTCGCGGCCATGCCGGCAAAGGGCTGATCGAAGTCTTGTACGGCGGGCTCGCCCCCGTGCTCCGTTTCGTCCATGTCGCTCGCCGCCATTGCCCTGTGCCTTCGATTCGCTAGTCGCCCAATTCGCGATAATTACCGCTCAACCCTGCCGCAGCCTTGTGCCATGTGCACATCTAGAGGCCGTAGAATTCGTCGATCGTCTCTTTGTTCTGATCGAAATCGTCTTCGATCCGTAACGTCAGCGTGCCGTCGCGCTTGCCCAATTCACACCAGAACAGCGGGATTTCATCCGCGTCGAGGCGGACGCGCGCCAAGGACGTGCTCGTCAACTCGACGACGGACCCAACGGCAAAGCGCTGGACTTCGCCAAGCGAGATCGGCCGCTCTTCAAGAATGCCGTTGAGGCCGATGAAGGCACGCGCGATCTCTTCCGAAAGTTGCTTAGACCACGACGTGTCGTCATATGCCCGCGCCGACGGCGGCGCGGCGCCAACGGCTTCTCCCGCGGAAGCGACGGCCAACAAATCGCGGACAGGCTCGATCGCGGCCTGCGGAATGACGATGGTCAAAATTCCGGTTTGCCCGAAGTATTCGATCGCCAAGCGCGCCGAGATGACGGGCGACGATGTGCTGAGTTGTGGCTCGAGTTCGATCTTGTCGACGACATCGCCAAGGTCGAGTTGCACATCGACGAGGATAGAAAATGCATGCGAGAGGGCGCGCGTGACGCGCCGGAACATGACGCGGAGAATATTGGCGTCGGTCTTTGTCAGGCGGCGTTCGGTGAGCCCGGTGGGGGGGAGTCCTTCGCACCCCAGCGCCGATTCGACAAAAAGCGCGGTGAGCGTCGGATCGGAAATGAAATACAGCCAGTTCCGCCAGCGCTCCGCCCGGACAACGCCGGCATACGTGTTCGGCGGTAGATTGCAGCTTTCCCCGATGGTCGAGGCGGATAGGTCGAGCAGGCGCGCCTTCACCGGAAACGAAGAAACGCTGCCGAGTTCTTCGACCATCACACGCGGCAACTGACCGAATATCGTTTGCAATCCGGGGAGCCGATCCGGCCGATTTTGCCCAGCCGACAGGGCGCGCTCCAGCGATTTTTGTGCCGCCATCAGCTCGGAGGGTGCGTCAACCGTCACGGTACGACCCGTCCTTTTGATCGATCGCGGTTACGCTGAGCCGGCAGCGACGGCTTCGAACTCGGAAGGGCGCTGCGCGACATCATCAGGCTGCCTTTTTGCTTTCGCCCGGCCGGGCTCCGCCGCTGATCGTCGCCGCCTCGACCTCGTTGATGGTCGGCCGCTCGTAAGCTGAGATGGCCTTGCGACCATGCTCGATCGCGACTTGCGGCATGGCGCCGTTCATGAACGCCAGCAGCGATTGTTTGACGATCACGTAGGACCGCAGCCGCTTTTCGCGCACGATCTTGACCTTCGTGGCGAGGGGGCCGACGACCGCATAAGAGAAGAAGATGCCTGCGAACGTGCCAACCAAGGCCGAGGCGATGAGGTGGCCCAAAATCTCCGGCGACTGGTCGATCGCCCCCATGGCCTTCACAACACCGAGCACGGCGGCGATGATGCCGAGAGCCGGGAGGCCGTCACCGACCGCGACGAGCGCGTGATAGGCCTTGAGCTTGTCGTGGCGCGCTGTCTCGATCTCTTCGTCCATCAACGATTCGATCTCGTGGGTGCGGGCATTGCCCATGATGATCAAGCGGAAGTAGTCGCAGATGAATGTCGTCAGTTCGTCGTTGGCGGTGACGCTCGGCGAGCGCTTGAAGACTTCCGAATCCTGCGGCGCGTCGATGATCATTTCCATCTCGGCCCGCGACTTGTCGCGCAGCTCGCGCATCATGAAAAAGAGCAGCGACAGCAGCTCGATGTGCTCGTCCATCGTCGGCACGTCGTTGCGGAACGCCTGAGTGGTTGCTGTTCCGCAATCTTTGATTGTTTTCATGGGGTTTGCGACGACGAACGTGCCGAGCGCGGCGCCGCAGATGATGACGTATTCCCAGGGCTGCCAGATGACCATGACGTGCCCGCCCATGGCCGTGAAGCCACCCAACATGCACGCCAGGGTGATGAATAGGCCGATCAGGATTGTCACGCGGGCACCCTCAAGAGATTCGTTCGGATATCCCATAAGTGGCGCTTCGCCTTGCGCGGGACTTACCCGGCCGCCTGCGCGGCGTTAAGGCTCACATCGGCGTCAGGCCCCCACAAGCTCGCATCCCTAATTTCGGCGGACCGAACTCTCGATGTCCGAACAGCGCCCGCGAGACCAACGAGCCATGCAATCGAACATTTACGTCGGGCTTTCCGCGCAACTTGCGCTGCAGCGCCGGCTCGACACCGTCGCCAACAACGTCGCGAACGCCGGGACGGCCGGATATCGGGCGGAACAAATGTCGTTCGAAGAGGTGCTCTCGAAATCCGGGCAGACGGCCGTCAGCTTCGTTTCCCAGGGCAGAACCCATCTTTCGACCGAGGGCGGCGAGATAACCCAGACCGATAATCCCCTGGACATCGCCGTCAGGGGCGATGCCTGGCTTGCGATACAGACGCCGACCGGCCCGGCGTACACGCGCGACGGACGCATGCAGATGCGCGCCGACGGCGTTCTGACCAACCTGTCGGGCGATCCGTTCCTCGACGCGGGCGGTTCGCCAGTGCAGCTCGATCCTGACGGGGGGCGCATCACGATCAACAAAGCCGGTACGATCGTACAGGACGGCAATAACCTCGGCGCATTCGGACTTTATCGCATGCCGCAGGGCGCAAACCTGACGCGCGGCCACGGCGCGTCCGTCATCACCGATCAGGCTGCAGTGCCGGAGATCGACTTTTTGCGAACGGGCGTCGTGCAGGGGTACGTCGAGAAGTCGAACGTCAATCCCATTCTCGAAATGACGCATTTGACGACGCTGCAACGGAGCTTCGACGCCGTCAGCAACGTGCTGCGCGAAACGGAATCCTCGTTGCAGGATTCGCTGAAGACGATCGCGGGCTCTTAATGATCCATAGGCTTCGCCCGTGACAGCAGCAGCTTCGGCGTCCGCGTTCGACCGGCTCGACGCCATGCTGGCGCTTGCGGCGGCGCGACGGCCGGCGCATCGGATTTCGGGACGGGTCGCGCGCATCAGCCCCACGTATATCGTCGTGACCGGGCTGTCGAAATTCGTCTCCATCGGCGACGCTGTCTCGATCGCAGGCATTGGCGGATCGGTACTGGCCGAGGTTGCGAGCATCGAAGCGCAGGTCATCAACGTCACCCCGTTCATCGCCGATCACAGGATCGAGCTCGGCGCGTCCGTCACGGCACTGTCGGGCCAGCTGACGTTGTCGCCACACGAGTCGTGGCTCGGGCGGACGCTGAACGCGCTTGGGCATCCCATCGATGATCAGGGGCCGCTCATCGCGGGCGATCGCGCCGTTCCGATTCAGGGCAGCCCGCCGGCCGCGATGCGCCGGAGCCGCCTCGGCGAACAGTTGAAAACTGGCGTCAAGGCGATCGACCTCTTCACGCCGATTTGCGCGGGCCAGCGCATCGGCATCTTCGCCGGTTCCGGCGTCGGCAAATCGACGTTGCTTGCCATGCTCAGCCGCGCCCCTTCGAGCGACGTGACCGTTCTCGCGCTCGTCGGCGAACGTAGTCGCGAGGTTCGCGATTTTCTCGACGATACGCTCAGCGCCTCGCGCGATCGCGTCGTGTCCGTCGTCGCGACCTCGGACGAAAGCCCGATGATGCGCCGCCTGGCGCCCGCCGCCGCCATGTGCATCGCGGAGTACTATCGCGATCAGGGCAAGAACGTGCTGTTGATCATCGACTCACTGACGCGCTACGCGCACGCCATGCGCGAATTGGCGCTCGCGTCCGATGAACCGCCCGTCGCACGCGGCTATCCGCCGAGCGTTTTCAGTGCGCTGCCCCGACTATTGGAGCGCGCCGGAACCGGCGAAGAGGGCGCGGGCACGATCACGGCCGTTCTTTCGGTTCTCGTCGACGGCGACGACCACAATGATCCGATCGCGGACGCGGCGCGCGGAATTCTCGATGGGCACATCGTGCTGGAGCGGAGCATTGCGAGCCAGGGCCGATTGCCGGCCGTCGATCCGCTGGCGTCGCTGTCGCGGCTCGCGCCGAAAATCCGAACGAAACAGCAATCGCAGTTCACGACACAGCTGATCGAGAGCATTTCCCGTTTCGAAGATACGCGCGATCTCCGCGCTATCGGCGGGTATCGGCCCGGCAGCGACCTGACGCTCGACCGGGCGCTCGAAACCGTGCCGCGCGTCTACGATGCGTTGAAGCAGGATCTCAACGAAACCCCCGTCGAGGATGTTTTTGCGTTTCTCGCTCAAACCCTGTCGAACCCGCGCGCGAATGCTCCGCCATCTCGGTAAGGATTGCGACGCAGGCAGACTTTGAGGTGGACCACGGATGGCGAACAATCCAGAGGCCGTCGGCCGGCTGCTCGCCAACAGCGCCTTGATGAACGGCGAGCGCGAGCTTCTACGCCGGCGAGACGGTCCACCAGCGGAAACCTCGACAACGGCGGCGCAACCGAAAGCCCCTCCGATCAACACCGAGAACAAGGCCGTTACCGCGGTTCTGCTGACGCTCCTCGACGAGCAGTTGCATGCCGCGGAGAGCGCTGCCGCTTCCCAGTCGAAACCCCAAAGCCCGGCGGATGGCGACGCCACGGCTTCCAAGCTCGCCGCGACCCGGTATGCCACGGACGGGTTCGTTCGTAGCGACGACGCGGGCTTGCCGGAGCCGATGACAGGCAACGATCAAGTGCGCATGCAGGCGATGCCCTCCGTCGTCTCGGCGGATCTGCAAGCGTTCGTACAGCGGCAAGCGGCATCCGCCGCCGAACGATCTCGCGCGGCGCAAGAAAATCTAGGCGCTTTCGGCGGCGCGGCATCCGTGTTGGCGTTGGTCAGCCGCGTCTCGCCGCTAGGCCTCGCGGGTATCGCTGCCGCGCTGCTCTGGCTGGTCGCCCTGATTGTGCAGTGGGCGGCGCACTAGCGGTCTGCTTGCCGCAATCAGACGGCTTGCGGCTCGGTCCGAGGCTCAGCGCGCTTATCGTCGGCCTCGCGCGTCGGCTGGCTTTTTCCGATATGAGCGAGCAGCGCCAGCAACGCGGGATCGCTACCCAGATCGGCGAAGGCGCGACCTGACGACGAGCGCGGTTCCGAACTGCTGTCGGCCAGACGAACGACGCTTCTCGGATGTGATGCTGCCGTCTGTGGCGCGACGGGGCTTTCGATCTCCATCGGCGGAGCCGAGTTCGGCTGTTGCG
Organism: Hyphomicrobium denitrificans ATCC 51888; assembly: GCF_000143145.1. NCBI lineage: Bacteria > Pseudomonadati > Pseudomonadota > Alphaproteobacteria > Hyphomicrobiales > Hyphomicrobiaceae > Hyphomicrobium > Hyphomicrobium denitrificans. Next base: position 3,174,987 of record NC_014313.1, read on the forward strand.
CCATCGCGACGACCGACGTCGATTGCGATTGCGCCGCCGGCGCTCCCGAACCGAACCAGGCGACTTCCTGCAGACGGCGCTGAACGAGGCCGTCGAGCGCTTCGCCTCCGGCCTTGTGATATTGTAGGAAAAGCGAGCGCGCCTTGTTCATGTCGCCGTTCGAGACGGCGTCACCGAGGCCGCTCTGCGTCCAGGCCGTTCCCGCGTTGTAGGTCAACGACGTCAGAGCCGCGCGGCTGCCGTCGTCCAATCCCGGTGCGAACCGATCGACGAAATCGGCGGCTTTCTGGATCTCTCCGGCGAAGCGGCGATCGGCTTCCGCCTTGTCGATGACTTCGCCCGCGTAACGCGCGCGCGTGCCATAGCCGTTCGAATTCTGCGCGTAGTCCCAGCGGGCTTCGGCAGAAAAGCCTTCGAATTTTTTAATGGCGTCAAGATAGCTCTGGTCCAGCATGCGCCATGCTTGCCATGCGGAGCTTGCAGCAAACTGGTCTGCTTCAAGACCCGGCGCGGCTGGTCAACGGCGGGCGCGTGCCACGTCTCTCAATACGTCGGCCTCGAGTTGCACCTCATCCAGACGGTGCTTGAGAACGTCACCGATACTGATGAGGCCGACGACGATGCCGTTCACGACCACCGGCAAATGCCGGATGCGCCGCTGCGTCATGACGTTGGCGACGATCGCAACGCTATCTTCGGGAGCACAGGTCACGACCGAGCGCGTCATGAGGTCGGACACGCGCATTTCCGGCAAGCCGGTGCCGAAATCATCGATAGCGCGAGCAAGATCGCGCTCCGAAACGATGCCCAGCAGACGCCTTTCGGCATCGAGCACGAGCATGGCACCCACAGATTCTTTACGGAAACTGTGCGCCAGGGCCCGCAGCGTCGCGTTCGGCTCGATCGTTTTCACGGCCGAACCCTTGGTTTTCAAAATATCGGAAACACGCATCTGATCGGTCCAATCGAGATCAGCCAGTCCTTCGCAATTGCCGGCGTGCAATCGTTGCAGCGCCGACAGCAGGGCAGCTTTATTTTCAGAGTTCAGAAGATCCACGCGGTGCCGGTCGGGCCCGGCGATGAGGTCCGGGAGACTTTCGACAACCACGCTTCCGGCGCCGAACGCCGGTGTTTCCTTGCAGAATGCGCTGCGGGTCGTGATGACCGGGAACCCTGACGCACGCGCGGCTTCGCGGCCGATGCGCCCGGCCTCGATGACGATGCAATGGCCGGGGCCGGTTTCGAGGAGCGCCAGCGTATCGCGATAAAGGCGTTCGCAATCGCCGCTGTAACGGGCCTCGTCGGCGACGACGTGATGGAAGACTTCGCGGCCGCGCTGACCCAAAACCGTTTCAAGAAGCCGATCCGTATCGCGGCGCGACAGCGTGGAGACGAGAACAGGCTGGAGTCCTTCGGAGCGCGCGGTGACGAGCAGCTCACGAATTCCAGGCCGCGGTTCGATCCGGCTATCGGCCAGCATTTCGCTGAAGATCTTGCACGCACGCCGGTGCATCGCCTGGATCAGCAGAGTGAAGTCTTCAGTCTCGGGCCGGCCGCGCAGAAGCGAGCGAACGTAATGCGCCATGCGCGCTTCGCTGCCGCCAAGCTTGGTCGTCAGCGCGAAGCCTTCGCGGTCGCATGACCATTGATAATCGGATTCCGAGAAGGCTTTCGCGAACGCTCGCCAGCGAACGTCCTCAGTTTCCGCGAGGGCGCCATCTGCTCGAATGATAATGACCTGAAGAGTCATCTGCTGCCGTTCACCACCCAAGGCCTTAGCGACTTAAGTACACCTGGCAGCATCCCCCGCCAACGCGACGTAAAGTCTGTAAACAAGGCTCAAATCGTGCGTGGCGACCGCGGTGGCAGCGGGCCAATCGACGCGGCCGGTAACGCTGCAATGCACACATGCCGGAGCGGCGCGAAACTTTTTTTCCCAGGTTCAGGCCGCCCGTCAGCGAAGCTCGTCGCGGAGCCAGGGCATCGTTTCGCGCAAACCCGCAAGCACCGAGCGTTCCAGCGCCGCCTTGCAAGCGCGGGTCAGTTCGCGCGGTAGCGGACCAAGTTCCTGCCGCCGACTGACTAAGGTCAAGGTCCGCCGCAGGCTTGGACCGGGCAGCGGAGCGGTGCGGATGCGATTGCCGTCGAAGGCCGTTTCGGCGACGCAGACCGGCGTCGAAATCGCGAAGCCCTTGCCGCGCGCCACCATGTCCGTCACGCCAAACGGCGTATCGAATTCGAGCCCATGCGGAAAATCGATATTCAACCGGCGGAGATGACGCTCGATGTCCATGCCCGTTCTCGATCTTGCGCTGTAGCGCAGGAACGGCAGCCTGTCCGCCGCCTCAGCAAGCTCCGCAATCGAACGCGGCACTTTCGTCTTGTCCGGAAAGACAAGAATGTAAGGCTCGTTCAGCAGCTCGAAGCGATCCAGGCCTTCGATGTCGCTCATGTCGTCGACGCCGATGAAAAGATCGAGATTGCGAGTCAACAGCGAGCCCGCATGCGATGCCGTCAATCCGGACTGGATCGACACCTGCTCGGCGTGCTCGGCAAGAAATGACGCGACGGGTCCGGTCAACGCGCGCGACAAGCTATCGACAAGTCCTGCGCGAATGAGCGCGAGCCTGCCGCGCGCCGTATGCCGGATCGCCGTCGTGATCTGACGCGCTTCCGACAACAGTGCGGATGCGCGCTGGCGCATGATCTCGCCGGCCGGCGTCAATGCAATCGGACGCACGCTGCGATCGAAAAGCTTAACGCGCGTTCGCGTTTCGAGATCGGCGATGGCCTGCGAGATCGCGGGCTGCGTGAGAGAGAGTTTTTTTGCAGCGGCCGCCATCGACCGCGCTTCGCATACGGCCAGAAAAGCTTCGAGCGCGTGCAGGTCGAACGGGAGCCGGTTTTGGCGAGCTGTCATGGCCTTCGCATAATAAGAATGACTTATATTAAGGTCAATTCCCCGCTGATGTACAAGGCATACCGTTGGTATTACGACGTTCCCATGCCATCCGCGACAGGGACTTGAAGAACAGCCATGGCGTCTAATCGCTATTCCATATTGCCAGTTCTGCTTGAAGCTTTCCGGGGTCAAACCGGATGGCGTCCGGCCTGGCGCAAAGCCACTCCGAAGCCTGCCTACGACGTCGTTCTCGTCGGTGCCGGCGGACACGGCCTTGCAACCGCCTACTACCTCGCAAAACGCTACGGCATCAAAAACATTGCCGTCGTCGAGAAAGGCTGGGTCGGCTCGGGCAACATCGGTCGTAACACGACGATCGTGCGCTCGAACTACCTGCTGCCCGGCAACGTGCCGTTCTACGAAACGAGCATGAAGCTGTGGGAAGGTCTCGAGCAGGACATCAATTATAACGCGATGGTTTCGCAGCGCGGCATCCTCAATCTCTATCACTCGGATGGCCAGCGCGACTCCTATGCGCGTCGCGGCAACTCCATGCGGATGCACGGCGTCGACGCCGAACTCCTCGACGATGAGGGCGTCCGCGCCATGTATCCGTGGCTGAACTTCAACGACGCGCGCTTCCCGATCAAGGGCGGCCTGCTGCAGAAGCGCGGCGGCACGGTTCGCCACGACGCCGTCGCCTGGGGTTATGCGCGCGCTGCCGACCAGCTCGGCGTCGACATCATCGAAAACACGGAAGTCACGGGCTTTCGCATCGACAACGGCCGCATCAGCGGCGTCGAGACGAGCAGCGGCTTCATTGCGGCGAAAAAAGTCGGCCTTACCTGCGCGGGCAATTCCTCGCGCGTCGCGGCACTCGCCGGCCTCAATCTCCCGATCGAAAGCCATGTGCTGCAGGCGTTCGTATCGGAAGGTATCAAACCGTTCATCGACGGCGTCGTCACCTTCGGCGCGGGCCACTTCTACATTAGCCAGTCCGACAAGGGCGGTCTCGTGTTCGGCGGCGATCTCGACGGTTATAATTCCTACGCTCAGCGCGGTAACCTGCCGGTCGTCGAAGACGTCATCGAAGGCGGCATGGCACTGATGCCGCGTATCGGCCGGGTCCGGCTGCTCCGTTCGTGGGGCGGCATCATGGACATGAGCATGGACGGCTCGCCGATCATCGATCAGACGCCGATCAACGGCCTCTATATCAATGCCGGCTGGTGCTACGGCGGTTTCAAGGCAACGCCTGCCTCGGGTCTCTGCTTCGCGCATCTCATCGCGAAGAACGAGCCGCACGAGGTTGCGCGCAGCTATCGCCTCGATCGGTTCCGCACCGGACACATGATCGACGAAAAAGGCATGGGCAACCAACCCAATCTGCACTGAAGGCTAAAAAACCATGCGCATCAGATGCCCGCATTGCGGCGAACGAGCCCTCGACGAATTCACGTATCTTGGCGACGCGAGCGTTACGCGGCCTGATCCGGCCTCTCCGGACGCGGCCAACGAATTCTACGCCTACGCCTACGAGCGCCGGAACATCGCCGGCCCGACGCAAGAGCTTTGGTATCACCAAGCGGGATGCCACGCCTGGCTGGTCGTGACGCGCGATACGCGCAGCCATGAAATTTCCGACGTGAAAGTTGCTGAAGACGTCGCGTCGAAGCGCATCAAACCGACGGCAGGTGCAGCATGAGCGGTAATCAGGCCTTCCGGCTTTCGAAGGGCGGCATCGTCGACCGTTCGAAGCTGTTGAGATTTTCTTTCGATGGCATGGAGTACGACGGCTACGCGGGAGATACGCTGACGTCGGCGCTTCTCGCGAATGGCGTTCATCTCGTCGGCCGTTCGTTCAAATATCACCGCCCGCGCGGCATCCTGTCGGCCGGATCGGAAGATCCGAACGCGCTCGTCGAGCTGCGTTCCGGCGCACGCCGCGAGCCCAACACCAAAGCCACGACGATCGAACTCTATGACGGGCTCGATGCGACCAGCCAGAACCGCTTCCCGTCGCTGCGGCTCGACCTGATGGCCGTCAACGGTTTGCTGTCGCCGGTTTTCTCGGCCGGCTTCTACTACAAGACGTTCATGTGGCCGGCTTCGTTCTGGGAAAAGCTGTACGAGCCGATGATCCGCCGTGCTGCCGGTCTCGGCCGCGCCGCGATGGAAGACGATCCCGATACCTACGACAAGGCCAACGCGTTCTGTGACGTTCTCGTTGTGGGCGCAGGCCCCGCCGGTCTCATGGCGGCGCTGGCTGCGGGCCGCTCCGGCGCGCGTGTCATCCTCGCCGATGAGAGCTTCACGCTCGGCGGACGTCTTCTCGCCGAGAACCGCACGGTCGACGGCAAGAGCTCGGCCGACTGGGCGAAGAGCGCCGTCGCAGAGCTTTCGGCACTTCCGAATGTCCGCCTTCTTCCGAGAACGACCGTGTTCGGCGCTTATGACGGCGGCACGTTCGGCGCAGTGGAACGCGTATCCGATCATCTGCTGAAGCCGGCCGAGGGGCAGCCGCGGCAGAGGCTCTGGCGTATCGTCGCGAAGCAGGTCATCGCGGCACAGGGTTCGACGGAACGGCCGATCGTGTTCGGTAACAACGATCGGCCCGGCGTCATGCTCGCAAGCGCTGCGCGAACCTATATCAACCGTCACGGCGTTGCTCCGGGCCGCATCGCGGTCGTCTTCTCGAGCAACGACGACGGCGCTTCGACCATCAACGATCTCGCGGCGGCAGGCATCACGGTCGCAGCTCTCGTCGACGCACGTCCGGCGCTGCCGCAGGCGATCAAGTCGCGTGCTGATGCGCTCGGCATTCGCGTCTTCTCCGGCGGCGTCGTCAGCGATGCGATCGGACGCTCGCGGGTCAAGGGCGCGCGCGTCGTCGACGCTTCGGGCGGCGTTCATTCGATTTCGTGCGACCTGCTCGTCGTCTCGGGCGGCTTCAGCCCGAACGTCCAGATCACGACGCATCTTGGCGGCCGTTCGCAATGGCGTGACGACATCGCCGCGTTCGTCCCCGGAACGATGCCGAAGAATCTCGCAGCCGCAGGCGCGGCGAACGGGTCCTTCTCACTGGCATCGTGCCTGGCCGAAGGCGCGCGAACCGGAAGCGCGGCAGCCGCCAGCGCCGGGTTCGATGCGAAGCCGGTCGCCGTTCCGTCGTCCGACGACGAGCCGAGCAGCGTCGCCGCGTTCTGGCACGTCGAGGGCGCGAAGCACAAAGCCTTCGTCGATTTCCAGAACGACGTCACGGCATCGGACGTCGCCCTCGCCGAACGCGAAGGCTATCGCTCCGTCGAACATCTCAAGCGCTACACCACGCTTGGCATGGCGACCGATCAGGGCCGCACCTCGGGCGTCAACGGCATGGCGATCATGGCGCGACTGACGGGCAAGTCCATCCCGGAGACGGGAATCACGACTGCACGTCCGCCGTACACGCCGGTTTCGCTCGGCGCGCTTGCGGGCGAACATCGCGGCAAGCATTTCAAACCGTTCCGCCTCACCCCGTCGCACAACTGGGCGAAGTCGCAGAATGCTGTTTTCGTCGAAGCGGGATTGTGGCTCCGGTCGCTCTACTTCCCGAAGCCTTTCGAGAAGGACGCGCTGACGTCCGTCATCCGTGAAGTCAACGGCGTGCGCAACGGCGTCGGTTTCTGCGATGTGTCGACACTCGGCAAGGTCGAAGTGCACGGCGCCGATGCCGGCAAGTTCCTCGACCGCGTCTACATCAACATGATGAGCACGCTGCAGGTCGGCAAAGCGCGTTACGGCGCGATGCTGCGCGAAGACGGCATCATGATGGACGACGGCACGGCTGCGCGTTTCGCGGAGGACCGCTACTTCGTCACGACGACGACGGTCAACGCAATCAAGGTCGTGCAGCATCTCGAGCTGTGCAAGCAGTGGCATTGGCCGGACCTCGACGTGCAGATCATTCCGTCGACGGACCAGTGGGCGCAATACTCGGTCGCCGGTCCGCGGGCGCGCGAACTCATCTCGCGCATCGTCGACAAGCCGTACGATGTTTCGAACGAAGGTCTTCCGTACATGGGCGTCGCCGAAATCACGGCGCTCGGCGGTCTGAAGGCCCGGATTTACCGGCTGTCGTTCTCGGGCGAGCTTGCTTACGAGATCGCGGTTCCGGCGCGGCATGGCGATTTGCTTGCCCGCTCGCTGATGGAAAAGGGCGCCGACCTTGGCGTTACCCCGTACGGTACGGAAGCGCTTGGCGTCATGCGTATCGAGAAGGGTCACGTCGGCGGACCGGAAATCAACGGCATGACGACGGCGGCCGATGTCGGCCTCGGAAAAATGGCGTCGAAGAAGAAAGACTATATCGGCCGGACCCTGTCGGAACGCTCAGGTCTGACCGATGCCGACCGTCCGCGTCTCATCGGCTTCCGGCCGGTGGATCGTGCCGAACGGTTGAGAGCCGGCGCGCACTTCGTCAACCGCAACGCGGAACCGACGGCCGCCAACGATCAAGGCTACCTGACTTCGGTCGCCTACTCGCCGTCGAACGGCCACTGGATCGGTCTTGGCTTCTTAAAGAACGCCGAGTCCCGCATGGGCGAAATCGTCCGCGCATACGATCCGGTTCGCGGTGGCGATACCCTGGTCGAAGTCGTGTCACCCATATTCGTCGATAGCGAAGGAGCGAGACTCCGTGTCTGATCCTCACAACGAAGCCGCTTTGAAGCGCAACGGCATCAAGATTACGAAGCGCGAAGACGTCGCCATGACGCATGTCGCCCTCCGGCGCGGTGCGCAATCTGAACTGGAAAAGCGAGCCGGTGCCTTGTTCGGCGCCGCCCTTCCGCCGACGGCACGCGCCGTCGAAGGTGCGGGCAAGCTCGTCGCCTGGGCCGGGCCGGAACAGTGGCTTGTCGTCGAGCCCAAGTCCGGCGGCAAAGATCCGAGCGTCGAGTTGGCCGAAGCCCTCAAAGGCGTCGCCTCCATCGTCGATGTTGGTGACAGCCGGGTTCTTTTCCGGGTCGAAGGTCAAAAAGCGACCGAGGTCCTTGCCCCCGGCATGGCAATCGATTTCCACGATCAGGTGTTCAAGCCCGGAGACGTCGCGATTACGCACGCGTCTCACCTCGGCGTCATCGTTTGGCGGCTTCCCGACGGAAAAGGCTACGAATTTGCCTGCGCGAGGACTTACGCCGTTGCGTTTTCCGAATGGCTCTATGAGACCTGCGGGAAATTAATACCGGCCTGATTTGACCGATTCCAACCTGTGTAGACCAGCCGTGACAACGGCCGGGTAGAATTCTTTTCCGAGACGTGCCAACTTGCGCCCGCCGTTAGGCCAGCACCGCTGGTCTAAAGCGGTGTGGAAGGGCATTCATGTCGGATAAGACGCGCAAAACTCAGGTGGCTATCGCCGAGCCGGAGCCTCTAGCGACGGGCTCGAACGCCCCTGGAGCTGCGGAACATACTCTTGAGCAGGCCATCGGGCATCAGGTCCGGCATCATCGCAAGCAGGCGGGATTAACCGTCGCGGAGCTTGCGGTTGCCGCGCAAATTTCGCCCGGCATGTTGTCGAAGATCGAAAATGGACAGATTTCGCCGTCGCTCAGCACGTTGCAGATGCTTGCGGCTGCGTTGAACGTGCCGCTGACGGTGCTGTTTTCGTCCTTCGAGCAGCGCCGCGACTGTTCTTACGTCAGGTCGGGCGAGGGCGTCGTCATCCGCCGCCGCGGCACCAAGGTCGGGCATCAATATCAGTTGCTTGGGCATTCGCTCGACGGCGACGTCGTGGTCGAGCCCTACTTGATCACGCTCTCCGACGATGCGGTTGCGTATACCGGCTTTCAGCATGAAGGGGTGGAGTTCATCTTCATGCTGACCGGCGAAGTCGAATATGCTCATGCCGATCGCAGCTATCGCTTGAGCGCAGGCGACGCCATTCTGTTCGACAGCGCGGCTCCGCATGGTCCGGCTCGTCTGATCGAAGCGCCGATGACCTACCTGTCCGTGATCATCTATCCCCGCCAGTAGCTCGGCTTTCGAGAACTTTTCCCGTTGAAGGATTATCTCGTCCAGCTCACAGCGCGGCGAGGCCGCCCGGCGCTGTCAGTCTTTTCAACTGGCGCCGTTCGCCGGGCTTTTTTTCCAAACGAACCTTCCGGTCATTGACCCGTCACAAAAGCCGTGCCCTTTACATTCGAAGACGCGCGGGCGCGTCGCCGCATCGATTTTTTTATTGCGTTGCAACGACATGGCAACCGAGCACCTTGCGAGCTACGACGTCTCTTCCGGGAGGCGGTCGCGCGCTTGGCTTCGAGATCTGACGCTATCTTCGCAAGTCTGCTGGACCTTGACGGCGATCTTCGCCGTGGCGCTCGTCTATTATCATTGGCGCTATGAAGGCTGGCTGCAGACGATTGTTTTTGCGGGGGCGATAACCGCCTCGCTGTTCAGCCTCGTACTGCTGATTTCCCGGCGCGCGCTTTTTTCCATCGTGCTCGTCGCGCTGCTCGTCGCGACGATCGTCATGGCGGCGGACGTCAAGCGGCACTACATCGAGATGGTGCTTCACGCCTACGACGTCGTTTTCTATCTGACGTCGTGGTCGACGCTCGTTTTCCTTTGGGCCGATCACAAGCTCATGCTGCTGGCGCTGGCCGGCATGGCGACGCTCGCCGCTGGCTCCGGGCTTCTTCTCTGGCAGATCGACGGAACCCGCGTGCGGCGCTCGGTGAGCAGCCTGCTTCTGGTGTTTTGCATTGGCCTCGCTGCTGTTGCGAGCTACGCCAAAGGAGAGCGGCGCAACACCTCATTCTTCTGGGACAATCAATATCTTGCGTCGTTTTACTCATCTTGGCCGGAAACCATCTCGACGCTCTGGCGCGGACAGTTGATGGATGCAGTGAAGAGGCAGCCGTTGCCGCCGTTCGCAGTTCCGGCGACATGCGACCTCACGGAAAAGCCGCCGCACGTCATCCTGATCCATCAGGAAAGCGCGGTGCCGCCGTCGTTTTTCCCGCAGGTCGCATACGACACGGCGCTAGATCCGTTCTTTAAATCGTTCGACGGGCGATTGCACAAACTGCGGGTCGAAACGTACGGCGGCGCGTCGTGGTTGACGGAGTTCTCGGTTCTGGCGGGCGTCTCCACCTATTCTTTCGGCGGCATGCGGACATTCGTGCAGTCGCTGATGGAAGGAAAAATCCACGACGCGGTGCCCCAGGTTCTTACGCGCTGCGGTTACAAGAATAGCCTCTTCTATCCGGTGCCCAAGGATTTCGTGGCGAGCGGCCGGTTCTATTCGACGATCGGCATTCCTGACATTTACGACTACCGCGCCCAAGGCGCGAAGCGCTTCAACGAACGTGATCGCTTCTACTATCAGCGCGTGCTCGACAACATCGACGGCAATCTCGCCAAATCGGACAGCCCACTGTTTACTTTCGTCGTCACGTCCGCGACTCACCTGCCCTACACCTACAAGTACGCGCCGGACGTCGATGTCCCCGGCGGCGGAGCCGGAACCGATCCCGAAATGAGCGAATATTTGCGCCGCCTTGCGATGGCGCATATGGACTTCGACGAGTTCCGGTCGCTGCTGGCGAAGCGTTTCCCGAAGGAGCGCTTCCTGATCGTTCAATACGGCGACCATCAACCGATCGCGACGCGGACGCTGCTCGGCTTCGACAAAGGCTCGGCGGCCGAGGACATTCAGCTCACGCCGGAAAGCCCTGGCCTGCTGACATATTATTCGGTCGATGGCGTCAACTACGAGCCACCGCCGCTGCCGGACGAGGATGTCATCGAGGTGCCGTATCTCGGGACGATCCTGCTTAACGCGGCCGGACTCCCGCTGCCGCCGTCCTACCAAGCCCGGCTCGAACTGATGCGTCTTTGCGACGGGCGATATTACACCTGCGCAAAGTCGAAAAGCATTCTGTCATTCCACCGCCGACTGATGGATTCAGGACTGATCGACGGCCGATGACGTCACCGTTGACCATGTTCGGAGCCATTGCCCAGATTTTGGCGCTATGGCACGTTTGCGCTTAAAGTCCGCCACAGAACCTCATTCCAGAAAAATCCGGCGGCAGAGGAAAGCCAAGCGTTGAATGTCCACTAAATCCACTCGCGCCGCTTGCGGCATCCGCGTCGTCGCAAGCTCCCTTCCGACGCGTGAGGCGGTTGCCGCTGCGCGCTTAGAGCTCGCCGGCGAAATCCTGCAGCACATCATCGTCTTTTTCTCCAATGAGCACGACCCTGAAATCCTGCTCGACGCGTTGAAGTGCGATTTCAACGATACGTCGGTTTCGGGGTGCAGCACGTCAGGGGAAATCGGCCCCCTCGGCATGATGAAAGGCGGCATCGTCATCATCGCGTTTCCGGAAAACGGCTTCCGGCTGATGAGCGAAGTCATCACCGACATCGATAAGGGCGGCGTCGAGCGCGCCTCCGAGATCGCACGCCGTCTGCGCATTCAGATGATCGGTTCGGCGAGCCGTTCCGCAAAGGAGCATGTGTTCGCGCTGGTCCTGGTCGACGGATTGTCGAACGCGGAGGAAGCGCTAATCGCGGCGCTCGATCTTTCGCTCAATGGCATCGAACTGGTCGGCGGCTCGGCGGGCGACGGGCTCGATTTCCAGGATACCGTTCTGATCTATCGCGGCAACCTCGTGCGGCGAGGAGCAATTCTTTTCGTCATCGAGACCGAACTTCCGGTGCGCATCTTCAAGACGCAGAATTTTGAGCCGACGCCGGTCAAGCTCGTCGTCACCGCCGCCGATACTGCCAATCGGATCGTCTACGAACTGAATGCGGAACCGGCGGCCGCCGAGTATGCGGCGGCGATCGGGCTGAGGCCTGACGAACTCGGGCCTTACACTTTTGCGTCGTATCCACTCGTGGTGAAAATCGGTGGAAACTATTATTGCCGCTGCATCCGTACCGTCAACCTTGACGGATCTTTATCGTTCTTTTGTGCCATCGACGAAGGTCTGGTTTTCACGGTCGCGCGCCCCCGTGATATGCTGCGAACAACGTTAGAAGCGCTCGAAGGTGTCGATGCCGCGCTCGGCGGCACCGATTTCGTTCTGGGCTTTGACTGCATCTTGCGCCGGCTCGACGCGGAAAGCCGGCAGGTGCGTCACAAAGTTGAAGAAATCTATCAGCGTTTCGGCGTGGCCGGGTTCCATACGTACGGTGAGCAGTTCAACGCGATGCATCTCAACCAGACACTCACCGGGATCGCTTTCGCCACGTCGATCGACAAGCCGCGTGAACCATGACCGATGGCACACCGACTGATCGCCAGCCGCAAACGCCTTTAGAATTCGGCCGGGCGGTCGACAAGCTGCGCAAGATCAACGACGCTTTGATGAAGCGCGTTGAGCGGTCGATGGATCAGCAGGCGAACGCGTTTTCGCTGTTCCAAACCGCGATCAATCAGGAAACGCAGATCCGCATCCGGACGGAAGAGCTGAACAACGCTCTGACGAAGCTCGCGCAGGCCAACGTCGAACTCAGCGCGGCACGCGATGCGGCGGAGCGTTCCAACGTTTTCAAGACGCGCTTCTTCACCGCCGTCGGCCATGATCTTCTGCAGCCGCTGCATGCCGCGCGCCTGACGCTGTCCGAGCTGATGGATACGCAGTCGGAGCCGGATCACAAGCAGCTCACGAACAACATTTCGAGCGCGCTCGTCACGATCGAAGAATTGCTGACGAGCATCCTGGACATCTCCAAGCTTGAGGCCGGCGTTTTCGTGCCGAACATTCAGACGGTCTCGCTCGGCGCGATTTTCGAGCAGCTCGCCTGCAACATCGAGCCGGTCACGCGGCGCAAGCGTCTCGATTTTCGCTGGCGGCCGACGAACCTCGGCGTGCGCTCCGATCCGCTGATGCTCCGGCGCATCGTGCAGAATCTCGTTGCCAATGCCGCTCACTATACGGAAGCGGGTGGCGTGCTGCTGGCGGCGCGTCGGCGGGGCTCGCAGGTCGAGATCGAAGTCTGGGATACAGGCCCGGGGGTCGCTCCGCAGGAACGCGAGCGCATCTTCGAGGAATTCCATCGCGGCGAAGCATCGGAACGATCGGGCGGCGCCGGCTTCGGGCTTGGGCTCGCGATCGTCCGGCGCATGTCGGAATCACTTGGGCATGAACTGAAACTGCAATCGCGCGTCGGCGTCGGCTCGCGCTTTTCGATCACGGCGCCGCATGCGGCGCTGCTCTCGCAAGCCGAGCCGAAAGTCCAGTCCGCGCCGTCGAGCAACAATTATCTCGTCGCCCGGCCGCTGATCGTCATCGACAATGACCTCAGCGTGCTCGGAGCGATGCAAACGCTGCTATCGCGTTGGGGGGCGGACGTTCGCCTGGCGCGCGATCTGGACGACGTGAACGAGATCCTGTCCGATTCGGCCTTCACTCCAGCCATCATTCTCGCCGACTATCATCTCGACGGCAGCGTGCTCGGCATCGAGGCAGTCGTGCGGATCCGGCAAGCGTTTGGACGGGCTATCCCAGCGATCCTGATTACCGCCGATCGCACGCAGGCGACTGCGGAGGCGGCAAAGCAGTTCGATTGCGCGCTGCTTCACAAGCCGGTCCGACCGGCCGAGCTGCGGGCACTCATGCAGCATCTTCTAGCGTAAACGTCAGGCCTTATCGTCCGTTTCGCCGAGGACGGCTTCGAAGTCGATCTTCTGCGCCTCGATGACGGCTTGCGTTCGCGACGAGACGTTGAGCTTGCGCAGAATTTCCGAAACGTGCGCCTTGACGGTCGTTTCCTCGATCTGAAGCTCGTGCGCGATCTGCTTGTTGAGCAAGCCTTGGCGCAGCATGCGGAGGACGCTCAACTGCTTCGGCGTCAGCATTTTGAGGCGATGCACGAGATCGCCGCGCGCTTCGGCGTTGGTCGGCGCTTCGGGAGGCTTATAGCCTTTCGGGAGCGTCAACGAGCCTTCCATGACATCCTTCAGCGCGGAGGCGATTTCGGATCGATCGGCGGACTTCGAGATGAATCCGGCGGCGCCGTAGCGCATGACGTCCTGGACGATGCGCGGATCTTCCAGCGCCGACACGACAACGATCGGCAAGCTCGGATGCAGCTTTCTGAGTTCAAGAAGGCCTTCAAAGCCGCGCGTTCCGGGAAGCGCTAGATCAAGCAAGACGATGTCGAACGGGGTCTTGCTTTCCAGAACCTTCTTTGCCGCATCGATCGAAACGGCATCATGGGTTTCGGTGTCGGGACACGCGCCGACGATGGCTCGCTGCAGCGCTTCGACAAAAAGCGGATGGTCATCGACGATCAAGATACGTGCCGGTACGGGCAAATTTCACCTCCAGGGCAACGGGCATTTGCCTTTCAGGGCTTCAGGCCGTGTGCCCACCGTTTTTGCGGGCGGCATTTTCAGGCACTCATGCCCTTTGTGACACGTCCACCAAATTCGACTTTGGTCGTAGATCGGAAGGAACCCGTCGCGCAACGCCCAGGCGACGAATGGCTTAACATTGTGCCCTTTTTCTTCCTCGATGATAACTATGCCGTGTGCATCGGCACGACCGGTCATCGGGAGCCGCTCGCGAATTAGGCGTATTGCCCGCCACTCGACGCCGACCCCGCACTATTACCGGGGAAGAAGTTTGCGCCGCCGCCGAACGTGTTAATGACGCCGTTCAGGGATACGTCGTAGCGCTTGCCCGTTGCGGCACCGGTGAACGTTATGCCGCCTGCGGACACAATGCCGCCCGACGTGACATTGAGAAAAACATTCGACCACGCCGGAGAGCCCGTCAAAGTGACCGCCCCAGGCGTGTAAAATAGCGTTCCGCCCGCCTGTACGAAGATATGACTATATGCACTCCCCGAGATCGCATAAGCGGCCTTGATCGACAGCGTCCCCCCGACAGCAACGACAAAATGGAAAAGCGGGGTCGCGCCGTACTCCATTTTGCCATCGATGATGAGGTGGCACCCGGGCTGAGGAATGTCGACGCACCAACCGCCGGTTGTTCCCAGCTTAAACCCGCGCAGTGTCCATACGGCTCCTGTGTCGAGCGCAATGCATTGACCGCTACTGACGGTCAAAACACAATTTGACGGGGTGGCGACGTCGCCCTCCAAGATCGGCATACCGGAGCCAAGCGTTCGCTTCAGGACAAGATTCTCTGTTCGTGTCCCCGCGCCGCAGTAGATGGTCGCGTTGTAAATCGAGAGGTCAAGAGCGGCGACCGTATCGATCGCCTTTTGAATCGTTTTGAACGCGCCGCCGCTCGTGTTTGCGAGGCCCGTGTTGCTATCCAACCCGTCTGTGCGGACGTAGTAAGCTCGGCCCGCCGTCAATACCTCGCGCGGGCCGCCCATGACGGGGAAGGAAACGCGACCCGTATAGCGGTCAATTTTCAGCGCCTCGATCCATGTTGCGCCGTCTGGACTGACCTTGAAATGAAAATCATCGTCGCCTGCGAGGCCCATTTCGGCGCGACCGGAATAGTTGGTCTGATAGAGCATTGACGCGGTGTCGCCGCTCGCATGCTTGTTGATCTTTTGCTGATGTCCCGCGCCTTCGTTGTCGAAGAGGCTTGCCGGGGATTTCAGAGCCAGACGGTTGGTGGCATCGGCCGTTGTATTGATGCCGGCGTGCGTCAGGTTATCGAATGCATCCGGAAGGTCACCGCCGCCGCTCGATAGCGGAGACCATGCGCCAGCGCGATACACGAGCAGGGCGCTTTCGGCTGCGCACCACGCGAGCCAGCCTTCCTTGGGTACGTAGAACGCCCATGCTCCGTCCTGGAATGCCGCGACCTTGCCATCTTGGCCCGTCCAGCCGCCGGTGGCTGTAGCCGATACGATGTAACGCTCGCCATTGGCGGGCGACCCTGGGGGCGTGGTCAGAGTCCGGCTGGCAACGGAGAGCTGCATCAGGCCATCGATGGCGCGGATGGCCTCGTTGTGCGTCACATGCTTCTGCGCCTGAGCCGGCAGAATATAGGGCAGCGCAAGGTTCGGCGTGTCGTTCATATGCAGTCCAAATCCCAAAGACCTCTCCTCGGTCTTCAAAATACGGCCGCCAGGTAGGCCGGGGATAACTTTTTTCTGGGAAGACGCATTCGCCCGGTGCCACAGCCGAGCGCTCGATTGCGCGCCGGCTCACGACAACCTAAACCCCTGCAGGCAGGAGAACTGATCGCATGAAATTTCTGGTGACAGGGGTTGCGGGCTTCATCGGCTTTCATACGGCCGAGCGATTGCTCGCACGCGGCGATGTCGTCATCGGGGTCGACAACATCAACGATTATTACGATCCGAAGCTTAAAGAAGCGCGCCTCGCAAAGCTCGAAGGACGCAACGGGTTCTCATTTCATCGCCTGAACATCGCCGACGGCGCTGCAATGGCGGCGCTGTTTCAATCGGAACGGCCCGAGAAGGTTATTCACCTCGCGGCACAGGCCGGCGTTCGCTATGGCCAGGAAAATCCGGGCGCGTATATCGAGTCCAATATCGTTGGTACGCAGAGCATTCTCGAAGGCTGCCGGCATAATGACGTCAAGCATCTCGTGCTCGCGTCGTCGAGCTCCGTCTACGGCGCGAACACTGCGATGCCGTTCAGCATTCACGACAACGTCGATCATCCGCTGAGCCTTTATGCGGCGACGAAGAAATCGAACGAACTTACGGCGCACACGTATGCCTACCTCTACCAGCTTCCGGTGACAGCGCTGCGGTTCTTCACGGTGTACGGGCCTTGGGGGCGTCCGGACATGGCGCTGTTCAAATTCACGCGGCAGATTCTTGCAGGCGAGCCGATCGAAGTTTTCAACAACGGCCATCATGCGCGCGATTTCACGTACATCGACGATATCGTCGAGGGCGTGCTGCGGACAGCGGACAAAATCGCGAACCCAAATCCGGACTGGAGCGGCGAGAAGCCCGATCCGGCGACGTCGATGGCGCCCTACCGCGTCTACAATATCGGCAACAACAGTCCGGTCGAGCTGATGGATTTCATCGCCGCGACTGAACGCGCGGTCGGCCGCGAGTCGAAGAAGATTTTCTTGCCGATGCAGCCGGGCGACGTGCCGACGACGTTCGCCGATGTCGACGATCTTGTGCGCGATGTCGGCTTCAAACCGGCGACGCCGCTGGAAGAGGGCATCGCGCGATTTGTTGCGTGGTATCGATCGTATTACGGCTGACGGCGTCGCTTACTTGCCGCGCGGCTTGGCGCGTGACGTCGGTGTCGCGTTCGCCGGATCGTCGGGCCAGACGTGTTTCGGATATTGGCCGCGCATGTCGGCTTTGACGGCCGCCCATGATCCCGCCCAGAAGCCCGGCAGGTCGCGCGTGATCTGGATCGGCCGATGCGCGGGCGACAGCAGATAGAGCGTCAACGGCAAGCGGCCACGCGCAATCGCCGGATGCTCCTTCAATCCGAACAGTTCCTGCACGCGGATGTGCAACGCCGGCGCGGCGGCGCTCTCGTAATCGAGCGCGTGACTGTTTCCGGTCGGAGCTTCGAAATGCGTCGGCGCTTCGGCGTCGAGACGCTGGCGTATCGGCCACGGAAGCACCGAGGTAAGCGCCTGCTCGAGCGTCGACGCGTCGATTTCCGAAACGCGCGTTTTGCCGGACAAAAATGGTTGGAGCCATTCGCCGACGGCTGCGGCAAGCGCAGCGTCCGACAGGTCCGGCCAGCTTTCATCGTTGGCGCGTAGAAATCCGACGCGGTTACGCAATTGAAGCTGCGCCTTTGACCACGGCAGATTTCCGATGCCGAGTTGCGCGACGCCGTTTGCGAGGACAGGCGCCGAGTCTTCGTCCGGACGGACGGGGCGCGACTCGCTTCGGAGTTCGATCGCGCCGAGGCGGCGGACGCTGCGGGCTTTGACCGAACGGGAGTCACGGTCGAATGTCAGCGCGTCGTCGCTCGCGATGCGATCTCCGGCGAAGACCGAAACTTCCGCTTCGTCCGTTGCCGTGGCCAGCATGATCCGCGTTGCAGCGGCACGGCCCTGCAATTCAGCGACGACCAGATAAGGCGCGCCCGCGAGCGGATGGGCCGTATCGAGCAAACCGGCGCGACCGTTGGCCAGCAGAAAGCTGCCGCGCTTGCCGCGATTTTTCGCGATCCGTTCCGGATAGGCGAGGGCGAGCAATTCAGCAGGCGATAGCGTGTCGCCTTTCGCGCTCGTCGTAGCCGCACGCGCCCACTGACGGGCGAGCGCCCGCATGTCTTGGGAGCGACGCGAGCGGTCACGGCGGAAATTTTCAAGCCGCGTCGCGATATCGAGATCGTTGCCGCCGATGCCGCGTTCGACGAGGACGGCCGCAAGCTCGGCGGCGTCCTCAGCCGCGCCGCGCTCTCCAGCCTTCAACAGCATACGCGCCAAACGCGGCGGCAATGGCAGCGCGCGGAGCCGCCGGCCCTCCTGTGTGATGTGTCCTTCGGCGTCGAGCGCGCCGATGGCTTGCAGTCCGGATCGCGCGGCTGACAGCGCGCCCTCGCTTGGCGGATCGAGCCAGGCAAGCGATCGCGGGTCATTCGTGCCCCATTCGGCGCAATCGAGAAGCAGGCTCGAAAGATCGGCGACGCGGATTTCGGGCTCTGCGAACGGCACGAGGCCCTGCGTCTCGGGTTCATCCCACAGGCGATAACAAATGCCGGGTTCGGTTCGGCCAGCACGTCCTCGGCGCTGATCGGCGGACGCGCGCGACACGCGCACGGTTTCGAGCCGCGTCACGCCCACATCCGGTTCGAAGCGCGGGACGCGCGCTAAGCCGCTGTCGATGACGACGCGCACGCCTTCGATCGTGATCGATGTTTCGGCGATCGATGTCGCGAGCACGATTTTGCGGTGCCCGGCATTCGCGGGCGATATCGCACGGTCCTGTGTCGCTGGATCAAGGGCGCCATAGAGCGGTGCGATGTCGATCGTCTCGGGAAGATCGAGCGCGCGCAGACGTTCGGCAACGCGCGTGATCTCGCCCTGGCCCGGCAGAAAGACCAGGATTGATCCCGTGTCGCGTTCGAGCGCGCGACGAACCGCATCGACAACGTCGTCCTCGATACGTTGTGCGCGACGTCCGATATGGCGCGTCTCGATCGGGAATGTGCGGCCGTCGCTGGCGATGACCGGCGCGTCGCCCAGCAGCTTCGCAACGCGCGAAGCTTCAAGCGTTGCCGACATCACCAGTATCTTCAAGTCTGGACGCAACGCGCCGCGCGTGTCGAGCGCCAGGGCCAAGCCGAGATCGGCATCCAGCGAGCGCTCATGGAATTCGTCGAACAGAACGGCGGCGACGCCTGAAAGCTCCGGATCGTCGAGGATCATGCGCGTGAAGACGCCTTCGGTCACTACCTCGATGGCGACGTTGGCGCTCGTCTTCGATGCGAGCCGTGCTCTGAGGCCGACCCGATCTCCAAGGCGTGTGCCGAGCGTGGCCGCAAGCCGTTCAGCAGCGGCGCGCGCGGCGATCCTGCGCGGTTCGAGAACGACGATCTTGCCGCCGTCGCGCCAGGGCTCATCGAGCAGCGCCAGCGGCACGCGCGTCGTCTTACCAGCGCCGGGCGCCGCAACGAGCACACCGGTTCCGTGCGTGCGGAGCGCATTGCGCACGTCACCGAGAACGGCATCGATCGGCAGCGGCGCGGAGACTATCGGACCGGCCATGATGGAAAGATTTGTTAGACGGACTTCGTCGCGTTGCGGATCGCGGCGATGTTGGTGGCGTAACTCTTCTCAGATCCGCCCTTGAACACGGCGGACCCGGCGACGAGGACGTTGGCTCCGGCTTTGACGACTTCGGGTGCGGTTTCGGGCGTGACACCGCCGTCGACCTCGATGTCGATCGGGCGCGCGCCGACCATCGCCTTCACACGCCGGATCTTTTCGAGCGCCGACGGAATGAAGGACTGGCCGCCGAAACCCGGATTGACCGACATCAGCAAAATGAGATCGATGCGGTCGAGGCAATACTCGATGACGTTTTCCGGCGTCGAGGGATTGAGCGAGACGCCCGCCTTTTTGCCAAGCGCGCGGATCGCCTGCAGCGAGCGATCGAGGTGCGGACCGGCTTCGGCGTGCACGGTGATGATGTCGGCTCCGGCGGCTGCGAAGTCGGCGAGATAGGGATCGGCGGGCGCGATCATCAGGTGCACGTCGAAAATCTTTTTCGATGCGCCGCGCACGGCTTTGATGATCGGGGCGCCGAACGTGATGTTGGGAACGAAGTGGCCGTCCATCACATCGCAATGAATCCAGTCGGCTCCGGCCGCGTCGACGGCGCGGATTTCGTCGGCGAGCTTGCCGAAGTCGGCCGACAGGATGGACGGAGCGATCAAAACGGGGCGGGTCACGGATAACCTTCCAATCTTCGTTCTTGTCTTCGTGCGGGCTGCATCAAAGCGCGCGACGGCGGCGCTCAACGAGCTGCAAAATGAGGGGCGTCAGAATGAGCTGCATCGCCAGATCGAGCTTGCTGCCCGGAATGACGATGGAGTTGGCGCGGGACATAAAGCTATCGTGCAGCATCGACAAGAGATAGGCGAAATCAATCCCGCGCGGTTCCTTGAACCGGATGATCACCATCGATTCGTCAGGCGTCGGAATCCAGCGTGCAATGAAGGGATTGGACGTATCGACGGTCGGGATGCGCTGGAAGTTGATGTCCGTATGGGCGAACTGCGAGCAAATGTATTCCACGTAGTCCGGCATACGGCGCAGGATGGCCTGCGTGACGTCCTCGGTCGTGTAGCCGCGCTCGGACCGATCGCGCTGGATCTTTTGAATCCACTCGAGATTGATGACCGGCACCACGCCGATTTTCAGATCGGCATAACGTGCCACGTCGACCTGGTCGGTCACGATTGCACCGTGCAGACCTTCGTAGAGCAGCAGATCGCTGTCGGGCTCTAAGTGCGTCCAAGGCGAAAACGTGCCGATGGCAGCACCGCTCGTCCGTTCATCCTCGGCGTTGTGCGAATAGACGCGCGTTTTGCCGGTTCCGGTTTCGCCGTAGGTGCGGAACAGCTGCTCGAGCTCTTCCAGCAAATTGGCTTCGGCGCCGAAGTGGCTGAAGTGGTGGTTGCCGCGTTCGGCGGCCGCCTTCATCGCCGCGTCCATATCCTCGCGATTGTAGCGATGGAAGGCGTCGCCCTGGATGAACGCCGCTTTCACCTGCTCGCGGCGAAAAATGTATTCGAAGGTATGGCGCACTGACGATGTGCCAGCGCCCGACGAGCCGGTGACCGAGATGATGGGATGCTTGATTGACATCGGCGGAGTTCAAACCGTCATTGCAGGGGAAGGGATGGACGCGATCATGGTAGCGCCCGGAACAAACCGCGGCGTCCGAAAAGCGGCGAGCGATCGCCTTTGAATTCCTGGCCGCTGTAAATGCGCACCACACGATCGACCTCGTAGCGCGAGCCGCAAATCAGCGGCGTTCTTTGATGCAGCGACGACGGGACGACATCGAGCACGCGATCGCGGCCGGTCGTCGCCTTGCCGCCTGCCTGTTCGATCAGCCAGCTGAACGGATTGGCTTCGTAGATCAGACGAATGCGGCCCTGATGGAAGCCTTTGCGCCGGTCTCCGGGATAAAGATAAATGCCGCCGCGCGTCAGAATGCGTAAGATGTCGGCAACGGGTGAGCCCGTCCAACGCATATTGAAATCGTGGCCGCATGGTCCGTTGGCGCCGTTCTCGCAATCGTGGATGTAGATGCGGATCGGATCGTCCCAGTGACGCGCGTTCGATGAGTTGATCGCGTACTCGGTCGTTTCGGCCGCCATCTCGACATTACGCGATGTCATGTGGAACGTGTTGGTGCTGCGGTCGAGCGTGAAGATCTGGGTTCCGAGGCCGACGGTCAGGACCAGCGCCGTGTGCGGTCCGTAGACGACGAAGCCCGCCGCAAGCTGATGCGATCCGGGCCGCAGGAATGCCGCTTCGCCGACGGATGCCGGATGACGCGGCAGGATTGAAAAGATCGTCCCGAACGACACGTTGGCGTCGACGTTGGAAGAGCCGTCGAGCGGATCCGTGGCAACCAGCAGAGGCGCGTCGGGATTCAAGGTGATCGGGTGCTCCGATTCCTCCGAGGCCAACGCTGCGACCGGCGCGGCCTTCAGCGCCTCGGCGATCATGCCGTTCGTCAGGAGATCGATTTCTTTCTGTTCGTCGAACTCGCCCGCCTTCGAAACGATCTGACCTAGCCTGCCGCCAAGTGACCCGCGCGCAACCAGCTCGGAAATCCGAATGCTCGTCTCGGCCAAGGCCATCACGGTGTCCGCGACCTGGCTGCGCGTACGACCTTCCAACGTCCAGTCCGACAGATAGTCTTTGAGCGTCGTGAGACCCATCGCACTCCTTCCGGCAAACCCACTGCCGCGCAGCGTTCGCGTATCTAATCCTACTTACGTCGGAGAAGCGAGCGAACAAGCGCATTCGATGTGCATAGACAAGTGCGTTTAGAGTTTTGCGCGGGTGCGAAACAGGGGGCGATTGACCGCGCGACGCCGTATCAATCGCAGGCATCGTAGCCGTTGGAACTGCACGTTAATCATTCGCGGAGAGGCAGGGCGAGCGGTGGCCCTCGCGAGGGCCCGAAGGTTAGACCTTGAACTCGTCGATGGTCGTCACGGCCTGCCGCAGCGCCTCCGACCAGGCATTCGACAGTTTACGGAAGTATGCGTCGTCCGGGCCGATGCGGATTTCGCGCGTAATGTCGAGGGCGTCGCGTTCATAGACGACGAGGTCGATCGGCATGCCGACGGAGAGATTGGACCGGAGCGTGGAGTCGAACGAGAGCAGAACGATTTTCGCGGCTTCGCCGAGGCGCATGTCGGCGCGGGCGACGCGATCGAGGATCGGTTTACCGTACTTGTGCTCGCCGATTTGGAAGAACGGCGTGTCGCTGGTCGACTCGATGAAGTTGCCTTCCGGATAGACCTGGAAAAGTCGCGGCTTTTCACCCTCGATCTGACCACCGAAAATGAAATGCGTATTGAAGCCGACCCGAGCCGCCTCCAGCGCGGCGCCGTCGATACGGCGGGCCTCGCGTATCGCATCGCCGACGATGCGCGCCGCCCGGTACATGTTTGCAACGTTGTAGAGATTGGGCACGTTCGATTCTTCGTCGTCGAGCCGCTCGTTCAAAAGGTTGACGACCGTTTGCGTGACGGCAAGGTTGCCGGCGCTCAACAGAACGAAGACGCGATTGCCGGGCTTTCGCCAGATCTGCATCTTGCGATACTGCGCGATGTTATCGAACCCCGCATTCGTTCGCGTGTCAGAGGCAAATACCAAACCCCGCTCGAGATTGAGCGCCACGGCATACGTCATTCGTCGTCTCCGGCCAGCAGCTACTGCTGTTGACTGATCTGCTGCTGAACTTCAACGATCACGTCAAGCCTTTCCTCGGCGATGCCGTGACGCATGCCGCGGATTGGTGCTGCGAACGTCGCGTCGAGGCCGGCGGCGAGCCGAACGTAAAGCTCCGTTGGGCAGACGCCGTTGGCCGGGTCGAAGCCGACCCAGCCGAGGTCTTCGATCCAAACTTCCGCCCAGGCATGATTGGCCTCTGCAGGCTCGTCGCCGCCGCTCATAAGGTAGCCGCTGACGTAACGCGCCGGGATGCCCAGCGAGCGCACCGCGGAAATGAAGACGTGCGCGTGGTCCTGGCAGACGCCCGCACCATCGCGCAAGGCGTCGGCCGCCGTGGTGTGGCTGTTCGTTGCTCCGGTCCTATAATCAATGGCTTTGCGGACGGCGGTCATCAGCTCATGCATGCCGTTCACGCCGGCGGCCGCATTCGTTCCGCTTGCGAGGCTGCGGATGGCATCATCGGCTGCCGTCTTTGCGGTCTGGCGGCGATAGACCGTCAACGGTGCGATCTCCTTGAGGCCGCGAACGATGCCGGCGCAATCCTCGGTTTCCACGACGCCTTTCGCGATGATGAGCGATTCGGCTTGCCGGCCGACGCAGCTCGCAAGATGCACGACGTTTCCGAAGCCGTCGCGAAACGCGTGAGCGGCATCGATGCCCGGCGCAATGATCCGCCAGTCGACAACGCGCTGACCTAGGAACGACGGCGGCGTCAGCCGGAGCGCCATGATCGAGTAGTTCGTCGCTTCGCTGTACGTATAGCGCGAAACATGGCCAATCGAGATGCGCATGGTGCAGGCCTCAATCGATGAAATGATAAGCGGCAGAGATTTCGTTGCCGAGCCTGCTGTTGCGACCGATGAAGTCCTGAACGAATTCATGCAACCCGGACTGGAACACGGTTTCGATATCGGCTTCGAGCAACAGGTCGCGCGTTGCCTCGACGGTTGCGTGGCATTCGTGGCGCGCGCCATAAAGCGCGGCGAGATCACGGAGCGCGACGGTCAATTCATCGTAACAGGCGCGCAGCGAACGCGGCATCTGCCGATTGAGAATCATGAAGTCGGCGATCTTCGGCGGGCGGTATTGATCCTTGAACACCCAACGATAGCTGCGATGCGCCGAAACCGAGCGCAGCAATACCGACCATTGAAAATTATCCGTTCCGCTTCCGACCATCTCGCTCGATGGAAGGAGGTGATAGTATTTGACGTCGAGAATGCGCGCGGAGCTATCGGCGCGCTCGATAAAGGTGCCGATCTGGCTGAAGTAAAAGGTGTCGTTGCGCAGGATCGTGTTCAGCATCGCGCCGCGATAGAGCGCCGAACGGGCACGCACCCAGTCCAGCAGCTCCGGCAACGAGTTCGACGTGATCGTCGCGGGTTTGATGGCCTGGAACTCGAGCCACGAACTGTTCAGACTCTCCCACATCTCACGCGTTAGCGACGTTCTCTGCGCGCGTCCGTTGCGGCGCGCGCTCGCGAGACACGCCGCGATGCTCGACGGGTTCGACGTATCGAACAACATGTAGTCGATGACTTTGCGCGAGACGAGATCGCCATGGCGCAGCATGTATCCCTGCATGCAGCCCGCGCTTTCGAGCGTCGATCGCCACTCCTCGTGAAAGCCTTCGCCTTCGCGCGGCAGAAGCACGATGCGGTAACCGACCTCCAGCAGACGCGCTATGTTTTCGGCACGCTCGATGTAACGGGAGAGCCAATAGAGATCATTTGCAGTTCGTCCAAGCATGCGCGCGTTATTCCTGAAGCACCCACGTATCCTTCGTGCCGCCTCCCTGACTGGAGTTGACGACGAGAGAGCCTTTCTTCAAAGCCACGCGCGTCAAGCCGCCAGGGATCAGGCGCACACGATCGCCGACGAGCACGAACGGCCGCAAGTCGAGATGACGAGGCGACACGGCGGAGCCCGAGAGCGTCGGGCCTGTCGACAACGCGAGCGTCGGCTGCGCGATATAGTTGCAGGGATTGGCGAGAATTTTTGCGCGGAACGCGTCGATCTCTTCCATCGTCGAACGCGGGCCGACGAGCATTCCGTATCCGCCGGAGCCATGAACTTCCTTGACGACGAGTTCAGGCAAGCGGGACAAGACGTACTTCAGGCTTTCCGGATCTCGGCAATTGTAAGTCTCGACGTTGCCGAGGATCGGGGGCTTGCCGGTATAGAATTCGATGATCGCGGGAATATAGCTGTAGATCGCCTTATCGTCGGCGATGCCCGCGCCCGGCGCGTTGACGATCGTCACGCGGCCTGAACGATAAACGTCGAACAGTCCCGGAACGCCAAGGAGCGAGGAGGGATCGAACACCAACGGATCGAGAAACGTATCGTCGATACGGCGATAAAGAACGTCGACGCGCTTCAAGCCCTCGGTCGTCTTCATGCGAAGCAGGCCGTCGATCACGATGAGATCGCTGCTCTCGACGAGCTCGATGCCCATCTGGTCGGCGAGGAATGAATGTTCGAAATAGGCGCTATTGAAAATGCCGGGCGTCAGCAGCGCGACATTCGGCTCCGCATCGAGGTTGCTCGGCGCGACGCTTTCGAGCGTCTTCATCAGCGCATCGGGATAGTTTTCGACGGGGCGCACGCGGTTGCGGCTGAAGAGATCGGGGAAGAGATGCATCATCGTCTCCCGGTTCTCGATCATGTAGGAGACGCCCGACGGTGTCCGCGTGTTGTCCTCCAGCACAAGGAACTCGTCTTCATTTGTGCGCACGAGATCGATGCCGATGATATGGCTGTAGACGCTTCGCGGCGGATCGACGCCAATCATTTCCGGCTGGAAGGCGGCGTTCTGAATCACCAGCTCCTCCGGAACGATGCCCGCCCGCAAGATGTCCTGGCGATGATAGATATCGTATAGAAATGCGTTCAGCGCCCTGACGCGCTGCTCGATTCCCAATTCAAGCTTGCGCCATTCCTCGCCCGAGATGATGCGCGGAAAAATGTCGAACGGAATGAGGCGTTCGGCGGCGGCCTCATCGCCGTAGACTGCGAAGGTGATGCCCGAACGGCGAAACAGGATTTCAGCTTCAGCGGTTTTCTGACTCAGCGTGTTCATGTGCTGAACACCCAGCCATTCGACGAAGGCGCGATAGGGCGCGCGCACCTCGCCGCCAAAGCCGTTCATTTCGTCGAACGCTGTGCGCACGAGTTGCCCTCCTTCGCGATCTCCTTTCGGGCACATCGCAAAGTCTGGGCCAGATTGAAAAAATGCCGCGAAGACTGCGTGATGACAGTCTTCGCGGCATTGAATTGCCGAGCAACTACGCAAGCTGCTCAATTCAGCGGCAGCACAGTGCCGCCGATACGCGACCTAGAACAGGCCCTGGATGAGGCCCTTGTCGTCGAGGCGGATCGAGTCGGCGGAGGGGACCTTCGGCAAGCCGGGCATGGTCATGATCTCGCCGGTCACGACGACGATGAACTCGGCGCCGGCCGCGAGCCGCAGTTCGCGGATCGGCACGATATGGCCGGTCGGCGCGCCGCGCTTATTGGGATCGGTCGAGAACGAGTACTGCGTCTTCGCCATGCAGACCGGGAAGTGTCCGAAGCCCGCCGCCTCGAAGTCCTTGAACTGCGTCTCGACGCTCGCGTCGCAGGCGATGTCGGCGGCGCGATAGATTTCGGTCGCGATCGTCTTCACCTTGTCGCGCAGCTTCATCTCGGCCGGGTACAGCGGCTTGAAGTTCGCCTTGCCCTCGTCGATGACCTTGACGACGTGGTGCGCCAAGTCTTCCGTGCCCTTGCCGCCGTCCGACCAGTGCGTGCACAGGAACGCCTTCGTGCCCATGCTTTCGGCGGCCTTCTGCACTTCCGCGATCTCGGCGTCGGTGTCGGTGACGAACTTGTTCACCGCCACGACCGCTGGAACGCCGAACTTGTTGACGTTCTCAATGTGGCGCTTGAGGTTCTCGCAGCCCTTGGCCACCGCCGCGGCGTTCTCGGCTTTGAGATCATCCTTGGCGACGCCGCCGTGCATCTTGAGCGCGCGCACCGTCGCGACGATGACGACCGCCGACGGCGCGATGCCCGCCTTGCGGCACTTGATGTCGAAGAACTTCTCGGCGCCGAGGTCGGCGCCGAAGCCGGCTTCGGTCACGACGTAGTCGGCAAGCTTCAGAGCCGTCGTCGTCGCGAGCACCGAGTTGCAACCGTGCGCGATGTTGGCGAACGGACCGCCGTGGATGAACACAGGGTTGTTCTCAAGCGTCTGCACGAGGTTCGGCTGCAGCGCGTCCTTC
The DNA here is from genome assembly GCF_000143145.1 of Hyphomicrobium denitrificans ATCC 51888. Classification (NCBI taxonomy): domain Bacteria; kingdom Pseudomonadati; phylum Pseudomonadota; class Alphaproteobacteria; order Hyphomicrobiales; family Hyphomicrobiaceae; genus Hyphomicrobium; species Hyphomicrobium denitrificans. The sequence continues at coordinate 3,202,520 of NC_014313.1, forward strand.
AGCAATACCGTCATGGCGCCGTCGGCTTTCAGATCGCGGGCGCGGACCGGCTTCTTGTCACGCGTGTAGGCGACGATGATGTTGCCGAGGCGAGTTTCGAGATCCTTCAGGTCCTTCGCCAGGCAGAGGATCGCCATGACTTCCGAGGCGACGGTGATGTCGAAGCCATCCTCGCGCGGGAAGCCGTTCGAGACGCCGCCCAGCGAGTTGACGATCGAGCGCAGCGCGCGGTCGTTCATGTCGAGGACGCGCTTCCAGCCGACGCGGCGCTGGTCGATGCCGAGGGCGTTGCCCCAATAGATGTGGTTGTCGATCAGCGCGGAAAGCAGGTTGTGGGCGCTGGTGATGGCGTGGAAGTCGCCGGTGAAATGCAGGTTGATGTCTTCCATCGGCACGACCTGGGCGTAACCGCCGCCGGCCGCGCCGCCCTTCATGCCGAAGCACGGTCCGAGCGACGGCTCGCGCAGCGCCATGATCGCCTTCTTGCCGATGCGGTTCAGACCGTCGCCGAGGCCGACCGTCGTCGTCGTCTTGCCTTCGCCCGCAGGCGTCGGGCTGATCGCCGTCACGAGGATCAGGTGGCCGTTCTTGTTGCCTTGAACTTTATTGATGAAATCGGAGGAGACTTTTGCCTTCGTCCAGCCATACGGGATCAGCGCGTCTCCGGGGATGCCGATTTTGGCAGCAACATCCACAATCGGCTTTGTTTTGGCTTCGCGCGCAACTTCGATATCGGACTTCACGGCCACAGGCTCTTCCTCCAAGGAACTAATAATTCGCGAAACTAATTTTCACGATCCCGGCATTGGTTTTCGGGCGGCGGATATTGGACTGCGGCGCGCATTGCGCCAAGGACCTGCGTCCAAAAATCCGATATAGCTAAAAGGCTATTCGTTGGCCGATATCACGCGATGAGCCTGATTTCCCGCGGATCCGGCGCATAAGCCGCGCTTATGAACACAGTCACGTTTTTGCATGCTGTTTTTCGCACGCAAAATTCCGCCGATTTTCGCTGTGTATCGAGACTGGATGCTGCGCTGTGGCAACGAAGTCGTTTGCAGGATCGGCTTTGTGAGCCGCAGCGAGGTCATGCAGAGCCATCGCTCGCTGCGGCTTTCTTCACTCGATCTAATGCCGCTCGCCTTACGATGGCTAGCCGCAGTCCATGTTCGCTGGAATTGCGTTCCTGATTTCGTCCGCAGTCATGTCTTTAACGTGCGTCGCAATCGACCAACGATGGCCGAACGGGTCTTCGATCTGACCATAGCGATCGCCCCAGAACGCATCCGAGACCGGCATCACGAGCTTCGCGCCCGCTTCGACGGCATGCTGCGCAAAGCTATCGGCATCCTCGACGTAAAGATGCAGCGTGACGGGTGTTCCGTTCAACGACTTCGGACCGAAGGATTTCCATTGCGGATTTTCTTCCGCAAGCATGACACATGAATTGCCGATGCGAATAGCGGCGTGCAGCAGTCCTCCGTTCGGCATGAGAAGGCGCGCAAGCTCGACCGCGCCAAATGCATTCTTGTAGAACTCAATCGCTTCCAGCGCGCCCGCACACACAATATGCGGCGTCACCGTACTCATGCCGTCCGGAATCGGTTTCACATTCGAATTGGTCATGACTCGGGTCCTCCTCCTGCAGCTTCATGTACGGGACACGTGCGTGTATCCGTTCGCTTCCAGAACGTGTGACGATGCCGAATCCCGACACGATGCCGAAAATTTATTGTTCACGCGGAAGGCGTCATCGGCATGTCAGCCGACCTCACTTGACTGAAAACGCAGAGACTGGTTGCCTTTCCCTGGGGTTAGGGCACATCGACGTTGGGGATTATACTCATGGCACAGCTTAGCTTTCGGCGCAGGCGCGAAGACGATCCCGCCGCGGTTGCAATCGAAGCGGGCAGCCACGCGGCATATTCCGGCGGGAGCGGCGGACAATTCGCTGCGGCCATCTCAGCGCTGGCGCTGATCTTTTCGGGCTATAGTTTGTGGGACAGCTCGCTCAAAGCTCCCGACATCAAAGTATTCGTCCCGCCGGTCACGCAATACAGCTCGCCATATCAGAACAGCAATTTCGAAGTCATCGAAGTTCCGGTGACGCTCCTGAACGACGGCGGACGAACGGGCACCGTCCTTTCGATAGAGCTCGCCGCGACGAATCCGAAAACCAAGGAAACGAAACACTTCTACGCTGCCGACTTAGGCCGCTGGACGATGGATAAAGCGCGCGCGGGATTCGATCATTTCGCGCCTATACCGCTGGCGGGAAAGGCAAGCCGGACGGAATCGATTTTATTCTATCCGAAGTCTCCGGACGAAAAGCCGGAGCAGCTCATTCATGAGCCCGGCGTCTATGAGTTCAAGCTCAAGATCGACGAAGCGCGTGCGGACGATTTTGGTTTTCTCGATCGTCTATGGCCGTCGCAAGCAACGGAAGTTTCCTACAAAGCCGAACTCAGATTTTGGGATGCGCGCTCATTCCAGAACGGCACGATCGCCATGTATTCGACGACCGGACGCTCAGCGAAGAGCGGCGACGCCAACGCACCGTGATCGTCATGCAAGCGTAATGAATCTTTAGACTTTTGCTCACCTTTTCGTTCATCGACTTTACGAAAGGGTAAGTACGGATTTCGGCGCTCCTCCGGTTACCCTGCGCTGGTCGAGTCGATCACGTATACGCCATCGCCATTCGTGACGTGCAAACAGCGTGCGTGCCGAAGCATCCGACATTTTGAAACGAGGCGGCAAGCAACGCGAGCTTGCGGCTTGGAGGAGAAACTCACATGAAGACGATTTTTGCCGCGGCGGCTTTCGCTGCGATTGCTCTTGCTTCCGCGGGCGCCGCGAATGCCGTCTCGCTCACCGGCATTCACGCCGCCGACAACGCCACGCTCGTCCAGCAGACGGCGTATCATCACCGCCACAAGCACTGCACCGTGCGTCACGGCCATCGTCATTGCTGGTGGCGCTAATTTTCCGCCGATGCATTTGAAATCAAAGGCGGCGCCGGAAGCGCTGCCTTTTTTGTTTTCCCATATGGAAAGTGGCGTCAGCCCAGCGCGCGAACGACGAGAACCGTGGCGTTGTCCTGGTAAGGCTCGCGCATCTGCTCGACGGCGCGGATCAGAGCTTTCGCAACAGCCGCTGCGCCATCACCCGCATAGCCACGAATGACACGCGCGATTTCATTCTGATCGAGCGTCGCGATGCCGTCGCTCGCGAGCACGACATAGTCACCCGCTTCGAGTTCCAGCGGACGTTGCGAAACATCGAGCAGGTCGATTTCGTCGCCGGTGACGGCTGAGCGCAGCATGTGGCGGCGCGGATCGCGACGTGCTTCGACTTCGGTCAGCTTGCCTTCGGCGACCAGGCGATCAAGCTCGGGCGCAAGCGAATGATCTTCGTTGAGCAGCGCGATCTCGCCGCGCCGGAACAGGAACAGCGGACTGTCGCCGACGCTCACCCACTCGATGCCCTTCGGGCCGAATGCGGTTCCGACGAGCGTCGATCCCATGCCTGTAAGCAGAGGGTTCGCGGAAATCTTCGTGGCAAGCGCGCCGTTGGCGGCATTTAAGGCCGCCATCATGCGATCGACCACTGAACCTGAATTGCCGCCGACGGCCGCCAGGAATTCTTCGCACACGGTGCGGCTCGCAAGCGCGCCTCCGGTGTGACCGCCCATGCCGTCGGCAAGGACCGCGAATCCCGCGGTATCGAATTTCGGACCATCGCTCGCCAACGCCACGGGCTCGCCGCCCTCGGGACGGAAGGCAGCGGAGTCTTCCTGATAGTCACGGGCTCCGCGCGTCGCGGCGACTGCATGCTCGAACGGCGGCATTCGATCCTTAGGCTTCGGAAATCTCGGACCAGTCAAACTCGCTTCCGCAGAACGGCAGGAACGCGACCTGCGTGCGCCCGAACGTAATGACGTCCATTGGCTGCAATGGCACGGGGCCTGCGGGTCGCTTGTCGTTTACGGACACAACATTGGTTTTAGCAAGGTTTGGAACAAAGAGGAAAGACCGATCGCTCGAATCGTAGCGCAAATAGGCCTGCGCTTCGTTGGAGATGGCATCGTCGCCGAAATCCAGGGGAATCCGGTTGTCTTTCGAGCGTCCAACTGTGTTGTTACCCTCGAAGATCGGGCGATACGAGCCGAGGCCCGGTCCGCCAACGACGATCAGGAAGCCGACGACCGGATCGCGCTCGAAATCACCGCGTTCGATGTGGCGGCGGCCGCGAACCAGAACGGTGCGTGCGGGCGCGTCCTCGGCTTCGGGTTCGGGCTCGACCTTTTTTACCCGGTTTTCGGGACGGACGACGCGCGTGGTCGGCGGGACGTCGGACTCCTTCGCGGCTTCGACCGGCTGGGCCGCTTCCGGTTTTGGCTCGGGCGCAGTGCGCGCCAGGCGTGCCGCCTCTTCCGCGCTCAGGCTTTGCGGCTTGGGCGGCAGCGGCGGAGGAGCGGCCTTTTCATCGGAAGCGGGCTTGGCAGCGGCGGCGGGCGCGTTCGGCGTCATTTCGATCGGAGCGTCGTCGCGGCCGGCAGCCATCAAGGCATCACGCAGGGAGCCCAGGAACTTGTGCGCCTTTGCGGCTTTGGCTTCGTGTCCGGCTGTCGTTTCGCCCTCAATCGCCATGCTTCTCTCCTCATGTTTGGTCGCGCACGGTGATGCCGTGCTGCGGAATTCGTGCTTCAACGCGAGAACTGAAACTCAGAACGGGACCGAAACCAGCGGCTCAAGCGGAGCCGGAGCGAAAACGCAGCTTGCCGGGTCCGAGTTCAATCAGATCGCCGTCATGCAAGCGCGCTTCACAGCAGCGCCGTCCGTTGACGATCAGGCCATTGCTTTCGACGCCCGACAAATCGGTGATGTGCCAGTCGTTATAGTCTTCGCGATAAATTGCGGCGTGATAACGGTGAACGGCCTTGCTCGCGATACGAATGTCGTTGTCATCCTCACGACCGATCCTGAGCATGTCGCCCGAAATCGCATAGCGCATGTTCTTGCCGCGCGACGCGATCTCGACAAATGGCTGGTGTACGTGCGGAGCGGCTTCGTCATCCAGTTCGGCTTCGGGTTCGCCGTCATCGTGACCGGGGCGATAGAGGCGGGTTGCATCGGCCGGCATGCGAACTTCGCGGATAACGCGAAAGGCAATGGTCAGAAGCGGGAAGCCGATGGCAAGACCGAGCCCCAGCATCAACGCCGGAGCGACGCGATAGCCTTCGACGATCGCGGCTTTCGTCGCACGCAGTCCGCGCGCGCCCGCGTCAAACACAAATGCCGGTGCAAACCGCTGAGCCGAAGGGGCCGAGAGGAGTACAAGGACGACAGCCGAACCGGCTCCAATCGCCCACAAGCCCGATCGCACCTGCGTCGATCTCATGATTTAAGCCCGAATCGCGTTCATGCACTCTGGTGCAGGGATGGCGGCGGCAACATGGCCGGAAAGCGACACCGTAGAGATTTATTCATCCCGCGTTCATCGCCCGTCGAGACGCCATATTCTTGCGTCATGGGAGCGAAGCAGAGACAAGGGAGCCGGGCTGGTCTCTCAACGTCCACGACGCCAGCACGCAGAGAATAACAACCGCAAGCGCGATATCGCGCGTGGGGATCATGACGCAGCTTGTCGCTTTACCTGACGGAACCGAACTCGCGGGCGATTATAAAATCGTGCGCGTGCTCGGCGCGGGCGGGTTTGGCGTCACATATCTCGCGGAAGAACCCAATCTCTCGCGGCAAGTCAGCATCAAGGAATATTTTCCGAGCGATTTCGCGAGCCGGACCGACAATCTCGAGGCAAACCCGCGCTCGGCGGGCTCGACGAGCGATTACAATTGGGGCCTCGACCGCTTCGTCGACGAGGCGCAGACGCTCGCGAAGTTCAATCACAGCAATATCGTCAAGGTGCATCGCGTCTTCCGCGCGAACAACACCGCCTACATGGTGCTGCACTTCGAGGAAGGAAAAAATCTCAAGACGTGGCTCAAGGATCTCGGCCGCGCGCCGCGCCAGAAAGAACTCGATGCGATCGTCGGGCCGCTGCTCGATGCGCTTGAGATCATTCACAACGCCGACTTCCTGCATCGGGACATCGCGCCCGACAACATCATCATTCGCACCGGCGGAGATCCGGTGCTCATCGATTTCGGCGCGGCGCGCAGCGATATCGCCGCGCATTCGAAGACGAAGACGGTCTCGGCTCTCGTCAAGCCGGGTTACAGCCCCTACGAGCAATACGCGGAGACGAGCCGCCAGCAAGGTCCGTGGACCGACATCTACGCGTTCGCGGCGACGCTCTATCATGCGGTGACCGGCAAGCGGCCGCCCGATACGCCGTCGCGAATGCTGAAAGACGAGATGGTGCCGGTGCGCGAAGCGGCGCTCGGCGGATATCGCGGCACATTTCTCGATGCCATCCAGCAAGCGCTGACGCTCTCGGTCGACGGACGTCCGAAGTCGGTCGCAGCCTGGCGCGGCGCGCTTCTCGCTCCGGAGCCGCCGAAGCCCGGCATCTTCCAACGCTTCAAAGAGAAGACGGAAGTTCATCGCCGCAAGGACGAGGAAAAGCAGGCCGCCGAGGCCGTCGTGAACACTGTCGTTCCGCCGCCTCCGGACGTTCCGGGGCCGAAGGGCGGGCTTCTCGATTTCTTCGACGCGTTGAAGCAGCCCGCGGAGGCCAACGCGCCGGTCGCGGCCGCGCCTCCGGTTGCGAAGCCTGTGGCCGCAAAAAAACCTGCCGCCGAGAAAGCAAAGCCGGAAAAGGCGAAGCCCGAGAAAAAGAAGGCGCCGGAGAAGAAAGCTGCCGCGCTGCCGCCTCCACCGCGCCCGGCGCCCGAGAAAGTGCGGTCAAAATCCAAGCTCAGGCCGAAGCCGGACGTCGGCCGTCGTCCGCTGACGCGCGGTCTCAAATCGAAGATCATCATTGCTGCGGCGCTCGCAGGCATCGGCTTCGCATTCAGCGATCGCATTCCGGAAGTGCTGCGGGTGCAAGAGTCGCGAATAACGACCGGCGCGATCGGCACATCCGCCACGGCCGAACCCGTGCTCAAGCAAATCGCCGAGATCAAGGCGCACGACGCGCCCATCGAAGAGTTGGCGCTGAGTGGCGACGGCCGATTGGTTGTCACGAGTTCGCATCAGCCGGAACTCAAGATCTGGTCGTTCGATTCCCGTCAGCTGAAAGGCGTCGTCGCACTCGAAGATGGGCCGGCGACATCGCTCGCGGTGCGCAACAATCGCGTCGTCACCGGGCACGCCAACGGCGCCGTCGCGATCTACGATCTCGATAGTCAGCGCCGCCTTTATCGCTTCAAACGCAACGACGCGCGCATCTGGGCCGTGACCTTCGTCGGCTCCGAAGAACGCGTTGCCGCCGCGAGCCATGACTGGATGCTGGCGATCTGGGAAACGGCGTCGGAAAGCGCGCCCAGCGCCATTCTCGAAGGTCACGAGAACGCGGTGCAGGCGGTGGCCGCCGATCCATCGGGACGCTGGATCGCGTCTGGCGGTGCCGACCGCAGCGTCAAGATCTGGAACGTCGAAACGCACGACGCTCGGCGGACCTATCGCAACAATTCCGATTTCATTTCAAACCTCGCGTTTTCGCCCGATGGCGCGACGCTCGCGGTCGGCAGCCTCGACGGCACCATCAAAGTGCTGTCCGTCAATTCCAATAGAGTTCAGCGCGCGTTTGCAGGCCAGAACAAACGCATCACTTCGCTGGCGCTCGCGAATGGCGACGACATGCTGGCGTCCGCCGACGAAGGCGGCAACGTACGCATCAGGAGTCTGAAGCGCTCGCGTCAATTGCTCGCCTTGCCAGGACTTGCTTCCGGGGCCAGAACGGTGGCGTTTACTAATGACGGCCGCACTCTATTGACTGGCGGCCAAGACGGCGCCGTGCGGCTTTGGTCGCTCCCGGATTCCCAAATTGCCCAGGGCAACTAAAGCCCAATCCTTAAACATGGGCGCGGAGCCTCGACGGCGCGGACGGTTGGCGGCATGATGCCGCCGCAATCGAGTCGCCGGAGGACCCCCGCTGATGGACGTCGATGCCATTCTGCTCGCACGTATCCAATTCGCCTTCACAGTTACGTTTCACATCATCTTTCCGAGCTTTTCGATCGGTCTAGCGGCCTTCATCGCGACGCTGCTGGTGCGCTGGCGTATGACCGGCGAAGATCATTTTCACCGGCTCGCCCGCTTCTGGACCAAAATTTTCGCTGTTTCTTTCGCGATGGGCGTCGTCTCCGGCATCGTCCTTTCCTATCAATTCGGCACCAACTGGGCGAAATTTTCGGTCGTCGCAGGAAACATCATCGGGCCGCTGCTCGGCTATGAAGTGCTGACGGCGTTCTTCCTCGAAGCGACGTTCCTCGGAATCATGCTGTTCGGCTGGCAACGCGTGCCGCCGAACCTGCACGTCCTGTCGGCGATCCTGGTCGCGATCGGCACGTCGTTTTCCGCATTCTGGATTCTGTCCGCGAACAGCTGGATGCAGACGCCGGCGGGCTTCGAAATGAAGGATGGCATCGCCTATCCCGTGAGCTGGCTCGAGATCGTTTTCAATCCGAGCTTTCCCTATCGCTTCGCGCACATGTTTACCGCTGCGTATCTGACGACGTCGGTCGTCGTGCTGTCGGTCGGCGCGCGCTACCTCGTCCAGGGCCGCTTTCTCGAAGAAGCGAAGACGATGGTGCGCATGGGGCTCGGCATGGTCGCGATCCTGGCGCCGTTGCAGCTTGTGATCGGTGACGCACACGGCCTCAACACCGCTGAACATCAGCCGGTGAAAGTCGCGGCGATGGAAGGACATTGGGACGGCAGCAAGCCGGGTGAGCTTCTGCTGTTCGCGTGGCCCGATGAAAAGGCCGAGAAGAACCATTTCGAGATCGGAATTCCGCATCTCGCGAGCCTCATCATCACGCACAGCTACGATGGGCTCTTCAAGGGCCTCAAGGATTTCAAAGCCGAGGAACGGCCGCCGGTGCTGCCGGTCTTCTTTGCGTTCCGTGTGATGGTCGGCGTCGGGCTGCTGCTGATCGCGATCGGCTTCGTCGGCACTTTCCTGTGGTGGCGCCGGAAGGTGTTTTCAGCGCAATGGTATCTCAAGCCGCTGATCTACGCGTGGCCGCTCGGCTTCATCGCGATCGTCTGCGGGTGGTGGGTGACCGAAACCGGACGCCAGCCATACCTCGTCTACGGAATTCTGAAGACGATGGATGCGGTGTCGCCCGTCGCGTTCGGCGCGGTGCTGACGACGCTGATCCTGTTCGTGCTCATCTATACGAGCGTGTTCTCGATGGGCATTCTGTACATCAACAGGCTGATCGATAAGGGGCCGGAAGGCAAAGCGATTGCGCCGGAAGGCAATGCTTCCGTCGGCGCGCGTCCGATCGCTGCCGCGCAGGATGCGACGAGAAGCGCGCTCGGATCGGAGGATTAGGATCATGGATACGCTCGCTTACGCGCTGCCGCTGATCTGGGCCGCAATCCTCGCGACCGCCGTGACGCTTTACGTCATCCTCGACGGGTTCGGGCTCGGGCTCGGCATCCTCTTCCACTTCGAGCGCCGCGAAAGCCAACGCGACGTCATCATGAACACCATTGCGCCGTTCTGGGACGGCAACCAGACGTGGCTCGTGCTCGGCGGCGGCGGCTTGCTGGCGGCGTTTCCGAAAGCCTATGGCCTCGTGATGTCGGGGCTCTACATTCCGATCATCGTGATGCTGCTGGCCCTCGTCTTCCGCGGCGTCGCGTTCGAGTTCCGCTGGGTTGCCAAGCCGCGGCAGGAATTCTGGGACCTCGCGTTCTCGTGGGGGGCGGTGGTCGCGACGTTCGCACAGGGCGTCGTGCTCGGCGGATTGCTCCAAGGGCTTTCCACGGAGGGCGGACATTTCTCCGGCGGCACATTCGACTGGCTGACGCCGTTCTCGCTGTTCTGCGGCATCAGCCTGCTCGCGGGTTACGCGCTGCTCGGGACGACGTGGCTCATCTATAAAACCGACGGCGATCTGCAGGAGTGGGCGCGCGACAGCGCCAAGATCGCGCTGCTGGCCATGCTCGCCGCGATGGCGATCGTCAGCCTGTGGACGCCTTATTCGGTGCCGCGCATCGCCGAGCGCTGGTTCACCTGGCCGAATTTCCTGATCTTCGCGCCTGTTCCTTTGCTGTCGCTCTATGCTGCGTGGCGCTGCTGGCAGGGCATCGAGAATATCGGCAAGGACGCCGAAGCGTTTCTCTCGGCTGTCGCGCTGTTCCTGCTGGGATTTGTCGGGCTGTTGATTTCGAACGTGCCCTATCTCGTGCCTGGCGCGCTGACCGTGTGGGAATCCGCAGCGGCTCCAAGCTCGCAGCTGTTCATGCTCGTCGGAACGCTCATCATGTTGCCGATCATTCTCGGCTACACGATTTTCGTTTACTGGACATTCCGCGGCAAAGTGCGGGCCGGCGAAGGCTACCACTGATCCGGGGTTAACCCGGCAAAACCGTTCGCAATCCGTCGCGAGATGTGGGCATCCACGCTCGCGACAAAGGACTGCCATACTTCGTTCCAAAATATTGGCACGCGAATCGCGTGGGGAGGATTGCCGGGATGTTCGGCTGGCGCAGGCGCAGCGAAGGCTTCGAATGGCGGGAATACGTGCGCACGACCGTTCTGGTGCGGCGCGCCGATCGCCAGCGGCGTATCGAAGATGCCCGGCTTGCGGCTGTCGAGAAAGTGAAGAATGCCGCCGATGCCGGGGCTGAAGCGGGCCGCGCCAGCGCGTCGTTCGTCGGTTCGCAGTTCTCGAAGATTCTTTCGATCATCGTCGAAGCGCTTCTCGATTTTGCAGCGGCCGCGTTTCATCTCGTCACGCGCTGGTCGAGGTTTGTGTTCGCAGTCATCGCCGATGCGTTTCGCGCGCTGGCCGGGCGCTTCGGCATCGCGTTCGGCGACGCCTTGAAACGGCCGGCGGATGCGGTGCGCTCGAAGGCAAGTCTTCTGCCGGACATCGCGCGGCGATCGCCGGTCAAGCCTCGCCACATTGCAGGCGCGGCGGCGGCTCTCGGTCTGATTTATTTCGGCGCTCCAATGCTCCGGAGTGCCGATGGCATTGCCGTTGCGGAATATTCTCCGAATCGTCCGTCGCAGGTTTCAGTAAGCACCGAGTTATCGGGCCGCGCGATCGCGATTGCGGGCAACCTGATGCGTGTCGATGGCGTGCTGGTGCGCATCGCGAATGTCGAAGTGCCGGAATCGCGCCAGCCCTGCTATCGCGCCGATGGCCGGCGGTGGAATTGCGCGGCGGCGGCGAAATCCGGGCTTGCGCACGTCGTTCGCGGGCGGCGCGTCACCTGCACGCCATCCGGCTCGGGGCAGGACGCGAGCGGATATGTCTCCGCGCAGTGCACCGTCGGCGATGCGGACCTGGCGGCGGAGTTGGTCCGCAACGGCTACGTTTTTGCCGTCAGCTCGTTCTTCAGTTCGCTCGGTAGCGAGGAAGAGGCGGCAAGGTCCGCGAAGAAAGGTATTTGGCAAGGCGAAATCCAGCGGCCGCAGGAATGGCGGGATCAGCAATGGCAGGACGCCAAGCGCGGAGCGCCCGACGGCTGCCCGATCAAAGGCTTCGTGCGGGCGTCATCCAAACTGTATACGCTGCCGTGGTCAGCCGATTACGACCGCGCGAAAGTTCGTACCAACAGGGGCGAACGCTGGTTCTGCAGCGAGGACGAAGCGAAGGCCGCCGGCTTTCAGCTCTCCAGCCGTTCGTGAGCGACGTTGGGCCCCCAAAACAAAAAGCCCACGGTCGGGGGAAGACCGTGGGCGTCAAACGTAGAACCGGCGCCAAAAGGGAATGGGACGGCGAAAGCTCTATCTCGCCTACTAAATCCTGAGATGGCGGCAGAATTCAAGCTGTCGCCGGAACTGATTCGTACTTTTAAGTCAAGGCATCTCTATTTTGCCCGCGCCGTTGGCAAAACTGCAACGTTGTTGTTTCAGCCCTTGGAATCGCTTTCCTTCCCGCGCCGGACTCCTGGCGCGAAAGCCATCCAGGCCCCTTAAACCGGCGCGCGCGGCTCTCAAGATAAATGAGTCGTGGGCCCTAAGTCCCCGGCGCGCGGGTATAAAGTTTGTGTTGCAGATTCACACCATCGAGCAGCGGAACGCGTGGTGGCAACAGGGAAATGGGTTCGGCCCGCTGCCATTTTGACTCTTCAACGCTAAAGTGCCCGCGCGATCGGGGCACGGGCGTTTAGGAACCAGAGGGGTCAAGTTATGTTTCGTAGACTGGTACTGGGGCTATCCGCAGTCCTGGCGATGGGGATGTTGTCGAGCGCCGACGCGCGACGCTGGCATCGTTACAACCAGCATCACAACAATCAGCTCATCGTCGTTGCCGAGTCGGACGTCGATCTTTCGCTCGACCGCTATACGATCGACGTGCGTCAAGCGAAGGGCGCCTACAAGGGCATTCGCATCAAGAACTCGATGGGCAAGCTCTTCGACATCCGCCGCGTCGAAATCGTCTACAGCGACGGGACGGTCTGGAGCGAAGACCGCCAGATCGACATGTACTGGGGCGAGCGTAGCCGTCCGATCAATCCGACGTACGAGAGCCGCTTCATCGATCAGATCAAGATCACGCAGGAACCGGGATACGGACGCGGCCGCCTGCAGATCATCGGCATTCAGGACCGCGACGGCCGCCGCATGGACCGTGCGGGCGGCGATGACGGGCGATATTCGGACAATCGCGATCGCTCCGAGCATCTGGTGTCCAGCCGCCGGGATCGCGGCGATGATCTCGGCGCCCGTCCGACGGTGCCGGTTGCCACTCCGGCGACTCCTGGCCAAGCGACAGCCGGCGGCGACGTGTTGTTCGGCGCGCAATACGTCGGCTTCCTGACCGACCGCGACGTCATCCGCGTCGGCAACGAGGTGGGCAAATTCGCGAAAATCCGCCTGCGCGTTCTCGATAACGACATCCACATCAGCGAGATGAAGGTCGTCTACAACAACGGCGAGAGCGATGCGCTGGCCGTCAACGCCGACATTCCGAAAAACTCGCGCACGAACTGGATCGATCTTCGCGGCGATCGCTTCATCAAGGAAATCCAGCTCGTCTATCGCTCGCGCCCGAATTTCAACGGACAGGCGCGCATCGAAATCTTCGGCCGCTACGCTGCGGGCTGGCTTGGAGCCAACGGCGAAGGACGCAAGTACAATCAAGGCTGGCTGCTGCTTGGCGCCCAGACGGCCGGTTTCGTCGGCTTCGACAAGGACATCATTCCGGTTGCCAGCAACGAGGGCGGGTTCCGGCGCCTTCGCGTAACGGCGCGCGACCGTGCGATTACCCTTAACGAGCTCAAAGTCGTCTACACCGACGGGTCCGATGAGACGGTTCCGATCCGTACACGCGTCGACGCGGGCGGCACCTATGGACCGATCGACCTCGGCGCTCAGCGCCGTCAGCCGATCGACCACATCGAAGCCAAATACCGTTCTCGCTTCTTCGACTCCTCCGCCAAAGGCAAGGGTTCGGCGATCGTCGAGATCTGGGGCCAGCACTAGGGCCATGCTCACATAAAAGACATAAAATCGCTATTGAGGGAGCCGGAAACGATCGGCTCCCTTTTTTGCAGGTGCAAACACGGAGCCCACGGTCAGGATCGTGGACGGAAACGCACGCAATTTTTCTGATCGTATTGTCAACGCTGTTTTGCGACATTGGATGAATATGCTACCCGACATCTACGAGTGGACGACTTTCCGATCCACTTTGGGGGGACCGACGTCTTGAACCTGAGCCTCAAGCAGCCGCTGCGCGCGGAGAGCCGTGCCGAACTCGATCCACATGGAGCGCGACTTGGCGCGGTGGTTCCGGACGTCATGCCGGAAAGCCAGAAGCAGCGCGTTCGCCGACTGGCGGCTCATTGTCAAACCTATCGTGGCTCGGTGCCGCGACTCGCAATTCAGCAGCTCGTCACAACTTTGGTGCCGCTCGTTCTCGTGATCGGGGCCATGTTCGCGACCGTCGAGCATGCCTATTGGGCGACCCTGCTTCTTGCGCTGCCTGCCGCAGGGCTTCTCGTGCGCGCTTTCATCATCCAGCACGATTGCGGACACGGCTCGTTCTTCGCGTCGCGTCCCGTCAACGATTTCGTCGGACGCTGCATGAGCGTGCTGACGTTCGCCCCATACGGACTATGGCGGCGCGAACATGCCCAGCATCACGCGACGTCGGGCAACCTCGACCGGCGCGGCGCGGGCGATATCGACACGTTCACCGTCAGCGAATATCTGGCGCTGCCACTGCTGCAGAGATTGCGCTACCGCCTCTACCGCAATCCGCTTTTCCTGTTCGGCATCGGCGTGCCCGCTTACTTCGTCATTCTGCAGCGCTTGCCGTGGATGCATGCGCTGCCGCCGAGCCAGACTTGGCGCAGCGTGCTCGGGCTGAATATCGGCCTCGCGCTGTTCTACGCACCGCTGTTCTACTTTTTCGGATGGAGCAACGTGCTGTGGGTCGGCCTGCCGGTGCTGCACATCGCGTCCGCCGCTGGCGGGTGGCTGTTCTTCATCCAGCATCAATTCGAGGAGACGACCTGGGATAAAGCCGAGGGCTGGGATTTCCAGGTCGCGGCGCTGCTCGGGTCGTCCTACTACAAGCTGCCGCGCGTGCTGAACTGGTTCACCGGCAATATCGGCCTGCACCACATTCATCACCTGAACAGCATGATTCCGAACTACCGCCTGATGGCGTGCCTGAACGCGAGCCCGGAATTGCAGTCGATCAATCAGCTGTCCTTGCGCGACAGCCTCAGATGCGCGCGCCTCAAACTCTGGGACGAAACCGAGCGCCGGCTGATCCGGTTCGATGAGCTGCCGGCAACGCGGTAACGGGTTATCCGGCACGGGATGTCATGACCGACCGCGCCCCACAGCCGACAGACGAACTCGTTTCGATCCGGGATTGGCTGCGGTACGCCGTGACCGCGATGACGCGCGCCGGTCTTGTGTTCGGACACGGGACGGAGACCGCTGTCGACGAGGCGGCATTTCTCATTCTCTCGACGCTTGCGCTGCCGATCGACGACATCAATCCGTGGCTCGACTGCCGCCTGACGCGGGATGAACGATCCGCACTCAGCGACATCATCGGACGCCGCATCGAGACGCGCAAACCCTCAGCCTACCTGACGAACTCCGCCTACATTCAGGGGCGCAAGTTCTACGTCGACGAACGCGTGATCATACCACGGTCATTCATTGCCGAACTGATCGCGCGCGATGGCCTTGGATCGATCGTGCCCGACGCGGCCCAAGTCGGACGTGTGCTCGACCTCTGCACCGGCTCGGGTTGCATCGCGATCCTCGCGGCGGAAGCATTTCCCAATGCCGAAATCCACGCGAGCGATATTTCCGATGACGCGCTCGCGGTTGCCGCGCGCAACATTCGCGACTACGGGCTGGACCAGCGCGTGCGTACCTTCAAGGTGGACCTGTTCGACGGGCTGCCCGCCGGCTCGTACGATCTCATCATATCGAACCCGCCTTACGTTGCGGCTGCCGAGGTTGAAGCCTTTGCGCCCGAATATCAGGCCGAGCCGAAACTCGCGCATCTCGGCGGCGTTGACGGCCTCGATCTCGTCAAGCGCATCCTCGACGGCGCCGGCGAACGCCTCGAAGAACAGGGAAATCTGATCGTCGAAATCGGCACCGGGCAGGACGCGCTCGAAGCCGCACGTCCGGATCTGCCGTTTCTCTGGCTCGACACCGAAACGAGCGCAGGCGAAGTGTTTGCGCTGAACGCCAGCGACTTCAAACAAAAGCGCGGCGACCAGGGCCGCCGCGCCAGAAAAAGCAGCTAACGCACAATCGCGCCTCGGGTCAGCCGAAGGCGCCGAAGTGATGCGAGATGCCGGTGCCGATCTCACGCACGAACTCGTACGAATTTTCCATCGGCGTCAGGATTTCGGTTTCGAGACGTCCATAGTCGTTCACACCGCGCGGACGATAGCTTGCCGGCTCGTTGAACTCGTCCTTCTCGTCGATCTTGCGGTTCGAGTGCGGGAAGGCCTTGCGCAACACCGCGAGCACGTCGGGAATATCGAGGCCGAGCGCCATTTCGAGAACCTGCGTATGCGACAGGCCATCCTGCGGGGTGAAGCGCGGGAGCTGCGCCGCGAGGATAAAGATGCGCATCATCACCGCAAGACGAATAGCTTGCAGAAGATCGAGTTCCAGACGGTTCTCGTCCGGCGTCATGCCGTCCTCGATGTTGAGGTCGGTGAGGATGGCATGAAGATCGATCGCATCGAGACGCAGAAGATGCACGAGCTCGGCGATGTCGCTTTCGCGATCGTCGGGCAAGAGATGCGTCGCCAGCGTGCGGAACGCAGAGTTCAAAGCCTGCTCGCGGCCCCATGAGGCGCGCGCCGCCCAGAACCCCGCGTCGAAAATCTTGGCGTTGGCGCCCATCGCGTTGAGGCTCGAGATGGTCTTGGCGTGCGCGACCATCGCCAGCATCGACTGCAGGCGCTTCGACGAACGGGCGAGCTTGTTGAAGTGATCGACCTCGCTGCCGACGGCGATACCGAGACCCGCGACGACGTTCGCGAGATATCCGAACTGCTGCAGGATCGCATTGTTCGGGATCGCGCGCATGCGCGCCGGGTTGCCACGATCGGACGTATGCTCGCCCTGGCGCTTCACCGGCCGCGATCCGGTCTTGAATAGCAGGTTCGCGCCGAACGCGCCGAGCACGGCACGATAGCCGTCGTGAGCGAACAGCTTCTGCTGGAATGCGCGCAGGCGAAGGAAGAAGTCGAGGTTGAAATTCTGCTCGGTATAGAACGGATCGATCGTCTCTTCCGGGATCTCGCCGTCCATGACGACGGTCGCCAAAGCGCGGGTGGTCAAGGCCCGATTGCCGAAGGTCATGTAACCGTCGCCGCCCTGGAAGCTCGTTTCGTGCTTCACCGGAATTTTGGCGTCGGCGAAGCGGCGGCGCGACTCGTCCGTCATCAGATAGTGCAGGCGCTGATGCAGGTCGCCCGGATGCGCACCGCGCCCCATCGACTCGCCGTGCGTCGAGAAGATCAGCGTCTCGACGTTCTGCAGCTTCGCCTTCGCGACCAGCGCCGACAGACTGTCGTAGTAGCGCTCGATCGCCAGCGTCGCCGGAATTTGGCCGATGAAGCGGCCGGCATCCGAGAAGCCGGTCTGGATGCTCAGACGCTTCCGGCCCTGAACGTAATCGCGATAGGTGTCCTCTTCGACGAGGCGCTCCATGATGCGCGCGCCGTTCTCGAGGCCCGACGGCGTTTCGAACAGCGGCGAAATATCGGTGATGTGATCGACGCCGAAGAGCTTCGCAAAGAAAACCGCGATCAGGATCGTTGCGGGCGATTCCGCCTCGGCGATCAGGAAGCGGATCGGCGTTTCGCGGTCGACATGCTTCTGGATTTGCGCGGTCAATGCGAACTGACGTATCGCCGTCGCGGTCTCGAGATCGAGTGTCGAGAAGTTGACCGTTTCCTGCGGGCAATTCTTGATCATATCGACAATGCGCGCCAGCGACTGACGCTCGGTCAGATCGCGCGTCCAGGGCTCGTGGACGTAAGCGCGGAAGGCGTTGTTCAATTGCAGCGCGTTGATGCGAAGGTGAATGTGCGACGTGCCGAGCCCGGTCGCGGCGACGAGGCCCGAGAGCGCAGCGATAGCGCGCTTCACCTGCGGAGCTTCGACGGAATCGATCAGCTGTTCGAACAGCGTCTGCAGCGGCTCGACCGTCAGCAGGTTATAGCCGTCGGACTTGGTGATGACGTTCGCCGCTTTCGTGAGATAGTCGTGGTCGTTCTCGAACTGCTCGATCGCCTTGATCTGCTCGTCGACCGCGGCAATGCCGAGATCGAGCTTGCCGACGATCTGGCGTGCGATGCGCTGCGGGCCGTCGGCGTCGTCGAGCTTGTGCTTCAGGACGACGAAGCGCTCGCGAATGTCGGCGAGAGCGGCGCGCTTTTCGAGCAGGCGCACGTGGAACGAGAACGTCCAGGAAATATCATTGCGGCCGTCGAGGTCGTAGCCGACCCAGGACGCCATCGTCGCGAGCTTCGGGCGCAGCTTGAATGCGGCCTCGCCGAACTTCTGCGACGAGACGCTGAAGAACGCATGCAGCAGCTCTTCATAAGCGTTGCGCAGATTGCGGATCGCCTCCTGCACGCACTTGTGCTCGTGCCGCAGCGTCAGCGTTTCCTCGGGGCGATGCGGAATGCCGATCTGAACTTCTTTGGCTGACGGGTCGGCGACGGCGATTTCGACCATCCGGCGATAGAGCGCATCGGAGAGTCCAAAGGTCGGATGCGCGGTCATGACGATGCCGGTGCGCGCGCGCGACCAGCGCTGCGCGAAGGCTTCAATCGAGCCTGCGGCTTCGTTCGCCGTCTTTTCGACGTAGGCAGTAAAATCTTTCAGCGTCGTCGCCTGGTCGACGTAGCCGACCTTGTCGCGCAGCCGCCGGGCGCGGCGCACGCAGGCGCGGTCCATCAGGCGGCCGGCGAGATTCTTGACGGCGTCGAAGGTGATCGCCTGCGATTCAAGACGCCGCGACAGATCAAAGGCGACGTTGAGAATAGGATTGAGCGAGGGATTGTCCGGGATTTGCGTCCTCAGACGCTTCAACTCTTCGATCAGCGCGAGTTCGTCGAGTTCAGCTGAATGTTCCACGCGCGTCGTATCCTGCATCCACAAGCCTCCGCGTTCCCGGAGCGGGACCGCGTTCAAAACGTAAGATCATTTGGCTCAGTGTGCAAAGACCGGAGCGGAGCGGCCGCTCCGGTCTTCGCGGAGTTCAGGCAACTTTTTTCTGCTTGCCGAGAACCTGCGCGACGGTCGAGCCCATTTCCGACGGCGTCGGCGCGATAGCGACGCCGCAGCCCTTCAGGATCTCGACCTTCTCAGCAGCCGACTCGCCGAATGCCGAAACGATGGCGCCAGCGTGGCCCATGCGGCGGCCCTTCGGGGCCGACAGACCGGCGATGTAGGCGATGACAGGCTTCTTCATGTGCTCTTTGGCGAAGAGGCCGGCTTCGGCTTCCTGCGGACCACCGATTTCGCCGATCATCAGGATCGCGTCGGTCTCGGGATCGTTCTCGAAGTGCTCGAGGACGTCACGATGCGACGAGCCGTTGATCGGGTCGCCGCCGATACCAACCGACGTCGAGACGCCGATGCCAAGGGCCTTGAGCTGCGCGGCGGCTTCGTAGCCGAGCGTACCGGAGCGGCCGACGATGCCGACGCGGCCCGGAAGGTAGATGTGTCCCGGCATGATGCCGAGCATCGCCTTGCCTGGCGAGATCGTGCCGGCGCAGTTCGGGCCGGTCAGGATCATGCGCGCTTCTTTCTTGTAGCGGCGCATGTAGCGCTTCACGCGGATCATATCCTGAGCAGGAATGCCGTCCGTGATGCAGACGCAGTATTTGATCCCAGCGTCGGCCGCTTCCATGATCGCGTCAGCCGCGAACGGCGGCGGCACGAACACGATGGAGGCTTCAGCGCCCGTCTCGTCGACGGCGCCCTTGACGGTGTTGAACACCGGACGGCCGAGATGCGAGGTGCCGCCTTTACCGGGCGTCACGCCGCCAACGACGTTGGAGCCGTAGTCGATCATTTCCTGGGCGTGGAACGTGCCGATGCGACCGGTAAAGCCCTGGATCAGGATCGGCGTCTTTTCATTGATAAAGATTGCCATTGGTACGTTTCTCCGGGCTTAGGCTTTTTTGGCCGCTTCGACCGCCTGCTTGGCAGCATCGGCGAGAGTTTCCGCGCTGATGACCGTCAGGCCGCTGTTGTCGATGATCTTGCGGCCTTCTTCGACGTTGGTGCCTGCGAGGCGAACGACGATCGGCAGCTTGATATCGAGTTCCTTGACGGCGTCGACGACACCCTTGGCAACCCAGTCGCAACGGTTGATGCCGGCGAAGACGTTGACCAGGATGGCCTTGACGTTCTTGTCGCGCAGAACCGCCTTGAACGACTTGGTGACGCGCTCGGGAGAGGCGCCGCCGCCGATGTCGAGGAAGTTCGCAGGCTCGCCGCCCGCAAGCTTGATCATGTCGAGCGTCGCCATCGCGAGACCGGCACCGTTGACGATGCAGCCGATGTCGCCATCGAGACCGACGTACGAGAGACCACGATCCGACGCGTAGGTTTCGCGGGGATCTTCCTGGCTCTTGTCGCGCAGCTCGGCGATGTGCGGACGGCGGAACAGCGCGTTGTCGTCGAACGACATCTTGGCGTCGAGCGCAACGACCTGCTTTTCCTTGGTGATGACGAGCGGGTTGATTTCAACCATCATCGCATCGAGATCGCGGAAGGCGCGATAGCAGCCCATGATCGCGGGCACGAGCTTGTTGACGATCTCAGGATCGACGCCAAGTCCGAATGCCAGCTCACGTGCCTGGAACTGCTGCATGCCGACCGCCGGGTCGACGGCGACGCGGATGATCGTGTCGGGCTGCGACGCCGAGATTTCCTCGATGTCCATGCCGCCCGCGGCCGAGGCCACGACGACGATGCGCTCCGAAGCGCGGTCCATCACGAAACCGAGATAGATTTCGCGATCGATGTTCGTCGCTTCTTCGATGTAGAGGCGCGAGACCAGCTTGCCGGCCGATCCCGTTTGGTGCGTGACGAGCTTGCGGCCGAGCATGAACTCGGCTGCATCCTCGATTTCCTTTTCCGTCTTGCAGACCTTGACGCCGCCGGCTTTACCGCGCGCGCCGGAGTGAATCTGCGCCTTGACGACGACCGTGCCGCCAAGCTCGCTGGCGCGATAGGTGGCCTGTTCAGGGCTGTAGGCAAGTCCGCCGCGGGCGATCGGCACGCCGAACTTCGCAAGAAGCTCTTTGGCCTGGTATTCATGAATGTCCATGTTTTTGGACTCCTCGGGATTGGGCTTGTCGTTTCCGGCTTCTGATTATTTGCTCTTTGCGCGAGCTTCTTCGCCTGCCTTGATCGCCGCTGCCGTGACCAGCAGGTTCTTCGCCATCTTTTCAGATGCCGCGTCGATCATCTTGCCGTCGAGCGATGCTGCGCCCTTGCCCTGCGCTTCGGCTTCCTTGAGTGCGACCAGGATGCGCTCGGCGCGTTCGATTTCCTTCGCCGTCGGAGAGTAGATTTCGTTGGCGAGTTCGATCTGCGAGGGGTGGATCGCCCACTTGCCTTCCATGCCGAGAGCGGCACCACGGCGCGCAGCGGCCTTGTAGCCTTCCGGATCGTCGATGCCGCCGAACGGGCCGTCGATCGGACGGAGACCGAATGCGCGGCAGGCGACCGTCATGCGCGACAGCGGGAAGTGCCACTGGTCACCCGGATAGTCGGGGTTCAAGCCGCCGATGACGACGGTGCGGGCCTTGTTGAATGCGGAGTAGTCGGCAACGCCGAAGTGCATCGACTCAAGGCGGCTGTTGGCAGACGCGATGGCTTCGACGTTGGCCATGCCGAGCGGCGTTTCGATGAGGGCTTCCATGCCGATCTGGTGCGGGAGACCCTTCGCGACTTCGATCTGGCTGACGAAGCTTTCGATGGCGTAGACGTCGGCCGGAACGCCGACCTTCGGAATGAGGATCGTATCGAGCTTGGCACCAGCCTGCTCGACGATGTCGACGACGTCGCGGTAGCAATAATGCGTGTCGAGGCCGTTGATGCGGACCGAGACGCTCTTGCCCGCGCCCTTCCAGTCGAGATCGTTCAGAGCCTGGATGATGTTCTTGCGAGCCTGCTCTTTCTCGGGCGGCGCGACGGCGTCTTCGCAATCAAGGAAAACGTAGTCGGCGGCGCTCTTGAGGGCGCGGTCGATCATCGTCGGGTTGGAGCCCGGCACGGCGAGATAAGAACGCTGCAGACGCTGCTTACGGTTCGGGTAGAGGGTATAGCTCATTTGGGGGTCGCCTTCCTAGCGGAGTGAACGATCGTTGTTGTCATTGCGAAAAAATCAGAATGCGGAGCGTCGTTCAACCCGCGAGTGCGATACGACGCCAGAATGCCCAGCCGCTTTAAGCAGCTGGGCATTGTCTCGAGTTAGGCCTTCAGCGGCTCTTTGCTCGTGGCCGACTTGACCGGATTGCTGGTGAAGTATTCGGCGGCGGCAGCGGTGCCCGAGCCGAGCTTGACCGGGATGCCGTTGTCCTTGAGCGCCATCTCGACGGCGAACAGAACGCCACCGACCATGTACTCGTCGAGCGAACCGAGGTGACCGATGCGGAACACCTTGCCGGCGACCTTGTTGAGGCCGAGGCCGAGCGACGTGTTGTAGCGATAGTAGGCCGTCTTCGTGACGGCGTTGCTGTCAACGCCTTCGGGAACGAGGATCGCCGACACGGTGTCGGAGTACCACTTCGGCTCTTTCGCGCAGAGCTTCAGACCCCAGGCTGCGACGCCAGCGCGAACGCCGGAGGCGAGGCGATGGTGACGAGCAACGACGTTGTCGATGCCTTCGGCGAGCAGAAGATCGATCGAGGCGCGCAGGCCGCGGATCAGCGTCGTTGCGGGCGTATAGGGGAAGAATCCGAGATCGTTCGTCTTGATCATGTCTTCGAACGAGAAGAAGCAGCGGTTCATACGGCCGTTCTTGCTCTTGTTGACGTCAAGCGCCTTCTGGCTGACGGCAAGAATGCCGAGGCCGGTCGGAAGCATGAAGCCCTTCTGCGAGCCGGAGACGCAGCAGTCGACGCCCCATTCGCCCATGCGCATTTCGAGCGAGCCGACGGAAGAAACGCCGTCGACCATCAGGAGCGCGGGATGCTTCGCGGCGTCGAGCGCCTTGCGGACGCCGGCTACGTCGCTGGCGACGCCGGTCGCCGTTTCGTTCTGCGTGACGAACACGGCTTTGATTTCGTGGTTCTTGTCCTTGGCGAGAATGTCAGCGTACTTCTCGACCGGAACGCCGGTGCCCCACTCTTCGTCGCAAACCTCAGGCTTCAGGCCAAGACGCTCGGCCATATCGACCCAGAGCAGCGAGAACTGGCCGAAGCGGCTCATCAGAACCTTGTCGCCGACGGCGAGCGTGTTCTGGATCGCAGATTCCCATGCGCCCGTTCCCGACGACGGGAAAAGGAATACGCGGCCATCCTTCATTTTGAAAACCTTCTTGAGGTCTTCGAAGATCGGCAGCGTCAGCTTGGGAAATTCCGGCGAGCGCATGTCTTCCATCGGAAGGTTCATCGCGATGCGCACAGCGTCGGGGACGTTGGTCGGGCCGGGAATAAAGAGGTGGGGCGTGACGGTCATGAGCGTTTCTCCGCGCTGCGTTGAGCCAAGCCGAACGGTCCCCTAAGACTATGGAGACCCAATATCCGGCGCGCTTTTGCTGATCCTTCCGCCCGATCGCAGATGCGGGCGTAGGTTCGTAAGTAGCAGGGGGACAGTGACGGTGCGAACGAAAAACTAACAACACCCCGTTGGGCAGCATGGGCTACCCACCACTGCGGCTTTGTGTGCGCCGACCGCCGCCGCCGTCATGATCGGCCCAGCGTGCTCGCTCAGTGGTGATCGTTACGGTTAACCGACACGTGCAGTGCAACAGCCATCGCGCGGTTGGACACGCCGAGCTTGTCGTACAAATTTTTTAGATGGTATTTCACGGTGTTGCGAGAGATGCCCGTGCGCGCCGCAATCTGCAGATTCGTCCAGCCATTCGCGAGCGCTGCCAGCAGTTCGCGTTCGCGCGCCGTCAGACCTTCGAGCGGATCGTGATTGAGCAAATCGATGTCGACATAGGGTAGCGACAAGCGGCCGCGCGCAACGGAGACGACGGCTTCAAGCAATACCTGCGGCTCTTCAGTTTTCGACACGAAGCCCCAGGCACCGCCCTTGATCGCCTGCCGCAAGACTTCACTGCTGCGCTCGCCCGTGTAGATGACCACGCGCGTGCGCCACTTTTCCTGCTTCAGGCGCGTCAGCACGTTGCCACCCGTCATGTCGGGCAACGTCCAGCCGACGATGGCGATTTCGACCGGCTTGGTCTTCAGCGCCTCGATCAGGGCTTCGCCTGTCGCATGGACGCCGCAAACGCTGAAGCGGCCATCGCGTTGCACCAGCGCTTCCAGCCCCGATCGAACGACCGGGTTCTGATCTGCAATCGTGACCTCGATCTTGCCGGCCATCAGCGCCGAATCCCCCGAGGGCCGGTCATGCATACGCGGCCGTTGACGTCGTCGCCCGCACCATCGGGTCCGGCAGCTCCCGTCAACGAACCTAAAACTCTGATGCTCCTAGCCAGTTTTCGAATCCAAGTTATTTTTCAGCGGGTTAATCGTTCGATTGGGACGCATCCCGACCGCCCGATCAGATAACGGCTGTTTTCCGCTAAAAGCAAGGTCGCCAATCGCAGCGCACAATGACGGTTGCCGCAACAATCTCAGGTTGATCATCCATCGCTTTCAGTGCCGATGAAATTCTTTACCTCGCGTCTTACATTTCGGTGACAACCCTCACTCGCTGCCAGCCGAAAGCGTAGTGTCGGATCAGCCTATTGTGTCAGCGACGGAGAACGCTCGTCATGTCGATGTCCGCGAAACAAGAACGCGCCCTCTTGAATTCCGATGAGATTGCGGTGCTTCGCGCAACACATCACCCGGAAATCTATGAGCTTGGCCGGAGGGAATTGACGGACCTGCAGACCCGCTTGCGGGATCTGCGCGATAAGGCGCGGACTTTGACCCGTCAGAAACAACGTGAAACCCGCGGTAAATCCGAACCTCGCGGCAAAAGCTTTCCCGGCGTCGTCGAGCAACCGCAACGACGCAAGCAACTTTTCGCAGCCGCATTGAAGCGCGTGAAGAAAGAACTCTCCCGGTTGAACAAGCTCGAAGCCAGGGTCGAGCACGTCGAAGCGGCGCATAAAGCGCTGGCGCAACGCCGGGCATCGAACTTCAGACCGGCCGTCCCAGCAAGCCGAACCTCCGGGACAGGCATGCAACCGCAAGAGAGCATCCGGCGTCGCCGCGTTCTGCCTCGTGGAAAAGTCGGGAGCGTTCTGAAGCAAAACAAGATCGCCCAAGCGGCGCGGGACGCCCGGCCGCAATGATGCGTGAACGGCATAATCGCGAAACCATGCAAAGTGGCGACCCCGGCAGGATTTGAACCTGCGACCTACGGTTTAGGAAACCGTTGCTCTATCCAGCTGAGCTACGGGGCCAGGTCGGTTCGCGGCGACCGACGCTGCGATTTCGGCGAGCGCGCAAGCTATGCTGCGGGCGTTGCGGCCGGTCAAGGGACTGTGCATCGAGGTTCCAGGCCTTTCTCAAACGACGCTTCCACCGACCGAGATAAAACTTATTCAACTTATGATTGAAACATCGTTCAACCTACAGTATGTCAGCTTGTGACCGCGAGTGCGCGGGAGGCTGCGAGCTCAGCGGGGTTCCGCGAGGGCCGCTCGCGGTCGCGCCCCTTTCCCCCGAGGCGTACGCCCGTCATGCAACCGCTGCGGAGAGATCGTGGCGAGAGGCTTGGCGGGCGTCGGCGTCTGTGATTTTCTTCCGGCATGGGATGGGGTTCAGGCGTGGGTAACATTGCAGGGCTTGCGGGCCTCGTCGCTCTCGCGAGCGCTGCCCTGCCTGCAATCGCGGACGACAAGCTCCCAGCGCCCTGCGTTCTCGAACCTGGTCCGGTTCGCACCGTCGCGCGCGTGCTCGATGGCGAGACACTCGTTCTCGATGACGGGAGCGGCGTGCGTTTGATCGGAGCGCTGGCTCCGCGAGCGCGCGATGCCGGGGCTCAAGCCGGCGCGTGGCCGCCTGAAACGCAAGCGATGCAGACGCTTTCAAACCTGGTGCTCGGCAAACGGATCAAGCTTGCCTTCGGAGGCCGGCAAAAGGACCGCTATGGCCGTTTCCTGGCGCAGGTTTTTCTCGAAGCGAACGGTCGCAGCGAATGGGTGCAAGGCACGATGCTCGCCGCCGGGCAGGCGCGCGCCTATGGCGTGCCGGAAAGTTTCGCGTGCGTACGCGAGCTTCTGGCGCACGAAGCGGAGGCGCGCCGCAAACGGCTTGGTCTGTGGAGTAACGGCGTCTATCGGCCGATGCCGGCAGAGCAGCCAGGATCGCTTCTCAAGCAGCGCGGAAAATTCGAACGGGTAATTGGGACTGTCGCGTCGATCGGCAAGACCAAGTCAACGACGTATCTCAACTTCGGAACGGACTGGAAATCCGATTTCACGGTGCGCATCGGCAAAGCTGTGCTGGCAGCCAATCCTGAGTTTGCGCGCACGCTCGACACGCTCAAATCGAAAACCGTCGTCGTGCGCGGATGGATCGAGCGGCGCAACGGCCCATTGATCGACGTCGCCGACGTTTCACAAATCGAGATCATCGACGGCAAGGAGGATGTTCCGGCCCCCGCTGGCGTGAGCGCGGTGACGGTGCCGAACGACGCGCAGCCTGCGAGCGTTCCCGTCGATCCCGATGGCGCACAAAAGTTGCGCCCGGATCCGACGGAAGGTGCGGACCCGGGCGCTGTAAATCTATAGCCGAAATTGACGGCGTGTACGGAGCGTCAGGCGGCTTCGCCGACCGACTCGCTATCGGCCAAGCGACGGCCTTTCGCGCTCTTCGACAAGATCTCCGTGATGCGCTGGACCGCGCCGCGCTCGTCGAGCTTTTCGACGGCGGCAAGCTCACGCGCCATGCGATCGAGGGCGTCCTCGTACAGCTGGCGTTCGGAGTACGACTGCTCCGGTTGCGCTTCCGAGCGATAGAGGTCGCGCACCACTTCGGCGATCGAGATCAGATCACCGGAGTTGATCTTCGCAACGTACTCCTGTGCGCGGCGGCTCCACATCGTGCGCTTGATGCGCGCACGACCCTTGAGTGTTTCCATCGCCTTCTTGACGAGCCCTTCATCGGCGAGCTTGCGCATGCCGACGCTTGCGAGCTTGCCCGTCGGGACGCGCAGCGTCAGCTTTTCCTTGTCGAACGTGATGACAAAGAGCTCGAGCGACATGCCGGCGATTTCCTGCTCCTCGATGCCGACGATGCGGCCGACGCCGTGAGCAGGATAGACGACGAATTCGTTGGCCTTGAAGCCGTGACGCTGGTTGACCGGCTTTTTCTGGACCGCAAGAAGCTGGCGGGCAGCAGCCGTCTTTTCTGCGATCGCCTTGGGGGTCGCCGAATGCGCGGCAGGCGCAGTCGCAGGAGCGACCGACGTGGTCAGCTTCTGGCCAGCCGGCTTGTGCGTGCCGGCGGGAACCGTCATGGCGCGCTGCGGCGCAGCTGCCGCGGCCTTGGCTGCGAACTGAGAGGGTGAAACGGGTTTACGCGTCAAAACCGGATCCACTTTCGCGGCCGGCTGCGGTTTCTTGACGGTCTTCGCCGATGCGACGGGTTGCGCGCTTTTCTGCTTGCTGAGTGAAGGCTTAGTCTCGGCTTCCGTCTTGGCCTTACCGGGCTTCGCGGATTTCTGCGCGTTCGCAGCCGCTTTCAACGGGACAGCCTTGTGGACCGCGGATTTCGCTGCGGACTTGGGGCTGACCGGAGCTTTCTTCTTCTGCGCCATATTTTTTCTCACTCTCGCGTACTGAGCATGGCCGGGGGACCGGCTCGTCGGGCCGCCTTGGGAGGCGGGCATCAGTGCCGTTGGCGGTTGCCGACGACACGCGCGCATCGAGCCAAACCTTGTCCCCGAAGGAAAAGGTCGTCCCCTGCGCGCTCATTGTGGCCTAGCTTTGCAAACTCCATCCGACTCTGAACTGGCTGTGTGACGCCCCATTACGTTTCATTGAAAGCCGGCCCTCAGAGTTGGGCGGCCTTCTTTTGTTCACAGCCGTTTCGGATTTGTGCTGTCTTAATGCCATCGAGAAAGACTCTAGCATAATCTTGCTCGCAAATGAAGGCCGACCTCATGAGACAATCTGGTCGAGCTTAAATATCGCGCCGAAAAGGCACGAAAATCGTTTTTTAAACGGACGTATTTATCTCAACTTAAATATAAAAATCCCGGAAATTAGAGAATCAATCTCCAGAACCCGCGTTTGGAGAGAAATATTTTTCGAACTTGCCCGGTTCATCCTTGATGTCGTCGGCGTCCGGAAGGGCGGCCTTTTTGGCCGTGATGTTCGGCCAATTGTCCGCGTACTGCCGGTTTAATTCGAGCCAGCGCTCCATTCCGGGTTCGGTGTCGGGCTTGATCGCGTCCGCCGGACACTCAGGCTCGCAGACGCCGCAATCGATGCACTCGTCGGGATGGATGACGAGCATGTTCTCGCCTTCGTAAAAACAATCGACCGGACAGACCTCGACGCAATCCGTGTATTTGCACTTAATGCACTTCTCGTTGACGACGTAGGTCATACGTTTTCCTGGCGGATCTTTGCTGCGCACGATTCTGAACGATAAGGCCGGGCCACGCATCAACGGTTCGCGCGGTCATCGGCGGCGCCTTCTTTAGCATAGGCAAACCCGTTGCCTAGGTGGAGAGGAGTCACAGTTACGAACGACCTTTGAGCTTGTCGATCTGGCGGCGATCGCGCTTCGTCGGGCGGCCCGAGCCTTCGGGACGAACGGCGGATTGCTTCGGCTGCATCGCTATCTCGGCCGCCTCTGGCCGAACCTTCGGCGGCGTGTGATCGAGAAACAGCGACTGGGCTTCGGTGGCAGGCCCGCGCCGATGGCCGATCCCGACG
This sequence comes from Hyphomicrobium denitrificans ATCC 51888, assembly GCF_000143145.1. Taxonomy (NCBI): domain Bacteria; kingdom Pseudomonadati; phylum Pseudomonadota; class Alphaproteobacteria; order Hyphomicrobiales; family Hyphomicrobiaceae; genus Hyphomicrobium; species Hyphomicrobium denitrificans. The sequence goes on from NC_014313.1 coordinate 3,231,213, forward strand.
ATCTCGAGGCTTCGCACGGCTGGGCCAACGACGAGTGTGATCACGTCGCCCGGCTTCACCAACGTGCTCGGCTTATCGATTTTTTCGCGGTTCAACCTGACCTTGCCGCGGGAGATCAGGTCTTGGGCGAGGGTGCGTGACTTCGTGATGCGCGCGAACCAGAGCCACTGATCCACGCGCTGGCTTGAGTTCACGCCCGCCGGGCCCATCAGGTCGAACCGGAACCTTCGCTGCGCTTCTCCATTTGCGCCTTGAGCGCGGCGAGGGCCGCGAAGGGCGAGGACGAGTCGGCGGAGCCGGACTTCGGCGGCGCTGCGGTGATGACCTGCGGCGCGCGGCGGGGCTCATCGCGGCGGCGTCCTTCGCCATGACGATGATCGCCTTGCCTATGATCACCTTTGCGCTGGTCGCCGTGGCGATGATCGCCCTGCCGGTTGGGGCGCTTCTCGTGATCGCGCCGAGGCTTGCCGCCGTCGTGACGCTCGAAGCGCGGGCGCGCGGACTGCTGGTCCGACGGCGCGCTGGTATCGCTGGCGGGCGCTGCCGCTGCGGCTGGCGCAGCGTTTGCGTCAGATGCCGGAGCGGAGGCAGGACCACGATCGTGACGTGGCTTGCCGCGCCGGTGGTGCGTGTCGCGGTGATCGCGATGCCCGCCTTCGCGGCGATGATGGCGTCGCGGCCGCCAGATCTCTTCGAATTTTTCCGTTTCGGCTTCGGCTTGCGTTGCGGCAGGCGTTTCGGCGTTTTCGGCCGCCACGGGCGCTGAAGCTTCAGCCTCGGAGGTTTCGGCAGGCAGAGCTGTCGCAACAGCGGCTGTTCCGGCTTCCTCCGCGGGCTGCTGCGTCTCGGCTTCAGACGACGCTTCCGCATTTGCGTCCGGAGCAGGTGCAGCTGATGCCGATGCATCGGCAGCAACGTCGGCCGGTGCCGCTGCCGGTGCGGGCGCGATCGGGCGCCGCTCAAGCCGGAAGCCGAGCGACTTCAGGACTTCGCCCAGTTCTCCGGACGAGCAGCCGAGGATCGACATCATGTCGTCGGTCGCCTTGAAGCCGCCGTCGCCGGTCGAGCCTTTGGGCGGCGCGTCAGCCCGTTCCGGCGACGAGCGCCAGGCGAGCAGCGGACGGATCAAATCCGCGAGACGCTCGAGAATGTCGAGACGGACGGCGCGCGGTCCGCACACGTGGAATCCGTGCGCGCGATAGAGCGCTTCTGGTACGCTCGGGTCGGTGACGACCGACGTCAAACCCGGACGCGGCAACTGCGGCGTGCCGTTCACGGTCGCACTGTTCTTCAAAAGCCAGAGCGTCGCCGCGAGATCGGCGGCGGCCGGTTTCAGCAGGAGCGGGAAGAAAATGTTGAACGCGCCAAAGCGCAGTCCGTACTTGCGCAGTTCGGCGCGCGCGGCCTGATCGAGCGAGTTGACATCGTCCGCAACGGTCTCGCGCTTCAATGCCCCGAGATTTTCCTTCAACTGAAACGCGATGCCGCGCGCGAGGCCTTGCAGCTCGCCGCTCGTCGACATGTCGACGAGCGGCTTCAGCTTGTCGGCGATCGTATCGTCGAGCCAGGTTTTGAGACGCGCCTGGACCTTTTCGCGATCCGACTCGCTCATGTGTTCGTCGGCGATCAGCGACAAGCCGGGCTGCAGCGGATCCTCGGACCGTTCGAGCTTGGCGATTTCGTCGTCGCGCCAGACAACGACGCCGGTGCGCGTCAGCTTGAACGCATCGCTCTGTGCCGCCGATACGCGCCGTGCGCGCATGCCAAGCTCACGGGTCACGACCTGCATCGCGGCCTGCCGCGTTGCGCGCTCGTGGATGCCGTCACCGGCCGAATCCAGCGTGAAGCAAAAGCCCTTCAAGCGGCCGACGAAGTGGCTTTCCACCGTGATCGCGCCGTCCTCGGCGATATCCGCCGTCAATTCTTCCTTGTCTCGCATGCCCTTCATCAGTGCGCTGGTCCGGCGGTCAACGAAACGCTGCGTCAAGCATTCGTGAAGTGCGTCGGAAAGACTATCCTCTACCGCCCGTGTTCGTTCCTGCCATTGAACGGGGTCGCTCAGCCAAGCCGGGCGGTTGGCGACGAACGTCCACGTGCGAATATGTGCGATGCGCGTCGCGAGCGTATCGATGTCGCCGTCGGTGCGATCGGCCAATGCCACCTGCTTTGCGAACCAGTCCTCCGGAATTTTGTGCGTGCCGGAGGTCAAGTGCCGGTAGAGGTTGGAAATCAGTTCGGCATGGCTTTGGCCGGAAATCTTGCGGTAGTCCGGAACCTGACAGACGTCCCAGAGCAGAGCGACGTTGTCGCGCGTCGAGGCGATATCGGCGATTTCGCGATCGGCGCTCAACGCTTCGAGCGCGGCGACGTCGTCGGCCGTGCGGGCGCGCGCCAGGCGCTGCTCACGCGGGAGCTGACGCAAGGACTCATGCAAGGCTGAAAGCGAGCTGAAATCGAGGTTGCGATTGCGCCACTGCAGCGTGCGCACGCTATCGAAGCTGTGCGTTTCGAGGCGTTCGACGGCGTCGGCATCGAGCGGCTCGGCGCCCCCCGTCACGCCGAACGTTCCGTCGTTCATATGGCGACCGGCGCGGCCGGCAATCTGGCCGATCTCACCCGGTGTCAGATTGCGATGGTTCTGGCCGTCGAATTTTCTCAAGGCCGAGAATGCGACGTGATCGATATCGAGGTTCAAACCCATGCCGATGGCGTCGGTCGCGACGATGAATTCCACGTCGCCGGACTGATAGAGCGCGACCTGCGCATTGCGCGTGCGCGGCGACAGCGCTCCGAGCACCACGGCGGCACCGCCACGCTGACGGCGGATCAGTTCGGCAAGCGCATAAACTTCCTGAGCCGAGAACGCGATGATCGCCGAACGAGCAGGAAGGCGCGTGATTTTTTTCTCGCCCGTGTACGTCAGCTTCGACAAGCGCGGACGGGAGATGAAATTCGCACCGGGGATCAGATCGGAAATCGCCTCGCGCATCGTCTGCGCGCCGAGCAGCAGCGTTTCCGAGCGTCCGCGTGCGTGCAACAGGCGATCCGTGAAGACGTGGCCGCGTTCGGGATCGCCCGCAAGCTGGATTTCGTCGATCGCAAGGAAGTCGACGTCGATATCGCGCGGCATCGCTTCGACGGTCGAGACCCAGTAGCGGGCGCGCTCGGGTTTGATTTTTTCCTCGCCCGTGATGAGGGCGACGTTCTCGACGCCGGCGCGCGCTTTGATCTTGTCGTAGACCTCGCGCGCGAGCAGACGCAGCGGCAGGCCGATCATGCCGCTGTTGTGGCCAAGCATGCGCTCGATCGCGAGATGCGTCTTGCCGGTATTGGTCGGTCCGAGCACCGCAGTGACGTTGCGAATGCGGGCCTCGAGATCACTTATCATGTCGTGCCTGACTCCGATCAGACCCTGGCATTACAGAGCAGGGCCGTGAGATCAAGGGGATATTGCGTGCTCTCTCCGGAGCCCCGATCTTCCACACTCGTTAATCGAACCGGCCCTGCCGGGGAGTTCACTGCCTGAGTGCAATCTGTGCGTTATCGGCCGCTATGATGTTGATCTGGTCCGCCGTCATGACTGCAGGTCCGACGGATGAGGGAACCGAGATCCGATAGGGTACGTAGATTCCCGCGCTCGGGATGGCGCGCAATGCGATCTCGATATGATCGTAGTCGATCCAGGGTTTCTCGAAATCCTTCGGCTTATGCCCGGCGATCGGCACGTATTTGACGCGGCAGATCAGAAGTTCCTTGGGCTGGCCGCTCGGGCGCTGTTCTTTGATGGCCTCGCGGCCCTTGAGCGACAGGCGCAGGTCGAACCGGGCCTTGCCGTCGAAAATTGGAATGGTTCGATTGCAGGCGTCCGAGCCGGTCGCGTTCGAAATCGCGAGCGTTGCAGAAATCGGGTCGAACACGTGCTTCAGGTTGTCGGGCGTGACCTTGATCGTTTCCGGATTGGGCGGTTTGTTCGGCACCAGCGCGATCGTCTTGACGCCTGCCGGGTCGAACCCGAGCGTGACGGACGTCAGCTTTTTCTTTGTCTTGTAGCTCATCTGATAGGCGACGGGGCGCGGGCCGCTTTTGTCGACCGAGCCGCTTCCGGTGAACGTACCGGTCCACTTGAAGGCACCGAACAGGGCTGAGATTTCCGTCTTGCCGGTGGCCGAATAGGTTTCGCCGCTATATTTCGATGTGAAGTTGTAGGCGCCAACCTCGAAGCCGTTGAAGGTCAGCTTGTAGCGGGCGTTCACCTGGTTCGGCCAAGCTTGATCCCGGGCCTGATCGCCGGCCGCCGCGGGTCCGGCGACGAGGGCCGCGATGGTTGCGGCAAGCGCGCCCGAACGGGCCAAGCGCCGACGCCCAACGACATTAGAGTAGTTCATAGGCTCTTCCCTGCGCGCCCCGAAAGTAAGGCCCCGCGTTAGGCCGCCTTTGCGTCGATTCTTGGACTTTCGGCCGCAGGCCGGATATCCAGCGGGACCGGACCTGCCTGATCCCGCAGTCGTGGCGGACGATCCGATGGCGATCAATTCCGCCAGCCTGCTTGACGGCTATCCCGCCCCTCAATTATACAGCGCCCCATAGACCCCGTGAGCCCTGCTGACGGGGCGCATTTTTTCTGCAACAGCAGACATTCGATAGACCGCCCCATCCGGGTGCGGCGTAGGAGACCGTCATGACCAGGCGCTGCGAGCTGACCGGCACTTTGCCGCTGTCAGGCCAACTCAGGAGCCACGCCGAGAACAAGACCAAGCGCAAGTTCCGGCCGAACCTGCACAACGTCACGCTGCTGAGCGACGCTCTGGGCCGCAAGGTCCGTCTGCGCATCTCGGCGCGGGCGCTGAAGTCGGTCGAGCACCGCGGCGGCCTCGATGCCTTCCTGCTCAAGGCAAAGAACGACGAGCTTTCGGCGGCGTGCCTGAAGCTGAAGCGTGAGCTTCAGAAGGCGCAGGCGGAGAAGGCGGCCTAAGGCCAAGCCTCTGACGAATGAGAATTTTGCCCGGCCCGGGTTCAGTCCTGCGGCCGGGCTTTTGCTTGTCCGCGATCATTGACGGTGAACTGCAGCAGGAGCGTTCGCTGCAGAATGTGATTGAAGTTGTCGTCGGACAGCATCGTGACCAGCACTTCGCCGGTCTCGAGCCGCGTCACCGACAAACCCTCCATGTTGTCAATTTCCGAGGTGAGATCGGCTTCGATGAGCGTTTCGCCTTCGATGGCACGGCCGGGCCTCAGCTCATCGGGCGAAACGCGTCGCAGCCGCATCTTCACGCCTTCCGTCCAGCGAAAGCGGCGTTCGAGAACGAACAGCGTTCCGTCATCGAGGCTCGAAATATCGGTGATGTCGAAGTCGCCGATGTTCTTCAGATGCAGCGTCGCCGGGCCTTGCGGCGCCCACAGCCAACCCGTGTGATTGCGGTCGCGATCGTAAAGCCGTTCCGAAAAGGCGATCACCGAGCCCTTGAACGGGCCGCCGCGCATCACCGTCATGGCTTCGAGACCCGCGTTCGGCCGCATGCGCCGGGCCTCGGCAGGGAGAGGCACCGTGCTCCGGCCTGCCACCAGGCCTTGCGACGACCAATCGTAGCGGTCGATGCGATGCTTGCGCTCGAACGCGATGAGCACAGAGCCTTGCGCAAGCGTTCCCGATTCAAGAGCAATCGCTTCCGAGTCACGTTCGCGGCCGATGGGCCTGCCGTCACGGTTGAGCAAAGGCCCGAGGCGCGCGTCCGCAATGCCCGCCGGATGCGTTCCGTCGTAGACGATCTTGCCTGTCATCCAGACGCCGGAATCGGAAATCGCGAGCAAGGTTTTTGCATCGTTGCCGACGACGAGGCCGGACCAGCCGCCGAAGTTCGGCGACGGCGAGGTCAAGACCAATCCACCGCGAAACGTCAGCTTGCCGACTGTGGGGTTCGGCGTTGAGGCTGACGCCGCACCAGCCATCTCCGCACGCGCGAAATCGCGAATGAGGACTGCATCGATCGTAATCGGGCTAGCTTTCAAAGCCGCGATATCGGGCTTGGCGTCGGCTAATACGATCTGCGGGTAAAAACCGAAGGCCGCGGCGAAAACAGCGGCGCGCATGCTGTTAGCGAGCGTGCCCATGGTTCAGTGCAGCGACGGACGCCGCCGCACGGGACGCGCAGCTTTTTCGATTTTGGAATCTTCTTCGAACAGCTCGACGAGTTTTTCGGTCATGGCGCCCGCAAGCTCCGACGCATCGGTGATGGTCACCGCACGGCGATAGTAGCGCGTGACGTCGTGACCGATGCCGATCGCGATCAACTCAACGGACGATCGGTTCTCGATCTCGTTGATGACCTGGCGCAAGTGCTGTTCGAGATAGCTGCCGTTGTTGACCGACAGTGTCGAGTCATCGACCGGCGCGCCGTCTGAAATCATCATCAGGATGCGGCGCTGCTCGGGACGTCCGACGAGACGCGAATGCGCCCACGCCAGCGCTTCGCCGTCGATGTTTTCCTTGAGCAGACCTTCGCGCATCATCAGCGCCAAAGAATTCTTCGAGCGCCGCCACGGCGCGTCCGCCGTCTTGTAGATGATGTGGCGCAGATCGTTCAGCCGTCCCGGGGCAGGTGGCTTTCCGGCGGCCAGCCATTCCTCGCGCGCTTGCCCGCCCTTCCACGCCTTGGTCGTAAATCCCAGGATTTCGACTTTGACGCCGCAGCGTTCAAGGGTGCGCGCGAGAATATCGGCACAGCATGCCGCGACCATGATCGGACGGCCGCGCATCGAGCCCGAATTGTCGAGCAGCAGCGTCACCACGGTGTCGCGGAATTCGGTGTCGCGCTCGCGCTTGTAAGACAGCGCGCCGGTTGGATCGGTGATGACGCGCGTCAGGCGTGCGGCGTCAAGCATGCCTTCTTCGAGATCGAAATCCCAGCCACGGTTCTGTTGCGCGAGAAGCTTGCGCTGCAGTTTGTTGGCGAGTTTCGCGACGGCAGCCGAAAGCGTTTTCAGCTCTTTGTCGAGGAATGCGCGCAGGCGCTCCAATTCTTCGGGCGTCGAAAGCTCGGCTGCGCCGACCTCTTCGTCGTGAGCGCGGGTGTAAACCTTGTAGCCGAATGCTTCCGGGTTCTCGAGGACGGTCATGTTCGGACGCCAAGGCGCTGGCGCCTCGTTGTCGTCGACCGTTTCCTCGTCCATCTCCTGCTGTTCGGTATCGCCCGAGTCGACCATCTCCTCGGTTTCCGAGAGATCGCCTTCGGACGACTGGTCCTCGCTCTCCTTGTCTTCGCCGTCGGAACCTTCCTCGTTGGCGTCTTCCGACTCGTCCGTTGCGCCGTCCTTGGCGCCGTCGTCGCCTTCGTTTTCCTCTTCGCCCTGCTGCGGCTCCTCGGTCAGATCGACGAGATCGAGAACCTTGAGCAGGTCGCGAATCTGGCGGCCGAACTGCTCCTGATTTTCCGATAGACCTTCGAGGCGATCGAGCAGCGTGCTGCCGCGCGCTTCGATCAGCGGTCGCCAGATGTCGACGAGGCCCTTCGTCGACGCGGGCGGCGGAAGGCCGGTCAGGCGTTCTCGAATGAGCAAGGCGAGCGCATCTTCGAGCGGCGCTTCGGCACGATCGAACACCGCCCGGAAGCGACCGTGACTGTACTGATCTTCGAGACGAGCGGTGAGGTTCGCCGCCATGCCGGGCATGCGCATTGCGCCGAGCCCTTCGACACGAGCGCGTTCGGAAGCTTCGAACACGGCGCGCGCCGGTCCGGGCGGAGGCGCGATGCGCCGATGAATCTTGGCGTCGTGGCAACCGATCTGCAGCGCGAGGCTATCCGCCCAACCGCGCGCCAGTGCGATGTCCTTAGCGGTCGGCGCGCGCGGCGGCTCGGGGATGTAAACGGACTTTCCGGACACGTCGCCTTTGCCCGGTCCGAAATCGACCTCGACGGCGCCGTCTCCAGCGATCGCACGCACAGCCGGGCCAAGCACGCGTTTCAGCGGCTCTGAGGGAGCTTCGCGGCGCTTGTTTGGAGGTAGGCTCACGGCGGCTATCCGGTTTTGGTGTCTCCCACCCCCCGACCCCTCCCCGCCGGGGAGAGGAACGTAAGGGCGCGCCGGCGCTAAGCCGGCCTTCGATCAGCCTTCTCAGCTCAACGCGACGTTGGCGGTGCTCTCTGAAAGCTCCTCGCCGAAGCAGCGCTGATAGAATTCCGCGACCAGCGGCTTTTCGAGATCATCGCACTTGTTCAGGAACGTTACGCGGAACGCAAAGCCGATGTCGCCGAAGATCTCGGCGTTTTCCGCCCAGGTCATCACGGTGCGCGGGCTCATTACGGTCGAGAGATCGCCGTTGATGAAGGCCGAGCGCGTCAGATCGGCGACGCGGACCATGTGCGAGACCTGCTTGCGCTTGGCGTCCGTCTTGTCGAAGGCCTTGACCTTGGACAGCACGATTTTCGCTTCATCGTCGTGCGGCAGATAGTTGAGCGTCGCGACGATCGACCAGCGGTCCATCTGGCCCTGGTTGATCTGCTGCGTGCCGTGATAGAGGCCGGACGTGTCGCCGAGGCCGATCGTGTTCGTCGTCGCGAACAGACGAAATGCCGGGTGCGGACGAATGACCTTCGACTGGTCGAGCAGCGTCAGCTTGCCCGAGATTTCGAGCACGCGCTGAATGACGAACATGACGTCGGGACGGCCGGCGTCGTATTCATCGAACACGAGCGCGGTGTTGGTCTGCAGCGCCCAGGGAAGAATGCCTTCCTTGAACTCCGTCACCTGCTTGCCGTCGCGCAGCACGATCGCATCCTTGCCGACGAGATCGATACGCGAGACGTGGCTGTCGAGGTTGACGCGCACGCACGGCCAATTGAGGCGCGCCGCAACCTGTTCGATGTGCGTCGACTTGCCGGTGCCGTGATAGCCCTGGATCATCACGCGGCGATTGTGCTTGAAGCCCGCGAGGATCGCGAGCGTCACGTCGCGATTGAAAAGATAATCCGGATCGAGATCGGGAACGTGCTCGTCCGCCTTCGAGTAGGCCGGAACTTCAAGATCGCTGTCTATGCCGAACACTTGGCGCACGGACAGTTTCATATCCGGCAAGTTCGCAGGTTGCGCGCCCGGAGCGCTCGTCGTCGTGCGCATCAAAATCCAATTCCCGATGAATGCCGCCCAGCCGCCTCAGGGGCTTCGGGCCGATGCGATCTGGGAGGCACAATCGCACACGGCTCAACGGCCCGGTATCAGACCAGGCCTGCTTGCTTCAGATAGTTATAGGCTTGCAGGATTTCGCGCAACTTTTCCTCAGACCGACTATCGCCACCGTTGGCGTCGGGATGGTGAACTTTCACCAACTCCTTGAAGCGGGTCTTGATGTCCTCGCGAGTTGCATCGTCGCCCAAATCGAGCGTCTTGAGCGCCTTGCGCTCCAAAGGCTTCAGCTGGCGACGGAAGGCTGACGGCGCGGTGCGCGACGATCTGACTTTCCGCGCCATTCTCACCGTGCTCTCGGCGACGCGGGCAGCGGCTTCTTCAGTCCGCGAGCCGTCGCGGGTTCCGTGAGCCCAGGCGTTGGCGCCGGTCTTCCACGTCGGGCGATGTCCGGTCAGGGCATCCTTGCGGAAGCTGTTGACCTCGGCATCGCTCATGCCGTCGAAATAATTGTAATCTTGATTGTACTGACGGACGTGATCCACGCAGAAGTGGAAATATTCGCCGTCGCGGCCACGACCTTTCGGCGCTTTGTGCGGACCCGGCTTCTCGCAGCCCTTCCATTGGCAGAGCGGCGCACGCGTTTCCTTCTTGGCGCCTTGCGAGCGCTTGGACGACAGGCGAATGCTGTCGAAATATTTTGAATCGAGTTTCATCGGCCGGTGATTATGATGGTTCGTTTCGTTGGAAACAAGGCGTCAAGAATTCCGGTTGATTTCTTCATCGACTGTGCTGGCAAGCGTTTAACATGTCGTTTCACTGCGCATTTATATTTGTTCGAAGAACCGGGAAGTCAAAGAGAGCAACATGGGACGGTCCGTCACCGAAATCCTACGCGAAAAATTGATGGTGGAGCTGCGCCCCACGCGACTCGACGTCATTAACGAGTCAGAGCTTCACGCCGGACATCGCAACTCGCCGGGCACGGGTGAAAGCCATTTTCGCATTCTCGTCATCTCCGGCGCGTTTGCGGGTAAATCGCGGGTCGAACGGCATCGCATCGTCAACGATCTGCTCAAGAACGAGATCAGCGGCGGCATTCACGCGCTGGCGCTCGCGACGCTTGCTCCGGGCGAGCCCGTTCCGCCCGGCTTCCCAGGACGCCCTTAGACTTAGACACGAATCTATCCGCGTGCGGTTTTCGGCTGCGTCGCGCCCGCCGGCGGTGAGCCAGTCGCGCTTGCCGTCGCAGCGGCGAGCGACTTGATGCGGATCGCCGTGATTTTATTGCGGCTCTTGCGCAAAATTTCGAAACGGTAGCCGTGGAAGGTGAATACCTGTCCGGGCTCCGGAATCGTCTGCGCTTCGTGAATGACGAGGCCAGCGATGGTCGTCGCTTCATCGTCCGGAAGGTCCCAATCGAGATGGCGATTGAGATCGCGGATTGCAACCGTTCCGTCGACATTGACCGTGCCGTCCGACTGCATGCGAATGTGGCTGTCGGGATTGTCGTGCTCGTCGGTGATCTGGCCGACGATTTCCTCGAGGATGTCCTCGAGCGTGATGAGGCCCTGCACTTCGCCGTACTCGTCGACGACGAGCGCCATCTGCGTTTTCTTTTTCAGGAACTGATTGAGCTGATCCTTGAGGGTCGTCGTATCCGGCACGAACCAGGGCGTGCTCGCCGACTTCATGATGTCGAGCGTTTCGGGCGCCCATCCGGTGCGCGACAGCGCGAGCAGCAGGTCCTTGGTGTGGAGCACGCCGACGATATTCTCGGGCTCCTCTTTCCAAATGGGAACGCGGGTGAACTGCGATTTCATCAGCTGGTCGAGAATCTTGGCGGGCGGATCATCGGCATTCACCGTTTCCATCTTGGTCCGGTGAACCATGATGTCGGCGACCTGCAGATCGCCGAGATCGAGAATGCCGCCAAGCATTTCCGCGTCGCCCTTCGCGACGGTGCCTTCCTTCGCCTGCAAGTCGATGGTGCCGCGAATCTCTTCGTGCGCCGCGAGGATGTTGGCTTCGTCGTCAGCCTTGCCCGGCGTCAGCTTCAGGAGATTGCGGACGACGTATTCGATCGCCTTCGTGAACGGCGTCAGAATGTAGATCAGGCCGCGCATCGGCGGCGCGACGATGAGCGCCACGCGGTCGGCGTACGCTAAGGCATAAGTCTTCGGCAGCACGGCCGCGAAAATCACGATCAAAATGGTGATCATGCCGGTCGCGTAGGCGACGCCGACCTCGCCATAGAGGTTGACCGCGACGTTGGATGCAAGCGCGGCGGCGAAAACGTCGACGAGCGTGTTGCCGAGCAGCACGGTGCCGATCATCTTCTCCGGCCGCGACAGCACGCGATTGACGAGGGCGGCGCTCGAGTTGCCGTCTTCCTCAAGAGCGTGCATGCGGGCGCGCGACGCTGCCGTCAGCGCGGTTTCGCTGCCGTTGAAAAACGCCGAGAGCACAATCAGAATGAAAATGGCGACGATGCTAATTGCGATAGACATGGAACTGGCCGGTTTCCTACGATCAGAAATCGCTGGCCGAGTAGCCTAGCACACCTGTTGCGAACAATGTGTATCGGCCTGCTAACGGGCAATTTCCCGCTTCAGGAAGGCCTTTACAGTATCCGGGGGCACGTCGCGCGAGACGAAGGCATCGCCGATGGCGCGCACCAGAATGAATGCGAGCTTGCCGCCACGGACTTTCTTGTCCTGGCCCATCAGACGCCACAACTCATCAACATCGGCGCCGGTCTGCGGGATGTCGGCGATCCTCGTCGGCAAGCCGATCGCCTTGAAATGCGCGGTGACGCGATCGGCATTGCCGGCGGGACAGAGGCCCAACTCTTCCGACAAGCGGAATGCGAGGCACATACCGATCGAGATGCCTTCGCCGTGCAGCAACTTGTCGGAATAGCCGGTCCAGGCTTCGAATGCGTGACCGAACGTGTGGCCGAGATTGAGCAGGGCGCGATCGCCCGTCTCGGTCTCGTCACGCGCGACGATCGCGGCCTTGGCGGCGACGCTCGTTTCGATGGCCTTCGTCAAGGCGGGACCGTTGTTGCCGAAAACGCCCTGCCAGTTGTTTTCGAGCCATGAGAAGAATTTCGCGTCGCCGAGCAGGCCGTACTTCGCAACCTCGGCATAACCGGCGCGCATCTGGCGCGGCGGCAGCGTCGTCAGCACGGACGTATCGGCGATGACGAGGCTCGGCTGATGGAAGACGCCGATCAGGTTCTTGCCCTGCGGCGTATTGATGCCGGTCTTGCCGCCGACGGAGCTATCGACCTGCGCCAGGAGCGATGTCGGAATCTGCACGAAACGGATGCCGCGACGCAGAATGCCCGCCGCGAAACCCGCGAGGTCACCGATGACGCCGCCGCCGAGCGGCACGACGAGATCGCCGCGTTCAAGTCCGAGTTCCAGGAGGCGTTCCGAAAGCGTCGCCAGATCGCGGAAGTTTTTCGTTCCTTCGCCCGGCGTCATGACGATTGAGCCGGCGAACAGGCCTTCCGATTTGAGGCTTTCTTCGAGCGTCGCAAGGTGATGCCGCGCGACGTTCTCGTCGGTCACGACCCCGCATTTCACCGCGCCCAAACGCGATTTGATGAGAGCCCCGGTATCCGACAGCAGGCCGCTTGCGATCAGAACGTCATAGGCGCGATCGCCGAGTTCGATGCGCACGCTGCGCGATGGGCTTGGCGGCTGAACCGGACCGGTCGGCACCGCGGAACTGGTCGCGAGGCGATTAACAATTTCGTTGACGGCCAGATCGTGCGGCTCGTCGCGGCTATCAACGGTCATATCTGCCTCGGCATAGATCGGGTAACGGGCTTCAATCAGTTTGCGCATCGTGGCTTCGGGATTGCCCTCGCGCAATAGCGGCCGAGTATCGCGCTTCATCACGCGGCGCATCAGCACGGGAAGATCGGCTCTCAGCCAGATCGAGACGCCGTTCTCGCGAATGCGCTGGCGGGTTTCAGGATGCATATAAGCCCCGCCGCCGGTCGCCAGCACCTGCGGACCATTGCTCAGGAGACGCGAGATGACCTTGCGTTCGCCGTCGCGGAAGTGCGCCTCGCCGTGATCGGCGAAGATTTCATTGATGGTCTTGGCGGCGGCGCGTTCGATTTCCTCGTCCGCATCGATGAACGGCAGGCCAAGCCTTGCCGCGAGACGCTTGCCGATCGAAGACTTGCCGCATCCCATCAAACCGACGAGCACGATCGAGCGCTTGCCAAGTCGCTTTTTGGCAGTGTCTATCGCTTCAGATTCCGTCATGTCGGTTCCGGTGGCCGGTCGCGGGAGCGAATCGGCTAATTTGGCTCAGGGTGCCATGGTGGGGCTGTGCGCCGTCATGCCACGAACCGAAAAGCCCCGCAAACCGGAAACGCGCGGATAACGCCTGCGCGGGAGCGTGACTGCCGGGCGCGGGACGCAAATCTATCGTGATGTACCAGTGAGAGTCATAATCGCGCCAATAAGGGTGGCCACCTAGCAGGGGAGATGGGGACGCAAAAATGCCGAGCCTTTTCCGGCTATTGTTCGTACTTTGCATGCTGGCTGCGCTGGTTCTCGGCGGGCTTTACATTCTGGCGACCCGTTTCGAGCCTGAACAGCAGACGATCAGCAAGCCCGTCTCGGGCGTAAAAATCCGGCCTTGAACAGTCATGGGCAACCCTCACCCCTTCGCGCGACGCTTAACGATGGCCGCGACCGTTGCGCTGCTCGCTGCCCTGGCGTTGCCGGCGCAAACTGGAGGCGTTCTGGCGCAGGACGAATCCTCCGCGCCGCCGCCCGCGAAATCGTCGAAGAAGCGTCCCGACCGCAACGACGCCTATTCGCCGCCGCCCGATAAGCAGACGTACTTCCCGCAGATGGGCGCGCCGGGGGGCAGCACCGGACGCGGCGACAGCGGCAATGCCTGGGCGCCGCCGGATCGCGGATTCGACACGCCCTACAATGGCGGCGGACGGGGTGATACGCGCGGCAACTCCGGCGGCGGCTTCTCCAACCGTCCCGCTCCGCAAAATGCGGTCGTGCGCGGCGCGCTTCCGATGGCCGTCGAAAAGGACGACCTCGCCCCCGTCATGTCGTCGGACGGCTCGGGGCTGCCTTACGAGCTTTGGCGCGGGCTCGATGTCGCCAAGCTCGACAAGCTCATCGGAACGATCGAGATCCCGCCGCGATCGGCTGCGTTGCATGAGCTTTGGAAACGGCTGATCACGTCGCAATCGGGCGACTCCTCGAATGCGGATTTCAGCGCGCTCAGGCTGGAAGCGCTGTATCGTTCGGGCCTGGCGCGCGATGCCGCGAACGAAGCTGCTCCGCAGGGCGCCGACGAAAGCCCGCTTCTGCTGACACTCGAAGCGCGCAACGAACTCGCCTCTGGCAAACCCGATCAGGCATGCGAACTCGTCGGCCGTTCGGTGCGCGCCAAAGGCAGCATTCCGGCGCGGCTCAAGGGCGAAGCGATCATGATGGCGGGCTATTGCTCGGCCATTCGCGACGACGCGTCCGGCGCGGGCCTCGCAGCCGACATGGCGCGCGAGGAAGGCGTGCAAGCGTCACTCGGGCTTGAAGCGCTCGATGCGCTGTCGATCAAGGCCAAGCCCAAATACACGGCGGTCAAACAGATTTCGCTGCTCGATTATCGGATCGCGGAGCGGGTCGGTGGACTGTCTCATAAAGACGTTCTCGACAAGGGCGAGCCGGCGCTGCTGATCGCGCTGGCCACCGATCCATCGACGCCCGTCGACCTCGGCCTTCCGTCGACCGAGGCGGCGGCCCGTCTCAACGCGCTCGCTCCGGAAGCGCTGGCGAGCATCTATCGCGTCAACGCGGAGGCGGCATCTCCCGACGATCTTCTCGCCGGGCGTGGACCGCAAGGCGTTGCGCGGCGCGCAGCTCTGTTCAGAGCCGCCGTCGAAGAACGCACGCCGATGCGCAAGACGCGCCTGATCCGCGCCTTTCTCGACGACGCGAACCGGCAGCACATGGGAATGATCGCGGCGAAGATGGTCGCGCCGGCCACGGCGGAAATCCGGCCTCAGCCGGAGCTCAGCTGGTTTTCGGAAACCGGCGTTGAAATCGGTCTCGCAGCGGGCCGCTACGACATGGCGCGCGATTGGATCAGGCTTGGCGACGAGCCGGGCAGCGCCGGAAGTCTCGGACATTGGCGGGCACTGCTCGACATCGCCGATCCGCGAGATCCCCAGCGCGGCCGCAGTTTTTCATCACTCGAAGACCTGGCCGCAAACGGACGGTTTCCGGCGACGGCGCTCTATCGGCTGACCACCGTGCTCGAAGCGCTCGACTACGTCGTGCCGCTGCCACTGTGGGAAGCCGCCAACAGAGCGCCGCAACCGACCTCCGGCTATCTTCCGGAAACCGGGGTTCTGACCGAGTTGCAGGACGCGTCGAAGAAGCAGGAGTTCGGTCATACCGTTCTGCTGGTCATGAAGGCGCTTGGACCGAACGGCGCGGAAGACGCAAACCTGATCGCGCTCGGCGACAGCATTCGCGCGCTGAAGCGCGCGGGGCTCGAACCGGATGCGCGGCGGCTCGGGCTTGAGGCGCTGCTGTCGTCGTGGCCGCGCCTCGCAACGAACTGAGGGCGGAGATGGCGTCCGCTTCCGCGCAAGACAGCCACCTCGCCGCGTTTCTCGACATGCTGACGGCCGAGCGCGGCGCGTCGCCCAACACGATCGAAGCCTACAGAGGCGATCTCGAAGGTTTCCTGGATTATCTCTCGGACGGGAGCGTTGCCCCGCTTTCGGTCGGAACACAGAACATCCAGGGCTACATCGCGGCGATGGCAAACGCCGGTCAGGCGCCGACATCACGCTCGCGGCGGCTGTCCGCGATCAAGCAGTACTATCGTTTCCTGTTCGCGGAAGGCTTGATCGGAGCGGACCCGACGTCGGGGCTGCAAGGACCAAAAAAGCAACGCTCGCTGCCGAAAGTTCTGAGCATCGCCGAAGTCGACCGTCTGCTCGACGCGTCGCAGAAGCGCTGCGAAGGCGTCGAAGGCCGCGCCATGTTCCGGGCGTTGCGATTTCACTGTCTGCTCGAACTGCTTTACGCGACAGGCATGCGCGTTTCCGAACTCGTCGGCTTGCCTAGAACTGTTCTACGTGGCGACAAGCGCGTCTTTTCGATCAAGGGCAAAGGCGGACGCGAACGGCTCGTGCCGCTCAACGCCGAAGCACGTGCGGCGCTCGACCGTTTTCTCGAAGTTTCCGGACGTTTCGACAATTCACCGTGGCTCTTTCCGTCGAAGTCGGCGTCCGGTCACATGACGCGGCAAAGGTTTGCGCAGGATCTGAAAGACGTCGCCGCCGAAGCCGGGATCGGAGGCGACCGGATTTCGCCGCATGTGCTGCGCCACGCCTTCGCCAGCCATCTACTCGACCGCGGCGCCGATCTCAGAACCGTTCAACAACTGCTCGGCCATGCTGACATTTCGACGACGGAGATTTATACGCACGTCTTGCAGGAGCGTCTGAAGGCGCTCGTCAACACGCATCATCCGCTAGCCAAAACAAAATAAGGCGGCTTGGAACTTCCCGATGCCGCTTGCGAAATAACAAGGCGCACAACGCAAGGGAGGATAGCATGAGCCGCTTGTTCGGGGACATTCACCGCGCTCTTCAGATGGCATTCGATACGCGGGCACTCGCCGACCGCATCGAGGCTGTCGCATTGAAGCCCGAGATCGATGAGACGGCGAAAGCGTTCATCGAAAGCCGAGAGATGTTTTTTCTCTCGACCATCGACCATATGGGACGGCCGACCGTTTCGTATAAAGGCGGCGCCAAGGGCTTTGTTCGCGTCGTCGATCAGACGACACTGATGTTTCCGAGCTACGACGGCAACGGCATGTATCTGTCGATGGGCAACATCTCGGGGAACGCAGAAATTGGAATGCTTTTCATCGATTTCGAAAAGCCGTTCCGTCTGCGCGCGCAGGGCCGCGCCGAGCTGATCGTCGGCGGCGAGGACGTCAAGGCGTTCAAGGAAGCCGAGATGGTCGTGAAGGTTTCGATCCACGAAGTCTGGATGAACTGCCCGCGCTACGTCCATCGCTTCAAGAAAATCGAGACCTCGCGCTACGCACCCGGCGTCGAAGACGAAACGCCATTTTGTGAATGGAAGCGGATCGATGCGATGCAGGATGTCGTCAGGCCCGACGAGCGCGAGAAAGTCGAACAACTCGGCACGACGACGATCGACGACTGGATGGGCAAGGTCATGTCTGGCGACAGAGGCGCATGACGTCTTGCGCTTAGGCCGTCATCATGCGTCATAGCTTCATGTCCTCCGCCGTTCCCGAACAGCGAAGCCGGGGCCTGGGGTTTGCCGCGCATCCTCCGGGTCTGACGACGCTCTACTTCACAGAGCTGTGGGAGCGGTTTTCGTACTACGGCATGCGGGCGCTTCTGGTCCTGTTCATGATCGCGCCGGTCGAGGCGGGCGGGCTCGGGTTCGCGACGCCGAACGCAGGAAGCATCTACGGCTCCTATGCCATGGCGGTTTATCTTCTCGCCGTGCCCGGAGGCTTCATCGCCGACCGCCTGCTCGGCGCGAAGCGGAGCGTTCTCTTCGGCGGGTTCACGATCGCGGCTGGTCATTACGCCTTGGCGATCCCGACTCTCTCGACGTTTTATCTGGGTCTCATTCTGATCGCGCTCGGGACTGGTCTCTTCAAGCCGAACATTTCGGCGTTGGTCGGCGCGCTCTATTCACACGACGATCTCAGACGCGACTCCGGCTTTTCGCTGTTCTACATGGGCATCAACATCGGCGCGTTCTTCGCTCCGATCGTGACGGGGTTTCTGGCGCAGAGCGCGATGTTCAAAGGCTGGCTGTCGGCGGCAGGGTTCGATCCCGTCCACAGCTGGCATTGGGGCTTCGGCGCAGCCGGCGTCGGCATGACGATTTCGATGCTGCTGTTTGCGCGCAAAATGCGGGAGCTGAATAATCCCGATCCGGTGCCCGAGGCACAGGGACCAATTTTCAAGCGCCAAACGCTCTACATCATTCTGGCGACAGCCGGACTGCTGGCGCTGGCACTCTTGTCGGACGTTTCGGGATTCCGCTGGCTGCGCTGGCTGTTCATCATCGTGCCACTCGTCGCCGTATTGTACGGCGCTTCACGGCCGAGCCCGGATGCGCGCCGCCTCGCCGCCGTCGGAATCTTCTTCATCGCGGCGATGATCTTCTGGGCGATCTTCGAGCAGGCCGCGACAACACTCGCGCTGTTCGCAGATCAACTGACGCGCAACGACGTGGCGGGCTTTTCGTTTCCGTCGGCGTGGTTTCAATCCGCCAATCCGATCTTCGTCATTCTGCTGACGCCGCTCATCGCGGCGCTGTGGCTGAAGCTCGGCGCGCAACAGCCGTCGGCGCCGGCAAAGTTCGGACTAGCGCTCGTCTTCCTCGCGTGCGGCTTCCTCCTGATGATCCCAGCGGCGAACTATGCTGCCGAGGGGCGCGTGTCGCCGTTCTGGCTGATCGGCCTCTACTTCCTGTTCACCGTCGGCGAACTGCTGCTGAGCCCGGTCGGGCTCTCGACGATGACGCGCATCGCGCCCGCGCGGATGACGGGCCTCGTGCTCGGCGTCTGGTTCCTGGCAGCGGCGCTCGGGAACAAGCTCGCGGGCGACATCGGCGGTGCGTTCACGGCCAGCGATCCCGACACGCTCGTTCTGTCGTTTTTGGCGCAGGCCGGGATTGTGGCGGCGGCCGCCGCCCTTATGTTTGCTCTGGTGCCTGTCGTAAAACGGCTGTCCGAGGGCGATAATTAACCCGGAATGGCGGTTGCTGCGGCGACGCGTTACCGCAAGATGCCGCTTCGCCTTGACAGGTCGCGGGAGCCAAGGTGAATGTCGCCCGCGCCGGATGCGCGATCCGGTCGCCGCACGCTTCAGTTGCAACTTCGAGAGATCTCAGCCCAGTGAACGCCCCGACCGCCCTTCGCACCTATCTCGATTTCGAAAAGCCGATCCTGGAGCTCGAAAACAAGGTGGCGGAGCTCAAGGCGCTGCATGTCGAGGGCAAAGGTCCGCAGATCGCGGACGAAATCGCGAAGCTCGAGCAGAAAGCCAAGGCGGCGCTCGTCGATACGTATGCGCGGCTGACGCCCTGGCAGAAGACACTCGTCGCACGCCATCCCGAACGTCCGCATGCGCTCGATTTCGTCAACGGGCTGATCGAAGAGTTCACGCCGCTCGCGGGCGACCGCTATTTCGCGGAAGACGAGGCGATCGTCGGCGGCATTGGCAAATTCCGCAACCGGTCGGTCGTGGTTCTCGGGCACGAAAAGGGCTCCGATACCGAGCAGCGGATCAAGCACAACTTCGGCATGGCGCGGCCGGAAGGATATCGCAAGGCCGTGCGGCTGATGGAGTTGGCCGACCGCTTCAGCCTGCCGATCATCACGTTCGTCGACACACCCGGCGCCTATCCCGGCATCGGCGCGGAAGAGCGCGGCCAGGCGGAAGCCATCGCGCGGTCGACCGAATGCTGCCTGCGCCTCGGCGTGCCGATCGTCACGGTCATCGTCGGCGAAGGCGGGTCGGGCGGCGCCATTGCAATCGCGACGGCCAATCGCATTCTTATGCTCGAACACGCTATTTATTCCGTGATCTCGCCCGAAGGCGCGGCGTCGATCATCTGGCGCGACAGCAACAAGAAAGAAGAAGCCGCGACGAATATGAAGATCACGGCGCAGGACCTCGATCAGCTCGGGGTCATCGACGCAATTGTGAAGGAGCCGACAGGCGGGGCGCATCGGGACCGCGAATCGGTGATTATCTCGACCGGCAACGCGATTGCGCGGATGCTGTCCGAGTTCGACGGAAAATCGGCCGATGACATTCGCGCACAGCGTCACGAGCGCTTTCTGTCCATCGGGCGATAAGCGTCTGGTAAGCGTCTGGGCCGCAGTTGGGACGACCGTCCCGTCGGCGCCGCATTCGGACACCATACTTGAGTTGACAGCGTGCTCGCTGAATTTCAGTAGTCGTTGAGTCTGTTGCGTTATTCGTCCGCCAACCCGCGGCACGGGGAAATCTAGTTCGGGAAAGGCGCTTTGGTGCTGACGCGCGTCTCGCTGACGTGGAGGGCTGCCGTTCAGACGGCGGTGATGGCCGGCGCGGTTTTGCTCGCGGCCTGCTCCAACACGCCCACGATTCCGCCGCCGTCGGAAGTTCCGCTGTCCAAGGACGCCATTTCGCTGCTCGCCAAGAAGGGCATGCAGTCGGGCTCGCCGATCTTCGTGCGCATTTTCAAGGAAGAGTCCGAGCTTGAAATCTGGAAGCAGCGCGATGACGGGCGCTTCTATCATTTCAAGACGTACCCGATCTGCAATTGGTCCGGTGAGATCGGCCCCAAGCTGACGTATGGCGACCGGCAGGCTCCGGAAGGCTTCTATTCCGTGACGCCGGGCCTGATGAATCCGAATTCGAAATATTATCTGTCGTTCAATCTCGGCTATCCGAATGCCTATGACCGATCGTGGAATCGCACGGGCGATTCAGTGATGGTGCATGGCAATTGCCGGTCGGCTGGCTGCTACGCCATGACAGATGCGCTGATGGAAGAAATCTATGGGCTGTCGCGCGAAGCGCTGAAGGCCGGCCAAACGAGCTTCCAGGTGCAAGCGCTGCCGTTCCGCATGACGGACGCGCGCATGGCACGCGAGAAGAACAGCAAATGGCTGACCTATTGGAAGACGCTGAAACAGGGCTACGATTATTTCGAGAAGTATCGCGTGCCACCGAACGTCGTCGTGTGCGAGCGCCGCTATGTTGTTGGCGTGCAGGCGCAAAGCCGGCCTGATGCGGATGGACCGTGCCCGCCGTTCTCGCGGCCGGCGCTGACAGCGTTCACGCCGCTTCCCGAGCCTGCGGAGGTCGACGTTGCGAAGGGCAACAAGCTCAAGGGCATCGCCAATCCGGATCTCGAGCCGACGCTCGCCGATATCAACGCCGCCAAGCAACGGCAAAGCGCGCAGGCGATTCAAAGCATGCCCGGCATGCCCGTTGCCAACGCCAACTGAATTTTGGCGGGCCATCGATGCCTGACATCACTCAGCAGCAGCCCGCCTCGAGACGCCGCCGGAAACGATGGGGCGGCGTGCTGGTGCTCGGCTTTCTGCTCACGCTCGTTGCAGCGAGTGTCGCTGCCATTCAATTCGCGCAGCAATGGATGCCGGTCGTTTTCGGCGATGACGGCCTGATCCGCTATGAACGCTCGCAGCGTCGCATGCGCGCGGAGTATGGCTTGTCGATGCCCGGACAGCCCGATCTTGCCAGGTTTTCCGAACGGCTGGCGGAGCAGGGTTTGAAAGAGGGCGCTCCCGTTTTAGTGCGTATCTTCAAGCGAGAGTTCGAACTGGAGCTTTGGATGCAGCGCGACGGCGCGTTCCGCCGCTTCGCAACGTATCCGATCTGCCGCTGGTCCGGCTGGCTCGGGCCGAAGCTCGTTGAAGGCGACCGGCAAGCGCCGGAAGGCTTCTATACGGTCGAGGCGTCCGCCCTCAATCCGAACAGCCGCTGGTTCCGCTCGTTCAATCTCGGCTATCCGAATGCTTTCGATCGCGCGCAGGGGCGTACGGGGTCGCTGATCATGGTGCACGGCGGCTGCGGCTCGATCGGCTGCTTCGCGATGACCAACGGACAGATGGCGGAGATCTGGCGGCTCGTCACGGCAGCGCTCGGAGGCGGGCAAAAGCGCTTCCAGGTCCAGGTCTATCCATTCCGGATGTCCGAGGCTGAGCTTAAGGCGCATGCGAAAGATCCGGACATCGCCTTCTGGCGGGATCTCAAAGCAGGCCACGATCTCTTTGAGGCGAACGCCGTGCCGCCAACAGTTTCAGTCTGCAAGGGACGCTATCAATTCCAAGCGGGGGCACGAGCAAGCCCAGACAGCGAACCGATCCAGGCCGGCTGTTCGAATGGATAACGTCCGCCAGCGGATGGGTTCATTTTTTATTCGGCATTGAATCAATATGTTTCCAATTCGGTATTTGTTAATTGCAATCCATATTTGCTTTACGCTGACCACCAATTGAATGGCCGGAAATACCGGAATGCGCTATATCTCCGCGATCGAATGACGATGGAGATTGGTAATGCGTAAGGCGTGGCTTGCGTCGGCCGTGATGGCGGCTGCTTTGGCCGGACTGGGAGGCACGACGACCTCTGCGTCCGCAGGCGTTGCGGGACTTCTGTCCGCCGCACAGAATGCGGCTCCGCAAGAGAGCGGGATCGAGAAGGTCACCCATCGCCGCCGGTATTATTATGACCCCGGCTATTACGCTTATTACGCATCGCCTTACGACTACGCGTACTATCCGCCGCCGGTCGTCTATTACCCTGTTCCTGCTCCACGGTACGTGCCCGGCCCGGCGTATTATCCTTATTCGGGATATTACGTCCGCCCCTGGCGCCGCCGCTACTACGGCTGGTAATCGTCCGAGCCTGCGGCGCCCAACTTGAGGTGCCGCAGACCCGCATTTCCGGCGCGGGTGTTCAAAAAGACACTTCGATTTGAAGATGGTGAGCGATACTATCCGCTGCGCGCAGGCGGATATTCGGTCGCGAACCATCCATGTCACTTCCAAACGTACTTCGCAGGACGGCTTTTGCGGCGTTGGCTTTTGCCATCGCCGGCATTGGCGCCGCGCAGGCGCTGACCATCGAGCTCAAGGACGTCGCTGCCGACCGCGTCGAGCGCCAGCGGGCCGCCGCCGCTGGAGCCCTGCCGCTGCCGGGCACGCCGAACGTCGCTTTCCTGCAGGCGCGACTGCGGGACAAGGGCGTCACCCTCGCCGATCCAATTCTGATCCGCATCTTCAAAGCCGAGTCGGAGCTTGAGATCTGGAAGCAGAAGGGCGGCGGCTACATTCTCTTCGCGACCTATCCGATCTGCCATTGGTCCGGAACGCTCGGGCCGAAGCTGCGCGATGGCGACCGGCAGGCTCCGGAAGGCTATTACACGCTATCGCGCTCGCAGACGCGTCATGTTGGGCGCTGGCCAAGGTCGCTCGATCTCGGCTTCCCGAACATCCTCGATCAGTCTCAGGCACGCACGGGGTCGAGCATCCTGGTGCACGGCGGCTGCTCGTCCATCGGCTGTTTCGCGATGACGAACCCGGTCTCGGATGAAATCCATCAAATGACCCTCGCGGCGATGGACGGCGGCGAGCAGATCGTGCCGGTGCATGTGTTTCCGTTTCGCATGACCGACAAAAACCTGGCGGCGCAGGACGCGTCGCCGTGGAAGGCGTTCTGGACGAATCTCAAGGAGGGCTACGACCTCTTCGAGCAGACGAAGCGTCCGCCCATCATCGGCGTGTGCAGCGGGCGCTATATTTTCCGCGAGACGCAGGTGCGGGAGTCTGCCGGGCCGCTCGAAGCCTGCGGGCCGACGCTGACCGCGATCCGCGAACAGGATCAGTGGCTGCGCGACGTGCCGTATCCGACGCCTTTCACGCCAAGGCTCGCGTCGCAATCGCCAGAGACGGCGCGACCGATCCCGCAGGTCCAATCGAGCCTCGACGGCGAAGCGCCAGCCGCGCCGATGTTTTCCTGGCCGCTGATCCGTTGACCTGGCGCTGATCTGGCCTCATTTCGCACCTGCACGACGGAACTTGCTCGGCTGGATGAGCTTGCGATAGAAGCGTGATATCGCAACTGCGAAAGGCTCGGAAACACATGGCAGAGAAGACCGTCATCAAGCGGGTAGAGATTTTTCTTGAGAGCATGCTGTTCAGCTCACGCTGGCTGCTGGCGCCGTTCTACTTCGGACTTGCGCTGGCGCTCTTCGTGCTGCTCATCAAGTTCTTGATGGAGCTTCTGCATCTCGCGCAGACTGCGTTCGTCTCGACCGAATCCGACGTCATCCTTGGGCTGCTGACGCTCGTCGATCTGACGCTGACCGGATCGCTACTGATTATCGTGATCTTCTCGGGCTACGAAAATTTCGTGTCGCGGATGGATCATTCGACCCATGGCGACCGGCCGGAATGGATGGGTACGATCGATTTCGCGGCGTTGAAGCTCAAGATGCTGTCGTCGATCGTCGCGATCTCGGCCGTGCAGCTGCTGCGTCAGTTCATGTCACTCGGAACCATTACGCCGGAGCGCGAAAAAGAACTGTTCTGGCTGGTGATCATTCACATCGTGTTCGTCGTCTCGAGCGTGCTGCTGGCGCTCTCTGACCGCATCGCGGCCGGCGGGCATGGCAGCGCCGAGGCGAGCGCATCGGAAGCTCCCGCAACCGCCGGAACGAAGATGAGCGGTCACTGACGATCGCGGAAAAACGAACGCCGATGGGCTGATCTTGGATCAGTCCATCGGCATCACGTTCAATCCATCTTGCCGTGGCAATGCTTGTATTTCTTGCCTGAGCCGCACGGGCAAAGGGCATTGCGAGAGACGCGGCCCCAGGTCGCCGGATCATTCGGATCGACAGCGCCTTCGCCGCGGCGGCTCTGAAGCGGCGCACGCTTCTCAGGCTCGGGCGGCGCATTGCGGCGGGCACGAGCGCCGGCGATCGCGGCATCGGCCATCGCAAGCTCGGGATTCTGTTCGAACTCATCCAGTCCGGTCGTCGCGTCGACGTGGTGCGCCACCATCGGTGGGAGTTCCACCGGCTGCAACGCAGGCTGATCCTCAGGCGGCGCAAGCTCGACGTGCATCAGCTGGCCCGTCACGTTTTCGCGCAGGCGTCCGAGCATGTTTTCGAACAGGATGAAGCCTTCGCTCTTGTACTCGTTGAGCGGGTCTTTCTGACCGTAAGCGCGGAAGCCGATGACCTGGCGCAAATGTTCGAGCGTCACGAGATGCTCGCGCCAGAGATGATCGAGCGTCTGGAGCAGCACCATCTTTTCGATCTGGCGATAAAGCTCCGGTCCGAGTTCCTTCGTCTTTTCCTCGACCTTGGCTTCGACGGCAGAGCGAATGCGCTCCTTGATTTCCTCGTCGGCGATGCCTTCTTCGGCCGCCCAGGCGTCGATCGGAAGATCGAGGGCGAAGACTTCCTGCACCTGCTGCTTGAGGCCCACCGTGTCCCACTGCTCGGCGTAGGCCGTCGGCGGGATGAAGCGCGTCACGAGCTGATCGATGAGTTCGTTGCGAAGCTCGACGACCGTTTCGGAGACGTCGTCTTCGCCCATGATCTCGAGACGCTGATCGAAGATGACCTTGCGCTGGTCATTCATCACGTCGTCGTACTTCAGGATCTGCTTGCGGATGTCGAAGTTGCGCTGCTCGACCTTCTTCTGCGCGGTCTCGAGCGACTTGTTCATCCACGGATGCGTGATCGCCTCGCCTTCCTTGAGGCCCAACGTCTGCAGCACCTTTTCCATGCGCTCCGAGCCGAAGATCCGCATCAGATCGTCATCGAGCGCGAGATAGAATTTGGAGCGGCCCGGATCGCCTTGACGGCCAGAGCGGCCGCGCAGCTGGTTGTCGATGCGGCGGCTTTCGTGGCGTTCGGTCGCGAGCACGTAAAGGCCGCCGGCTTCGAGCGCCTTCTGCTTTTTCTGGGCAACGTCGGCGATAAGCTCGGCGCGCTTGCTCTTGATGGCGTCTTCGGCCGGAGCCGTGCCTTTCGCGGTTTCTTCCGCGATCCAGTCGCGCAGACGGAACTCGGCGTTACCGCCGAGCTGAATGTCGGTGCCGCGGCCGGCCATGTTCGTTGCGATCGTGACGGCGCCCGGGACGCCGGCCTGCGCGACGATGTTGGCTTCCTGCTCGTGATAGCGGGCGTTCAGAACGCTATGCTCGATCGCCTGCTTCTTGCCCTTCGATTCGGTTGCGAACTTCGTCAGCAGCGCCGCCATGTCGGTGAAGTGCTTGCGCAGCTCGTCTTCCTTGCCGGGCTTCAGTTCGCTCGCATTCTTCTCGAGCGAGCTTGCGAGTTCGCGCAGGTATTTATGATCCTTGAGAAGCTCGGAAAGCTGCTCCGACTTCTCGATCGACGTCGTGCCGACGAGGATCGGCTGGCCGCGCTCCTTGGCTTCCGCGATCGACTGGACGATCGCCGCAAGCTTTTCCTTTTGCGTGCGATAGATTTCGTCGTCTTCGTCGATACGGCTCACGGGAAGGTTCGTCGGAATGTCGACGACCTGCAGGCCATAAATATCCATGAACTCGTCGGCTTCGGTCATTGCCGTGCCGGTCATGCCGCCGAGCTTTTTGTAAAGGCGGAAGTAATTCTGGAACGTGATCGAGGCGAGCGTCTGGTTCTCAGGCTGGATCTCGACGTGCTCTTTGGCTTCGAGCGCCTGGTGAAGACCTTCCGAATAGCGCCGGCCCGGCATCATGCGGCCGGTAAATTCGTCGATGATGACGACTTCGCCGCCTTTGACGATGTAGTCCTTATCGCGCTGGAACAGCTTGTGCGCCTTCAGCGCCTGCGTGAGGTGGTGAACGATCGTGACGTTGTCGATGTCGTACAGCGTGCCCTTGAGCATTCCGGCCTGCTCGAGAGCATTCTCCATCTTCTCGTTGCCGCCTTCGGTGAACGACACCTGGCGCTGCTTTTCGTCCAGCTCGAAATCACCCGGCTCGACGATTTTCATCATTTCGTCGATCGTCTGATACAGCTCGGCGCGATCTTCGAGCGGGCCCGAAATGATCAGCGGCGTACGCGCTTCGTCGATCAGGATCGAGTCGACTTCGTCGACGATCGCGTAGACGTGCGGACGCTGCACCATCTCGTCGCGACCCATCTTCATGTTGTCGCGGAGATAGTCGAAGCCGAGTTCGTTGTTCGTCGCATAAGTCACGTCGCAGGCATAGGCGAGCTTGCGTTGCTCATCCGACATATCATGAACGATGATGCCGACGGTCAGGCCGAGGAAGCTGTAGACCTGACCCATCCATTCAGCGTCGCGCTTGGCGAGGTAGTCGTTGACGGTGACGACGTGCACGCCCTTGCTGTTCAAGGCGTTCAGATAGACTGGAAGCGTGGCGACCAAGGTCTTGCCTTCGCCGGTTCGCATCTCGGCGATGTCGCCCTGATGCAGAACCATGCCGCCGATCAGCTGCACATCGAAGTGGCGTTGGCCGAGCGTGCGCTTGGCGGCTTCGCGAACCGTGGCGAAGGCGGGGACGAGCAGATCGTCGAGCGTCTTGCCGGCCGCGAGTTCCTTGCGAAACTCTTCCGTGCGAGCGCGCAGCTCGTCATCGGTCAGCGCCTGCACTTCACTTTCGAGTGCGTTGATCGCCGCGACCCGGGCCCTGAAACCCTTGACCTTGCGTTCATTCGACGAACCGAAGATTTTCGAAGCGAAGCCACCGAACGAGAGCATCTTGAAATCCGTCCTAACGTCAGCATCAGCCCGCACGCGTCAGTGCGCCCGGGCAAGGGTTGCGTTCAGCTGAGGTTCCATTCAGCAGAAAATGCGCGGCAAGGGCCTCCCCGCCACGCCTGCATCACGTTCCCTCGGCAATCTCACGTGGTCCGAACGGGCCGAAACCCGCGCCGATCTGGGGCAGACATAAGAACTCGTCCCCCCGACTGTCAATGTTCAGAAGCGTGTCTCCCAGCGTTCAAATTTTGCCGGTCTGTTCAAATATTAACTTGGTTTTCCAACCCCAGGCCGTTATCGAGGCCCGTCCGCTTGCGGCCTGCATGGACTGACGCAGCTATGCGCCGAAAATCGGTCTGGCGGGCATTTCTCATCCAAACTTCGGAGCTTACACCTATGAAGCGCATCTTCCCTACCGCCTTTACGGTCGCATTCGCGGTCGCGCTTCTGGGGGCGCCTGGCATTCAGGCCTTCGCGCAGGATAAGGTCGTCGCCACCATCGACGGGAAGCCGATCACGGAGGGCGATCTCGCCGTCGCGGAAAGCGAAATCGGCAGCGACATGGGCACGATGCCCGGCCCGCAGAAGCGCACTTCGCTGCTCGAGTTCCTCATCGACAACCAGCTTTTTGCCGAAGCGGGCGAAAAGGCCAAGCTTGATCAGGGCCCCGACTTCGAGACGCGCCTCGCCTATCTCAAGCGCCGGGCGCTGAGAGAGCTGTATTTCGAGAAGGTCATCAAGGGTTCGGTCAGCGACGCGGATGCGCGCAAGATCTATGACGATCAGGTGAAGCTTCTGAAGCCGGAAGAAGAAGTTTCGGCGCGCCATATCCTGGTCGAAACCGAAGAGCAGGCCAAAGAACTCAAGGCGAAGCTCGATAAAGGCGCGGATTTCGCCCAGCTCGCGAAGGAAAACTCGAAAGATCCGGGCTCGAAGGACGACGGCGGCAATCTCGGCTATTTCGGCCACGGTCAGATGGTGCCGCAGTTCGAAGAGGTTGTCTTCAAGCTGAAGAAGGGCGAGGTTTCCGCGCCGGTGAAGACCCAGTTCGGATGGCATCTCGTCAAGCTGGAAGATAGCCGGACGAAGCAGCCGCCCGCCTTCGAAATCGTCAAGGACCGCATCGCGCAGTCGCTGCTCCTGCAGAAGGCTCAGAAAACGGCGACGGAACTTCGCGCCAACGCCAAGATCGAGATCGTCGATCCGGAGATCAAAAAGTCGATCGACGAGCGCAATGCGATGATCGCCAAGCAGGCGGCTCCGAGCGCAGCGCCGTCGACCGCACCGGCGGCGCCTCCTGCAGACGCTCCGAAGGATGCGCCGAAGCCATAACGGCCTGCATCGAGACGCAACCTTTTGATTTTCTGGATCGGGCCGCTTGATTATGGCGGCCCGATCTGTTTCACGGAGCCGCATGCCATAGCGGAGGGTTTCATGGGCAAAGTCTCTGACGTTTCACCGTTCGCGCCATCGGTTCTTGCCAAGCTTCCGCCCATCGACGGCGTGACATTCGCGACGGCCGAGGCCGGCATCCGCTACAAGAAGCGAACCGATCTGCTGCTCGCCGTGCTCGATGAAGGCACGTCGGTCGCGGGCGTGTTGACCCAATCGAAGACGGCGTCGGCGCCGGTGCTTCTCTGCCGCAAGCATCTCAAGAAGGGTTCGGCGCGGGCGCTTGTCGTCAACTCGGGCAACGCCAACGCCTTCACGGGCAAAAAGGGCAGCGATGCCGTCGACATCACGGTCGAGCACGCTGTCGAAGCGGTCGGCTGCCGGCCGCATAACGTCTTCGTCGCCTCGACGGGCGTCATCGGCGAACCGCTCGACGCGACAAAGTTCGCGCATTTGCTGGCGAAACTCGCGAAAAACGCCGAGGCCGATGCTTTTGAAGCCGCCGCCCGTGCCATCATGACGACCGACACTTATCCGAAGCTCGCCACGCGCAAGGCGCTGATCGGCGACACGGAAGTGACGATCAACGGCTTCTGCAAGGGCGCGGGCATGATCGCGCCCGACATGGCGACGATGCTGTGCTTCATCTTCACCGATGCGGCGATCCCCGCTGACGCGCTGCAAGACCTCGTCGGCGAACACGTCAAGACGACTTTCAACTGCATGACGGTCGACGGCGATACGTCCACGAGCGACACGTGCCTCGTGTTTGCGACCGGACATGCCGCCGAACGCGGTCAGAAGCCGGTGACGAAGGCGAAGTCGAAGAAGCTCGCGGCGTTTTCGGACGCGCTGCACGATTTGATGCAGGACCTCGCCATTCAGGTCGCCAAGGACGGCGAAGGGCTGTCGAAGTTCGTGACGTTCGAGGTGGAGGGTGCGAAATCCTGGGAGGCGGCGCGCACCATCGCGCTCTCGTGCGCCAATTCGCCGATCCTGAAGACCGCGATCGCGGGAGAAGACCCGAACTGGGGCCGGGTCGTC
Source organism: Hyphomicrobium denitrificans ATCC 51888 (assembly GCF_000143145.1). Lineage (NCBI taxonomy): Bacteria > Pseudomonadati > Pseudomonadota > Alphaproteobacteria > Hyphomicrobiales > Hyphomicrobiaceae > Hyphomicrobium > Hyphomicrobium denitrificans. The sequence continues at coordinate 3,261,099 of NC_014313.1, forward strand.
ATGGCTGTCGGCAAATCCGGCGAAGCGGCGGACCGCGACAAACTCTCCATCTGGTTCGGCCCGCATTGCGTGGCGCGCGACGGCGAACGGGCTCCCGACTACGATGAAAAGACGGCGGCGGCCTACATGAAGAATCGCGAAATCGTGATCCGCATCGCAGTTGGCGTCGGCAAGGCCTCGGCGACGGTCTGGACTTGTGACCTGACACACGACTATGTGTCGATCAACGCAGACTATCGGAGCTGAACGTAGAGACGGATGGAAAAGGCTTTCTGGACGGAGCGCTGGAAACGGCGAGACATTGGTTTTCATCAGCCCCACGTTCACGAGCAACTGACACGCTTCTGGCCGACGCTCAATCTGCCGGTCGCAAGCGCGGTCTTCGTGCCTTTGGCTGGCAAGAGCTGCGACATGGTCTGGCTCGCGACGCAGGGACATCGCGTCATCGGCGTCGAGCTTTCGGACGTCGCGGTTCGGGAATTTTTCAAGGACGGCGGCCAGACTCCCGAAATTCGGTCGGAGGGGCCGTTCGATCTCTATTCCGCCGGGCCGTTCAATCTCTACCGCGGTGACTTTTTCGAAACGTCGCCCGACATGGTGCGCGATACCGTTGCGGTCTACGACCGGGCGGCACTGATTGCGCTCCCCACAGATCTCCGGGAGCGCTACGCGAAAAAGCTCGCCAGCATCATCCCGAGTTCGGCGATCATCTTCCTCGTTGCGCTCGAATACCCCGAGCATGAAATGTCCGGACCGCCATTCTCGGTGCCGCGCGCCGAGGTCGAGCGACTTTACGGCGATACGTTCGACATTCAGGTGCTCGAAGCGCGCGACGGACTGGATGCCAGCGGCAATCTGCGCCGGCGCGGCGTCTCTGCACTCCAGGAGACGGCATACGTTCTGAGGCGGCGATGACGAAGCGGCTCGTTCTCGTCGCCGCCGTCGCATTGATCGACGACGACAAGCGCGTGCTGATCGCCCAGCGCCCCGCCAATAAGCCGATGGCAGGGTTCTGGGAGTTTCCGGGCGGCAAGATCGAGCCCGGCGAAACGCCCGAGGACGCGCTCTGCCGCGAGATCAAGGAAGAGCTCAGCGTCGATCTCTGCCGGACGTGCCTCGCGCCGTTCAACTTCGCGAGCCACGCCTACGACGACTTCCATCTTCTGATGCCGCTTTATGTTTGCCGGACGTGGGACGGCGAGATTGCGCCGCGCGAAGGGCAAACCATCGAGTGGGTCCGGGCGCTGCACCTTTCGCGCTACCGCATGCCGCCCGCGGACGAGCCCCTTATTCCTTGGCTCCGGGATTATCTGGCTTAGACTTAGGTTTCAGCGCGTCGGACAACCGCACTTTCGCCGAGCCTGGCGCGAGCGGTTTCTGCTGGCTTTCGTGCGGCACCCAGCCGGTCAGCGTGATGATCTCGAAGGTTGCGGGAATACGGCCGTCGGGCAGACCGAAGCTTTCCTGATAGACTTCAGCGGCTCGCAGCAGCAGGCGACGCGAGACGGGCTTGCGGCTGCGCTCGATCAGCATGTTGCTTGCCGCCATCGCCTTCAGGTCGCGCATCAACGCCAAGGGCGACCCATACGTCACGCGCACCGGATCGCTGTCGGCGACGGGAAGCGCGAAACCGGCGCGCTGCAGCAAGCTCCCCAACTCGCGCACATCGGCGAACGGCGCGACGCGGGGCGAGGCCCCGCCGTAGAGTTCCTCTTCGGCGAGCAACCATGACTCGCGCAATTCTCTCAGTGTTTCGCCGCCGAGGAGCGCTCCGAGGAAAAGCCCATCGGGCTTCAGGGCACGGTTGATCTGCGCGAGCACGCCCGGAATATCGTTGATCAGATGCAGCGAGAGGCCCGACACGACGAGATCGAGGCTTTGCGGTGCGAACGGCAGGGCATCGTCTTTCGCCGCCACCTTTTGTGCCGTCGAAAGCTCGAGGCAGCGCTCGGACGGCTCGACATCGACGATCTCGCCGATGTTCGGAAGCTCGCGAAGGCGCGCGGCGAGCAGGCCGTGGTATGCGCCGACGCTCGCAGCCACCGCGAAGTCGCGGCGCACGATGCTCAAGCGATCCGCAAAGTCGTCGGCAACGCGAGACAGGAGAAAATCCGGCAACTCGGCATCACCCTGGGCCGCGATGCGGTTTCGCCGCTCCCGGATCAGTTTCTGGTCGAAAATCTGCGGCGCGCCTGCCATCGCAATCCGTCCATGAAGGTCTCGCTGCCGATGCGGCATTGCGCTAAGTTGCAGCAATGACGGCACGATCGACGACCGATGAGCAAAATTTTGCGCTGCAAGATGACACAGCGCCAGAGACTCGTGCTGCGCGACTCTTTCGCGCTTTCGGGCGCGCCGGACGATCAGCACTCGATGTCTTGCTTCCGCCGCTCTGCCTCGCCTGCCGGACCCATATTACGGCGCATGATGCGCTTTGTCCGGCTTGCTGGCGACGGGTGAATTTCGTCAGGCCGCCGCTGTGTGATCGGCTCGGCCTGCCATTACCCTACGACACGGGCGGGCGAATGGTTTCCGCCGCCGCCGTGGCAGACCCTCCGGACTTCGACCGCGTCCGCGCTGTCGCGAGCTTCGACGGGGTGATGCGGGAACTCATCCATGCGTTCAAATTCCACGACACGCATCATGCGCGCCATCTTTTTGGACGCTGGCTGACGGAAGCCGGCCGCGAGCTGCTGGATGACGCCGACGTGCTCGTCCCTGCGCCGCTCGCGCGCTGGCGGCTCCTCTCGCGGCGGTTCAATCAAGCCCAAATTCTTGCAGCCGAAACAGGACGGCTCGCGAAGAAGCCGGTGAGACCGTTCGCGCTCGTCCGGTCGCGCTCGACGCCGCATCAGGTTGGGCTTACGCGCGCCCAGCGCCAGCGGAACGTGTCCGGCGTCTTTCGTGTGCCGTCGAATGAAATCGCGTCGATCTCGGGAAAAAACATAGTTCTGGTCGACGATGTCATCACCACAGGCGCCACGGCTTCCGCAGCTGCTCTGACGCTGAAACGCGCCGGTGCGCGGCGCGTCGACGTGCTGGCGCTCGCGATCGTTGCCAACAGTTCATCTTGAGGCCGAAAAACCGTGGCAAAGGCGCGCAAATGTCGCAATGCAGGTTGCATGACCTCGCGAACGCGGTAGTTTTGGGCTGGTCGATTTGGGAGGCGTACGGAGAGGCGCCGACGTTATGCATAAGGTGACGGTCTACACGGCTGGAAACTGCTGTTACTGCCACATGGCAAAGGATCTGCTGAGACGCAAAGGAGCGGCGTTCGAGGAGATCGATCTGACGGGCCGAAGCGATTTGCGCGCGGACTTGAGAGCCCGCGCGGGCGGGCGGCACACGGTGCCGCAAATCTGGATCGGCAGCGTTCACGTCGGCGGTTGCGATGATCTTTTCGATCTCGAACGCTCCGGCAAGCTCGACGCGCTTCTCGCACAGACGACTTCGGCATCGTGACGATGACAGCATCACCGCAGGCGGCGTCCAAATCGGTATTCCGGGCGGCGCTGGTCCAGATGTGCGCCGGTCGCGACGTTGCCCGCAATGTCGCTGACGCGGTGGCGCTCATCGGCGAGGCGGCGGCGCAGCAGGCCGCGTACGTGCAAACGCCGGAATGCACGACGCTGATGGAAGTCGATACCGAGCGGCTCATGGCCGAGACGAAGCCGGAAGCCGGGAATGCCTCGCTCGCGGCGTTTTCCCAGGCTGCGGCGGACAAGAAAATCTGGCTGCACATCGGCTCTATGGCGGTGAAAATAGGAGAGCGGCGGCTTGCGAACCGCTCCTACCTCTTCGCGCCCAATGGCGACGTCAGCGCCCGCTACGATAAAATCCATATGTTCGACGTCGATCTCGGCAAGGGCGAGGTCTACAGCGAAAGCGTCAACTATCAGGCAGGCTCCAACGCGGTGATTTCCGAATTGCCCTGGGGACGCCTGGGCTTGACGATTTGCTACGACCTTCGCTTTCCGGCGCTGCACCGAGCACTCGCCAAGGCCGGAGCGTCGTTCATTGCGGGGCCTGCCGCCTTCACGCGCATCACCGGTGAAGCGCATTGGCATACGCTGCTCAGAGCGCGCGCGATCGAAACCGAAACGTTCATTCTGGCGGCAGCGCAAGGCGGCCGTCATGAAAATGGCCGCGAGACGTTCGGGCATAGTCTGATCATCTCGCCGTGGGGCGAAATTCTCGGCGAAGGCGGAACGGAGCCTGGCGTCGTGATCGGCGACATCGATACGCAGCGTATTGACGAAGTCCGGCGCAAAATCCCATCTCTGACGCATGACCGAGTATTCTCCGTCGTCGAGGAGCGGGTATCGCCGCTCGAGACCATAAGAAAATAGATGATCAAGTACCGCCTGGGCTGCGCTGACGGCCACGAGTTCGAAAGCTGGTTCCGGAGTATTGCCGACTACGATAAGCAGTCGCGCTCAGGCGCTGTGACTTGCCCGCTGTGCGCATCCACGGAGATCAGCAAGCTGCCGATGGCGCCCGCCGTCGTGTCCGCGCGGGGCAACAAAGGTGCTCCAGCGCCGGAGCAACTGCCTGCTGTCGCCGCGCCGAGTGCGCCGCCCGCAGCCATGGCGACCGCGCTGCGCGCTTTCAAAAAAGCCGTCATGGAAAATTCCGAGGACGTCGGCGGGCGGTTCGCGGAGGAAGCGCGGAAGATTCATTTCGGCGAGGCGGAAGAGCGCAACATTCGCGGCAGCACGACCGCGGAGGAAGCGCAGTCGTTGCATCAGGACGGGGTTCCGTTCGGCATCCTCCCTGAGCTTCCCGAGGACCTCAATTAGGCTGGGACACCGCGTCTGCGGCAGGGTTCCGTTCGTCAATGCCTGGCAATTTCAATCAGCGTGTATTTCAGTGCTTCCAGTAACGACGCGGTTCTGAAGCTCGGCTGAGTGTAGCCCGCTGCCGTCCAGACGTAGACTTCCTCGCCCGCTGTCCAAAATCCCCGCAAGTGTCCGTCGCGTTCGACCAGAAGCCTATCGGCGGATTTTTTCGCCAGGAAACCGCGCTGGACAAAGCTGTCGTCGCCTTGGAGCGCCTCAGCTAGAAGCCCTAAACGGACTGCTTTCTTCATGGAACGACCTGCAACCGGGAGGGGATTTTAAGAACGCCGGTCGCTAAACGCTGTTGGACGCGCGCTGGCTCCCTCCCATGATTTGAAATTCTTCCAAACTCAGCGATGCTCAGGAAGTCAATCGGCTGTAAAATTCCGAGCGAATTTTCGATTTATCATATTGATAATAATGATAAATTTTTACAGCTTCGTCGCTCCGGACGTAATGGGGCCATCGCGCGAAGGCACGCGACGACCCTCAAGGGCAGGCCGCGAAAGGCAGAGGCATTTTGGTGGTTGCGGGCGGGGCGTGACGCGCTAGAAACAATTAGCAATCAGGACCTGTCGATCCTGCGGAGACCACCCAGCACATGACGTCAAACGTGACCCGACTCGATGCGTCCGCGCGCCCGTCACCCCGTGCAGCGTCCGCGCCCCGTCACGATTGGACACGCGCAGAAGCGATGGCGCTCTACGATCTGCCGTTCATGGATTTGCTGTTCCGGGCACAGATGGTGCACCGGGCCTCCTTCGATCCCAACAAAGTGCAGATGAGCCGGCTGCTATCGATCAAGACGGGTGGCTGCGCCGAAGACTGCGGCTATTGCAGCCAGTCCGCCCATCACGAGACCGGGCTCAAGGCTTCGAAGCTTATGGAAGTCGAGCGGGTCATCAACGAGGCCAAGAAAGCCAAGGCGGCGGGCGCGACGCGCTATTGCATGGGCGCGGCATGGCGCAGCCCGAAGGCGCGCGACATGGATACCGTCGTCGCGATGGTCGAAGGCGTGAAGGGGCTCGGCATGGAAACGTGCATGACGCTCGGCATGTTGACCGACAACGACATCGTGCGGCTGCGCGATGCGGGCCTCGACTATTACAATCACAACGTCGACACTTCCGAAGCCTATTACAACAAGGTCATCACGACCCGCACCTACGCCGACCGCCTCGATACGCTCGCGCGCGTGCGCGATGCCGGGATGAAGGTCTGCTCGGGCGGCATCGTCGGTATGGGCGAAGAGCGCGAGGACCGCGTCGACATGCTGGTCACGCTCGCCAATCTCGACGAGCATCCCGAAAGCGTGCCGATCAACATGCTGATCGCGATTCCCGGCACGCCGCTCGAAAACGCCGAGCGCATCGATCCGATCGATTTCGTTCGCACCATTGCCGTCGCGCGTATCCTGATGCCGAAGTCGTTCGTGCGGCTCTCCGCGGGCCGCACCGACATGACTGACGAAATGCAGGCGCTGTGCTTCTTCGCAGGCGCCAACTCGATCTTCGTCGGCGAGACGCTGCTGACGGCGGACAACCCCGGCGAAGACAAAGACAGCCTCTTGTTTGCCAAGCTCGGCCTCGCGCCGCTCGAACTCGAACCCGATCAAACCCAAGACCATGAGCCCGCGACGTGCGCGGGTCGCCAGGATGCCCTCCAATCATGAGCGTGCGCTCGACGCCCTGCTGCGGCGTGGGCGGCTGAGGTCGCTCGACACGCCAGCCGGGATCGACTTCACGTCGAACGACTATCTGGGTCTCGCGCAATCGCGGGCGCTTGCGGACGCGGTCGTTGCGGCGATCGAACGTGGCGTGCCGATCGGCGCCGGCGGATCGCGCTTGCTGCGCGGCAATCATCCCGAGCACGAAGCGCTCGAAGCAGAGGCGGCGGCGTTTTTCGGCGCGGAGACGGCGTTGTTCTTCGGCGGCGGCTTCATCGCGAACACGGCGCTGATGGCGACGCTGCCGTCACGTGGCGACCTGATCGTCTACGACGAACTCATTCACGCCAGCGTGCACGATGGCATGCGGCTTTCGAAAGCCGAAGCGACGGCTGCGCGGCACAACGATCCGCAAAGCATCGAGGACGCGATCAAAACCTGGCGCGCTGCGGGCGGCGATGGTCAACCGTGGATCGTGGTCGAAAGCCTGTACAGCATGGATGGCGACCGGGCGCCGATCGACGAGCTTGCGCAATTGGCGACGCGCCATGATGCCATGCTGATCGTCGACGAAGCGCATGCGACGGGCGTGTTCGGCCCCGAGGGGAGAGGTTTCGCGGCGCATCTCGAAGGCGCCGCCAACGTCATTACCCTGCATACCTGCGGCAAGGCGCTCGGCGTCATGGGTGCGCTGGTGCTGGCGCCGAAGACGATCCGGGATTTTCTGCTCAATCGCGCGCGCGCTTTCATTTACGCGACCGCGCCGTCGCCGCTCGTCGCATCGGCCGTTCGCGCGGCGCTTCAGATTTGCAGGGACGAACCGGCGCGGCGCGAAAGGTTGCATGGACTCATCGCTTTCGCCGAACGCGAATTGAAATCGAAGACGCGCTTCGCGCCATCGGGATCGCAGATCCAGCCGATCATCATCGGCGCCGATAATTCCGCGCTGGCGCTCGCGGCCGCGATGAAGGCTCGCGGCTATGATATCCGCGCCATCCGGCCGCCGACCGTGCCGGAAGGCACCGCGCGGCTGCGCCTCACCATCACGCTCAACACCGATGAGGCCGTTCTTTCGCGCCTGATCGGTGATCTCGTGACTGCCGAAGCGGAGGTCGCCGCATGAGTACGCGCATCGTCGTCGCCGGAACCGATACGGATATCGGCAAAACGATTTTTTCCGCCGCATTGGTGCAGGCGCTCGACGGCTATTACTGGAAGCCGATCCAGGCGGGTCTTGCGGGCGAGACGGATTCCGAGATTGTCGCACGGCTGAGCGGGCTTCCGGCGTTGCGCATTCTGCCTGAAGCCTACAGGCTCAACACGCCAGCATCGCCGCACTTCGCAGCGGAACGCGACGGCGTCGAAATCGACGTTCTCCGTTTGCGCCCGCGCGACGTCCCAGGTCCGCTGGTGATCGAGCTTGCCGGAGGTCTCGACGTGCCGCTGACGCGACGTCTGCTGCAAATCGACGTGATCGCCGGGTGGAAGCTGCCCGTCGTGCTGTGCAGTTCGACGCGCCTCGGCACGATCAATCATTCGCTGCTGTCGATCGAAGCGCTAAAGCGGCGCGGCGTAGCGATCCTCGGCATTGCGTTCGTCGGGGACGAAATTCCGGACACGGAAAGCATCATTCCGGCACTCGGCGGCGTTCGGCGGCTCGGCCGTCTGCCGAATATCTCCGAGTTGAACAGCGACACGCTGCGCAAGGCTTTTGCGGCGAACTTTTCGGTTCCGGATATTCTGGGCGTCGGAGCCTCAGGTCCATGAGCCGCTCGCCCGTCTGGCATCCGTTTACGCAGCACGGCCTCGAACCGAACATGCTCGCGATCGCGCGAGCGGACGGTGCGTGGCTCGAAACCGCCGATGGACGGCGCATTTTCGATGGCGTGTCGTCCTGGTGGGTGATTACGCACGGGCATGGTCATCCGAAGATCGTGCGCGCCATTCAAGAGCAGGCCGGAAAGCTCGACCAAGTGATCTTCGCGGGCTTCACGCATGAGCCTGCGGAAGCGGTCGCGCGCGGGCTAGTCGAGCTTGCGCCGCCCGGCCTCGCCCACATCTTCTTTTCCGATAGCGGCTCGACGTCGGTCGAAGTGGCGCTGAAGATGGCGCTCGGATACTGGAAGAATATCGGCAAGCCGCGCACGCGCATCCTGGCGCTTGAGCACGCGTATCACGGCGACACGATCGGCACGATGTCGGCGGGCGCGCGCGGCGTGTTCAACGCGGCCTACGAGCCGCTTCTGTTCGACGTCGGACGTATTCCGTTTCCCGCGGCGGGCGCAGAGCAGACGACGTTCGATGCGCTCGAACGTGCTTGCCGCGCGGGCGACGTCGCCGCGTTCATTTGTGAGCCTCTGATCCTCGGCGCGGGCGGCATGCTGATTTACGACGCCGAAACGCTCGCCGAAATGCATCGCATCTGCAAGCGGCACGACGTGCTGTTCATCGCCGACGAGGTGATGACGGCGTTCGGGCGCACGGGAACATTGTTTGCGTCAGAGCAGGCGAAGATTGCGCCGGACATCATCTGCGTCGCGAAGGGCATTACCGGTGGTTCGATCCCGCTTGCGGCAACGCTATGCACTGAGGCGATTTTCGACGCGCATTGTTCGCAAGACCGTTCGCGCATGTTTTTTCATTCGAGTTCGTACACGGCCAATCCGATCGCGTGCGCGGCGGCGGCCGCGAACCTCGACATCTGGCGGAGCGAGCCGGTGCTGTCGCGTATCGATGCGGTGAGCAAGGCGCAGGCCGCGTGCTTGGCTCAGATCGCAAACGATCCGCGATTTGAAAAGGCGCGGCAGATCGGAACGATCGCGGCATTCGAATTGCGCGGCGCGAGCACGGGATATCTCGCCGACGTGGCGCTATCGCTGCGGCGAAAACTTCTCGACCGCAATGTTCTGCTGCGGCCGCTCGGCGCGACGATCTACATCATGCCACCGTATTGCGCGACGGCCGACGATTTGAATGGCGTCTATGCGGCCATCTCCGAAGTTGCTGTTGAGGTCCGGCGATGAGCGGCGTCGAGATCATCGGGCTTGGGCATTATGCGCCGGAGCGCATCGTTCCGAACTCAGAAATCGAAGCGCGCCTCGGGCTCGATGCCGGGTGGATCAAGCGACGCACCGGAATCGATGAGCGGCGGTACGCGGCGAACGATCAGGCGCTGTCCGATCTCGCGATCCGCGCGGGCGACATGGCGATCACGCGCGCCGGACTCGCACGTGAGGATATCGGTCTGCTGTTGCTCGCGACATCGACCCCCGATCATCTGTTGCCGCCGACTGCGCCGCTCGTCGCGCACCGTCTCGGGCTCGGTAATGCCGGAGGCATCGACATGGCGGGCGCATGCGCCGGGTTCATGTATGCGCTGACGCTGGCGGACAGCTTCGTGCGCAGCCAGTGCGTCACGGTTCTCGTCATTGCCGCGAATATCCTTTCGCGCCGGATCAATGAGGCCGAACGGGCGAGCAGCGTTCTGTTTGCGGATGGCGCCGGAGCGGTGCTGCTGGCGCCAAGCGCTCGCCAGAATAGCGGCGTCGTTGGCGCGCATCTGGCGGCGCAAGGCGCGCACTACGATTTGATTTCGATCCCAGCAGGCGGCAGCCGCAGGCCATTCGCGCGCGATCTCGATGCCAGCGAAACGCTGATGATCCTGTCGGACGGGCAGGCGGTTTACAGCAAAGCCGTTGCGATGATGTCAAATGCTGCGGAGATCGCACTTCGCAAGGCCGGTGTCACGGCGGCAGACGTTACGCACTTCATTCCGCATCAGGCGAACGCGCGCATGATGGGCACCGTGGCGCATCAGATTGGTGTGGACCCTGATCGCGCGCGCTCAACCGTTGCGATGTTCGGGAATAGTTCAGCGGCGACCATCCCGCTGACGCTGTCGATGTCGGCGCAAGAGCATCGGTATGCGCCGGGCGATATCGTTCTGATGACGGCGGCGGGAGCCGGACTGACCGGCGGCGCCGCCGTCTTCAGGTGGTAATTACTGCTTGATGCCTTCGATATCGAGGGTCAGCTCGACTTCCTTCGAGAACGGCCCGAGGTCGCGTGAGATACCGAAGTCGGCGAGCTTCAGCGTCGTCGTTCCGGTGAAGCCGTCGCGATAGCCGCCCCACGGATCTTTGCCGCCGCCAACGCGCTGCGTTTCGATCACGATGTCCTTGGTCACGCCATGCAGCGTGAGTTTGCCGGAAACCGTTGCCTTTTCCGGACCCGATGATTTCACGCTCGTGCTTTCGAAAGTCGCCGTCGGGAACTTATCGGTATCGAGCAAATCAGCGGCGCGGAGATGCTTGTCGCGCTCGGCGTGATTGGTATCGACGCTCGCCGTATCGATCTCGATTTTGACTTTCGAGGCATCGGGATTCTTGTCGTCGTAGGAGAACGTCCCGGTAAACTTATCGAAGCGGCCCGCAAGCCAGCTGAATCCCAAATGCTTGATGCGGAAATTGATCGACGCGTGCGCGTTCTTCGTGTCGACGACATAATCCGCGGCCGTCGCCGCCGTCGACAGCGCGGATAGTGCTGCAACGGCAAAGGCGGTCTTTACGATCTTCATCAGTGACTTTCCTCTTCTGGATTAATGGCAGGGCGCACCGGCCCAGACCACATGCGATTCAAAATCCGGTCTCTATTGATAAAATGGTGCTTCAGCGCGGCAAGCGTGTGAAGGACTGCAAGCGCCATGACGACATAAGCGATGATGCGATGGACATATCCGGCGCTGCTTTCGAGACCACGTGCCTGGACGATCGAGGGCACTTCGAACCAGCCGAAAACGTCGATGGGTTGCCCGTCCGGAGTTGATATAAGGTAACCGCTGATCAGCAAGGCAAGCAGGAGTACGTAGAATCCCGCGTGCGTCACGTGCGCCGCTTTGCGTTCAAAAGGCGAGAGTTCCTCCGACGACGGCCTGACGTTTGCGGCGCGCCAGAGCCACCGAACGAGTAATGCGATCAGCACAAGAATTCCGAGGCTGCGGTGGAAGTTGGGAGCGGCGTTATAGTATGGACTATAATAATCGAGCGTCACCATCCATACGCCGAGCGCGAACAGTCCGAAGATCGCAATCGCCATGATCCAATGGAACAGGCGCGAAACAATCCCGTAGCCCTGCAACGTGTCACGAATGTACATGACGGCCGCCACCCTTCCCCTCGATTAAATGGCAACGGGGAGATGCGAATTAAACTCAGCGTTTTCAAGTGATCGGGCAATATCAGAATTCCAGAAAACGATCGGCGCAATCGCAATAAGCAACTTTAAACTTGACTCCATTAGTATAGATTAGTTTAGAATGCGGCATCTGCCATTTACGGGGCCTTGAACCCCGATACATTGGGGAACAGGATGAAGCGTTCGCACCTTGACGGTGAACGGTTCGATGCGCGTGACGTATCGAATGCAGCCTATACGGCATCGATGTTTGCCGCATCCGTCGGCATGATCTGGGATTTGGCCACAGGCCACGTCGCAGTTTTCGATCGCATGCTTACAAACATTTCGGACGACATTCGCACTCCACAAAACGCGGAGCGGGCGGCTGCTCGTTATCCGTCGCATCGTTTCTATTCGAACATGGAGAGCCGGGCGGATGCTTAAGATCAAAAATCTCGAAGCGACGTCATCGGCCGGGCCGGACGAAGAACCGATGTGCGCCGGACAAGCTCTCGGCTTTCCGTTGCAGAGCGAGCTTGGATTTACATCCATCGAGAACGTCACGCTCGACGTCTTCCGATGCATTTGCGACGTGTACGCGACGGCCTCGGCGCAATGCTGGGAAGTCGCGATCCGGTTCGCGGAAGAGCATCTGGGCGCCGTTGACGGACCGTTGCTCGTCGCGCGTGTCACCGCGTTGATGCGCGCGCTGCGTTTCGAACGTGGCACTGGATTTTCATATCTCAGCGTCGGCTGCCGTCACGTGTCTCCGGATGAGCTGACCGTCACGGGACTGCTCAAAGCGGCGCGGACGGGTGATCGCCTCGCGTTCGAAAAAGGTATCGCGCTTCTGCTCAACAACGGTCAGGCGACGGAGCGCACGCGGCTCGCCGTGCGTTGTCTCGTCGATACGCAGATGCAGCACTCGGTACCGCAGCCGGAACAAACGGCCGAATTCGAATCGCAAACCGTTCAGGCGCTTTATCTGCACTAGAGCAAGTTTCGTAGGGCGCGGCGGCCTCACGGCCGATGCGAAAAGGATGTGTCGGACAAGATGGAAATGCCTGCACCGGTCGCGACGGGGGGAACTGACGCTGCCGAGAAGCGCAGCTCGCTCACGAGGTATCTCGTGAGCGAGCTGATGCAGGGCGGGCGCGAGATCATTCTCGAGCACCGAGGACAAGATTACCGGCTGCGCATCACGGAGGCCGGAAAGCTCATCCTGAGCAAGTAATGTTTTTCGGCGCGTGCAGGCGCGCTGCTAACGAACAAGCCGAGCGGAGATCATGCTCGGTCTTACCGAAACGTGTTAGAGCTCATGACATCCCGTCTCGCCGCTCTACGCACGTCGACAGCGGGTCGGGTCCGCATGAAACCCCAGCCGTCCGGCCCGCTGTCTACTCTTCCTTCAGACCGTCGCAGGAAAACTGACTTCGACCCGGAGACCGGGCGCATTATCGGCGAGCGCGATCCTGGCGCCGTGCAGATCGACGATTGCCGCGACGAGGCTCAGTCCCAATCCGCTCCCGTCCGTCGAGCGGGCGCGCTCCAAGCGATAAAGCCGGCGAAAGACGTTCTCGCGCTCTGCTTCCGGAATGCCTGGGCCGCTGTCCGTCACGTCGACCCGATAGACGCCGGGAGCCGCGTAAAGGCGCAATCCAATCGCGGTTCCCGATGGCGAATGGCGAATGGCGTTTTCGACCAGGTTGGCGAACACCTGCATCAGAAGCTCGGGATCACCCTGAACCATCGCTGGTTGCGCGACTTCACTGACTAGACTGAGCTTGTCGCCCGCGTCCTCGGCAACGATGTCATAGACATCGTGCACGTCGGCGAGCAGAACGCGCAAATCAATGGCGACGAACTTGTCCTTGCGCGCGCCGGCTTCGATCTGCGTAATCCGGAGCAGGGCATCGAACGTCTCCGTGATGGAGTCGATATCGAGCAACGCGGCATCGACTGCGGACTGAAAATCAGCCGGACTTTGCGCTTTGCGTCTCGCATCATCCAGGCGTTGCCGCAGCCGGCCCAGCGGCTTCTTCAAGTCGTGCGCAATGTCCGATGACGACTGGTTTACGTTTTCGATGAGCTTCTGCAGATTGCCGAGCATGCCGTTGACTTGCCCCGCGATCTGATCGATGTCATCGCGCAGGCCCGAGATCGGCACACGGGCGGAGATCTGGCCTCGGGAAACGCGCGCCAAAGGATTTGCGAAGGCATCGATGCGGTGCTGGGCCTGGCGCGCGAAATAAACGGCACACAGCGCGATTGCGATCGACGTGGCGACAAGACCGTAGGCCAGAAGCTTCAGCAAAAACGACTTCATTTGCTTGACTTCGCTGTTGTCGCTGCCGATCAGCAAACTCCCCTTCGACAGCGGTTTCCAGATTGCCAGGAACTCGTCGGTCGGTTCGCCGCGATCCATCGAGATATTGAGGCTCGAGCGTTTCAGCGTCATCCACTGCGTCGACTGGGGGACGTCGCGGACGTTGCCCGCGAGAAACTTTCCGTTCTTGTCGACGAGTTCGATGATGAAATCGGGATCGCGGACGGATTCGCTTTCCTCCGCCACGACGGCCACCAGGTCGTCGAAGGTTCTATCGCCATCCAAAATCGCGAGCGATTCGATGTTCGTTCGCACGCGGTCGCGAATATCGCTCACGAGACGCGCGCTGGATACGAGATAGATGACGGTGAACAGCGCCAGGACGGTCGTAATGAAGAAGAGCGAAAAGGCAGCTGCCAGACGGAATGGCGTGCGTCTCAGAAGATCCCGCAACGTCAGGCACCATCGTTCACGGTATAGCCGCAGCCGCGGATCGTATGGATTAGCTCCGTATCGTAGGGCTTGTCGATTTTCGCGCGCAGGCGCGAGATGTGGGTTTCGACGACGCTCGTCTTCGGATCGAAGTGGAAGCTCCACACGCGCTCGAGCAGCATCGTGCGCGTCACGACGCGGCCGCGGTTGCGCATGAGAACTTCAAGCAGCCGGAACTCACGTGGCTGAAGGTCGATCGTGTCGCCGCCGCGCGTGACCTTGCGGCTGACGAGATCGATCTCCAGATCGCCAACCTTGAGCCGAGTTTCCTCGCCGATGGTGTGGGGGCGGCGTGCGAGCGCGTTCACGCGTGCGAGTAATTCCGAGAATGCGAATGGCTTGACGAGATAGTCGTCGCCACCCGCATCGAGACCTTCGACGCGATCGTCGACGCCGCCAAGCGCCGTCAGGAACAGCACTGGCACGCGGCGTCCGGCGCTGCGGATCTCCTTAATGATCGCCAGACCATCGAGCCCGGGAAGCATGCGATCGAGAATGACGACGTCGTAGGTCTCGCCGACGGCTTGAGCAACCGCATCGCGACCGTCTGCCAAATGATCGACGGTATGCCCTTCTTCCTCGAGGCCCTTCGAGACGTAGGCGGCTGTATTGGCATCGTCTTCAAGCAGCAAGATTCGCATTTTCGCCGACCCGATGCGTAGGGCTTATAAGATACTCGACCGCGATGAAATCTGCGTGCCCGCCCAGCATATGACGCCTTCCCAAGAGCGCACAACTAAACAGCGGGCGCACCGGTCACGAGCCGCGCCATCATGCCAACCGATTGCGGCCGAAAAAGCTTCGTTTACCTTCAACGGCGAAGACGATGAGGGTGGCGATGAGGCTGCAAGCGACGAAACCGGCGGCGATCGGAAATACCGTGCCGTCGAAGGCGTGCGCAACTAGGCCGCCTGCCATAGCGCCGATCGCGGTCGAGAGCGATCCTGTCACGGAGGAGGCCATGCCGGCGTTGTGGCCTTGCGGTTCCATCGCGATGGCATTGAAATTCGGCGCGATGAGCCCGAACAGGAAGAAGGCTCCGGCGAGGAGGATCGCGTAAACCGCGATGCCCGCAATGCCGGCCGCCGCCGCGCCGGCAAGGCAGAGCGACAGCCCGACGAAGCCCAGGAGCGACGCGTGCGAGAGCCTTCGCATGCCTAAGCGGCCAACGAGCTGGGCATTAACAAACGACGCAAGCGCCATCACGGACGCGATCGCCCCAAAGACGACAGGGAATGCCTCTCCAATGCCGAAGACCTCGACGAAGACCTGCTGGGAACTCGCGACATAGGCAAGAAGGCATCCGAACATGAAGCCGCCGGCGGCGCCATACGCCATCGTCTGAGGATCGAAAATCGCTGCCTTGAGTGAGGCGCGCAAAGTCATCGCGCGTTCGAGACCTAATGCCGGAGCGGCGGTTTCGGGCAATCGAAAGCCCGCCCAGACGGCGATCAAGATCGCCATCGCGAGCAGCGCATAAAACGTCCAATGCCAGTTGCCGAGGTGAATGAGGGCCTGGCCGATCGACGGCGCGAGAACCGGAATAACGATGAACACCATCATCGCGAACGACATCACGCGCGCCATCTGTCGCCCGCCATAGAGATCGCGCACAACCGCGATGGCGATTACGCGCGGCGATGCGGCACCGATCCCCTGAACAAACCGCGCCGCGAGCAGCATCGAGAATCCGTTCGATACCAGCGCGGCAATCGTGCCGACGATGAAGATCGCAAGACCCGCCATGAGCGCCGGCTTGCGGCCGATGTGGTCGGACAACGGGCCGAAAAAGAGCTGTCCCGCCGCGAAGCCGACCATGTAGAGAATGACGACCAACTGGCGATCGTTGGCGCTCGCGACGCCCAGTGCTTCGCCGATCTCGGGCAGCGCCGGAAGCATGATGTCGATCGAGATCGCCGTCAGCGCCATCATCGCCGCGGTCAACACGACGAATTCGACGAACGACAGGTTGTGGAGCGCTTGCGGCGAGTCCGCCGGGGAGGGCGCGGTATCGCCGCGCTCTAGTTGAGCCATCTTTTGTCTCTGAAATGTCCTGCTGAACTGGACGCCGCTTCTACTACGCCAACATGAGCCGAAAGGCGGCATGTAAGACGTCGCAGGGCTTATCGAAGCCACCGCTCCGTTCTTTTTCGCCAGACCATGCTTATGACGCGGTTTTTTACATCCGGGATCACGGGTGCGCCGAAAGCCTCCAGCGAGCGATAGCCTTGTGATCCAACGGAGATTTAGCCTCCAACAGGGCCGATCCATGGTCAGATGCCATGGCGGCTCCGACCCCGCGGGGCATCATGTTGGCGGGATTGTATGTCGTGATAATTCTGCCATTGTTGAGGCAAAGGCTTTCGCGCGCAGACCGTAGCGAACGGCATCGGGGGGATTGTACGTGTTTTATCGACGCCATTTGGCTGCCGCGCCGCTGCGTTCGCTGTTGATCGCCGTACTTTTCCTGTTTCTGTCTCCGGCCATTCAAGCCTCCGCCAAAGAGGCTTCCGACGGATGCGATGCCTCGGCACAACCTGCTTTGCTCGTGTCGCCGTTGTCCCCTGGGAAGGGCACATCGCTGCGCGTCGTCTTCACGGTCGAGCAACCGCTCGCAGGTGAGCTTTCGCTGATCGCGCCGGATGGCAGCGTCGCCGCCAAATCGCGCGAACGTCATGGCGGCCCGCCGTATTTCTGGTTCGCCGAAATTGCGAAGCCGGCGGCGGGAACGTGGCGCGCGACACTCACATCGGACGAGTCCGCTTCAGCGTGCAGCAAGATTACGCGCGATATCGTTGTCGGCAACACCGCGAAGGCTGCTTCGCAAAGCTCCGAAAAAAGTGTTTGGCCGGTGCGTCAGGCATGGAACCGCAAAACTGAAAATCTGTACTCGGCCTGGATCGAAAAGCTCTTCGATGCGCCGATCGATGAAGCGCTGTCATGGCCCGCGCTTCACGATGTGCTGCGCGATCAGTCCCGGAATGTCCTGTTCGATCATCTGGGGCTTGGCGAGGATCGCAAAGGTCTGATTATCCGTCCCGACTGCGCGGACCTTCCGTATTTTCTGCGAGCCTATTTCGCGTTCAAGATGGGCTTGCCGTTCGGATATTCGAAATGCTCACGCGGCGGCGGCGGCAATCCCCCGCGATGCACACAGTGGTGGAACATCCAAAAAGAAGATCCGCGCTTCGGCAATGAGGAGCAGAAAGTTGCCGAGGCCAAGCCCGGTCTGATCTCCGGACTTTTCGAAACCGTGTCCGCGAAGATTTCGACGGCGCGCGGCAAATCCCGGCCGCCGGGGTTGGTGCCGGGCTTCGGTTATTACTTGCGATCGACGCTTGCGAACGCCGTGCACTCGGGCGGCGGACGGACAGCGGCGGATGACGACAAGACCGATTACTATCCGGTCGCGCTGAAGGAAGAGACCCTGCGTCCCGGAACGATCTATGCCGACCCTTACGGGCATGTTCTGGTGCTCGTGAAGCGCGTGGCGCAGACCAGCGAGGCCGCAGGCATATTCCTTGCCGTCGATGGCCAGCCGGACGGAACGGTCGCGCGCAAGCGCTTCTGGCGCGGCAATTTCCTGTTCGCGCAAAATCCGTCGCTCGGCAGCCCGGGCTTCAAACGCTTCCGTCCGATCGTCGCCGATAAATCCGGTGGCCTCCGACGTCTCACCAACGCCGAGATCGTCAACGATGCGGACTACGGCGACTTTTCCCTGGAACAGTCGAAGCTCGGCGTCGAGGACTTCTACGATCGCATGGATGACGTGATGTCACCCGCGCCGCTCGATCCGCTGCGCGCGATGCAGGAAGTGACCACCGCGCTCGAAGAGCAGGTGAAGACGCGCGTCACATCCGTCGAAAATGGCCGCAAGTATCTGAACGGCGGCGGTGCTGAGGTTGCGATCCCGAACGGCGCGTCGATTTTCGAGACAACCGGAGCCTGGGAAGATTTTTCGACGCCCTCACGTGATCTTCGTCTGCTGATTGCGATCGACGTTGTCCGGGGATTTCCGGAACGTGTGGCGCGACGGCCGGAGCGCTACGCGATGCCGGCGGGAAAGAGCGGCGCGGACGTCAAGGCGGAGCTCGATCAAACGCTTACGTCCGAATTGGCGACACGGAAGTTTTCGTACACGCGCAGCGATGGCTCGCAGTGGCCTTTGGCGCTCAAGGATGTGGTCGAGCGCACCGCCGATCTCGAAATGGCCTATAATGTCAACGATTGCGCTGAACGCCGCTGGGGCGCGCCGAGCAAAAGCGACGAGGCGGCAACGTGCAAGAAGCAGGCGTCGGCTGCGCAAAGACAGAAGATGGCGGAGTATCGGCCGTGGTTCCACGAGCGGCGGCGGCCCGCGCGGGACTAGATTTGAAGATCTTCGAATCGTGCATGCAGGAGGGCGAAGGCGCCCGTCGTGACTAAGTTTATCCTTTCCGAACTTCGACGCCGCCATGTGCTTGAGCGGCGACCATTGGATTCCGCAACCGAGGCGGCACTCCTCGCCGATCCGCGACCCGGCGCAAAGGCTATCCTGAACGCAATTGCGCGACGGCATTTCGACAGCCGATCGGAAGGGCAGCGCATTCGCAAGCTGCTGCGTTTCGAGACGTCGCTTTGGAAGACCGGCGTGCAGTTCGTCGCCGGCGTCGACGAAGCAGGCATGAGTCCGCTCGCCGGGCCGGTATCAGCTGCCGCCGTCATCTTCGCGCCCGGCACGCGAATTGCCGATGTCGACGACTCGAAAAAACTCGATGCGGCGACGCGCGACCGGCTTGCCATCGAAATCAAAGCCACCGCGATCGCCTGGTCGGTCGGTTTCGCCGAGGTCGAGGAAATCGACCGCATCAATATTTATTGGGCGGGACTGCTTGCGATGCGTCGCGCCGTCGAAGGGCTCGCGACGCAGCCGCAGCACGTTCTTATCGATGCACGGCGCATCAAAGACCTCGCCATTCCGCAGCAACCCATCGTGAAGGGCGACGCGAAAAGCCTGACCATCGCTGCCGCATCCATCCTCGCCAAAACTGCGCGCGACGCCTTGATGCGCAAACTAGATGGCGATCATCCGGGATACGGATTTTCGAAGCACAAAGGGTATCCGGTCCGCGAGCATCTTGCGGCGCTGACCAAGCTTGGCGCGTCCCCGGTTCACCGCCGCTCGTTCGCGCCTGTGCGGGCAGTGCTTGGCTTGCCGCCGCTGCCGCCTTGGTCCGAGTCTGCGCGCGAGCGGAGCCTTTAACGATACCGATTTGCTAAGACCGCGAGCGACGGGTAAGCAGATCGTTCGCAAGACCCTGGTCGAGACGGTGAACGAACGATGGGCGGTATCGCCTCCGTATTCCAGCGAGAGTTTGATTCCGTGGCGGGTGGAAGTTGGCATCCGACACGGGCTTGCGCGCGTCATGAGCAGCGAGCCAGGATGTTATGGGCTGTTGCGTTCCTGCTCGGGTTTCTGCTCGCATGCGCGACATCCGCTGAAGCGCATACCAAAAGAAAAGCCGCGAGCACCGCGGGATTGTCCATTCCAAATCTTTCGCACGGCCAATTGCGCGTCATGGCGACGTACAAAAACGCAATTCTCGATCTTGCGAACCGCGAGCCTCGACCCGATGCTGAAGCACGAACGCTTCAGAACTTCGTCAATCTGCAGTTCACGTATTGTCTGTGGGGGCTCGTTCCAGGAAGCCTTGGCAACGAAGACAGTCCCTTCAACGGCTGCACGCATGCCTATCTCGCAGCCAGCAAAGCGCTATTGCATCGTCTCGAACGCACTTCGTCCAATCCGTCGCCGGTCCGCGATCTCGCGATGCGCATCAGCGTCGATATGATCCGCGAGGAATCGGCGCTCGAAATCTGCGCGAACGGAGTCGAGCCATTCAATACGGCCGACATCATCATGCCGGAGTGGTCCGGCGTGCCTTTCAATCCGATTGTCGTGTTGTATTCGTCGATCGCGTTTCTGGTGACGGCGGGACTGTTCGCGATCTATTTCGTGCGCCGACCCCGGTCCGTCGCCGGGTAGAGTATAAATCAGCGAACACGACCTAGCATCGCAGACCCCGGCCGACGCGTGGACCGACGGCGAACTCAGACGGCAATATTGATAGACTTTACGTAAGCGGTTGAATTCATTGGTGGAGCCGAGGGGAATCGAACCCCTGACCTCTGCAGTGCGATTGCAGCGCTCTCCCATCTGAGCTACGGCCCCGAACGGGCGCATTTAGGTGGCGAGGCTCGGCGTTGTCAAGGAAGCCGCGCAGCCTCAGGCGCGACGCAAAGGCAGCGAAGGCGACGCGGGCGAACCTTGTTTGCGGACGGGCAGCCAACGATTCTGCCGTGGCGGCCTTGGTCGGCGTGCCGTTTACAGCCTTAAGAGTGCCGACCAGGCCGCCAGCCACTTGCGACCGCAGCCCCGACGGGGCTACATGACGCCCGCGGCAGCCTCACATCTGGATCAACGATGCTCGAACTTCTCAGTTTTATCAGCTACCTCATCACGCTCTATACCTACATCGTGATCGCGGTCGTGATCGTTTCCTGGCTGATGGCGTTCGGCGTCATCAATGCCTACAACCCGATGGTCCGATCCATCTGGCAGGCGCTGAATGCGGTCACTGAACCGCTACTCGCGCCCATCCGCAACATCATGCCGAACCTGGGCGGCATCGACATCTCGCCGGTGATCCTGCTGCTGGCGTGCTATTTCATCCAAAGCGTCTTGCTGCCGAATATTGCCAAGGCCGTGGCTTGAGCGCCGGGTCTGAGGCCTCTATCCCGGATCGTAAACCTTGGCGGCACGGCGACGCGTGCATTCTTGTCCACTTTCGGCTGACGCCGAAATCCTCCAAGGACGCCATCGAAGGCGTGACTTCCACAAGCGACGGCCCGGCATTTCAGGCCAGGGTGCGCGCTGTTCCCGAACATGGTGCGGCTAACGCGGCGCTCGAACAGCTCGTCGCGCGCTGGCTCGATTTGCCGAAGCGTTCCGTTTCGCTGGCAAAGGGCGGGAAATCGCGCCTCAAGGCATTGCAGATCGATGGTGAGCCTGAAGAGCTCGACAGATTATTGGAGATTAAAGCCAGAGAATTACAGCGCTAGTGGACCAGGGAGAATAGGGATGTCCGAAGCGAAAATCATAGACGGTAAGCAAATTGCCGCGAGTGTTCGTGCCGACGTGGCGGCCGAAGTCGCGCGGTTGCAGAAGGAGCATGGCCTGAAGCCGGGGCTTGCCGTCGTGCTTGTCGGTGAAGATCCGGCGAGCAAAGTGTATGTGGCGAACAAAGCCAAGCAGACCGTCGAAGTCGGCATGAATTCGTGGGAGCATCGGCTTCCCGCGGAAACCAGCGAAGCCGACGTTCTTGCGGTCGTCGACAAGTTGAACAACGACCCGGCATGCCACGGCATTCTGGTGCAGTTGCCGCTGCCCAAGCATATCAATGCCGAGAAGGTTCTGAATTCGATCAATCCCGACAAGGACGTCGACGGCTTCCATCCGGTCAACGTCGGGCGGCTCTGGGTCGGCGAGCGCGCGCTCGTTCCGTGCACGCCGACGGGTTCGGTCATTCTTGCGAAGAGCGTGCTGCCGAGTCTTTCCGGGCTCGATGCCGTCGTGATCGGCCGCTCGAACATCGTCGGCAAGCCGGTGGCGGCGTTGTTGCTGCGTGAAAACTGCAGCGTGACGATCGCGCACTCGCGCACCAAAAATATCGAAGACGTCGTCAAGCGCGCCGACCTCGTCGTCGCGGCGGTGGGTATTCCTGAGATGGTCAAGGCGAGCTGGATCAAGCCCGGCGCGACGATCATCGACGTCGGCATCAATCGCGTGCCGTCGGAGAACGGAAAGACCAAGCTCGTCGGCGACGTCGCCTACGAGGAATGCGCGAAAGTGGCGGGCGCTATCACGCCGGTTCCCGGCGGCGTCGGGCCGATGACGATCGCGTGCCTGTTGCGCAATGCCGCGCAAGCTGCGGCGATGATCGCGGGCGTGAAGTCGGCGTTCGCGTAAGCAAGGCGATAATTCGCAAATTTTCAACGCCGGAGCTATCAGCTCCGGCGTTTTTATTTGTCCCCGAGATGGCGTGGATGGCCGCCTGCGCGGCCATGACGGTGGGACGGCGAAGCCAATAAATTATTGGCCTCTGCCTCCTTGGGTTAGCAAAGAAGCATCTCTCACGAGCAACGTTTCGCGCGACAAGGAACTTCTCAAGCGGCGCGGGATTGGCGCATGGTTTCGCCGCGATAGCTAAGCGCTTCGGCGACGTGCGCACGGCCCACGGTTTCAGAGCCTTCGAGATCGGCAATGGTCCGCGCAACCTTCATCGTACGATGGAATCCGCGCGCCGACAGGCCCAGCGTTTCGGCGGCATGACGGAGCAGCGCAACGCCGGCTTCGTCCGGCGTTGCGGTTTTTTCGAGAAGCGTCGTCGAGCAGTCGGCGTTGGTTCGAATGCCTTTGGCGCCGAGCGCCGCGAATCTCGATCGCTGGCGTTCGCGGGCGGCAGTGACACGGGCGCGAACATCGTCGCTGCCCTCGCTCGGAGGCGGCAGCACGAGGTCCGCTGCCGATATCGCCGGGACCTCGATCTGCAGATCAATCCGATCGAGCAGAGGACCGGACACGCGCGCCTGGTAATCGGCGGCGCAACGCGGGCCACGGCGGCAGCTTTCGCCGGGAGACGCCCCGCCGCATTTGCACGGGTTCATCGCGGCAATGAGTTGAATGCGTGACGGGTACGAAATCCGGTGATTGGCGCGCGCGATGACCGTCTCGCCGGCTTCGAGCGGCTGACGCAGCGCGTCGAGTACGTTGGGCTGAAATTCCGGGAGCTCGTCGAGAAACAAGACGCCGTGATGCGCGAGCGAAACTTCTCCCGGACGCGGGCGCGAACCGCCCCCGACAAGCGAGGCCATGCTGGCGGAATGATGCGGAGATCGGAACGGCCGCTCGATCGTCAGCTTGCCGCCGACAAGCTCGCCCGCCAGCGAATGCACCATCGAGACTTCCAGAATTTCTTCAGGCGAGAGCGGCGGCAGGATCGAAGGCATTCGCGAGGCCAACATCGACTTGCCAGAACCGGGCGGGCCGATCATCAGAAGATTGTGGCTTCCGGCGGCTGCGATTTCGAGCGCACGCTTGGCGGTTTCCTGCCCCTTGATGTCTCGCAAATCCGCGAGCGAAGTTTGAGCCGGCAGAATGTTCGGCTTCGGACGCGACAGCGTCTGCGTGCCCTTGAAGTGATTGACCAACGACAGCAGATGCGGAGCGGCCAGGATATCGAGGTCTTCGCTCGCCCAGGCGGCCTCCGGTCCCGACGCGGCGGAGCAGATCAGGCCTTTTCCCATCTGGTTCGCGCCGATGGCAGCGGGAAGCGTTCCGGGAACGGCGCGGATCGATCCGTCTAATGCCAATTCACCGATCGCGGCGTAATTCGCGATTGCATCGGGCGCGATGGCTTCCATCGCCGACATCATCGCCAACACGATCGGCAGGTCAAAATGGCTGCCTTCCTTCGGCAGGTCGGCGGGGGCGAGGTTCACGGTGATGTGTTTAAACGGGAGTCCTAGGCCGACGGCGTGGAGCGCATTGCGGACGCGCTCGCGGCTTTCGGCAACGGCCTTGTCCGGCAAGCCGACGATGGCGAATGCGGCTGCTCCGGGCGTCACCCGTACCTGGACTTCGACGGGCCGAGCTTCAATTCCAATAAATGCCAGCGTCGAAATCTGCCCGTACATGCGATGCCCCCACTCCGAGGCAACCCTATCGCATCCCGATGAGGCCGGGCAATTATCCATTTGACAAACCCAAAGGGATTTCTTATATTTTCCTCAGATATTTGAGGGATCGCCGTCATGTCGGCTTTAGACGCAGCACATTTCCACGACGAAGAAGCTGCCTTCGCAAAGCTCGAAAGTATTGTTTGGCCGAATGGCCCCGTTTGCCCTCATTGTGGGGCTGACAAGCGCATCTACGATTTGAAGGGCGTTCGTTCCAAGCCGAGCAAGAGGAATCCGAAGGGCGTCGAACGCCATGGCCTGAAGAAGTGCGGAGCTTGCCGTAAGCAATTCACGGTCCGCGTCGGCACGGTCTTCGAGAGCAGCCACATTCCGCTGCATCTTTGGCTACAGGCTGTGCATTTGATGTGCTCCTCCAAGAAGGGCATCAGCAGCCATCAGCTGCACCGCGTCCTAGAGATCAAGTATCAGTCGGCGTGGTTTATGAGCCATCGCATCCGCGAGGCCATGCGCTCGGGTTCGTTGACGCCTCCGATGGGCGGCGAAGGCAGCGTCGTGGAAGTCGATGAAACCATCTACGGCCGCGCTTCGACCCATCCAAAGGGCCGCAAGTTCCCGAACAAGAAGCTCACCAACTCGGCGCACAAGAACGTCATTCTCTCGTTGGTTGAACGCGGCGGCGGCGTGCGCAGCTATCACGTGGCAGGTAGCACCGTCTCCGAGGTCATTCCGATTGTGAACGCCAACGTTCGCAAAGAAACTTTCATCATGACCGACAGCGCCCAACTCTATAAGCGCCAGCTTTCGAACTTCGCCAGCCATGATCGGGTAGACCACAGCGCCTACGAATATGTCCGTTACGCCGAAGGCGCTCCGACCATTCATACCAATACCGTTGAAGGGTACTTCTCAGTCTTCAAGCGCGGCATGCGTGGCACCTACCAGCATTGCGCAGAGAAGCACCTGCATCGGTATCTGGCGGAGTTTGACTTCCGTTACAATGCTCGCATCGCGTTGGGCGTGGATGATGCAGCACGCGCCGAAAAGGCGCTTAAGGGCATCAAGGGCAAGCGTCTGACTTATCGAAAAGCTGGTACAGCCGAAGCTTAGCAAGAGGCGGACCAAGCCCCATAAGTAGGGGCTTGGCAATTGCTAATGGGCGCCATTCACCTGCGCTGGCGACACCGCTTCGGGTTTTCGCCAATTCCTTCCAACCTTTTCCACGTCCCCGGAAATTTTGCATCTGTGGTCTAAGGCCGACCAAACATTGGCAGTCGGATTTTTCGTATTCAGCACGAAGCCTGATTCCAAGAGCAGATCGGTCACCTGCCTTGTCGAAAGGCCTTGCTTGTTCGCATGCCGTTCGACGATTTTCGCGCACGCCTCGCCAATTCCATTGTTACCAGTTGCCGTCCTGGCTTGCGGCGTTGTCGCTATCAACGCTGGCGCAAGAGGAGCCGTTTTGGCGATTTCTCGGGACGCAACCGTTGGAGGGGCTGTGTTTTGCTTAAGATGCGCTGGTGGTGTCGGTACGGAGACTGGGCCATAGATGCCCTCTAATCCCTTGATGATACGGTCGAGTTCATCCCGTCGAGCGCGCAAATCTGCAAGCACAGCGGCGGAACTTGCTGTTGAAATTGACTCGCTGCCCATTGGCTGAGCCCTCCATCTTGTAGTACGGAAACGGGACGGGCGGCGATTTGCGCCCGTCCCTTTGCCCTATTGGGTGCCCGCGAGGGCGGGTTTATGGTTTGGCCGTCATTCTCACCTCCGCTTGAAGCTGCTGGGATGGGATGGTGCGCTAGTTGGGCCCGTAACAGGGCTCACCAGAGGCGACTTGGGAATCCAACCTCCCTTGTCGCCTTTTGCTTATGGCCAAGCACAGATCAGACGGCAATCGACGCCTTGGGGTTTTACACCGGAATCTGGTGGCCCTGATTTCGTCTGATGCCTTGACCGCCAAATAAAACAGACTCAGGCTGGTGCGATGGCAAAACCAAAAAGCTCTGATTCGAAATCAAGCGCGCAGCAACAAAAGTTCCTCAACGCCGCGCGAGAACTCGGCTGCTCTGAAGATGATGAGGCGTTCGAGACGGCCCTGAAGAAAGTCGCTTCAGCGCGCGTGCAGAAGCCAAGCAACAAACCAAAGAAAAAACCTTCGGCATCGTAGTGCCGTGACTCTACTCAGGCATGATAAAATCATGATAACCCAGCCAGAGACTATCTCTGGGGGGTGGGCTCAATAATTATGCGCGATAGCGATGTGCGCGAGGCGCTTCGTGCGCGATTGGGGGCCGAGCACGCTGGTGCTTCGGATACGCGTCTCGTTGAAGAGATGGGCATTTGGTCTGGCACCGTACGCATTGATGTTGCCGTTATAAACGGTGAGCTAAGCGGCTACGAACTGAAGAGCGACAGCGATACCTTAGAGCGACTTCCCGCTCAGGCCGACATTTACGGCAAGGTTTTCGACCGCATGACCCTCGTTGTCGGTAGTAAGCACGCAAAGAAAGCGCTCAAGATTATTCCCAAGTGGTGGGGATGTTTGGAAGCGCGGGTATCCGACAATCGTCTTGTGTTGAAGCACAAACGAAAAGCTCGGATTAATCCAGGCCGGGACGCTAAGATCATCGCGCAGCTTCTTTGGAAAGAAGAAGCATTAGCGATTCTTGACTTTCACGGGCTCGCAGGCGGGTGGCGCTCCCGCCGCTCTGCCGAGATTTTGGAGCGTCTTGTGGAGCGGATACCATTTGCTTCACTCACGGCGCATGTTCGCGCCGCGCTCAAGGCAAGGCCGTCGTTAGGGCAACGTGTGGCGTGTGATCTCAATATGCCGATTGAGATTCAAGCCAACCCAGACGCCCGGGTTGCCAACCGAAAAACTAGGGTCGGCATGCATGGCGTCGATCTGACCGTCCGCCCAGCAATGCTTAAGAGCATGCCGCGGCTTCAAGGCGACTATTTGCTTGGCATAGCTCCGGAGCTGTTGGCTCATGGGCATAGCGCCTGGACCTTTGATCTTGACGCCGCGGAACACGGCGAACTTCTCGGGCAAACTGTACTTGGCATTAATAGGCACAAGAGCCTCGATCTCGATCGGAGGGCCAGGAGCGATACTGCCGTAATCGCCGAAATCCAGTCTGTAGGGAAGGCCGTGCGTGGTGAGAGTGCGCCAGAGGATAAATTCGTGCCTCGGCAGCATGGTTCGGCCAAGGCTAAAGCCCGAAAGCGTAGTCGGAATCGAGCAACCAATCAGGGTAACGGTTCTCCAAGAACTGCCGCTATGAAGGCTGGCAAATGCATTCGCAACAGAGACTCCAAGGGCCGCTACGTTAGCAACGCTGCCACCTAGATCGACTATGAGATCTGTATCTGATGCGGGGTAGGGCCATTTGGGCACCCACGCGCTCGCAGCCGTCATTTCGGGTAGAGAAATCCTCAACCCGATACCCGAACCGCTAGCAGCCGCCATCTTCTTCGCGGCGACTTGGTAATTGACCGGCGAGGTCAACTCGACCACCGGAATAATGTTCAAGCCGCCTACACTTGCCGCTTTTGCGATGTCGATCAGAGGATGTGCGGAGCCATCCACCAGCTGTGATGCGTCCAAGTACACAGGCTCTACGCCCCAGGCATCAGAGACTTGCTTTGCAAAGAATTCGGCCGCCGTTAGCGGCGTGTGACCCTTCTTTGGTTTTGTTGCTCGCGGGCCGCTGTATTGCTTCGGCCAAAGTTGAATGAGGGGAGCTACGCCGCGTCCGCCTGTAGCGCTGACGTTCAATAGCCCGGTTCTGTCGTTGAGCTTCCATCGAAGAACAGGCATGTATCGAAATTGCTTGGCCATAATCCCCCCAAGAAAACGCCCCCCGGCTTGTTCGTCGCCGGGACTTATATCGGTACGCGATATAACCGATTCTTGGGTGTGTTAAAAGGATAATCCCGTGAGGCCGTAAAGAACAAACAAAGAACGTCTCTGTTAGACGAGAAAGACAGCGGCGAGCAGGCAGGAGAGCGCGAGCGCGAACAGGTGGTCGAGCCACCGCTTGTCGAGCCACGCCGGGAGCTCGCGGTAGCGCGGCACCTTTCGGATCAGCCAGACCATGCCGTAGGCGATCCAGGTGAGCATGAAGAGCGTAGCAAGCGCCGCTTTCGTGGGCGGCTGGGGTCCCTCGGCCGATAGCATCAGGACGCCGATACCAACGGCGATGTAGAGCGCGTAGACGCCCATCCATCTGAGCGTTTGCCAGAAGCCTTTTCGATCCCGGCGATACTGCTCGACGGCAGGCGGGATCGACATCGCAAACGAGAGAGCGGCGGTCAGGATTGCAAAGAGTGGCCCCATCGCTTCCGAACCACTGTTTGCGGTCAGCCCTTTTTCATCGCCATCGACAGGCCGACGAGGGACGAATTGACGAACTGAATTTCGACGGCCTGCATCGTTCCGCGCACGATGATGTCCATGTTCGCCGTGATGTCGGCGCCCTTGACGATGATGCGAAATCCTTTCGGCGTGACTTCGCCCGTCAGATCGCCTTCGAAATTATGGATCGTTTCTTTCCAGTGCCCGGTGAGCTTGCCGGCGTCTTCCTTGAGATTGCTGATAACCTCGACGGCGCCCGACGAGGTCGCGCAGCGGATGGTCTGCTTCAACTCGTTCTGCGCGGCGGGATCGAGCAGATAGGTCGCGCGGCATTTGACGCGTTCGGGCTTGCTCTCCTTGAAGCCCAGGATGCCGTCGCCGGTCCAACGTCCGATGAGTGCATCGAACGGCGAGGTTGCGATCGCGTCGGCGCTTGGCGACGCGAGACTTCCCGCGGTGAAGAAAAGCGCCGCGAGAGCAACGCGCGATGCAGTCCGGTATCCGAAAGTTCCTGGCATCATGGATTGTCCAACCTTCCGATTGCGATTGGGCGCGCGTCTTCCGGTTGGAACGTCACGCAGCATGGGCTTTTTTCTTTTCGATAACGTCCCAGATCATCGCGGCGATATCGTTGCCGCCGAACGCCTTGACCTGGCGAATTCCCGTTGGCGACGTGACATTAATCTCGGTCAGATACGGACCGATGACATCGATGCCGGTGAAGATCAGTCCGCGCTTCTTGAGTTCTGGTTTCAGCCGGGCGCAGATTTCCTCGTCGCGCTTTGTCAGCTTGGCGGCGACGGCCGTTCCGCCGACGTGCAGGTTCGAGCGCGTTTCTCCGGCTTGCGGCACACGATTGAGCGCGCCTGCGACTTCGCCATCGACGAGAATGATGCGCTTGTCGCCGTCTTTCACTTCGGGACGGAATTCCTGAACCATGAACGGCTCACGGAAAACAGTCTGAAAGAGTTCCACCAGGGACGCGAGGTTGCCGTCGTCCGGCTTGATGCGGAACACGGCTGCGCCGCCGTTGCCATACAGCGGCTTGATGATGATGTCCTTGTATTCTTTGCGGAACGCCTGAACGTCGGCGAGCGAGCGCGTGACGAGCGTCGGCGGCATCAGATCAAGGAAGTCGAGGACGAACAGCTTTTCCGGCGCGTTGCGCACGTGCGCGGGATCGTTGACGACGAGCGTTTTCGGATGGATGCGCTCAAGAAGATGCGTGGTCGTGATGTAGGCCATATCGAACGGCGGGTCCTGCCGCAGCAAGACGACGTCGAGGTCCCCGAGATTTTCAACGCGCGCGTTCGAAAGCGCGAAGTGTGCGCCGTGCTTGTCTTCGACGTTCAGGCTCTGGCCGCGCGCCAGAAGCTTATCGCCGTGCAGCGAGAGATCGGCGGGCGTGTAATAGAAAATGTCGTGCCCGCGCTTTTGCGCTTCGAGCAGGATCGCGAACGTCGAATCGCCCTTGATGTCGATGCGATCGATCGGGTCCATTTGCACGGCAATGCGTAGGGGCATGGGAGTCTTTCGAATGCGTAAGGGTCGCTGATTTCGTGTCGCCCTGATGCCGCGACACCCGCTCGTCGTTTAGCCGATTTGCTGTGCCTGCGAAACGCCGCTTGCTGCGGTCTCTGGGGCTGGCCGCTGCCTATGGCAAACATGCCGCATTTGACCGCTGCCAAGCGAGCGCCGTCAGAGGAAATTATAGGGGTCGATATCGACGGTTATGCGGACGTCGCTTTTCAGTTTTGGAATGGTTCCAGCCCAGGCGCGGAGATATGCCTGCAGGTCGACGTCGCGCGGGGCCTTGACCAGTAGCCTCCAGCGGTGGCGTCCGCGCACGACGGCAATCGGCGCTTCGACGGGTCCCAAGACCGAGATCACCTCTGATTGCGGCGCACGGCGTGCGATGTCGCGCGCGGTGACTTCGGTCAGGGCTTTGTCGCGCGCCGAGATGACGATCGCAGCCAAACGTCCGTAGGGCGGGAGCAAACCGGACTGGCGCGTCTTCACCTCGTAATTCAGAAACGCATCACGGTCACCGGCGACGATCGCCTGCATCACCGGATGATCGGTCGAATACGTTTGCACGAAACCGCGGCCGACGAAGCTCGTGCGGCCGGCGCGGCCCGTCACCTGGTGAAGCAATTGGAACGTGCGTTCTGCCGAGCGTGGATCGGCGCCGTGCGCGAGGCCCAAGTCGCCGTCGACGACGCCGACCAGCGCGAGGCCCGGAAAGTTATGACCCTTGGCGACGATCTGCGTGCCGATGATGATGTCGAATTCGCGCGCTTCGATTCCACGAATGATTTCGCGCATTTCCGCCAGACCAGGAATGAGATCCGATGACAGCAGCGCGACGCGTGCGTCGGGAAAGCGCTCTTTCACTTCCTCCTGCACGCGCTCGACGCCGGGGCCGCACGCGACGAGTGTTCCGGGCTCGCCGCACTTCGGGCACTTCTCTGGGAGCGATAGCGAAAAACCGCAGTGGTGGCAGGTCAGCTTTTTCTTGAAGCGGTGCTCGACGAGCCACGCGGTGCACTGCGGACATTCGAGGCGATGGCCGCAGGCACGGCAAAGCGTCAACGGCGCGTATCCTCGACGATTGAGAAAGAGCAGTGTTTGCTGGTCTTTTTCGAGCGTTTCGGTGATTGCGCCGACGAGGCGCTGCGCCAGCCATTTGCCCGGTTCGAGCTTCTCGGCCTTGAGGTCGATCAGCGACACGTCCGGCATCGCGACGCCCGAAAAGCGTCCAGGCAGCACGGCATGGCGATAGCGTCCGACGAGCGCGTTGACGTGGCTTTCGATCGACGGGGTCGCGGACGCGAGCACAACCGGAAACTTGCCGAGATTGCCGCGCACGACCGCCATATCGCGCGCCTGATAGTGGACGCGGTCTTCCTGCTTGAAGCCCTGGTCGTGTTCTTCGTCGATGACGATCAGGCCGAGTTGCACGAAGGGGAGGAACAGCGCCGAACGTGCGCCGACGACACAACGCACGTCACCGCGCGCGACGCCTTTCCAGATGCGTCCGCGCTCGGCCGGGCTCAAGGCCGAGTGCCATTCGACCGGCGGCGCGCCGAAGCGTTGCGCGAAACGGTCGAGGAATTGGCTCGTCAGCGCGATTTCGGGGAGCATGATCAGCGCTTGATCACCCACTTCGAGAGCGCGCGCGACGGCCTCGAAATAGACTTCGGTCTTGCCTGATCCCGTCACGCCATCGAGTAACGTGACGGAAAAATTCTTCGCATCCACCGCGGCGACGAGGGTGGCGACGGCTTGCGCTTGCTTGTCGGTGAAGTCGGTCGTCGCGTGCGCGGGTTGCGGGCGCGGAAAGACGCGTTCTGGAATTGCGACTTCGACGAGGTTGCCGGAGGCCGCCAATCCATCGATCACGCCGGTCGAGCACGCCGCGAGATTCGCGAGGTCCGATTTTACGCGAATGAGACCGTCGGCGGCGATCTCAAGAACGCGCGTGCGCGCTTGCGTCATCTTCGGCGGCAACGGCGCGCCTTCCACCAGCCTGACGCCGAAGCGATGTTTCGGCGGCTCGAAGGCGGCGTCGGCGCTCATCATCATGCGCGCGACCATGCCGAGCGGCGCCAGCGTGTAGCGCGCCACCCATTCCGCAAAGCGCATCGAGATTTCGGGAAGCCGCGGTGCATCGATCAGGCTGGTCAGGGATTTCAGCTTCTTCGGGTCGACGGCCTTGCCGTCGCCACGTTGGCCGTCCCATACAATGCCGATGCGCGTTTGCGGCCCGAATGGGACGAGCACGAACGAACCTGGGGGCACCTCGACGCCGTCCGGCACGAGATAGTCGTACGTCTGATCGAGCGCGACCGGCATCAGCACGGGCACGCTGCGGGCGCCGGAAAGGGCGCCGTTATCCAGGATTTCGAGCAGACTATCCAAAGGGACGTTCAACGGACTAGAAGCTTCTCCCGAGAATCGAGCGTGCTAGGTTTGCCTTAAGTTGCGGCGCACCGAAGGCAAGCCGAAAAGTTAAGAGACGAACCAGGAGCAGGATATGAAATTTTTCGTCGATACCGCCGACGTGGCCGAGATCAAGGAGTTAGCCGCCACTGGCCTGCTCGACGGCGTGACGACGAACCCGACGCTGGTCGCCAAGGCCGGGCGCGATTTCAAGGATATCATCAAGGAAATCTGCGCCGTGGTTCCGGGCCCGGTTTCGGCGGAAGTCGCGGCAACCGACTATGCCGGCATGATGCGCGAAGCGGAAGTGCTGCGGAAGATCGCCAAGAACGTGACGATCAAGGTGCCGCTGACGATGGACGGCCTCAAAGCGTGCAAGGCGCTGACCAGCGACGGCACGATGGTCAACGTGACGCTGTGCTTCTCGGCCAATCAGGCGCTGCTTGCGGCGAAGGCCGGCGCGACGTTCGTTTCGCCGTTCATCGGGCGGCTCGACGACATCGGATTGAACGGCATGGACGTCATCCGCGAGATCCGGACGATCTACGACAACTATCCCGATCTTTCGACGGACATTCTCGCAGCCTCGATCCGGACCGTGAACCATGTCCGGGAAGCGGCGATGATCGGCGCAGACGTCGCAACCATTCCGCCCGCGATCCTGAAAGCGCTGGTCAAGCATCCGCTGACGGATGCGGGCCTCACGGCATTCGTCAACGACTGGAAGAAGACCGGGCAGACAATCGTGTGATCGCGGCGTCGGCCGCTGTTTCGGATCAACGCGCGTGGCAACGAAAATCTTTTCTCCCGAATTGATTTCACGCTTCGCCGACATCGTCGGCGCGGCGAACGCGTTGACCGGCACGGACGACAAGGCGCCGTATCTCCGCGAATGGCGTGACCGCTATACGGGCAAGACGCCGGTCGTGCTGCGTCCTCAGACGACGGACGAAGTCTCGCGCATTCTGGCGCTCGCGCACGATGAAGGAATCGGCATCGTCGCGCAGGGCGGGAATACGGGGCTCGTCGGCGGCCAGATTCCGTCGCCCGCCGGCGATCAGATCGTGCTGTCGCTGACGCGCATGAAAAAGGTCCGCGACGTCGATGCGGCGGGCGGCACGATGATTGTCGAAGCAGGCGTGACGCTGGCCGAGGCGCAGCATGCGGCCGAGGGCGCGGGACGGCTGTTTCCGCTCAGTCTCGCGTCCGAAGGCAGCGCAACGATCGGCGGCGTGCTGGCGACGAATGCGGGCGGCACCGCCGTTCTCGCCTACGGTAACGCGCGCAATCTCGCGCTCGGGCTTGAAGCCGTGCTTGCGGACGGACGCGTCTGGAACGGGCTTCGGCGCTTGAAAAAAGACAACACCGGTTACGATCTGCGCGACCTGCTGATCGGATCGGAAGGTACGCTCGG
This sequence comes from Hyphomicrobium denitrificans ATCC 51888, assembly GCF_000143145.1. Classification (NCBI taxonomy): domain Bacteria; kingdom Pseudomonadati; phylum Pseudomonadota; class Alphaproteobacteria; order Hyphomicrobiales; family Hyphomicrobiaceae; genus Hyphomicrobium; species Hyphomicrobium denitrificans. The sequence goes on from NC_014313.1 coordinate 3,295,047, forward strand.
CGTCATCACGGCGGCGAGTCTCAAGCTCTTTCCCATACCGGCGGAACGCGAGACGGCCATCGTTGCGCTCGAATCCCCGGCGGCCGCGTTGAAGCTATTTCGGATTGCGGAAGCCGAAGCTGGATCAGCGCTGACGGCGTTCGAGCTTTGGGCGCATCAGGCTCAGGACTTCGCGCTGCGCTACATGTCGAACACGCGCGACGCGTTCGCCGATGCGCATCCGTGGTACGTGCTGATCGAGCTTTCGCATGGCGGGCGTTCCAGCAGCGCACTCGAACAGCTTTTGACTATCGCTCATGGGCAGGAGCTTATCCGCGACGCCGCGCTGGCTCGATCTCTCGGCCAGGCGCAAGATTTCTGGCGTTTGCGAGAGGCATTCTCCGAAGCGCAGAAAGGTGCGGGCGGGAGCATCAAGCACGACATCTCGGTGCCGATCGCGCGCATTCCGGAATTTCTTTCGCACGCGGCGGAGATCGTCGAGCAGGTTGCGCCGGGCGCGCGACCTGTGCCGTTCGGGCACTTCGGCGACGGCAATCTGCATTACAACATCAGCCAGCCCGAAGGCGGCGACAAAGCGCAATTCCTGTCGCTGTGGGAGACGATGTCGGATGCGATCTTCGAGCTTGTCTCGGAGCTTGGCGGGTCGATCTCAGCAGAGCACGGCATCGGGCAGATGAAGCGCGAGGCGCTGCGGCAGCACAAATCCGCGATCGAACTCGACATGATGCGCGCGATCAAACAGGCGCTCGATCCCAAAGGCATTCTGAATCCGGGCAAAGTGCTGTAGGGATTGCGTCCGTTAACGGTTCGTTAACCGCGTCGGAGAAGGCTCAATCCGACATGAGGGCGCTGCCGGTGACTTCACTCGACGAAATCCTGACGACGGATGCGGAGTTACCGCTCGGCGGCGACCTCAAACGCGCGGTCGAGGATTGGCTGGCGCATCTCATCAATGAGCGCGGACAGAGCGCCGCGACGCGCGAAGCCTATGCGCGCGACGTCACTCAGTTTCTGGCGTTTCTGAAAACGCACCTTGGACGTGCACCATGTCTCGGCGATTTGAGTCGAGTCGACACCAAGGTGTTTCGGGCGTTTCTCGCGCATCGGCGCAAATCGGATGTCGTGTCGCGATCGCTGGCGCGCTCTCTTTCATCGCTCAGGACTTTTTTTCGATGGCTGGAACGTGAAGGCAGGCTGCAGAATCGCGCCGTGCTGCAGGTCGCCTTGCCGAAGATACCGCATTCGGTGCCGAAGCCGCTGACCGTCGACGGCGCAGCGGAACTCGTTGCGACGAAAAATGATGATCGGGCCGAGTGGATCAACGCACGCGACACGGCGGTTCTGCTGCTGCTCTATGGCGCTGGTCTGCGCATCAGCGAAGCGCTGAGCCTGACGCCGAATTCGGCGCCGCTCAACGGTCGCGACGTGATGCACATCACCGGCAAGGGCGGCAAGGATCGGCTCGTCCCGGCACTTCCGATCATTTCGGAGGCGATCGCAAAGTACATGCGGCTTTGCCCGTTCCCGCTTTCCGGCGACGGGCCGCTGTTTCTTGGTGCGCGCGGCGGGCCGCTGTCGCCGCGTCTCATTCAACTCGCGATGGCACGCATGCGCCGGGAGCTTGGCCTGCCGGAAACGGCGACGCCGCACGCGCTCCGGCATTCGTTTGCGACGCATCTGCTCTCGGCGGGGGCCGATTTACGGCAAATTCAGGAGCTTTTGGGCCACGCCTCGCTTTCGACCACACAAGTCTATACGGAAGTCGATCGAGACCGCCTGCTGTCCGTCTATGATCAAGCGCATCCGCGGACGGCTCGCAGCTAGCCTGAGCGTTTCCATTTCGAGTGCCACATGACAACGCATGTCCGGACATTCCTATTCTTTTGTTTCGCGCTGCTGATCGCGGCCAGCGCGACGGCTCGGGCGGATGATGTGCCTGTCCCCTGCCGCGGCACGGACATGCTGGCGGAGTTGCAGACGCGATCGCCGGACGCCTACAAAACCGTCATCGAAGAAAGCCGGCAGACGTCAAACACCGAAGCGGTACTGTGGAAGATCGAGAAGTCCGGCGTCGCTCCGTCGTATCTGCTCGGAACGATGCACCTTTCCGACCCGCGTATTTCGCGATTGTCGGCGAGGCAGCAGGACTTCATCGCGCATTCGAAGTCCGTGGCACTTGAAGTTGCCGACCTTTCGGAAAAGGCCGTCGGCGAAGCGATGGCGAAGGCCGGCCACCTTCTGCTTTACACGGATGGGCACACGCTCAACGCGCAGCTTACGGACGATGAATTCAAAGTCGTGCAACGTCTCGTCAAAGAGGCGGGGATGCCGGAAGAAGCATCGGGGCTCGTCAAGCCGTGGCTCGTCAGCATGCTGCTTGCGACGTCGGACTGCGAACGCAAGCAGGTCGTGGCGGGCGCCAAGGTGCTCGATTTGCAAGTTGCGGAGGAAGCGAAAAAGCACGGGCTGACCGTCAAGGGTCTCGAGACCATCGAACAGCAACTCGAATCCTTGGCTTCGATCGCCGATGATCAGCAGGTCGCCATGTTGAAGGTTGGGATCAAGTATGCCGATCGTACCGACGATCTGATGGAATCGATCGTCCAGATGTATTTGCGACGCGAGATCGGCGCGGCGATGCCGTTCCAGTTGGCGCTCGCGGCCGAATCCGGCGTTCCGGCTTCGGCTTTTGACGACTTCAAGAAGGGGCTTCTATCGGATCGCAACGTCCGAATGCGCGATGCCGCCGAGCCGCTGCTTCAGGACGGCAGCGCCTTTATCGCGGTCGGAGCGCTGCACCTCGTCGGGCCGACGGGGCTCGTCGCGCTGCTGCGCGAGCGCGGCTACACAGTCACGGCCGTGGAATAACCGCACCACGTGGCCGGGCTCAACCCGGCCACGAAGGTCTCAGAAGTGGATCGCGCGTTTGCCGACCGCGAGAGCCGCTTCCTTGACGGACTCGCTCAATGTCGGATGCGCGTGGCATGTGCGCGCGAGGTCTTCTGCCGAGCCGCCGAATTCCATCAGCACGCACGCTTCCGCAATAAGCTCGCCCGCGTTGGCCCCGATGATGTGGACGCCCAGCACGCGATCCGTCGCAGCATCGGCAAGGATTTTGACGAAGCCGTCCGTCATGCGGATCGATTTCGCACGGCCGTTGGCGGTGAACGGAAACTTGCCGACGTTGTAGGCAATTCCAGCCGCTTTCAGTTCCTCTTCGGATTTGCCGACGCTCGCGACTTCGGGCGAGGTGTAAATGACGTTCGGGATCACATCGTAGTTCACGTGCCCAGCTTGGCCCGCGATGATTTCGGCGACGGCGACGCCTTCGTCCTCGGCTTTGTGCGCCAGCATCGGACCGGCGATGACGTCGCCGATCGCGAAAATGCCGGATGCGCTGGTCTGGAAATGGCCATCGGTCAGGATGCGCTTTTTCGCATCGAGCGCGACGCCAGCTTCAGCAAGGCCCAATCCGTCGGTGTAAGGAACGCGCCCGACCGCAACGAGAACGACGTCGGCTTCGACCGTCTCGGTGGCTCCGCCAGCCGCCGGTTCGATCTGAACGCTGAGCGGCTTGCCCGGGGTTTCGGGGCCGGTGACGCCCGTGACCTTGCTCGCCAACCGGAACGCAATGCCCTGCTTGTCGAGCAGACGCTGGAACGCGCGCGCGACTTCCTTGTCGATGCCCGGCAGAATGCGATCGAGATATTCGACGACCAACACGTCCGCGCCAAGGCGACGCCACACCGAGCCGAGTTCGAGGCCGATGACGCCAGCGCCGATCACCAGCAGCTTGCGCGGCACGGACGCGAGTTCCAGCGCGCCGGTCGATGACACGACGCGCTTTTCGTCGATCTCGATTCCCGGCAGACGCGTAACATCGGAACCGGTGGCGATGACGATCGACTTGGCTTCGAGCGTTTCAGTCTCGCCGCCGGGCGAGGTGACCGCAACTTGACCGCTTTTCACGATGCGGCCAGTGCCAAAGTACGTCTGGACCTTATTTTTCTTCAGCAGGTAGGCGACGCCTTCGACGTTGCCTTTGACGCCTTCGCGCTTGAATGCCTGCATCTTCGGCAGATCGAGGACGGGCGACGCATCGATGCCCATCGCGCCGAACGCGTGCTTGGCTTCGTCGTAGGCGTGCGAGGCATGCAGCAGGGCTTTCGAGGGGATGCAGCCGACATTCAAGCACGTGCCGCCGTGCGTGCCGCGCTTTTCGACGACGGCGACTTTCAGCCCGAGCTGCGCGGCGCGAATGGCGCAGACGTAGCCGCCGGGGCCCGTGCCGATCACGATCAAATCATATGATGCTGTCATTCCTCAGAGCTCCAGGATGAAGCGCTGCGGATCTTCGAGACATTCCTTGATGCGGACAAGGAACGTCACCGCCTCTTTGCCATCGACGATGCGATGATCGTAGGACAGCGCGAGATACATCATCGGGCGCGCAACGATCTGGCCGTTGCGGACGACCGGGCGTTCCTCGATGCGATGCATGCCGAGAATACCGGATTGCGGCGCGTTCAGGATCGGCGTCGACATCAGCGAGCCGTAGACGCCGCCGTTCGAGATCGTGAACGTACCGCCCTGCATGTCCTCGATCGACAGTTTGCCGTCGCGGGCGCGCTTGCCGAATTCGGTGATCTTCTGCTCGATCTCGGCGAGGCTGAGGCGGTCGGCTTCGCGCACGACCGGCACGACGAGGCCCTTCTCCGTCCCGACCGCGACGCCGATGTGATAGTAATTCTTGTAAACGATCTCGTCGTGATCGATCTCGGCGTTGACGGAGGGCACGTCGCGGAGCGCCTGAATGGCGGCCTTCACGAACAGGCCCATGAAGCCGAGCTTCACGCCGTGCCGTTTCTCGAACACATCCTTGTACTGCGCGCGCAGCGCCATGATGGCGCTCATGTCGACGTCGTTGAACGTCGTCAGCATTGCGGCGGCGTTCTGCGCTTCCTTCAGGCGGCGCGCGATGGTCTGGCGAAGCTTCGACATCCGGACGCGTTCTTCGCGCGTCGCATCGTTGGCGGGTGACGGCAGGCGCACGTCGCGCATCACAATCGTCGCCGGCGCTTCTTGAATGGTGACCGCGTTGGGCGAGACCGGCGCGGCCGTTGGTTCACGCAGAGGCGGCGGAGATGCCGCCGGTTTTGCGGCCGTGGCTGCAACGGCATTGATGACGTCTTCCTTCAGGATTTGCCCGCGGCGGCCGGTACCACGCACGTCGGAGGGTTCCAAGCCAGCTTCCGTCAGCGCCTTGAGGGCGGCGGGCGGCGGGCGAGGGGCGTCTGCCGCTGGAGCGCTTTCCGGAGCTTTCGCTGCGACATGCTCGGGCTTCGGCTGCGAAGGGGGCGCGGACGGCTTTGCCGCCTGGGGCGCCGTCGTTTGAGAATTGCCTGCCGATGACTTCGCCGCGCCATCTTTCAAGGCCGCGAGCAGAGATCCGACCGCCACCGTCGTACCCGACTTGACGAGAATGTCGCCCAGCACGCCGGCCGCGGGAGCGGGAACTTCGACGGTCACTTTGTCGGTTTCGAGCTCGACCAGCGGCTCGTCGACATTCACGGCGTCGCCGGTCTGTTTGAACCACTTGCCAACGGTCGCCTCCGTGACGCTTTCCCCAAGCGCGGGAACGCGAATCTCAATCGACATCTCAGTCCTCACACCTTTGATTGCGATCGGCGACTCCGCTTCGCGGAGCCGGCCGCCGATCGCGGTTGCTCGTCTTGCTCCGGTGCGCATCGGCAGCGAGCCCGGAGTTTCGTTGATTGCGATCGGCGACTTCGCTTAGCGGAGTCGGCCGCCGATCGTGGTTGTTCGTCTTGCTCCGGTGCGCATCGGCAGCGAGCCGGAGTGTCTTTGATTGCGATCGGCGTGTCCGCTGAACGGAACCGGCGCCGAACGCGGCTATTGCTATGTTCCGAGCGCGTCGGCGACGAGCGCGGTCTGTTCCTTGATATGCTGAGACAGGAGGCCGGTCGCGGTCGACGCGGACGCCGCCCGCCCGGCATAGCGTGGGCGACGGTGAATATACCCCAAATGGGTCAAGACCCATTCGATATTCGCGTCCATGAAGTACCAAGCGCCCATATTTTTGGGCTCTTCCTGGCACCAGACGATTTCAGCGAATTTGAATCGGCCGAGTTCCTGAATCAGCGCACGCGCCGGGAACGGATAGAGCTGCTCGACGCGGAGCAGGTAAACATCGTCACGCCCCTGGGCATCGCGTGCCTGCAGCAGGTCGTAATAGACCTTGCCGGAACAGACGACGACGCGCTTGATCTCATCGTCCGGGCGAAGCTTGAGCGAGGAGACGCCACGTTCGGCGTCGTCCCAAAGCAAGCGGTGGAAGCTCGTTCCCGGCCCGAACTCCTCGATCTTCGACGTGACGCGCTTGTGCCGGAGCAGCGATTTCGGCGTCATCAAGATCAGCGGCTTGCGGAAGTTGCGGTGCAGCTGACGGCGGAGAATGTGGAAGTAGTTCGCGGGCGTCGTGCAGTTGGCGACCTGCCAGTTGTCTTCGGCGCAGAGCTGCAGATAACGCTCGAGGCGCGCGGAAGAATGTTCCGGTCCCTGGCCTTCGTAGCCGTGGGGCAGAAGACAGACGAGGCCGGACATGCGCAGCCACTTGCGCTCGGCGGAGGAGACGAACTGATCGAACACGACCTGCGCGCCGTTGGCGAAGTCGCCGAACTGCGCTTCCCAAAGCGTCAGCGCGTTGGGCTCGGCGAGCGAATAGCCATATTCGAAGCCGAGCACGGCTTCCTCCGAAAGCATCGAATTGACGATCTCGAAGTTGGCCTGATTTGGCGCCAAGTGCTTGAGCGGCGCGAAGCGGCGATCCGTTTCCTGGTCGATGAAAACGGCGTGGCGCTGCGAGAACGTCCCGCGTTCGCAATCCTGCCCGGACAGCCGGACGCGGAAGCGCTCCATCAACAGCGACGCGAACGCGAGGTGCTCGCCCATCGCCCAATCGATGCCGACGCCCGACTCCGTCATTTCACGCCGGCGTTCGAGAAGCTTGGCGATCGTTTTATGAATGTGGAAGTCGTTGGGAATGGACGTCAGACGGCGGCCGAGATCTTTCAGGGTCTCGATCGGGATCCCGGTGTTGCCGCGCCAATCATCGCTGTCGGAGCGCGTGATGCCCGACCAGCGGCCGTCGAGCCAGTCCGCCTTGTTCGGCTTATAGCCATCGGAGACGGCGAACTCGTTATCGAGATTGGAGCGCACCGAGGCTTTGATCTCGTCGAATTCGGCGACCGTGATGACCTCTTCGTCGATGAGCGATTGCGAGTAGATTTCGACGGCGGTCGGATGCGCCTTGATCCGCTTGTACATCGCCGGCTGCGTGAACATCGGCTCGTCGGTCTCGTTGTGACCGTGACGGCGATAGCAGAACATGTCGATGACGACAGGTTTCTGGAAGCGCTGGCGAAATTCGGTTGCGATCTTCGCGACGTGAACGACGGCTTCGGGATTGTCGCCGTTGACGTGGAAAATCGGCGCTTCGATCATCAGCGCGACGTCGGAGCAGTAGGGCGACGAGCGCGAGTGATGCGGCGCCGTCGTGAAACCGATCTGGTTGTTGATGATGAAATGAATTGAGCCTGCCGTGCGGTGACCGCGCAGTCCCGACAGGCCGAAGCATTCCGCGACGACGCCCTGGCCCGCGAACGCCGCGTCGCCGTGAATGAGCAGCGGCAGCACCGGAGTCCGGTCGCCGCCGGAGCAGCCTTGCTGATCCTGCTTCGCGCGCACCTTGCCGAGCACGACAGGATCGACGATTTCGAGATGCGACGGGTTTGCCGTCAGCGAGAGATGCACGCCGTTGCCGTCGAACATGCGGTCCGACGATGCGCCGAGGTGATATTTGACGTCGCCCGAACCTTCGACGTCGTCGGGCTTGAATGAGCCGCCCTTGAACTCCTTAAAGATCGCGCGCAGCGGCTTCGCCATGACGTTGGCGAGAACGTTGAGACGGCCGCGATGCGCCATGCCCAGCGCGATTTCACGCACGCCCAAATGACCGCCGCGCTTGATGATCTGCTCAAGCGCCGGGATCATCGCTTCCGCGCCTTCGAGGCCGAAGCGCTTCGTGCCGGTGTATTTCAGGTCGCAGAATTTCTCGAAGGTTTCGGTTTCGACGAGCTTGCGCAAAATCGCCTTGCGCCCCTCGGGCGTGAAGCTGATGTCCTTTTCCGGTCCTTCGATGCGCTCCTGAATCCAGCTTTTCTGCGCCGGATCCGTGATGTGCATGAACTGGAAGCCGATCTGGCGGCAATACGTGCGGCGCAGGATCGTCAGGATCTGTCGCATGGTCGCCGTTTCGAGGCCCATGACGTGATCGATGAAAATCGGCCGGTCGAGATCGGCTTCGGTGAAGCCGTAGGTTTCCGCCAACAGTTCGCGATGGACGCGGCGATCGGCAATGCCGAGCGGATCGAGGTCGGCGGCAAGGTGGCCGATGACGCGATAGGCGCGGATCAGCATCAAGGCGCGGATCGAATCCTGCGTCGCGCGAAGCGAAGCGGCGGGCGTGATCTCGAAGCCCGCCAGCTGCGCGCGCCGCTCGATCTTGTCGCGAATCGCGCGCTCGGTTGCGCCGTAGTCGCCCGTCAACGCGCCGACCAGATCGCGATCGGTGCCGGTATCGTTCAATAGCGCTTCGAGCGGCGGCGCCCAGGCCGGGCCACTGGAAACGGATGGCCCCGCGGCCGGCTCCTTGATGCTGTCGAAAAACAATCGCCATTCGTCGCTGACGGCGCCCGGGTTGCGCTCGTACTCGGCCTGCATGTCTTCGATGTAGGGTGCATTCGCAGCGCTCAGGAACGAGGTGCGGAGAAACGCTTCGTTCTGGCCATTTCGTGACATCTGCTTCGTCCTTTTGAGGCTCGGTTGCCTATCGAGGTCTCGGGATGACGCGCACGGTCGAGATCAAAAAAATGCCCGATTGGTTCGGCCATGTGCTGACTGAGACCTTACGCGCGCAAGATATCAATTAGTGTACGGCCGAGAGCAGCGGGACTTGGCGAAATGGCGATGCCTGCGGCCTGCATCGCCGCGAGCTTGTCTTCCGCCTTGCCCTTGCCGCCGGAGATGATCGCGCCCGCGTGACCCATGCGCCGTCCGGGCGGCGCGGTTACGCCGGCGATGAATCCGGCCATCGGTTTCTTTCTGCCTTTGCGAGCTTCCCGCGTCAGAAATTCCGAAGCATCTTCCTCGGCGGAACCGCCGATTTCGCCGATCATAATGATCGATTGTGTTTCATCGTCCGACAGGAAGAGGTCGAGGACGTCGATGAATTCGGTGCCTTTCACCGGATCGCCGCCGATGCCAACAGCGGTCGTCTGACCAAGGCCGACGTCCGTCGTCTGCTTCACTGCCTCATATGTGAGGGTTCCCGAACGGGATACAATGCCGACGCTGCCGTGCTTGAAGATGTTTCCGGGCATGATGCCGATCTTGCATTGATCGGGCGTCAGGATGCCGGGGCAGTTCGGTCCGACGAGTCGCGATTTCGATCCATCGAGAGCGCGCTTGACGCGCACCATGTCCATCACCGGAATGCCCTCGGTGATGCAAACGATCAGCGGCACTTCCGCGTCGATCGCTTCCAGGATCGCGTCAGCGGCGAACGGGGGCGGCACATAGATCGACGACGCCGTGGCGCCGGTCCTGGCGACCGCTTCCGCCACGCTGTCGAAAAGAGGCACGTCGGCAAGCTCGGCGTCGGGGTGCTTGCTGCCGCCCTTACCGGGGGTTACGCCGCCGACGATCTTCGTCCCGTAGGCCCGCGCCTGCTTCGTGTGAAACGTGCCTTGGCTGCCTGTTATGCCCTGGCAGATGACCTTCGTCGCCTTGTCGACCAGAATTGACATTCCGTCCCCGCATTGACTGTCTTTTTGAGGCTCGGAATGTCGCGCATCTTTTGCGGTGCAGCAAGACCAACTATCGTGCCAATGCGAGATATTTCGGCATTCCGGCGAAGATCAGGCGACCTGTTTCAACTCGTCGGTGATCTTTTTGGCGGCATCCGCAAGGTCGTCGGCGGGAATGATCTTGAGACCCGACTCCTTTAGGATTTTCTTACCCAGATCGACGTTGGTGCCTTCAAGGCGCACGACGAGGGGCACTTTGATGTCCATTTCGCGGGCCGCCGCGATCACGCCTTCCGCGATGATGTCACAACGCATGATGCCGCCGAAGATATTGACCAGGATGCCCTTCACGGACGGGTCGGCGAGGATGATCTTGAAGGCTTCGCGCACCTTTTCCTTCGACGCACCGCCGCCGACGTCGAGGAAGTTGGCGGGCTCCGCACCATAAAGCTTGATGATGTCCATCGTCGCCATTGCGAGGCCGGCACCGTTGACGAGGCAGCCGATGTTGCCGTCGAGCTTGACGAACGCGAGGTCGTGCTTCGAGGCTTCGATCTCGGTCTGATCTTCTTCGCCGAGGTCGCGCAGCTCGACGATTTCGGGGTGCCGATAAAGGGCGTTGGAGTCGAAATTCATCTTGCCGTCGAGGCAGATGAGCTTGCCGTCCTTGGTGACGACCAGCGGATTGATCTCGAGCAGACTCATGTCCTTCTCGACGACCATGCGGTAGAGGTTCTCGACGAGCTTGCCCGCCGCCTTCACCTGATCACCCTTGAGGCCCAGCGCGAAGGCAACCTTGCGGCCGTGAAACGGCTGATAGCCGGTGGCGGGATCGATCGTCAGAGTGTGAATTTTTTCCGGCGTTTCGTGCGCGACGTCTTCGATGTTCATGCCGCCCGCCTGGCTGACGATGAAGGCGACACGCGACGTCGAACGATCGACGAGCGCGGAGAGATAAAGCTCGCGATCGATCGCGGAGCCGTCCTCGATATAGAGCCGATTGACGACGCGCCCGGCGTTTCCGGTCTGGACCGTGACGAGCGTTTTACCCAGCATCTGCTCGGCGAATTCCTTCACCTCGTCGATCGATTTGGCGAGGCGAACCCCGCCTTTGTCGCCTGCAGACGCTTCAAGGAATTTGCCTTTGCCGCGGCCTCCGGCATGAATTTGCGCTTTGACCACCCACACCGGCCCGGGAAGTTTCTTCGCCGCTTCAACCGCTTCGGCGACCGAGAACGCCGCGAAACCGTTCGGCGTCGGGACGCCATAGGCGCGATACAGCTCTTTGGCCTGATATTCGTGGATGTTCATGCTTGGACTCCATTCCGCAGCAAATTTTGAGAATTTGGCACACGCATTTTACCGCGCACGCCGTGATTAGGCCGCTTTTTCGGCCAGTAAAATCGATGTTGGCGCCTGGTCCCTGCAGTTTCGGACCGGCGTCCTATGAGGCGCATTCGGCACCGCCGCGAATCCAGTTGGAAGAATGGGATGGTCTGCAACGGGAGATATTCATGTCTCAGGAATTTGCATGCATCGACATCGAAAGCTTGAAATCCGCGCGCACAGGGCACGATCCTTATAACTTCCTCATCGGCGAGAACTTCATTCGACCGCAGGCGATAAAGCCTTTGAAGGCCGACTATCCGGATCTTAGAGAACCCGGCTTCTTCACCGAGGCCGACGTCGGCAGCGGCGCGCACGGAGAGTTCGCGAAGCTGCTGCAAGATCTCAAAAGCCCCGAGGTGTCGGAGATCGTTTCCGAGAAGCTCGATATCGATCTCGTCGACAAACCTAAGATGATTACGATCCGCCGCGTCTCGCAGGCGAAAGACGGCCGCATCCACACGGATGGAGAAGCCAAGATCGCGACCATGCTGACGTACCTGAACGACAAATGGGACGGCACGGCCGCCGGCTGCCTTCGCGTCCTGCGCAATGGCAAGGACTTCGAAGACTATGTCGAGCAAATCAGCCCTTTGACCGGAACGGTGTTCGCCTTCCGCCGGTCCGACTGTTCCTGGCATGGCCACACGCCTTTCGTCGGCGAGCGCCGCGTCGTCCAAATGACGTGGCTTCGCAGTGAAGAAGATGTCGCCCGGAAGGAAAGACGCGGTTCCCTGTCCCACAGCCTGAAGAAGATCTTTCATTTCGGCTGAAGCGAACGCTTGCGCGTTCGCGTGACCGTGCCTGAGGCGGATCGCGTGCACAGCGCGCTCCGCCCTCAGCTTGCGAGTGCTGGACTGATTTTCTTGCAGGCGTCGATCAAGCTCTGGACGGACGCGACGGACTTGTCGAACATCGCCTTTTCGTTTTCATCCAAGGCGAGTTCCACAATCTTCTCGATGCCGCCCGCTCCGATGATCGCGGAGACGCCGACATAAGTGTCCTTGATCCCGTATTCGCCGTCGAGATGGGCGGCGCAGGGCAGCATCCGCTTTTTGTCTCTGAGGTAGCTCTCGGCCATCGAGATTGCGGACGCGGCCGGCGCATAGAATGCCGAGCCCGTGCCGAGCAGAGCGACGATCTCGCCGCCGCCGCCGCGCGTGCGCTTGATCATCGCGTCGAGCTGTTCCTGGCTGAAGAACCCGAGCTTCACGCAGTCAGGCAGCGGGACGCCGCCGATCGTCGAATAGCGGACGAGCGGCACCATGTCGTCGCCGTGACCGCCGAGCGTCAACGCGCGAACGTCTTCGATCGAAACGCCGGCCGCTTCGGCGAGGAAGCAGCTGAAGCGCGCGCTATCGAGCACGCCGGCCATGCCGACGACTTTGTTGGCCGGAAGGCCGGTGAACTTCCTCAGCGCCCAAACCATCGCATCGAGGGGGTTCGTGATGCAGATGACGAAAGCGTTCGGGGCGTGCTGCTTGATGGCGGCGCCGACCTGCTCCATCACCTTCAGATTGATGCCGAGAAGATCGTCGCGGCTCATTCCGGGTTTGCGCGGAACGCCAGCCGTCACGATGCAGACATCGGCTCCGGCGATTGCGGCGTAGTTTTCGGGGCCGGCGCCGGACAGCTTGGCATTGTAGCCCTCGACGGCGGCGGTCTGGGCGAGGTCGAGCGCCTTGCCCTTGGCAACGCCTTCGATGATGTCGGTCATGACGATGTCGCCGAGTTCCTTGAGACCGGCCAGCAGCGCCAGCGTGCCACCAATCTGTCCCGAGCCGATCAATGCGATTTTGGCGCGCGCCATTCGAGCTTTCCCCCGAGGAAATTTAACCAGTTGCAGATGAGAACGACTATTCCGTTCTTTCGCCTAATCAAGTTCGTTGGCGGCTCAAAGGCAAGCCGCAACTTTGGTATCAAACCGATTGCAGCGGACATACGACGCCCACATTGCATCAATGAATAAATTCAGTGCCTGGTTCAGTGTCTGGTTCAGTGTCTGGCCCGGCCGCCCGAATGACCCGCAAGATAGGCCTCCGAGCGCATTTCTGTGAGGCGCGACGCCGTGCGCTGGAACGCTTCCGATCCGCTCCCCTCCGGATAGAGGGCGGACGGCTCGGCGGCGGCGGACGCGATCAAACAGATACGGCTGTCGTAAAGGGAGTCGACCAGGTTGATGAACCGCCGCGCCACGTCGCGACGTTCCGGCGTCAAAACCGGGATGTCGTCGATGATGACCGTGTGAAAGGCGTGGGCGATATGGAGATAATCGTTGGCGCCGAGCGGACGATTGCAAAGTTCATCGAAGCTGAAGCGCGCGACACCGACGGACGCCAGCGGAACGACGAGCTTCCGTCCCTTGACCTCGAGGGTTTGGGGTTTTCCCGGATGCTTGCCGGTGAGGCGGTCCCAGTGGGCATCGAGCGACGCGCGCGCGACGGCATCGGCGGGATAAAAATAGAGCTGCGCGCCTGACAGCTTGTCGAGCCGGAAATCTTTCTCGGACTGCAACTCGACCACATCCATGTGTGCGCCGATAAGATCAATGAACGGGAGAAAGAGCTGGCGGTTGAGGCCGTTTTTATAGAGGTCCGATGGCCGCGCATTCGACGTCGCGACGACGGTCACGCCAGCTGCGAAAAGATTTTGAAACAGACGGCCGAGGATCATCGCGTCGGCGATATCGGAAACGTGCATCTCATCGAAGCATAAGAGACGCGCCTCGCGTGCGATGGCGCTCGCGACATGCGGGATCGGATCGCCGGGCGTCTCGTCTCGCGCCGCGCCGATGCGATCGTGTACGTCGGCCATGAACTCGTGAAAGTGCGCGCGCCGCTTCGGTTCGAATTCGATGGTCTCGAAAAAAAGGTCCATCAGCATGGTCTTGCCACGGCCGACGGCGCCCCAGACGTAGAGCCCTTTCGGGGTCTCGGAGGATCTTCCGAGCAGACGCGAGAATACACTGCGGTTGCGATGGCTGGCGACGAGGCTCGCCTGCAATTCGTCGAGCCGGGCTGCGAGGAAAGCCTGCGCCGGATCGGGCTCGATCTCGTGCTCCGCCAGACGTTGTCGGTAACCGTCGATAATCGTGCCCATGCGCCCAGCCCAAATTGCCATGCCTCGGTAGTCGGGATGATGCTCGGCACGCAACACCGGGCGGGCTCCGCCGGTGTGAGGGGTGCGCGACCGAATGTCACCTCTGCGACGAACGGTGGAACCAAGGGCGCCGAAAAGCGCCGTCGGCTGAGGTTTTCAGACATCCGTCGCCCAAAAATGCACTACTGCGTTGCAGCAAGTCCTTGTTGCTTCGCACAAATTAAGCATCATTTCCCAATAGATTACGAGGGCTTGGCGACCCGGCGGCGCCGAGCTCCGACTTAAGAGGCTAGTCATGCTTGATGATGCTCACGTCGAAAGCGACGCGCATTTTGGATTTATTCGGCGTCTCCTCGCCAGCGAAAGCTATCTGTTCAGGGATCACCTGCAGCGGCTCGACGGCGACGCGCGCCATCGCCGGTTCGGTCATGACGTTTCAGATGCCTTCATCGCAACCTATGCGGCGCACGCTAGCGACTTCGGAAACGTGACGTTCGGATATTTCGTCGACGGCGTCGTTCGCGGCGTTGCCGAATTGCGTCCCGGCACTTTGATGCGCGAGGCAAATGCCGAAGTTGCATTCTCGGTCGAAAGAGCGTTCGCCAATCGCGGTATCGCAACGCAATTGATGGGGCGCGTCATTCGCACTGCACGCAATCGCGGCTACAGCCACCTCACACTCGTCTGCATGCCAAGCAATGCGAAGATGCAGGCGATCGCGCGTCACTACGGTGCCGACCTCAAGATCGAGGATGGATCCATCTTCGCCGACATCGTTCCCAATCGCGCTGATTACAGATCGCTTGTCGCCGACATGATCGATGAGCCGATGACATACTTGCACTCGGCGCTCGACATGCAGGCGCGCATCAACGGAGTGAAGCCGTTTTGATCCGTTCACGGCGCAACGGGACGGCGAAAGCGCGAATCGTGATTCGAAATTGGGAATCAAAAATCGGGGAAATTCGCATCTCCCAATCTCCCGAAAGGGGAATAGGGCGGCGAAAATAAGAAAAATTGCGACATTTACGCAACAATTCGCGTTAATAAACTCCTTTTTATGCGATATATCAAACTTCTTTGTCTACAAACTTCGCGAATTTGCTCATGTTTGTTGAGTTCGAGCTGATTCGAACTCTAGAGGGAGACTAAACCTATGGCTAAAGCAGCTAAGAAGGCACCTGCGAAGAGAAAGAAGCCGGTCGCGAAGAAAGCCGCCAAGAAGACGGTTCGCAAGGCAGTGAAGAAGACGGCGAAGCGCAAAGCCGCCTAATTCGGATTGGTACTCCCGGGTTCCGGATTGGGCATTCGAGCTTGGGAGTAAACCGATTACCGGCACTTCGGTGTCCAATACTTTCAAATGGTCGGCGACAGCGATTAGCGTCACCGGCCATTTCTTTTTTCAGAGCCGCTTCGAACAGATTTTGAGACGTTGCCGGGCCGCCCTATTCGGGCAAATGGGTCACCGCTTCGATGTTGTGACCGTCCGGGTCCAGAACGAAAGCGCCGTAATAATTCTCATGATAATGGGGTCTTAGGCCCGGCGGGCCGTTGTCACGGCCGCCTGCGGTGAGCGCTGCTTCGTAAAAAGCTTGAACCTGTTCGCGGCTGGTCGCGGCGAACGCCACATGTAGACGGCCTTTTAGCGGCGATCCTGTCCCGATCCAGAATTGGGGCCGTTGACGCCCGAACCCGGCGTAGCCGTCGGCGCCGTCCTCCGACAGGCTCACTTCCTTCAGCATCACGATGCCAAGCGGCGCCAGGGACTGCTTATAGAACGCGAGAGAGAGCGCCCATAATCGGTGATGGGGAAGCCGATGTGATCGAGGATGTCCTGCATGGCATGACCTTTCTCTGATCCGGCGCGCTCAGCCCATCTTCAATGCTTCAGACGCGGCGTTCGACCATCAGTTTTTTCAGCTCCGCAATCGCCTTGGCGGGCGACAGACCCTTTGGGCAGGCCTTGGCGCAATTCATGATCGTGTGGCAGCGATAGAGGCGGAACGGGTCTTCGAGATTGTCGAGACGCTCGCCCGTCGCTTCGTCACGGCTGTCGATGACCCAGCGATAGGCCTGCAGAAGGATCGCGGGGCCGAGGTAGCGATCGGAATTCCACCAGTAGCTTGGGCACGACGTCGAGCAGCACGCGCACAGAATGCATTCGTAGAGACCGTCAAGCTTGCTGCGATCATCGCGCGACTGCTTCCATTCCTTCGGCGGCGTCGCGGTGTCGGTCTTGAGCCACGGTTCGATCGAGCGGTGCTGCGCGTAGAAGTTGGTCAGGTCGGGAACCAGATCCTTCACGACCTCGAGATGGGGCAGCGGATAGACCTTCACCGGACCTTTGATGTCGTCCATGCCCTTGAGGCAGGCGAGCGTATTCGTGCCGTCGATGTTCATCGCGCAGGAGCCGCAGATGCCTTCGCGGCAGGAACGGCGGAACGTCAGCGTCGGGTCGATCTCGTTCTTAATCTTGATCAGCGCGTCGAGCACCATCGGCCCGCACTGCTTGCGATCAACCTGATAGGTGTCGATGCGAGGATTTTCGCTGTCGTCCGGATTCCAGCGATAAATGCGAAATTCTTTCCAGTCGCCTTCGCGGTCGGGCTGGTTCCAGGTTTTGCCGCGCGTGAGCTTGGAATTTTTCGGAAGTGTGAGCTGAACCATGTGATTGCCGAATGACCGCGTGACGAGAAAAGATCGCCACGACAGAAGCGCCTATCGGGCCACCCTGTCAACGGCAGCGCTCGTCGCGGGAGGCCGTTCTTTGGTGCCTAAAGCCGATCGGCTTTTCAGCGAAGCGCGTTAAGCAGGCTTCTGATACGTCTTGAGCTCGGCCACCAAGGCGACCAGACGCTCGGCGATGTCCGCGCCCGTGTCGACGGCCGCGCGCAGCGTCACGCGCGTCTGAAGGACGGTGTTGAGACGATCCTGCTGCTCGCCGAAGGCAAAGAAGATCTCTTCCGGCGCGTCGATGTCGCCGTCTTCGATCGAGGTCATCACGTCGAACGCGTTCTGAGCGGCGAGAACCAGCATCGATGCGATATCGTTCATGAGTTGCAGGTAGAGGCGTTGCGCATCGGCGCGGATGCGCTGCCCGTGCACGCCGAACTTCAACGGAGCGGAGGCCTGGCCGCCTTCACCCGCGAAGACGCGCGGATGACGCTGGAAGCGGCGGAAAATCTCGGCGAGCCCCATGCAGCACGTTTCCAGATCGCGGAGCGCGGCGGACGTCTTGCGTTTCGTTCGCGTACGCGTCGCGAGCTTTCCCTCGCCCGACCAGTTGATCGCCGCGATCGAGGTTATCGCGCCCAGCGCCGCGAGCGCGGGCAGCACGGCCGCGAACGGATCGGGCGGCATACGGGTGTCGGATTCATCGACCGGTTCGGATGTGGACTTGCTCAATGGATGCGGCTCCTCAAGGCGCCGCACCATACCGCGTCTTCATGGCGACGCGCTATTTCTACCCGCCGCACGCATAACGAAACGATCAATAAACGCGTGCTTTCGGTTCGATGTACTTGACTTCGTTGGTCATCGTCCGGGTGTGCACGGGCCGCTCGTCGAGCTTCACCGTCTTCGTGGCGTAGTCCGCCCAGGCGAGCGTGTGCTTCATCCAGTTGACGTCATCGCGCTTGGGATAGTCTTCGCGTGCGTGCGCGCCGCGGCTTTCCTTGCGATTTTCGGCGCCGGTAACCGTCACGGCGGCTTGCGCGATGAGGTTATCGAACTCGAGCGTTTCGACGAGATCGGAATTCCAGATCAGCGACCGGTCGGTGACGGAAATATCCGCCGCGTCGCGCCAGACGGCGGCGATCTTTTCGACGCCTTCTTTCAGAACCGGACCATCGCGGAAGACGGCGCAGTTCGCCTGCATTGTTTTCTGCATGCGCAGGCGGAGCGCCGAGGTCGGCGTCGATCCCTTCGCAAAGCGGAACCTGTCGAGCCGGTCGAGGATCTTGTCGTCGGCGTCCTTCGGCAGTTCCGTCTGCATCGCGCCGGTTTCGATCGTCTCGGCGCAACGAAGACCCGCCGCGCGGCCGAAGACCACGAGGTCGATGAGCGAGTTCGAGCCGAGCCGGTTGGCGCCATGCACCGAGACGCACGCGGCCTCGCCGATCGCCATCAATCCCGGCACGACATGATCGGGATTGCCGTCTTTCTTGGTCAGAACCTCGCCGTGATAGTTCGTCGGAATGCCGCCCATGTTGTAGTGGACCGTCGGCAGCACGGGGATCGGCTGACGGCGCAGATCGACGCCCGCGAAGACCTTGGCGCTCTCTGTGATGCCAGGCAGGCGCTCGGCCAGGATCTTCGGATCGAGGTGGTCGAGATGCAGAAAGATATGATCGCCTTCGGCGCCGACGCCGCGGCCTTCGCGAATTTCAACCGTCATCGAGCGCGAGACGACATCGCGGGATGCCAGATCCTTGGCGTGCGGCGCGTAGCGCTCCATGAAGCGCTCGCCTTTGGAATTCGTCAGATAACCGCCTTCGCCGCGTGCGCCTTCGGTAATCAGAACGCCCGCGCCGTAGATGCCGGTCGGGTGGAACTGCACGAACTCCATGTCCTGCAGCGGCAGTCCGGCGCGGAGCACCATGGCGTTGCCGTCACCGGTGCAGGTGTGCGCCGACGTGCATGAGAAATACGTGCGGCCATAGCCGCCGGTCGCGAGGATGGTTTTCTTGGCGCGGAAGCGGTGCAGCGTTCCGTCTTCGAGGCTCAGCGCGATGATTCCGCGGCAGGCGCCGTCGCGATCCATGATCAGATCGAGCGCGAAGTATTCGACGAAGAATTCCGCCGCGTAGCGCAGTGACTGCCCATAAAGCGTGTGCAGCATCGCGTGGCCGGTACGGTCGGCGGCGGCGCAGGTGCGCTGTGCGGGCGGACCTTCGCCGAAGTCGGTCGTCATGCCGCCGAACGGGCGCTGATAGATCTTCCCGTCTTCGGTGCGCGAGAACGGCACGCCGTAGTGCTCGAGCTCGTACACGGCGGCCGGCGCGTGGCGGCAGAGATATTCGATCGCGTCCTGGTCTCCGAGCCAGTCGGAGCCCTTGACCGTATCGTACATGTGCCAGCGCCAATCATCCGGACCCATGTTGCCGAGGGCCGCCGCGACGCCGCCTTGCGCGGCAACGGTGTGCGAACGCGTCGGGAAAACCTTCGTCACGCACGCCGTTTTCAGTCCGGCTTCGGCGCAGCCGAGCGTGGCGCGCAGACCGGCGCCGCCCGCGCCGACGACAACCACGTCATATTGATGATCGACGATCGGATAGGCCTTGCCGCCGACAGCCGGTGCGGCCGAGGCTCCGTTCGTTTTGCCGTTCGTATTCGCCATGTCCCTAAGCCCCGAAGCTCAGCTTCAGCACGGAGAAGATGCTGACGAGCGCAACGACAATTGTGAAAAAGGTATTGAGCATCAGCGCGACGATCTTCGCCCCTTCGCCGTGCACGTAGTCTTCGATGATCGTCTGCATGCCAAGGCGCATGTGGATCGCGCCGGATAGCACGAGCGAGAGCAGGCCCAGCGCAACGAGCGGATTGCCAAGCTGACGCTTGACGGTTGCGTAATCGGCGCCGGTCAGCGAGACCACCAGCCAGACGAGGAACACTGCCAGGACAACGTTCGCCACCGCAGTAACGCGCTGCTTCCAGAAGTGGTCGGCGCCTTCTTTCGCGGAGCCGAGGTATCTCGCCGTTTTGAGAGGCGTTCGCATCGTCATGATCAAAGCCCTCCCGACATGGCGACGCCGATCCAGATCAGCGCTGTCAGGACGAGCGATCCGGCCAGCGTTCCCCAGGAGAGCAGATCGACGGTCTTGAGATCGTAGCCGCGCCCCGTGTCCCAGATGAAATGCCGGAGACCGCCGAGCAGGTGATGCATGAGCGCCCAGGTATATCCGAGCAGGACGATCTTTCCTGGCCACGATCCGAGCAGGCCGGCGACGTAATCGTAATAGTCCGGCCCCGAGGCCGCCGCGAGGAGCCACACCGCCAGCAGAAGCGAGCCGACATACAGCGCAACGCCGGTTATGCGATGCACGATCGACATCATCATGTTGATCAGCGGCGAATAGATCTGGAGGTGGGGAGAAAGCGGCCGCTCCGGTCGCGAACTACGCCCTGGGATGGCTTGCATTGGATACCTTCTAATCTCGGAGCAGCGTTTTAGCGTCTCGCAGGCCACGCGGCAATTCTCCAAATGCCACATAACCCGAACGTCGAAACGGACAAACAAAATCGGCGAGGCCCGGCGCGCACGAATGCGAACGCACGCCGACGCCAAGATAGAACGTATCGTCAGCCGATCGCAACGATCAGCCGGTCAGCGCGGAAGGACGAGCCACGTGTCGAGATCGAGCACGACGCCTTCGGCATACTCGCCTTTTTCGTTCTTCAGCGGCAGCGTCGAGCAATCCTGATTCTTGACGCCGACCATGCGGACGCGCAGCGCGCCAATGTCCTTGCGATCCGGAATCTCGGCCTTTTCGAGTATTTCCGACCACGCGTAGATCGTGTCGCCGGCGAACGTCGGGGCGACGTGACGGCCGCCGTTGATCGCGGCCAGATGGAATGCGTTGCCGAGGCCGTTGTAGGAAAGCGCGCGAACGAGCGAGATAACGACGCCGCCATAAACGATGCGCTTGCCGAACCGGCCCTTGGCCTCGGTGTGCTGATTGAAGTGAACCTTCGCGGTGTTCTGATAGAGGCGTGTCGCGGTCTGATGCTCGGCTTCCTCGAGCGTCATGCCGTCGACGTGATCGATTTTCTCGCCCGCTTTGTAGTCGCCCCAACGATGCGGCGAGCCCGCGAGCGCGAGATCGTATTTCGAGATGTCGAGCGGGGGAACGGCCGACGCGATGTCCTTCGGATCGACGCGGTCGGCCAGTTTCGGCACGACGGCTTCCGGCGCGGGCGATCCCTTCGTGCGCTTTCTCACCATCACCCAGCGGCAATATTCGAGGACGACCTGGCCATCCTGATTGCGCCCGGTGGAGCGGACGTAAACCGTGCCGGTTTCTCCGTTGGAATTTTCTTTTAGTCCGATGACTTCCGATGTGGAGGTCAGCGTGTCGCCGGGATAGACCGCCTTCAGGAAGCGGCAATCGGCGTAGCCGAGGTTGGCGATGGCGTTGAGCGAGATATCCGGCGTCGTCTTTCCGAAGACGACATGAAACGTCAGAAGGTCATCGAGCGGCGCTTTCGGATAGCCGATCGCCTTAGCGAAGGTGTCGGCCGATTGCACAGCGAACCGTGAACCATAAAGCGCCGTATAAAGCGCGACGTCGCCATCAGTGACGGTGCGCGGCGTTGCGTGCTGAATGACCTGACCGAAGCGAAAATCCTCGAAGAAATTGCCTGCGTTGGTTTTCGTGTCCGTCATCGGTCTCGCCTTCGTTGCCGCCGGTTGTTGCGGTTCTTTTTCCGGATGTGGGACGTGAACCGCAACCCTTTTCGGGACTGCGAGACGCGATCAAGGGCCGCAGACGCCTCGGTTTCTATGCGGGCTCAGAACCACGGCTCCTCGATGCGCGCTCGCGCATCGATGGCGTCGGCAATGGCGGCAACCCTTTTCGCCATGACGAGATGCAAGCGCTCAACCATCCGTCCCTCGACGGTTATGACGCCTTTGCGGGCGTTTTCCGGTTGTTCGAAGGCTTTGATGATCTTGGTCGCCCAGGTGACCTCGTCGTCGCTTGGCGAGAAAATTTCGTTGCAGGGCGCGACCTGCGAGGGATGGATCAGGGTCTTGCCGTCCATGCCGAGCGTGCGACCGTGTTCGCATTCGGCGCGAAAACCAGAATCATCCTTAAAATCGTTGTACACACCGTCAATAACGTCCAACCCGTACGCGCGCGCCGCGACGAGCGTCATCGCCAGCCAGGGCACGACGGCGAAGCGGTTGCTGCCGGCCCTTGCGCGGCTTTCCTTCAAGAGATCGTTGGTGCCGACGACGAAGCACGCGAGACGGTTGTCGGGGTCAGGTCCGCACGCCGCGATTTCGCGGGCGTTGATGATGCCCATCGGCGTTTCGATCATGGCCCAGAGCCGAATGCGCGCGTCGGCATCGGCGGCCTTCAACACCTTCGCCGTGCCGACGATATCGCCGGACTGAGATACCTTCGGAACGAGGATCGCATCGGGTACGGCCGCGATCGCCGCCTGAAGATCGGCCATACCCCACGGCGTCTCGATGGGATTGACGCGCAGAATGACTTCGTGCGAGCCGAATTCGCCTGCGTGAATGGCGGCGACCGTCTGCTTGCGGGCCAACTCCTTGTTCGCGGGCGCGACGGAGTCCTCGAGATCGAGAATGATCGAGTCCGCGGCAAGCGTCTTGGCTTTGTCGATGGCGCGTTCGTTATCTCCTGGAACGTAGAGAACGCTGCGTCTTGGTCTCATCGCCATCGGCGTCGGCTCCGGAGCTGCGGGGATGGTGCGGCGCACCATAACGCATCCGAGCGCGAGGCATACCTCAACTTTCGAGCCAAGCGATAAACGTCACGGCGCGCATTAACGCGGATGCGCTGCTGAGGAGCCGTGTTAGAACGCTTTGCTCGCCCAGTTTGAATGGGTGCGCCTCCGCACGATCTTCAAGCGTAATCAGGACCATGCGCCGAATTCTCGTTATTTCATCGCACGTCGCGCAAGATACGGTCGGGCTGAGCCCTACCATCGCTCCGCTGCAACGGGCGGGGATCGAGGTCGTGGCGCTGCCGACCGTGGTGCTGTCGAACCATCCGGCGCGCGAGAAATGCGCGGGCGTCATTCTCGAGCCGGCTGCGCTGGAAAAGATGAGCGCCGCGCTTGAGGCGAACGGCTGGCTCGGTACGTTCGATGCTGTGCTTTCCGGATATCTGCCGTCGGTCGGGCATGCGACGTGGGTCGCGAGGCTCGTCAAGCGGATGCGCGAGATCAGTCCGCAGATCATTTACGTATGCGATCCAATTCTTGGCGACGATCCGGAGGGCCTTTACATCGATGCGGCCGCGGCGGCGGTGGTGCGCGACGCGCTGGTTCCACTTGCCGACGTCGCCACGCCCAACCGGTTCGAGCTGAGCTGGCTCGCACGTCAGGACGTGCAATCGCCCGAGGATGCGGCGCAGGTGGCGTTGACGCTCGCCTGTCCGATCGTGGCTGCGACGTCCATTCCGTCGGGGCCTGATGAGTTGGCAAACGTACTCGTCCAGAGCGGGAACGTTCAAATCAGTACCGTGAAAAAGCTTGCGGACGTTCCCCACGGCACGGGGGACCTGTTTACCGGCTTCCTGACCGCACGCCTGCTCAACGGCGCGTCCGTATCGGATGCATGGAACCATGCAACGCAAGGCGTTGCCTTCGGCGTGGAAGCCAGCCGCGGCAGCGATCGTCTCATGCTGCCGCTGATCGACTGGGCCTGGCTTTCAACATGAGGAAAGCCGGAAAGGACGCCTAATGACGATTACGATTTATCACAACCCGGCTTGCGGTACGTCGCGCACGACGCTGGCAACGATCCGCGAGCACGGCGAAGAGCCGCGCGTGATCGAATATCTGAAGACGCCGCCAACGCGCAAAGAGCTCGTGCAGCTCATCACGGCGATGGGCATCACCCCGCGTGCTCTACTTCGGCAAAAAGGGGCGCTATATGAGGAACTTGGGCTCGCCGATCCGGGCCTTGGCGACGACGCGATCATCGACGCGATGATGGCGCATCCGATCCTGATCAACCGCCCGATCGTCGTAACACCGCTCGGTACGCGCCTCTGCCGTCCGGCGGACACCGTGCTTGAAATCTTACCGAAGCGGCGCGCCTCTCAAGCATAAGGTTTCATCCGCTTACACGCCCGTAGCCGCAGTCCACGATGCGGCGATGCGGTCCAACGTTTCGCTTGCCCCGACAGGCCGTGCTACCTACGACTTCCCTATTTGAGAAATCAAAGGTCATAAATGAAGCCGGAAACGACTACGACGGGCGTCAGCCGTGAAGCCGCCGCAGGATTGGCGCTGCTCGGTGCCGCGGTTCTCGCACTCATCATCGCGAATTCATCGTATGCCGATGCTTACGACCGGGCGCTCGCACTGCCGTTAGCCGTCGGCATCGCGCCGTTCGCGCTGTCCAAGTCGCTGTTGCACTGGATCAACGACGCCTTGATGGTGATCTTCTTTTTCGTCGTCGGGCTCGAGATCAAGCGCGAGATGCTGCGCGGCGCGTTGTCGAACCGCAAGGCCGCACTGCTTCCAGTGATCGCGGCATTGGGCGGTATGATCGTGCCTGCGCTCATCTATGCAGCGATCAATTGGAACAACAATATCGCGCTTCGCGGGTGGGCGATCCCGGCCGCGACCGATATCGCGTTTGCCGTCGGGGTTCTAGCGTTGCTCGGTTCGCGCGTGCCGCAAAGCCTCAAGGTTTTTCTTTTGGCGCTCGCGATCATCGATGATCTCGGCGCCATTCTGATCATCGCGTTTTTCTACACCGGCGACCTGTCGCTGTCGGCGCTGGCGCTCGCCTTTGCCGGTGTTGCGGGCCTTGTACTTCTCAACCGCTACGGGGTGATGCGGATGTGGGCGTATGCTCTCGTCGGCGCGTTCGTCTGGTTGTGCGTGTTGAAATCCGGCGTCCACGCGACGCTTGCCGGTGTCGTGACCGCGCTCGCTGTACCGCTGACAGACGGCCGGGGCCGCGAAGGGCCGCTCGAAGCGACCGAGCATCGACTCGGGCCGTGGGTCAGCTTTCTCATTCTGCCGATTTTCGCACTCGCCAATGCGGGGGTTTCGTTTGCGGCGATTTCGCTGCGGGACTTCACCTCGCCGATTTCGCTCGGCATCGCGCTCGGCCTGCTCATCGGCAAGCCGCTCGGGATTTACTCTTTTGCCAAGGCTGCGATGACGAGCGGGCTCGGTGCGCGACCGGATGGCGCAACGGAGATGCAGCTATTCGGCACAGCCATTCTCGGCGGTATTGGCTTCACGATGAGCCTGTTCATCGGCATGCTGGCATTCCCTGATGCGCAGGTGAACGGTCACGTGAAACTCGGTGTACTGAGCGGTTCGCTGATGTCGGCCATTCTCGGATACAGCGTGCTTTTGAGGACCAACACCCGTTTGCGCAAAGGCGCGACGCTGCGCGGCGGCTCGTAAGAAGGAGAACCCACGGACAATGAAGAGCTTTCCCGACTCCCTTTCCGATCGCTATCGCCGCTTCAAGTTTCGGCACTTCACGCCGAACGCCGCGCACTACGAGAGGCTCGCGACGCAGGGTCAGGACCCGCAGACGATGATCATCTCGTGCTCCGACAGCCGCGTCGATCCGGAAACGATCTTCAGCGCCATGCCGGGCGAGCTGTTCGTGCTGCGCAACATCGCCAATCTCGTTCCGCCCTACGAAACGGGCGGCAACTTCCACGGCGTCAGTTCGGCGATCGAATTCGCGATCCTCAATCTCAATCTCCGTCATCTGATCGTTATCGGGCATTCCGGCTGCGGCGGCATCAAGGCGGCGTGGGACGAGAAAGCCGCCGTGCAGACGGAAGCTCATTTCGTCTCGCGCTGGATGTCGATGCTGGACGAAGCGCGTTTGGAAGTTCAGCGCAATCATCCGGATGCTTCGCCTGAGTTCAAACAGCGTGCGCTCGAGCAAGAAGGCGTCATGCAGTCGCTGAAAAATCTGCGGACGTTTCCGTTCGTGCGCGAGCGCGAGGAGAAGGGCTTGCTGCAGCTGCACGGCGCGCACTTCGACATCGCGACGGGCATGCTCACCGTCTATGACAACGAGACGAAGAAATTTCAGTCGCTCTGAGTTGAGTTTTTCGTCGGACGGCGCCCGGTCGATCAGGACCCGGACGCTGTCGAGCCCGCCTCCGCGCGGGCTTTTTCTATTGCGGGAAGCAATTTCGCCGTCAGCGCGCCTTCGGAAATCGGACCGACGTGCTTGTAGACGATCTGGCCTTTGCCATTCACGACGAACGTCTCGGGCGTTCCGTAGACGCCCCAGTCGATGGCGGCCCGGCCCGACGAGTCCGTGCCAACCGCCGTATAGGGATTGCCGAAGCGGCCGATGAACCGGCGCGCCGCGTCCGCGCGATCCTTATAGTTGATGCCGTAAATGTCGACGTTCGCCATGCTTTTCAGTTTTTCGAGGAACGGGTGCTCCTCGATGCAGGGCACACACCACGATGCCCAGTAGTTGACGACGGAAACCTTGCCCTTGGCGAGGTCGGCGCTGGTGAAGCCAGCTTCGGGTGTCCCGTTCGCGGATTCCAGACCTTCGATGGGTGGGAACACGCCCTGCGGAACCTGCCGGCCGACGAGCGTCGAGGGAAGAAGCGACGGATCGCCGGTGTGCAGCGCTATCGCGAAAAAGCCCGCGACGGCGGCAAAAAGCAAAACCGGCAACAGACGTAGAAATTTCGATCGATTCACAGTCTTACTCCACGGCGCCTGCCGAGCGGCGTCTCGCGCCACGCTTTTCGAGTTCCTCCATCGCGGCGGCTTGCCTTCTGCCATCGAAGACGAGCCAGGCGATGAGGGCCGCGACGACGATGGTCACGGCGGCATAGGAAATCCAGATGAAAGCGGCGTGCGGTCCGAGGTCCATGCTAGGTCGCCGACCCCGACGCTGCGAGCCGGTCACGGCCGGCGACGACCTGCGCGCGCATGGCCTTCACGCGGCGACGCATGATTTCGTTGCGCATGGCCTTTAGATGCATGGCGAAGAACAGCAGCGTAAATCCCAGCGCCATGATGATCAGCGGCCAGCGCATGCTGGGATCGACGGTCGATGTGAAATCGGTCGATGGCTGATGCAGCGTGTTCCACCAGTTGACCGAAAACTTGATGATCGGAAGGATCGTGACGCCGACGAGCGCGAGCACCGCCGTCAGCTTCGCCGCGGCCGATTCATCTTCGAGCGCGGCGCGGAGCGCCATCAATCCGAGATAGAGGAAGAACAGGATCAGCACCGACGTCAGGCGCGCGTCCCACACCCAATAGGTGCCCCACATCGGCTTACCCCAGAGCGACCCCGTCAGCAGCGCCAGAAACGTGAAGGCGGCGCCGATCGGCGCGGCGGCCTTGGCAGAAACGTCGGCAAGGGGATGCCTGAATACGAGAAGCCCGAAGCTCGATACGGCGATCAGGCCGTAGATCATCATCGAGAGCCACGCGCAGGGCACGTGGATATACATGATGCGCACCGTCTCGCCCTGCTGATAGTCGGCGGGCGAGTCGAAAAACGACAGGTAAAATCCGACGGCAATCAAGATTGCGGCCGCGGCCCACGCCCACGGAAGCACTCTCGCGGAGAGCCCCATGAAACGGGTCGGGTTGGCCAGTTGCTGCGTCAGCGTTTGCATGGACGGGGATGTAAGGCTTTCGCCAATTTTAAGCAATGAATGGCTGGCCTAGCGAGACTTAAAAATCTGAAACATTGCAAGGTGAAGAGAGAACAGGAAAAGCAGCTTTTCCTGCCAGGGCATCTCGGATTTTATCAACATTGCCAGATGCACCACATAAAGTAGGAAAACGAAAGATTTCCGCATTTGATAGCTCCCATCTAGCCGCCACCGCGCCGAATTTACGCGCGTCGCGGAGGTGTCAACCGGAGGCGAGCCTGCGGCCGAGATGGTTGCCGTTCAAAATTTCCCGACAATTATTGAAGTTGTATGCGGAGGGCGGCGGCGGCGGCGATGGGTCCGAGGACGACGGCGGCGAGCGATATCGCGGTCAGGATCAGAAACGCCGCACCGATGCCGGAAGGTCCCATCGTGGCGCTGACGGCCGATATGCCGAAAATCAAGGTCGGGACATAAAGCGGCAGCACGACGAGCGCCAGCAGCAAGCCGCCGCGCCGCGCCTTCACCGTCAAGGCGGCGCCGATGGCTCCGAGGAAACTGACCGCCGGGGTGCCGGCGAGCGTCGTTGCGACGAGGACCGGATAAGCTCCGAGGTCCAGGTTGAGCAAAATCCCAAGCACAGGCGCGAGCAGCGCCAGCGGGATGCCGGTCGTCAGCCAGTGCGCCAGCGCTTTCGCGGCGGCGACGAGTTCGAGCGGCAGGCGGCCGGTTGCGAGGACATCGAGCGTGCCGTCCTCGTAGTCGGCTTCGAAAATGCGGTTGAGCGACAGCAGCGCCGCCAGCAGCAGCGCGATCCACAAAATGCCGGCCGCAATGCGCGCCAGCAGATTGAGGTCCGGCCCGAGGCCGAGCGGCATCAGCGAGACGACGACGAGAAAGAAGCCCAGCGCCGTGCCGATCGCGCCGCCTTCGCGGACAGCCAATCGCAGGTCGCGGCGAACGAGTGCCCAGAAACTCGTCACGCGGCCATCCTTTGCGAAGCGATTGTCAACGTGCGGGCGCGCTCCAGCGCCAGCGGGACATGCGTCGCGACGATCGCGATGCCACCCTCGCGCGTATGATCATTGACCGCGGCCACGAGCCGGTCGGACGACGCGATATCGAGCGATACGGTCGGCTCGTCGAGAAGCCAGAGCGTGCGTGGCGCAAGCAAAAGACGCGCGAGGCCAAGCCGCCGCCGTTGTCCGGCTGAAAGATAAGCCGCCGGAAATTCCACGAGATCTTCCAAGCCGAAGTGATGAAGCGCGCGCTCGATCCGCTCGGTGCTCGCCGCTTGTCCGCCGAGATATTCCGCCCAGAAGACAGCGTTTTCGAAAACCGTCATGCTCGACTTGATAGCGTTGGCATGACCAACGACGTGCGCCTGCTCCGTGATCGTCAGTTCGCCGTCACCGCCGTCGAGCCGGACCGTTCCGCTCGCGGGGCGGATGAAACCCGCAATCGTTCGGAGCAAGGTCGTCTTGCCCGCGCCGTTCGCTCCCGACAGGACCAGGGTTTCCCCCTCGGAAACCGAAAACGACAGGCCATCGATAACGATGCGGCCGCCCCGCTCTATGACCAAGTCTTCGGCAATGAGTTGCACAGGGACGGTTTCCGTGACTGCAAAATGAACGATGGCTGCTGCATTTTGCCTGCGACGCCATCGCCAAAACGTGAAGGGGTTCACTTTTTTGAAGGATTATATAAAAGGCACGTTGTATCCTTCGCTAGCGCAAAAGCGGGGATCGCGCGGCATCGTCAGCGATGTCGCGGGATGTCCTCGATCCGCCGGCACTCCGGCGGCGCAGCCCTTCGTCCTAACTTCGGAGGCCTGACCTTGAGCGCACTCACACCTACATCCAACGACAGCTTCAATTGCCGCAAGACCCTCACTGTCGAGGGCAAGCCCTACGTTTACTATTCGCTGCCCGATGCCGAGGCCAACGGCCTCAAGGGCATTTCCAAGCTCCCTTATTCGATGAAGGTTCTGCTCGAGAACCTGCTGCGTCATGAAGACGGACGCACGGTGACGAAAGCCGACATCGCGGCCATGGCCGATTGGCTCGATAACAAGGGCAAAAAGGAAAAGGAGATCGGCTTCCGTCCGGCGCGGGTCCTGATGCAGGACTTCACCGGCGTTCCGGCCGTCGTCGATCTCGCGGCGATGCGCGACGGCATGACGAAGCTCGGCGGCGATCCGTCCAAGATCAATCCGCTGGTGCCGGTCGATCTCATCATCGACCATTCGGTCATCGTCGATGAATTCGGAACGCCGAAGGCGCTCGCCGACAACGTGGCGCTGGAATACGCGCGCAACGGCGAACGCTATAACTTCCTGAAATGGGGCCAGGGCGCGTTTCATAATTTCCGCGTCGTGCCGCCCGGCACCGGCATCTGCCATCAGGTCAATCTCGAATACCTGGCGCAAACGGTCTGGACGAAGCAGTTGCCCGACGGCTCGACCGTCGCCTATCCCGACACGCTCGTCGGCACCGACAGCCATACGACGATGGTCAACGGCCTTGCCGTGCTCGGCTGGGGCGTCGGCGGCATCGAAGCGGAAGCGGCGATGCTCGGGCAGGCGCAGTCGATGCTCATTCCGGAAGTCATCGGCTTCCGCCTGACTGGCAAGCTCAACGAAGGCGTGACGGCGACGGACCTCGTCCTGACCGTTACGCAGATGCTGCGCAAAAAGGGCGTCGTCGGCAAATTCGTCGAATTCTACGGTCCCGGCCTCGACAGCATGACGCTCGCCGACCGGGCGACGATCGGCAACATGGCGCCGGAATACGGTGCGACGTGCGGGTTCTTCCCGGTCGACTCGGAGACCATCAATTATCTCATGATCTCGGGACGCGATGCGCATCGCATTGCGCTCGTCGAAGCCTACTCGAAGGCGCAGGGCCTGTTCCGCGAGTCGGGCTCCGCCGATCCGGTGTTCAGCGACACGCTGGCGCTCGATCTCGGCGACGTGGTGCCGTCGATGGCTGGACCGAAGCGGCCGGAAGGCCGGCTCGCGCTCGGCGACATCAAGAGCGGGTTCGAGACCGCGCTGGCGTCGGAATACAAGAAGCCGGGCGAGCTTGAGAAGCGCGTTCCGGTCGAGGGCAAAGCCTACGACATCGGGCATGGCGACGTCGTCATCGCGGCGATCACGAGCTGCACGAACACGTCGAACCCGAGCGTTCTGATCGCAGCCGGGCTTCTCGCCCGCAATGCCGTCGCGCGCGGATTGACGAGCAAGCCGTGGGTGAAAACATCGCTCGCGCCTGGATCGCAGGTCGTCGCCGCTTATCTCGCGCAGTCGGGATTGCAGACCTATCTCGACAAGATCGGTTTCAATCTCGTCGGCTTCGGCTGCACCACCTGCATCGGGAACTCGGGACCGCTGGCGCCGGAGTTGTCGAAGGCGATTAACGACAACGGCATCGTCGCGGCGGCGGTTCTTTCGGGCAACCGCAATTTTGAAGGCCGTGTCAGCCCTGACGTGCAGGCAAACTATCTCGCCTCGCCGCCGCTCGTCGTCGCGCATGCGTTGGCGGGGACCGTGCTCAAGGATCTGACGAAAGATCCAATCGGAACCGGCAGCGACGGCAAGGCCGTCTATCTCAAGGACATCTGGCCGACCTCGCAGGAAATCCAGAAGTTCATCGCCGAGAACATCACGCGCGACATGTTCAAGGCGCGCTACGCCGACGTGTTCAAGGGTGACACGAACTGGCAGTCGATCGCGATCGGCGGCGGGCTCACCTACGGCTGGAACGGCGAGTCGACCTACGTTCAGAACCCGCCCTACTTCCAGAGCATCGCGCGCGATGCGAAGCCGGTCGGCGATGTCGTGAATGCGCGCATTCTCGGGCTGTTCGGCGACAAGATCACCACCGACCACATCTCGCCCGCCGGATCGATCAAGACGTCCAGCCCGGCCGGACGCTATCTGCTCGATCACGGCGTGCAGCCCGTCGACTTCAACCAGTACGGTACGCGGCGCGGCAACCACGAAGTCATGATGCGCGGCACGTTCGCCAACATCCGCATCAAGAACGCGATGGTGAAGGACGCCAACGGCAACGTGAAGGAAGGCGGCCTGACGATCCATTATCCGTCGGGCAAGGAGATGGCGATCTACGATGCCGCCATGCTCTACGAACAGGAGAACGTGCCGCTGGTCGTGTTCGCCGGTATCGAATACGGCAACGGCTCATCGCGCGACTGGGCAGCAAAAGGCACCAACCTGCTTGGCGTGCGCGCCGTCGTTGCGCAGTCGTTCGAGCGCATCCATCGTTCGAACCTCGTCGGCATGGGCGTCGCGCCGTTCACGTTCCAGGATGGCACCTCGTGGCAGACGCTCGGGCTCAAGGGCGACGAGACGGTCACGATCCGGGGCCTCGCCAAGGTGAAGCCGCGCGAGACCGTCAATCTGTCGATCACGCGGGCCGATGGAACGTCGTTTGACGTGCCGGTGCTCTGCCGTATCGATACGCTGGACGAGATCGAGTACTTCAAGAACGGCGGCATTCTGCATTACGTGCTGCGCAATCTGGCGGCGTAAGCAGGTTTTCACCGATCGCGATAAACAAAGGGGCGCGCTGCGCCCCTTTTTGCTGCCGGCGTCGTCGCGTTAAGATGAATACCGCGCTCCTCACCCGTTCGTGACAGGGCTTTCCGGGCTTTCACTTTCTGGCCATCACGCTAGAGAGTAAGAAAGATCAGAGGTGACAGCATCACCTCGCTGGGGTTTTCCGACTGCGGAAAGACTTCGGCTCTTTTGTTTTGTCGTGCTTCCCATACGAAGCACGACTAGGGCGAGCAGAAATGCGTTTTCGCGATAGTCTTCTGGCAGCAGTCCTGGCGCCCGTATTCGCCGTCGCCACCGCGTCGTCTCTCGCAGCTCAACCCGCTGGCGAGGAGGGACAGCCCGCTACGCCCGTGCGAGCTGTCGTCGAGCTGTACACGAGCCAAGGTTGCTCATCTTGCCCGCCGGCGGATGCGCTGCTCGACAAGCTTGCCGCTGACCCGTCGATCATCGCGCTGACGTTCCCCGTCGATTACTGGAATTATCTCGGCTGGAAAGACACGTTTGGTTCACCGCGCAACAGCGAGCGGCAGCGCAACTATGCCCGCGCCCGTGGCGACGGCGCCATCTATACGCCGCAAGCGATCGTCAACGGCGAAGTTCACGTCAACGGCGCATCGGAAGCCGAAATTCAGAGCGCAATCGAGCGGACGTCGGACAAGGTCGGACCGCGGCACATTCCGATCCGTTTCTGGCAGGAGCGGAACACGCTGAACTTCGCGCTCGGCGGAGAGGAAGCCGGGCACGGACCGCGCGAGGCGACGATCTGGCTTGGTGTCGTGCAAACGTCCGGTACGGTCGACGTCAAGGACGGCGAGAACCAGGGCAAGCAGCTTACGTACAAGAACATCGTGCGTGAGCTGACGCCGATCGGAATCTGGAAGGGACAGCCGCTTGCGATCCAGCTTCCGCGCGCTGCATTGATGCAGGCCGAAGTTCAGAAGATCGTGGTGCTCCTGCAGGAGGACCGCAGCGGCCCGATCATCGGCGGAACTCTCGCGGGCCTGTGGTAGGCTCTGACGCTTGTTGCCCTCTATACGGCATGGCCGCCCTCCGAGGCGGCCATCCAGAGCGCGACACTCAATCTCCGGAACAATCGGCTCTGGATGGCCGGGTCAAGCCCGGCCATGGCGTCGAATTTAAATGCGCAAAAAGTTAAGCCGCCAGGCCTCGCTTTTTCAGCAACCCATCGATCTTCGGCGGACGGCCGCGGAACGCGACATAGGCCGCATGCGGATCGCGGCGATTGCCCGCCGAATAGATGAACTCATAGAGCTTTTTCGCGGTCGGACGATGGAACACGTCGCCCGCTTCCTCAAACGCTTCGAACGCATCGGCGTCCATCACTTCGGACCACAGATAGCTGTAGTAGCCCGCCGCATAGCCCGACATGATGTGCATGAAATGCGGGATGCGGTGGCGCATCACGATCTCGTCCGGCATGCCGATGTCTTTGAGCGTCTCGCGCTCGAAGCCTTCGACGTCGCCGATGGGATTGCCATTGGCAGAATAGAGCGCCATGTCGACCAGCGCCGACGACGTATATTCGACCGTCGCAAAACCCTGATTGAAATTACGCGCGGCGAACAGGCGATTGCGCAGCGCTTTCGGCATCGGCTTGCCGGTCTTGTAATGCAGCGCGTGCTTTTCGAGCACTTCCGGCGTCGACAGCCAATGCTCATAAAGCTGCGATGGCAGTTCGACGAAATCGCGCGAGACGGCGGTTCCGGAGATCGACGGATAGCTGACATCCGACAACAGGCCGTGCAGAGCGTGGCCGAATTCGTGGAATAGCGTGCGCGCATCGTCGAATGACAGCAGAGCAGGTTCGCCGTCAGCGCCCTTGGCGAAGTTCAGGACATTGATGATGACCGGCGACTGGCCTTTCGCCAGCTTATGCTGCGAGCGGAATGCCGACATCCAGGCGCCGGACCGCTTCGAGGGCCGTGCGAAATAATCGCCCATGAAGATGCCGACATGATCGCCGGACTTGTTCAGGACTTCCCAGACCCGGACTTCGGGATGATAGCGCGGCAGGTCGGTCCGTTCCTTGAATCGCAGGCCGAACAGCCGCGTCGCGCAACCGAATGCGGCGCGGATCATGTTGTCGAGCTGCAGGTACGGCCGGAGCTTCGACTCGTCGAAATCGAATTTGGCTTTGCGCACCTTCTCGGCGTAGTAGCGCCAGTCCCACGGCATGATGAGCGAATTATCGCCGCTTGCACGGGCTTCGGCGAGAAGCGCATCGTGCTCTTCGCCAGCGCGCTTGACGGCTTTGCGCCAGACGCCTTGCAGCAGATCGTCGACCGCGTCCGGCGTTTTCGCCATCGTGTCCTGCAGGCTGAACTCGGCGAAGGATTTGAATCCCATCAGCCGCGCATATTCGCTGCGGAGCGCAACGGCCTCGGCAACGATCTGACGGTTGTCGGTATCGCCGTCGTGAGCGCCGCGCTTGACCCAGGCTTCGAAAGCCTGCTCGCGCAGATCGCGGCGGCTGGAAAACGTCAAAAATCCTTCGACGCTGGAGCGTGCCAGCGTGATCATTCCCTTGCCATCGACCTTGGCATCGGCGGCGGCACGCTCGGCGCTTTCCTGCAGCGTCGACGGCAGGCCCGCGAGATCGGTCTCGTCTTCGAGAACGAGCCGCCAGGACTGCTCGTCCTTCAGAACGTTCTGCATGAACTGCGTGACGAGCGTCGCGAGCCGGGCGTTGATTTCCTTGACGCGCGATTTTTCCGCAGGCGACAGGCGCGCCCCGGCGCGGACGAATTCGAGATGATGGCGTTCCAGCACGCGGCGATCTTCGTCGCTGAGCTTCAGCGACTCGCGGCGCTCGTAAAGGTCAGCGATTCGCTTGAACAGACGCTTGTCGAGGAGAATTCGCGTTTCATGTGCCGCGAACCGCGGAGCCATATCGCGCGCGACTTCCTGCAATTCCGGAGTCGAGTTGGAGCCCTCGATATTCCAGAAAACGGAGGCGATGCTGGAGAGCTGCCAGCCGCTCTTCTCGAGGGCCAGAATCGTATTTGCGAATGTCGGCTTGGCCGGATTCGACGCGATCTTTTCGATCTCTTCCTTGTGCTGGCGGAAGGCGGCTTCGAGCGCGGGCTTGAAGTGGCGAGCTTCGATTTTGTCGAATGGCGGAAGCCCGAACTCGCTATTCCATTTGGCCGTCAACGGGTTGATTGCAGACTTGGGCGGCGCCTTGGCGGCCGGTTTCCGTGCACGTGCTATCATCCTGCGATCGCTATCCATTTTCGCTTCAGCGTAACTTGATATAATCACAGTTTTTCTCGTTGTCTCAAATAACGATCCTGTCATGCGACACGAAAAAAGGGCCGGATCGATCCGGCCCTTGAAGGGTATCTGGCAGGGATTGTCTTGGACGGGGAAGCCAAGACAGGAGAGGGTAATCAGGAGGGTTGCCGAGACCTAGCTCCGAAACTGTGGCCCCGGGGGGCTGGGGGGCTGAGTGTCCAGAGCCGGTTGTGAAGCAAGGTCTCGGTCAACCGTTATCTCTATCGCGTTTTAATACGGCGGATTGTGGCCAGTTGGTCGTCGCGAATTTGTCGGATGCGAGGTAATTCGGTGCAAAGGAGTCTCTACAAGCTATCGCAATAAGCGAGTTCTTGCTTTCGCCAAGTATTGGGGCGATCCTCAGAAAAGGTCAGCAACGGACGACTCGATTTGAGCGAGACAACCGATCCGATAGTTTTCCGCCCGCGACGCGCGGGGCATCACGCGGCTCCCGAAACGCACGGTTCCGAGCCAAACCGGCCGACTTCCTTCGACAGGCATGAACTTGCCGCCATCCTTGATCTTTACGGGCGCAAGGTCGCGTCCGGAGCATGGCGCGATTACGCGATCGATCTGTTGCGCGATAAAGCCGTTTTTTCCGTCTTCCGGCGCTCGTGCGAATATCCGCTCTACCGGATCGAGAAGGATTTGCGCCTCGCGCGCAAGCAGGGCGCCTATAGCGTCATCGCGGCGGGTGGCCTGATCATGAAGCGCGGGCACGATCTCAAACGCGTGCTCAGCGTGCTCGAAGACAGGCTCGATCTGGTCAATTCCTGAGCAGCGACGGTAGCGCGGATATAAAAAAGGCCCCGAATTTTCGGGGCCTTTCGCATTCGATATTTCGTCTGACGTTAATTGCTGTCGCTGTTCATCAGACCCAGGATGTTCAGGATGTGGATGAACATCGTGATGAAAGAACCGTACAGCATGAACGCACCGAAGATCGAAGAGCGCTTCAGGGCATCCTCGCTGCCGTGAGACGCATTCTCGATGTACATCGACTTGATCGCCTGCGTCTCAAACGCCGTCATGACCGAGAAGAGCAGCACGACGACCGACGAGATGAGCAGGCTGACGGTCTTGCTCGTACCCGGGTCGGTGATGAAGAAGAAGCTCACCAGCATCGCGATGATCAGGCCGATCGACGCCATCGACAGGAAGCCGCTCCAGCCGGTCATGTCCTTCTTGGTCGTGTAACCGATGAGGCTCGTCGCCGCGAACGTCGCCGCCGCGATGAAGAAGGCCTGACCGATCAGGCCCGAAAGGCCGCGCGCGACGAACATTTCGATCATCGGCGAGATCAGGACGCCCCAGAGTGCGCAGTACGCCCAGAAGGCGCCGTGCGCGAGCGCGGTGCTACCCGAGAAGAACAGACGGGGGGCAAACCAGCCGAGACCCAGAAGCGCGGCGAAGATCACCCACTTCATCGGTCCGAGCGCGATCGCCTGCATGACGGCCGGGTTGGCCATCAACAGCATCACGACGACAGCGGTGCCGGCCACGCCGAGAGCCATATAGTTGTAGGTGCCGAGCATGAAGGAGCGCAGCCCCTGGTCTAATGCGCCGGATGTTCTCGCGCCGCCGATTGGCCCAGTCGGACGCGTAAAAACTTCAGCCATTGTCGTAAAATCCTCGTTTGAAGCGGCGCAAATCCGCCGCACCTGCGCAAGATATGATCTCAGTGGGCCAAGCTTTCAAGGCCTCTGAAACCCAGAGTTTAATTTTTTACTCCGTCCGGAGATATGGCACGGGTGGGGCCCTCAGAACGGCCCAGGTGCCGATGCCGCCGAACGCGGTGATCATCAGGGCGGCGACGGCGAGCGTCTCCAAAACGGCATTCACCGAGAAAACGAAGTCGATCTCCATGATCCAGGTGACCGCGACCCAGGCGATCAGGCCGCCGAGAGCGATGGCGACGAGCGCCGCGATCAGCGCCAGCAGCGCATATTCAAACGCGTGCGCCTTCAGAATCTGGCGCCGGCGGGCGCCGATCGTCTTCAAGATG
Source organism: Hyphomicrobium denitrificans ATCC 51888 (assembly GCF_000143145.1). Classification (NCBI taxonomy): domain Bacteria; kingdom Pseudomonadati; phylum Pseudomonadota; class Alphaproteobacteria; order Hyphomicrobiales; family Hyphomicrobiaceae; genus Hyphomicrobium; species Hyphomicrobium denitrificans. Next base: position 3,332,613 of record NC_014313.1, read on the forward strand.
ACGGCTTCCAGGATGCGGCGGCGCTGAGCCGTCGCGAGGGCGCCCGCCAGCACCAAAGCGCCCGCCGCCAGAGTCACGCTGCCCGCCGCCTGCACGGCAATCATGACTTTGGCGAGGATCTTGTTGAACTGGTCGATGGCGTCGCGCACGCGGATCGCGGTGACGGACGGGTAGGCCTTGCCCATGTCGCGCACCATCGCGGTTTCCGCCGATCGTGGCGTTCCGTGCGGAAGCCGCAGGGTCGCCAGCATGTTATGCGGCGCGCCCTGCAGCGTGTTGGGCGAAAAGACCATGATGAAGTTGAGCGCCAGGCTCTCCCAATTGACTTCGCGCAGGTTGGCGACTTTGGCCTCGACGTTGCGGCCAAGGACGTTGACCGTCACGCCGTCGCCGATTTCGAGGCCAAGCTTTTTGGCGAGATCGCGTTCGAACGACACCAGCGGCGGACCTTGGTAGTCCTTCGCCCACCATGTGCCGGCGGTCAGCGTCGATCCCTCGGGAATTGCGTCGGCGTAACTCAGGCCGCGGTCGCCGTTGAGCACCCACTGGGCGTCGGCTGGAACTTTCGCCTGCTCGACCGGCGTTCCTTTGATCGCGACGAGGCGGCCGCGCAGCATCGGTGCGTCGATGAGCTTGGTGCCGGAAATGTCGCCAAGGATTTTGGCTTTCACCGCATCGAACTCATCGGGCGGGATGTCGAGCAGGAAGTAATCCGGCGCTTGCTCGGGAAGGCGGTCATTGAGATCCGACACGAGCGAGGCATTCGCCAACGCAACGGCGACCAGCAATGACAGGCCTGTTCCAAGCGATAGAATGACGGAGCGCGTCAGGCCATCGGGGGCCGCGATGTTGCGCAAAGCTAACGCGAGTTCCGGCGACTTCGGCCGTGGAACCCGTCTGACGAGACGCGCGATGGCGCCGCCAAGCCATCCGAAAACCGAGAGCATCACCACAAGGCTGATCGCAATGTAGACGGCGATGTAATGCGGCTCGGACGTCGCAACGGCAACGGCGAACAACAAGGTTGCCAATGATACGGTCGCGACGACGATCGAGCGGCGCGGCCAACCGGTGACCGCGTTGATCGAATCCCGGAAAAGAACGGCGGCGCGGACGTTTTCGACGCGGCCCAACGGCCAAAGCGCGAAAATGAGCGCCACCAGCAAGCCATAGAGCGCCGCGAGGCCGAGGCTCTGAGGCGAAACTTCAATTCCGGTGCGGACGGGCAGCAGGTCGCCATAGAAGTTCTCGACCAGCGGCGGCACGGCGACGCCGAGCGCTAGGCCGATGGCGATACCGATCGCGCTCATCAAGATGATCTGCACCAGAAAGATGCCGATGATCTGCGTGCCGGACGCCCCGAGGCTGCGCAGCGTTGCGACGACCTTCACGCGTTTGTCGATGAAGGTTGCGACGGCGCTGGCGATGCCGACGCCGCCGACCAGCAGCGAGGCCAGCCCGATCAGAATCAGGAACTGACGCAGGCGATCGAGCGTGCGCGTGATCTGGGGTGACGGATCGTAACGGTCGAGACTTGTAAAGCCAGCCGCCGGCATTTTCTGCTCGACGGATTTGCGCAGGTTCGTGAGCGTTTCCTTATCCGACGGCGCATCGGGCGGAAGCTTGACCGCGTAGCGCCAGCGGATGAGCGTTCCGGGTTTCACGAGCGCGGTTTTATCGAGCGTCGCCAGCGAAACAAATATGCGCGGACCGTACGTCAGGCGATCTGCGACGGCATCGGGTTCGGCCTGCAAGACGCCCGTGACGTCGATCTCCGCCTGCCCGACGCGAAAGCGATCCCCGACCTTCAGGCCCAGCCGCTCGAGCAGAATCGGATCGACGACTCCGCCGTTGTCGACGATGGCTTCGCGGAAGGATTTGCCGCCTTCGATCGTCGTCTCGCCGGAGAGCGGATAAGCGGCGTCGACGGCTTTCAGCTCCGCAAGAGCCTGATCCGATCCATCGAGGCGGCGCGCCATCGTGCGCAATGTCGAAGTTTCGCTGACGCGACCGAGATTTTGGAAGTTCGACCGCTCGTCGGGCGTGGCGCGGATGTGCATGCGCGCGAACGTGACATCGCCGCCGAGAATGGTTTCACCCTGACTTGCGAGGCCCGCGCGCAAGGCGTCGGCAAGGGCTCCGACGGCTGCGATCACCATCACGCCCAGCGCGAGGCAGGCGATGAAGATGCGAAAGCCTTTGAGCCCGCCGCGCAACTCGCGAACGCCGAGTTTCAGGACGGTTTTCAAGCTTGCCCAGCGAGACGGTGCGAGGTTTACACGCGGATCCAAGACGAGCGTCACGGCGACACCGCGCGAACGGCCGAGGACCTCGTCGATTCATCAGACGCAACGGACCCGTCGGACATGCGGATGATGCGGTCGGCCATGTGCGCCAGGCGATCATCGTGCGTGACGATCACCAGCGTTGCGTTACGACGGCGGCGCAGACCAAACAGAAGATCGACGATCTGGCGGCCGGTGCCGCCATCGAGATTGCCTGTCGGCTCGTCGGCGAAGATGATGCGCGGTTCGCGAACGAGGGCGCGCGCAATGGCGACACGCTGTTGTTCGCCGCCTGACAGCTCGGCGGGATAGTGTTCCACGCGCGCCGCGAGGCCGACTTCCTTCAAAAGCTCGCGCGCGTTCTTATAGGCGTCCGCTTCGCCCGCCAGCTCCATCGGCAAGGCGACGTTCTCGAGCGCGGTCATCGTCGGGACGAGATGGAACGATTGGAAGATGATGCCCATCTCGGCGCCGCGAAGCACGGCGAGATCGTCCTCCGACAATCGCGTCAGCTCACGCCCTGCAATCGCGACCGACCCGCTGCTCGCGCGTTCGAGGCCCGCCATCACCATCAGGAGCGAGGTTTTTCCGGAGCCCGAAGGACCGACGATCGCCGCCGGCTGCCCGGCCGGAATATCGAGCGAGACGCCGCGCAGGATGTGCACCGGGCCGGCTTTGCTCGTCAGCGTCAGATGCACATTGTCGAGTTGAATAATGGAATCGCTCAAATTCTGGCCGCCTTGCTCAATGCGCACGCTGGATTTTGTCATTATCCGGGACTTGTCACTCGGAAATCGAAGCTCTACGTCAGATCAATGATTTGCGTGAACGGTGGGGCCGAAAAATGAACGTGCGCCACAGGCTTCGAACGGCTCCGGCGTTGGTCGTGACATTTGCCCTCTCAATTCTGGTGGCTGTTGGCGTGGCGGCGATCGTCGCGCCGTTTTCGGTATCGGCCGACGAGGCGCAACCCGTCACCCTCGTCGCGTTCGGCGATAGCCTTACGGCAGGCTACGGCGTCAAGGCCAGCGAGTCGTTTCCGGCGCAGCTTCAAATGGCGCTTCAGGCGAAGGGCTACAAGGTCACCGTCGTCAATGCTGGCGTTTCGGGTGACACGACGGCGGATGGCCTTCGCCGATTCGACTGGGCGATGCAGCCGAAGCCGGACGGCGTCATCCTCGAACTCGGCGCCAACGATGCGTTGCGCGGGATCGATCCCAAGGAACCCAGCGCCAACCTCGACAAGATGCTCGCTTCGCTCAAGTCGCTGGACGTGCCCGTTCTTCTCACCGGCATGAAAGCGCCGAACAATTGGGGCGATGATTACGTCAAGGCGTTCGACGCGATCTACACAGGCCTCGCCGCCAAATACGACGTCTCACTGTATCCGTTTTTCCTCGACGGCGTGGCGCTGGACCCGGGGTTTTCCCAGCCGGACGGGTTGCATCCGACCGCGAGCGGCATCGGCGAAGTCGTCAAACGCATTCTGCCCGACGTGGAAGCGCTGGTTCAGCGTATCTCGCAGCGGAAGACAGCGGCAAAATAGCCGTCACCGTTCTTTCGCTATTCTGCAGATAAGGAGGTTCCCGATGCCTCGCCTTTTCACCGCCATCGAGATCCCCGACGAAATTCGTGACGAGCTTCATCGTCTGCGTCTGCCATTGCCCGGCGCGCGGTGGATCTCGCCTGAAAACTATCACATCACGCTCAGGTTCGCGGGCGACATCGATAATGCCAAGGCGCGCGAGTTCATCGCCAATCTCGCGAGCATCGACGTCGACGGCTTCGAGCTTCGGATTACCGGGCTCGGCGCATTCGGCGGCGATGATCCGCATTCGATCTGGGCGGGCATGGAGCCCAATGCGAAACTCGACGATCTTGCGCGGGCACATGAGAAGGCCGCGCGCAACGCCGGTCTTGCGCCCGAAACGCGGGCATTCCGTCCGCATGTGACGCTGGCGCGCCTCAAGCATTCGAATGCGGAGGCTGTGGCGCGGTTTCTGTCGCGTTACAGCGGATACCGCTCCGAGCCGTTCTTCGTGACGCGCACGTTGTTGATGTCATCGCGGCCGAGCGTCGGCGGCGGGCCGTACGGGATCGAAGATCGCTTTCCGGTGCGCGGCATGGAATTTCTGAGCGAGGACGGCGAAGCGAACTGGTGATCACGATGATTAGCGTGCGTGTTGCTCAGTCGATCGTCAGCACGACTTTTCCCGTTGCCTCGCGACGCTCCAGCACGCCCAGCGCCTCGACGATCTGCTCGAGCGGATAGGTCGCGTGGATGCGCGGCGAAAGCTGGCCCGCCGCGACCCAATCGAGAAGCTGGCGCATGTTGGCACGGTGGCGATCCGGATCGCGGCGCACCGACTCGCCCCAGAACACGCCCGCCATCTCCGCGCCGCGCAACAGAAGGAGATTGAGCGGTATCTTCGGAATTTCTCCCGCCGCGAATCCGACGACGAGGAAACGTCCCTGCCAAGCGAGCGCACGAACCATCGGTTCGGCGGCTTCGCCGCCGATGCAATCGTAGATGACATCGGCACCGTTTCCGGCCGTGCGCGTGCGGATTTCCGATTTGAGATCACCGCCGGGAAAAATGATGGCTTCGTCGGCACCGGCCCGCATCGCGATTTCGCATTTCTCAGCAGACGAGGCGACGGCAATGACACGGGCGTTCATGAGCTTGGCGATTTCGATGGCCGCCTGTCCGGCGCCGCCGGCCGCGCCAGTGACGACGACGGTCTCACCTTCCGACAAGCGGCCGCGATCGCGCAGGCCATGCATCGCCGTGCCGTAGGTGACGGAAAGCCCGGCCGCGACCGCCAAGGGCACATCGTCGGGAACGGGAATGAGAGCTTGTGCGTCGACCGCAATTTTCTCCGCAGCCCCGCCCCAGTTCACATAGGCCATCACACGCTGACCGGGCGCGACGCCCGAAGAGCGGTCGGCCACGGCCTCGACGACGCCTGCCATTTCGGCGCCGGGCGCGAACGGCAGCTCGGGCTTGAACTGGTATTTGCCGCGCGTGATGAGCGTATCGGCGAAGTTCAGCCCGACAGCTTTGACGTTGACCAGCGCCTGGCCTGGTTTAAGCACAGGCTCCGGCAGTTTTTCGATGATGAGGCTCTGCGGACCATCAAGGCTCTTGCAAAGAGCTGCCTTCATATGTGACGTCCCTTGCCGCTAGAGCCTTCCGCGTTTCGTTGAAACGCTCCCCGACTCTAGCTTTTTGTTTGTCGTGCTTCTTTTCGGAAAACCGGTTCCCGCTTTTCCGGAAGCACTCTAGACCCATCTCTGACACACACGAGCGCGAGGCAATGTCAAGAAACGCAACGACTTGGCCACCGCATCCGAAGGGCTATTTCGCCATCGGAGCCGAACGCATGTCAAAGTCGCTCAATCTTGGCAACCTGATGCGATCGGCACATGCGTTCGGGGCAAGTTTTACCTTCACCGTCGGCGCAACCTACAAGGCCGTCGAGGCGCACGCCGATACGTCCAAGAGCCAATTGCATCTGCCGCATTACAACTGGGCGACGCTCGACGACATGGCGCTGCCGGGCGGCTGCAAGCTGGTCGGGATCGAGCTTCTGGACGGTGCAATCGACCTTCCGAGTTTCCGGCATCCGCTGCGCGCCGCTTATGTGCTCGGGCCTGAGCTCGGGTCGCTGTCGGAGCCACTGGTCGAACGCTGCGACTATGTCATCAAAATCCCCACGCGCTTTTGCATCAATGTTGCGATGGCCGGCGCGATCGTGATGTATGACCGCGTTAAATCTCTGGCACGTTTCGCCGATCGTCCGATCGGCGAAGGGGGACCTTGATGCACGGACCGCGGAGCATTCTCGCGGCTTTATGTTTTTTCGTCGCCGCCGCATCGTCGCAGCTTCACGCCGAGACGATGGCGCGCGTCGACACGTTCGGAGATTGGGAGCTGCTCACTGATTCCGAGACGCCGCATCTCTTTTGTTTCGTCACGAGCGAGGCGAAGTCGAGCACGTCCGACAATGCTCAGCGCGAGGCGCCGCGCGCATATATCTCCGCATGGCCGAAGGATGGAATCCGAAGCGAAGTCAGCTTCCGCATGGGATTTCAGATCAAGAAAAGCACACAGGGGACCGCGTCCGTCGGCGCAGGTGGATTCAAGCTGTTCGGATCGAACGACCGCGCCTTCGTCTCGGACTCGACGCAGGAATTGAAGCTCATCGAAGCGATGCGCAAGGGCAGCTCGATGACCGTCATGATCGCATCCGATCAAGGAACGGTTACGGATACGTATTCGCTGTCAGGCGTCGGCATTGCGCTGCAGAAGCTGCAGGAAACGTGTTTCTGACACGATCGCGCTAGATCTTTGTTCCCACTTTTCCGGAAGCACTCTAGACGCGGTGCCGGGCGCGGAGATGCACGTAGATCGCGCCTTCGCCGCCGTGCTGGATCGCGGCCGTCGTGTAGCTGACGACGATGGTGCGAACGTCCGGCTCTTCCAGCCAGCGGGGAACATTGCGCTTCAGCACGCCGCGTTCATTCTCCGGATTGCGATAGCCCGCCTCGGACGCCGAGCCGGGCTTGCCCTTGCCGGTGATGACGAGCACGAAGCGCAGACCCCGGCTTTGACAGCGGAACAGAAACGCGCGGAGCGCGGCGTGCGCCTCGCTTTGCCGGAGACCGTGAAGGTCGACACGGGCTTCGATCTCGGTGCGGCCGCCGCGTATCTTACGCACGTGTTTGCGGTCGAAGTCCGCGAGATCCGGCGCAACTCGGCGCGCGGGCGCGATGGGAGCAGCCGGCGCAGGCTTGACGTTATCGTGCTTCAAGACCTGCGATTTGTGAGCGTGGTCCTGTTTCGGCGCCATCTTGGCTTTCAGAGGCTCGGTGGTCGCGCGTTCGCTCACATGCAAGCGACCCTTGGCGCGTTTCAGCGGCTCGATCGTGGCGGCTGCGTATTTCCAAACGGCGTCATCGTCCTCGTCGGACGCGTGACCTTTGCGGCCGCCTTTGCCGTGCGGCTTCTTCACGGCACGCCGCCCGCGGCTTGAGGTTTCGCGGCATCGCTGACCGGCAATAAAACGATGAAATGGCCCTTCTGCTTGGTCACGCCCGCGAGACGGCCCGCCTCATCACCCGAGCCGAAATAGATGTCGCCCCGCTCCGGTCCCTTGATCGCGGAGCCGACGTCGTGGGCGATCATCAGCCGGTGGAAGCCTCCGGATTTCGTTGCGTGCGTCAGCTCCGGAGCATCGACGAAAATCGGCGTGCCGAGCGCGTAGTACGAGGTATCGACCGCAAGACTGCGCCGGGGCTGCAACGGGATGTTGTTGGCGCCGATCGGGCCTTTGCCATCGTCGCCGGTCAGCTCACGGAAGAAGACATACGATTCATTCTTCCACATCACGGAGCGGGCGCGTTCGACGTTGGCGCGCAGCCATTGCTTCAGAGCCTGTAGCGACATGACCTCAGCGCTGATTTCGCGCGATGCGATCAGCGCGCGGCCGATCGACGTGTAAGGGTATCCGTTCTTGCCGTCGTAGGACACGCGCACCTTCTCGCCGCCGGGCAACTCAACCCGTCCTGAGCCTTGCACCTGCATGAAGAACACGTCGACGGGGTCCTTGAAGTACATGAGCTCAAGGTCCTGGCCCGCGAGCCCACCCTGCTCGATCTCGGCACGGGTCGGAAACGGCTTCAGTCCCGCATCGGTCTTGCGCATATGCGTCGGCGCAGACGATTTGGCTCCGCGTTCGCTTTCCGCAACCATGTTCACGAGATCGGGCGGACGGCGATAGATCGGGATGGGGAATTCGGCTGTGCGGACGCGCGAGCCCTTGAGCAACGGTTCGTAATAGCCGGTCAGCAGGCCCGAATCTTTCGCGCCAGCGACGCTATGCGGGCGGAAGTGGCGCTCGAAGAAGGCGCGCGCTGCCTTGCGCGTGCGAATGCCGGCAGCCTGGTCCTGGGCAAGAGCCAGTTTGCAGACTTGAAGGAGGTTTTTCTTGTAGGTGGGTTCACCGGCTTTCGGGCCGGATGCCGACGTGCTCAGAACGGGACCGCACGAGGCGACAAAGGCTTTCCAGGCGGCAAGATGATCATCATCCGCCCAGCCGGGGATGTCGCTGAACGCTATCGGGTCGAAGTTCACCGCGTTCGTCTTCATAGGGGTCGATGTTCCGGCCATCGCGGGCTCGGCGCCAAGATGAAATCCGGCTGAGCTTATCAGAATTGCGGCCGCGAACGGGAGACCGGCGCGCCTCCACTGGGACGATCGACACCTTGCGATGCTCATGACGCGCCCCCAGTGCCCGCGCCGCTATGCCCAACAAAACTTTGGGCGGATCACTCAGTGTGCCGCCCAGAGTTCGATTCTGATCTAATTCGGGGCCTGTGTCGCGACCAATCGCCAGTTTGGATTGCTGAGCGCCTTTGCGGACGAGACGTCCCGGCTGAAAATCCAGATGTCGGTCACATCCTTGATCTTCTGCGCATCGCCCGCGATGACCTCGCCGGCCTTGTCGCGCGTCGCGGAGATCAGTTCGCTGATGAAGCGCACGGTCAACGCGGCGGTGCCGTTCTTGACTTCGGCGTCGACAATGTCGGCCTTCTTGATGCCGACGAACTGCTGGTCCAGCACCTCGCCGCGCGCTTCCCGATCCGCGATCGCAGAGCTGAACCCGTCAAAGACGTCCTTGCTCAGCAAATCCTTCAGCATGCGGCGATTGCCCTCGGCAAACGCGGACACGATCATTTCGTAGGCGCGGCCGGCACCGGTCACGAAGGATTCCGGATCGAATTCCGGGTCCAGCTTAGCCACTTGGAGGAGGCCAGCGGTGACATCGGGATTGCTGACAGGATAGGCATTGATGCGCGTTTCGGCGGACGGTCCTGCTGCTTCGGCGGCAGGCGCGGCCGGGGCCGCATCGCGATCACGCCGCGGCATCGTGATGACGTCGGCTGAAGGGGCGTCGGCCCCAGCGCGCTGGCTGGCCTCCCGCTCACGGGCGCGCAGACGCTCGACGCGCTGCTCGTCCTCGTCCGTACGGTGGCCGAGCACGCTTCTCAGCTTGATGATCGCCGCAACCGCCACAATAAGCGCGATCAGCGTGATAAGGTCAAATTGGCCAGACATTCTTAAGGCTTGAGCCTCCGGTATCGTGGCGGGCTAAAGTGTCACGTCGAACTGCCCGAGTACGGCTTCGTATCTAAGGCCTCGCGGCCGACTTTTGTAGGTTTGACTTTATAACAGTTGTCGAGCGTGAAGTCTCGCAGGGGGACTTTGCTCGGATCTTTTACCCCTTGGCAGCCACTTATGGCGAATGTGGTGAATAGCGTTGAAAACGCGCAGGTCGCCCCCAGGTCAGACAGTGGTTCGGCCGACCCATCCGCGCTAAGGTGCCGCAATGTATTGGCGAGAGCTGATGTCTCAACCCTTTAAAATTGCGATCATCCTGCTTTTTGCGGCTTTTCCACTTGTGGAGATCGGCCTGCTCATCCGGCTTGGCCGCATGATCGGGGTCGGCTGGCTGGCCGTCATCGTCATCGGAACAGCCTTTCTCGGGGCCTACGTGATCCGAAAGGTCGGGCTTTCGGTCTTTGAGCGCGCCTTGTCCCGGCTCGGTTCGGAGCGCCAAGGCGTTTCCCCACTGTTCGACGGCTTCGTGCAAGTACTGGCCGGCGTGTTGCTGATCTTTCCCGGCGTGATTTCCGATGTGATCGGACTGCTGTTGCTTGTGCCCCAGATCCGCAGAGCGCTGATCCGCACCGGCCTGTTGAAACTCGTCACGCTGTTTCACTATCAAGCCGAGGTCGATCGCGGTTCCTTCCATGCGGCCCACACCGAAGCTCAGGAAGAAACGGACGGACCGGTCATCGAAGGCGAATACGAGCGGCTCAGCGAGAAACCGCTCAGGCAAGGGCGCTCGGTGCAGCAACGGCGCTATCGCTCGTGAAATGCGATCCAACGTTTTGTTGACGCGACTGTAAAAGCACGCGTTGCGCGCGTAGGGCCAGCGTGCTAGCCAGCCGCCTTCGACGGGCGGGAAGCATAAGAGGATAACATGGCTGAAAACGGTAGCTCAGGAAACGGCTCGGCCGAAGCAGTTGCGGCGGAAGGCCAGCAGCCGATTCAAGCCAAGATCGTCAGCCAGTACATCAAGGATCTGTCGTTCGAGAACCCGAACTTCCGCAAGCTCATCACGAGCCCGGGCGATCAGCCGAACCTCAAGGTCGAGGTCAATGTCGGCGCCCAGCGCATCGAAAACGATCTTTTCGAATCGGCGATCGAATTCAAAGCGACGGCGTCGAACAATCTCGGCACGATTTATGTTCTCGAGACCGTCTATGCAGGCGTTCTGAAAATCGAGAGCATTCCGGAGCAGGCGCTCGAGCCGTTCCTGCTGATCTCCGGCCCGACCATGATCTTCCCGTTCCTGCGCCGTCTGGTAGCCGACATCACGCGCGAAGGCGGCTTCCCGCCGCTGCTGCTCGATCCGATCGATTTCGGCGGGCTGTATGTGCGCCGCCAGCAGCAGCTCGCGCAGTCTGCGGGAAAGACGGTGGCCTGAGGCCACCGCTTTTTTCAAAACTCAGGACGTAACCGCTCCCCAGAAGCGGTTCCAGATCGCCTTCGCGCCCATCTTTTCGATGAAGCTGCGATGCGCGACGAGGTCCGCTTCGGTCAGCCGGGACGGCAGCGGTTCGGGCCGTTGCTTCGCGGCTGCGCGTTTGCCGTTACGGCGTTCGCTGGTCGCCGCGCCACTGCCGATCGTCTGCAGCCCGAACGTCGCCTGACGCTCGCCAAGCAGTTCAACGTAGACTTCCGCGAGAAGCAGACTGTCGACGATGGCGCCGTGCTTCGTGCGCTGGGAAGTGTCGATGCCGTAACGCTTGCAGAGCGCGTCGAGCGAGTTCGGACCGGCCGGATGACGGCGGCGCGCCAAGGCCAGCGTGTCGACGACGCGATCGAAGCTCAGCGGTTTCTCGCCGACAAGACCCAGCTCGTGATTGAGGAAGTTGACGTCGAACTGAGCGTTGTGAATGACGAGGATGTCGTCGCCGATAAACGCCAGGAAATCGCGATAGACTTCGCGGAACAGCGGCTTGCCGATCAGGAATTCGGTCGAGATGCCGTGGACGTTCTGCGCCTCCATCGGCACATTGCGTTCGGGATTGATGAAGCGGTGAAACTCGACGCCTGTCGGGATGCGATTGATGATCTCGATGCCGCCGATTTCGATCAGGCGGTCGCCGGTTTTCGGATCGAGACCCGTCGTTTCGGTATCGAGCACGATTTCGCGCATGAGAACGCTGGTCTCCCAGGAAAATTCAGTCGCGGCGATTTCTAATCGCGCCAATGGCGATCGAAGGCATCGCCGTCGCGGCCTCTCAGCTTATCGATAACGGCATCGATTTGGCTGTTGCAGCTCTCGACGGTTCCGGCTGTTTCCACAACGAAATCCGCGAGAGCGCGCTTTTTTTCTTCTGAGAGCTGGCGGCTGCGAATTGTCGCGAATTTCGATTCCGTCATTCCCGGGCGCGACAGAACACGCGCGCGTTGCGTCGCCTCGTCCGCGCTGACCACCACGATGACGTCGACCGCGCCATAGCCGCCAGCCTCGAAAAGCAGGGGCACTTCGAGGACGGCGATCGGGGTGCCCTTGGCGTGCTCGGCTTGAATGAAGCGGCGTTCGCCTGCGCGGATTCTCGGATGCACGATCCGTTCAAGGTCAGCGAATTTTTCCGGCTTGCCGAGCAGTAGCGCCGACAATTTCGCGCGATCGACTTTGCCGTCCGTTGTCGCGCCGGGAAACGCCTGCTCGATCTCGTCGGCCAGCGGTCCGGCGTAAAGCCGGTGCACTTCGCGGTCGGCGTCGAAAACGGGAATGCCACGTTCGAGAAACCGCGCGGCGGCCGTGGATTTTCCCATGCCGATCGAGCCCGTCAGGCCGACGATCAGCATTTGGCACCGCCGATATCGCGCGCGATGATCTGATAGAGCTCGGACGTAACGACGGGGCGCACGCCGAACCATTTTTCAAAGCCGGGGACGGCCTGGTGCAGCAACATGCCGAGGCCATCGACACCGATCAGTCCGTTGGCGCGCGCCGTTTGCAAGAATTCCGTTTCGAGCGGCACGTAAACGAGATCAGCGGCGACGGCACCTGACTGCGCGCGCGTGAACTCGATGCCGACGGAGCCGGCGCCGTTCATGCCCAACGTCGTCGTGTTGACGATGACGGCAGCTTCCGGGACGTGCTCGTTTCTGTCGTCCCAGGCATGGGCCGAGACGCGCGCGCCGAAATGACGGACAAGGTCCTGTGCACGATCCAGCGTGCGATTGAAGACGCGAACATCGCCGATACCGGCTTCGAGAAATCCGTAGACGACGGCGCGCGCCGAGCCGCCGGCGCCGAGGATCAGAACCGGCCCGGCTCGTTTGCGCCAATCGGGCGCGGCGGCATCGAGATTGGCCATGAAGCCGTAGGTATCGGTGTTCGCGCAGGCCAAGCGACCGCCTTCGAGCCAGAGCGTATTCGCGGCGCTGACGGCGACGGCTGAGAGATCACGAATGGCGGCAAGTGCGAATGCCGTCTCCTTATGCGGGACCGTGACGTTGCAGCCCGCGAGTCCCAGCGCTTGCAACGACTGCAAAAAGGTTTGCAGATCTTCGGGCTTCACCGGCTCACGCGTATAGGAGCCATCAATCCCGTATTGCCGCAGCCAGTGATTGTGAATGAGCGGCGAGCGCGAGTGCGCGATCGGCCAGCCGATGACACAGGCGCGCGTCATGCCGTGACCATGCCTTCGTGACGGAGGCGCGCCAGAAGCTCCAGCAGCGGGATACCGAGGATCGTGAAATAATCGCCGTCGATTTCCTCGAACAGCTGCACGCCCGGACCTTCGATTTCATAGCAGCCGACGATCTGAAGCGCCCGCTCGCCCATTTTTTCGAGGTAGCAGCCGAGAAATTCGTCGGAGAACGAGCGCATCGTCATCTCGGCCGTCGCGCTTGTTTGCCAATGGACTTCGCCATTGCGCGCCAGTGCAACCGCCGAGACGAGTTCATGCGTTCGGCCGCGCAGCATCGACAGAATTTCGCGGGCTTCGGCGAGATTTTCAGCTTTGGAGAAAAATTTGCCGCCCAGCGTCAGGACCTGATCGGCGCCCACGACGAGAGCATTCGGGTGCTCGATCGAAACGAGGCGGGCTTTTTCCGCCGCGAGAACGCTGGCGATGTCGCTGCCTTCGACGTTTGCGGTCGCGCCTACGATGGCGTCGCGAATTTTGCCTTCATCGATGTTTGCCGGAATGACATCGAAGATCAGCCCCGTCGCTTCGAGAAGGGTTCGGCGCGCCGCGCTGCCGGACGCCAGAATCAAACGGGTGGCTTCAGGCACGAGGTGACTCCGATTCCGATTTCAAGCCGGATTTGCGATCCTGCAAAAGCTTCAAGATCATTGTCGCGGCTTCTTCGATCGAACGGCGCGTGACGTCGATGATGGGCCAGCTGTATTGCGCCGCGAGTTTCCGCGTGTAGGCGATTTCGGCGGAGATCAGATCACGATCGACATAGGATTCGAGATCGCGATCGGCCATCAGCACGGCGCGATTGCGACGCACGTCGGCGATGCGATCGACGTTGGCGATCAGGCACACGATGAACGCGGAGTGCGGTTCGAGCAGTTGTTCGGGCAACGGCACCTGCGGGACGAGCGGCAGGTTGGTCGTCTTGTAGCCGCGCTGGGCGAGATAGAGACTGGTCGGCGTTTTCGAAGTGCGCGAAATGCCGAGAAGCACGATATCGGCATCGCTCAGGTTGTCCGGCAGGCGGCCGTCGTCGTGCGCCATCGTGAAATTCATCGCATCGATGCGGCGGAAATAATCGGCATCGAGCACGTGCTGGCCGGCAACGGTCGGCGTTTGCGGCGCGCCGAGATAACTCTCGAACACCTGCATGATCGGTTGCAGCACCGCGAGGCATGGAATTTTGAGTTGCTGGCAATGCGTCTCGAGTTCATCCGCCAGCGCCTTGTTGACCACGGTGTAGAGAACGATGCCCGGTTCCTGCGCAATGTCGCTCAGCACGCGCTTCAGCTGGCGTTGCGTGCGCACAAGCGGATGCACATGCTCGATGGCGCGTATGTTCTGATACTGGACCGTCGCCGCCTTCGCGATCGCAACCAATGTCTCTCCGGTCGCGTCCGAGACGAGGTGCATGTGGAACATGCTCGGCAATGCCATCGACGGTGCCTGTCTCTTAAATTGCGAACGGAGCCTGTTTAAAAGTCGGACGTTATGCACGCCAGGGGGCGAGACGGAGAAGGTTGAGATAACAACCGCCGTTTCACCCACGGCGATACCCACATCTCGGCGAAAACGGAAGAGATTGTTCGACGAAACGTCATCCCTATGGACAACCGATCTGTCCAATGCCCATACGCGGGTTGTCAACAAGGTCTGCAATCGTTGCCGATACGCAGGGCATCGACAAGCCGTTGATTAACGTGAGGCTTATCGGTCTATTGCTTTGGGAAGCGAAAACACACTATCGATCGTAGGGAGATTGGTTGCGTGTTGGCAGGCTGTTGATCGGCGGAGGATGAAGGACTGATCCCCGATTACCACGGCGCTAAGAGTCTTAAAAATAACTTTCAAGAAATTCTGGATTTCTAAGTGAAGGGAAGTGACGTGGTGCGTGAGGCAGATGGCGGCGTTTCAGAACGGCGCTTTCTAAAACCGTTTTCGGGGAAGGCGGTTTCACCGCCACCCGTGTGGCTGATGCGTCAGGCTGGCCGCTATCTTCCCGAATACCGGCAGGTGCGCGCCGAAGCCGGGAGTTTTCTCAAGCTGTGCTACACGCCGCGCCTCGCGGCCGAGGTCACGCTGCAGCCGATCCGGCGGTTCGGTTTCGATGCCGCGATTTTGTTTTCCGATATTCTGGTCGTTCCCGATGCGCTCGGACAGACGGTGCGGTTCGAGGAAGGCGAAGGCCCACGGCTCGATCCGATTCAGACGCTTGCTGACCTCGACCGACTCGCCCTATCGAACACCGAGACGAAGTTTTCGCTTGTTTGCGAAACGGTCGAGCGGCTCCGGCGAGAGCTGCCGCGTGAAACGGCATTGATTGGATTTTGCGGGGCTCCGTGGACGGTTGCGACGTATGTGGCGGAAGGCAGGGGATCGTCCGATCAGAGCGCGGCGCGGCAGTGGGCGTATCGCGATCCGGATGGGTTCCAGCGGCTCATCGCGCTGCTGACGGATGCGTCGATCGAATACTTGTCGGGTCAGGTGCGTGCTGGCGCCGATGCGCTGCAGATTTTCGATAGCTGGGCTGGAAGTCTTGCCGAAGATCAATTCCAGCGCTGGGTGATTGCTCCGACGGCGAAGATTGTTCGCGAAGTTCGCGCCCGGCATCCGGACGTGCCGATCATCGGATTTCCACGCGGGTCAGCGGCGTTGCTCGACAGCTATCTCGAGGGAACGGGCGTCGACGGTGTGAGCTGCGATACATCGTGTCCCCTGGGCTTGATGCAGGAGACGGCGCGCAAAGGCCGGGTCGTGCAGGGCAACCTCGATCCGTTGCTGCTGGCGGCCGGCGGCGAAGCTCTCGACAAGCGCGTCGATGACATCCGCGATGCGATGACCGGGCTGCCGTTCGTATTCAATCTTGGGCACGGGATCGTCCCGCACACGCCACCCGAAAACGTTGCGCGCCTGGTTGAGCGGTTGCGCAGGAGCCGTTGAGACGAAAGGGACTGCGATGACCTCACCGATGGTTCGAGCGGTGCTCTCGCTGGTCATAACGGCGGTCGCTGCCGGCGTGCTGATCATTGCGGGCAGCGACGCGCTCTATCCGTGGGTCAAGGCTTTCCACGTTATCGCGGTGATCGCGTGGATGGCGGGCATGCTCTATCTGCCGCGACTTTTTGTCTACCATGCCGACACGCCGGTCGGTTCCGCTCAGTCCGAGACCTTCAAGGTGATGGAGGGGCGGCTGCTCAACGTCATCACGTCGCCGGCGATGATCGTCGCCTGGGTGCTGGGCATCTGGCTTGTATGGCAAAGCGGTTATTGGGCGGCGCCCTGGTTCCACGCCAAGCTCACCTGTGTGCTGCTTCTCTCAGGCGTGCACGGATACCTCTCGGCCGCGACGCGGGCTTTCCGGGAAGACCGCAACACCAAATCGGCCCGGCACTGGCGGATCATCAACGAGATTCCGACCGTGCTCATGATCATCATCGTGATCATGGTGATCGTGAAGCCGTTTTGACACTCTAGGCAGGATCGCGGCGACCTGCTATAAGCGTGCGTCCTCATATGGATTTTGGCAGACGGCACGTTCTGACGTGGTCATGAAACCCGTTGACGTCCGCAGCATTATGACAGAGCGCCCGCTCTGTCGCCGTCGGGCCATCTCATTCACCTCACCACATCCACGATGCCACCGCCCGAGTGGCGCCCCCCGCGGAGTTCTTTTTCAATGAAACAAATGAAGCTCGAGGACCTGAAGCGGAAATCTCCCGCCGAGCTTGTCACGTTTGCCGAAGAAACCGGGGTCGAGAACGCTTCGACCCTGCGGAAGCAGGAACTGATGTTCGCGACGCTGAAGCAGCTCGCGACGCAGGAAACCGAAATCACGGCGACTGGAGTCGTCGAGGTTCTGCAGGACGGTTTCGGCTTTTTGAGATCGCCGGAAGCGAACTATCTTCCCGGTCCCGACGATATTTATGTGTCGCCGTCGCAGATCCGGCGATTTGCGCTTCGGACCGGTGATACGGTCGAAGGCCAGATCCGGTCGCCGAAGGATGGCGAGCGCTATTTCGCGCTGCTCAAAGTCTCGAACATCAACTTCGAAGACCCCGAGAAGGCCAAACATAAGAGCCATTTCGACAACCTAACGCCGCTCTATCCGACGAAGTGGCTGAAGCTCGAGATCGAAGATCCGACGATCAAGGATTTCTCTTCGCGCGTCATCGATATCGTGTCGCCGCTCGGCAAAGGCCAGCGCGCCCTGATCGTCGCGCCGCCGCGCACCGGTAAGACCGTGCTGTTGCAGAACATCGCGCACTCGATCACGGCCAATCATCCCGAGTGCTATCTGATCGTGCTGCTGATCGACGAGCGGCCGGAAGAAGTCACCGACATGCAGCGCAACGTCAAAGGCGAGGTGATTTCCTCGACCTTCGACGAACCGCCGTCACGTCACGTCCAAGTCTCGGAGATGGTCATCGAGAAGGCTAAGCGTCTCGTTGAGCATAAGAGGGACGTCGTCATTCTGCTCGACTCGATCACGCGTCTCGGTCGTGCCTACAACACTGTTGTTCCGTCATCCGGCAAGGTTTTGACTGGCGGCGTCGACTCGAATGCGTTGCAGCGGCCGAAGCGGTTCTTCGGTGCGGCCCGCAATATCGAGGAAGGCGGTTCGCTGACCATCATCGCGACAGCGCTGATCGACACCGGATCGCGCATGGACGAAGTGATCTTCGAAGAATTCAAGGGTACAGGCAACTCGGAAATCATCCTGGACCGCAAGGTCTCGGACAAGCGCGTGTTCCCGGCGATCGACGTGGCGCGCTCCGGCACGCGCAAAGAGGATTTGCTGGTGCCGCGCGATCAGCTCAAGAAGGTCTACGTCCTGCGCCGCATCCTCAATCCGATGGGCACGATGGACGCGATCGAGTTCCTGATCGACAAGCTGCGCTCGACGAAGACCAATGGCGAGTTCTTCCAGTCGATGAATACGTGAGGCGATCGTTTCACGGGAAAATCAAAAGGCCGCCCGTTCGAGGCGGCCTTTTTTGTGTCGAATGCTTTGGAGAGCATTGAGCCGAGTTGTAGCGCGAAATCTTATTCCGCGGCGTCCAAGAGGCGGCGGGCTTCCTGGGCCGGGGTCTCGGACTTCGGCTTATACCGCTCGGGCTCGCCGGCGCCGGGCTTGTATACGAACGGAAGCACCATCTGTTCGACGAAGCCTTTGGGGAAGTGCGGTAGCTCGTCGACACCCATGTCCTTCGAGGTGATGGGGCGCGGCGGCTTCTCATGGAATGTGCCGAGCAGGCGGTCCCAAACCGTCAGCAGCAGACCGAAGTTGCAATCGCCCTCGGTGCCCCAGTTCACGTGATGGAGGTGATGCACGCGGCCAATCGAAAGATGGCGTGCCAGCGGTCCGAGGCGCGTATCGACGTTGGAGTGCTGGACGATCAGCGTCACCGAGATCAGGAAGCCGAGCACGACGGCGACCGGCACCGGCATGCCGATGATGACGAGCGGCATGTTGCCGACGACCATGTCGATCACCTGGTGCAGCGGATGACGGATCACGCCGTTGAGGCCGTAGAGACGGCCCACACCGTGATGCACGGAGTGCAGGCGCCACAGCACGGGCAGGCGATGGCTCAGGTAGTGCATCGCCATGAAGGCGAAATCGGCGACCAGGAAGGCCATCAGCACCTGGCCCCACATCGGCCATTCGGTGGGCCACAAACCCTGGAACGGGAACAGCCAGCAGATGACCGGGATGAGGAACACGCCGTTGATGGCGGAGGTCTCATAAGCGATGATGTGCAGGATATTGGTCTGCGTGTCGCCGTGGGCGTGATGATCGTTCCAGTCCTCGAAGAACGGCGCGATCTTTTCGGCGCCGAAGGCGCAGAGGTATGCGATGCCGAGCAGCGGGACGATCAGCAGGTACGCCCATGTGAGCCCACGGGCGACGACAAGCTCGGACACGACCCAGTAGGCAGCGCCCGTCAATCCGAACATCATAAACGGCGCGTAGCCGTATCGAACGATCTCACGGAGAGTTTTCATAGGGCTTGTATAGTCCTCAGGCAGGATCATCGCCAAGCACATGATCCGCGCAGGTTTTCAATCCGGTAAACGATCAGGCTGCGACGCCGGCTCCGGTTCTTGCTCCGAGCAAAGCCTGGCGCAGTTTTTCGGGCTCCTGGATGGGTGCGCTGCAGACCGGGCCGACGCAAACATAAGCGGTTGATTTTCCGTCGATCATCGACTTCCCGCCGAACAGTGAACTTTGCCCCGATTGGGCTTCGCTCAAACCTACGAATTCCAAGGCTCCAGGGATGGACAACCGCTGCAGTTCGCCGCGGAGGTCGCAGGGTCCCGGGGGCGCCTGTATTGCGACTTGAACCACACGATCCGCGTCGAGTTCCGCCGCGAGGAGCGCGCAGTGGCTGATCGGCGTATGTGCCACGGCGGATGCAAACGCCTGCGAGAGGCGGCGTGCCCGATCGTCGTATGCCGCATCGCCCGTCAAAGCCGCGAGCGCGATGAGGTTTGAGAGTTGTATGGCGTTTGCGTTGGGGGCGGCATCGTCGGTCGCGGATTTCAACCGGACGACGACGTCCAAGGTGTCATCGGCGGCGGTGAAGTAACCGCCGCGATCCTCGTCCCAATAGTGCTTGTCCAGAATGCGGGTCCATTGCTGGGCCTGGTCGAGATAGCGTTCGGAGCCCGTGGCGGTGAACAGGCGGATCGCGGCCCAGGTCATGTTGGCGTAGTCGGATGCCGTCGCCGGTGCCTTGGCGAGGCCGCTGCGATAGGCGTGGAACAGGCGGCCGTCCGAGGCGGCGAGTTTGGTAGTGATGGCTGAGAACGCGCGTTCCGCTAGCGCGAGCCACGCGGGCTGTTCGAGCACGATTGCGGCTCGCGAGATCGCGGCGATCGCGAGACCATTCCAATCGGCGAGGATCTTGTCGTCCCATCCCGGCCGGATGCGCGAGGCGCGGCGCTCCAGCAGTTTCGCGCGCAGACTCGTGAGACGCGCTTCGTCTTCCTCCGACAGGAATGCGAGAGAGCCCAGTCGATTGAGGATCGTATGACCCTCGAAGTTGCCGCCGGGGACGACGCCGTACACACGTGAAAAGAACGCAGCGTCCTCCGCGCCCAATACGTCTTCGATTTCGTCTGCGTTCCAGACGTAGAACTTGCCTTCCTCGCCTTCGCTATCGGCGTCGAGCGAAGCGGCAAAGCCTCCAGCCTCGCCGATCATCTCGCGTTCGATCCAGGCAATCGTTTCGGCGACGCGTGTCTTGAAGAGAGGGTCCTGTGTTTCGCGCCAGACCTCGGTCATCAGATCGATCAGCAGCGCGTTGTCGTAGAGCATCTTTTCGAAGTGCGGGACGAGCCAGTACTCATCGACCGAGTAGCGCGAGAACCCGCCGCCGAGATGATCGTAGATGCCGCCCTGGCAGATATGGCGCAAGGTCGTGATGACGCCGTTCTTGGCGTCCGCATTGTCATCGCGAATGCCGACGCGCCAGAGCAGCCAGAAGATGCTCCACTGCGGGAACTTCGGCGCTCCGGACAGTCCGCCATACTCGCGATCGACGGCGCGCGAGATGGCAGCGGCCACATCCTCGGTGGCAGGTCGCGGCTGCCGGGGCGCGTTGTCTCCTGGGGCCGTCTTCAACGCAGCGAGCAGAGCTTCGGTGTTGTTGCGCACGTCGTCGCGCTGATTGGCGTAGGCTTCCGCGATCCGCAGCAGCACCGTCACGAACGCAGGACGGCCGTAGCGCGCTTCACGTGGAAAATAGGTGCCGCCCCAAAACGGCTTCGCATCGCTGTCGAGGAACATCGTCAGCGGCCAGCCGCCTTGCTCACCGAGCTGATGCAGCGCGCCCATGTAGATCGCGTCGATATCGGGACGCTCCTCGCGATCGACTTTGATGTTGATGAAGAACTCATTCATGACCTCGGCGGTGCCGGGATCTTCGAAGCTCTCGTGCGCCATCACGTGGCACCAGTGACAGGCCGCATAACCGACGGACAGAAGGATCGGTTTGCCGGTGCGTTTGGCTTCCGCGAGCGCTTCGGGACCCCAGGCCCACCAATGCACCGGGTTATCCTTGTGCTGAAGAAGATAGGGGCTCGTCTCGTACTGCAGTCGGTTTTCGCTCATGTCGGACTGTCTGCTCGGCGGTCTGAAGGGTGGATCATGTTGCGAAGGCGCGGATGTACGAGTACGCGAATGCCATGACTGATGCTTCAACTATCTTTGCGCTTTCGAGCGCACCGGGACGTGCGGCGCTGTCCGTCATTCGTATTTCCGGTCCGGCCGTGCGGAACGTGCTGGAGACGATGACGGCGCCGGTTCCGAAACCGCGCGTCGCAGCATTCCGGACCATCCGGCATCCGGACACCGGGGAAGCGCTCGATCGTGCGGTGGTATTGTGGTTCGCGGCACCCAACAGCGAAACAGGAGAAGACGTCGCCGAGTTCCAGGGGCATGGCAGCCGGGCTGCGGTCGCTGCCATCCTCGGTGCGCTGGGAACAGTCAAAGGATGCCGCCTGGCGGAACCCGGCGAATTCGCGCGCCGCGGCTTCGAGAATGGCAAGATGGATCTGGCCGAGATCGAAGGTCTTGGCGATCTCATCGAGGCGGAGACGGAAGCCCAGCGCCGGCAGGCTTTGGCACAATCGTCGGGGACGCTGTCGAAGCTCTACGAGAGCTGGCGGACGCGGTTGATCGAGATTGCGGCATTGACCGAGGCGGCGATCGACTTTTCCGACGAAGGGGACGTTTCGGCGTCGTCGTTTGCAGACGCGCGAAAGCGGGCGGATGCGCTGTCGGCGGAAATCGGCGCGCATCTCGATGACGGGCATCGGGGCGAGATCGTGCGCGACGGGTTTCGCGTGGCGCTTCTCGGGGCTCCGAATGCGGGCAAGTCGAGCCTGCTGAACGCGCTGGCGAAGCGCGACGCCGCGATCGTGTCGGAGGAAGCCGGGACCACGCGCGACGTGATCGAGGTTCGGCTGGATCTGGCCGGTTTGCCGGTGGTCGTCTCGGACACCGCCGGAATTCGCGAAGCGGAGAGCCTGGTCGAGCAGGAGGGCATTCGGCGCAGTCTTGCCGCCGCCCGTGATGCCGATCTCGTAGTTTGGTTGAGCGAGGCGGGCGACTCAACGCCTCCCGAGCCAATTTCACGTGAAACAAGCCTTGCAATTCGTTCCAAAGCTGATCTTTGCCGGGAATCAACAGCAGATTTGCTGGCGGTCTCGGCTGTAACCGGCGAGGGCCTGGACCGGCTGGTGGCTGAGATTGCCCGGCGTGCCAGCGAGGCCGTCGGGACGCGGACGGACCCAGCGTTGACGCGGGTGCGGCACCGGCAAAGCCTCGAAGCGGCCAGGGACGAGATCCAAGCGTTTCTGAACGGGGATTCTGGAGCGGTCGAGCTCCGGGCTGAGGACGTTCGGCGGGCGGCTCATGCCATCGGGCGAATTACGGGCCGCGTCGATGTCGAGGACGTGCTGGATCAGGTTTTCAGCCGGTTCTGCATCGGGAAATGACGTGGTTAACAGAGTGTTTCACGTGAATCAGCTTGACGGGACTCAGTCCGGCTGAACCGTTTTGTTTCACGTGAATCAAAGTTTGTTAACCAACTCGAACGCTGAGGCGGTGTTTTTGAGGCCTCGCCGGGCGTTGAGGCGCGAAGAAGCGCCCTTTTGCGCCGTTTGGGGATGAGGTAGGGATCTGCCCATGACTTCTCGAACCTACGACGTGATTGTTGTCGGCGGCGGGCACGCCGGGACCGAGGCAGCGGCCGCTGCAGCGCGGATGGGTGCGCGCACGGCACTGGTGACCCATTCGTTCGCGACCGTCGGCGAGATGTCGTGCAATCCGGCGATCGGCGGGCTCGGAAAAGGGCACCTCGTCCGGGAAATCGATGCGCTCGACGGTCTGATGGGCCGGGTCGCGGACGTAGCCGGCATCCAGTTCCGGCTGCTCAATCGTTCGAAGGGGCCGGCGGTACATGGTCCGAGGACCCAGGCCGACCGGAAGCTTTACCGTCAGGCCATGCAGGCGGAAATCGCCGCCATTCCTGGACTCGATGTCGTTGAGGGCGGAGTCGAGGACCTGATCGTCGAGGATGGCCGGGTCGCGGGTGTCGTTACGGGCGACGGCCGAGCTTTGAGCGCCGGGGCGGTGGTGCTCACGACGGGCACGTTCCTCAACGGCCTCATTCATATGGGCGAGCAGAAGATCCCGGCTGGTCGCGCCGGGGAAGCGCCCGCCTTGAAGCTGTCGGATCGTCTTTATGCGCTGGGTCTGAAGCTCGGGCGCCTGAAGACCGGAACGCCCGCACGTCTCGACGGCAAGTCGATCGATTGGTCCGGCCTCGAGATGCAGAAGGCCGACGACGAGCCGGTGCCGTTCTCGTTTCTCACCGAGCGGGTGACGACGCCGCAGATCGCGTGCGGGATCACCTACACGACGCCGGAAACGCACGACATCATTCGTGCGAATCTCGCGCGTTCGCCGATGTTTTCGGGGCAAATCGAGAGCATTGGGCCGCGCTACTGCCCGTCGATCGAGGACAAGGTCGTGCGTTTCGCGGACCGCTCCTCGCATCAGATTTTCCTCGAGCCGGAAGGGCTCGATGACGACACGATTTATCCGAATGGCGTTTCAACGTCGCTGCCGGTCGAGGTGCAGGACGCGTTTCTCAGGACGATGCCGGGCCTCGCCAATGTCGTCATCAAGCGGCCCGGCTATGCGATCGAATACGACTATGTCGATCCGCGGGAGCTGACGTCCGGGTTGGAAGTGAAGCGTCTGCCGCGGTTGTTTCTTGCCGGGCAGATCAACGGTACGACCGGGTACGAGGAAGCGGGCGCGCAGGGGCTGCTTGCCGGCATCAACGCGGCGCTGGCGGCGGGAGGCGCGGGCGATCCGTTCGTGGTCTCGCGGACGGACGGGTATGTCGGCGTCATGGTCGACGATCTCGTGACGCGCGGGGTTTCGGAGCCCTATCGGATGTTCACGTCGCGCGCCGAGTTCCGGCTGAAGCTCCGGGCGGACAACGCCGATCAGCGCCTGACAGCTGCGGGAATCGTGCTGGGATGCGTCGGGCGCGCGCGTCAGGCGCATTTCGAAGCGAAAACGAAGGCGCTCAGCGAAGGCCTGAGCTTGTTGAACCAACTCTCGCTGACGCCGACCGAAGCGGCGCGGCATGGGTTGACGGTCAATCGTGACGGCCGGCGGCGGACGGCGTTCGAGCTTTTGTCGTTTCCGGATATCTCGTTCGATCACCTCATGCCGATTTGGCCGGAGCTTGGGGGCCTTGCACCGCAGATCGCCGCGCAATTGGGCGTGGACGCGCGTTATGCCGCCTATCTTCGGCGACAGGACGAAGACGTGGCGCAACTCAAGCGGGATGAAGCCGTGAGCATTCCGGTGGATTTCGATTACGGCGCTATTCCAAGCCTTTCGGCTGAGGTTCGTCAGAAATTGGTTCAGCACCGGCCCGGGACGATCGCGCAAGCGGGACGGATCGAGGGCGTTACCCCGGCGGCGTTGCTGACGCTGCTGGCGCGCGTCAAGGCGGGTCGCGCCCGCAAGTCCGCGTAATGGCGCCTCTCAAGCGGATCGATGCCCCCGAATCGTTTCAGGCTGAGTTCGGAATTTCACGTGAAACGCTAGATCGTCTAACAACTTATGCGCAAATTCTGACGCGCTGGCAGGCGACGATCAACCTGGTGGCGCCGAGCACGCTCGGCGATATCTGGAATCGGCATTTCGCCGACAGCGCCCAGCTCTGGCGATTTCGGCCGCCGAACGCCCGGAATTGGCTCGACATCGGCTCGGGCGCCGGATTTCCCGGACTTGTGCTCGCAATCATTGGTGCCGAAACCGGGGCGACTCACCATATCTTGATCGAAAGCGACGCGCGTAAAGCCGCTTTCTTGCGGGAAGTGGCCCGTGCGACCGGCATCACTGTGGACATCCTGTGCATGCGAATCGAAAATTCCGAGACTCGCGCTAAAGTAAAGTCGGTCGACTGCCTGACGGCGCGCGCACTCGCACCGCTTCCGCGCCTGCTTGAAATGTCGGCTCCTTATTTTACGTCCGCGACGCTCGGGTTGTTTCTAAAAGGCAAGGATGCGGCGGCCGAAGTCGAGCAAGCCGCGCAGGCCTGGCAGTTCGATTGTGAACTGAAGCCGAGCATGACGGATGCGGATGCCCGTATCGTGTTGCTCAACGCGTTGAAGCCCAAGAGGGAGGGGTAGTCCCGTGGCCGGCTACGTTTCAGGCGCGGGCGGCGCCAGCGCAGGTCCGCGCGTGGTGGCAATCGCCAATCAGAAGGGCGGCGTCGGCAAAACGACGACGGCCATCAATCTCGGTACGGCGCTCGCGGCCGTGGGCGAGCGCGTGCTCGTTCTCGACCTCGACTCGCAGGGCAACGCGTCGACCGGCCTCGGCATCGATCCGGAGTCGCGCTTCAAGACGTCATTCGACATTCTGACCGGTGCGGCGTCAATCCTCGATACCGTGCTGAAAACGGCGGTTCCAAATCTTTTCGTCGTTCCGGCGAACAGCGATCTCGTCGGCATCGATACGGCGCTTGCGGGCGATCCGCAGACGCGACCGTTCAAGCTGCGCGATGCGGTGACGGCGTTGGTCGGGCAGCAACGTAACCGCCCGGCCGACACGCATTTCAGCTACGTGCTGATCGATTGTCCGCCGTCGCTCAACGTTCTGACGCTCAATGCGATGACAGCGGCGCACGCGGTACTTGTTCCGGTGCAATGCGAATTCTTCGCGCTCGAAGGTATTTCGCAGCTCAAGGATTCGATCGAGCAGATCCGCGCCAGCCTCAATCCGCGTTTGGAAATTCAAGGCGTCGTGCTGACGATGCACGATCAACGCACGTCGCTGTCACGCGAGGTTGCCGACAACGTGCGCGCGTTCTTCGGGCCGAAGGTCTACGAGACGGTGATCCCGCGCAACACGCGCGTCGCGGAAGCGCCGTCGCACGGCAAGCCGCTGCTGCTCTACGATTACGATTGTGCGGGAAGCCAAGCCTACATTCGGCTCGCGACCGAAATTATCGAACGGGAAAAGCGCTTCAAGGCCGCGTAAGGCGAATCGAATTGTGCTTATTGTGAAACCGAGACTTTGTGAGCAGGGGGCAGTCCGAAAATGAACTCCGTCGTACCGAAGAGCCGACTTGGCCGCGGCCTGGCCTCTTTGATCGGAGAACCGGCGCCCCTCGGACATCGCCTGCCGCCGGAAGGCGAGCAGCGCATGGTGTCGATCGCGGAAGTAAAGTCGAGCCCGCTGAACCCGCGCAAGGATTTTCGCGATGAGGATTTGGCGGAGCTTGCGGAGTCGATCCGCACGAAAGGTCTTGTCCAGCCGATCGTCGTCCGGCCGAACGGAATGGCGGGCGGCTATGAGATCGTCGCGGGCGAACGCCGCTGGCGCGCGGCGCAAAAGGCCGGCGTTCATACCATCCCGGTCATCATCCGTGAGCTGACGGATCGCGAGCTGCTCGAACTCGCGATCATCGAAAACGTGCAGCGGCAGGACTTGAACGCGATCGAAGAGGCGACCGGCTATAGGGAACTCGTCGAGCGCTTCGATTACAGCCAGGAGCAGCTTTCGGAAATCATCGGCAAGAGCCGAAGTCACGTCGCTAATACGTTGCGGCTTCTGAAATTACCGACCGGCGTTCAGTCGCTGGTACAACAGGGGCAGCTGACGGCGGGTCACGCACGGGCGCTGATCGGACGCGATGACGCCGAGGTGCTGGCGCAGAAGATCATCAGTGACAGTTTGAACGTTCGCGACGTCGAGGCCATGGTTCACGGGCTCGGCAGCGAAACCGGTACGGCGGGCGGTATCCGCAAGCTGCGTGACAAGGACGCCGATACCAAAGCCTTCGAGAAGGAACTCACGGATCTTCTGGGCCTTAAGGTCGAGATCCGGAAGGGTTCGGGCGAAAGCGGCACGCTGGTCGTCAAGTACGGCAACTACGACCAGCTCGATTATATCCGCCAGCGGCTCGGCGGCGGCTGAGTTTTAAGGTTTTCGCGGTAATCCTCCTTTCGACCGCTTGACGTTCAGGCGGCGGGTTGATGGTGTGCGGTCGCATGGCGTCCAGCGCGCCGCCGCGAGATAAAGAGTTCATGAGTGATACGCATACATTGACGAAGCTGGCGGCGCTGATCCATTCGCGCCGCTCCGATAGCGCGGACAAATCGTATACGGCCCAACTGTTGAACGCAGGGCCAGAACGGTGCGCAAAGAAGTTCGGCGAAGAAGCGGTTGAAACGGTCATCGCCGCGCTCGGTTCAGATGCGTCGGCTCTAAGGGCCGAGGCCGCCGACACGCTCTATCATCTCTTGGTTCTGCTTGAATCGCGTCATGTCGCCTTCGACGATGTTTTGCGTGTTCTCGAAGGGCGCATGGGCATGTCCGGCATCGAGGAGAAGGCGTCACGTCCACAGAGCACATCGTGAAGGGCCGCGTCAGTTTCGAGGTGCGTAAGACTTCGAAAACCGATGACGCCAGCGGGGAGATCGAGGGCAAGCCTTTCTCTCCGTATCGCGTTTTCACGCGCGCGGAATGGGCGCGGCTTCGCGCCGATACGCCGATGCCCTTGCAGCGGCATGAACTCGAACAGCTGTCGGGTATTATCGAAGACGTTTCCGTCGAGGAAGTCGAAGCGATTTATCTACCGCTGTCGCGCTTGCTCAATCTCTACGTGGCGGCGGCGCAAAAGCTTTATTCCGTCAGCTCGGAATTCCTTGGGCGCAAGGACACGAAGGTTCCGTTCGTGATCGGCGTTGCAGGCTCCGTTGCCGTCGGCAAGAGCACGACGGCGCGTATTTTGAAAGCGCTGCTGGCGCGCTGGCCGGATCATCCGCGCGTCGATCTGATGACCACAGATGGATTTCTGTATCCCAACGCCGAGCTTGAACGGCGCGGGCTGATGGATCGCAAGGGCTTTCCTGAAAGCTTCGATACCGAGCGGCTTTTGCGCTTCCTCGGCAATATCAAATCGGGCGTCGCGCAGGTGTCGGCGCCGGTCTATTCGCACTTTCAATACGACGTGCTTCCGGGGCAGGAAATCACGATCGAGCAGCCTGATATTCTGATTATCGAGGGGCTCAATATTCTGCAGCCCGCCGAAATGCCCAAGGACGGAACGACAATTCCGTTCGTCTCCGACTTCATCGATTTCGCGATCTATATCGACGCCGATGTCGCGACGATCGAGAAGTGGTATATGGCGCGGTTCATGCGTTTGCGCAGCACGGCGTTTCGCGATCCCGGCGCTTATTTTCACAAGTACGCGGCGATGGCTCCCGACGAAGTGCGGCGCACGGCGCTCAGCCTTTGGCGCAACATCAACTTGAAGAACCTGGAGCAGAATATTTTGCCGACGCGCCGGCGCGCGCAGCTTATTTTGCAGAAGGCCGAAAATCATCGTGTGAAGGCGGCGCTGCTGCGCAAGCTTTGATCTTCGATGCGCCAGAGCGCGCGCAAAAAAATGGGCCGCTTGGGGTAGCGGCCCTCGGAGATATCACAGGAGTATAAAGTGCACGAAGGAATTGCGATCGGCGCGTCTAGAGCCTTTGTTTGATCGTGCTTCTTATCGGAAAACGGGTTCCCACTTTTCCGGAAGCACTCTAGCGAGCGACTGATTGCGCATGTTTCGCGTCGTTCGAAGCGTTGGCCGATACGACCAGGTCTTTGAACGAAGCGTGGGTGCCCAATGCGAAGACTTTGTATTTGTCGCGCAGCCGCCGGATGGCGGACGGGTCGGAATAACCCATTTGCCGGATTGCCGTCGTCGGGCGCAGGTCCGGCCGAATTCTCAAGAGTTCGGCAAGCTGTGCGAGACGCTGGTTATCGTCAATTCCAGTGCCTTTCGGCCGGCCGCGACGAATGGGAGTGTGGAGCATCAGGCGAACCTCAAAACGAAGCGATTCGTTGATTCCGACATTGCTCGAAGAATTCCCCTATTTCCAGGGAGAATAATTAATTCGCCAAATTGGACACGAAATACCCCCTAAAGATTCTCTTTTTGAACGCCGTTCATTTGGAATAGTATATGAAATGCGGACGGCGCGATTGCCTTTCCGGGATTCGGATACCTCTAAATGGCACCGCGCTGCTGAGCTAATTGATTGAGCGGAAGTTCGGGGCGGGCGCCGATATGGCTGATAATTTCGGCCGCCGCGAGGCTGGCCAAACGGCCGCAAATTTCGAGGCTATATCCCTTCGAATATCCGAATAGGAAACCGGCCGCGTAGAGATCTCCGGCGCCCGTCGTGTCGATCAATTCGGAAATGGGCTCGGGCGAAATTTCAATTGCGTCGCCGTCGGAAAAAATAACCGAACCTTTTGCGCTGCGTGTCAGCACTGCAAGCTTCGCATCCTTGCTCGCGTTCTTCGATGCGAGTTCGAATGACTCGGTTTGATAAAGCGATTTGATCTCGGATTCGTTTGCGAAAAGAATGTCGATGCCGGAACGAATGAGTTCGAGAAATTCGGCGCGATGACGATCGACGCAAAAGCCATCCGATAGAGTCAGCGCGACTTTGCGGCCCGCTGCTTTCGCGGTTTGCAGTGCTTTTCGAAATGCCTGTTTCGCTTGCGGTTCATCGAAGAGATAACCTTCGAGATAAAGAATTGCGGAGTCGCGAATTAAATCGAGATTCAATTGCGATTCATCGAGGCTCGTCGAAATTCCGAGAAATGTATTCATCGTGCGCTCGCCGTCGGGCGTGACGAGAATGAGAGAGCGCGACGTCGGTGCGCCGTTTGCGATCGGCGCAACATCGAATTCGACACCGATGGAACGAATGTCGTGCGTGAATATTTTTCCGAACTCGTCATTCGCAATGGTGCCGATGAATGCGGCTTTGCCACCGAAGGACGCAACGCCTGCGATCGTGTTGGCCGCCGAGCCGCCGGAGACTTCGACGGCACTTCCCATCGTGGCGTAAATGTTTTTGACGTCGTCGGCTCCGACGAGGCGCATGCTGCCTTTGCTTGCGCCGATGGTTGCAAGATAGGCTTCGTCGCAGCGGCCGATGATGTCGACGATCGCGTTGCCAATTCCGATGACGTCAAAGCGTGCCGCTGTCATGAAGATCCCCTGAATGAATTTGCGCGGCACTATAGAAGGGGGAGGACGTGCCGCAAGGCTGGGCTTAGCGGCGAGGAGACGCGGCAAGGCCGGCGGCGGCCATTGAGGCGAGGGCCAGAAGCAGGCGTTCGGCGTAAAGATCTTCGTACCGGCTCGAAAGACGCGCGGACTTGGCCGTTTCGGCAATCCGGCGCAGCGCCTGGTCGAGCTGCGGCCTCGGCCAGTTGCGGATCTGGCGCGCAAAGGCATCGCGCTGCTTGAAGAAGATCGGCGGCCGCACAGCTTTGAGCGCGTCGTCGAGGCGTTGGCCGGCATCGACGTCGCTGCGAACCTTGTGGAGTTTCAGGAAGTAGCGCTGGGTCACGAGAATGATCGCCTGTGCGCTTTCGCCAGCCGCCAGCGCGCGGCCGAAGTCGGTCATAGCGGTTGCAGTCCGGCCTTCGGCGGCAGCCTCGGCGATACGTTCGAGCGCGAGGTCGGCCGCGTCGCCGACGACGTTTTCGACGTCTTCGAGCGTAATCATCTGCTTGCCGAGGCTGTGCAGCGCAAGTTTTTCGATCTCGGCGCGCGAGAGCGCCCGGTCGGCGCCGAGGCGGGACTGCAATAGCGCTCGCGCGTCACCTTCGATCGACAGCGAGAATGACGAGAGCACTTCCGCGATGAGGCCGTCGATGTCGGCGGCAGCGTCGGGATAGCAGGCGACGGCGAAGCAGTTTTCGGTCTTCTCGAACAGCGCGCGCAGGGTGTCGTCGGTTTTGAGGTTGCCGGCTTCAACGATCAGCAGGCCCTCGAATGGGGACGAGAGAATTGGCTTCAGAAGCTGTGCGGAGATGCGGCGTCCGGCGATGGCGCGAACGATGCGGCGCGAGGCGAACATCGGGCGCATTTGCAGCTCGGTTTCGAGGCGGCCCGTATCTTCGTCGAGTTCGGAGTCATCGAGCCGCAGAATTTCGCCGGGCGGGTTTTCGCGCGCCGCGAGGGTGCGCGCCAGCACCGTCGAACGCTCGCTGACAAGTCCCGGATCGGAGCCGAAGAACAGTGCCGCCGCCAATTGCGCCGGCGGCGACTTCATGAACGACTCGGCCTGATGAGCCTTGATGGCGACCATGCGGGAAGCTCACGAATAAACGGCGCTTGTCTTAGGCGCGCGATCAGGCGGTCGAAGACAGGATCGCGAGCAGGCGCGTGCGCAATTCTTCGCCGACCGACGAAGCCGCCCGATTTTCAGCGTCCTGGCGGGCTTCGACGTTGGCGAAGATCGACGTGACGCGATCGAACGAGGCGCGGCCGTAGCTCTTGCCCGAGGCGACGACGCTCTTATCGCTCAGCCGGATCAGATTGTACGAGGCTTCGATGCTGTAGATCTGTCCGCCCGCGTTGCCGTTGGTCATGACGAGTGTCGAGACCACGGATTCGCGGATTGCGATGTCGAGCCGGTATTGCGGCGTTTGAGCTTTGCCGCCGCCGGTCGTCTGGAAGATCAGCTCGTTGCGAATTCTCTGGCCGACGCGGCCCGGGATCGGGGCAATGTCGAGCGTCGCGAGCTTTTCCTGGGTCGCGGCGCCGCCGAGGGCCGCCGAGCCATAGAGCGGGCGAAAGCTGGCGCCGTCGCTGCAGCCGGCGAGGGCGCAGATTACGGCAATGCCAAACGTCGACAGCAGCCCGGTCCGGTACTTCGACCGGCGAGCCCCTGTCTGCCCCCTCATCCCGTCACCCAACGACATTCACGATCCTTTGCGGGACAACGATGACTTTTTTCGGGGCGCGGCCATCAAGGGCACGGACCACCGAATCCAGCTTCAACGCTGCCGCTTCCACCTCCTCGGATTTCGCAGTGCGCGAAACCACGAGCTCGTCCCGTCGCTTACCATTCACCTGTACGGCAATGGTCACTTGATCGTCAACGAGTAGGTCCGGTTCGACGGCCGGCCACGGTTGGTTCGCGAGCAGCGTGTTGTAACCGAGCCGCGCCCAGCATTCCTCCGCCAAATGCGGCATCATGGGGCCGATCATCGAAGCCAACAGGGCGCCGGCCTCGTGCGCGGTCCAGGCGAGGCCCGGTTCGCTCTTGGTTAGAACGGTCTGGAGAACATTCGAGAACTCGTGGATGTTGGCGACGGCCACGTTGAAGCGCAGGGCTTCGATGGCC
The DNA here is from genome assembly GCF_000143145.1 of Hyphomicrobium denitrificans ATCC 51888. Classification (NCBI taxonomy): domain Bacteria; kingdom Pseudomonadati; phylum Pseudomonadota; class Alphaproteobacteria; order Hyphomicrobiales; family Hyphomicrobiaceae; genus Hyphomicrobium; species Hyphomicrobium denitrificans. The sequence goes on from NC_014313.1 coordinate 3,364,940, forward strand.
TTGCCGACGTTGTCGAGCGCGCGATGTCCGGCCTTGCGAAGCTCCAGCGCATCCGGTCCAAACGTGTCGGGACGTTTGTCGGGCTTCTGAGGATAAGCTTCGAGGATGTCGTCCATCAGACGCCAGACGCGCTGAATGAAACGGCTCGCGCCCGCAACGCCCGCTTCCGTCCAGATTACGTCGCGTTCCGGCGGACTGTCGGACAGCATGAACCAGCGGGCGCAGTCGGCGCCGTAATGGGCGATGATGTCGTCGGGGTCGACAAGGTTCTTTTTCGACTTCGACATCTTTTCGATGGCGCCGATGGCGGCGAGACGTCCGGTCGCGATCTCGATCGCCTGGCGGCTGGCGCCTTCGCCCTCGAGACGAACGTCGTTCGGCAACAGCCAGAAACCGTCCTGAGACTTGTACGTCTCGTGCGTCACCATGCCTTGCGTGAAGAGGGCCGAGAACGGCTCGCGGATGTTCGACGCAAATTTCAGGTGGCCGGTGTCGCACATGGCGCGCGCGAAAAAGCGCGAATAGAGCAGATGCAAAATCGCGTGCTCGATGCCGCCGATGTATTGGTCAACCGGCAGCCAGTAATGCGCGGCGTCCTTGTCGACAGGGGTCTTCGCTTCCGGCGCCGTGAAGCGCACGAAATACCAGGAGGAATCGACGAAGGTGTCCATCGTGTCGGTTTCACGCGTCGCGTCGCCGCCGCAGGTCGGGCATTTGACGTGCTTCCACGTCGGATGCCGTTCGAGCGGATTGCCCGGCTTGTCGAAGGTCGCGTCCTCCGGCAGCGTCACTGGCAGGTCCTGTTCCGGAACGCCGACGACACCGCATTTTTCGCAATGGATGACGGGGATCGGACAGCCCCAATAGCGTTGGCGCGAGATGCCCCAGTCGCGCAGGCGGAAATTGACCTTGCGCGCGCCCTGCGGCCGGTTCGCCAGTTTCTGCTGTTCGAGAATATCGGCAGCTTTGTCGAAGGCCGCCTTGATCGTCAGGCCGTCGAGAAAGCGCGAATTGATCATCGTGCCGTCTTCGGAATAGGCCTTGTTCTTGATCTCGAACGTGTCCTTGTTTTCACCCGGCGGCAGGATGACGGGCACGACCGGAAGCTCGTAGCGGCGCGCGAAATCCATGTCGCGCTGATCGCCCGACGGGCAGCCGAAGATGGCGCCGGTGCCGTAGTCCATCAGGATGAAGTTCGCGACGTAGACCGGCAGCTGCCAGGATTTGTCGAGCGGATGCACGGCGCGAATGCCGGTATCGAAGCCGCGCTTTTCGGCGGCCTCGATTTCGGCGACCGAGGTTCCGAGACGGCGGCACTCGTCGCAGAACGCGGCGAGAGCCGGATTGTTCTCAGCGGCGGCGCGCGCGATCGGATGATCGGCGGCGACCGCCAGGAACGATGCGCCGAATAGCGTGTCGGGCCGCGTCGTGTAGACTTCAAGCTCGGAGAAGCCTTTGGGCGCCGTGTCCTTGTCCAATGCCCAGCGGATCAGCATGCCTTCGGAGCGTCCGATCCAGTTCGCCTGCATCAGGCGCACCTTCTCGGGCCAGTTGTTGAGCGTATCGAGGTCGCTCAGCAATTCCTCGGCGTAGTCGGTGATCTTGAAGAACCATTGCGTCAGCTCGCGCTGTTCGACCAGCGCGCCGGAGCGCCAGCCGCGGCCGTCGATCACCTGCTCGTTGGCGAGAACGGTGTGGTCGACCGGGTCCCAGTTGACCTTCGAGGACTTGCGATAGGCGAGGCCCTTTTTCAGCAGGTCCAGGAACAGCTTCTGCTGATGGCGATAGTAGTTCGGCGAGCAGGTCGCGATCTCGCGTGACCAGTCGAGCGACAGACCCATCGACTTCAGCTGGCCGCGCATCGTGTCGATGTTGGCGTAGGTCCATGTGCCCGGGTGGACCTTGCGCTCCATCGCGGCGTTCTCGGCCGGCATGCCGAATGCGTCCCAGCCCATCGGATGCAGGACGTTGAACCCCTTTGCCCGCTTGAAGCGGGCAAAGACATCGCCCATCGCATAGTTGCGGACGTGGCCCATATGGATGCGTCCCGAGGGGTAGGGAAACATCTCGAGGACGTAGCATTTGGCCTGCTTGTGATCTTCGGAGGCGCGGAAAATCTGGTTTTTGTCCCAGATATGCTGCCAATAACGTTCGCGGTCGGGTGCGTTGTAGCGTTCAGTGGCCATGGGGCCCATTCTTTCTGGGATTTTGAATTGGTTAGCGCCGTAAAAAGCCCGAAAGGTCGAGAGGGTCAAGTCGTCGGCTTCGCTGGCTGATATGTCGCAATAATGCGGTTTCTGCGACATATATGGAGAACGTGTCGTAGCGTCCGACATATCCCCTATAATATGTCGTATAAATATTGTTTTCACGACATGTATTGGTCATATGTCGTTGCCGCCGACATATCGGGCTGACGTGTCGGCGAGATCCGGAATTGCCGACACATGAAAACTTTCGATCCGACTAGTCCTTATAATGCTTTGCCCAAGCTGCCGCCTGCCGGCGACTTGGAGACGAAAGCCGTCCTGAAAAAATGCGCGTCGGTGCACGCCGCGCTTGCCGCGCTCAAGGAGCGAGGCCGCCGCATTCCGGATCAAAGCGTTCTCATCAATGCGATCCCGATCATGGAAGCCAAGGACAGCTCGGCGATCGAAAACATCGTCACGACGAGCGATGCACTGTTCCGCGACGCCAGTTTGAAAGACGACAGCGACGCGGACCCGGCCACCAAAGAAGCGTCGCGCTATCGATCGGCTCTGCAGCTTGGCTTTCAGACATTAGCGCATCGGCCGATTACGACGCGGACCGCTGTCGATATTTGTTCCGACCTCAAGGGCGTCGATCTCGATGTGCGGAGCGTGCCCGGCACGAAGCTTCGCAACACGAATACCGGCGACGTGATCTATACGCCGCCCGAAGGCGAAGTTCTGCTGCGCGAGCTGCTCGCGAACTGGGAGCGTTTCTTGAATGACGCGACGGAGCTCGATCCCGTCGTGCGCATGGCCGTCGGACATTATCAGTTCGAGGCCATTCATCCCTTTATCGACGGCAACGGCCGCACGGGACGCGTCATCAACATTCTGTTTCTGATCGAGCAGGGATTGCTCGACCTGCCGACGCTGTATCTCAGCAGGTATATTCTTGCGAACAGGGCGGACTACTATCGGCTGCTTCTCGACGTAACGACGAAGCAGGCCTGGGAGGCGTGGATTCTCTACATGCTCGACGGCATCGAGAATACCGCGCGATGGACGGCGGAAAAGATCGGCGCGATCTACGATCTCATCGATGCGACGGTTGCTTATGTCCGCGACGCGGCGCCGAAGATTTATACGCGCGAACTTGTCGACGTCATTTTCATGCAGCCCTACAGCCGCATTCAGAATGTCGTCGAACGCGGACTTGCGCATCGGGAAAAGGCATCGCGGGATCTGAAGCATCTCGTCGCCATCGGCGTGCTGCGCGAAATCAAAGTCGGGCGCGAGAAGCTTTTTCTCAACGTGCGCTATGCGGCGCTTCTCAGCGGCGACGCCAACACATTCGATGCCTTTGCGAAGATCGAGCCGGCGGCATCGGCGCAGTCGAAGAAATGAGAACGGGCCGCACGTGACGTGCGACCCGCAGCAATCCTTCAACTCATAAAGGCAAGTGTCAGCAGGTGTGCGCCGCGGCACCGGCTTCGGCGACGGTCTGGTCCTGAACGCCGCTGCCGCCCGAGACGCCGATGGCGCCGATCACGACACCGTTCTGATCCTTGAGCGGGATGCCGCCCGCGAAGATCATGACGCGGTCGTGGTTCGAAACGTGGATGCCATAAAACTGATCGCCCGGCTGACTGTTGTCGGCGAGTTCCTTGGTCGAGATGTTGAACGCGCGCGCGGTGAACGCCTTGTTGATTGCGATGTTGATTGAGCCGATCCAGGCTTTGTCCATGCGGATGTGGGAGATGAGGTTGGCGCCTTCGTCCACCACAGCGATGTTCATCGGCTGGCCGATCTCGATTGCCTTCTTCTCGGCGGCGTCAATGATGCGGCGGGCGTCTTCGAGTTTCAGCATGGGGGCTCCTGTTGTCGATCCAAAGATGACGATGCGCATATATGCGTTGGCTCTCCGCACACCATTGCGACACTTGTTCTTCAAGCGGCGGAAGCGTTATGGAGAGGGTGAGCAGTTCAGGGACAGAGCGTGACAGACGACACCTACCACGATACCGCGCCGGATAGGTTAAAGCGCGTAAGGCATGAGATCGTCGCGGCCGCAGAGGCGGTCAAGCGCTCGCCAGCAGATATCGAACTGATTGCAGTTTCAAAGACTTTCGACGCCGACGCCGTGCGTCCGGTGCTGGCTGCGGGGCAACGCGTGTTCGGCGAAAATCGCGTGCAGGAAGCCGAGCGCAAGTGGCCGGAGCTGAAGCGCGAGTTCGCGGATGTCGAATTGCATCTGATCGGGCCGTTGCAATCGAACAAGGCCAAGGACGCGGTCGCGCTGTTCGACGTCATTCATACGATCGATCGCGAGAAGATCGCGCGCGCGGTTGCGGAAGAAATTTCGCGGCAGGGGCGGGCGCTCAAACTTTTCGTGCAGGTCAACACGGGCGAAGAGCCGCAAAAGGCCGGCGTGCCGCCGAGCGAGGCGAAAGCGTTCGTCGATTTTTGCAGATCGGATCTCAAGCTGCCGATCGTCGGGCTGATGTGCATTCCGCCGGTGGACGAAGAGCCGGCGGTGCATTTCGCGTTTCTCGCGAAGCTCGCGAAAGAAGGCGGTCTCAAAAGCCTCAGCATGGGCATGAGTAGCGATTTCGAGACGGCGATTGCCTTCGGGGCCACGCACGTTCGCGTCGGGAGCGCGATATTCGGGGGACGGTAAAGCGGGTGTGTGAAGCACGCCGGTCGTTTCCCACTGCATTTTTTGTGGCCGCCGCATCGATCTCGAGTCGCGGTGCTAGGCTCCGTCGCTGATTCGGCTGCGTATTTGGGCCGGTGCGCGATAGGGGCTCGACATGACCGCGTCTTCTCAGAAGAAAGATCCGATCGAAGCTGAGGCAAATGCGTCGGCGGCGGAAGCCGCCCGTGACGTGCGAGCGGAAATTCTCGAGAAGAGCAAGGACGCCACCACAAGCAAGGCCGCCGTCTCGAAGCTGAAGAAAGCCGAAAAAGACGCGACGACCGATGCGCGCAAGAAGTGGTACGATTTCGAGGTCAACGTCTGGATCACGAACTTCAACTCGATCGAGTTCGGTCCGTGGAAGCGTGAGCGCAATCGCGGCAAGTCGCGCCAGTTTACCACCGACATGGATATCTTCGCCGAGATCATCGAGAACGGCACGCGGACCGGCGTCCTCGGTTATCGCAAGGAGATTTGGAAAGACGCGTCGGGCATGGATAAGCGACTTGTGTTCAAGCTGTTCTCCGACACGCTAAACTGGAAAGCGAGCATGGACATGATGCTCGGCCGTTCGATTCAGCAGACGCTTGGCGCGCGCGGCGTTCCGGTGACCACGTATTCGATCAACACCAGCGAAGACGACTATCTCGTCTATCTCGAGCGATCGGCAAACAAATGGCCGCTGTTGCCGGAGAACTTCTCATTTTTTCTGATGGAGGGCGGTGAGCCGAAATTCTATCGGTTCCGGCGCGACTTCATCAATCTTGGCGGCGATTACACCCTCATCAACCAGCACGACGAGCATGTGGGCCATATCGATGGCGCCATTCTGACCATCGGCGGCAGATGGCGCTGCAAGGTGCGTGGCGATCATGCCGATCCGCGTCTCATTCAGGTGATGAAGCTGTTTACGGGCATGATCGTCTTCAATCGCCAGGCACGACGCCACGTAAAAGCCTTGGCGCATGACATTCGCGACGGGCGCATCAAGCCCAATATCCAGCGTCAGGAAGCCGATCTCTATATGAATCCGCGGCGCATCCGCTGAGCATCGCGTTTCGGCGAAGGCTCGCCGGCGTTCGCATAAAAATATCGGCGGGGATGCTTGGCATCGCCCGCCGAATTGTTTTTCAAAGCACGGTCTCGCGGATCAATAGTTGGCCGGCACGTACATGTCGTCCGGCACGGGCTCACGCAGATAATCGGGATTGTGCACGCGATCCGGAAGCGCGATCGGCGCGCGCACGACTTCCTGATAGGGAATTTGCGTCAAGAGATGGCTGATGCAGTTGAGGCGCGCGCGCTTCTTGTCGTCGGCGTGCACGACCCACCACGGCGCCTCTGGAATGTGCGTGCGTTCGAGCATCGCTTCCTTGGCTTTGGTGTAGGCTTCCCAGCGTCGCCGGGATTCGAGATCCATCGGCGACAGCTTCCACTGCTTGATCGGATCGTGAATGCGCATCTGGAAGCGCAGATGCTGTTCGTCGTCGGAGATCGAGAACCAGTACTTGATGAGCGTGATGCCGGAGCGCACGAGCATCTTTTCGAATTCGGGAACGGTACGGAAAAACTCTTCGACGTCCGAGTCCGAGCAGAAGCCCATGACGCGTTCGACGCCGGCGCGATTGTACCAGGAGCGATCGAACAGAACCATTTCGCCGGCCGCCGGAAGATGCGGAACGTAGCGTTGAAAATACCATTGCGAACGTTCGCGTTCGCTTGGCGCCGGGAGCGCCACGACGCGCACGACGCGCGGATTGAGGCGCTGCGTGATGCGCTTGATGACGCCGCCTTTGCCTGCAGCGTCGCGCCCTTCGAAGAGCACGACGACTTTCAGTTTCTGCGTTACGACCCAATCCTGCAATTTGATCAGCTCACGCTGCAGGCGGAACAGTTCCTGGAAATAGACTTTGCGATCGAGCGCGCTGTCGCTGTCTGATTGCTCTTTCCCGTCGATGAGCTTTTGCAGACGATCGTCGTCCAGCTCCATCTCGAGTTCTTCATCGAGGCTGTCGGCAATCTCAGCTTCGATGCGCGCTGCCATGCCGTCGTACTTCTCGCGTTCGTCAATCATGTTTGGTCCTGTGGCGGTCTCTTCGGCGATACCGGCCATAGACACGCGAACCCGATGACAGGCTTATGACAGTGTTAGCCTTTGGCGCGGCTCGAAAATCCTGTTCGTCTCAGACCGGAGACGGGTTGCGTTCGCTGAAGCCGGACTGATGCCAATATGGGTACGGTTTCGTCGTCTCGCTTGCGGCGTCGAGCTTGGCGACCTGTTCCGGCGTCAGGTTCCAGCCGATGGCGCCGAGATTGTCCTTGAGCTGCTTCTCGTCACGCGCGCCGATAATGACACTCGAAACGGTGGGGCGCTGGAACAGCCAGTTGAGCGCGATCTGCGGTATCGACTTGCCGGTTTCCTTCGCGATTTCGTCGAGCACATCGACGATGCGGAAAAGACGCTCATCCTCGATAGGCGGTCCTTTGTCGGCCGTCTGATGCAGGCGGCTCGTCTCGGGCAGCGGCTGACCGCGGCGGATTTTTCCGGTCAAACGTCCCCAGCCGAGAGGACTCCAAATGAGAGCGCCGACGCCCTGGTCGAGTCCGAGCGGCATCAGCTCCCACTCATAGTCGCGGCCGAGCAGCGAATAATATGTCTGATTGGCGACGTAGCGCGGATAGCCGTAGCGGTCGGCGACGGCGAGCGATTTCATCAAGTGCCAGCCGGAGAAATTGGAAACGCCGACGTAGCGGATTTTGCCGGCGCGCACCAATTGATCGAGTGTCGACAGCACTTCCTCCGGCGGCGTCATCGCATCGAAGCCGTGCAACTGGAAAATGTCGATATGGTCCGTCTGCAAGCGCTTCAGCGCTTCGTCGCAGGATTTCAAAAGGTGAAAACGTGACGAGCCGACGTCGTTGGGGGCGTTGCTGAAACGGAACGTGGCTTTCGTCGAGATGAGAACCTTATCGCGGCGGCCTTTGAGGGCTTCACCGAGAACCTGTTCCGATACGCCGTCGGAATAGACATCGGCGGTATCGAATAATGTGACGCCGGCGTCGAGGCAGAGATCGATCATCCGGCGGGCTGCCGTGACGTCCGTCGAACCCCAGGCGCGAAAGAATTCGCTCGCGCCGCCAAACGTCGCCGCGCCAAAAGAAAGGAGTGGAACAGTCAATCCGGACGAGCCGAGGCGTCGATATTCCATTATGAGTTCCTCGAATGCTGGCAATTGCCTTTTTCAGGGCGCGCGAATGCGGAACATCGCCACACCGCACTCATCAAATAGGCATGTAAATTAGAAACAATTGCGATCACGGAATTGCCAATTCCGTTCGCAATCTTCACAATTTTTTCGCTTATTGGTAGCGATCGGACCATCTGGATACTGATTAATCGCCGTTAAGGTCCGAAAAAGCCCCGAAAAATATCGACACGCGTGCCAGTTGCAAACGTCGACGACGATATGTCGCGCGGCGAATCCTCCCTTGTTTCCGCCGCATTACGACGCTCGATGCGCGCCGTTTGTTAAGACAAGTGAGGAGAGTAACCATGCGATTGAGCTTGTTCGCAGTGGCGGCGCTGCTGGCAGTCATTGTCGGCGTTCCGTCGGTCGAGGCTCATCCGTACAAGGGCTATAATAGTCATCGGATTGAGCGGACCCATGCGAAATGGTCGGGGAAGCAGCGGTATTCGAACCGCGGCTATTCGCAACGGCGGGGCCACAGATACGCAAGTCATTCCTACCGCGGTTCTTACGGACGGCGCGTGATTAATCAGAATTCCAGATATGCACATCGGCAGGGCGTAAGCCGTCGTTATGCGCAGCGGCATACGGGGCGCCGTTACGCGTCGGCAGGTGTCGGCGGTCGTCCGCGCGCATGGTGCGGCTGGTGGATGCGCACCCAGCTCGGGGGCGGTCCGGAATATAATCTGGCAGCCAACTGGCGGCGTTACGGTCGCTCGAGCGGTCCGCAGGTCGGCGCCGTGGTCGTGTGGCCGCATCACGTCGGCATCATCACGGGGCGGGCATCGAACGGTCAGTGGATCGTGAAGTCCGGCAACGACGGCAATGCCGTGCGCGAGCGTGCACGCTCGGTTGCGGGCGCCGTCTTCCGCGTCGGCTAATCGAAGTCGCATTGGGCAGACCGAGGCTTCGGTCTGCCCAGGCGCTTGCGGTTCGGCTCAGAGGTTGAGCTGATAGGTGTGTGCGAGCCAGCCGTAGCTCTCGGGGGCAGTTCTCTCGACGAAGCCAATCGACGGGAACGGCATGTGATAGCCGATCACCGGAAGGCGATCGGTGGCGGCCATGTCGAACACGCGACGACGCGTAGCGGCGGCCAGTGGTTTGTCGGCGTCGAAGACGCAATGCCAGTCGGGACGTGCGAGCGACGCGACCTGGTGATGCGCGCAATCTCCCCACCAGAGAAGCGATTTGCCTCCGCTTTCGATCATGAAGGCGAGGTGGCCGGGTGTGTGGCCATAGGCTTCGATTGCGCGAATGCCGGTCACGACATCGTCGCCCGGCTTGATGAAGTTTATCTTCTCCATCACCGGCTTTGAGTTGGCGCGATAAACCTGCGCGAACTTTTCCAGGTCATCCGGCAGCTTGCCTTCCGGCGTCCAGAAATCGTGCTCGATCTGCCCGATGACATAGCGCGCGTTGGGAAAGAGCGGCTTGCCGTTTTCAATGATGCCGCCGACGTGGTCCGGGTGGCCGTGGCTCAGCGCCACCACATCAATGTCTTCCGGCTTGAAGCCTGCCGGTCCGAGCTGCGCCGCAAGCCATCCGCCGTTGGGGCGTGGCACGAAGCCGTTGGCGCCGTTGCCGGCGTCGAGCAAGATCAGCTGCTTGCCGGTGTTGACGATCGTCGGCGTGAAGCCCGGCTGATATTTGCGTTCGGGCAAGAGATTGTCGCGCATCAGCGCGTGCACGTCGGGCTCGCTGGCGTTGCCGCCGATAAGCGGAAACGGTCCGTCGATGAAAACGTCCGAGTCGGAGATCGTCGTGATCTCGAAATCCCCGAGCTTGAAGCGGTAGAACTTCGGCTGTGCAGATCCTAGGAGCGCCGCTGCGGCGCGGGCGTTCGAACTCGTTGCGAAAGAAAGCGCGGGTGCGGCGGCAAGCCCGAGGCTCGCCGCGAGCAGCTGTCTGCGATCGAGGTTGAAGGGTCGCTTTATCGGCTCTGACGTATCGCTCATAGTTTGTGGCCTCCGGACCGTTCGGACGTTAGACTGTCGTGCGAAGGTCTAAGGTAATCCGCGGGCGGAGAACTGCGCTTGTATCAATCTGCTGCAACTGGCGTTCAGGACTTGAAGCCGTTGTGGCATGTCGGGACCTCGCGCATGCTGTTTGCGGGATGTCTCGGGCGCAACACGCTGCACAGCCACAGCACGTCGGTTCTGCTCGCCGGTCTCTATGATGATTTCGAACTGAGGGTCGGCAAAGGGCGGTGGGTCACGTGCCGAATGGCCGTCATCCGCGCCGGCATACCTTATGAATTCGATGCCGGAGGCCGGCCGCTCGCCGTCATCTACGGCGAGCCGAATGTTGTTTCCGCCGAGGGCTTCGCGACGTTGATGCGCGACGTCGAGGAGCTTCCGGGCGCGTTGATCAGCCGGCACGGCGAAGTCGCGGCTCTTCGCGCGATCTATGAAGATCCGGACAGCGCGACATGGGTCGCGCCGGCGATTGTTGACCTCGTCGATTTTTCGAACGCGCGGGCACGGCGGCAGATTGATCCCCGCATCGCTCGTGCCGTCGATGCGCTGGCCGGTCGCGACAGCCTCGCACGCGATGGCGACGATCTGCCGTCGGTTTCAACGGCTGCCGTCGACGCGGGAATCTCGACGTCGCGGTTTCAGCATGTCTTCAAGGCGGAGGTCGGGGTTCCCTATCGCCGCTACCTCTGCTGGCTCAGGATGCGGGCGGCGGTGCGCGATGTCGTGGGCGGCTCCAATCTGACGACGGCGGCGCACGCTGCGGGCTACTGCGACCAGGCCCACTTCGCGCACGAGTTCCGCCGCATCTTCGGTGCCCCCGCCTCTCGCAGCCTGGCGAACGTCCGGCGCTGACTTCCATGTCGAGCGCTTGCTGGTGCAACTGATATCCCCGCGAATTCAATGGCTCAATCCGAGTCGAATGGTCGGCAGCGGTAACCATATGGCAACCCGGCGGCGTCAAGGTTACTGCGGCGGCCTTTGGCGTTGATCCAAGACTGTACCCGACGTGCGCGTAAGCAGCGAAGGCGAAGTCTAGCGACAATTCCAGAAATCGCTCGAACGCACGATTTCCGTGCTGCGTCAAAGAAGTACGTTCGCTGAGATGTCGCTGGATACGAGAGGGATCGATCCTCGTAGACTGCTGCCGCAGTCGTTGGAGGACCGGCTTTTAGGCTGGATGGGCCGCTTCGGCGGAGCCTTTCTGCTTGCCTCGACGCTCGTGGTCTGGGCGAGCCTCGCGTCGTGGTCGGTTCTCGACCCGAGCCTCACGCACACGACGACGGTCCAAGCACGCAATTTCGCCGGGCCGGTCGGCGCGATCATTTCCGATCTTCTGTTTCAGACGCTCGGCTTCGGGGCAGTCGTCGCGCTGATCGCGCCGTTCGTCTGGAGCATCGAATTGCTCCGTACCGAACAGGTCGCGGGCGGACGCTCGAAGCTTGGCTTCTATCCGATCTCCATTCTGACATTTGCGGGCTCCATCTCGGCGCTCCCCGTTTTCGACGGCTGGCCGCTGCGGCACGGTTATGGCGGATTGCTCGGAGATTCGTTGCTGCATCTCGCAACCAAGGTCTTCAGCATCTTGAGCGATGAGCGCGCGCCGATCGCGGCGGGCCTTGTCCTGGCTGCTGCTGCTTTTCAGACTGCCGGCAAAGCGATGGGCTTCGAGGCCGAAGCTATCGTTCGCACGTTCTTCAAATCGATGGGCGCCGCATTCCATCAGGCGATGACGAAGCCGCGCGCGGACATCATCCGGACAGCGCCCGCTGTTGCGGTGACATCCGCGACGGGTTTGTGGGCGCGTTTCCGAGGCGCCGCGGCCGACGATCAGTCGTACACCTCTCTTGAATCTTACGGCGCGCCGCATCCGGCCGAGCCGAGCCTCAGCCATGCTCCCGATGCGTTCGGCCGTCTCGAGATCGATAGCCTGCATGACGATCCGCGCAGCGGGCCGACCGAATTCGCAGCCCATACGCTTGCGATGCCGGCAGCGGCGGCTGCATCGCCGGCGCGCGAGCGGCATCCGGCTGCACCGGCTGTGCCGCACGGCGCTGTTTCGCATGCGGCAGCTTCTCATGGTGTCGAGGACGTTCCGGTCGATGATCTAAACGATCCGATCTACGCGTTCGACGACAATATTGAAGACTCGAGCCGTGCGATTGCGGCGCGCTTTGCTCCGGCGTCCGCGAAGGGCCGCGTCGCGCCGTCCGCACCTCCGCCTCCAGTATCCCGAGCACAACCGCCGGTCCCGCAGCCAGCCGCGCCGGAGCCTGTGGCGGCTCCGAAAGCCGCGGGCGGGCTGCTCGGCGGTCTCAAAAATCGCGCGGCCCCGCAGTGGAAGCGGCCGTCGCTCAACATGTTCAAGCGTCCGACCGCGGCGAAACCAAATCCCGAGCTGTCGCAAACGGTCATGCGCGGCAACGCGCGGCTGCTGGAAGACGTGCTCGCTGACTTCGGCGTCAAAGGCGAGGTCAAGGATATTCGGCCGGGTCCGGTCGTGACGCTGTATGAATTCGAGCCGTCGCGCGGCACGAAGTCGTCGCGCATCATCGGGCTCGCGGAAGACATCGCGCGCTCGATGAGTCTCGCGAGCGTGCGTGCCGCCGTGGTTCCCGGACGCAATGCGATCGGGCTCGAACTACCGAATGCGCGGCGCGAAACCGTTCTGCTGCGTGAGATCCTCGAAGCTGATCCGTTCAAATCCGACGCGCTGACGTTGCCGATCGGACTTGGCAAATCCATTGGCGGCGAGCCTGTTGTCGCCGATCTCGCGCGCATGCCGCATCTGCTCGTCGCGGGCACGACGGGTTCGGGCAAGTCGGTCGGCATCAACGCGATGGTGCTGTCGCTGCTTTATCGTCATTCGCCCGACGATTGCCGCTTGCTGATGATCGATCCGAAGATGCTGGAGCTGTCGGTTTACAACGGCATTCCGCATCTTTTGACGCCGGTCATCACCGATCCGCATAAAGCCGTCGCCGCCTTGAACTGGGCAGTTCGCGAAATGGAAGAGCGCTACAAGCAGATGGCGGCGCTTTCGGTTCGCAACATCGACGTGTTCAACAATCGCGTGCGCAATGCGAAGAAGCGCGGCGAAATCCTGTCGCGCCGTGTGCAGACGGGTTTCGACACGTCGGGACAGGCACGTTTCGAAACGCAGAAGATGGACCTCGAGCCGTTGCCGCGCATCGTGCTGATCGTCGACGAGTTCGCCGATCTGATGATCGTCGCGGGCAAAGAGGTCGAAGCGTCGGTTCAGCGTCTCGCGCAGATGGCGCGCGCCGCTGGCATCCATCTGATCATGGCGACGCAGCGTCCGTCGGTCGACATCATCACCGGCACGATCAAGGCGAATTTCCCGACGCGCGTATCGTTCAAGGTCACGTCGAAGATCGACAGCCGCACGATCTTGAACGAGCAGGGCGCGGAGCAACTGCTCGGACAGGGCGACATGCTCTATTCGACTGGCGCGGGACAGTGCGTGCGCGTGCACGGCGCTTATGTTTCGGACGAAGAAGTCGTCGCGTTCGCCGACGTTCTGAGGCAAGAAGCCGCCCCCAAATATGTCGAAGGGATCACAGATATGCCTTCGGCTGCCGAGCCTGCACTCGGCGGCTCGGGTACGGGCGAAGAAGATCTCTATGATCGCGCCGTCGCGATCGTCATGCGGGATGGCAAGGCTTCGACGAGCTACATTCAGCGCCGTCTGTCGATCGGGTACAATCGCGCTGCGGATCTCATCGAACGGATGGAGCGCGACGGGCTCATTTCGCCCGCGAACGGCGTCGGCAAACGCGAGATCCTGATGTCGCGTGGTAGCGGCGCGGATGCTGCCGCGTAACATTTGAACGCATCTCACAATCACATGCGCATTGCATGCTTGCGATTCTCATGGCGGGCGCTTTACGCATAGCGCGGCAGCGATTCGCCAAGTTCTGGACGCAATCTTTGTCGAAACGAGTAATCTGCGATTGGAGCCCGTTGGGCTCGGGGCCGTGGGGGCCGCTATGGGGAGCTACATGAGGGATTTCCAGCGCCTGCTGGCTGCTACGGCAGTTTTTGCGCTCGCATTCGGCGGCCACGCTTTCGGCCAGGACCCGAGCGGACCGTCCGAAACCCTGGCCAACCCGGTTGCGGCGAAAGACAAGACGGCTGTCAAAGGCTGGACGGGTCAGGTTGAGGCCGCGAAAAACGATGGCACTGTGGTGCTCGACGCCGAGCAGACCAAGCTCGTGAAGCAGGTGAGCGATTATTTCGGCTCCGTGCAGGGGCTCAAGGGTGCATTCGTTCAGGTCGATGCCGACAACAAGCGGATGAAGGGCAAGTTCTTCGTCAAGCGTCCTGGCCGGTTCCGGTTCGACTACTCGCTTCCCTCCAAGCAGATCATCATTTCGGACGGCGAGAACCTCGCGATCCAGGATCTCGACTTGAACAACGAGGACCGGGTGTCGCTAGATCAGACGCCGTTCAGGATGCTGCTGCGCAAGGATGTCGATCTGCTGCGCGATGCAAAGATCACGGAAGTCCAGCAGGCGGACGATCTGATCGTGCTAGGCCTCGAAGACAAAGATCCCGACGCTCCGGGCAAGATCAAACTCTACCTCGCGACCAAGCCCAACATCGAATTGAAAGAATGGGTGACCACCGACGCGCAGGGTCTGAACACCCGGGTGGAGCTGCTGGGTCTGGAAAAAAGCAACGACCTCGATAGTAATTTGTTTAAAATTCAATCACTTGGACCACACCGTACGACGCCGAACTGAAGATTTTCGCGGTGAATCAATGTGTTGCGCATTTGCCCGACGCAATGCGCAACCTGGGGATATTTTTTTGAGCCAGTTCACATTTTCGTGATCGGCTCTCGCGGGCTCTATTGAATTTCCCGGCTTTGCGCTTAACTCATGGACATGCAGGTGGCGTCACCCTGTATTCGGTAGTGCCCCCCGTCTAGCCGAAGACGCCGCCTCTGGTATCGGTTTCCCTCCCGGTACCGAGCGCGTAAATGCGCATCGCGCCCAGTCCCTCCCCCCGGGACTGGGCGCACTCTTTTGTGGCCCGTATTTTTCAAGTCATCTAGAGCAACGCAGTCATTGCATGGCGCGCGCTCGATCTCCTTGCGAAAACTCAAGTCGCGATTCCGAAGCGACTGCAGCGGTGACTGAACCTGAGAGCAATGTCTCTACAGCGAGCAAGTCGGTCGCAAGCGTGTGCAGACGTTTTAGTATCAATGATGAGAAGTGCGACGCCAGATCGACATCCTGGCGCATCAGCTCGTGCATCTTCTCGCGCGAAATCCGGAGCGCTCTGACCTGATCGCGCGCAATGATCGTCGTCGGATGAGCGATTTCGATCATCATCGCCAACTCCGCCACGAGTGATCCCTCGGGAAGAATTTCTTCGCGTGATTGCTTGCGATCGACGGCGCGCCGAATGCAGGTTCCGGAGACGATGAGAATAGCTGCGTCAGCGATCTGGCCTTCGGCGGTTACGACGTCGCCGTTGCGGTAGACGATGCGCTCGGCATGGCGCGCAATTTCGCTGATCTGCAGCGGTTTGAGATCGCGAAAGAGAGGCAGCGCCAGAAACGGTTTAACGAGGGCGTCGATGGCCATCGGTCCAATTCACAGGATGAACACTTCATGATGGGACCGAGATGCGACGCGCCCATGCCGCCGATGTCGGCAGCAACGGCTTTCAATACACGAGTCCGCCTGTGGCTGAACGTGGATAAGTCATCCGAAGGCATGAGTCTGTGGATGGGTGTGATCGTGCAACGGAAATGCTGAGAAGCAGTGTTAGGGCGCGAGCTTGTAACCGCCGCTTTCGGTGATCAAAAGCTCGGCGTTCGAGGGATCTTTTTCGATTTTCTGACGCAGTCGATAGATGTGCGTTTCGAGCGTGTGCGTCGTAACGCCGGCGTTGTAGCCCCAGACCTCGTGCAGAAGCACGTCACGCGAAACGACCTTGTCTCCCGAACGATAGAGATACTTCAGAATCGACGTTTCCTTTTCGGTCAGGCGGATTTTGCTGCCCGACTGGTCGATGAGAAGTTTGGAGGCCGGCTTGAAGGTGTAAGGTCCAATCGTGAAAACGGCGTCTTCGCTTTGCTCGTGCTGGCGGAGCTGGGCGCGAATGCGCGCGAGGAAGACGGCGAATTTGAAGGGCTTCAAAACGTAGTCGTTGGCGCCGGCGTCGAGTCCCAAGATCTGATCTGCGTCAGACGTATTTCCGGTGAGCATCACGATCGGCGTTTTATAGCCGGAGCGGCGCAGAAGCTTCACGGCTTCGCGGCCGTCCATGTCGGGCAATCCCACGTCGAAGACGACGAGATCGAAACGCCCGTTGCGTGCGGCTTCCATGCCCTTGCTGGCCGTTCCGGCCTCGTACACCTCAAACTCGTCGTGCAGCACGAGTTGATCTTTTAAGGAGGTGCGCAAATCATCATCGTCGTCGACGAGGAGGACCTTTCGGGCCGTGCTCATGGAGATTGGCTCCAGCATTATTGGACTGCTCACGCGGGGCAGAAGACTAGCATCGCGCGCTGGGGCAACATAGGCTTTGGTGGCAAACAGACAAGAGGAATGGCTAGTTCCCCATGTTCCCGGTACGGCCGATACAACGGCATGGCGCATCAACCAAGCTCGTTGTCAGAGCTTTGAATGCGGCGGCGCAGCGGGGGTGTCTCGCGGTCGGATCGTTCCGCATGCCATGCGCGCTCGGGCGTTCCGGAATCAAAGCGCTGAAGCGCGAGCGAGACTTGGCAACACCGCGAGGAAGGTTCGTGTTGCGTGGTGTTTTGTACAATCCCGCACGATGCGCGCGTCCGCGAACGCAGTTAGATCTGCGCTCTATCCGCAAGATTGACGGTTGGTGCGATTGCCCGTCCGATCGAAATTATAATCGCAGAGTTTCGCTGCCTTATGGAGCCAGCGTGGAACGCCTCTGGCGCAACGACAATCTTTACGATCTCGTCGTCGTCCTAGGCCACAATGACGCACCACGTGTCCGGCATCGCGGCAGCGCCGTCTTCATGCACGTCGCGCGACCGGGCTTTGCCGCGACGGAGGGATGCGTCGCGTTGGGGGCATCTGATCTCAGGCGCGTGCTGCAAGTGATCAAGCGGCACAGTCAAATCATCATTGAAGTTTAGCGGCTGAAACAAAAAAGGCCCGGCAGCGAAGGGTGCCGAGCCAAGTGGGAGCACGATAAAGCGGGGACCGTGCTCGGGAGAGGTTGCTGATCGCTCGCAGCCCGTGGAGCCGCGAGCGATCTCATTCTCACTTAGTAGTGATAGGCGCGTTCGCCGTGGTCGGTGATGTCGAGGCCTTCGCGCTCGCGCTCTTCCGACGGACGCAGCCCGATGATGATGTCGACCAGCTTGAAGAGGATCGCCGAACCGATGCCGCTCCAGAGCAGGGTCAACCCGACGGCCTTGAACTGTGCGACCATCTGCGACGCCATATCGTAAGTGCCAGCGACCATCTCGCCGGGCTTCGATACGTAGTCGGCGATGCCGGCGCCGCCCCAATCGGGGTTGACCAGAAGGCCGGTTGCGAGCGCGCCGACGATGCCGCCGATGCAGTGGACGCCGAAGACGTCCAGGCTGTCGTCATAGCCGAGTGCACTCTTGATCGCCGAGCAGAACAGGAAGCAGATCGGGCTGACGATGAGGCCGAGCACGATCGAGCCCATCACGCCTGCAAATCCGCAGGCCGGTGTGATCGCGACAAGACCCGCGACAACACCCGATGCAAGGCCGAGAGCGGAAGGCTTACCCTTCGAGGTCCACTCGATGATCATCCAAGAGAGCGCCGCAGCCGCGGTGGCGACGAAGGTGTTGATGAACACCTGCCCGGCGAACCCGTTTGCCTCGAGGCCAGAGCCCACGTTGAAGCCGAACCAGCCGACCCACAGAAGCGAGGCGCCGATCATGCAGTTGACCAGCGAGTGCGGGGGCATCTGCTCCTTGCCGTAGCCAATGCGACGGCCGAGGATGAGGGCTCCGACGAGGCCCGCGATACCGGCGTTGATGTGGACGACCGTGCCGCCAGCGAAGTCGAGCGCGCCCCACTTGAAGGAAATGCCGGCGTCATTCATCACCGCGTCATAGGCGGCCTGAGCCTGCGCCTTCGCTTCGGGAGCTGCCGAAGCGAGCGCCTTTGCGGCGGATGCGAAGGCATCCGGGCCGCCCCAGTACCAGACCATGTGCGCGATCGGGAAATAGATGAAGGTCACCCAGAGGCCCATGAAAACGAGCATGGCGGAGAACTTCAGGCGTTCGGCGACGGCGCCGAGGATCAGGCCTGGCGTGATGCAGGCGAACGTCATCTGGAAGACGATGTAGACGTATTCCGGAATGTAGACGCCGTTGGAGAAGGTTCCGGCGACGGTCGTCGAATCGACGCCCTTCAGGAAGGCTTTCGAGAAGCCGCCGACGAAGTCGTTCAGCGCGCCGCCGTTCGTGAAGGCCAGCGAGTAGCCGTAGAACACCCAGAGCAACGCCACGAGGCAGAGCGTGGCGAGAACCTGCATGAACATCGACAGCATGTTCTTCGTGCGAACGAGGCCGCCGTAAAACAGGGCGAGGCCCGGAACCGTCATCAGCAGCACGAGGATTGCTGCGGTGTACATGAACGCCGTGTCGGCCTTGTTCGGCACGGGCGTTGCGGCCGCGGTCTGGGCGAGCGCTGGATCAATGAGGAGCGCGGTCGCGCCAAGGGCTGCAAAGGCCCCTGCGTACCGCGCCAAGTTTCGAAACTTCATGTTGTGTGCTCCCTGATTGAAGGAAAACAAGTGCAGGTTTTTGAAAATCGCCTAGAGCGCGTCTTCGTCGGCTTCGCCGGTTCGGATGCGGACCGTGTGCTCGATGGGAGAGACGAAGATTTTTCCGTCGCCGATCTGGCCCGTCTTGGCGGAGCGCTGAATGGCGGCGATGGCCTTGTCCACCTGAGCGGCGGGCACGACGACTTCGATTTTGATTTTCGGCAGGAAGCTCACGGCGTACTCGGCGCCGCGATAGATCTCGGTGTGACCCTTCTGGCGTCCGTAGCCTTTGACTTCGGTGACCGTCATGCCCTGCAACGCCAGGTCCGTTAATGCCGAACGGACCTCCTCGAGCTTGAACGGTTTGATGACAGCAGTAATGAGTTTCATGGGTGCGCCCCCTCCTCTCCAACCGGATGTCCACGACTGCGCTTTCGGCCTACGCCGAAGCGAGATGGGGAAAGAGGGAGTCAAGACGCGTGCCAGTTTGGGCGCGAATGCTCAATGCATTGATATTACGAGATAAAACTTATCTTCGCGGGCGCGGAAGGTGGTCCTGGCGCGCTCAATAAGCACAGAAATTATGCACTGAATGCCGTTTGCCTGTTATTTAATCTGAAAGGCAGTCTCGCGCGGCCGCATCAGGCCTTCCTGGACCGTCGACGCCACCAGATGGCCCTGACGATCGAAGATGGAGCCGCGGCAGTAGCCGCGTGCACCGGAGGCGCTGGGGCTGTCCTGGACGTAAAGCAGCCAGTCGTCGGCCCGGAACGGGCGATGGAACCACATCGCGTGGTCGAGGCTCGCAAGCTGGATATCGCTGTCGAACAGAACCTTGCCGTGGGCGATCAGGGCCGTGTCGAGGAGGGTGAAGTCCGAGGCGTAGGTGAGGATCGCCTGGTGCAGGTGGGGGCTGTCGGGGAGCGTGCCGTTGGCGCGCAGCCAGATGGATTGCGCGGGTGTTTGCGGCTTCCGGCTCGCATAGCGGGAAGCGTCGACGATGCGCACGTCGATCGGATGCTCGCGATTCCAATACTTGCGCATGTTTTCCGGCAGGTGGTCCAATACGCCGCGCATCAATTCCTGGGCGCTCGGAAGCTTATCCGGCGGCGGCACGTCGGGCATCGTCGACTGATGGTCGTAGCCTTCTTCGGCCTTATGGAAGGAGGCACTCATCGAGAAGATGGCGCGGCCATGCTGGACGGCGCGCACGCGGCGGGTTGTGAAGCTACCGCCGTCGCGGATGCGCTCGACGTCGTAGATGATTTCGCGTTCCGGATCGCCGGCGAGAAGAAAATAGCCGTGCAGCGAATGAATTGGTCGTGACGGATCGACGGTTAACGCCGCCGACGCGAGCGATTGTCCGAGCACGAGCCCGCCGTAGACCCGTTGCCAACCTTCGCTGGAGCGCGGGCCGCGGAAGAGGTTGTCCTCTAGCGGCTCCGGCGTCAGCGTCGCGATCAGGCTGTCGAGAGCCGTTGGAGCAGCGGACTTGGCTGTCATGGAGCGATTTTCCGGAACGTTTGCTAAGATGCAGGCGGCGGCAGACAAGCGGGCCTCGGCTGGCCTAAGGTCTCACGCTTAGCCTGAAAAGCAAGTTGGGGTAATTGCGGCGCGATGGACGGCCGGACAACAGAACAGAAATTCGATATCGCGGTGGCGGGCGGCAGCTTTGCTGGGCTCGCTCTCGTTCGCGGACTGGTGCAGGCGCTGGGTTCTGATTTGCGGATTGCGATCATCGACCGGGCGGCGAAACCCGGCGTTGCGCCTAATGACGGCCGCGCGTTTGCGATCTGGGCTGGCGCGAAGGCGGTCCTTACCAACCTCGGCGTCTGGGATGCGATCGCGCCGGACGCGCAGCCGATGACGTCGATCGAGATTTCGGATTCAGCCTTGGCGGACGGCATCCGGCCGACGCGCCTCACATACGATGCGCTGACGGACGATGGCGCGCCGGCGGCCTACATGGTGCCTGCCGCGGCGCTGGCTTCTGCTCTGTTTGCATCCATCGAGGGCGAGCGGTCCGTGACGTGGATCGCGCCGGCGGAGGCCGAAAGCCTGAGCCTCGGCAAGCACTCGGCGGATATTGCGTTGCGCGACGGGTCGCATATCGGCGCGTCTCTTGTCGTCGCGGCCGACGGCCGGACATCGAAACTTCGCGACGCGGCCGGGATCACGACGCTCCGGCGCGGCTATGATCAGACCGGCATCGTCGCGACGGTCAAGTTCAGTGAGCCGCACAACGGCGTTGCGATCCAACACTTCCTTCCGGGCGGGCCTTTCGCAATTCTGCCGCTCAAAGACAATCGTGCGTGCATCACTTGGAGCGCCGCACGCGAAGAAGCGGCGCGCGTCACGGCGCTCGACGATGAAGGGTTCCTTGCCGAACTCGATCTCAGGATCGGCGGCCGGTTCGGATCGATCGCTCTCGATGGACCACGGCAGTCGTGGCCGCTCGATATCGTCGTTCCGCGCGAGTTGATCGCGCCGCGTTTCGCGCTCATCGGAGATGCCGCGCATGGCGTTCATCCGGTTGCCGGTCAGGGAGTCAATCTCGCGTTTCGTGATGCGGCGGCGCTGATCGAGGTGATTGCGGATGCGGCGCGGCTGGGTCTCGATATCGGCTCAGGTCCGCATCTCGAGATCTATCAGCGCTGGCGGCGGTTCGACTCGCTGATGTCGGCGTCGCTCTACGATGGCATCAATCGCATCTTCTCCGTCGATGGCATTGTGCTGCGTGCGGGCCGTGGCGCGGCGCTCGGTGCGCTCGATCACGTCGGTAGCATCAAGAAGCTCATTCTTGCGGAAGCCGCCGGGCTGACAGGCGAGCTTCCGAAGCTCGCGCGCGGCGAGGCGGTTTGATTTAGGTTTGCTCCGGTTCGTCCGTTTCGGCGTCTTCGGTTTCGTCGCCGGTCGATGGTGGCCGTCTGATGACGACAGTGCGCGCCGATAGATCGACCTTCGGCACCCATTGGTCCTCGAATGGAATGAACTCGCTCGCGCCTTCGGGCGGCTGCAATTCGAGAAGATCGCCGGCGCCGAAATTCTGAACGGATACGATTTTGCCGATTGGCGTATTGTCTTCTGCGACGGCGTTGAGGCCGATCAGATCGGAATGATAAAATTCCGAAGCGCTGGTCTCGGGAAGTTTCTCGCGTGCAATGAAAAGCTTCGTGCCGCGCAGAGCTTCAGCCGTGGTGCGGTCCGAAATTCCCGCAATACGCGCGACGACGCCTTTGTCGGTCACGCGGACGATCTTGAGCGAGAAGGTTTTCGTGCCTGTTGCATCGGTCAGCGGACCGTAGCTCGCAATGGCGTCGGGTGTCGCCGTGTAGGTGCGCACCAGGATGTCGCCGCGGATGCCGTGCACGCCCGAGATTTCGCCGAGCAAAATGCGTTTTGAATGTTCGTCTTTTGTCATCGGCCTCTGATGCCGTGCCCAAGGCGTTACGGCAAGGGGCCGATGTACGTTATCTTCACGGCGACGGTCTTGCGGCCGACAAGAAGTTTGGTCAGCTGGATTCGGGCCATCGGGTCGATCTCGCCGGTGACCGAAACACTGCTCTGCATATCGACCGTCGTCCCGCGACGAGGCTTTACGCGCGGCGGCGTCTCGTAAATGGCGTCGAGGAAGCCTTTGCGGACCGCGTGCTTCGCGTACAGCCGCAGCCGCCCTTTATAGATGCGACCGCGCGCGTCGGCTCCGAACAGACGGCCGGATCGGCAAACAAGAAGCGCATGGCCTGCCGAAGCGACAGGTTTTCGGTGCCGGCATAAAGCAATCTCATAGAGTCCGTCCGCGTGCATGGCTTTTACGGATTTGTATCATTTCAAGTTCGACGCCAGCGCACCTCCAAGACTCGGGCCAGTGAGATCGGCAACACAAAGCCTTCCGGTCGGATGACCGGAAGGCTTTGAAAACTGCGTTGATGTTAATGGTTTAAGCGGCGTCGCCCTGCGCGCCTTCAGCGGCTTTCGCCTTTTCGGCGGCAGCGGCTGCGCGTTCCTGGGCCTTCTTCTTCGGCTTGGCTTTTTCCGGGTTGTTCGATGCGGTGCGCTTCGCGAGGCCCTTCACGTCGAGCAGGCGGAGCACGCGGTCGGTCGGCTGGGCGCCGACGCCGAGCCAATGCTTCACGCGCTCGTCGTTCAGCTTAATGCGGTTGGGATCGTCCTTCTTCAGCATCGGATCGAACGTGCCGATCTGCTCGATGTAGCGGCCGTCACGCGGGCTGACGCTGTGGGCGACGACGACGTAATAGTAGGGACGCTTCTTGGCGCCACCGCGCGAGAGGCGAATTTTGACCGACATGCTTTCGTTCTCCTATGTGTTCGAAAAAGTGTGTTCGCAGATCAACGTTTCTTTCCGGGGAGCCCCGGGAATTTCGGCATTCCACCACCCAAGCCCGGAAGACCTTTCGGAAGGCCGCCGCCAAAGCCCGGCAGCCCGCGCGCGAGGCCGGGCAAGGAACCGCCGGGCGCTGCCGGCGTGCCTTTGGCGATCTGTTCTTTGAGATCGGCCGGCAGTTGTTCGAGGGCTTTGGGATCGAGCTTTGCGAGCTCGGCTTGCATGGATTGAAGGTCGGCTTCGGACGGCCCGCCGCCCGTACGGCCAAGGAATTTGTTCAGCATGCCGCCGTTGCGGCCCATGGTCTTCATCATGTCCGCCATCTGGCGGTGCATCTTGATGAGCTTGTTGATGTCTTCCGGCTTGGTTCCGGAACCGGCCGCGATCCGGCGCTTTCTCTTGGCGTCGAGAATCTTCGGATTGCGGCGTTCCTTCGGCGTCATCGACGAGATGATGGCGCGCTGATGCACGAGGCTTTTATCGAGGCCGGCTTCGTTGATCTGGCCTTTGATCTTGGCGACGCCGGGCAACATGCCGAGTACGCCGCCCATGCCGCCGAGCTTCTGCATCTGCTTCAATTGCTCGGAAAGATCTTCGAGGTCGAACGACCCCTTCTTCATCTTTTCCGCGATCTTCGTCGCTTTTTCGACGTCGATCGTTTGAGCGGCCTTCTCGACGAGCGAGACGACGTCGCCCATGCCGAGGATGCGCGATGCGATGCGGCCAGGATGGAAGTCTTCGAGCGCGTCCCACTTTTCGCCGACGCCGATGAGCTTGATCGGCTTGCCGGTGACGGCGCGCATCGAAAGGGCGGCGCCGCCACGGCCGTCGCCGTCGGCGCGCGTCAAGACGATGCCGGTGACGCCGATGCGGCCGTCGAAGGCCTTCGCGGTATTGACGGCGTCCTGGCCGGTCAGAGAGTCGGCGACGAGCAGCGTTTCATGCGGATGGATCGCGGCTTTGACGTCGCGGACTTCGTCCATCAGCTCTTCGTCGACGGTGACGCGGCCGGCGGTGTCGTAGATGATGACGTCGAAGCCGCCGAGCTTGGCGGCGTCCTCGGCGCGGCGCGCGATCTGCAGCGGCGTCTGACCGGCGACGATCGGAAGCGTCGCGACGCTCGTCTGCTCGCCCAGAACGCGGAGCTGTTCCTGGGCTGCCGGGCGGCGCGTATCGAGCGACGCCATCAAAACTTTTTTGCGATCGCGGTTGGTCAGGCGGTAGGCGATCTTGGCGGTGGTCGTCGTTTTGCCGGAGCCCTGCAGGCCGACCATCAGAATTCCGACCGGAGGTGCCGCGTGCAGGTCGATCGGCTGCGCGTCGGAGCCGAGCATCGCGACCAGTTCGTCGTTGACGATCTTGACGACCATCTGGCCGGGCGTGACGGAGCGCAGGACTTCGGCGCCGACAGCCTTCGCCTTCACCTTCTCGGTGAAGTCCTTGACGACATCGAGCGCGACGTCGGCCTCGAGCAGGGCGCGGCGAACCTCGCGCATCGCCTCGACGACGTCGCTTTCGGTCAGCGCGCCGCGACGGGTGAGCTTATCGAGGACGCCTGAAAGGCGGTCTGAGAGACTTTGAAACATTCAGCCGTGCGAACCCGCGTTTCTAATCCGTTTCGGACGTCATCCCCGCGGAGGCGGGGATCCGCCCAAGCTTTCGACCTGGATGGATCCCGGCCTTCGCCGGGATGACGATGGATGTGGGAACGCTTGTGCGTTGCCCAAAACACAAACGCACCCGGAGGCGCAACGCGCTGCCGGATGTTAACCCCCCTGCCTCCCGGACCTTTTCGCTGGGAAATGGCCATGTGCAGGGCGGCGGCTCTGAGGTCAGGGCCGTCGGAATTGGGCGTGTATGAGGGAAAGGGGTCGGCAAGTCAACTAAGCCTGCCGATTTCAGGGCAGCCCGCCGGGCCACGCGACATGCTGCGGCAACCGGTCGCTAGAAGCGGTAGCCGTACCGGACGCCGATGCGGTCGAGGCCCTCATTATACTTCTGCGTGTAGGCGTTCGAGGTGTGCTCGAAATAGACCGAGAGGTCGTTGTGGGCGTCGATGTGGTAGCCGACTTCCAACGGGATATGGAACAGGACGCGCGAGCCGAGCCATTTCATGTCGGGGTCCGATCCCGCGCCACCGGTTTCGCCGTCATGGATCGCCGCTCCGAGACCAACCCCGAAGAAGATGCCGGACGGCAGGTCGCCCTGCCAGCGGGCGTCGATGTAGGCGTGGCTGGTGTCGCCGCGGGTGTTGATCGTGCCGCCGACGACGGGGCGGATGGCGCCCCAGGGCAGCGCCCAGGCGGCCGCGAATTGGGCTTCGATGTTGATGTCGGCGGCGTTGTGCTCGACTTGAAAGCCGCTCCAAAGGTCCGGCACGTCGTGCGCCAAGACACCGATTTTCAAGGCGTATAGCAGATCGTCAGCGAGCGCAGCATTTCCCGCGCCAACGGCCAGGATCGCTGAAAAACCGCATACCGTGGCAGCACGGATCAAAGCATTCATGAGCCAACAAGTCCCCCAAGGGCGGCTCAATGCTCTGCTCCGTTTCATGACGCCCGGCAAGCAGGCGGCTGCGAAATTTACGATGCGCTGCGCCGGGGTCACAGAGGACGGGTTTTAGTCTGCTTTATGGGCAAGACGCTCAAGAGCCTGCCTTCGGCGTTCCTTTTTCAGGAAGTGGCCCCAGGCGCGGGCCAGTCTGAACACCCGTCGTTCATAGGCGCGCTCCTCCGGCGTCAGGCATATGCAGCCGTAGCAGTAGCAGGGGCGGGCTCTCGCGAAAGCGATGCGGAACAGGAGGCGGTTCGGGCGTTGGCGGGGGCGTGTGCGTCGGACTGTGGTATGCGTCATGCTGCTAAACGGCGGGATTGGTTTGCGTGCCGAGGTTAATGCCCCTCGGCGGGTTCTTGTTCCGTCCGAGAGAATATCTCCACGGCGCGCGATCTGTTGAATAAGTGTCCCTGACCCGCTGCCGAATTGTCAATTCGAACGCTTCTCGCCATATAAGGCCCCATGAACGCCGCCTCTTCCCTCCCTTTCGTCAAAATGAACGGCCTCGGCAACGAGATCGTCGTCGTCGATCTGCGGGAGAGCGCGAAGGTCTTTACGGCGGATGAGGCTGCGGCGATCGCGGCCGATGGGAAATCGCATTTCGACCAGATGATGGTGCTGCATCCGGCCAAGACGCCCGGAACGGAGTCGCTGGTTCGCATCTATAATACTGACGGTTCGGAAGCCGGCGCCTGCGGCAACGGCATGCGCTGCGTCGGCTGGATTCTCGCGAACGACATCGGCCGAAAGCAATTCAAGGTCGAGACGCGGGCGGGCGTGCTCGATACCGTCGTCAGGGACCAGACATCCATCACGGTCGATATGGGCGAGCCGAGGTTCGGCTGGCAGGATATTCCGCTGGCGGAAGAATTTCGCGACACGCGCGCCATCGAATTGCAGATCGGTCCGATCGACAGGCCGGTCCTGCATTCGCCGTCCGTCGTCAATGTCGGCAATCCGCATGCGATCTTCTGGGTCGATGATGTCGAAGCCTACGACCTCGGGCGTCTCGGTCCGATGCTGGAATGCCATCCGGTTTTTCCGGAGCGCGCGAACATTTCGCTGGCGCAGGTGACGTCGCCGCGCTCGCTTCGGCTCAAGACGTGGGAACGCGGCGCCGGTCTGACGCGGGCGTGCGGATCGGCAGCCTGTGCGGCAGCGGTGTCGGCAGCGCGCAAGCGTCTGACTGAGCGAACTGTCGATGTGACGCTTCCCGGCGGCGTTCTCAATGTCGCCTGGGCGGACAACAATCGTATTTTGATGACGGGCCCCGTCGAATTCGAATACGAGGGCGTCATCGATCTCTCGAAACTCACTCACGCGCCGGCCTGACGAGCACTCACGCTCGGTTGTGCCAGCGCATTTGCGGAATGTGCGATCCACGCCTGATGTCTGAACCCGAAGTCATAACGCTCGGCTGCCGGCTCAATGCCTACGAATCCGAGGTGATGCGGCGGCATGCGCAGGACGCCGGGCTCGACGACGCAATCATCGTCAACACCTGCGCCGTCACGGGCGAGGCTGTGCGCCAAGCATCACAAACGATCCGCCGTCTTCGTCGCGACAAGCCCAATGCGCGCATTATCGTGACCGGGTGTGCGGCGCAGACCGAAGCACAGCGCTTCGCCGACATGCCGGAAGTCGACCACGTTGTCGGAAACGGCGAGAAGATGCTCGCGGAAACGTTCGCCGGGCTTTCGATCGCCTCGAGCGCACGCGTGCAGGTCAACGACATCATGGCGGTGCGCGAGCAGGCGTCGCATATGATCGAGGGCTTCGGTTCGCGCACGCGGGCTTACGTCGCAATACAAAACGGCTGCGATCATCGCTGCACGTTCTGCATCATTCCCTTTGGCCGGGGTCCGTCGCGTTCGGTTCCGGCGGGAGAGGTCGTCACGCAGGTCCGCCGTCTCGTTGCGAACGGCTATGCTGAAATCGTGCTCACAGGTGTTGACATTACGTCCTACGGACGCGACCTGCCCGGTGTCGCGACGCTCGGCAAACTCGTGCGGCAAGTTCTGAAGCATGTGCCCGATCTGGCTCGTCTCAGGCTGTCGTCGATCGATCAGGTCGAAGCGGACGAAGATCTGATGATCGCGCTGGGTGAAGAAGAGCGGCTGATGCCGCATTTGCATCTGTCGATGCAGGCCGGAGACGACATGACGCTCAAGCGCATGAAACGGCGGCACAGCCGCGCCGACGCCATCATGTTTTGTGAGCGGGCACGGACGCTGCGTCCCGATGTTGTTTTCGGCGCCGATTTAATTGCGGGATTTCCAACTGAAACCGATGCAATGTTCGAGAACTCTCTGAAAATCGTCGACGAGTGCGGGCTCACCTATCTGCACGTATTTCCGTTCTCGCCGCGGCGCGGAACGCCGGCGGCGCGCATGCCGCAGGTTCCGGGGAACATCGTCAAGGAACGCGCCGCCGAGTTGCGAGCGAGAGGGCAGGCTGTGCTCACATCCTATCTTGCTGCGCAACAAGGCCGGACTGTCGATGTTCTTCTGGAAAGCGACGGCATGGGACGAACGCCCCAGTTCGCGGAAGTCGATATGCGCAGCAGTGGTGCGAAGGCAGGCGAGATCGTTCATGCCGTCATTACCGGCGCCAGTTCCACACGTTTGATCGGCGAGGTTCGCGCGTGAGTGAGCAACGCGAAAAAGGCAAGGGTTTCTTCGCGCGGCTTCTCGGTGGTTCGCAACCCCAGCCTCAGCCTCAGCCTCAGCCGCAACAGGCTGAGAAGCCGGTCGAAGAGACGGAAGCGAACGCGCCGCCTGCACCTCAATCCGCTCCGGAGCCTGAAGTCGCTGACGTGCCAGTGCCGGTCGCTGCACCGGTCGAAGCATCCGTTGCGGCGCCTGTGCCCGTGCCGGTGCCCGCAGCCGAGGCGGAGCCTCAGCCGCGCGGCTGGTTTCAAAAGCTGAAATCGGGGCTTGGCAAAACGTCCGCCAAGCTCACATCCGGCATCACGGATCTCTTTTCCAAGCGCAAGCTCGATGCGGCGACGCTCGATGATCTCGAGGATCTTCTCATTCAGGCGGATCTCGGTATCGCAACGACGGGCCGCATCACGGACGCCATCGGTAAGGGCCGCTTCGAGAAAGGCATCTCGGCGGACGAGGTTCGCGCCATTCTCAGCAGCGAAGTCGAACGCGTCCTGAAACCGGTCGCCAAGCCGCTCGAGGTCGACGCCGCGCGCAAGCCGCACGTCATCATGATGGTTGGCGTCAACGGCACCGGCAAGACGACGACGATCGGCAAGCTCGCGCAGAAGCTCAAGGCGGAAGGCAAGTCGGTTGTGCTCGCGGCCGGCGACACGTTTCGCGCTGCGGCAATCGATCAGCTGAAGGTTTGGGGCGAGCGGACGGGGTGTCCCGTTGTCGCGCGCCAGGTCGGCGAAGACGCATCGGGCCTGGCGTTCGATGCGTTGAAGCAAGCACAAGGCACTGGCGCCGATGTGCTTTTGCTCGATACAGCGGGCCGCCTGCAGAACAAACAAGCCTTGATGGAAGAACTTGAAAAAGTCATACGCGTTTTAAAAAAGCTCGATTCGACTGCTCCACACGATGTCATCCTCGTGCTGGACGCAACGACCGGGCAAAATGCATTGCAGCAAGTTGAAGTTTTTCGCGACCGCGCAGGCGTCACAGGGTTGGTTATGACGAAGCTCGACGGCACCGCGCGCGGAGGCATTCTGGTGGCGATCGCCGACAAATTCGGTTTACCCGTACATGCGATCGGCGTTGGGGAAGGGGCCGACGATTTGCAGCCGTTCGAGGCTGCGGAATTCGCACGCGCCATCGCCGGGACATAAAATCAGGAATTGAGGTCAGGAATGACGCAAGACGCGAACGTGGGGAACGAGGTCCGGACGCGCCCGGGCAAGCGCCTCTTTCCGTTCAACGCGGAGCAGACGATCAATCTGCTGAGCGAGTTCGGCCCGCTCGTCACGATGTTCGTCGTCAATGCCATCTACGGCATCAACGTCGGCACGTGGGCGCTGATCATCACGACCGGCATGGCGATCGTCGCGATGCTGTACATGTTCCACCGGCCGCCGATTTTTCCGTTGATCGCGTCGACGGTCACGGTCGTTTTCGGAGCGCTGACGATCATCACCGGCGACCCGATGTGGGTGCAGATCAAGGTGACGATCTTCAATGCTCTGTTCGCGCTGTTTCTTGTCGGCGGGCTTTGGGTCAAGCACAACTTCTTCAAGTACGTGTTCGACAAGACGTTCCATTACACCGACGAGGGCTGGAACAAGTTCACGTGGAGCTTCGCGATCTTCTTTTTGCTGACGGCGGTCGCGAACGAGTATGTGCGTCGCGTGTACCACGACGAGGAATTCTATCGCATTTTCGGCTACTCGATGAGCGGCGTGAACGTGTGGATCCTGTTCAAGGTGGCGATCGTGCTGCCGGTGTCAGGCATCTACGCTTGGGTTGTCACGCGCCTCATGCAAAAGTACCGCCTGCCGGATCCGGTTCACGACTGAAGGATTGCCATGTCGGACGAGAATAAGGTCGTTGCAGCGGAGAACGCGCAGTTTTTCGACCGCAAACAGCTTATCAAACTTGTCGTCGAATTCGGGCCGCTGCTGGTCTTCTTCGTCGGCAATAGCCGATACGGCATCTACACCGGCACCGGCGCGTTTATGGTCGCGACGGTGATTTCGCTGATCGCGTCGCGGACGTTGCTCGGGCGTATCGCCGTCATGCCGCTGATCACGAGCGTCTTCGTTCTCGTCTTCGGCGGTCTGACGCTGTGGCTGCAGGACGACCATTTCATCAAGATCAAGCCGACGATGGTCAACGGCCTGTTCGCGGCGATCCTGTTCGTAGGTCTTGCGACTGGGCGGCTGTTTCTGAAGATCGTGTTCGGCGAAGTGATGCGGCTCACCGATCAGGGATGGCGTATCCTGACGTTTCGCTGGGCGTTTTTCTTCGTGTTTCTCGCCGGGCTCAACGAGGTGATGTGGCGGTTCTTTTCGACCGACACCTGGGTCGCGTTCAAAGTCTTCGGCATTATGCCGATCACTTTCATATTCGCTCTCTGCCAGATCGGCATATTGAAGAAGTACGAAGACACAACCTCTGAGAGTACTTAATCGGATCAAGCAATCCTGCAGTATTTTTGGAACGATCATCAGTATACGTCAGTTGAAGCACTGCTTTACGATTTGTTTCCCAGTTGAAAATTATTTTTGCTGGACGCGATGCTCTTGCTCGTGGTTTAGGGCGGCTACTTAAACTTCTCAAACACAACGCACGCGGCCTCGAAACTTGTGTCCATCTTATGCGGCGCAACGAGGCTTGCCGTTTTCCAAAACGGGCGAGCGTCAGGATGCGGAATGGCACGGGAACCTGCACACAACCGACTTGAACGGTCTCCTCTTCATCTTCTTCACAGGGCCGGCCAGAGCGCGGCCGAGATGTTTCAGATCGAACTCGGGACCGATGGTCTGACGCCGCGGCAGTACGCTGTTCTGCTCACGGTCGCGCAGAATGAGGGATTGAATCAGACGCAGCTCGTCGAGCTGACGGGCATCGATCGTTCGACGCTGGCGGACATCATCCGGCGCATGCTGAAGAAGGGCATGCTGCAACGACGGCGGACGCGCAATGACGCCCGGGCCTATTCCGTCAAGATCACGGAACAGGGTACGCGCATTCTCAAAGCGCATGATCCGCTGGCGCGTCGTGTCGACGAGCGCATTCTGGCGAGTCTCGCCGTCGCGCAGCGCGAGCGCTTCTTGCAGGATCTGAATGCGATCGTTCAGACGCTGGCCCGGCTCAAGGCCAAGGAAGCAGCCACCAAGCAATAAAAAAGGCTGGCGGTTCCGCCAGCCTGTTTACGTCGCCGTATTTGACCTGCGGGCGGCTCAAGCTGCCTGACGCACCAGCCGCTGATGGATAAGCGTTTCGGCGATCTGCACCGCGTTGAGTGCGGCGCCCTTCAGCAGGTTGTCGGACACGATCCACATCGTCAGGCCGTTCTCGACGGTCGCGTCTTCGCGGATGCGGGAGACGAACGTCGAGAACTCGCCGGCAGCCTCGACGGGCGTGACGTAGCCGCCCGGCTCGCGCTTATCGACGACCATGATACCGGGCGCGGCGCGCAGAATTTCGCGCGCTTCATCGGGGCTGATCGGCTTTTCGAACTCGATGTTGACGGCTTCCGAGTGACCGACGAACACCGGCACGCGAACGCATGTGGCGGTCAGGCGAATCTTCGGGTCGAGAATCTTCTTCGTCTCGGCCAGCATCTTCCATTCCTCTTTCGTGTAGCCGTCTTCCATGAAGACGTCGATCTGAGGAATGCAATTGAAGGCGATCTGCTTCGGAAATTTCTTCGGCTCGACTTCCTGGCCCGGAACGTACTTGCCCTTGGTCTGGTGCCAGAGTTCGTCCATCGCGTCTTTGCCGGCGCCCGACACGGATTGATACGTCGAGACGATGACACGCGTGATGCCGGCCACATCGTGCAGCGGCTTCAGCGCGACGACGAGCTGGGCTGTCGAGCAGTTCGGATTGGCGATGATGTTCTTCTTCGTAAAGCCGCGCACGGCGTCGCCATTGACCTCGGGGACGATGAGCGGCACGTCCTGGTCGTAGCGCCAGCACGACGAGTTATCGATGACGATGGTGCCCTGCGCGCCGATGCGCGGCGACCAGTCCTTCGACACCGACGAGCCAGCCGACATCAGGCAGAAGTCGACGCCCTTGAAGTCGAACGTTTCAAGGTCGCGGCATTTGAGGACGGAGTCGCCGAACGAGACTTCGGTGCCGATCGAGCGGCGCGATGCCAGCGGGTAAAGCTCGCTGACCGGGAATTTCCGTTCCGCGAGCACGTTCAGCATTTCGCGGCCCACATTGCCGGTGGCGCCAACGACGGCGACCTTGTAGCCCATCATCCATGTCCTTGAGTTTGCCGGTGCGCGCGATTGGCTCGGCCAGCGCGGCAGATGGTTTATACGGAAAGTCACATACGCGGGAGGGCCACGAGTTTCAAGTTTGTTCGCAATTTTGGACCTTAATGGCATGCTTGGGTCACAATCTGCCGGTCCTTTACGGACACTCAGTTGCAGGACGGCGTCATGCGTCTCAGATACCCAGCTTCGCTTGCCGGTTTTAGCATAGCCGCGGCCCTGTTTGCCGCAGGACCGCTTGCAGCTGTTCCGTCGCAGCCCGTTTGGCTCGATGGCGAAGAAATCCTCAACCGGTTCGGCGATCAGACGATCGATGGCCGCTATGCGAGCGGGAAGGCGTTTACGGAGCGATACGCCGCCGACGGCCGGGTCACCTACAGGGAGCCAGGGATGTCGCTTGCGGGGCGCTGGTCGGTGACCGAGGGGACTTTGTGCACGATTTACGATGGCGATGCGTCGGGCGGGTGCTATCGCGTCGCACGCGTCGACAGCAATTGCTACGAATTCTATTTCGTATCGCGAACCGAGGCAGCAGCGCCCGGTCCGGCTGATGGCAAGCCGGCCTGGACGGCGCGTGGTGCGCTGCAAGGCCAAGCCAGCTCGTGCCACGATCAGCCGAGCGTGTGATAGACTCTTTGTTTTGCGCGTTGCGACTCCCCTGCAGCCTTTCATTGGCGGAAGGCTGCAGCTCTCGTTTTGGCGTGCTTCTCACCAGAAAACCGGTGCCCACTTTTCCGGAAGCACGCTATGGGGAGCCGGCCGCAACGCGCGGGAGTTAAACTCAGACTGTGAGCGCTCTAAGCTCGGTTTCGACGGCCTTGCCCATGTCGCTCGTTCCGACCTTCGTCATGCCGGGCTGCATGATGTCGCCGGTGCGCAGGCCCTTGTCGAGAACGCGCGCGATCGCCTGGTCGACGAGATCGGCTTCCTTGCCCATGTCGAAGGAATAACGCAGCGCCATGCCGAACGACGCGATCGTCGCGATCGGATTGGCGAGGCCCTGACCGGCGATATCGGGCGCCGAGCCGTGCACGGGTTCATAAAGGGCTTTGCGGCGTCCGGTCTTGGGATCGGGCGCGCCGAGTGAGGCCGACGGCAGCATGCCGAGCGAGCCGGTCATCATCGCGGCTTCATCCGACAGCACGTCGCCGAAGAGGTTGTCGGTGACGATGACGTCGAACTGCTTCGGATTGCGGATGAGCTGCATGGCGCAGTTGTCGGCCAGAATGTGCTCGAGCTTGACGTCCGGCGCGTAGGACTTGTGCACGTCGGTCGTGACCTGTTTCCAGAGCACGCCGGTCCGCATCACGTTGTGCTTTTCCGCCGAATGGACGAGGTTGCGGCGTTTCTTTGCGAGATCGAACGCGACCTTGGTGATGCGCTCGATTTCATGCGTCGTGTAGAGCTGGGTGTCGACGGCGCGCTTTTCGCCATTCTCGAGCGTCACGATTTCCTTCGGCTCGCCGAAGTAGACGCCGCCCGTCAGCTCGCGAACGATCATGATGTCGAGGCCTTCGACGAGTTCGCGCTTCAGGCTCGATGCGTCCGCCAGCGCCGGGTAGCAGATGGCGGGACGAAGATTGGCGAAGAGATCGAGATCCTTGCGCAGGCGGAGAAGGCCCGCTTCGGGGCGATGCTGGTAGGGAACGCTGGCCCACTTCGGTCCGCCGACGGCGCCGAACATCACGGCGTCGGCTTTCTGGGCCTTGTCCATCGCTTCGTCGGTGACCGCGACACCGTGCGCGTCATAGGCCGCGCCGCCGACGAGATCGCGCTCGACGTGAAAGCGCGCCGTGTTGCTTTTGGCGTTGAAGAAGGCGATCAGCCGTTCGACCTCGGCGATCGTCTCGACGCCGATCCCGTCGCCGGGCAGAAGCAAAAGCGAATGCGTGGTCATGGCGGCCGTCCTTGCAGCATTTGTCAGGGGAAATCAGTCGCCGGAGTGCTAGCGTTCCGGACGCTCAGGGGCAAGCGTCCGGCCGCAAAAAGGCACTTTGGCGCAGAATTCGCCCGTTAACGGTGCAGAGACGATTGCTAGCCGGTCAGGCTTCGTCGTCAGCCGGCGAACGGCAGTGGAAACGCAAGCGTAAAGCCGCCGAGCGTTGCCGCGCTTCCGAGAGCCCCGAGGAAGAAGCTCGCCAACAGGACCAGGTTTCCGCCGGAAATGATCGCGACGGAAGCGAGGACGATCGCAATCTGCAGCAAGGCCTGCCCGTAGTCGAAGTAGGGTCCGCGCTGAAGAGATTGATCGCGATCGGCTTCGAGCGATTTGCCCTTGTTGAACAGCTCGTCGAGACCCTCGCCGCTTTTCGGGTCGCTCGTCAGAGATTTGTCCAGCTCTTTGTAGCTCGCAACCTTTTCTTCGATGGATTTTCGGGCGTCGTCCGGCATTGCGGGCGTCGCTTTCAGCATCACCTCGAATTCGTCGGCGTGCAGTCTGAGCGCTTGGCGGCGCGCGTTCTTCGCCTGGAAGAAGGCCCAGACGTTCGAAGCGGCGATGTTCTGCTGGGTGGCATCCTGTTGGGCGTTGCTGCCGCCGAGGCTGCAGATCGCAAGAATGACGGCGAGGATGGCGATATAGACGCCGACGAGCTTGTCGCGGCCTTTTGAGTTCTCGCGATCGGCATCCCGCCCGAGTTCTTCAAACGCCATGACTACCCCCGATATGCGACTAGATGCTTGTCAGACGATGCGATCTTCCGGCGGGGCCGCAAGCGATCGCGCCGGCAGGAGATCCTTGCGATCGATGGCCCTGCCGTCTGCTCCGAGGCGATAGAGAATTGGTGCGCCGGTCGCAAGCTCGCGCTGGAGGATTTCGTCGCCGCTGAGCCCTTCGAGTATCATGATGAGCGAACGCAGCGAATTGCCATGAGCAACGATGATGACGTTCTTGCTCTGGGTGATTTGCGGCCAGATCGCGCTGTCGTAGTACGGCCGCACGCGCGCCAGCGTATCTTTCAGGCTTTCGCCGCCGGGCGGCGGGATATCGTAAGAGCGGCGCCAATCGCGGACTTGCGCCTCGCCCCATTTCTTGCGGGCTTCGTCTTTGTTCAATCCCGACAGCTCACCGTAGTCGCGCTCATTCAGGGCTGCATCGCGCACGATCGGAACGTCGGGCTGATCAAGCTCGGAGAGGATGATGTCGAGCGTGTGCTGGGCGCGCTTCAAGACGCTGGTGAATGCGATGTCGAACTTCGCACCGTTATCGCGGATCATGCGGCCGGCGACGCGAGCTTCAATCACGCCTTTCTCGGTCAGGTCCGGATTGCGCCACCCGGTGAACAGATTGAGCCGGTTCCATTCGCTCTCTCCGTGGCGCACGAGCACGAGAATATTGTCTGTCAGCGCGTCTGTCATAGCCTCGTCAATTTGTTTGCGATGATGCGGTCGTCAGAAGGTCAGGAAATGCCGAGCACGTCGGTCATGGCGTAGAGCCCGGGCGGCTTGTCTTTGGTCCAGAGTGCCGCTTTCACCGCGCCTCTTGCGAATATACCGCGGTCGGCCGCGCGGTGGGTCAGTTCGATCCGTTCGCCATCGCCCGCGAAGATCACGGTGTGATCGCCGACGACAGTGCCGCCGCGAAGCGTGGCAAAGCCGATGTCGCCGGTATGGCGTGGACCCGTATGTCCATCGCGCGTGCGTACCGAGTGCTCTTCCAGGTCAAGGTCGCGTCCCTGGGCAGCGGCATCTCCAAGCATCAACGCCGTTCCCGATGGTGCGTCGATCTTCATGCGGTGATGCATTTCAACAATTTCGATATCGAAGTCGTTCCCGAGTGCAGCGGCGACCTGTCGAGTCAATGCTGCGAGCAGGTTGACGCCGAGGCTCATGTTCCCGGCTTTGACGATGGCGATCTTGGTTGCGGCCTCCGCGATGGCGGCCTCCGCGGCTTTTTCGAAGCCCGTGGTTCCGATGATGTGCGCGGTGCCCGACTGTGCGGCGAGGCTCGCGAATTCGACGGTTGCTTTTGGCACTGTGAAATCGATGATCGCGTCGGCTGCTGCGATCACGGCGGCGACATCGCTCGATACGGCGATGCCGAGACGCTCGATGCCGGCAAGTTCACCAATATCCTTGCCGAGAGCGGGCGAACCAATGGGCTCCGTCGCGCCGCTGATCATTGTTTGGGGTTCGGCTGCGATCGCGGCGATCAGCTGACGGCCCATGCGGCCCGCTGCGCCCATGACTGCGATCTTCATCTCGTCTCCTAGCGGTTATGAGAACGCGACCCCCACACCGCGGGATATAGCAACGTCGCTACTAGAGAGGAAGTGCGCAGGGGCGGGAAATCGCCGCGGTTGCCGTCATGGTCAACGTAAATCGCGCCTGGAATTCGTTTTATCTAACCCTCGGCACGCTTTAGCGCTGCGATGATCAGGGCCTTGGCTTCGTCTGCGTGGCCCCAGTGATCGATCTTGGCCCATTTGTTGGGTTCGAGATCCTTGTAGTGCGCGAAGAAGTGCTCGATCTGTTCGATCGAAATCGCGGGCAAGTCGGTGTAGGTCTTTACCGACTCGTAGCGCTTGGTCAGCTTGCTGGAAGGGACCGCGATGATTTTTTCGTCGCCGCCGCCGTCGTCTTCCATCACCAGAACGCCGACCGGGCGGCAGTTGATGATCGCGCCAGGCACGAGCGCGCGCGTGTTGCAGACGAGAACGTCGATCGGATCGCCGTCGCGCGACAGCGTGTGTGGAACGAAGCCATAGTTCCCGGGATAGCGCATCGGCGTGTAGAGGAAGCGGTCGACAACAAGGGCGCCCGACGCCTTGTCCATTTCGTATTTGATGGGCTCGCCGCCGACGGGAACTTCGACGACGACGTTGATGTCTTCCGGCGGCGTGTTGCCGGGCTTGATTGCGTCAAGACGCATGGGCGACCTTCCGATTGATGCAGGACTAGCAGGATTACTTTTGACGCGAATGGGTGCGCGAGACAACGCCGCTAAGGTCGAATGCGCGGTCAAAATGAAAATGCGGGGCGGACGTCATATCACCATTCGTAGGCGATCCGAGCGTTAACCGCATTGCCGAAGCGGACGCAAGCCTTGCGTGTCGCGCGACCGCCGCAGCGAACGTAGAAGGCGCGGGCACGTTCGTTTTCGACAAGCGCCCAGACGATCAAGCGTTCGAGACCGAGGCGGTCGAGCGTCGCCCGGCAGGCCTCGAACAGGTATTCCCCGATGCCGATACCCTGATAGATGGGCGCCAGATACAGTTCGTAGATTTCGCCGGTATCACGGCGTCCGCCGCGGGCGCGTCCGCACGTGGCGTAGCCCGCGATATGCTCGCCATGTTCGACGACGAGTAGATTATGTTCGGCGGCAATTGCACGGCGCCACCAGGTTGCGTCGCGCCGCTGAATTTCGTGTTCGAGATGGTTCGCCGGTAGAATGCCGGTATAGGCAAGGCGCCAGGATTCGCGAAAAATACGGGCCAGCGCCGGAGCGTCGCTCGGACGGGCATTACGCACAGTCACTTCCAGACGCTGGTTCAACATGGGCGCACTCTAGCGCGGCGCGCGGAAAAACGCATCAGTGTCACATGGGCAATCGCAAATAAAAAAAACGCGAGGCGGGAGCCTCGCGTTCATGCGTCTCAAAGTGCCCCGACACGTCCACCCGAAGGCAGCAGCGTGATCAGCCGGCGGTTTTGAACTGCTCGAAAGACTTCGTCGTGGCGGCGCCAACCGTCTCGAGAGCCTGCTTCGTGACCTTGTTCGACAGTTCGAAGAGCTCTTTCGACTGCGAACCGGCGACCGCGAACTGCTGCTGCCAGTAGTTGGCCTGCAGGCGTGCGATTTCCGGGAACGTGCGCGCGCGGGCGATGGCCTGAGCGGCTTCGAAAGCGGCTTCCGTGTTGGCGAGCGTGTTGGCGACGATCTTCTCGCCGATCGACTTCGCGCCAGCCTGGGTCGTCAGGAGGACTTCCTCGGCAACCTTGGCGTTGTCTTTCGCGAGGGCGGCGAACTTATGGTATGCGTCGCGCGACTTCGCGATCGCATCTTCGGCGAATGCCGAGATGTTTTCCGGAACCTTGGCATCCTTGCCAGCCGTAAACATTTCCTGGGCCTGACGGGTGAAGTCCTGGACTTGACGTGTGAAGACATCGTTCATGGGGGACACTCCTCAGAAATTTTGAAACGTTCTCTCAAAATGCGGTCGACGCTCGACGGCGAAACCTTGCTGAAGTATATAGCTGATAGTTTTGTGCACCGCAATATCTTTTTTGCAGCGCGTCTGAAAAATTGGGTCGTTTGGTCTCGATTACGATGGTTGGTGCCTACGAAAGTAGGTTATCTTAACCCTCCTAGGTAGGTAAATACCTATCCACTCCTTCGCACATGCGAAACGGATTCGGCGGCTCAAGGTTCCGTCGGAAGCTGCGGAAAAACCTCGCGATAGCCGAGAGCGGCAGAGTCGAAGATGATGTCGCGGCGAGTGAGCGGCCTGGCCAGGGCGAGACCCTGCATCGTCCGGCATCGCGACAAAGCGACATAGGTCTGGCCGTGGGCGAACGTGCCGGTGCCGAGGTCGATGTAGACCTTATCCAGGGTCAACCCCTGCGCTTTATGGATCGTCAGCGCCCAGGCGAGGCGAAGCGGAAACTGTTTGAAGGTGCCCGCGACCGTTTCGACGATTTTCTCCGCCGACTGGTCGAAGGCGTAGCGGCGGTGCTCCCAAGCGACAGGCTCGACCTCGTATTCGCGGCCGTTAACGTCAACGAAGACCTGCTTGTCGGTGAGCCGAGAAATGCGCGCGATCGTGCCGTTGACCCAGCGTTTGTCCGGATCGTTTCGCAGCATCATGACCTTGGCGCCGGGCTTCAATTCGAGCGCCGGGTCGGCGGGCTCGATGTTGGCGTTGAAGTCGCCTGTGATCGTCGCGTTGAAGCGAACGGCCCGCTCGGGCAGTGCTTCGAGGTAGCGGTTGTTGATGCGTTTGGCGGCGGCGTTGGTGGTCGTCAGGATGACGTAGGGCTCGCCTTCGGCAAGGGTTCGGATCGGGCGCACGCAGGTGTTGATGAATGCGAGATCGCTGTCGCTGACGTTGCCTTCGCGGACCGCATTCAGGACGCGGATCAAATCGTCGTCGGTCTGGCGGAAGATTTGCGTCAGCTCGAGCAGCGCTGTGCCGGCGCCTTCTCGCAGTGCTTCGATGAGGAAGAAGAACGGACTGCCGTGGGTCTCGGTGAGATGCACGAGCACTTCGGGTTCCTGGATCACGGGCGGCAGCTGATGAAGATCAGCGAACAGAAGCACGCGGGCGCCGCCGAAGGCTTCGCGCGGACGGCCGCGGTTCACGCGCATCGCCCGGTCGATACCCCACATCAGATCCGAGCGCACCATCGAAGCTTCGTCGATGACGAGGAACTCGAGCTTGCGCATCACGCGGCCGTTGCGGCTGCGCTTGATGTCGCTTTCCTGAATCAGGCGCGGTGGAAAGCCGAAGAACGAATGAATCGTCTGGCCGCCAATGTTGATGGCGGCTAGGCCCGTCGGCGCGAGTACAACCATGCGGTCGGCGTAGACGTCGCGCAGCGCTTTCAGAAGCGTGGATTTTCCGGTGCCGGCGCGGCCGGTCACGAAAAGATTGCCGCCGGGCTGTTCCAGGAAGCTGGCCGCGCGTTCAAAGGCAGGGGTCGGCGTAACGCCTTTGGGCCAGATCACGGCGATTTATCTTCCAGGCGATTTCGGGATCGAATCCACAATCCGAAAGCTCGCCATTCAAGTCAACGGAAACAAAAACGCACGAGGCC
This sequence comes from Hyphomicrobium denitrificans ATCC 51888, assembly GCF_000143145.1. Lineage (NCBI taxonomy): Bacteria > Pseudomonadati > Pseudomonadota > Alphaproteobacteria > Hyphomicrobiales > Hyphomicrobiaceae > Hyphomicrobium > Hyphomicrobium denitrificans. The sequence continues at coordinate 3,405,400 of NC_014313.1, forward strand.
CGCCGAGGTCTCGTGCGCTCACCAAGTCCAGGGAGGAAAATTGCTCAGTCGGCGGTGATGCTGCGCAACTTGAAGTCCTTATCGAACTTCAGATCGTAGGCCGCGCCGTCCTTGCACTTGGCGTCGTCGAGTTCGAAGACGCCGGTTCCCTCAGTTTCCTTTTCCCATTTGCCGCCTTCGCAGCCCCAAGCCGCGGCGGCTGCGGTCGCCTGCTTTTGTTCTTCTGCACTCAAAGGGGCGTCCGCCAGAGCTGGCAACGAAAAGGCGCAGACCAGGGAGGCAGCCAACAGCGTGCGTTTCATCGGGGATCTCCTGTGATTGCTGGGGTGACCCCGAATATGTGGAGCCGTGAATTATCCCAAGCAATCCGGGAATTTTTCCCGATCGCCGCTATATTATGCCGCGCCGCTCGCCCGTTCCGCTTCGCTCTTGCGGCTCTGGCGCTTGCGCTCGTTCGGATCCAGCCAGCGTTTGCGCAGGCGGATGGACTTCGGCGTCACTTCGACGAGTTCTTCGTCGGTGATGTAGCTCATGGCCTTTTCGAGCGTCAGACGCATCGGGGGCGTCAGCAGCACCGCGTCGTCCTTGCCGGAGGCGCGAACGTTGGTCAGCTTCTTGCCCTTGATGACGTTGACTTCGAGGTCGTTGTCGCGCGTGTGCTCGCCGACGATCATGCCTTCGTAAACCCGATCCTGCGGGTTGATCATGAAGGGACCGCGATCCTGCAAATTGAAGATTGCGTAGGCGACAGCTTCACCCGGGCTGTTCGAGATCAGAACGCCCGTCCGCCGTCCGGCAATCTCGCCCTTGAACGGTTTGTAGGAGTGGAACAGCTTGTTCATGATGCCGGTGCCGCGCGTGTCGGACAGAAGCTCCGACTGATAGCCGAGAAGGCCACGCGTCGGAACGTGGAACACCATGCGCGTGCGTCCGCCGCCCGACGGCTTCATCTCCAGGAGATCGCCTTTTCGCTCGGCAAGCTTCTGAACGACGACGCCGGTGAAATTGTCGTCGACGTCGATGATGACTTCTTCGATCGGTTCGAGCCGCTGTTTGGTTTCGGGATCGATCTCGAACACGACCTTCGGCCGCGACACGGTCAGCTCGAAGCCTTCGCGGCGCATATTCTCGATCAGGATGGCGAGCTGCAATTCGCCCCGGCCCGAGACGGTGAAGCTGTCCTTGTCCTCGTTTTCGAGAACGCGGATGGCGATGTTGCGCTCGGCTTCCTTGAGCAGGCGGTCGCGGATGACGCGGCTCTGCACCTTGTCGCCTTCCTGTCCGGCGAACGGTCCATCGTTGATGCGGAAGTTCATCGACAACGTCGGCGGATCGACCGGCTGCGCGGGAAGCGGTTCCTCGACGGAGGGGTCGACCAGGGAGTCGGCGACGTTCGCGAGGCTCATGCCTGCCAGCGCGATGATGTCACCGGCGCCAGCTTGCTCGACCGGCGTGCGTTCGAGGCCGTGAAACGCCAGAACTTTTTGCACGCGAAACTGTTCGAGCACCTTGCCGTCGCGGTCGAGCGCCTTCAGTGCCTGGTTCGGCTTGACGGTGCCCGAGGTGATGCGGCCCGTCAGAATACGGCCGAGGAACGGATCGGCGTCAAGCGTCGTCGCCAGCATGCGGAACGGACCGTCGTCGACGGCGGGCGGCGGCACATGCTCGAGGATCAAGTCGAACATCGGCGCGAGATTTTCTTTCGGGCCTGACGGGTCGCGGGCCATCCAGCCGCTGCGGCCTGAGCCGTAGAGCACGGGGAAATCAAGCTGCTCGTCGGTGGCGTCGAGATTGGCGAACAGGTCGAAGACTTCGTTCAGCACGTCGAGGTGGCGTTCGTCGGGACGGTCGATCTTGTTGATCGCGACGATCGGGCGGAGGCCGCGCTTCAGGGCTTTCGAGACGACGAACTTGGTCTGCGGCAGCGGGCCTTCGGAAGCGTCGACGAGAACGATCACGCCGTCGACCATGTTCAGGATGCGCTCAACCTCGCCGCCGAAGTCGGCGTGGCCGGGCGTATCGACGATGTTGATATGCGTGCCCTTCCACTCGACGCTGGTGCACTTCGCGAGAATGGTGATGCCGCGTTCGCGCTCGATGTCGTTGGAATCCATGGCGCGTTCCGCAACCTTCTGGTTCTCGCGGAAGGAGCCGGATTGCTTCAAAAGCTCGTCGACCAGTGTCGTCTTGCCATGGTCGACGTGCGCGATGATCGCGATATTGCGAAGGGCCATTGGAAACCTAGAGTTGAATCGGGGTGGGCACCGCACTGCGGCGCAATATCGCCCGCACCTAGCATGATCGCCTGCCCTGCCGCTAGGGCAGCGGGTTTCTGGCCGGGTGCGGCTTATCAGTCGGCGGGAATACCACCCGTTTTATAAAGGCTTTTCGGCCTGCGGTCGCTCGTTTTCCTCTTCGCGCGTTCGCAGCGCCGTCAGAAAGGCGTCGACCTCGGGCTTCTGTGCCGGTTCACGCTCCAGGCGGCGGCGTTGATGATCCTGCATGATCCGTGCGGCCATGTCGGCGCCCGGAACCTTCAGGCGGCGTGCTCCGGAAATTAATAAGGGGCTTTGCGGTTCCTCGAGATCGAGCTCTTCCAGGAAGGTTTCGCGGAGCGCGAAGAAGGATTGAAGGATCGCCTCGCGAACGAGGGTTTTCTGGTCCGCCGTCGCCTCCGGATTGATGCGCGGGTCGAGTGTCTGCAGCGCGCGGCGCATATCGTGCAGCGGGGCGTACGGATAGAGCCCGACCAGCGTGCCGGTTTCGCCGGAGTTTTTGTACACGATGCGCATCGTGTCGATGGTCTCGCTAATCTTGTAAAAAGCCGCGAGATAATCGTCGGTCGCGAGATAAGGCTTCTCACACGTCGACAGCAGAGCCGACTTGGTGCGCACGATGTTGCGCCATTCCTCTTCCAGACTTTCGACGAACTTCGAGCGCTTTTGAAAAATGTTCGAGAGATAGGCCACGCCGCCGGTCGCGATCAGCAGGGACATGTCGCGCATGAAGTCATAGACTTTATTGGCGGCGGACACGACGAACGGAGGAAGGCCGGAAGCGTCGTCGGCGAATTTCGAGGCGAGCAGCAGCAACAGAACGGCGGTCAGGAGCCAGTAGAGGCGTTTGAGCGTGCGGTTGACGGAAACGCGGGTCATCGGTCAGGCGTTCGAGGTTGGTTGCCGGGCGGCGCGGGGGTTGGGAGAGTGTTCCGGACATTCGTGACCGGATCGCGACGGAGCGTTCGTAGAGGTCGTCCGAGTTATGGCCGGGCCGAGCGCGTCTGGCAAATCGGCGAGAGTGACGTGCGGAAAGCACGAGGCGCTAAAGCTGCTCGGCATCGTTCGGCCGCTTCAGAATGGCCCAGTTCATGATGGCGATCTGGGCTCCGATCAGCATCAGCACGATATCGATGCGCAGGCCCGTCACGGCCGCCCAGAGCCCGACGATGACGCCGAGGCCGGCGATGACCTTGGCGGCCGCGGCGCGTGACGTAAACATCGCGAGCACGTCGCGGTAGATGCGGCCGCCGTCGAGCGGGAAGGCCGGCAGGAGATTGAAAATCGCCATCGCGAGATTGACGCGCGCGAGCGTAACGGTCGCATACGCCAGCCACGGTGTCTCGCTCATCCAGTCGGGCCGATCGGTAAAGTGGAAGTAACCGGCGCCGGAGATTTCCGGTGAACCGAGCAGTTGCCAGAGCGCGAAAAAGATCGCGGCATTTGCCAATGGTCCCGCGAACAGAATGATGACGTTCGCCAGCGTCGAGCGCGGTACGTCGAGCATGCGCGCGTAGCCGTAAAATCCGCCGACGAGAATTTCACCGACGGGAACGCCGAAAAATCGTGCCAGCGCCGCGTGACCGAGTTCGTGAAACAGCACCGACAGGAAGACGCCGACGATGATGGCTGCGAAGGCCGGGCCCGCAATTGCAAAGGGCGCCTGTTGCAGGATGCCGAGCAGCAGCAACGGCACGAAGATGAACGTGACGTCGATCCGGACCGGAATGCCGCCGATCCGGAACAACTCGAGGCGCGGCGTGTCGTCGATGAAGTTCATGGCGGCGAGCCTCGGGCAAGACGCATCGTTTCGTCAAGCCGAGGCGGCAGGTTTTGTCATTCGCCGCGGCGGATGACGAATTTGACCGTGTCCGTCGGGATGCCGCTGATCTCGATCGTGACCGGGCCTTCGCCCATCGGGAAACGGATGCTTTTGCGGAGGCCGTCGCAATCGGTCTTGCTGGTGTGTGCGGCGGATTTCAGGGTCTTGCCGCCTTGCACGACGTCAACCCAGCTGCGGACCGGAAGCGAGATCTGATAGATGCCCGGCTCGCCGACGCTTTCAAACGTCACAGCGCCGCCGAACTGGGTCTTGTCGGCTTCCTTGCGGCGGCGGCTCTGATCGGCCGTGAATTTGACCTCGTCCATCGGCAGCAGCGACAGCTGGATGGCTTTTGCAGGCGGCTGCTTCAGCGAGCCGCCGGACGCCACGGGTTCGCTGTCGGCGGCTTTGAGCCATTGCAATTCGGTCGCGACCGGCCAGGCGAAAGTTTCGCAGCCGCCCGGCTCGGCGGCATAGGCGTTCAACGGCAACAGGCATGCCATCGCCGCAGCGGCGATCCAGATCGATCTCTGCATTTTCATGTCTAGTCGATCGCAACCATGACGTCGGATGATTTGATCACTGCCGATGCCGTCATGCCTTTGACGAGGCCGAGATCGTCAACGGACTCGTTCGTGATCGAGGCGGTGACAATCGTGCCGCCGACATCGATGCGGACGTGAGCGGTCGTCACGCCTTTGACGATGTCGACGATTTTACCCTTGAGGACGTTCCTGGCGCTGATCTTCATGGCGGCTCCGGCGTTGTCGCGCTGATCTATCTTTAGACGATGCTTTTCGCGTAGAGATCCGTCCGGCGATCCCGGAAAAATCCCCAGTCGGCACGATAGCTTTCGATCAGATCGAGGTCAAAGGCATGGATCAAAACGCCTTCGTCTGACGATCCGAAGCTTTCGACGAGTTCGCCACGGTGATCGCTGATGAAGGAATGGCCGTAGAACTTTTGCTGCACGCCGTCGTTGTCTTCGAGGCCGATGCGATTGGCGGCGACGATCGGCACGGCGTTCGAGACGGCGTGGCCCTGCATCGCGCGCTGCCACTGGAGATGCGTGTCGAGAGCCGCGTCGTAAGGCTCGGAGCCGATGGCGGTCGGATAGAACAGGATTTCCGCGCCCTGCAGCACCATGGCGCGGGCGCTTTCGGGATACCATTGATCCCAGCAGATGCCGACGCCGATGCGGCCGAACTTCGTCGCCCAGGTTTTGAAGCCGGTGTCGCCGGGGCGGAAATAATACTTTTCCTGATAGCCCGGGCCGTCCGGAATGTGGCTCTTGCGATAGACGCCGAGGATTTCGCCGTCGGCATCGGCGATCGCGATGCTGTTGTAATAGCGCGGGCCGTCTTTCTCGAAGAACGAGATCGGGATGACCACGCCGAGTTCTTTCGCGAGCTTCTTAAGCGCGAGCACGCAGGGGTGTTCGTTCACGGGATGAGCCGTCTCGAACCATTTCGGGTCCTGACGCGTGCAGAAGTAGATGCCTTCGAAAAGCTCCGACGGCAAAATCACTTGCGCGCCCTTGCGCGCGGCTTCGCGCACGAAGGCTTCCGTCTTCGCGATATTGGTTTTGAGGTCGTGACCGTACGACGTCTGAATCGCGCCGACGGTGATCGATCGTTTCGACATCAGGCCGGCTCCTGTTGAGTGATGCAGTGGAACGAGCCGCCGCCCGCCTCGCCGCAGCCGAGCAGGCCGCGCGACGACACGCCGACGACGGCGCGATCCGGGAAGACGGTCTGCAAAGCTTGCAGCGCATCGGCTTCAGTCGCCGTTCCGTAGATCGGCACGACGACGACGCCGTTGGCGATGATGAAGTTCATGTGCGACGCGGGCGAAACTTCGCCGAGCGCGTTGTGATAGAGGCCGACGCCCGGAATGCGGATGACGTCGAGCTTGCGGCCCGCTGCGTCGGTTTCGCGCGCGAGCGTCGCGGCGATGGCGTCGAGCGTTGCGGCGTTCGGATCGTCGGGTCCGGCCGGCGCCTGGCAGACGACGCGGCCCGGCGCTACGAAGCGTGCGATGTTGTCGACGTGGCCGTCGGTGTGATCGTTCTTCAAACCTTCGTCGATCCAGATGACCTTCTTGGCACCGAACGCTTCGCGCAGCGCGGCCTCGGCTGCTTCCTTCGACCAGCCGTTGCGGTTCGGGTTCAGAAGCGTCTGCCGCGTCGTCAGGATCGTGCCTTCGCCGTCGTGATCGACCGCGCCGCCTTCGAGCACGAAGTCGAAACGGCGGATGGGCGTCCTGGCGATGCTTGCGATGTGATCGCCAACGATTGCGTCGTCGGGCAGATCGTACTTGCCGCCCCAGCTGTTCGTCCTGAAGCGCAGGGCAACCACGCCTTCGGGCGTTTGGGCAAAGATCGGCCCGGTATCGCGCAGCCAGATGTCGCCGTACTTCGCCGGGATGATTTCCGCGACGTCGATCGGCAGCGCCGCGTGCGCGGTTGCCTCGGCTTCATCGCCGTTGGCAAGCACGCGGACCTTGTTGCCGGCGATGCTCAGAGCGCGGACCAGCGCGGCCACGTCACGGCGCGGCGTTTCGAGATCGTCGTTCCACTCAGCCGGATCGGCGGGCCATGCCGTCCAGATCGCTTTCTGCGGCGCCCATTCCGAAGGCGTTACGATGGGGGTGTTGGCAGGGGCCGTCGTCATATCTGTCCCTAAGTTTTCGCCGCAAGGCTTTGCAGGACGTGCGCTGACGCTCATCCTGCGTGAGACCGCCATGTCGTGGACCGGGCCGCGGGTGTCAAGGGTTAGCGTATCGTCACGGATCTGTCGCGCGCGGGGCGGCCGCGCAGCGTTAATGTTTTGCGAACATCGAGCCGAGCAGCGCGACGACGATTGCGGCCGGAATGGCGATCATCAGGACTGCGCCAAGCGTCACCGCAAGTCCGAGCATGAGAAATACGACGGCAGCGAGCAAGAGAAGCATCACAACGAAGACGATGGCGCGAACGATCCATTCGCGCCATCCGTCGATGACCGTCGTCTTTCCGTTTATGGTGATGACGATCATGGTCGCGTTCCGCTTGGCTGAGCCTGAAGGCAGGCGTGAAACTTACTTCCGCTTGCGGCTGCCGAGGGTGCGGAGACGCAACGCGTTGAGCTTGATGAAGCCTTGCGCGTCCTTCTGATCGTAGGCGCCCTTATCGTCCTCGAAGGTGACCAGCGTCGGCGAATAGAGCGACTTCGGGCTCTCGCGGCCGACAGTGATGACATTGCCCTTATAGAGTTCGAGCGTCACCTCGCCTTCGACATGCTCCTGCGATTTGTCGATCAGGGCCTGTAGCATCTCGCGCTCGGGCGCGAACCAGAAGCCGTTGTAGATCAGCTCGGCGTAGCGCGGCATGATCTCGTCTTTCAGGTGCGCGGCGCCGCGATCGAGCGTGATGCTCTCGATGGCGCGGTGGGCTGCGAGCAGGATCGTGCCGCCTGGGGTTTCGTAGACGCCGCGTGATTTCATGCCGACGAAGCGGTTCTCGACGAGGTCGATGCGGCCGATGCCGTTGTCGCGGCCGAGATCGTTCAGGGCTTTGAGCAGCGTCGCGGGCGAGAGCTTCTTGCCGTCGAGCGAGACAGCGTCGCCTTTCTCGAAGCCGATCTTGATGGTCGTCACCTTATCGGGGGCGGCCATCGGCGAAATCGTGCGCTGATAGACGAGTTCGGGCGCTTTCACGGCCGGGTCTTCGAGGACCTTGCCTTCGGAAGACGAGTGCAGAAGGTTGGCGTCGACCGAGAACGGCGCTTCGCCTTCCTTGTCCTTGGCGACGGGAATCTGATGGTCGCGCGCGAATTTCAGAAGCTCTTCGCGGCCCTTGAATGCCCATTCGCGCCAGGGAGCGATGATCTTGATTCCCGGCTGCAGAGCGTAATAGCCAAGCTCGAAGCGGACCTGATCGTTGCCCTTGCCCGTCGCGCCGTGGCAGACGGCGTCGGCGCCGACCTTTTTCGCAATCTCGATCTGCTTTTTGGAGATGAGCGGGCGGGCGATCGACGTGCCGAGCAGGTAGATGCCTTCATAAACGGCGTTGGCGCGGAACATCGGGAAAACGTAATCGCGGACGAATTCCTCGCGCAGGTCCTCGATGAAAATGTTCTCGGGCTTGATGCCGAGCATCAGAGCTTTGTTGCGCGCCGGCTCGAGTTCCTCGCCCTGGCCGAGATCGGCGGTGAACGTCACGACTTCGGCGTTATAGGTTTCCTGCAGCCATTTCAGAATGATCGACGTATCGAGACCGCCCGAGTAGGCGAGGACGACTTTCTTCACGGCTTTGGGTGCGGCGGTCATGCGAGCTGACTTTCGATTGATTTTCGGGTGAGGAACGCGCGGCACTATAGGGGCGACGGTGTCGGTCGCAAGTGCGGGCGAAGCGGCAACGCGACACGCCGCGAGCGCGACGGAATATGACGCTTTAACGAATGCGGGAGCGGGGCAAAGCGCGGCGCGTGCATTCGAAATGCGATTCGCGGCGGCGGATTTGCCGTCTCGGGGCGCGCGCGACCACTCTTGATCCTAGCCTGGGGCTCGCTTGCAGAAATGCGCCGGCGGGACTGAGGTTTTCACGTCTCATTATTTCACGCGAAATCCGTAGGTTAGGTTCCCCGCATTGCGATTGCGCATCGCATCATTGCCGTGAACATAAATTTGTCGTGGGCGCGCCGATTGGCGTAGGTCGCAGCGAGCCGAAATGCTAAGGAACTGGGAAGTTTTCTGTCGGGGGAGAGCGGCCGTGTCGAGACTGAGCGGATACCTTGCAGTGCTGGTTTTAGCCGGAAGCGCGTTGGCGCTTCCACTAGCGGCGGAAGAGATCACGGTTACCATTCCGACCGATCCGCCCGCGCAGGCTGTTGTCGAAGATAATTCCGTACCCGCACCGATGGCAGAGGACACGACGGCGCCGCCGCCCGAAACGCAGCAGGAAGCGGCCCCCGTCGCCGCACCTGAACCGCCTCAGGCCGAAAGCGCGCCTGCTCCTGCAGCAGAGCCGGTCGCTCCGAAGTCTGCAGCTAAAACGAAGAAAGCGGCAGCGCCTGCCCCAGCAGCGGATACATCCGAAATGCCCGCTCATGCAGACGCTGCTCCGGCGAAGCCCAAGGCGAAGAAGGCGAGCGCTGCGGCCTCTTGCAAAAAGCTCGATGAAACGGCGTGCGGCAGTAATTCGGCGTGCATCTGGGTGGTCGGTACGCCCGCCGAAGGCACGAGCAAGGGTACAACGGCCGGATGCCGGTCGCTGGCAGCGATGAAGAAGGAAGCGGAAAAGGCCCAGAAAGCCGCTAAAACGAGCGAGCCCGAAGTTCTGCCGTGGGCATCGCATACGGGCAGCATTCCTGCGAATGGAGCCGCCGCATCGACGGGTGATGGCGCCGCGAAACCCGCGGGCGAGAAGAAGACGAAGACTGCAACCACGAAGAAAGCAGCCAAGCCGAAAGCGGTTGCACCCGCTGCCTCATCAGAGAACGGAGATCAGGCGGCTCCGCAGGTCGATGCGCCCGCGGCTTCCGGCTCGGATTGATTTTAGGGCCTTCGCGGGCTTCGCGCCGCTCGCGTCACGTCAGTGAAGATACGTCGAGCGCCGCCGTCTGCGCATCTCTTGATTGGTGTGCGGAGTGTTGTCGTTGAAGATCGAGCGCCATTGCGCGCACGCTGCGTCGGCGGCATCCATTGCGCAGGTACTCGCGCGCGCTGTTGGGGCGGCAACCGAATAGGGCACGCCGTAACTCAACATCATCGCCGTCAGCGGGCCCTGGTAGAAACTCCATGGCGTCGCGTTGAGAAATGCGTTTGCGGTGAGCGACGGCCAAGCCGAAGCACCGGCAACCATCGCCGTCGATGCGGGCGTCGCCCACGCCTGCCACATATTTGCGATTGAATTCGAATTCGACCGGGGTTGAGCGCCGACGTTCGTCCAGCACTCGAGCCAGCTCTGCCATAGCGAGAACGGGTCGATGTTCGCCTCGGTCGCTGGGCTGGGCGTCGCCGCGTGAAGCGTATTAACCAACTCGTCATTGAGCTTGCTCTGCCACGCAATCTGGGCAGCAAATGTCGCCTGGCCCATTTCAAAAAGGGCTTCGGTGGCCTTTTGCAGGCATCGGAAATGGAGCGCAAAATCGAACACGGGCGAGTCCCCCGAAAACCCGATCTTAGCATATCTGTTGCATTGCAGCAATCATGATGCGGCACGGTAAGACAGCGTCAGAAGCGATGGAAATTGCTGGCGAGTTGAGCAATCAACGTTTCCCAGCCCAAAAATTTTGTTGCGGATAGGACGCGGAGCCTAGCGCTTCTCGCTGCTTGCAGGGCCTTTGGTCCCGCCTTCAGCATCGTGGTTGGCTGTCTCGTCTGCTCGGAAGCTCAGGCGTTTCAGCAGCGTGCGATAGGTCGGACGCGGGGTTACCAGGGACGGCGATTGGCGGACGGGAGCAGGGTCGACGGTCAAGGCATCGCTGGGCGGTTGATCGGCAACGTCGGCGGAAGATGGGGGATGGGCTGTCTCGACCGGCGCGCGACCTGCGAACTGGCCTGCCGCGAGCCAATAGACGAAGCCAGCGACGAAGCCTGTCGTCAGAAATGCTTTCAGCGCGTAGTTGTTGAAGATCGTCGGCTCGCCCTGAACCTCGCTCGCATATTGCGCGAGAAAACCGAGTGACGCGATCGCGACGCCGCCGATGAGATAGAAGGGAAGGCGGCGCAGCGAGAAGATTTCGCCGAGGCCTCCGACGATCAGCGCGAAGATGCAGGCGAAGATCGCCACATGCGTCGCGGTCAGCAGCGCCAGCTCGAACGTTTCCCCGGCCGTGCGCGGCAAGCGGCTCATCGGCTGATTCAGGACTTCGCTCGGGGTGTTGACGAACAACATCGTGACGAACCCCGCCGCGATGCTCGCGAGGATGAACCCGAACGCCACCCGGGCGACCGATCCCAGGAACTTCAACACTCGACCCTGCCCTGACCCGTCTTACACAAGGGATCAATTTACAGGGGCTAAGCTCAAGGTCTCAATAGAATTATCGGTGCCGGGCGGTGGAAGGTCCGGCTTATGCCTTCTCGGCACCACTGCGGCGTTCGCTGGCGCTGAGGCGCAGGCTTTCCGAACGCAATTGTCCGCAGGCGGCGAGGATATCGCGGCCGCGCGGCGTGCGGACAGGGCTGGCGTAGCCCGCCCGGTTCACGACCTCGGCGAAGCGCTCGATCGTTTCCCAATCGGAGCATTCGTAACGTGTATTGGGCCACGGATTGAACGGGATCAGGTTGATCTTCGCCGGAATGCCCGCGAGTAGCTTCACCAGGGCGCGGGCCTCGGCGAGGCTGTCGTTGACGCCTTTCAGCATCACGTATTCGAACGTGATGCGGCGGGCGTTCGACAGGCCCGGATAATCGCGGCAAGCCTGCATCAGCTCGGCGATCGGATATTTGCGATTGATCGGCACCAGTTCGTCGCGCAGCGCGTCGTTGGTGGCGTGCAGCGAGATCGCGAGCATGGTGTCGGCTTCTTCGCCCCACCGCGGAATTTCAGGGACGACCCCCGAGGTCGACAGCGTGATGCGCCGTTTCGAGAGCGCGAGGCCGTCGCCGTCGGACGCGACTTCCATCGCGGCTTTGACATTGTCGAAATTGTAGAGCGGTTCGCCCATGCCCATCAGCACGACGTTGGTGATCTTGCGTTCGCTGGCGGGAAGCAGGCGGCCGTCGTCCGGGCCTTTCGCGCCGGGCCAGTCGCCGATGCGGTCGCGCGCGAGCATGATCTGCCCGACGATTTCCTGGGCTTCGAGATTGCGCACGAGGCGCTGCGTTCCGGTATGGCAGAACGAGCATGTCAGCGTGCAGCCAACCTGGCTCGAAATGCAGAGCGTGCCGCGATCGCTTTCCGGGATGTAGACGGTCTCGACTTCCGGCGGGCGGGCTTCGTGCCCACGCTTGGCGAGACGCAGCAGCCACTTGCGCGTGCCGTCGACGGAAATCTGCTCCGAGATGATCTCCGGGCGATCGAGCGTATAGATGGCATCGAGCTGACGGCGCAGATCTTTCGAGACGTCGGTCATGTCCTCGAAGCGCGTGATGCCGCGCACGTATATCCAGCTCCATAGCTGGTTAACGCGCATGTTGAGCTGCTTTTCCGGAACGCCGCCAGCGGCGAGCGCTTCCTTCAGGCGCGCGCGCGTCAAGCCCGCGAGCGAGCGCTTCTCAGCGGCGGGCTCGGCCGGGATTTGTGCGTCGATTTCAACCAGTGGGGCAGCAGTCATGACGAAAATGGCTTCGAGCTTCGGGGAATGCGCACTTTTACAGGCGTTCGCGGGGAATGGATAGCGGGCACAATTGTCGTCACTAGAGCCGTCATCCTCGAACGGACGAGCAGAGCGAGGACGTTCGGGGATCCAGCGTAAAGTGTGCCGCAGGCTCCATATTATGTGTCTTTGACGAGCCCTACGCTGGATCCCCGACCTTCGACATGGCTGCGCCATGCTCGGTCGAGGATGACGAATTACAGGATAAATCGGCTGAGATCGGCGTTTTTCGAGAGCTGGCCGACGCGTTGCGTCACATAGGCGCCGTCGATCGCGAGCGTCTGACCGTTGCGGTCGGAGGCTTCGAAGGAGATGTCGTCGAGGACGCGTTCGAGGACGGTTTGTAGACGGCGGGCGCCGATGTTCTCGACGGTCGAGTTCACTTCAACCGCAGCGTCGGCGATGGCGTCGATCGCCTCGGGTTTGAATTCGAGTGTGACGCCTTCCGTTTCCATCAGCGCGACGTACTGCTTGATCAGGCTCGCGTGCGGCTCGGTCAGGATGCGCTTCAAGTCGTCCCGCGTCAGCGCGTTGAGCTCGACGCGGATCGGCAGGCGGCCCTGCAGCTCGGGAAGCAGGTCCGATGGTTTCGACACGTGAAACGCGCCGGATGCGATGAACAGGATGTGGTCGGTTTTCACCGGGCCGTACTTGGTCGAGACCGTCGTGCCTTCGATGAGCGGGAGGAGATCGCGCTGGACGCCTTCGCGCGAGACGTCGGCGCCGCCGCGCGTGCCATCGCCGCGCGAGCAGATCTTGTCGATCTCGTCAAGGAAGACGATGCCGTCGTTCTGGACTGCCGCGACGGCCTCGGCCGTGATCTGATCGTTGTCGATCAGCTTATCGCTTTCATCGGCGATCAGGATTTCGAAGCTGTCCTTTACGGTGACGCGACGCGGCTTGGTCCGTTGGCCGAGCGCTTTGCCGAGCATGTCGCCGAGATTGATCGTCGACATCGACGCGCCGCCGGGCAGGTCGAACATCGGCAATTGCGGCGCCGTGTCGGCAACGAGGATGTCGATTTCCTTGTCGTTCAATTCGTTGTTGCGCAGCTTCTTGCGGAAGCTCTCGCGCGTCGCGGGCGACGAGCCGCTTCCGACGAGCGCATCGATGACACGTTCCTCGGCGGACTTTTCGGCGCGGGCGCGCACGTCCTGGCGCTTGACGTTCTTGACGAGCGCGATGCCGACTTCGACGAGGTCGCGGATGATGCTGTCGACGTCGCGGCCGACGTAACCGACCTCGGTGAATTTCGTGGCTTCGACTTTGAGGAACGGCGCGCCGGCAAGCTTCGCAAGACGGCGCGAGATTTCGGTTTTGCCGACGCCGGTCGGGCCGATCATCAGAATGTTTTTCGGCAGGACTTCGTCGCGCAATTCGCCGGTCAGCTGCTGGCGGCGCCAGCGGTTGCGCAAGGCGATCGCGACGGCGCGCTTGGCGTCCTGCTGGCCGACGATATAGCGATCGAGTTCGGAGACGATTTCACGGGGAGAAAAGTTGGTCATTGCCTTGCCGGTGGAAGATTGCGCGCGAACGGCATGCTCTGGAGAAACGGCAGCAAGCGTTGCCGCAGCGGATGCCAGAAGACGCCAAGGAGAAGGACGAAGCCGCCGACGAGGGCGAGCGTCAGGATAAAGGATATCGGGATTCCGCCGCGATCCGGCAAGCCGACGCCACCGCTCAGGATGTCGTAGACGGCGACGGTGAACGAGGCGAGGGACGAGACGAGCAGCGCCCGGCGGTCGATCGCGAGTGCGAAAATTGCGAGCAGCAGCACGGTCAGCAGAATGATCGCGGAGGTCGCGCCGCTGTTCGTCGCGTGCTTGATCAGCATGAGGGCGGGCGACACGATCAGAGGCGCGGCGACGAGATGCAGCCAGAAGGCGCAGTCGGAGAGCCGCGTCACGCGTTGCGGATCGCGGGCGTCGTAGGCGAGCGCCACGGCGAGCACGAGCAGGCCGTAACCGATGGCGGTGATCGAAAAACCGACGCCGATGTCGTAAAGGCTTCGCGCCGCGACTGCGTAGCCGAAGCAGGCGATCAGCGCGAGCGCGAACGGCAGGCGAAAGCGGAGATAGTAGACGAGCGCCGCGACCAAAGCGGGAATGCCGAAGACGAGTGTCGGATTACGCCAGAAGGCAAGCTCGGAAGCGACATCCCAGTTCGACGTTTTCAGGTTGTCCCAATGCAGCTGAATGACGACGGCTGCCGCCGCGAACAGGACGAACAGGATCGACAGCACCATGCCAGGCAGGACGGCGCGCAGGCGGCCGACCAGAATTTCGCTTAGCGCCCAGAACATCGCTGCGCCGACGGCCATCGTTGCTGCCCAGCCGAGACCGAAGAAGGTCGTCGAGGTGGCGGCGAGCACGGCGCCCGCAACCAGCAGCACGCCGATGGTCAGGAAGACGTCGTTGAAGCCGTTGAGGAAACGAAAGCGTTCTTCGTCGGCGAGTGCCGGTTCGCCGTCCGGGCCGATCACGGGCGTCGAACCCCCGCGCATGGCGCGGAGCTTTTCGGCCTGCGCGGCGTCGATGACACCAGCATCGACGGCGGCCTGGAGGTCGTCAGGGGATCGTCTGTTGGCCATGTTGGGGCTCTGGTTCGGCTCAGGAAGTTCGCGCGTCGAGGGTTTCGACCACGATGTTGCTGTTGGTGTACACGCAGATTTCGGCGGCAATGGACATTGCCTTGCGGGCGATCGCCTCGGCGTCCAGCGGCTGGTCGAGAAGCGCGCGCGCTGCCGCGAGGGCGTAGTTGCCGCCGGAGCCGATGCCCGCGATGGCGTTCTCGGGCTCCAGGACATCGCCTGTGCCGGTCAGGACGAGCGTCGTCGTTGCGTCGGCAACGATCATCATGGCTTCGAGGCGGCGGAGGTAGCGGTCGGTCCGCCAGTCCTTGGCGAGTTCGACGCAGGCGCGGGTCAATTGTCCCGGGTACTGCTCGAGCTTGGCTTCCAGGCGTTCGAATAGGGTGAAGGCGTCGGCGGTGGCGCCCGCGAAGCCGCCGATCACGTCGCCCTTGCCAAGGCGGCGGACTTTCCGGGCGTTGGATTTGATGACCGTCTGGCCGAGGCTGACCTGACCGTCGCCGGCAACTACAACCTTACCATCCTTGCGAACCGTGAGGATCGTGGTGGCGTGCCAGCTCGAACTGCCGGAATTTTGCGTTTCATGCGTCATATGTATCGCGTCAGTTAAGCTCTTGCTGTCAGGATGCAAGGAAAGAGAGTTTAGGTTGGCTCGGTGACTCCCCCTCGGGGAAGCCGGCCGGAAGTTTCGATTTGCCTCGGCGACTCCCCTTCGGGGAGCCGGCCGCCGAGGCTGTAGGTCTGGCGGGTCTTGGCCTGCCGGGCCTCAAGCTGATAAACGCTCGGGCGGCCTCCGGCAACGAAAGGCTTGTTGCCGGTCTGGGCGGCCTCCTGCGGGCGCCGGCCACAAGGCCAGGATTGGAGAATGATTCACGTGAAGCGCCAAGCGACGATCACGCGCAAGACGAAGGAGACCGAAATCTCCGCGACCGTCCATCTGGACGGGACGGGCGCGTACGACATTTCGACCGGGATCGGCTTTCTCGACCATATGCTTGAGCAGCTGGCGCGACATTCGCTGATCGACATCACGCTCCGGGCCAAAGGCGATCTGCACATCGATTTTCATCACACGGTCGAGGACTCGGGCATCGTTCTCGGGCAGGCGATCGCGCAGGCGCTCGGCGACAAGGCGGGCATCGTTCGCTATGCCGACGTGCACCTGCCGATGGACGAGACGCTGACGCGGGTGGCGATCGACGTTTCGGGGCGGCCGTTCCTGATTTGGAAGGCGGAGTTCTCGCGGCCCAAGATCGGCGAGATGGACACCGAGCTTTTCCGCGAGTGGTTCCAGGCGTTCGCGCAGAACGCCGGCATCACGCTGCACCTCGAAAACCTTTACGGCGAGAACAACCACCATATCGCCGAGACCTGCTATAAGGGGCTGGCGCGCGCTCTCAAGGCTGCGATCGCCGTCGATCCGCGCCAGGCCGGCCGCGTGCCTTCGACGAAGGGCACGCTTTAAGCGTTGGCTGCGGAACGGAGTTTTGCTTTGAGGGGGTCAAGGAGTTTGTCTTCCGTGGTGACGTACACAGTGCATGAGCCGCCGCACGCCGGATCCGATCGCGTCGATCGCGGCGTTGACCTCGAGTTCGTCAAGGACGGGTTCTCGTGGCTGACGGCGATTTGTCCGCCGCTTGGACTGCTCGCGAACGGACTTTGGCTTTTCACGATCGCGTATCTCGTCGGCGCGGTTTTGCTCGCCTGGGCGCTCGCCGCGTTGAAGCTCGGTCCGCAGATGACCGGGTTCGTGTTCCTGCTGATCAATATCTATCTCGGCTTCGAGGTTTCGACGCTGAAACGCTGGATGCTGGAGCGAACCGGTTGGCAGGCGCTGGGTGTCGTCACCGGCAAATCGATCGCGGAATGCGAGCGGCGGTTCTTCGAAAGCTGGCTGCCCGCGCAGCCGATCATCGCGGCCGAGACGGCTGGGCCGATGGGGACGTCGGTGCCGCCGGTTGCGCCGCGCCGTGGCTCGCGGTTCTGGCCGTTCAGCGCGCGGCACTGATTTCGAGTAGCAATGCAAAACGTCGTCATCATCGATTACGGTTCGGGGAACCTTCACTCCGCCGCGAAGGCTTTCGAGAGCGCTGCGCGCACGAGTTCCGTAGCCTCGAACATCATCGTCAGCCCGCATCCGGAAGACGTGCTGGCGGCGGATCGCATCGTGCTGCCGGGCGTCGGCGCCTATGCCGACTGCAAGCACGGTCTCGAGCGCGTTCCGGGATTGATCGCAGCGCTTGAAGAAGCTGTACGCGAAAAAGCGCGGCCGTTTCTCGGCATTTGCGTCGGGATGCAGCTTCTGAGCGAGCGCGGACTCGAATTCGCCGAGACGCCGGGGCTTGGGTGGATCAAGGGCGAAGTGCGCGCGATCGAGCCGAAGGACCCGTCGCTCAAAATTCCGCATATGGGCTGGAACACGCTGAATGTCGTCAACGCGCACGCGCTGCTCGACGGCATTCCGACGGGGCCTGACGGTTGGCACGCGTATTTCGTGCACTCGTTCGCGCTCGCGCCGAAAGAGCGCCGCGTCGTCGTCGCCGAAACGGACTACGGCGGGCCGATCACGGCGCTCGTCGCGGACGCGAACATCGCGGGCACGCAGTTTCATCCTGAGAAGAGCCAGAAGCTCGGCCTCAAGCTGATCGCGAACTTCCTCAGCTGGAAACCGTGACGACTAGCGGCTGAAGTTCCTTCAGACATCGCGGCTCGCTTCGCCGGTCAGGTTGATCTGTGGGACGGTCGCCTTTCGAGGCGTCGTGGATGGCCGCCTACGCGGCCATGACGTTGCGTGCCAAGCGTCGATAACGTTGGGATGCGTATCAGGCTATCGCCAACGTTTTAGTGAGAAGGGCGGGCCACCCCGCCCACTGCCGACTGAAACGCTGTCCAGACGCCGCGCGGCAATTGCCATGACGCGGCCGGCTCTTCGTCTTCGAGGCGGCCCTGCATCCATTGCATGTGAGCGGCGACGCGCTGGTCGGCGCGTCCGAGCTCGTGCACGGCGAGTTCATCGGGGTGATCGAACAGGATCGCGAGACGGCGCTTGATCTGATCGGCGCTGAGCCAGGTGCGTACATACCAGACGCCCGTTCCGACGGGCGCGTATTCGGAGGCGATGTAGGGGAGCGAGAACGAAACGGTCCAGGTGTCTTGGTCGGGCGATTTCGGGGTGTGATGGACGAGATACGTTTTCATGGGTGTCTACCGGGGGCGTTGGGGGGCGAAGACAAGAACGCGGAACGCAACTCACTCACACGCAAGTCCGGCTTTTGGGTCGTAGCCGGTTGGAGAAAAAAGGAGGCCCGGGATCGGGGGGGATGATCCCGAGGCACTCCGTCCTGGTCTTTGAGCGGGACGGACCCATTGGACGACGAAGGGGGAGACGGTCCCGCCCCGCCCAAAGACCTGAAACTCAGCCTGCTCTGGCAAATGGCAGCTCGGGCTCGAGCGGCTCGGACGCAACGGCCGGCAGCGACGGGAAGGCGATGATGTTGCCATCCGGCGCAAGATCGAGACCGGGGCGGCGCTGACGGAACCAGCGGAGCGACGTGTTGGTCAGCACCGCGTCGCGCTTGGTCGCCTGGATCAGCAATCCATCGTCCTCACCAAGCAGCTCTCTGAGGTCGGCTTCAAGCTCGACTTCCTCGCGATCTGACATCACGTACCAGGTGTTGACGAGAGGGCGGGCCCACTTGTCGCCGAGCCCCATGATGAGCTGAGCGATGACGTGCTGATTGCGGTTCGGCTTGGCGAGATCGTACGAGATCAGATAGGTGCGCATCGGGAGCTCTCCTAACGTGCGGGGAAGGGTCGATACGCTACGGTGACCCGGGACGGCGTCTGATTTAGGGCGCCGTGAACATAGGAAGAACATGCCACGACTCATCGCGCTTGTCCAGCGCTTGTTCTAAAAATGTTCTTGTGAAGTTCTTAACATTGTGGCATGTCCAACCGCACGTCAGCGTGACGTCAGGCCTCAGGAAACAGGCTGAGCTGGCTGGGGGGAATTGCGATCGGCACGCGGCGGTGGGGGCCGGGGTCGAAGCGAGGTTCGAGACCTGGAAAGCGGACCTGAAATTCCTCTAGGGCTCGCGCACGGCTGCCGGGAAATCGCGCCTCTTCCCAGATTTCGTACAGGCGGCGCGGATCGCAGGCGTAGCGCCGCTGCAGATCGATGGGCCGGATGCGGAGCCAGCGTGCGATCCAGATGTCGACGGCATCGGCCTCCGTCAGCGGACGACGGGCTACGGCAGGCGGAGGTTCGACAAGGAACGCGGTGACCATAAGCAATACTCTTATCGCGTAATGACCCGCCTGCGAGAAGCTGGCAATTTCGTGCGTTACGTGCTGCGACACCCCTGACGGGGAGCCGCCGCAGCGCGTGGGTCTTGACGCGGCGTGCGATACGCGATTGATCGCGCCCAGAAGATTTATAGACCGAACAAAGCAAACTGATGGCCGTTGCGTTCACCGAACCGCGGTCACCGTTTCGTTGCCCCTCATCCGGCCTATGGGCACCTTCTCCCTGCGGGAGACGGAAGAGCAACGCAACGCCTCGACCTCGAAAGGGCTGACTTGATCCTTTTTCCGGCGATTGACCTCAAAGACGGCAAGTGCGTGCGTCTCCGGCTCGGGGAAATGGACGCCGCGACGGTGTTCAATGACGACCCGGCGGCGCAGGCACTCGCCTTCGAGCGTCAGGGTTTCAAATATCTGCACATCGTCGATCTCAATGGCGCGTTCGCGGGCAAGCCCGTCAACGGGGCGGCGGTCGAAGCGATCCTGAAGGCGATTTCGATGCCGGCGCAGCTCGGCGGCGGCATTCGCGATCTGGCGACCATCGAAGCCTGGCTCGACAAGGGCATCCGCCGCGTCATTCTCGGGACCGTCGCCGTGCGCGACCCGGCGCTCGTCAGGGAAGCCGCGAAGCGGTTTCCGGGACGCGTTGCGGTCGGCATCGACGCGAAGGGCGGCAAGGTTGCGGTCGAGGGCTGGGCCGAGACGTCGGAACTTACGGCGGCGGACCTAGCGAGACGCTTCGAGGATGCGGGCGTCGCCGCAATCATCTATACGGACATCGAGCGCGACGGCATTCTCAAGGGGCTCAATCTGCCCGCGACGGCGGCGCTTGCCGAAGCGACCCGCATCCCCGTCATCGCGTCGGGTGGGCTCGCTTCGATCGACGACGTGCGCGAACTCATGAAGCCCGAATATCGCATGCTTGAAGGTGCGATCACCGGCCGGGCGCTCTATGACGGGCGCATCGATGCAAAAGAAGCTCTCGAACTTTTGGGGACCGCATGAAGATTGGTGACAAGGTCCGGGTCGAGCGGATGCCGGATGGCGTGCCGCCCGACAACAAGCAATTGCAAACTCTGTTTCGGAGCTGCCTCGGCAAGACGTTTCCGATCGTCAAGTTCGACGGTCCGCTCGTCGAGCTGCACGTCGGCGAAATCTTCGGAAAGCCTGCTGACTATCATCAGATCTGGCTCGAGCCGGATCGCGTCAAGCTGGTCGAGGCCTGAACGTTGAACGTCATGCCGCAATCTCAATCGGCCGCATCGGCGGCGCCTGCGATGCCGCCCGAGATCGCGCGTCGGCGCACGTTCGCGATCATCTCGCATCCCGACGCCGGTAAAACGACGCTGACGGAAAAGCTCCTTTATTTCGGCGGCGCCATTCAGATGGCGGGCGCGGTGAAGGCGCGCGGCGAACGGCGGCGCACGCGTTCCGACTGGATGCAGATCGAGCAGCAGCGCGGCATCTCGGTGACGTCGTCTGTGATGACGTTCGAGCGGAACGGCATCGTCTATAATCTGCTCGATACGCCGGGCCACTCGGACTTCAGCGAAGACACCTATCGCACGCTGTCGGCCGTCGACGCTGCGGTGATGGTGATGGACGCCGCGAAGGGCATCGAAAGCCAGACGCGCAAGCTGTTCGAGGTTTGCCGGCTGCGCGATATTCCGATCATTACCTTCATCAACAAGATCGACCGCGAGGCGGAAGATCCGCTGACGCTGCTCGATCAGATCGCGGCGGATCTGGCGCTCGATCTCGTGCCGATGGCGTGGCCGGTCGGCATGGGCACGGATTTCCGTGGTGTGCTCGATCTGATGAGCAACAGGATCCTGCTGCCAGAAAACGGCGAGCGCGGCGCGTCGTTCGGGCGCGTGGAGCCATTGAGTGATCTTGCCGATATCCGCAAGATCGAGGGGATCGACGAGCGCATCGCGGACCGGGCGCTCGAAGGCGTCGAGCTGGCGCAGGGTGCGCTGCCGACGTTCGATATCGAGGCCTTTCGCGAGGGGCATCTGTCGCCCGTCTTCTTCGGTAGCGCGTTGAAAAATTTCGGCGTCGAGCAGCTTCTCGATGCGCTGGCGCAGTGGGCGCCGGGACCGTTGCCGCGCAAGGCGACGCAGCGCACGGTCGAGCCCGGCGAAGATCAGGTCACCGGCTTCGTGTTCAAGGTGCAGGCGAACATGGACCCGAACCATCGCGACCGGGTGGCGTTCGTGCGGCTGTGCTCGGGGCGCTTCCGGCGCGGCATGAAGCTTTTGCACGTGCGCGACAACAAGCCGATGACCGTTTCGTCGCCGACGTTCTTCTTCGGACAGGGCCGGGAGACGGCGGACGAAGCTTATGCGGGCGACATCATCGGCGTGCCGAACCACGGCACGCTGCGCGTCGGCGATACGCTGACGGAAAAAGAGGGTCTGAAGTTCACGGGAATTCCGAACTTCGCGCCGGAGCTTTTGCGCCGCGTCGTCATTCAGGATGCGATGAAGGCGAAGCAGCTCAACCGCGCGCTCGACGATCTCGCGGAAGAAGGCATCGTGCAGGTGTTCACGCCGATCGCGGGTGGCCGTCAGATTCTGGGCGTCGTCGGGCAACTGCAGTTCGAAGTTCTGCAATCGCGCGTCGCGAACGAGTACGGCGTACCGGTGACGCTGGAGCAATCGCCGTTCGAACTGGCGCGATGGTTTTCAGCAGACGATCCGGCGAAGTTGCAGAAGTTCGTCGATGCGCATCGGGGCGAGATTGCAACGGATCGCGACGGCGCAATGGTATTTCTCGCCGAGAGCGCCTGGATGCTGAAATATAAAGGCGAGAAATTTCCGGATATCAAATTCGCCGCGCTCAGAGAACGCGGCGAATGACGGTTGTTCGAGCGCAATTCGTTCAGACGGAAATATTTGGGCCGCGCGGAGTAGGCTCGTTGTAGCGGTGCTCGATCGACTCCAGCCAGTGCTTGAGTTCCTTCTCGAGGCTGTCCGTCTGAACGGTCGCTTTGCTATGCTGCAATTCCGTTACGGTGCCCTCGCTGTCGAGCGAGCCGCGAATGGCGTCGTGCTGGGTTGCGAATTTCGTCAGCTCCTCGGAGTGCTCGCCGACGGCGCCGTGCGCTTCGAGTTTCGTGCGCGCCTCAGCGATCCGGTCTTGCAGCGCCGAAAGACGGGCGCGAAGGTTTAGCGGAGCAAAGTCTTCGACCATTTAGAGAATTCCCCTATGCAAGTGCAACTCCAGAGTTCCACGCAACTATGCAAAACTCCACAACACCGCCGGGCGTAAAGAGTTCCTCCGGAATTTGGTTTATATGCTCGACGGTCCCCGCACGCCCATGATAGCCGAATTCGGCCTGATCTCTGAGTGAAAAGAATTCCGTTATGCTGAAGGTCCGCATCATTCCGTGCCTCGACGTGAAAGACGGCCGCGTCGTCAAAGGCGTCAACTTCGTCGATCTCATCGATGCCGGTGATCCGGTCGAGGCGGCGGCGGCGTACGATGCGGCGGGCGCGGATGAGCTTTGCTTTCTCGACATCACCGCGAGCCATGAAAATCGCGACACGATCTTTGACGTCGTCGAGCGCACGGCGAACCGCTGCTTCATGCCGTTGACGGTGGGTGGCGGCGTTCGCACCATCGACGACATTCGAAAGCTGCTTGAAGCCGGCGCCGACAAGGTGTCGATCAACACGGCCGCGGTCACCAATCGTGCGTTCGTCAAAGAGGCGAGCGAGAAGTTCGGCGCGCAGTGCATCGTCGTCGCCATCGATGCGAAGAAGGTTTCAGGCGAAGGCGAGCCCAATCGCTGGGAGATCTTCACTCATGGCGGACGCAAGCCGACGGGTATCGACGCCATCGCCTTCGCGCGCGAGGTCGCCGAGCTTGGGGCCGGCGAAATTCTACTGACCTCGATGGATCGCGACGGCACGAAGTCCGGCTTCGACGTTGCGTTGACGCGCGCGGTATCGGATGCCGTTTCGATCCCGGTCATTGCTTCAGGCGGTGTCGGGACGTTGCAGCATCTCGTCGATGGTGTGCGCGATGGGCACGCGAGCGCCGTGCTTGCGGCGTCGATCTTTCACTTCGGCACGTATTCGATCCCCGAAGCGAAGGCATTCATGGCGGACGCCGGACTTGCGATGCGCGTGGACGGCTGAGCGCTAGCGCCGTCGGCACATACGTAGTGGCCACCTTAGAGGCGTTCATCCAGGGTCACACGCGATGCCGTTCGAATGCGCTGCCCCTGGATGGCCGGGTCAAGCCCGGCCATGGAGAGGGCGATGGCACCTTTTCCGATCGGGCAAAAGAATTCAGATACGCGCCCACATTCAGGGCGCGGGAGTCTTGTCGGGATAGAGGCAGATGTCGTTGACCAGGCAGCGCCAGCATTCCGGTTTGCGCGCCTTGCAGACGTAGCGGCCGTGCAGGATCAGCCAATGATGCGCGTGCAGGGCGTACTCGGGCGGCACGACGCGAAGCAGATCGGCTTCAACCGCCAGCGGCGTCGTCCCCTGCGATAAGGCGAGCCGGTTTGCGATGCGGAACACGTGCGTATCGACGGCCATCGTCGGATGTCCGAAGGCGATATTCATCACGACGTTCGCCGTCTTGCGCCCGACGCCGGGAAGCGTTTCGAGGACGTCGCGATCGCCCGGCACCTCGCCGCCAAACTCGTCGACGAGGCGTTGTGACAGCGCGATCACGTTCTTGGCCTTGGTGCGATAGAGGCCGATCGTCTTGACCAGGTCGCGGACCTTGTCTTCGCCGAGCGCCAGCATTTTCTCAGGGCTGTCGGCGAGCCTGAACAGCGCGGGCGTCGCCTTGTTGACGCCGGCGTCCGTTGCCTGGGCCGAGAGCACGACGGCGATGAGCAGCGTGTAAGGATTAACGTAAAGCAGCTCCCCCTTGGGCTCGGGGCTGGCGGCGTGAAAGCGGCGGAAGACTTCGTAAATCTCCGCTTCCGTCAGTAGGATGCGGCGGCTTCCTTTGCCTGCCGGTTTTTTCAGCGGCCGGAGGGTTTTTACGGGCTTGCCTCGGGAGCTGGAACTCGCGATGCTTGACGGACTTTTATCCTTCAGTGCTTTGGCCATCAGAAAGTCCGTATTTCAAATTGCGGTTGCGGACAACGACGTGAGTCAGAGAAGCCGAAAATGACGGACAGTCTCGCAGAAAAGCAATCCGCAAACGTCACGCGGTTTGTGCTGCATCCTTACCGGTCGCTGACGCCGCGCGGCTTCACGATCCTGATGACTGTGCTCGGCCTCGTCAGCTTTGCTGTAGGGTCTGTATTTTTATTGATGGGCGCCTGGCCGGTGTTCGGATTCTTCGGTCTTGACGTGGCGCTGATCTACTACGCGTTCAAGCGCAATTACCGCTCGGGCCGACTTTATGAAATGGTGACATTGTCGCCCGAGCTTTTGAAGCTGACGCGCATTCACCCGTCGGGCCGCTGCGAGGAGTTCGACTTCAATCCGTATTGGGCGCGCGTTCGCGTTTCCATCGATCATCCGGATGGACGGACGTCGATGCGGCTCATGGCTCAGGGTAAGGAAGTATTGTTCGGCCAGTTTTTGACGGACGATGAGCGGCGCAACTTCGCCGATGCCTTGACCGGCGCGCTGGTGACGACGCGCGGATCGCTGTTCTGATTTAATCGTCGAGCATCGTGAGCGCGGCGCGGCGGTCGCCGGGCTTCAGGCGAAGAAACTGCGTGCGCGCCGCCTTGATGTCTTTTTCGGCGCCCGTTTCCGACGCGGTTTTCAGGGCTTTCGTTGCGGCGTGATCGGCGCCGACGATGAACGCCAGTGCGCCGGAAAGCCTGCCCATCATCGCCGCGTCGAATTTGAAGTCGTCGTCGGCCATGGGATTACTGGAACCTGCCGCCGCGCTGCAGAACCTCGATCTTGTAGCCGTCGGGATCTTCGATGAAGAAGAATTTGCCGAACGGCTTGCCGTCGTGCGTCATCGTCTTGATGTCCTTCGGCTGATAGCCCGCCGCTGTGATGCGGGCGCGCTCGGCTTCAAGATCCTCGACGGCAAACGCAACATGCCCATAGCCGTTGCCGAGATCGTAGGCGTCGGTGCGGCCTTTGTTGACCGTCAGCTCCAGCTCGAAATCGTTCTCCGGGTTCTTCATGTAGATGAGCGTGAAATCGGGCCAGTCGCGGCGGTCCGAAATTTTGAGGCCGAAGCAGTCCTCATAGAATTTCACCGAGCGGGCTTCGTCGAGCACGCGCACCATCATATGGATCGCTTTGGCCATCGTCTCGGATCTCCGCTGTTTTTGTGTTCCGCTTTTTCCTGGATGGCCGGGTCAAGCCCGGCCATGACGTGATGATTGGATATGGCCTCTCACAGCCAGGGACGCGACGTCGACGTCGACGTTTCGAAGGACGAGATCGCCTTCGATTTTTCGAGCGTCAGGCCGATGTTGTCGAGGCCGTTCAAGAGGCAATGCTTGCGGAACGGATCGATGTCGAACTTGATGACGCCGCCGTCGGGACCGCGGATTTCCTGCTTCTCAAGATCGACGGTCAGCGTCGCGTTGGCGCCGCGTTCGGCGTCGTCCATCAGCTTGTCGACTTCGCTCTGCGGCAGCTTGATCGGCAGAATGCCGTTCTGGAAGCAGTTATTATAGAAGATGTCGGCGAAGTCCGGAGCTACGACGCAGCGGATGCCGAAGTCGAGCAGGGCCCACGGCGCGTGCTCGCGCGAGGAGCCGCAGCCGAAGTTTTCGCCCGCGACCAGGATCGTCGCCTTGCGGTACTGCGGCTTGTTCAGAACGAATTCGGGAAGCTCGTTGCCGGTCTCGGGGTCGTAGCGCATCTCGTAGAACAGCGATTTGCCAAGACCCGTCCGCTTGATCGTTTTCAGAAACTGCTTCGGAATGATCATGTCGGTGTCGACGTTGCGGATCGGCAAGGGCGCCGCGACGCCGGTCAGAACCGTGAACTTGTCCATGCTATCGTCTCCAATCAGCCGCGCCGTCGATCAGGCGCGCAACGTATCCGCAAGCGCCCGGAAATATCCTTCCGCCGCCGTTAGGCGCCGCGCCTGCGGAAAGGCGCCGAACTCCCGGATGGCAGCTTCGAGATCAAACGGCTTCAGATGTTCCAGGCGCCGTTTAACGCCAGCCCGCTTGCGTCCGTCAAGATGCACGGCGAGCGCGGCCATGATGGTTTCGAGGTAGCCGGCGATGCGGCCAAGCTCGCGCGTGGCCGTCAGCACGGCCAAGCGGTCGTCGGGCGCGTTTTCGAGCGTGCCGAGGGCGGCGGCCGCCCGCGAGAGCGTCGCGGCGATCTCTTCGGCGTAAAGGGCCACCTTTTCGCGGCGGAGTTCATCGAGGCGAGCGGCCTCTTCCAGCCAGCGGTGGATCGTCTCGGCAAAGCTCGATAGGCGTCGAAGGTAGGCGGCAAGCCGCATTGGCAAAATCCTGAACTCTACGATCCAGGATTTTACGGCCGAGGCCGGGCGCGGGGATAAGATTCAGCTGCAGGCGCTATTTGATCGTCGGGTCGGCGTAGCATTTGCGCATGTAGGCGCAACGATAGGACCCCGAGAAGTGCATCGCGTCGCCCTTGGCCGGGGAAATGAAGGTGCAGACTTCCTCGAGCCCCTCAGGCTTCAGCCAGCCTTGGCGGCGGCCGCGCTGCACGGCGAAGCAATCGGCGGTTTCTTCATCGGGGCCGCGGAACTGGTGCCCGCATTCGTGGGCGTAGATCCACTGTTTGACGGGCGTCGAGACCTTCTCGAGGTAACGCGGGTTCATGATCAGGAAGCCGGGGTAGGCGGCGCCGTAGTCGTCGAGCTTGTTGTCGATGACCGTCGGCCGCTGGCCGCAATACTGCGTGTTGCCGTCAAGCTTGAATTCGCCGGGCTTCACAATGCGGCTGTCGCCGCCGACCGTCGCAACGTACTGCTCGGGCGTTGGAATGCCGTCGCCGAGGTTCTTGGCGTCCTGTGCATCGGCGCCGGGCGCAAGCATGAGCATCGCGCCCATGCACAGACCCAAGGCGATCCGGTGAAACAATCCCCGCGCTTTCATCCCCGCTTCCGTTCTCAAAACGACCCCACCGTTTTCGTGCACGTCCCTACAACATGGCGCGAAATGGCTTATTGCTCAATCCCATCTAACTTGTGACGTGTGGGAGGTTAACGTCGCGTGTTCTGGCCCTGGTCAGGACGCAGCCCCGGCTTCGATATGCTCCATATCCTCATCGGAAAAGCCGAAATGATGGCCAATCTCGTGGATGAGCACGTGCCCGATCAAGTGGCCTAACTCCTCCCCGTTTTCCGACCATTCGTCGAGAATAGCGCGCCGGTAGAGGAAAACCATATCCGGTTCGCGCGCACTTTCCATGACGCTTTGCTTCGTCAGGCTCACGCCCTGATAGAGGCCGGTCAGCTCGAAAGGATCCTCGATGCCGAGACCATCCAGGATTTCGTCAGTGGCGAAGTCTTCGACGCGGATGAGAAGATCGCCGGCGATGTCGCGGAATTCAGGTGGCAGTTTTTCCCAGGCATCCATCGCGAGGGCCTCGAATTCCGCGAGCGTCGGGGCCTTGGCGCTGGCCCATTGCACTGACACGTTTGCACTCCTTCTGCTGACGAACCGCAACTTACCGAGATAGTGTCGCGGTGGGCGAATGAAAGGGCGCGAAACCGCCCATTCAGGCGGTCTTGTCGGCAACAATCAGCAGTTCCTGCAGGCTGAAATGCAACTCGCCGTCTTGATCGGTGCGCGGCTGCAAGAAGGTTCGCAGGTTCGACGGGCCGCTGGTGAGGATGCGCCGAAGTTCAGTGATGGTATCTGGCGCGCATCGCATTCGCGTCACCCATGACGAGAAATCGAGTTCTTTGCCGAACTGCTCTCGCGCGACGATCCTGAAACCTGCGTCCGTCAGCAGGCTGATCCATGTTTCGGGCGGCGGCGCGAGGCCATGGCTCGGGTCGCGTAATTTCTCGAAGGCGTTGTAGGCGGCAGCCGTGTCCGCAATGTCGCTTTGAGATGCGTCCGGCAACTGCTGCGCGTCCGGAGCGACGTTGTCGACGAGGGCGAAGCGGCCTCCTGCCTTCAAGACGCGGCGGACTTCGGCAATGAAACAGCGCAAGTCTGGGAAATGGTGAGCCGCCAGGCGGCAACAGACGAGATCGAAGCGGGCGTCGTCGAAGGGAAGCGCCCCGGCTTCGGCCTTGGCGGTCGACACGTTGGCAAGGTTTCGGTCGGCGGCGAGCTTCGCCGCTTCGCCCAGCATCTCGTCGGTGATGTCGCTGGCTATAATGTTCGCCAGATGTGGCGCGAATGCCGCGGCCATATGGCCTGCCCCGGTAGCGACGTCGAGGCCCTGCCAGTGGCGCTGCGGCCGAGCCAGTTCCACGATTCGCGCGAGACTTTCGCCTTTAGCGTGCACATCCGAGGTCGCATACGCGGCGGCGGACGCGCCGAACTGCGAGCGGACGAGGTCGGTGCCGTCTTTCGTCATGATGAGCTCAATTAAGCATTAACCGTTTGCTAAAATGTCTTTTCTACTCAGGAGCCTCGGCGCGTGTTCTTAACATCTCGCAAGAATATATGCCGCATCGTCGCGCATCGGTTGCATGCCTATGTTCCGCACCACTTTTCTGTGGGCCGTTTGCCATAACTGGTTGAGAGAATTTGATGTCGAAGACGCTCGCGTTTCGCCCACGGCAGGAGTCTATGCCGATCGAAGAGGGCTCGTGGCACGGTAACAGCAATTCCTTCGAACTGCGCATTCTCGAAGACGAAAAAGACATTCGCGAAGCTCTACAGCTCAGGGGCCGCGCTTATACGGCCATCGGCTACGACATCGACAAGGCCGACGGCGAATACTCGGATCACTTCGATACGCTCGCGACGACCGTGTTGTTCGGCGTCTACGATAGCGGACGTATCGTGGGGACGGTGCGCCTCTGCTTCTCGCTTCCACAGTCCGTCGCTTCGCTTCCCTGCGCCTCGCACTATCCGGCGCTGAGGGATATGCATCGCTCGCAAAGCCACGGCTTCGTTGAAATTTCGAGGCTCTCGATCGAGCCGGACATCGCCAATGTGTCTTACCGGACGACGCTTTATGCGTTTCTCGTCCGGGCATCGCTGACGGCGGCGCTGGCGACGGGTGTCTCGATGCTGCTGATTGCGACGCGGCCCGATTGGGTCAAGTTCTATCGCTATATGCTGGGCTTCCAGCAGATCGGCGAGCCGGCGTTCTATCCGCCCGGCGATTTCAAGATCACGCTGCTCGGCGGCAGCCTGGAGCAGGCGCGCATGCGCCAGCGGCTGCAGAACCGCTTCTTCAAGATCACGGAAGAAGAGGTCGCCAGCATGAAGAACTCGATCGGACGGACGCTGGGCCGCGCCGATCAGGCCGAAGAGATCAAGATCGCGGTGTAGTTTTTGTTGGGCGACGGCGACTCTCCTGCGGAAAGCCGGCCGCCATCGCCGTATGATTGATTAAGCCTGCCAGCTCCGGACGTCGACGAAGTGGCCTTCGAGCGCGGCTGCGGCGGCCATGATCGGCGAAACCAGGTGCGTGCGGCCTTTGTAGCCCTGACGTCCCTCAAAGTTGCGGTTCGAGGTCGAGGCGCAGCGCTGGCCCGGCTTCAACTGATCCGGGTTCATGCCAAGGCACATCGAGCATCCGGGCTCGCGCCATTCGAAGCCCGCTGCCTTGAAGATCTTGTCCAGACCTTCGGCTTCCGCCTGCTCTTTGACGAGGCCCGAACCCGGCACGATCATCGCGTAGGCGAGGCGTGACGAGATCTTCTTGCCATCGACGATTTTTGCGACGGCGCGCAGGTCTTCGATGCGGCCGTTGGTGCAGGAGCCGATCCAGACGACGTCGAGCGGGATGTCGGTGATCTTTGTTCCCGGCGCGAGGCCCATGTAGTCGAGCGCGCGCTGCATCGAGGCACGCTTGTTCTCGTCTACGACGTCGGCGGGATTCGGCACGACGCTGGTGATCGCGGTCACGTCCTCGGGGCTCGTGCCCCAGGAGACGATCGGCGGCAGCTTCGCGGCATCGAGACGGATTTCGCGATCGAAGTGCGCGCCGTCGTCCGAGCCCAGCGTTTCCCAGTATTTCATCGCCATGTCCCAAGCCATGCCTTTCGGCGCCTTGGGGCGATCCTTGATGAAGGCGAACGTTTTTTCGTCCGGCGCGATCATGCCGGCGCGGGCGCCGCCCTCGATCGACATATTGCAGACGGTCATGCGGCCTTCCATCGACAGCGCGCGGATGGCGTCTCCGGCGTATTCGATGACGGAGCCGGTGCCGCCGGCGGTGCCGATTTCGCCGATGATGGCGAGGATGATGTCCTTGGCGCCGACGCCGTGCGGAGCGACGCCGTCGACGACGACGCGCATGTTCTTGGCCTTCTTCTGGATCAGCGTCTGGGTGGCGAGCACGTGCTCGACCTCGGAGGTGCCAATGCCATGCGCGAGCGCGCCGAACGCGCCGTGCGTCGAGGTGTGGCTGTCGCCGCAGACGATCGTCGTTCCCGGCAGCGTGAAGCCCTGCTCGGGTCCAACGACGTGGACGATGCCCTGCCGCTTATCGAGCTCGTTGTAGTATTCGATGCCGAAGTCGCGGGCGTTCGTCGCCAGGGTTTCGACCTGGACGCGGCTCTGCTCGTCGGCGATGCCCTTCGTACGGTCGGTGGTCGGGACGTTGTGGTCGACGACGGCGAGGGTTTTCTCGGGCGCGCGGACTTTACGTCCGGTCATGCGCAGCCCTTCGAACGCCTGCGGGCTCGTGACCTCGTGGACGAGGTGGCGGTCGATGTAGAGGAGGCATGTTCCGTCCTCGGACTTTTCAACCACGTGATCGTCGAAGATTTTATCGTAAAGCGTTTTTGCCATGTTTTTATGGGCCTTAGCGGGCGTCGGACGGTGAAACCGGTTAGATAGCGTCAGACCGGCATTTGCGCAAATAAGCCGTCGTCGCAGGTTCGATCAGGAAAGCTTCGCGGTTTACCGAAACCGGCTGATCTTGGATACCAGAAAGTCGCGCAAAAGCTGGACTTTTTTCGAGGCTTTCAATTCCTCGGCGTAGGCGAAGATCAGGTTCAGCGAGGGCTGCTCGAATTCGGCCAAGACGGGCACGAGGTCCGACTGCTCGTCGCTCATGTAGTCGGGGATCATGCCGATGCCGATGCCGGCCTGGATGGCGTACTTGATCGCGACGACGCTGTTGACCCTGAGCGCAGCCTCGCGCGGCGCCGCTCCTTCACGCCCGGCCTTCTCGATCCACGACATGGCGTCGAGGTGCTGCGCCGGAATGCCCGTGTAGGCGATAATCCGGTGCTGATCGAGTTCGGCCAGCGTTTTCGGCGTTCCGTGCTTGCGCAGGTACTGGGCGGACGCGAAGGCGCGAACCCGGCTTTCAAACAGCGAACGGCGGATCAGGTCGGCCTGTTCCGGCTCGCGCGTCCAGATCGCAACGTCGGCGGCACGCATGCCGATATCGACCTGGTCGTCGTTGAGGATCAGCTCGACGCGGATTTCGGGATAGAGGTCGCCGAATTCCTGCAGCCGAGGCGTCAGCCAGATCGTACCGAAGCCGATCGGCGCGGTGATGCGCAGATCGCCCGACGGTTTCGAGGTCGAGTCCGACAGCAGCGTTTCGGCGGTCTGAAGTTTCGCGAACACCTCGGCGACGGTGCGATTGAGAAGTTCGCCCTGTTCCGTCAGAACGAGGCCGCGGGCGTGACGATGAAAGAGCGTGACCTTGAGGTTCGCTTCGAGGGCCGAGATCTGGCGGCTGACTGCGGACTGGCTCATGTGCAGCTGCTCGCCGGCATGCGTGAAACTGCCGGCCTCCGCTGCCGCGTGGAAAATACGCAGTTTGTCCCAATCCATCTTCAACGCTTTCGGTAATTGGCCATGTTGCACCCGATCGGGCGCGGCTCTGAAGCGGCGGCGAAGTCTAGCGAAACACGGTCACGTTACAATGCAGTGTTGGTCAGTCGAGGCGTTATTCGGCTGCGTCCGCTTGGGCTTCGACTTTGGCGAGATACCGTTCGGCTTCGAGCGCGGCCATGCATCCCATGCCTGCCGCCGTCACAGCCTGACGGAAAACCTCGTCCTTGACGTCGCCTGCCGCGAACACGCCCGGAATCGCCGTTGCCGTCGAGTCGGGCGCCGTAATCAGGTAGCCAGACGGCGTCGTCTCGAGCTGGCCTTTGAACAGCTCGGTCGCTGGCGCATGACCGATGGCGACGAAAAATCCGTCCGCCGGAATTTTGGACGTCACGCCGGTTTTGACGTTCTTCAGAACGACGCCTGTGACGGACTTCGGCGTCGTCGTCCCGACGACTTCCTCGACGGCGCTATCCCAGATGACCTCGATCTTCGGGTTCTTGAACAGGCGCTCCTGCAGGATCTTTTCGGCGCGCAGAAAATCGCGACGATGGACGAGCGTCACCTTGTTGGCGAAGTTCGTCAGAAACAGCGCTTCCTCGACGGCGGTGTTGCCGCCACCGACGACCACGACATCCTTGCCCTTGTAGAAAAAGCCATCGCAGGTGGCGCAGGCGGAGACGCCGTGCCCCTGGAAATGCGCTTCCGACGGCAGACCAAGCCAACGCGCCTGGGCGCCGGTGCAGATGATCAGCGCATCGCACGTGTAGATGTCGCCGCTATCGCCTTCGAGGCGGATGGGCCTAGCGCGCAGATCGACCTTGTTGATCTGGTCCATCACGATATTGGTGCCGACGTGCTCGGCCTGCGCCTGCATCTGCTCCATCAGCCAAGGGCCTTGGATCGGCTCGGCAAAACCGGGATAGTTCTCAACATCGGTCGTGATCGTAAGCTGGCCGCCGGGCTGGGAGCCCTGAATGAGCGTCGGAGCGAGCATGGCGCGGGCCGCGTAGATGGCTGCCGTGTATCCGGCCGGGCCGGAGCCGAGGACGATCACCTTGGAATGGTGCGGTTTCTTGGTCATGGTTCAAAGCTCCGGGAAGGGCAGATAATTAGGGGACGCGGGATCGGATCGTCAATGACAGGCAGGGCCGGCGCGGCAATAGGGGCATCCGTCAGGCGTGCGCGGAGAGCCGCTGGCCTATTTTGGTGCAAAACCGGGAGTCTGATTGGATGAACGAGCAGCCGACAGCGCCGCCGGTGCTCGGAATGCGAGAGAGAATCAGGGCCATCCTGATCGGCTCCTCCGGCAATCTGGTCGAGTGGTACGATTTTTACGTCTACGCGGCGTTCTCGCTTTACTTCGCAAAGGCATTCTTTCCGGCAGGCGATCAGACGGCGCAGCTCCTCAACACGGCCGCCATCTTCGCAGTCGGGTTCCTGATGCGTCCGATTGGGGCATGGCTGTTCGGGCGCATGGCGGACCGCCACGGCCGGCGTGTGGCGCTGACGACGTCGGTTCTGCTGATGTGTTTCGGTTCGGCGCTGCTCGCCGTTACACCCGTCTACGCGACGATCGGCATCGCGGCGCCGATCATCCTGCTTGTGGCGCGGATGATCCAAGGTCTGAGCCTCGGTGGCGAGTACGGCACGAGCGCCACTTATCTTTCCGAAATGGCGACAGCCGAGCGGCGCGGTTTCTATTCGAGCTTCCAATACGTGACGCTGATCGGCGGGCAGCTCGCGGCCATGCTGGTTCTGGTCGTGCTGCAGAAATTCGTTCTGACTCCGGCCGAACTCGATGCCTGGGGCTGGCGCATTCCGTTCGCGATCGGCGCGGCTCTTGCCGTCGTCGCTTACGTCATGCGGCGGGATCTCGCCGAGACGGAAGCGTTCCATCGCTCAAAGCGGCGTGAGGGCTCGCTCAAGGCTCTGTTCGCGCATCCGAGGGAAGTCGCGATCGTCGTCGGATTGACGCTCGGTGGCACGCTCGCGTTCTATACCTACACGACCTACATGCAGAAATTTCTGGTCAACACGTCGGGGTTTTCGAAGGATACCGCGACGCTGATCTCGGCTTCCGCGTTGTTCGTCTACATGCTGATGCAGCCCGTCGTCGGCGCGATCTCGGACAAGATCGGACGACGTCCCGTGCTGATCACGTTCGGCGTGCTCGGCGTCCTGTTTACAGTGCCGCTGCTCACTGCAATTCAATCGACGCAAGATCCGCTTACAGCCTTTTTTCTTATCTTGGCTGGGCTCGCGATCGTATCATGCTACACAGCGATCAACGCCGTCGTGAAGGCGGAGCTGTTTCCGACTTCAGTGCGAGCGCTGGGCGTTGGATTGCCCTATGCGCTGACGGTGGCGCTGTTCGGCGGCACGGCCGAATATATCGCGCTCTGGCTGAAGCAGGCCGGACGCGAGACGGACTTTTTCTGGTACGTTACGATCTGCATCGGCCTCTCGCTCGTCGTCTACGCAACGATGCGCGACACGCGCAACGACAGTGCGATCAATAAAAGCGAAGGTCCTTAGATCAATCGCAATGCCTTGAGGCTGGCGTGGCCGTGGCGGCCGACGATGACGTGGTCGTGGACAGTGACGCCCAGCGGTTTCGCGGCATCGATGATCTGCTTCGTGACGTCGATGTCGGCGCGCGACGGCGTTGGATCGCCCGACGGATGATTGTGCACCAGGATGATCGCGGTTGCGGACAGTTCGAGCGCCCGCTTCACGACTTCGCGGACATAGACGGGCGTGTGGTCGACGGTTCCGCGCCCCTGGACTTCGTCGGCGATCAGCGCGTTCTTCTTGTCGAGGAAGAGAATGCGAAAATGCTCGCGATCTTCGAAGCCTTGCGCGAGGCGGAGATAATCGAGGACGCCGCTCCAGGATGACAGCGCGGGGCGCGATTTGATCTCGCCCCTGGTCAGGCGTTCTGCCGCCGTCTTGATCAGCTTCAGTTCCTGGACGGCACGGTCGCCGACGCCTTCGATCTCCTTCAGGCGATCCGGCGGGGCCGAGACGACTTCCGCAAACGAGCCAAAGCGAGCGAGCAGGCGTTTCGCGATCGGCTTCGTGTCGATGCGCGGAAACGCCCGAAACAAGATCATCTCGAGAAGCTCGTAGTCGGGCACCGCATCCGCGCCGCCGTTCGTGAATCGCTCGCGCAAGCGCCCGCGATGTCCGGCCTTGTCGTCGACGGCTTTTTTTGTTTTGAGCGGCGCGCCGCCGAACAGCGCGCCCTGCTCCGCGGCACTTGCCTTATCGTCGCCAGACCCGTTCGAGTGCGACATCGGCTATGTCCGTCAGGCGGCGGCGCGCAACTTGTAAGGCGGGAAGTCGTAACCGGCGGGCGACGCGGTGAAGATTTCGCATCCCGTTTCGGTGACGCCGACCGTGTGCTCGAACTGTGCGGACAGCTCGCGATCCCGCGTGACCGCGGTCCAGCCGTCGGCGAGAATTTTGACGTGCGGCTTGCCGAGATTGATCATCGGCTCGATCGTGAACAGCATGCCCGGTTCCAGGATCACGCCTTCGCCCGGTTCGCCGTAGTGGAGGATATTCGGGCGATCGTGGAAGACGCGCCCAAGTCCGTGGCCGCAGAAGTCGCGAACGACGCTGCAGCGCTCATCTTCGGCGAAGGTCTGGATCGCGGCGCCGATGTCGCCGGTCGTGTTGCCCGGCTTAACGACCGCGATGCCGCGCACCAGGGATTCGTACGTCACGTCCATCAAGCGTTGGGCGCGGCGCGAGACTTCACCAGCGGAATACATCCGGCTGGTGTCGCCATGCCAGCCGTCGACGATCAATGTGACGTCGATGTTGATGATGTCGCCGACACGCAGCGGCTTGTCGTTGGGCATGCCGTGACAGACGACGTGATTGATCGAGGTGCACGTCGCGTAGCGATATCCGCGATAGTTGAGCGTCGCCGGCAGTGCGCCATGATCGAGGGCGAAGGCGAGCACCAGATCGTCGATCTCAGCCGTCGTGACGCCGGGCTGCACGATGGGAACAAGCATATCCAACGCTTCGGCGGCAAGCCGTCCGGCTTTGCGCATTGCAGCAAAGGCTTCCGCATCATGGAGCGGGATTTTGCCGTCGCGCGTGGCGCTTCTATTTACTTCAACGTTCGACATGTTGCTCCGGACTGGAACTTATATGGCTGCGACTGCAATTTAGTGCCAAACTATCCCGCTATAAAAGAGCGCCTTTGCCAAGGGCGCCGCGAGCACAGGAGGAAAACCCATGTTGCAATTCCGTGCGCCTCTCCTTGGAGGGGTCTCTTGCGTCGGGCTGATGTTTCAATTCGCGAGCGTAAATATAGGGCATGCGACGACGACGGTCGAGATGCTGAGCGCTCGTGACGCGACCCGCGTGCAATCCACTTCCAGTCCACTGCCGCAGCTGATGCGCGACGGCGCTGTTCAGTTCAGTTCGGGAACGACCCGGGCGACGATCAAGGTTGCGCAGGACGACTCCGCGCCTCCGGCGACCGGCGGTCAGGCGACGACCGATTTCTACGGCGACAGCGCGGCAGCTGAAAACCCGGCGTGGGCGGCTGAGGCGAAGTTCAACCCCGACTACGCGGCGAACTCGTCGGACGCGCCCGCCGCGTCGGATGACGCAGCTGAGGCAGCGCCATCGGGAAGCGAAACATCCGGCGAAGCGGCTGCAACTCAGACGGCCGAGGATACGTCTCCGCCTCCAACGGGTGGGACAGCGACAACGGATTACTACGGCGGATCGCCGTCGCCGCAGAATCCGGCGTGGGCCGCTCCGGCCAAGATGAACCCGGACTATTCGAGCGAGCCGGCCGCACCTGCGGAGACGGCTCAGCCAGCGGCAACGGAAGCTCCGGCTGCTGCTGCATCTCCGGCCGAGGAAGACGCAGCACCGCCTCCGACCGGTGGCAAGGCCACGACAGACTATTACGGAGGCAGCGCAGCTCCGAATAACCCGGCCTGGGCGGAACCTGCAAAAATGAATCCCGACTACAACGCCGCCACTGCGCCGGCGGCATCGGAAGCAGCGGCACCCTCAGGGGAAGCATGCCGCGAAACGGTTGCAACGAATGCCAAGGCCGCGACGCTGCGCTTTAATGAGGACAGCGCTGCCATCGCTCCGGCGAGCCGCACCGCGTTGTCGGCCCTCGTAACGGCGCTGAAGGCTTGTGCCGGTGTCGTCGTCGAGGTTCGCGGATTTACGGACAGCGTCGGCTCATCGGAGGGCAACCAGATGCTGTCCGAGCTTCGCGCGAAGAAGATCGTCGATTTCCTGACGAAAGCGGGGGTCGAAGCGTCGAAGCTGACGGCTGTCGGCAAGGGTGAGGACGATCCGGTCGCCGACAATGAAACGCCGGAAGGCCGCCGTCTCAACCGGCGTGTCGAGTTCGTGCTTTCGGGTCAGTAAAGGCCGCGATGAAAGACTGAGATGCGGCGGCTTCATCGGCCGCCGCTTTTCTTTTGGCTATCGCAGTCCTGCGTTTGCCCAAGGGCGCAAAAAGAAAGCGCCGGACACGAGATCCGGCGCTTCATCCTTGGACGTCGATTTCAGATCAGCCGACTTATTCCTTGGCTTCCTCAGCCGGAACTTCAGCGGCCGTGAGTTCGGCGACGAGGCGCTGCGCCTGGCCGATCCAATCCTGCTTCTCGATGGCGCCTTTGAGGTTCAGCGTCTCATCGATGTTGGCGATGTCTTCGTCCGACAGGTTGGCGATCTGTTCGATCTTGTAGCAGTTGAGATGCTTCAGGCGGTTCTGCAGGTCGATGTCGATGCCGTTGATACGGGTCAGATCATCGGCCTCGCCCTTCGGCTTCTTGAAGCCCTTCCAAGCCGCGTTGAGACGGCGTGCGCGCGCGTCCGTGCGCTCGAAGATGCGGGCGGCTTTGCCGCGGCGGCCGCGGAGATAATAGAGCTTCGCGCGGCGGACCTTGCCGCGGCGGAGGACTTCGATCTCGGCGATGTAGGGTGAGTAGATCGGGAAAACGCGCTCGACGCCTTCGCCGTAAGAAATCTTGCGAACCGTGAAGTTCTCGTTGAGGCCGGCGCCCGAGCGGGCAATCACGACGCCTTCATAGGCCTGGAAGCGGACGGTCGGCTCTTTCTCGACCTTCTTCTTCTTGTCTTTCGGGTCGGCTTCGGCCGACTCGATGACCTTGACCATCACCTTAACGGTGTCGCCGGGGCCGAATTCAGGGATGCCGCGCTTGGAAAGGACGGCGTCCATCTGCTCGCGTTCGAGCTGTTGGATAATATTCATCTTGTTGATTCCGTTTCGTTTTTTGATGACGCAGAGGATCGGCTGGCGGTATTTCGACCGAGCCGGTCATGCAAGCCCCTGATGGGCTACCCGTTTGAGGGGAAGTCTTGTTGGCCCCGCTGATACTCGAAGAGCCCCCCGTTGTCGAGTGGAAAGGGGCGCTCCGATGGTTTGTCGCGCAAGACTTAACGCGACGTTTCCAGCCTCAGCCTCAGAGCCCGAAGGCGCTGCCGATGATGTCCCCGAGCGTCGCGTTCGTTTGCGCGGAGCGCCGGGTGGCGGTGGCAGTGTCGCGGCCGCGAGACTTGGAAGCGACCGCGGCCGGATTGAAGCTCGGCTCGACCGGCGCGAGGTGATTGCGGCCCTTCTTGATTTTCGACCATTGCCCGTCGAGCGCCAGCGTCACGCGCTTTTCGTGGCCGTAGACGTCGTTGAAGGTTTTCAGTTTGCCGTCGTCCGTGACCCAGGCGGTGAAATAGACGAGGTGGATCGGGATTTCCTTCGAGATCGGAACCTCGTTGTTGAGGGGACCCGAGCGATCGAGCTCGGCGATCTTGGCGGCATCCCAGCCCTTGTCTTCCTTCAAGACCATTTCGGCGAGCTGCATCGGATTTTGCACGCGCAGGCAGCCGTGGCTCAGCGTGCGCTGGGCGGGACGGAACATCCATTTGTCGGGCGTGTCGTGCATGAAGATCGTGTGCTGGCTCGGGAACGAAAACTTCACGCGGCCGAGGACGCTCTTCGGACCGGGCGGCTGGAGCACGATGAAGTTGCGAATGTCGGTCGACGACCAATCATATTGGCGCCAGTCGACGCGGCGTCCGTCCTTGGTCTGGAGCTGAAGGCCATACTGGCGCATGAGCCCGCCGCCGCGAATGAGGCTCGGCCACAGCTCGTTGACCATGATGCTTTCCGGCACGCGCCATGCCGGGCGAAGCACGACGTATTTTAAAGGCCGCGAGAAAATCGTCGATTTCTTATCGACTTCGCCTGCAACGATCTTGGCGGAGCGAATGATTTCGCCGTCCTTGTAAACGTACTGCATGAACTCGGGGATGTTGTTCAGCACGTAGAAGTCGCCCATGTCGGGCCACATCCAGCGCCACATCTCCATGTTGGCGCGAAGACGCTTGGCGGCGGGGCTGAGCTTCGCGAGGTTCCCGTTGGCGGGCAGCATCGTCACGTAGAGCTGGCGCAGCTTTTCGAACTGCGGCTGTTGCGGATGCAGGCTGCGTAGGTAAGCGTCGGGTTCGTGCGAGTCCGCCAGAGCCTTGATCACGGTTGCGGGGTCGATCCACTGCGGACGGCGGTCGAATTCGGTCGTCAGCATTTCGGCGGGGTCGGGAATGCGTCCGCCACGCGCGAAGCGCGCGTATTGCAGGGCTGCTGTCGAGTACTGGATTTCCGCATCGGCCAGCGTGTCGGTGTCGGTCGCGGTCAGCGCGCCGTTTTCGAGCATCGGAAGTTTGAAGGCGCTGGCGTCGAGACCGTAGGCGTTGGCGTTTTCGATTTCGGTGATGAGGGCTTTGGTTTCGGGTTTCACGCCGGACGCGGTCACCCAAAGTCCGTCGCCGTGGCGCGCCGCGTAAAATTCGGTGAGCGCCGTCTGATCCATTTTCTCGCGCTCGTCGTCGGATGCCTTCGCAGCGGCGAGCTTCGAGCGCGCGACGCCGAGGACCGGATCGTCGGCGGCTGCCGCCGGCGCGACGGCGTCGGGCGTTGAAGTGGCTTCGGGGGTTGCTTGCGTTTCGGGCGTTGCTTCGGGCTGTGCGGGCGCAGGCGCTGCCTGTGCCGAAGTTTCGCTCGGCGTTGGGTCCGCGAAAGCTGGCTGGATCATTGCCAAAGCCGCAACCGCGCCGAACAGAATGCTCTTGAAGTTCCCCATTGCCCCGTCCCGATCGGTCACGCACGCACTGGCGTTTAGCTCTTTGTTTTGTCGTGCTTCTTATCGGAAAACCGGTTCCCACTTTTCCGGAAGCACTTTCGCGCGACCCGCCGCATATGCCGCGACGGGCGCGCCCCGAATCTTTCCCCAGACGCATTTGTCCAGGAAAATCCTGACCATGCAAAGGCGAAGGTTTGATGGCGTGCTTTAGGAGCGCTTTTGGTGCGGCGGGTGTAGCAGATCGGGCCGCCGGTCGGCCGTCAATTTCTCAGATTGTTCCCGCCGCCACGCCTCGATTTTCTTGTGATCGCCGGAAAGCAGAATGTCCGGGATGGCACGGCCCTGCCAGTCGCGCGGCTTCGTGAACTGGGGATATTCGAGCAGGCCAGTCTCGAAGCTTTCGCTGGTGAGGCTTTCGCTGGCGCCGAGGACGCCCGGAAGCAAGCGGATGCAGGCTTCGATCAGGACCATGGCCGCGACCTCGCCGCCTGCGAGGACGTAGTCGCCGATCGAGACTTCTTTCAGCCCCTTGGCGGCGATGACGCGCTCGTCGATGCCTTCGAACCGCCCGGCGAGCAGCGTCACGCCCGGGCCTTCGGCCAGACTACGCGCCAAGCTCTGCGTCAGCGGTGTGCCGCGCGGCGACAGGTAGATCAGCGGCGCATCGGGCGAGAGCGTTGAGGCGTGATCAAGCGCCGGGCCGAGAACGTCGGCGCGCAGCACCATTCCGGCACCGCCGCCTGCGGGCGTATCGTCAACCTGACGATGCTTGCCGAGGCCGAAATCGCGGATCTGGAGCGTGTCGAGCGACCAGATGCCGGCGTCGCGCGCCTGGCCCGCGAGCGAAACGCCGAGCGGTCCCGGAAATGCGTCCGGGAACAGCGTCAGCACGAGCGCGCGCCACGGCGGACGGCCATCGCCCGAAGGAAAGTGCGGCATCGCAGGAGCCTCGCGTGAAGTGGTCATCCGATGCGATCGGCTTCGGATGACCGGAAAAGATCAGACGCCTTCGACGACGGTGATGTCGAGCGTGCCGGCGCCCTGGCGGAGCGCTTTGGCTTCGGCGTATTCCGGCGACGTCGCATAGCCGTGGGCGTGCTCGTAGCTCGGGAATTCGAGGACGACGTTGCGCGCGGTGCCGTTGCCTTCGACGATCTCGTGGCGGCCGCCGCGCACGATCGGCTTGCCCTCGTACTTGTCGAGCGCGATTTTCGATTTCGCGACGTAAGCCGCCCACTTCTCAGGGTCGGTTACGGTGGCGTGGGCGATGACATATCCCTTCGGCATTGCGGTCTTCCTGCTGTGATGTTCGAACGCCGTGGCATAGCCGGTGCGAGGCGGCTTCGGCAACCCGTGGGCAGAAAGACGGAAAACCGCAGCGGCTCAGGGATTGAGCAGCGGCTGCACGGCGCCGAGGCTGGCGTCGCTGCTCTGGCGGGACGGACGGCTGACGGTCGCCGTCGTCGAGCCCCAGCTCAAGCTCGTGAAAAAGCCGCCGATGCCGGATGAAGCTTCGGCCGATTTCAATTTCTTGCCCTGGGCTTCGAGACTCGGATCGTTCTTGGCGAGGCGCTTGGACATGCGCGGCGACAACGGTGCGAGGCGTTTGCCGATCAAGGTCGGGCAGGCGGCGTTCGGGTCCATGCCGACCGGCGTCAGCGAATTGACGACGTAGCGCTTTGAGCACATGCCGACCTTCGGCGGTTCCCGCGTCTCGGCAAAATCGTCGTAGGCCTGTTTCAGCGGAGCCCAGGTCGTGCGTGCGGGATTGTCGGCGTGGCGCTTGATGTTCGAAGCGGTCATGCGGAACGGGAAC
This sequence comes from Hyphomicrobium denitrificans ATCC 51888, assembly GCF_000143145.1. NCBI lineage: Bacteria > Pseudomonadati > Pseudomonadota > Alphaproteobacteria > Hyphomicrobiales > Hyphomicrobiaceae > Hyphomicrobium > Hyphomicrobium denitrificans. The sequence goes on from NC_014313.1 coordinate 3,447,524, forward strand.
ACGTGCACCGGAACGGATGGTTCGCCAGCCGCCAGCGCATCGCGCACGAAAGCGTAGATTTCTTCGATCAGCTTGTCGGACATCGCGAAGCAACCGACGCTGCGGCAGTCGCCGTGCACCATGATGTAAGCGCCGGTTCGTCCGAGCGCGCGGTCGAGCGCATTCGGATAGCCGATGTTGAACGCGAGATGGTATTTGCTGTCGGGCTTCATGCCGCCGGGTGTCGCCGCGTAAAACCCTTCGGGCGACATGCGGTCGCCCTGCGTCTGCTTCGGGCCGAGCGTGCCGCCCCAGTTGCAGATCGGGAATGTTTTCACGAGCGCGTAGCGGCCGTTCGGGCGCGCCTTCCAGACTTCGAGTTCCGACTCTTCCTTGAAGACGCGGATATAGACCGGCGCTTCCGGCACAATCTCTTTCATCAGGAGCGCGGCTTCGGTCGTGGCGGGAAGCGGTTTGGCGGCGGCTTGTTCCTCGGCGCGCGCGGCGTGAAGCGCAGGGAGCGTACCCAGCAAAAACAAAACCGCAGCGAGCCAATTTGCCCGCTCCATTGTACGCCACAACATCTGCCGTGAACCCCGCGTGACCTGTTCCCCGGACTAGCGCTTAGCCTAGCCCCACAGACGGTTAATGCTTGGTAAATCGCGACTGTGCGCAGGGCGTGGTCAGAGCTTGGCGAGGATGTGGCGATGGTGCGTGCTATGCGCGCGATCAGGCGCTTGCGATGCGAGCCAGGAAGGCTTCAGCGGCAGCCTTGGGATCTTTCGCGGCGTTGATCGGGCGGCCGACGACGATGTGGTTGGCGCCGTCGCGGATCGCCTCGTCCGGCGTCGTGATGCGCGCCTGATCGCCGGTCTCGCCACCGGGCAGGCGAATGCCGGGCGTGACGATGAGGAAGCTCGGCGAGGTCTTGGCGCGGACGGCGGCGGCTTCCTGTCCAGACGCGATGACACCGTCGACGCCGGCGTTGTGGGCAATGCGGGCGCGGCTCAGCACGAGGGCGCCGGGCGTTAGCGGAATGCCCTGTTCGTCGAGGTCGGTTTGATCGAGGCTCGTCAGTACGGTCACGGCGAGAATTTTCAGCTCAGAGTCGCCGCGTCCACGCACGGCGGCTTTCAGCGTTTTCGTATCGGGTCCGTGAACTGTGACGAAGTCGACGCCGAGTGCCGCGGCTGAAGAGACGGCGCGCTCGACGGTGTTGCCGATGTCGAGAAATTTCAGATCGAGGAAGACGCGCTTGCCTTCCTGCTTCAGCTCGCTCGCGAGCGACAGGCCATCGGAAAACAGAAGCTCGAGCCCGATCTTGTAGAATGACACCGTGTCGCCAAGACGATTAACCAGCGCCCGCGCCTCGTCGTAGGAGGGCAGGTCGAGGGCGACGATGAGTTTGTCTTTGGCGTCCGTCATCGGGCTTATCCGTGCAAAACGCGGGCGGCGCGAGCGAGCTTCTGAATGACCGTTTTCAGTTGCTCCTGCTGGTCCTTGTTTTTCAAGTGTCCGTGCTCGTCATAGGCGTCGACGGCGCGCGGGAGCAAGAACTGATCGGGCAGCACCAGCGCACCGATGCCAGTTTCCAAAACCAGACGAAGCTGCGACAGGCCGCGTAAGCCGCCCATGCCGCCGGGCGATGCCGAGCCGATCGCGAACACCCGCGTGCGATAGACTTCCATCGGGGCTTCGCCATCGTCGCGAATGTGGCTGATCCAGTCGATGGCGTTTTTCAGCAGCGGCGTGAAGGAAGCGTTGTACTCGGGGCTGAGGATGAAGATGCCCGTGTGCGCCTTCATCAGATTTTTCAGCTTATGAGCATTCTCGGGCTGACCCGAGGTCACTTCGAAATCGCCGTCGTAAAGCGGCATCGGATAATCGGCGAGGTCAGCGAACGTCGACGGAATGCTGTTTGCTTCAGCGATTTGAGCAGCGAGACGCGCCAAGCGCTTGTTGTGCGAATTCTTGCGAGCGCTGCCCGCGAAGAAGAGCAGGCGAGGGTCCGACTTCGTCGATGCTGTCATGGAGAAAGAACTGTCCGTGTAGGATTGGCGGCGGATTGCGCCGGACCGTACCGAGGGATTGAGGATTAGGGAATAGGACCGGGCGCGCAGCTGAAGAGCGCGCCGCTCAGATCAGCCGCTCTTGCCCTCGAAAAATTCCTTAACGCGGGAGAAGAAGCCGGCGCTTTCGGGGCTCGTTTCCTTGTGGCTCGCGCGTTCGAATTCTTCGAGCAGTTCGCGCTGCCGGCGCGTCAGGTTTTTCGGCGTCTCGACATCGACCTCGATGTACATGTCGCCGGTGACCTTGGCGCGAAGCACCGGCATGCCCTTGCCACGCAGACGGAACTGCTTGCGGCTTTCGGTGCCTTCCGGAATTTTGACCCGCGTCGTCGTGCCTTCGAGCGTCGGGACTTCGATCTGTCCGCCGAGGGCGGCCGTCGTCATCGCGATCGGCACCTTGCAGAAGATGTCGGCGCCATCGCGCTGGAAGAACTCGTGCGGCTTGATGGACAGGAAAATGTAGAGGTCGCCCGGCGTGCCGCCGCGAAGTCCGGCTTCGCCTTCGCCCGCTAAACGGATGCGGGTGCCGTCCTCGACGCCCGCCGGAATGTTGACGGAAAGCGTGCGCTCTTTCTGCACGCGACCGGCGCCGCCGCAATCCGCACACGGATCGTCGATCGTTTCACCGCGGCCCTGACAGGCTGGGCAGGAGCGCTCGATCGTGAAGAAGCCCTGGCTGGCGCGAACTTTGCCCATGCCGCCGCAGGTCGTGCACGTGCGCGGCTTGGTGCCGGGTTTCGCGCCGCTTCCGGAGCAGGTCTCGCATTTGACGCTGGCCGGGACGCGGATCTGCGCGGTCTTGCCGCCAAAGGCTTCGCTGAGGGTGATTTCGAGATTGTAGCGGAGATCGGCGCCGGCTTCGCGGCCGGAACGTCCGCCACGGCCCTGGCCGCCGCCAGCGCGGCGTCCGCCCATGAATTCGCCAAAGAGGTCGTCGAAAATGTCGGACATCGAGGAGGCGAAGTCGGGTCCGAATCCGCCCGGTCCGCCGCGACCGCCCATTCCGCCTTCAAACGCCGCATGGCCGAACTGATCGTAGGCGGCGCGCTTTTGCGGATCCTTCAACGCCTCGTAGGCTTCGTTGACTTCCTTGAAGCGGCGCTCGGCTTCCTTGTCGCCGGCGTTGCGGTCGGGATGGAATTCCTTCGCGAGACTACGATACGCGGATTTGACCTCTTGTTCCGTGGCGCCGCGTTTGACGCCGAGAACCTCATAGTAGTCCCGCTTGGCCATGGTTTTGTTGTTCTGTGACCTGTTTGCAAAAAGGGGCCGGTTGTACGCCCGTCAGAATATCCGCGTTATATTCTTTCGCCCTCGACCCACCAGCGGCACCCTATGCAGGGATTTCCGCAGCGTGTCGAGGGCGATGAGACGTCGATCGGCCGTTAAGCCGATTTCTTCCTATCGTCTTTGACTTCCTCGAAATCCGCGTCGACGACGTCTTCGCCGCCGGCGGACTTCTCAGCAGATGGCTCCTCGCCTTCGACGCCGGCCGCGCCGCCTTTGGCGGTGTAGACGGCTTCGCCGATCTTCATCGCAACCTGCGTCAGAGCCGTGGTTGCGGAGCGGATCGCCTCGGCGTCTTCACCTGCAATCGCGGTCTTGGTGGCAGCGATGGCGCTTTCGACGTCACCCTTGATCGCCGCGACAGCCGGGATCGACTCGTTTTCGCTGAGCGACTTCTCGGTGCCGTGGACGAGCGCTTCGGCCTGGTTGCGAAGCTCGACGACCTCGCGCCGCTGCTTGTCTTCGGCCGCGTGGGCTTCCGCGTCCTTGACCATCTTGTCGATGTCGGCGTCGGACAAACCGCCCGATGCCTGGATGCGGATCGACTGTTCCTTGCCGGTCGCCTTGTCCTTCGCGGACACATGGACGATGCCGTTGGCGTCGATGTCGAATGTCACTTCGATCTGCGGCACGCCGCGCGGAGCGGGCGGGATGCCGAGAAGATCGAACTGGCCGAGCATCTTATTGTCGGCAGCCATCTCGCGTTCGCCCTGGAACACGCGGATCGTCACGGCGTTCTGGCCGTCTTCCGCCGTCGAGAACGTCTGACCCTTCTTGGTCGGGATCGTCGTGTTGCGATCGATCAGGCGTGTGAACACGCCGCCAAGCGTCTCGATGCCGAGCGACAGCGGGGTCACGTCGAGCAGCAGCACGTCCTTGACTTCGCCCTTCAGGACGCCGCCCTGGATCGCGGCGCCGACGGCCACGACTTCATCGGGGTTGACGCCCTTGTGCGGCTCCTTGCCGAACAGCTGCTTCACGACTTCCTGGACCTTGGGCATGCGCGTCATGCCGCCGACGAGAACGACTTCGTCGATTTCGGCAGCCTTCAGGCCAGCGTCCTTCAGGGCCTTTTCGCAAGGACCTTTCGTGCGATTGATCAGCGTTTCGACGAGGCTTTCGAGCTTGGCGCGCGTCAGCTTCATCGTCAGATGCTTCGGACCCGAAGCGTCGGCCGTGATGAACGGCAGGTTGATTTCGGTCTGCGGGGCGCTCGACAGTTCGATCTTGGCCTTTTCAGCGGCTTCCTTCAGGCGCTGCAGAGCCAGCTTGTCGGAGCGGAGATCGATGCCCTGCTCCTTCTTGAACTCGTCAGCGAGGTAGCTGACCAGCACCATGTCGAAGTCTTCGCCGCCGAGGTGCGTGTCACCGTTCGTCGACTTCACTTCGAAGACGCCGTCACCGATCTCGAGGATCGACACGTCGAACGTGCCGCCGCCGAGGTCGTAGACCGCGATGGTCTTGGCTTCTTTCTTTTTGTCGAGACCGTAAGCGAGCGCGGCTGCCGTCGGCTCATTGATGATGCGCAGCACTTCAAGACCGGCGATCTTGCCGGCGTCTTTGGTCGCCTGGCGCTGAGCGTCGTTGAAGTACGCCGGAACGGTGATGACGGCCTGCGTGACTTTCTCGCCGAGCTTGGCTTCGGCGGTTTCCTTCATCTTCTGAAGGATGAACGCAGAGATCTGCTGCGGGGAATACTGCTTGCCGTGGCTTTCGACCCAGGCGTCGCCGTTGGTACCTTTAACGATATTGAACGGGACCAGCTTAACGTCCTTCTGGACCTCCGGGTCGTCGAAGCGGCGGCCGATCAAACGCTTGATGGCGAAGAAGGTGTTCGTGGGGTTCGTCACAGCCTGGCGCTTGGCCGGCAAGCCGACGAGACGCTCGTCGTCGGACGTAAATGCAACGACGGACGGCGTCGTGTTCGCGCCCTCGGAATTCTCCAGAACCTTCGGCTTTCCGCCCTCCATGACAGCGACGCATGAGTTGGTCGTGCCGAGGTCAATACCGATTACTTTAGACATTCTCGTCAATCCTTCTGAGTTGCGGCAGACCGGGTGGACCCTTGTTTGGCATCCAACGTGCCCGCCCACGAGGGGCTCAAAGCACCGGTCCCCAGGATTTCAATGGTGTGACCGACGGTTATATAAGGAGCTGTTTTTCGCGTGCAACGGTTCACCCGCGCAACCGCACATCAACTTTAAGGCCACCGGGTCGCGGATTACCAGCACAAACCTTTCCCCTCAAACACGTTCGATTTTGGGCCATTTCGTCAGGAATAATTTGATCCGAAATGGCGCTTCAAGAGTACGAATTCCCTCGGATTTCGTCTGACGGCGGCTCTGCGCAACGTCGTCACAGCAGCGGTTAGGCCGCGGGAGGTGGTTCGTTGACGTCCTGTTTTGCGACCTTCGGGCCGCCCTTCGAGACGACGACCATCGCCGGGCGAAGGCAACGGTCCTCGATCAGATAACCGACCTGGAAAACCTGCAGCACGGTGCCGCTCGGGACGTCAGGATTCTCCTGCTCCATCACGGCCTGATGATGATGGGGATTGAACGGCTGGCCGACGGGATCGTCGACGACGATGCCGTGGCGTTCGAGGGCGCCGCGATAGTCGCGTTCGGCGAGAACGACGCCATCAAGCAACGCCGATAGCGCCGGATCGCCTTCGAGCGCGTCCTTCGGCACGGCAGCGATGGCGCGCTGGAAGTTATCGCCGACCGTCAGAATATCTTTCGCGAACTTCGAGATCGCGTATTTCGCCGTTTCCTCTTTTTCCTTTTCGAGGCGGCGGCGCACGTTTTCGGTTTCAGCGACGGCGCGCAGATAGGCGTCCTGCTTGGCCGCGACCTCAGCGGTCTTGTTGTCGATCTCGGCCTGCAAAGCGGCGACCATCGCCTTGAGCTGTTCCGGCGTTACATCGCCGTGCTCGGACGCTGCGTCCTCGATGGGCTCGTCAACCGGCTTGTTCTCGTCGCTCATGATTCTCTTCGCTTGGGATTGATGGGAACCCGATGCGCACACGAACGGGTCCCGGGATATCGGCTGCAATGGCCGAAAAATCAAGGCGGTCGTGAACCGCAGTAGACGCTGGCGCTCAACGAACCCTTAAGGAATGAGACGGCTGACCAGCTTCGCTGTGTAATCGACCATCGGGATAATGCGCGCGTAATTCAGCCGCGTCGGGCCGATCACGCCCAGGACGCCGACCACGTGACGAGTTTGATCGCGGAACGGTGCGACGATCAGAGACGATCCGGACAGTGAAAACAGCTTGTTCTCGGAACCGATGAAAATGCGAACGCCTTCCGCCCTGTCGGAGGCGCCGAGCAGCTCGACGATGTCCTGTTTCGCCTCGAATGCGTCGAACAGCTGGCGGATGCGTTCGAGATCCTCGGCGGCGGTCACGTCTTTCAAGAGATTGCTCTGCCCGCGAACAATGAGACTCTTGCGGTCGTCGGAAACGCCGGACCATTCCGCCAGGCCTGCGGTGATGACCTTCTGCGCGAGCTGATCGAGCTCGGCCTTGGCGACGTGCAGCGATTTCTCAAGCTCGACCTTTGCCTCGGCGAGCGTCATGCCGCGGACGTGCGTGTTGAGATAGTTGGAGGCTTCCTGCAACGCGGACGGCGGCAGCCCCTCGGGCAGCGCGATGATGCGGTTTTCGACATTCTGGTCTTCGTCGACGAGAACGGCGAGGCCGCGTCCGGGTTCGAGCGGCACGAATTCGATGTGGCGCAGGCGCGCGACCTGCTTTTCGGCGAGCACAATGCCGGCGCAGTGCGAAAGGCCGGAAATCAATTCGCCGGCTTCGCTCAGCAACTGATCGACGGATTTGTCGCGGCGGTAGGCGATCTGCGTCTCGATCTGGCGGCGTTCCTCCGGCGTCACGTCGCCGACCTCGAGCAGGCCGTCGACGAATAACCGCAACCCGAGCTGCGTCGGCAGCCGCCCGGCGGAGGTGTGCGGCGAAACGATAAGGCCAAGCTGCTCCAGGTCCGACATCACGTTGCGGATGGATGCGGGGGACAGCGCGATCGGCAGAGCGCGCGACAGGTTGCGCGAGCCGACGGGTTCGCCGGTCGCCAGATAGCTCTCGACGATGCGCCGCAGGATCGTGCGCGAGCGCTCGTTAAGCTTCTGAAGCGGGCTTTTGCCGTCAAGCAAGGCTGCCGTCACGGCCTGATCGTCGATTTTCATGACCTGAGAGTCTAGGAAGGCCAATGGCTTCCGTCAAATCGGCTTGCAGGGTTTCGGGCTTTAGGGTTGAAGGGCGGGGACGACTTCTTTAGCCTCCAGCGAAATTTCAAGGTTTTCAGGAACATTATGCGACCCTCCAAACGCAAGCCCGATGAGCTGCGCCGCGTTTCGATTGAACGTGCCGTGTCCAAGCATGCCGAAGGCTCTTGCCTGATCAAATTCGGGGATACGCATGTCCTCTGCACGGCAAGCCTCGAAGAGCGCCTGCCGCAGTGGCTCAAGGGTCAAGGCCGGGGTTGGGTCACGGCCGAATACTCGATGCTGCCGCGCGCCACGCACGAGCGGACACGGCGCGAGGTGACGAGCGGGCATCCGTCGGGACGAACCCAGGAAATCCAGCGGCTCGTCGGTCGCGCGTTGCGTGCCGTCGTCGATCTGCCGAAGCTCGGGGAACGCCAGATCACGGTCGACTGCGACGTTATCCAGGCCGATGGCGGAACGCGGACAGCGTCGATCACCGGCGCCTGGGTGGCTCTGCATGATTGCATCCAATGGATGAAAATGCGCGACATGGTGAAGGACGGCGTTTTGCGCGACCATGTCGCCGCCGTGTCATGCGGAATTTATAAAGGCGATCCGGTTCTCGATCTCGACTATGCCGAGGACAGCAACGCCGACGCCGATTCCAACTTCGTCATGACGGGCACGGGTGGGATCGTCGAAATCCAGGGGACGGCGGAAACGACGCCGTTTACCGAGGAGCGGTTTGGCGATCTGCTGACGTTGGCAAAAAAGGGTATTGGCGAACTCGTGCAATTGCAGAAGCTGACGGTCGGGTAAACCAGACGCTCGGATGGAACGAGCATGTTCGGAAACTTCGCACTCGTCGCTGCGTGCCTGTTCGCCGGAGCGGCGCTTTACATCAGCGTTGCCGAGCATCCGGCGCGCATGGAGCTGGGCGATGGTCCGGCTCTGGCGCACTGGCACGTCGCTTACCCGCGCGGCGCGATGATGCAGGCGACGCTGGCGTTGCTTGGGTCCGTGCTCGGCGTTCTCGAATGGCTCGTCACCGGCAATTGGCTATGGTTGCTCGGAGCGCTCGTGCTGTTCGCCAACTGGCCCTATACGTTCATTTCGATCATGCCGACGAACCGGGTGCTCGAGGCGACCGTCGTCGATCAGGCCGGTCCGGCGTCGCGGGCGTTACTCGAGAAATGGGGACGACTGCATGCCGTGCGGACAGGGCTCGGCTTGGTGAGTGCTGGGATATTCTTATGGGTGCTGATCTGAGCGTTGCCTCCCCCTTACTCTCAATTCTCGAAACGGTGCTTTATGCACGCGATCTGGTCGCGACCGAGGAGTTTTACCGGCGCGTGCTCGGACTGCAGCCGATCGCCGTCGTTCCCGGCCGGCATGTCTTCTTTCGTTGTGGAGAGCAGATGCTTTTGATCTTCAATCCGGAGGCGACGCGCCATCCGCCGAGGCCGGGTGCGCTGCCGGTGCCGCCGCATGGCATGGAAGGCGAGGGGCATGTGTGCTTCCGCGTGACAGCCGACGATCTCGATGTCTGGCGCTCGAAGCTCCCTGAATTGGGCGTCGAAATCGAAGCCGATTTCGAATGGCCGAAGGGCGGGCATTCGATCTACTTCCGCGATCCGGCTGGCAACTGCCTCGAATTGGCCGAGGCGCGCATCTGGGGGATTTCCTGATGCGGCGCTTGACGCACGGATCGAAGCTTGTCGTCGCGAGTCACAACCCGGGCAAGGTTTGGGAGATCAACCAGCTTCTCGCGCCTTATGGTCTCAACGCCATTTCTGCGGGCGATCTCAATCTGTCGGAGCCGGAAGAAACGGAGACGACGTTCGCTGGCAATGCGCGGCTCAAAGCCTTGGCCGCAGCCGAAGGTTCGGGATTGCCGTCTCTCGCCGATGACTCCGGTCTCGAAGTCGATTGCCTCGACGGAGCGCCGGGGATCTATTCGGCGCGCTGGGCGGGACCGGGCAAGGATTTCGGGATCGCGATGAAGAAGGTCGCGGATGAAATCAGCGTGCGCAACGGCTGGGGTCCGCCTCACCCGAAGGCGAATTTCATTTCAGTTCTGTGTCTTGCATGGCCTGACGGCGAGACGCAAATCTTCGAAGGCAAAGTCTTCGGCCATCTCGTCTGGCCGGCGCGCGGCGGTAACGGTTTCGGATACGATCCGATGTTCGTGGCGGACGGCGAGAGCAAGACGTTCGGAGAAATGGAGCCCGCGGAGAAGTACGCGATCTCGCACCGGACGCGCGCCTTCGCCGTTTTTCAGGCGGCGATGCTGGATCATTTAAAGTGTGACAATGCGGGCGATGGCTCGACGGATGCGCGAGATCTTGCTGCGTTCTCGGCAGCGGCTGCCAGTCTTTCGACGCGCGTTGAAGTAGCGTCGTTTGTCGAGCGCCTGAAGGCCGATCTCGAAGCCAAGGAAAGTCAGTGGGCGAACACGACGCTCGCAGATTATCTCGATGCGCTTGCGGCGCGGCTCAACGATGCACCGGCGACGGATGAACCGGCATGGCGGCAACTCGCAAAGGCGATGCTCGCGGCAAGTCAGAACGGTCGATGACGGACGCGCTAACAGCTCCTGCCGCAATCTCCACCCCCGACGCCTCCCCGCAGGAGAGAGGGGAGAAGTCGGAGCGTCGAGAGTCATCCTTTCTCACGCGGAGCAAGGGTGATCTGCAGTCGTCCGGGCTGCGAGATGATGCTCCGTCGTTCGGGGTTTATGTGCATTGGCCGTTCTGCGCGCAGAAATGTCCGTATTGCGATTTCAATAGCCACGTTCGTTTTGGCGGTTGGGATGAGGCGCGATTTCTCGCCGCCTACGTTCGCGAGATCGACGCGACTGCGGATCTGATCGGCGCGCGGACGGTTTCGAGCATTTTTTTCGGGGGCGGTACGCCGTCGCTCATGCAGCCGGCGACGACGGCAGCCATTCTCGATCACATCGCGAAGCGCTGGACTATAGCGCCCGATGCCGAGATCACGCTCGAAGCCAATCCGAACAGCGTCGAGGCCGCGCGCTTTCGCGGTTTTCGCGAAGCGGGCGTCAATCGCGTCTCAATCGGCGTGCAATCGCTGCGCGATGATGAGCTGCGCAAGCTCGGACGCATTCACAGCGTTGCGGAAGCGAAGGCGGCGCTCGATGTCGCGCACTCGACGTTCGATCGATTTTCCTTCGACCTGATTTACGCGCGGCCCAAGCAAACGCCTGACGCGTGGCGCGCGGAACTTTCGGAAGCGTTGGATCTGGCGGGCGATCACCTGTCGCTCTATCAGCTGACGATCGAGCCCGATACGGCGTACGCGGCACTGCATGCGAAAGGCAAGCTCGTCATTCCCGACGACGACGCGGCGCGTGCGCTTTACGAAATCACGGACGAGCTGACGGCGGCGCGCGGACTCGCGGCGTATGAGGTTTCGAATTATGCGCGGCCAGGCTCCGAGAGCCGGCACAATCTGCTCTACTGGCGTTACGGTGAATATGCCGGCATCGGCGCCGGCGCGCACGGGCGCATCATCGTCAAGGGGCAGCGCACGGCAACAGTTACGGAACGCAATCCGGAAGCGTGGGCGGAGCGGGTGGAGGCCTCGGGAACCGGCGTCGTCGAAAGCACGGTGTTGACGCTCGAAGAACAGGCCGACGAAATGCTGCTGATGGGATTGCGGCTGAGCGAGGGCGTCGATCTCGATCAGCTCGCCGCGCTCGGCGGCGTTCGTCCTGCCGCGCATGTCGTTGGCGGTCTCATCGCGATGGGACTTCTGGAAGTCGTGGCCGCATCCAGCGCGGGGCGGTCTGGCGTTGTTCTCGCGCAAGACGACGACAGAGACATCATTCGCGGTTGCGCCGGACCGGGGCTTGCGCCGGAGACATTCGCTGCCCACGTAACTTCGCCGTCCCGCATTCGCGTCACACGCGCCGGGCGGCTGGTTCTTAACGCGGTCGTGGCGGAGCTTTCCAAAGGCTTCGTCCCGGCTGCCGCATAGACAATTCACTGGACGCCATTTAAGCACGCCGCATGCTTCGGGGACTCTACGACTGGACAATGCGAAAGGCGGCAAGCGACAAGGCTCCGGCCGCGCTCGCTGGCGTATCGTTCGTCGAAAGCTCGTTTTTCCCGATCCCGCCCGACGTGATGCTGATCCCGATGATCCTCAGCCGGCGCGAGAAGGCCTGGTGGTACGCGACCATTGCGACCGTCGCCTCCGTGCTCGGCGGGCTTCTGGGCTATGCGATCGGTTACTTCCTGTATGACGCGGTCGGGCTGCCGATCCTGAAATTCTACGGGCGCGAGCATGCGCTCGACAGCTTCATGGCGTTCGTCCGCGATTACGGCGTGCCAGCGGTCATCATCAAGGGCATGACGCCCATCCCGTACAAGGTCGTGACGATTGCGGCAGGGGTCGGGCATATGGACCTGCTGGCGTTCATCGGCGCGAGCATCGTGGCGCGGGCGATGCGCTTTTTCATGGTCGCCGCACTGCTATACTACGCAGGCGAACCGATCCGCGAGTTCATCGAGAAGCGTCTCAGCCTGGTGATGACGGTCTTTTTCGTTCTGTTGATCGGCGGGTTTGTCGCGGTCAAGTATATCTTCTAGAGCCTTCCGCAGAGGCTCGGAAACGCTCTAGTTTTCTGTCTGATCGTGCTTCTGACCGGAAAACGGTTTCGACTTTTCCGGAAGCACTAGCGGAGACCATCTCATGGCGCTTGCTGCACATGCCGAACGTGGAGCCGACTATCGCTACGGCGCCGTAGCGCTGTTCCTGACCACAGGCGCCATTCTCGCGGCTCTCGGGTTCCAGTACATCGGCGGCTACGTGCCGTGCATGCTCTGCCTGATCGAGCGCTACGCCTACTACGCCGCGGTGCCGGTTCTTTTCGTTGCTCTCGCGCTGACATCGGGCAGCTACCGCGGGCTTGCCGCGATCCTGTTCTTTCTGGTCGCGCTGGCGTTCCTCGCCAACGCCGGTCTCGGCGTCTATCACGCTGGCGCGGAATGGAAATTCTGGCCCGGCCCGGAGACGTGCGGGGGCGGGGAGTCGCTCAGCACGACGGCGGGCGGCCTGCTCAACGACATCCAGGGCATCAAGGTGATGCGCTGCGACGAGGCGTCGTTCCGGTTTCTGGGAATTTCGTTCGCCGGCTGGAACGTTGTGTCGTCACTGCTGATCATGGCGCTGGCGCTTCGCGCCGGGCTTGCCGCCGCTGCCGGACGCCGATAGCGCGCGTCCCGCTTTTCCGCGCCTCCTGGACTTTGTCCACAATTCTCGCAACGCACGAAAACCTTGATTTCGTTGCGGGCTCGATACTGTCAATCGAATATCATCGCACTGACAGAATCGCGCCTTCGCGTTGCCTGAATGTGACGGCTATTCTCTCTTCGTTCGCGGAACACACAGCCGAGTTGGTGACGTTCCAAGCGTCGAGGGAGTTTCAAGTGGCGTTCGAGTTGCGTCTTTCGGGATCGGTTCCCGAGCTGCCTGCCCTCGGTGGTCCTTGCGAGCGTGTTCGCGTCCCGTCTTTGAGTGCGCGTTGCGTTGTTGCGTATCGTAAGCGTTTGTTGCGTAGCGTTGTGTCTGAGTGCGGACGGACGCCAAAAGAAGTTCTGTCCGGAACGTTCAAAAAACTAAGGCGAACCGCTTCGACAAACTCGTCGATGCGTATGTCCCGGCGGTTCGCCCGCACGCTGCCTCACGGTCCTTTGTCGGGCCCTGGGCTTCATGCGGGATCTGATGACTGGGATTGGCGTCCGGTTGGAGATGTTGCGCGCGACGTTCTGATGGCGGCTCGAAAGCCATCGGGAGATCAGTCAGCGCGTTGAGTTTGGTAGTCGCGTTCCCGTGTCGGTATTGCGTGTCGCTGTTTGCGTTCGTCGAAACGAGATTTGGAAGGCAGCCGGCTTTCCCAATGAGCTGGCAGACACACGGAGCGTGATCGAGTTAGCCCTCAATCGAGACATCACGTGACAAGGTTTTGCGTAGTGGTGTCACAGCGCTCTGTGTGTCTGCCGCCTGCCGGGAACACGGAAGGCACCTTTCAAGTTCCCTCCAGTATGAAGTTTTATGCGGAGCTGTAACATGACCCCCTCGGTTCCTGATTATCTCAATCCCATCCAGTGGCATCAGGCCGTCGCCGTCAGCCGTCAGGAATGCGCGCGCATTTTCCGCGATGGCGGTGCGCCGCAGGACGCGCTCAAGGCGTTCGGATTGAATGCGGGCGATGTCGCAACGTGGGAGCGGGCCGTCGATCTCATCGCGACGGAAATTTGCGCGCATCCAATGCAGCGCGCGGCGTAGGAAGCTACGCCTACGGTTCGAGTTCGGTATCCCAGTAGAGATAATCGAGCCAGCTTTCATGCAAATAATTGGGCGGAAAAAGCCGCCCATTTCTATGCAGATCGAAAACTGTCGGCCGCATCGGCTCATGCGCCGGAAACATTCCGGCGACCTTCGGCATCATCCCGCCCTTCTTGAGATTGCACGGCGCACAGGCGGTGACGACATTGTCCCAACGCGTTTGTCCGCCGCGTGAGCGTGGAATGAGATGATCGAACGTCAGATCGCTCTTGTCGCCGCAATACTGGCAGGTGAAGCGATCGCGCAGAAACACGTTAAAGCGCGTGAACGCAGGATAGAGCGCCGGCTTTACATACGTTTTGAGTGAAACAACGCTCGGCAGCTTCAGCTCGAACGACGGACTTCTGACATAGCGTTCGTATTCGGAAACGATGTTGACCCGATCCAGGAACACGGCTTTGACCGCGTCCTGCCAGCTCCACAGCGACAACGGATAGTAGCTGAGCGGCCGGAAGTCGGCGTTCAGGACCAGAGCCGGACAATTATCCGGGATTGTCGCGTGAGCATTCACGGTAGCCATCAACCTCGCGGTTTTTGTTCCGTCGAATCGCGTCTGCCTCGTCAGGGCGCCGGGATACTAGCCGCGCATATCAATTCTGTGAAGCATCCGCTCTAATGTAGGCTCTCGCCGAGATTTTTGCCGTATTTGAGCGGCTTGCGCGGTCATATGACGCGCGGATTGCCGATTGTTCACCCGCATCGATGGCGTCGATGCGCCTGCGCAATCCTCGAAACAGTTTTTAGCGGCTGCCGATGCCGGGGTCACCAAGTCGTCACTGTTGGACGACACTTTTATCGCCGCCTGCGAGCGCTTAATCTGCGATTTCGAGCGGGCGTAGCTTGCGTAGAGGGATCTTGCGCGTGGATGTGTTTTGGAAGCTGGCGCCGTCGGCGCTGGCGCTGGCGATAGGCTTATTGTTTGCGTTTATGATCGTGCATCGACGGCGCGAGATCGCGAAGGTCTCGCTCAATGCGCGCCGTTCCGCGGGCCGGACGGTTGGCCAATGAGTTCGATCACGCGATTTGCTCCCTCGCCGAACGGTCTGCTGCATGTCGGGCACGCGCTGTCCGCGATCATCGCGCACGATACGGCGCAGTTGAACGGCGGTCGTTTTCTGCTGCGGATCGAGGACATCGATCTCGAGCGCAGGCGGCCGGAATTCGTCGCTGCCATTTTCGAGGATCTGCGTTGGCTTGGGCTTGCATGGGAAGAGCCGGTGCTCGTCCAGTCGGAGCATTTCAACGAATATCTCGCGGCGGCGGACAAGCTGATCGGAATGGGGCTTCTCTATCCGTGTTTTGCGACGCGCAGCGAAATCGCAGCCGCCGCTGATCCGGAAACGGCTGACCCAGATGGCGCGCCGCGCTATCCGGGGCTTTGGAAAGGCGCGTCGGCCGAACAGATCGGCGAGCGCATGGCAGCCGGAGATACGCCAGCACTGCGGCTCAATATGGATGCGGCATTGGACGTGTTGCGCGCCAAGCTTGGCGACAAACCTCTGACGTTCACGGAGATCGGTGAAGACGGGACAGCGCAGACGATTGCCGCCGAACCGCATCGCTGGGGCGATGCCATCATCGTGCGCAAGGATGTTCCGGCGAGCTATCATCTTTCGGTGGTGGTGGACGATGCGCGCCAGGGCGTCACGCACGTCACGCGCGGCCGCGATCTTTTTGCAGCGACCGATTTGCAGCGGTTATTGCAAGAGCTTCTGGATTTGCCGGAGCCTCTCTATTCGCATCACCGCGTGATTTGCTGGGCGGATGGACGAAAGCTTTCGAAATCAAATCAGGATATGGGATTGCGCGCATTGCGGGACGAAGGCGCGACGCCTGCTGATATCCGAAAGGTCATTGGATTGGCGTGACCGGAATTGATTCCGGCGCGCATATGCTCGATTTGACTCTTTGATTATTCTCAGCAGCTCTTCTGGCCGCCAGCGAACAAGCAGATAAAGCCCTTCGCTTCTCGCTCGCGCACCGAAGTTGGATATTACCAATCAGGGCCTTATTTGCGATTCCCGTCATTTGGTGTGATTCCAGGGATTCACGCTCATTAGAAATAAATTGAAATAATGGCGGCGCCTCTACTTGTGTATTTTGACAAATCACCTCAAATTTTAACGGCCCGCTTATCTTTTCCCTACATCCTTGGGAATCATGCTCTATACATCGACAAATAGGCTTGTCGGGGATTCGGCCCTTTTATCGCGGATTTCGGCCTGGATTCGCCACGCGCGCCAGATATGGCCGGTCGCGAAACCGCAAAAGGCCGAGATTGCCCGGTATGTCGAGCCGCGCCGTCTGACATTCGTCGAGCAATGGGCCTGTCTCTCAGACACGGTCAAAGGTGCGCTTTCGCGTGCCGAAGAGGCGACGCGCTGCCACACGTCGGCGGCTCTACAACTCGATCTGGCCCAATATGCCCTGGCGTCGCTGGTCGATGAGCTTTCGGCGGTAATGGATATGGGCGGACGCCGCCGGCCTGCCAGCGTTCACATGCTCGATCTGCAGCCGCCGCCGTTCGCACCGCGCCCGTTCGGCGACGCCATCGCGGCTTAAAGGCAGCCCCACGGTTTTTGCCGCCGTCGAGGCGGGCCATGCGAGAGCTTTCGCGCCTCAGACTATTTTTGCTATTGTTGCGCTCTTCGCGGCGGCAAAGGCATGCTTGTGTCCAGAGATCCAAAACCGGCAGACAGGCAGCAAAACCCGGCGCAGACGTCAAAGGTCGCGGATCGCGCGCGCGAGGCGCTTGAGGACCTCGCCGGAGCGCCGCTTGCGTCGGGGATTTATCTCGTCGCAACGCCAATTGGGAATCTCGCCGACATCACGCTCAGAGCGCTGGCTGTTTTATCGCGCGCCGATATTGTCTACTGCGAGGACACGCGCCATTCGGCGAAGCTGCTTCAGCATTACAGCATCGCGGCGAAGACGCTGCCGCTGCACGAACACAACGAAGATCGTGAGATCGAGCGCGTCTTAAGCGAAGCGGAGGCCGGCAAGCGCATCGCGATCATTTCCGATGCCGGAACGCCGTTGCTTTCGGATCCCGGCTTTCGGCTTGTCCGGACGGCCGCGTCGCGCGGAATTCGTGTCACCTCGATACCTGGCGCGTCGGCGGTGCTCACGGCGCTGACGACGAGCGGGTTGCCGACGGACGCGTTTTTCTTCGCAGGCTTCCTGCCGCCGAAGCAGGCGGCGCGGCGCACGCGGCTTGCTGAAATCGCAAATATTCCCAGTTCTCTCGTGATTTTCGAAGCACCGCATCGCGTCCAGGAGGCGCTTGCCGACATGGCGGACGTGCTGGGCAATCGCGCCGCGGTCGTCGCCCGGGAACTGACGAAGCTGCACGAAACGATTGCGCGGGGCACGCTGAGCGCGCTTGCGGATGACTTCGCGGGCTCGGTCTTGAAGGGTGAGATCGTCATCGTCATCGGACCGGCGGAACCGCAGGTTGTCAGCGACGATGCGATCAGCACGCGGCTCGATGAAGTGCTCGGCGCGATGAGCCTCAAGGATGCCGCGAAAACGATCGCCGGCGAACTTGGTGTGCCGAAGTCGCGGGTCTATGCGTTGGGCGTCAAGGCGAAGGATGAAAGTCCGTGAGTTCGAATGCCAATGACGATCAAGCCCGGCCGCTCTCCGACATCCGGCGTCGACGCTATCGCAGCGGGCTCAATGCGGAGATGGTCGTCGCGGCTGTCTACATGGCGCTCGGGCATCGTATTCTCGGACGCCGGTTCAAGACGCCGGTCGGAGAGATCGATCTCATTGCGATCAAGGGCCGGCGCGTGGCGTTCGTCGAAGTGAAGCGGCGGGCCTCGTCCGAGGAGGCTGAGGACGCCATCACGCTCACCATGCGCCGCCGCGTGCGGCGCGCCGCCGACCTATGGCTGGCGCGCAATCCGCAATACCAAAGTCATGACGTCGGATTTGACCTCGTCTTCGTCCTGCCGTGGCGGTTCCCGATCGTGATGCGGGACGCGCTCTGAATCTGAGCAAATAGAGCCTGGGCAAAAAAATTGGGCCCGTTGAAGCGGGCCCAAGTCCAGAGAGGCGAGTGCAAAGACGTAAAATTGCAAACCGATCGGAAACGACCGATCGAAATAAGGTTTAAACTCTGGCGGCTGAACGCGATTTGAACGGGCCTTGCAGCAAACGTTCATCTTTCGGGGCGGCGCGCGGGCGCGTTGAATGCCGGTCGCTCTTTTGCCGCGCCGATATTCGTGCTTCTCCGCCCACTGTTATGCGGCAACGCGCCCCTAAAACGGCCGGTTGAAGGCGGCATGAGCGCATGTTAAGGGAACCGCGGCTTTCGAAGGGCGGCTGGTGGTTTCTAGCCCCTTGCGCCTTTATTTTAGCGAAGGCTTTTCCTTGAAGCGGGCGTAGTCTCGGGCTTTTTGTGCCCAGCCCCTTATGCGCCCAGGCGCGACGGTGTGAGCGACGTGGCTACTGACGATACCATCGTTGAAGGCGTGGCCGGGCGCTATGCCTCGGCTCTTTTTGATCTCGCGAGCGAAAGCTCCAAGGTTGCCGACGTCGAAGGCGACCTTAGAAAGTTTCAAAGTCTCTTGGACGAAAGTCCAGATCTCGTTCGGCTCGTCCGGAGCCCCGTGATCGCAGCGGACGATCAGAGCCGCGCCATCTCCGCGCTTCTCGAGAAAGTCGGAATCAGCGGTCTCGCCGCGAACTTCCTGAAGCTCGTTGCGAGCAATCGCCGTCTGTTCGTCGTTCAGGACATCATCAAGGCCTATCGCGCGCTCGCCGCCAAGGCGCGTGGCGAAGTCTCGGCCGAGGTCACGAGCGCCGTTGCGCTCAATGACGAACAGATCGCAGCGCTTAAAGAAACGCTGAAAGCATCGGTCGGCAAGGACGTGACGCTGCAGTCGCGCGTCGATCCGAGCCTGCTTGGTGGTCTTATCGTCAAGCTCGGCAGCCGGATGATCGATTCGTCGCTCAAGACCAAGCTGCAGAACATCAAACTGGCTTTGACCGAAGCCAGCACCTGACGCATCAGAATTCAAAATGCCGTGCGGGCGAACCGGGCGGCATTTTCGTTGACATAGCCGAGAATTGAACAGGGAGCCGCTTCGAGGCTCCGCCAACGAAACGACCAGGGAAGAGGGTCTTACGTCTATGGAAATCCGGGCCGCAGAAATATCGTCGATCCTCAAGGATCAGATCAAGAACTTCGGTAAGGAAGCCGAGGTCTCCGAAATCGGCCAAGTGCTCTCGGTCGGTGACGGCATCGCCCGCGTCTACGGGCTCGACAACGTCCAGGCGGGCGAGATGGTCGAGTTTCCGGGCGGCATTCGCGGCATGGCGCTGAACCTCGAAGCCGACAACGTCGGCGTCGTTATTTTCGGCGACGACCGCACCATCAAGGAAGGCGACACCGTCAAGCGAACCGGCGCCATCGTGGAAGTCCCGGTCGGCAAGGGCCTGCTCGGCCGCGTCGTTGACGGCCTCGGCAACCCGATCGACGGCAAAGGCCCGATCAAGGCCGACAAGAAGATGCGCGTCGACGTCAAGGCGCCTGGCATTCTGCCCCGCAAGTCGGTGCATGAGCCGATGGCGACGGGCCTCAAGGCCATCGACTCGCTGATCCCGATCGGCCGCGGCCAGCGCGAGCTCGTCATCGGCGACCGTCAGACCGGCAAGACGGCGGTCATTCTCGACACCTTCCTCAACCAGAAATCGCTGAACGCCGGAAACGACGAAGGCGCAAAGCTCTATTGCGTGTACGTCGCGGTCGGTCAGAAGCGCTCGACGGTGGCGCAGTTCGTCAAGGTTCTCGAAGAGCGCGGCGCGCTTGAGTATTCGATCGTCGTCGCGGCAACCGCGTCCGATCCGGCGCCGATGCAGTACCTCGCGCCGTTCACCGGCTGCACGATGGGCGAATACTTCCGCGACAACGGCATGCATGCCGTGATCGCGTATGACGATCTTTCCAAGCAGGCCGTTGCGTATCGTCAGATGTCGCTGCTGCTTCGCCGTCCGCCGGGCCGCGAAGCCTATCCGGGCGACGTGTTCTATCTTCACTCTCGCTTGCTCGAGCGCGCCGCGAAGCTCGGCGACGCATCCGGCAATGGTTCGCTGACGGCGCTGCCGGTCATCGAAACGCAGGCGAACGACGTTTCGGCCTACATTCCGACGAACGTGATTTCGATCACCGACGGCCAGATCTTCCTTGAATCGGATCTCTTCTATCAGGGCATCCGTCCGGCCGTGAACGTCGGTCTCTCGGTGTCGCGCGTCGGATCGTCGGCGCAGACGAAAGCCATGAAGCAGGTCGCCGGCAAGATCAAAGGCGAGCTGGCCCAGTACCGCGAAATGGCGGCCTTCGCTCAGTTCGGTTCGGACCTCGACGCTGCGACGCAGAAGCTGCTCGCACGCGGCGCGCGTCTGACGGAGCTTCTGAAGCAGCCGCAGTTCTCGCCGCTCAAGATGGAAGAGCAGGTTGCGGTGATCTTCGCGGGTACGCGCGGTTATCTCGACTCGATCCCGGTTGCGGCGGTTGGCAAGTTCGAGCAGGGCGTTCTTTCCGGACTGCGTTCGGAAAAGTCGATCTTCGAAGCGATCGCGAAAGAGAAGGCGCTGTCGGCCGATACCGAGAAGAAGCTCGTCGAATTCCTCGACAAGTTTTCGAAGAGCTTCACGGCTTAATCGGGACCTCTTGAGGAGAGCGCCCGATGGCGAGCTTAAAAGATATGCGCAACCGCATCGCCTCAGTTAAGGCGACGCGGAAAATTACCAAGGCGATGCAGATGGTGGCCGCGGCGAAACTGCGCCGCGCCCAGGAAGCTGCTCAGGCTGCGCGTCCCTATGCGGAACGCATGGCGACCGTGCTCGGAAGCCTCGCTTCCAAGGTCGCCGACAAGAACGGCGCTTCGCCGCTGCTCGTCGGCAACGGCAAGGACCAGGTTCACCTGCTGATCGTCATGACGGCGGAGCGCGGTCTCTGCGGCGGCTTCAACTCGAATATCTCGAAGCTTGCACGTGCCGATGCACAGCGGCTGATTGCCAGCGGCAAGACCGTCAAGATCATGACGGTTGGGCGCAAAGGCGCCGACAACCTGCGCCGCGACCTCGGCAAGAACATCACTGAGCGCAAGGATTTCCAGGGCGTGCGTCAGCTCAACTTCGGTCATGCCGAAGGTGTTGCGAACCGCGTGCTTGAAATGTTTGAAGCTGGCGAATTCGACGTCGCGACGCTCTATTTCTCGGAATTCAAATCGGTCATCGCGCAGAAGCCGACGGCGCTGCAGCTCATCCCCGCCAAGGTGGACGAAGAAAGCAGTGAAGCTGCGAAGAGCAGCGCTGCAACCGCGATCCACGAATACGAGCCGGGCGAAGAGGAAGTTCTTGGCTTCCTCCTGTCGCGCAATATCTCGACGCAGATCTTCCGGGGTCTTCTCGAGAACGCGGCGTCCGAGCAAGGCGCGCGCATGTCGGCGATGGACAACGCAACGCGCAACGCCGGCGACATGATCAACAAGCTGACGATCAAGTACAACCGCCAGCGTCAGGCGAACATCACGAAGGAACTGATCGAGATCATTTCGGGCGCGGAAGCGCTCTGATCTGGAGGCTAGTCTCATGGCATATGTTACGCATGCGACGACAAAAGGCGGCCGTGACGGCCGTGCCGTTCTCGATGACGGAAAGCTGGCGCTTGCGATGGCGCTGCCGAAAGACTTGGGCGGCTCGGGCGAGGGACACAATCCCGAGCAGCTTTTCGCCCTCGGCTGGTCGTCCTGCTTCGGTCAGGCCGTCCTGCTTCTGGCAAAGAAGCATGGGCTCGACGGTCAGGCTGCACGAGTCGGCTGCAAGGTCGAACTCGACAAGGACGAAACGAGCTTTGCCCTGAAGGCCGAACTCACTCTGTCAATTCCCGGCGCCGACAAGACCAAGCTTCAGGCGCTGATCGAAGAAGCCCATCAGATTTGTCCGTATTCCAAGGCGACGCGCAACAACATCCCCGTGACGCTGACCGTCGCCTGATCACATTCCGCTGGAGATTAAAATGGCTAAGAACGTAGGGAAGATTCAACAGGTCACGGGTGCCGTCATCGACGTGCATTTCGAGGGTCAGTTGCCGGAAATTCTGAACGCTCTCGAGACGAAGAACCACGGCAATCGCCTGGTGCTCGAAGTTGCGCAGCATCTCGGCGAGAACACGGTTCGCACGATCGCCATGGACTCGACGGAAGGTCTTGTTCGCGGGCAAGAAGTCGTCGACACGGGCGCACCGATTTCGGTGCCGGTCGGCGATGAAACGCTCGGCCGCATCATGAACGTCATCGGCGAGCCGGTCGACGAAGCCGGTCCGATCAAAACTCCGAGCGTCCGCGCCATCCATCAGCCGTCGCCGACGTTCGCCGATCAGGCTACGGAAGCGCAGATCCTCGTTACGGGCATCAAGGTCGTCGACCTGCTGGCGCCTTATGCGAAAGGCGGCAAGATCGGCCTGTTCGGCGGCGCCGGCGTCGGCAAGACCGTTCTGATCATGGAACTCATCAACAACGTCGCGAAGGCTCACGGCGGCTACTCGGTGTTCGCCGGCGTCGGCGAGCGTACGCGTGAGGGCAACGACCTCTATTACGAAATGATCGAGTCGAAGGTGAACCTCGACCCGAAGAAGAACAATGGTTCGGCGAAGGGCTCGAAGTGCGCTCTCGTGTACGGCCAGATGAACGAGCCGCCGGGCGCACGTGCGCGCGTCGCGCTTTCGGGTCTGACGGTCGCCGAGCACTTCCGCGACCAGGGTCAGGACGTGCTGTTCTTCGTCGACAACATCTTCCGCTTCACGCAGGCGGGTTCGGAAGTGTCGGCGCTTCTCGGCCGTATTCCTTCGGCGGTCGGTTATCAGCCGACGCTCGCGACCGACATGGGCGCGCTGCAGGAACGCATCACCACGACGCAGAAGGGTTCGATCACCTCGGTGCAGGCCATTTACGTGCCGGCCGACGACTTGACCGACCCTGCTCCCGCCGCTTCGTTCGCCCACTTGGACGCAACGACCGTTCTTTCGCGTTCGATCGCAGAAAAGGGCATCTACCCGGCCGTCGATCCGCTCGACTCGACGTCGCGCATGCTCGACCCGCGCATCGTTGGCGAAGAGCACTATCAGGTCGCTCGTAAGGTCCAGGCGATCCTCCAGAAGTACAAGTCGCTGCAGGACATCATCGCGATCCTTGGCATGGACGAGCTCAGCGAAGAAGATAAGCTGACGGTCGCCCGCGCACGTAAGATCGAGCGTTTCATGTCGCAGCCGTTCCACGTGGCCGAAGTCTTCACCGGTTCGCCGGGCAAGCT
The DNA here is from genome assembly GCF_000143145.1 of Hyphomicrobium denitrificans ATCC 51888. Classification (NCBI taxonomy): domain Bacteria; kingdom Pseudomonadati; phylum Pseudomonadota; class Alphaproteobacteria; order Hyphomicrobiales; family Hyphomicrobiaceae; genus Hyphomicrobium; species Hyphomicrobium denitrificans. The sequence continues at coordinate 3,470,773 of NC_014313.1, forward strand.
CGTCTCGCTGCCGGATACGATCAAGGCGTTCAAGGGTCTTTGCGACGGCGAATTCGATCACCTTCCGGAACCGGCCTTCTACATGGTTGGTACTATCGACGAGGCGATCGCGAAGGCCGAGAAGCTCGCAGAAGCCGCTTAAAACCGGCAAGCGCTGCGGGCGAACAGCCCGCATCGTCGCGGGCCCAGGAGATTGAATACATGGCGGATGCCGCGACATCGTTCGGAAGCTGCTGCGAGGAGCTGAAAGAGGCTCTCGAAGGCGGCGATTTCGAACCCCTGATTACGGTTGGACCCGACAGCGTGATCTACATGACTGTCGGGCTGGTCGATCTCGAGGAAGAAGAGCCGGGTCTCGTCGACCATCCGCTTTTCTTCTGCCCGTTCTGCGGAACCAAGCTGCAGACGCCGGAAGAGGTTCGCGCCAAGGCCGGAGCGGAAGGCGACGACGACGAGGAGACGAAGAGCGCTTAAGCCGCTCTGCGTCTCGAGAAATGAATTAGGGTTCCGGGAACAACGGACACGACATGGCAGGTACATTCAAATTCGAACTCGTCTCGCCAGAGCGGGTGCTGCTTTCGATCGACGCCGATCAAGTCGTCGTGCCGGGCTCCGATGGGGAGTTTGCCGTTCTCGCCGGTCATGCGCCGGTGATCGCGACGCTCCGTCCGGGCGTTCTCGACGTGACGGCGGGCGGCAGCAAGCGCCGGCTGTTCGTGAAGTCGGGCTTCGCTGAGGTCGATCCGTCTCGTCTGACGGTTCTGGCCGAGAAGGCTTATGACGTCGAAGAACTTTCGGCTTCGGCGATCGCGGAAGAGCTGAAGTTGGCAGAAGCCGAATTGGCTGCTGCGAAAGACGACAATGCCAAGCGCATGGCGGATACGCTCGTCAACGAACTGAAGCGTTTGTCGACGAAGGCCGCCTAGTCGTTCGTTCGGAATTTCTGGATTAAACAAAAGCCGGACCTTGCGTCCGGCTTTTTGTTTGGCTGCAAGTGCTGCAGAGCCGTCAGCCTGTGAGATGTCCGAATGCGGACGTGACGCGTTCGTAGACGTCGCGTTTGAACGGGATGATCAGCTTCGGCACGCTTTCGATCGGTGCCCATCGCCAAGCGTTGAACTCTGCTTTCGTAGCGCCTTTCGGTGCAATGTCGATCTCGCTGTCGTCGCCCAGAAAGCGCATCGCGAACCACTTCTGCCGCTGTCCGCGGTAACGGCCTTTGAGGGCGATGCCGAGCAGGTTCTCGGGAAGCTCGTAGGTCAGCCAATCGGCATGTTCGCCGATAACCTCGACGCTGGTGACGCCTGTTTCCTCACGCAGCTCACGAAGTGCCGCGATGCGCGGCGGCTCATATTTGTCGATCCCGCCCTGCGGCATCTGCCAGATGTGGGCCATGTGATCGCTCGCCCATTTGGGACGGCGGCGCCCGACCCAGACCAGTCCATCCCGATTGAGCAGCATGATGCCGACGCACGACCGGAAGGGCAGGACGGCGCGCGATAGTTCCGACGGGTTGGGCAGCAACGTCATATGGACAGTCCGTGCATAACCTGTGGACAAATGGATGGCATGATTCGTCATTGTCCAGAAAAAGATAGCAGCCGTATGACATTACGCTGTCACATTTGGAACAGCGCAGACAATTCACAGGCGCCGTCGCGCGTTGCTGCGCGCGAGCGGCCGGTACGATCTGGAGTGTGAGCTTCGAGGCCCTTATCGCGCCAGCGGCTTAGCCAGCGGCACGAACGCGGCGAGCACGTCGCGATAGACGTCGCGTTTGAAAGGCACAATCAGATCAAGGAGTTCGGTTGCCGGACTCCAGCGCCATTCGATGAACTCAGCGTCGTGTCCGGGCGGTGGCGTGATGTTGATTTCGCTATCATCGCCGAGGAAGCGATACGCGAACCAGCGCTGCTTCTGTCCGCGATAGCGGCCACCCCAGGCCTTGCCGATCAATTCGGGTGGGAGATCGTAGGTCAGCCAGCGTGGAAGCTCAGCGATCGGGTCCACCGAGCGGATCGCTGTTTCCTCAAAGAGTTCGCGTCGCGCGGCGGCGGCTGGCTCTTCGCCGGGATCGATGCCGCCCTGTGGCATCTGCCACCATGTGCCTTTGCCCTCCGAGTCGTTCTGCGAGCCGGCGCGGCGGCCGATCCAGACATGCCCGTTCCAGTTGACCACCATCTGCCCGACGCAGGGGCGGTACGGCAGGCTGTTGGGATCTACCAGTTTCTCAGAGTTCTCGGTCATCGGTTCGGGCCTTCCTGGCAAGTTCTGCGCAAACGAAGGGCGCCGCGAGGGCGCCCTTCAAAGCTTGGGTGTTTGACGGCGCGATGTCAGTTCGGCGTCGTCTTCTTCTCTTCCGGCGGCGTCGGCGTGGTGGTGCCGCTGCTGTTTGCCGCCGGAGGGGTCGTGGGCGCTGCCGGAGCGGTAGAGGCGTTGTTCGCCGCTTCCGGACCTTTGGCGGTGCCGTGCAGGAAGCTTAGCGCATACTGAAGCTGCGTATCCTTGTCGGCATCCTTGGCAACGTATGACGACGAGCCGGATTCTTCATCCTTGCCTTCCTTGGCGCTGCCGTCGGGGTTTTTCAGGTGACCGCGAAGGCTCGCCTCGCCACGCGGCTTGTCAGCGCCGATCTTGTCCTTCAGATCGTCCGGGATCGCCTCGTCGATGACGATATCCGGCTCGATGCCCTTGGCTTGGATCGAACGGTTCGACGGCGTGTAGTAGCGCGCCGTGGTCAGGCGGATCGCACCATTGGCGCCGAGCGGAATGATCGTCTGGACCGAGCCCTTGCCGAACGAACGCGTGCCGATGATCGTTGCGCGTTTCTGATCCTGAAGCGCGCCGGCAACGATTTCGGATGCCGAGGCCGAGCCGCCGTTGATCAGCACGACGATCTTCTTGCCGTCCGAAATGTCGCCCGGACGGGCGTTGGCGCGCTGCGTTTCCTCGTTGTTGCGGCCTTTGGTCAGAACGATCGCGCCCTGCTCGAGGAAGTCGTCGGAAACGGCGATGGCCTGGTCGAGGAGACCGCCGGGGTTGTTGCGCAGATCGATGACCCAGCCCTTGAGGTTCGGGCCGATCTGCTTGTCGAGCGTTTCCACGGCCTTCACGAGATTGGCGTGTGTCTGCTCGTTGAAGGTCGAAACCTTGATGTAGCCGATATCGCCTTCGGCACGCGACTTAACCGGATTGATGCGAATGACGTCGCGCACGACCTTGACGTCGAACGGATCGTCCTTGCCCTTGCGCACGACGGTCAACATGATCGGCGTGTTGACGGGACCGCGCATTTTCTCGACGGCCTGCTCAAGCGTCAGGCCGGAAATCGCTTCGTTATCGAGATGCGTGATCAAGTCGTTCGCCATCAGGCCGGCTTTCGCAGCCGGCGTGTCGTCGATCGGAGAGACGACCTTGATGACGCCGTTCTCCATCGTGACTTCGATGCCAAGACCGCCGAACTCACCGCGCGTCTGCACCTGCATATCGCGGAAGTTTTTCGGGCTCATGTAGGACGAGTGCGGATCGAGCGACGACAGCATGCCGTTGATCGCCGACTCGATGAGCTGCGTGTCGTCGGGCTTCTCCACGTAGTCGGAGCGCACGCGTTCAAGAACGTCGCCGAAAAGATCGAGCTGCTTATAGAGCTCGGAATTTTGCGATGACGTCGCGGAGTATGTCTGCGTGACGTTGAGGAGTGTCGTCGCCCCGGCCAAGCCTGTCATCAGCAGGAATGTCCAGAAAGCATAATCAGTCTTGCGCATTAGCCTTGTACCTTCTGCTGACCTGATGCCCACCAGGGACCGGGGTCGATGGGACGCCCGTCCTTACGAAATTCAACGTACAAAACGGGTCCGCTTATTTGCGCCGAAGACGGCGTATTCTTCTGACCGCCACTCATTGTACCGACGGGCTCTGCGGCCAATACGAACTGACCGGACCGGACGTCGATCTGCGAGAGGCCAGCGAGCAGGACATGATAGCCGCCGCCCGCGTTGATGATCAAGAGTTGCCCGTAGCTGCGGAATTCACCTGCGTAAACGACCCAACCGTCACAGGGTGACGTAATCTGCGCCGCGTAACGCGTTTCGATAACAGTGCCTTTCGACTGGCCGCCGTATTGTGTGCGATCGCCGAACGACAAGGCGCGGCGGCCTTGCGCCGGAAGCGGCAGCTTGCCTTGCGCCGATGCGAAGGGGATCGCGGGTTTGATCCGGCCGGCATTGCCCGGAATGAGTGACGTGCCGGACGGAGCCAGCTCGACCATCGCCTGCTTGGGTGAAGGCGGTGGCGTCAATATGGCGACCTTGGCCGGAGGCGCGACCGCTTCCGCCGCTGCGCCGGATGCTGCGGCGACGGGGGCGGCAGCGGCGGGAGTCGCGGAGGGTGGCGTTTTCGCAGCTGCCGCATCGGCGGCGGCGCTCGCAATTTCGGGCGCTTCCGGCGGCGGCGTGATGATCTGCGGTCCGGACGACGCCGGTGCTTGCGGCGCGGCGGCGCGCTGGTCGTTTTTCAGCTGGCTGTTGTAAGCGCCGAGGCCGGTCTTTTCGGTGACGGTATGATCGAGGCGCGTAATGAGTTCGGTCAGGTTGCCGACGTTTTTCGTGATCTCGCCCGCCGCGACGCGCACCTCGGCCAACTCGGTCTGGCGGTCGGCCAGCGACAGCTTTTTAGCTTCCATCAGGCTCGCGAGGCGCGTGCGCGTCTCATTCAGGCGATCGGTTTCGGCACGAAGGTGTGCGCCTTCGGTGCGGATGCTCGCCATCACGTTCTGCAGCTCGCTAAGTCTCGCCGAGAGGGTGACGGCCTGATCTTTCAATTCCGGAAAGGCCGAGGAGAGCAGCATCGCGCTGCGCACCATCTTGAGTGCGTCCTCGCGACGGGTGACGAGAACCGGCGGCGGATTGCGTCCGATCCGCTGCAAGGCCGCAAGGAGCGATGCGATCTGGGCGTGCCGCTGCTCGAGCGAACCGCGAACCATTTTTTCCTGCTCGCCCAGTTCGGAGAGGCGGCCTTCGATTGCCGTCATCTTCGCTTCGCCGCGCTGGATCAGGTGCGCCGTTTCGATGAGGCGCGAGTTCAGCCGTTCGCGCTCGGCATCCAGTTCCGCGACATCGGAACGGATCGTGAGTTCCTTGGCGGCGTTTTCATTGAGCTGCTGGCGCTTCTGATCGAGAACCTTGCGGGCCGTGTCGGGATCCGTCGGAACAGCATCCTGTGCCGCGAGCGGCGCGACTGCTGCCATCGACAGCGCTGCGGCCGCAAGAACGCGGAGGCTCGGGCCAGCGCCGGGGCGCCGCCGCCAAGTGTTCCGACATGCCGACAACTGGTTGTTCACTGGGCCTCAGGTCGAAAAGCGCATGGGGCCGGGGAGTGAGGGGAAATCCGCCTCGGGGCCGGAGCCAAATATGATGCGTCGCAAGGATTAAGACATTTGCCGAGGAGCGCAAATTTCAAATGCGTAATGCGAGCCCTATTCGGGGCGATTTCAGCGAAGAACTTCGCGTGCCGCGTCGTTTCCGCGTAGTCTTGGCAATTGCCGCCGCGTGTCCATAGGCTTAAGCCAATCCGGAATACTGGAGGCGGATAAGCCGGATGCAAACGTTTCTCTACCATGCCACGACCGTCGCGACGCTCGCTGTACTCGCCGTACTGCTCTACGGCCTGCGCACGTTGATGAAAGGCGATAATTCGAACCTCAGCCAAAAGCTGATGCGCTGGCGTATCGCGCTGCAGTTTCTCGCCATTCTGATCATTCTTGCCTATGCATTTGTGTCCCGCTAAAGGCCGCGACGGCTCAAAGCGGCGTGCGACCCGAAACTTCGTCCCGAATATCAATGCCAGGAGCCTTTGACCGATGGTGGTCCTCAACAAGATCTATACGAAAACCGGAGACGCGGGGACGACTGCGCTCGGCTCAGGCGAACGGGTGCCGAAAACATCGCCGCGCATCGCCGCTTACGGCACCGTCGATGAAACGAACGCCCACATCGGCGTGGCGCGCGTTCACCTGGCGAACGCCGATCCTGACGTCGATGCGATGCTGCTGCGCGTTCAGAACGATCTCTTCGATCTCGGCGCCGATCTCTGCGTGCCGGATCGCGGCGAAAAGCTGCCCTATGAGCCGCTGCGGGTCGCGGATGCGCAGGTCAAGCGCCTCGAGGAGGAAATCGACCTGATGAATGGTTCGCTGACGCCGCTCCGCTCGTTCATTCTGCCGGGCGGCAGCGCGACGGCGGCAGCCCTGCATGTGGCGCGGACCGTCTCGCGGCGTGCCGAACGCATGATCGTCGAACTGGCGGCCATTCCGGGAGAGCCGGTCAGCGCGCCGGTGCTCAAGTACATCAACCGTCTCTCGGATTTCCTGTTCGTCGCCAGCCGCTACGTCAACGAGCGGGGCAAGGGCGACATCCTGTGGGTGCCTGGCAAGAACCGGTAGGCCGAGCACGCCTTCCGGGTCCCATTTACCCTGGACCCGACAGGGTGTGCGCCGCGACGAGGCGGCGATTGACTTGCACGGAAGCGGCCCCTAATTTTCGGTCTTCGCAGTTGCGAGAACCGATGCTGCCGAGAGGCTTTAGGTCTGTCCGGCAGGTAAAGTTCAGCAGTCCGAACATCTGTTCGCGGCGTGTGGCGCCGCAAAAGCCGGCGGCAGTCTAAGCGCCGGTAACAACAATATTGGGAGCGCCAGTGAGCTGGCGGATGGCATGAAAATCGTTGTGCCGGTCAAGCGCGTCGTCGATTACAACGTCAAAATTCGCGTCAAACCGGATGGTTCTGGGATCGACCTGGCGAACGTCAAGATGTCGATGAACCCCTTTGACGAAATCGCCGTCGAAGAAGCGGTTCGGTTGAAAGAGAAAAGCGGCGCTCAGGAAGTCGTCGTCGTTTCCATCGGCCCGGCGAAAGCGCAGGAAACGCTGCGTACGGCCCTCGCGATCGGCGCCGATCGCGCCATCCTCATCGAAACGGCGGACGGCACGAACGTCGAGCCGCTGGCGGTCGCCAAGCTTCTGAAGGCCGTGGTTGAGGCCGAAAAGCCCGATCTCGTCATTCTCGGCAAGCAGGCGATCGACGACGACAGCAACCAGACGGGCCAGATGCTCGCGAGCCTCCTCGACTGGCCGCAGGGCACGTTCGCGTCGAAGGTCGTCACGGACGCGGGAAGCGTCACGGTCACGCGCGAGGTCGACGGCGGTCTCGAGACGATCAAGCTCAAGCTGCCCGCAGTCGTCACGACGGACCTGCGCTTGAACGAGCCGCGCTATCCTTCGCTGCCCAACATCATGAAGGCGAAGAAAAAGCCGCTCGACGTCAAGAAGCCGGAAGATTTCGGCGTCGACGTCAGTCCGCGCCTCAAAGTTCTCAAGACAACTGAACCCCCGACGCGCAAGGCCGGCGTCAAGGTCGGCAGCGTTGCCGAGCTTGTTCAGAAGCTCAAAACCGAAGCGGGGATTCTGTAATGTCGACACTTCTTCTTGCCGAAGTCGCAAACGGCGCGCTGGCGCCTGCCACGGCGAAAGCCCTGACCGCTGCCAAGCAACTCGGCGGCGACGTTCATGTTCTCGTTGCGGGAGCGGACGCCAAAGCCGCGGCCGAGTCGGCTGCCAAGCTCGATGGCGTCGCCAAGGTTCTGCTCGCGGATGCGCCGCAGCTTGCGAATGGCCTCGCCGAAGAAGTCACGGCGCTGATCGTATCGATCGCCGGTAATTATTCGGCGATCGTCGCGGCGGCGACGGCTTATGGCAAAAACATTCTGCCGCGCGTTGCAGCCAAGCTCGACGTGATGCAGATTTCCGACATCATCAAAGTCGTGTCGCCCGATACGTTCGAGCGGCCGATCTATGCCGGCAACGCCATCCAGACGGTGCAGTCGTCGGAGAAGACGAAAATCATCACGGTTCGCACGGCTGCCTTTCAGCCTGTCGGCGAAGGTGGATCGGCTGTGATCGAAACCGTCGCGGCACCGTCCGCTATCGGCGTTTCGACGTTCGAGCACGCGGAACTCACGAAGTCGGACCGGCCGGAACTCACGTCCGCACGGATCATCATTTCCGGTGGCCGCGGTATGGCAAACGGCGAAAACTTCACCAAATATATTGAGCCTGTCGCGGATCGGCTCGGCGCTGCGATGGGTGCCTCGCGCGCGGCGGTCGATGCGGGCTTCGTCCCGAACGACTGGCAGGTCGGGCAGACCGGTAAGGTCGTCGCCCCTGATCTTTACGTTGCGGTCGGCATCTCCGGCGCGATCCAGCATCTCGCGGGCATGAAAGATTCGAAGGTGATCGTCGCAATCAACAAGGATCCGGAAGCGCCTATTTTCCAGGTTGCGGATTACGGTCTGGTCGCCGATCTCTTTCAAGCTTTGCCGGAACTCGATGCGGAGCTGCAGAAAGCCGGCCGTTGAACGCAGCGCCTTGGGACCTCTAGAGGATATCCATTCATGGTGCAGACCCAGAAGCTGATGGAAAAAAGCAAAGCCGGCATCCGGCCTGCGCGGGTCATCAGCAAGGTCGGGATCATCGGCGCGGGCCAGATGGGCAGCGGTATCGCTCACGTCGTCGCGCTGTCGGGCTACAACGTGGCGATCAACGACCTCAAGAAAGAGGCGTTCGACAAAGGTCTCGAAGCGGTCAGTAAGAACCTAGCGCGGCAGATCGCCAAAGGTTCGATCCAGGAAAGCGAGCGCGATCAGGCTCTAGAGCGCATCAGCTACGCGCCAAACCTCGAGGCGTTCGGCGACTGCGATCTCGTCATCGAAGCGGCGACCGAAGACGAAGCCCTGAAGCACAAGATCTTCGCCGCGCTCTGTCCGCATCTCAAACCGACGGCGATGCTTGCGTCCAATACGTCGTCGATTTCGATCACGCGGCTGGCGGCGACGACCGACCGGCCGGAAGACTTCATCGGCATGCACTTCATGAATCCGGTGCCGCTGATGGAGCTCGTCGAACTCATTCGCGGGATCGCGACCGAAGACGAGACGTTCTCGACGGCGAAGGCATTCGTCGAAAGCCTCGGAAAGAAAACGGCGGTTGCGGAAGATTTTCCGGCCTTCATCGTCAACCGCATTCTGCTGCCAATGATCAACGAGGCCGTCTATACGCTCTATGAGGGCGTTGGCACGGTCGAGGCGATCGACAAGGCGATGCGGCTCGGCGCGCATCATCCGATGGGACCGCTGGAGCTTGCCGATTTCATCGGGCTCGATACCTGCCTCAGCGTCATGCAGGTGCTTTACGAAGGACTGTCGGATTCGAAATACCGGCCGTGCCCGCTTCTGGTGAAGTACGTCGAAGCCGGTTGGCTCGGCCGCAAGACGAAGCGCGGCTTCTACGATTATCGCGGCGAGAAGCCCGTTCCGACGCGCTAGACGGGTTCAGCCCGTCAGGCTCGTCAGCGTCTTTCCGACATTCGCTTTTTCCAGCAGCGACGTCAGTCCGGGGTAGACGACGACCCACGACATGATGGCGATCGCAATCGTCACGGCCGTCGCGCGCACCCACGACAGACCCCAGAACCGACGGTGCGTGAGCGTCACGAACACCAGGATCGCAGCCATGTTGGCGACGGTCAGCGCCTGCCAGACTTCACCGAGATCGAGAACCGAGCCGGCCTTGGCGTCGGCCAAGACAATCCCGAAGTAGGCGAAAGCCGTGATGATGCCGAGCAGCGTGCAATAGCTGACGCTCAGCACGCAAAGCTTGATGTAGGACATCGGCGATCGAGGGATCGATCCAAGCGCGCGGCACACGTAAAATTGGATTGGCGTCATGATCGCCATGCCGACGTATTGCACGATCTCATTCGTAATGACCGCAGAGCTGTCGGCGGCGTCGGGCGCGTTGAACAACGCGGAATAGACGCGCGGAAGAATGACGTAGACGAGCGTCAGCTGGGCGCCGACGCAGGCGGTCAGAAAGCTCCAGTGCGAACGGTATGCGGGATCGTCGGTCAGGCGCAGGATGGTGCGGACCGGATGCGCGAGGAACGACAACGCGACCGCGTGCATTCCGACCTGTTTCGGGCCGTTCATGAATTCGCTGGTGAGCGCGCTCCAGCCTTCGGCTCGTGGCTTAGCGGATGACGTCGACGGCTTTCCGCAGCCGCCGCAGAACGGTCCGACCAGGGCGGTTCCGCAGTTCGTGCAGAACCCTGCTTGAGCTTCTTCCGCGTTCCCCACGTTCGCGAGCCTCCCTCGTGAAGCGGTCCGGCATAGCATGGCGGCGTGGCCGCAGAAACTGGCGCGCGCCGATGTTCCGCGTTATCCCAATCGTTGTGGTGAGATTGCAAGGGATGAGGCCATGACAGGACTGCCGCGCGTCGCGTTGATCACGGGCGCGGGATCGGGAATCGGGCGCGCGGTCGCGTTGAAGCTTCAGGGTGCCGGCTACGACGTCGTGCTCGTCGGCCGTCGCGAGGCGGAGCTCGAGAAGACGGCGGCTGAAGGCAGCTCCGGAGGCGGCAGCTTTCTCGTGCTTCCGGCGGACGTGACCGACGAAGCTGCGGTGAAAACCGTGTTTGACCAGACGCTTGCGCGCTTCGGGCGCCTCGATCTCCTGTTCAATAATGCCGGGACGTTCGCCAAGGGCGTTCCGCTCGATGAGCTTTCGCTCGAAGAATGGCAGCGGGTCGTTGGAGTCAATCTCACCGGGCCGTTTCTTTGCGCGCGCGAAGCCATTCGCATTATGAAAGCGCAAACGCCGAAGGGTGGCCGGATCATCAATAACGGGTCGATCTCAGCGCAGGCGCCGCGTCCGTTTTCAGCGCCCTATACGGCGACGAAACATGCGCTGACGGGGCTGACGAAAAGCATCTCTCTCGATGGACGGGCCCATAACATCGCGTGCTCGCAGATCGATATCGGGAACGCGGCGACCGACTTCACGAAAAAGATGGCGGTCGGCGTTCCGCAGGCTGACGGAAGCGTTCGGAGCGAGCCGCGCATCGATGTCGCGCACGTCGCCGACGCGGTGCTTTACATTGCCAATCTGCCGCTCGAAGCCAACGTGCAGTTCATGAACGTGATGGCGACCGCCATGCCGTTTATCGGACGCGGGTGATCGGCAGGTCTTTCGGAGCGGCGTCGGTTTTGAGAAAGCCGGTCAAGTCGCGCGTCAGATAATGGATGTGGCCGGGCAACTCGCGCCAGTCGCGGATTTTCAGTTGCGCCGGATGGTCGATGTAATCGGAATGGACGAGCACTGTCGTCATGCCGATGTCGGACGCGACTTCGAGGTTGTGCGGCATGTCCTCGAACATTGCCGATTGCGCCGGGGCGACGCCGTGCAGCTTCAGCATCTGGTCGAAGGCGGCGCGCTCCGGTTTCGGGACGTATTCGAGCGCGGCGATGTCGCAAATGTCTTCGAAGAGATGCAGCACTCCGAGGCGGCTCGCGACGTTCTCCGCGTGCCGGCGGGAACCGTTCGTGAAGATGAGGCGGCGGCCTGGAAGCTGGGCGATGGCTGCGGCAAGCTCCGGCAACTCGGGCACGACGGATACGTCGATGTCGTGCACATAGTCGAGGAACGGTCCCGGCTGCAGCTTATGCACCTGCATCAGGCCTGCGAGCGTCGTTCCGAACTGGCGATAATAGGCTTTCTGCAAATGCCGGGCGTGCTCGCGCGGAACGCCGATGGCCTTGGCGATATATTCGCTCATGCGCCGGTCGACCTGCGCGAAGAGATTGCAGGACGCCGGATAGAGCGTGTTGTCGAGATCGAAGATCCAGGTATCGACGTGGTCGAAGCCACGTCGCGTCGTGGTCGCGGCGGCCGTGGCGGAGAGTGAGGCCGTCGCTGCCATCAGCCTTTGCTCTTCTTGCGTTCGGCGCGACGCACGAGCGTGCCGACGCCGTGCTCGGTAAAGAGTTCGAGCAGGACGCAGTGCGGCACGCGGCCATCGATGATGACAACGCCTTCGACGCCGGCCTCGACGACTTCGATGCAGCCTTCGATCTTCGGGATCATGCCGCCGGAGATTGCGCCGCTCTTGATCATGGCGTGTGCGTCATCGATCGTCAGCTCGGGCACGAGCTTCTTATCGTTGTCGAGCACGCCCGCGACGTCCGTCAGGAGCAGCAGGCGTTTTGCCTGCATGCGTGCCGCGAGCGCGGAAGCAAACGTGTCGGCGTTGATGTTCAGCGTCTCGCCGTCGCGGCTGATGCCGACCGGCGCGATGACCGGGATCAGATCCGACTTGGAAATGACCTCGACGATATGCGGATTGACCTCGAGAGGATCGCCGACGAAGCCGATGTCGACGGCCTTCATCAGGTTCGACTGCGGGTCGGCCATCTCGGTGATTTTCTTGGCGATCATCAGATTGGCATCTTTGCCCGAGATGCCGACCGCCTTGCCGCCCTGACGGTTGATCGCCGAGACGATCTCCTTGTTGATCTTGCCGGCGAGCACCATCTCGACGACTTCGACCGTCGGCTTGTCGGTGACGCGCAGCCCGTTGACGAAATCGGATTTGATCTCGAGCTTTTTCAGCATGCTCGCGATCTGCGGGCCGCCGCCGTGAACGACGATCGGATTGATGCCGGACTGCTTGAGATAGACGATGTCCTGCGCGAAGGCGTTCGAGAGCTGCTCGTCGCCCATGGCGTGGCCGCCGAACTTCACGACGACGGTCTGCTCATCGTAGCGGATGAGATGCGGGATGGCCTCGGCCAGAATGCGCGCTTGCAGATGGGCGCTTGGCCGGTCTTCCACGACGCCGGCGCTTTTTTCGTGAGGTTTGTTCGTTGACGTCACGGGATTCCCCAAAATGCCATAGGACAGTGGGATAATTGCGCTTCAGGTGCTTCGGGCGCTCTCGTGGCGGTCTTATAGCGCGGCGGCCCGCAGCCTCAACGGATTTCCGGCATCGACAGGGGCTTGGGGCGGTCCTGACGCACCGCGGACACGGGTTGGGGACGAAAACCATTCCGGCCTGCCAACCGTCGTGGCAATGCTGTAGCGTTGCCAGGTGAGCTTGTTTAGACGCTGTTTTTGACTGCTGGCCTGGAGATCTCGTGGGCGTAACCGCCGCTGACCTTGCTCAAATTCCGATGTCGCCGGATCTCGGCGCGACGCTGTCGCGCGGGGCCGAATTCGCGGCCGGCGCGGGTGCGCCCGATGTCGCGCTTGAGCATTTGCTGGCGGCGCTGTGCGACGATTCGGACGCAATCGCGGTGCTCGACGCGAGCAACGTTAATACTGCGGCGCTCAAATCCGATGTGGTGGGACAGTTTTCTCAGCCGGGCTTCGATCCGGAGCAGGCGCCGACGAGCCTCGGCGTGTCAGCGGACGTGCGGCGCATTCTCGAAGCCGCTGCCGCGGCGGCGCGTGGCAGCCGACGGCGCGATATCAACGGGGCCATCGTTCTCGCTGCGATCGTCGGCGATGGGCGTAGTCTTGCCGCGGATATTTTGCAGGCGCATGGCCTGACGTTCGACAGCGCGATTCGCGCGCTCCAGCAGGCGCTGGCGTCTGCACCTGTGCCACAGCGCGCGCCCGCCGCTCAGCCTCCGGTCGCCGATGATGTTCTGGCGCGGGCGCGGGAACGTGTGCAGTCGCGATCGACGCCATCGTTGCGCGATCTCATGAAGGATATGCCGCAACCGGCGACGCCGCCGCCTGCGCCACCGGGCGCGAGCGGGCAGGTGCATCCCGGGTCGGAAGCGGAAGCGTCCCCGGCATCCGTGGCGCCATCCGCGCCGGAACCGACACTTGAACCGAGTCCGCCCCCGGCACCGCGTTTCGAACCGCAGCCAACGGATGCAAACCCGGCAGTTCCGCAACGGCCCGCTCCTGCGCAGGAGGGTCGGCCGAGCCCACAATTCGGATCGCAGGCTCAGCGCGGCCGCGATGGGGACAGCACTGGGCAGGGTGCGCCTGGCGGCCCGCAGGATCGGCCATACCCGGCGCAACAACCGCCGTTCGAGCCGTCGCTGGATTTGCACGAACGGGCGGTTGCGCAGCCATCGGTGCGGGCGACGTTGCCGGGGCAGCCTCATGTCCCGGCTCCGCCGATGCGCGGGCAGCAACCGCCGCAGTCGCCGCCCGGGCAGGGCTATCCCGGCGAACTTCCGCGTCCGCGCCCGATGGGTGGACCGCCGCCGCCCATTCCCGATCCGATCGCGCCGGGATCGCCGGGGATGCGTATCCCTTTCCCTGGGCCAATCATGCCGGCTCCCGTACCGGGCGTGCCGCCCAGCCCGATGCAGACCGATTCCGGTCTCAGGGCCGAGGCGCGTGGAGACCAGCCGCCGGTCGGGCCTGCACCTGCGCAATCCGCTCCATCGAAAGAGAAAAGCGCGGGCCGCAAACGTGGCAGAAACGCGAAAGTGGAGACCGGCCAGCTTGCCGAGAACATTCCCCGCACCATGCGCGTCGGCAAAACCGAGCGTGTGGAAGTGCGCATCGCCAAGGCGTCGATCAAGTCGTTGGCGGAGAACCTCGATGGTGGCGGAGCCGCCTGGCAGCATCAGATTACGGTGACGAAGGCGATGGCCGTGCGCGTGCGTGCGCCGGACGGCGGCTTTTTCATCGAGACGGCGTCGCCGGAAACGCAATGGATCGAGAACAATCTCGGATACGGCGCGGAAGACTTCGCGAGCTGGCGGTTTCTGATCACGCCGCAGGCGCGGGGCTGGTCGCAATTGCAGATCGTCGTTTCGGCGCGGACGATCGGCGCCGATGGCGTCGCCGCCGAGACCGCTCTTCCCGATCAGATCATCGAGGTCAAGGTTCGCCGCAATCTCAAGCGCACGTTTGCGCGATTGTTCGGCTGGAGCGTCGCAGCGATTGTCGGCGGTGCGCTCTCGACGTTCGGTGAATCCGGTCTGACGACCGCGAAGGCGCTGCTCGAAAAGTTCATGCAGTAGGCCGCGCGTGAAGCGGCGCAGACGTCTCGTTATCCGCCGTGCGCGTCAATGAGCTTGGCGACGACGGCGCGCAAATCCTCAAAGCCCATGCCTGTTTCGGACGACGTCGCGAGGACGCGCGGATAGGCGGCCGGATGCTTCGCGAGCGATTTCGTCGTGTTCGCGGTGACGCGTTCGAGATCGGTGCGGCTGATCTTGTCGGCTTTCGTCAGCAGCACCTGGTACGAGACTGCCGCGCCGTCGAGCAGCGCCATGATCTCGTCGTCGACCGGCTTCAATCCGTGTCGCGCATCGACGAGGACGAAGACGCGGAGCAGCGTGCGCCGGCCAGCGAGGAAGCTGCGCAGGGTTTTATTCCAGGCAGCGACTTTATCCTTCGGCGCTTCGGCAAAGCCGTAGCCGGGCATGTCGACGAGATAGAGGTCGGCGTTCGGATCGGTGAAGAAGTTGAGTTCCTGCGTCCGGCCCGGCGTGTTCGACGCGCGGGCCAACGTGCGCTGACCGACGAGCGCGTTGATCAGGCTCGACTTGCCGACGTTCGAACGGCCCGCGAACGCGATTTCCGGGCGGTCGTCCGGCGGCAGATGATCGAGGCCGGGCGAGCCGCGCGAAAACGTCCAGGCGCGCGTGAACAGCAGGCGGCCCGCTTCGATGTCTTCCGCCGAGTGCTCATCCGCGTCGGGCATGGCGCTCATGCAGTGGGTCGCTTCTGCGCGTTCCTGCGATCCATTATTTTCCAGGTCCGCTGCCGGCGCCGAAGAGTCTCAGAAGTGGCCGGAACGTTCGCTTGATGTTGTCCAAGAGATGAACCTCGGCGCCGTTCTTCTTGTTGATGCGGACCTGCTGCAGGATCGAGAGCGTGTTGCTCCATGCCCAGTAGATCACGAGGCCAGCCGGGAAGCTCGCCAGCATGAACGTGAATACGACCGGCATCCACTGGAAGATCTGCTGCTGGATGGGGTCGGGCTGCGGCGGGTTGAGCTGCATTTGCATCCACATCGTGACGCCCATGATCAGCGGCCAGACGCCGATGTGCAGGAACGTCGGCGAGTCGAACGGCAGAAGCCCGAACAGGTTGAATAGCGATGTCGGGTCCGGCGCGGACAGGTCGTGAATCCAACCGAAGAACGGCGCGTGCCGCATGTCGATGGTCACGAACAGCACTTTATAGAGCGCGAAGAAGACTGGGATCTGCAGCAGGATGGGCCAACAGCCCGCAAGCGGATTGATCTTCTGCGTTCGGTAAAGCTCGAAGATTTCTTTTTGCTGGCGCTGGGTGTCGTCCTTGTACTGCTCCTTGATGCGCTGCATCTCCGGCTGCAGCTTCTTCATCCGCGCCATGCTCTCGTATTGTTTGTTGGCGAGCGGATAGAACGCCGCTTTCACGAGCACGGTCAGGATCAGAATGGTGATGCCGAAGTTGTGCACGAGGCCGTTGATGAATTCCATCAAGCGGAACAGCGGGCGGGTGATGAAGTAGAACCAGCCCCAGTCGATCATGCGGTCGAAGCGCAGAATTCCGAGCGCGTTTTCGTAGCCGTCGATCAGCGACGCCTGCTTGGCGCCTGCGAAAAGATGGCCTTCGACGCCTTTGCGCAGGCCAGCCGGAACACTCAGCGCGCCGCGCAGATAGTCGGTCTGGAAGGCGTCTTTGCCTGCCGGATCGCGTGCCTTCAGCGCCGAATACATCGCACGATAAGGCTCGCTCTGCTCGGGAACGAGCGCGGTCGCCCAATACTTATCGGTGATGCCCAGCCAGCCGCCCGTTACGTTGTCGAACGTCGTCGGCACGCCACTCTTCAAAGCGTCGGCGAAGGTGAATTCCTGAAGCCCATGATCGCCCGAGACGCCGACGAGGCCCTCATGCAGAACGTAGAAGGCCTGCGACGGCGGGTGGCCGCTGCGATGAACACGTGCGTACGGGAGAAGCGTTACCTCGGCTTGGGTCTTGTTCTCGATCTCATCCTTGATCTTGAACATGTAGTCGTTGTCGACGGAGACCGTGCGGTGGAAGACGAGACCGCCACCGTTGTCCCACATCAGCGTGACCGGCGTTTCAGGCGTCAGACGCGTGCCGCTTTCAACGGTCCAGAGCGAGTCGCGGGTCGGAACCTTGACGGCGCTGCCGCTTTGCGGAACCCAGCCGTATTCGGCGAAATAGGGTTCGGGCGAGCCGGAAGGCGAAAGCAGAATGACGCGCGCGCTATTCGGGTCGACGGTCTCGCGATACTTCATCAGCACGAGATCGTCGAGGCGGCCGCCTTTCAGATCGATGGAGCCTTCAAGAGACGGCGTTTCGATTTTGAGGCGCTGAGACCCCTGCAGAGCGGCTTCGCGGGAGACAGGCGCGGTCGCGGGCGCTTGCGCACCGGTTGGCGCGTCGGTCGACGGCGGCGCGACGGGTGTGCTCGCGACGTTCGGCGGCGTCTCGGACGATCCATCCTTATTCTGCGCCTCGATCTTCTTATTGAACTCCTGGCGCGCGTGCTCATTCTGAAGTTCCGGGCGCGCGAAGAAGTACTGCCAGCCCATGAGGACAAGAATGGACAGCGCAACCGCGAACATCAGGTTGTTTTGATCTTTAGGTTCTCTCGGGGAAGTCATTAAGTCCTCGGGTCAGCGCCGGCATTGGCGAGACTGTCTCAGCCGGAAATAGGAATGTTGCGAACTGCTCATAAACGGAAGGGGGCACCCCGTCACGTCGAACCTTTCGAGGCCACGGTTTTTCCGGGTCTCGGGCGGGCTTCGCCGGAACGGCTTCGCTTAGCATTGTCATGCAATGCCGCGAAAGCGCGTGCGACGTCTTCGAGCAGCGCCGCGAACGGGCGGTCGAGCGCGGCATGGCGGGCGACGATGACGTAATCGCAGGATGGGCGGGCACGGCCTTCAGCCGTCGCCGCGAACGCGGCCTTCAACCGGCGGCGAATCCTGTTGCGGGTGACGGCGTTGCCGATCTTCTTCGTAATCGTGAAGCCAAAGCGCGCCGTGCCGCCGTTTTCCGTTGCTGGGCGCTCGCGCACTTCGATCAGAAACGCGGGCGTCGAGGAGCGGCGTCCTCCTCGGACGGCGAGGAATTCCGGGCGCGATTTCAAGGTTTGCAGGGTCGGAATTCGAGCCTCCAGAACTGACGGCCGCGCAAAGGCCGCCGGCAGCCGCGACAAAATGCGCGAACAGCGCCGACTATATCACGGATGCTTCCGGCGCGCGGTGAATGGCGTGGCCGGCACGCAGGATGTCGCGATCGCGCATGCAAATATACGCGCCGGGAACAATCTCCAGCGCGTACATAATGGTCAATGTCTGCAAGTTCGCGCCGAAACTAGGCGGAGAGGCGCTTGCGGCCCTTCGCGCGACGGCGGGCGAGAACTCTCTGGCCACCGGCCGTCAGCATACGCTTACGGAAGCCGTGGCGCCGCTTGCGAACGATGCGGCTCGGTTGATACGTGCGCTTCACGGAACTCTCCGTCCAAATAGATTTCGCTTCCGCCGCAGTAACGCGCGAAGCGAATAATGTTGCTTTTTCCGATGTTTAGAAAGTCCGCATCGCCTGACAAAAAGCCAAGGCGGGACGCGATTTCTCCGGAATTCGGGTTCTTATAAGTTGGGCACGTGAGCAAGTCAACGCGTTGAAGGGCCTGTCTCGCTAGGTCCGGAGCGCGTGCGGCGAAGGTCAAGTTCGGCTTCGCGCACAACTTCCCCGGGGCCTGCTCTCGATTGTTTCGGCGATCGGCTTTAGCGTCAACCCTATTGATGCCGCGCCGCGTTGCGCAACTTTTACTTGCAACCTTGGAAACCGTTGATGCCGAAGGACAACCCGGAAAGCGGAGCCGACAGCCAGACCATCGAAACCGATTTCTGCATCATCGGCGCGGGATCGGGCGGTTTAGCGCTCGCGGCGGCGGCGGCCGCCTTCGGCCAGCGCGTCGTCCTGATCGAAAAACACAAAATGGGCGGCGACACGCTGAACTACGGAAGCGTGCCGTCGAAGGCTTTGCTGGCTTCGGCAAAGCGCGCCAACGCCATGCGGACAGCGTCGCCATTCGGCATTCGTGGTGTCGAGCCACTGATCGATTTTGCGGGTGTGCGCGAGCACATCAAACGCACGATCGCGAATGCTGCACCCAATGCATCGCCCGAGCGTTTCGCCGGCCTCGGCGTTCGCGTCATCGCAGCGGCGGGCAAGTTCGTCGACAAGTCGACGGTCGTTGCGGGGGACTTTCGCATCACGGCGCGCAGGTTCGTCATTGCGACGGGTTCGGCGCCGGTTATTCCGGCGATATCGGGACTGCAGGATGTCCCGTATTTCACCAACGAAACGATTTTCGAGAATGCGAAGCCGTTACCGCATCTGATCGTGATCGGCGCCGGCGCGACGGGACTTGAACTTGCTCAGGCCTATCGCCGGCTTGGATCGCAGGTGACGGTGCTCGATGCGGCGCAGGCGCTTGGCGACGAAGATCCCGAGCTTGCCGCCGTTCTGCTGACCAAGCTTTCCAGCGAAGGAATCGCAATTCGCGAAGGCGTGCGCATCACGCGCGTATCCGGTGAGCCAGGGCGCGTCATCGTGGAATTCGAGACGGCTCGCGGTGCGGAGCGCGTGGAGGGCAGCGACCTGCTGGTCATCGCCGGGCGAACGGCCAACGTTGCCGCGCTCGGTCTCGAAGCTGCGGGTATCAGGACGAGTGAGGATGGCATCAAAGTAAATGCCGGGCTTCGAACGCGTAACCACCGCGTTTATGCGATCGGCGATGTGATCGGCGGTCCGCTTTCTTCGCACACGGCTGCGGAGCATGCCGAGGTCGTTCTTTGGCGAACGCTCTTTCGCTCGCATGCAAAAGCTGCGGGCCGGGCGTCTCCGCGCGTCGTGTTCACCGAACCGGAATTCGCTCATGTCGGGCTGTCGGAATCGGAAGCGCGGGAGAAGCACGGAAAAATTCACGTCCTGCGCTGGCCCTATCATGAAAATCACCGGGCGCAGGCCGAAGGCACCACGGATGGGCACATCAAGGTCGTGACCTCCAAGCGCGGCGAAATCCTCGGCGCCGGAATCGTCGGCGCGGACGCCGGCGAGCTTATTCAGATGTGGTCGCTCGCCATTTCCCAGGGCTTGAAAATCAAAGCCATGACGCAATGGATTTCGCCCTATCCGACGTTGTCCGAAATTAACAAACGCGCCGCTTTCCGTTACTTTGCAACATCTCCCAGCAACCCTTATGTACGTAAAGTCATCGCTTTGCTGGCGAAGCTCGGCTAATCAACTCGGGTGATGGCAGTTCTCAAATCGGTGCAGCGCGCGATTTCCAACGGTGACGGACAACACGGGAGCGACGAGGCGGGACCGTCGTCGGCCTCCGCCGGACCGTGGCGCGCTTTGAAGCGATTTTGGGAGAGCCGCGGTCTGCCCTCGAAGCTGATCGCGCTGACTGCAGTTTTCGTGCTTGCCGCCGAAGCGCTGATCTTTCTGCCGTCGATTGCGAACTATCGCGTGACGTGGCTGCAGGAGCGCCTGACCGCAGCGCAGCTCGCGGCACTCGCCTCCGATGCGTTTCCGGGCGGACAGATTCCCTCGGCCTTGCGCGCCGATCTTCTTCGAACCGCCGAAGTGCGCGCGATCGCATCGCGCCGGCAGGGCGAGCGCCGCCTAGTGCTTGCTCCGCAAGCCGATATGACGATCGACTATGTTTACTATCTGCAGCGCGAACCTGCCTCGTTCTGGGAAGGGGTCGGGCTCAAATTCCAGCAGATGAAGGATGCGATCACGACCATGTTCGGCGATGGCGGGCGGACCATTCGCGTCGTCGGACACGCCGGACCGGATAACGCCGATCTGATCGAGATCGTCATACCGGAAGCGCCGCTGCGCGCGGCGATGATGCGCTACGGGCTCAATATTCTTTGGCTGTCGATCATCCTGTCGGTGCTGACGGCGGCCGTCGTCTATTTCGCTCTCAGCCGTTTGTTCGTGAAGCCGTTGACGCGCCTGACGAGGAATATGCTGCACTTCGCCGAGAATCCCGAGGATGCGAGCCGCATCATGCCGGAGACGGGACGCCTCGACGAGATCGGCGTCGCCGAACGCGAGCTTGCAAGCATGCAGCGTCAGCTTTCGGGATTGCTGGCGCAGAAGAACAGACTGGCGCAGTTGGGTCTCGCGGTTTCCAAAATCAATCACGACCTGCGCAACATGCTCGCCAATGCGCAGCTCATTTCCGACCGTCTGGTGGATATTCCCGATCCCACCGTGCAACGCTTCGTGCCGAAGCTCATTGCTTCGCTCGATCGCGCCATTCATTTCTGCAATTCATCGCTGCAGTTCGGCGGTGTCTCCGAAGCCGCGCCGCGCCGCGAGCTGATGCCCTTGAAGCCGCTCGTCGAAGAGGTGGCGGACAGTCAGGGTCTGCCCCGCGAGGGCGCCATTGCCTTCGTCGATGACATCGATGCCTCGCTGCTGATCGACGCCGACCATGAGCACCTGTTTCGCGTGCTGAGCAACCTCGTGCGCAACGCGATGCAGGCAATCGAAAGCGTCGAGGGCAAAGCCGACGGCGAGATCCGCGTTGTCGCGCGGCGCGAGGGGCGCAAGGTGATCGTCGACGTGACCGACAATGGCGCAGGCGTTCCGCAGAAGGCGCGCGAAAATCTGTTCAAGGCCTTCCAGGGGTCGACGAAAAAGGGGGGCACGGGCCTTGGGCTGGTGATCGCAGCCGAGCTCGTGCAGGCTCACGGCGGCACGCTGACGTTGGTCGACAGCGCCAAAGGGGCGCGCTTTCGCATCGAGCTGCCGGATCGGACCGGCGATTGACGCAGCCACGGGTGATTCCTGAATTCGTGCCGGGGCGAGGGCCGCGAGAATTTGACCAATCGGGACATGGCGGAGAGGTCTTGCGCTCTCGTTCGCGACCCACTACAGAGGGGGGCTTCGCCGCCCGGTTTTGCCGGGAGCGGGCCGATCGGCCCCGATGCAGCGAAATGCGCCCGTAGCTCAGCTGGATAGAGCACCAGACTACGAATCTGGGGGTCAGAGGTTCGAATCCTTTCGGGCGCGCCATGTTACGTAACGTACTGAAGTCGTTGATATTTATAGACTGTTGCGGTATCGGTATTTTGCCGCGAATTCTTGGCGCTTGGACGCTTTTCGACACGTCTTCGACACGCGTCGGTTCAAAATCTTCAACACCTTTCCCAATTCATTGCCGTCCAGTTGATTGAAGCGCGCGCCTTAGATCGGACTGACGCCAAGTTGCAGGGACTCCTGACCAAGAGAGTTTGCGTAGCGCTCAGGGGCATGCGGGATCGCGACGTGGCGCGATCAAGGTCCGGCCCCGGCATGTCCTATTGTGGCAGCTAGCAAAGTAGCAGGTAGGTCGGAGCCCTTGCTGCCGCGGATGCCAGCGCCATCTCGATCAGGCGGGGCTGACCGGGCGCGCTGGGCCGCCGTAGTCCGACGATTTCTCATAGGTAGATGGCATGGCCGCCCTATGATTTCGCTAATTTCGGCAGCCGCTTCTTTTTTATCTCGATTTCCACGGGACGTCTCTGCTGAGCAGCGCCTTTAGCTTTTGCAGTGACAAAGCCAAGCGGTAGATTGTATCGATCTGGTCTGTCGACAACATGCTTTCCGCCTCTGGTGACGTTTTTTGGAAAGACGCAGTCAATCAATGTTGACTCCTCTATAGTTCGCTTTGCGTGCGCAAATTCAAGCAGATGCTGGCTATGCATTCGTCCAGGCGGGGCAACAATCGTCAGTCTGACGTCGCTGCAATGTTGATGAAGGAATGTAGCCGTAGCCGCTTGGTCAGTATCGGCTGTGATCAAATAAATGCTTTCAACTTGGCCGCCTAACGCGTCGGATACCGCATAGAGAGCGACGTTCACATCGCTCGCTTTCTCTGTTCTTTTTTCATAGCGCTCCGAGCAACGCTGGCATCTCATGGGTGAGTTAGCAAAATGCCCAAGTAAGGTTTCAACGCCGACGCTTTCCAGGGCTTTCTGATAAGCGACATGGCGCTTATACTTGTCCATGTCTCCTTCGCTATCTCTAGCCGAGCACCAATAAATACCGCCGAGGTATTCCGTGTTGTGATCAATTAGTCGAAGCGCAAGTTCTCTTAGGTTCAGCCATTTCAAGTGTGGCTGTCCAAGGTCGTCTAGGGCGTGGTATAAATTGAAGCCGTCGACATAAAAACCGCCTTCAGCTTTCGCTTGGCGGGCATGGCAACCGCAGGTTCCTCGGATGCCGGTAGTACCTTCGAATGTGTAGGTCCAGAAGGATCGTGCCGACTGGGTGCTGGGGACGAACCCCGAGCGTCGATAGCTGATGGTATGGTAAGTTTCGGTCGCTTTGTCAAGGCCCCACCTCCCCGCGCAGCATATTGCGTAAGTTTTACTTGAACGAGGGGGCTTATGCTTAATAGATCATAAACTTATCCACGTTGCCAGTACCCTTGGGCACAATAGCTGGCGGCGACGGCGGGGTGGACCAATCCAGATGCTACGGCCGACTGCTCTGCCCAAAACTACGAATCTGGGGTCAGAGGTTCGAATCCTTTCGGGCGCGCCATTATTTCCAAGAACTCAGATCAACTTCCGGTGGGCGGTATTTGGTATACCTGCTCGTCCCGATGGCTTGGCGCTTTCGGGTTGTCGAGGTCGATCAGTGCCAATAACTTTGGCCGTCGATCGAGCGCGCACGCATAGACCGATGTCAGAAGGAGCCGCCTGTGAAACGTCTAGCTTTGGTTGTTCTCGTGTTGACGTCGATGTCGGGGCTGGCGGCTGCGGACGGCAAGATCGCTGCGACGCTGTACAAGCAGCCGAGCTGCACGTGCTGTGATGCGTATGCGGATTATCTTCGCGAAAACGGTTTCGATGTCACGGTGCATGCACGTGCCGAGATACGGGATGCTCCGCCGCGGTCATCTGTGCGTAAGGAGCTTCAGGGGTGTCACTCGACGTCGATCGACAAGTATGTGATCGAGGGGCATGTCCCCGTTGGCCCGATCAAGCGCCTGCTCGCCGAAAAGCCTGACATCAAGGGCCTGTCGCTTCCGAACATGCCGCAAGGCTCTCCCGGCATGCCGGGGGCTAAGCAAGCGCCATTCGAAATTCTTTCGATCACTGATGAGGCCGGTCCAGCGCCGGTCTACATGAAGGAATGATTAGACGGCTGCGCGCACAGGCTTGCGTTTCCGTCGCTTCAAGCTAACCGCATAAAAATCGACGATTGCGTCTCGATGGCGCATGTGCGTCTCTCTTTATATCGCATTACGATGTATAAAATTGAATTGCGGGCTGCGAACCGCCGATGTTTCCGAAAACTTAAAGCACTGTTTTGCTGATCTGAGCGAAAAGCCGGGAAATTTTTTCAAGCTGCGATCGGCCGGTGGCAAGGATCTGCAGTCGATCGACCGAGCTCAGAATATCTTCGTCGGACATGCGGCCATGTCGGGACGATTTGCAAATCCGCACTTTAAAACGAAAGGGAGATTTCCGATGGTCAAGGCAGGCGCAAGTCCTCTCGTTACGGCTGATTGGGTCAAAGATAATCTGAACAATCCGAACGTCAGGATATTCGAGGTCAGCGTCGATCCCGACGTTTATAAGCGCGCGCATATTCCCGGCGCGGTCAATCTCGATTGGCATGTCGATCTGGTCGATACCGTGAACCGGGATATCGCGTCGCGGGACAAACTTCAGACGTGTCTGCGTAAAGCCGGCGTCACGCCAAATACGACGATCGTGATCTACGGCGATCACAACAATTGGTTCGCGGCGTGGGGTGCATGGATTCTGGAGATCTACGGTCTCGGCGAGAACGTGCGGCTGCTCGATGGAGGCCGAAAGCTCTGGGAGGCGCGTGCGCTTCCGGTCACAGCGGACGTTCCGAGCTTTCTGGAAACGGCGATTGCCTTGCCGGCACGCGACGACCGCTTGCGTGCGCGCCTCGTCGATGTTCTTGCGATTGCTGAGGGGCGGACCGCCGGGCAGCTCATCGATATCAGATCGCCTGACGAATATAGCGGAAAGATTTTCGCGCCGGAGGGTGTGAAGGAGCTTTCGATTCGAGCTGGACATATTCCCGGCGCCGAGAATGTTCCGTGGGGGACGATCGTGAACGACGACGGCACGTTCAAACCCGTCGATGAAATCCGCGCCATCTATGCCGCGAAAGGCGTCGATGGATCGCAACCGGTCGTCACCTATTGCCGGATCGGAGAACGTTCGAGCCATTCGTGGTTCGCGTTGAAGCGCATCCTCGGATACGACGTTCGCAACTACGATGGATCGTGGACGGAATATGGAAATGCCGTCGGCGTTCCGGTGACAAACAAAAGCGGGACGATCTGGCTCGGCAAGTAAACGGGTTAGCATTCCGAGCGTAATTCACCCAGATTGACGCCGAGGTTGCCGGCGGCATAGTCATCTCCTGTTCTTATCGCTGATAGGTAAAAGGGGCGCGATTCGTGGCTTATGCCGACACTCTCATTCATGCCGTCGGCAATACGCCGTTGATCAAGCTTCGGCGCGCCTCGGAAGAAACGGGGTGCACGATCCTCGGCAAAGCCGAGTTCATGAATCCCGCGCAGTCGGTGAAAGACAGAGCGGCGCTGTTCTTGATCGAGGATGCGCTGTCACGCGGTGCGATCAAGCGCGGCGGGTTGATCGTCGAAGGTACGGCCGGCAACACCGGGATCGGTTTGGCGGCGCTCGGCTCGGCGTTCGGATTGCGCACGGTCATCGTGATGCCCGAAACGCAATCGATCGAGAAGAAGGATGCCGTTCGCGCGCTCGGCGCGAAGCTCGTCGAAGTGCCGGCGGTGCCTTACGCAAATCCCAACAACTACGTGCATTATTCGCGACGTCTCGCCGAGGCGCTGGCGAAAACGGAACCCGAAGGCGCGGTCTGGGCGAACCAGTTCGATAACGTCGCCAATCGCGATGGACATGCGCGGACGACGGCGGAAGAAATCTGGCGGCAGACCGACGGCAAAGTCGACGGCTTCGTCGCTGCCGTCGGGACAGGGGGAACGCTGGCGGGAATTGCGC
Source organism: Hyphomicrobium denitrificans ATCC 51888 (assembly GCF_000143145.1). Classification (NCBI taxonomy): domain Bacteria; kingdom Pseudomonadati; phylum Pseudomonadota; class Alphaproteobacteria; order Hyphomicrobiales; family Hyphomicrobiaceae; genus Hyphomicrobium; species Hyphomicrobium denitrificans. The sequence goes on from NC_014313.1 coordinate 3,496,691, forward strand.
TTGGGCTCAGGGCGCGGAGCAAATCCGTGAAGATCGCTCTTGCGGATCCGCCCGGTGCATCGCTCCATTCCTTCTATGCGCGCGGCGTTCTCGAAGCGCACGGCGGGTCGGTGACGGAAGGCATTGGCCAGGGTCGCATTACGAAAAATCTCGAAGGTTTTGCGCCGGACTTTTCATTCGAGATTCCCGATACGCGGTCGATTCCCCTCGTGCATCAGCTGGTGGTGGACGAGGGGCTCTGTGTCGGCGGGTCCAGCGGCGTGAACATTGCGGGTGCCGTAGCGCTCGCGCGGGAGCTTGGGCCGGGGCATGTCATCGTGACCATGCTCTGCGATTCCGGGACGCGCTATCAATCGAAGCTGTTCAACCCGGCGTTTCTGGCGTCCAAAAATCTGCCGATCCCCGCCTGGCTTGCGCCTGAAAACGCGAGTACGCCGCCGCCGGTGTTCGTATAGGCCGCATGTCGCGTCGATGATGGCCCGCTCGGCCGGCGCGAGGGTGGTTCGTTCCGCTATGGGGCGGAAATTTTGCGATCGGAAACCTCAGCTTGGAATTGGGCCATCCGTATACCGGACCGCAATCATTTGCGCCGACGCTCGCTCGGAATAAATTTTCGGGTATCGCCAGCGGGAGAGCGGCCATGAAAGTCCTCGCGTATGCCGTCATCGCAGCGGCGGCATTGACTGGTTCAGCCATAGCGGGCGAGGGTCCCGGACGCGGACATGGACCTGGCGGTCCTGGCTGGGGATGGAATCCCGGTCTCAACGTATTCGTCGATGTTCCGATGACAGGCGCTGCGACGGCGGGCGCTCAAGATAATCCGCAGCAGGATCGTTGCCGCGAAGCCCGGCACAGCTGCTTCGGGCAATGGGGCGTCGACGAGCCGGGCTATGGGCGCTGCATGCAAAGCCGCGGATGCTGATCTGATTTCTTCGTTCTGATGATCATGCGTCGAAGGCCGGAAGCTGAATGCTTCCGGCCTTCGTTTTTGTTCGGCGGATAAGACGGCTCAGATCACTGATCGGCCTTCTTGCCTGTGATCTCGTTCCATTTCGTGCCAAGCTGCTTCTTCAAATCCTCGACCTTTTTGGAAGCCTCATCGGTCTTTGCCGTGAAGGCTGAGCGCGCCGAGGTGTAATCAGCGTCGGAAAGCTCGAACTCGGTCATGAACGGACAGCCGCCATGGCTGAGCTGAGGCGCGAGATAACGAACGCGGACGGTGTTTTCTGTCGCGCCCGGCCCGACCTTCATGATGACGGAGTCTTTATCCATCCGGCATTTTTCGCCTTTGGCGATTTTCTTCATGTCGATGGTGACGAACTTGCCGTTTTCGTTCAGCAGCGTGACGTCCATCGTGCTCGGAACAAACGCCATCTCGACGTTGCCGCTCGGCTCGGCGTGTGCCGCGAGCGGAACGGCGAACAATGCGAGTGCGATCAGCGTGTTTGTGGATTTCATCTCGGTGGTCCTGGTGGCTGCGTTGAAAACAAAGGAGTGCTTAGTTAGGCACTCGGCGAATTTCTGCAATTGCGTCGTGGCCGGTAGGAAGCGAAATATTGGGATAATCTCGTGACGGCTTCATGCTGTTTGCTCGAGGACGACGACGTTCGCGTGTCAAATTCACAAGGTGGGCGTTCGGTTGCCCCGATGCTGCCCAGATTTGCGAAGTATTACGTGCGCCACATTCGGTTTTTTCCTAGGTCTTCGGCGGTCGCGCCCGGGTGCGCGCGACATGTGCGGCGCTGGGGATACTTCACGAGAAGCTCGTGTCGTGATTTCGAGAACCATCAAATTTGCTGTAAATTGATTGCGGGCACATCTACGGGGACATTCGCCAATGATCGAATGGGCAAACAGAGAGCTGTCAACGCTCGAAGGCCAACTTGCATTCTGGAAGTCGGGCGTGGCTCGGCTGGTGAACGGGCCTTACGAAGACGACACCATTACCCGGTCTGTTATCGACGCGCTTGAAAAGCACGTTGCCGACTGGCGCGATTTGATGGCCCGGCACGACATTCCCGTGCAGCAGAATCTGTCATCGGATAAAGAGCACTGAGTAGCGGAATGCGCTTCGGTATTTGAGTGCGCGCGCCTACGACATAGTAAGAGGCCCAGCGGGGGGAGCTGGACCTCTATCGAAGTGGCGCGCTTGAGGGTTAAAAGCGCGCGTCTTCGAGGACTGGTTCTCGGAGACGAGACGGCGCGAGCGAGAGCTTTAGGGCTTCAATCGCGCCAAGTCAGACAAGCGTGTGCTGTTCAGGATTTCGATCTGGAACGCGCCGCGCAGCCGGATGACCTTCTGGCGTATCAACTCACTGAAGCACTGTTCCAGAGCCGCCATCGAGATGCCGAGATGGAAGGCGATCTCTGCATCCGAGCGTCTGACTTCGATGATGTTGGCTTCGGCTCGCGCGTGGCTGTTCAGGTGCTCGTGATGTTGAAGGAATGCGGCGAGCCTGCCGATATGCGGCGCGAACTTGAGCTGCTGCGGCGGCTCCTTGCTTTTCAGGGGTATCAGCTTGGCGACATTCTGGGGGGTTTGCATCGGTAACTCCTGCTAAGCTTGCGCACGAGGTGCCTGGTATCAAGTTCAAGCATGCGCGCACCAGCTAACTGCGCCCGATACGCTTCGGAAACCATTCAGCGGTGCGGTCTAAGACAAGCAATTTGCCAATTAGGCCGGACGGTCTACCCGGCACGGGCTTTCGGCGTCTCGGCGACGAGGCAGTCAGAGCCTCGAACGGTCAGCATACCGAGATTTAATGCAAACCGGCTTGATATCGGACCCGATTGGGTTTCAGGCTGCCGCCGGTCCTGCGGAAGACGGACACCCGATGCGACGCGTTTCCTTGAAAGTGCTGATCGCGGCCGCGATTTCGGTCGTCTCGCTTCTGCTGACGGCAGCGGTTTCCTACGTCATCGCGCACGATGCCGTGAAGCGTCTGGAACTTCAGATCGGCCGGTCTCTGGCGCTGCTCGCGGATGAAATGCAGGACAAGCTCGACCGTGCGATGTTCGAGCGTCTGCAATCTCTCGAAGACATGACGGAGATTGCGAAGATCCCCTCTAAAACCGAAACGCCGGCTTCCTTACGTGCGGCGCTGGAACGCTTTCAAACGGCATATGCCGACTATTCCTGGATCGGATTTGTGAACAGCGAAGGCCGGATCGAAAGCTCGACCGGCGGCGTGCGCGAAGGCCAGAACGTCAAAGATCAGGAGTGGTATAAAAAGGGTCTCGACGAACCCTACGTCGGAGACGTGAAGGTTGGCGAAAGCGGTCCTGAGAAATCGTCCTCTGGCCGCGTGACCGATTTCATCGACCTTGCTGTTCCCGTGTTCAATGACGATGAAACGCTGGGTGTGCTCGGGGCGACGCTCAGCGCGGACTGGGCCGAAGAGGTCAAGGACACGCTGCTCGGCAGCATGAAGAATTCGATCCATGCCGATGTCATCGTTTTGAACGATAAGAAGCAGATTCTATTCGGTCCAGACGATATCCCCGGCCAAAAGCTGGATCTTCCGAGCATCAACGATGCGCGCGCGGGTGTTGCGAGTTTCGCGGTCGAACAATGGCCGGACGGGCAATCGTACGTCACCGGATTTTCCAAGAGCGACGGCTACCGGTCGTATCCGGGCCTGCATTGGATCGTGCTCATCCGGGAAAGCCAGACGCTGGCGTTCGAGCCGGTCAGAAGCCTGCAGCGGAATATTGTTCTCTGGGGCATCGCGTTTTCGGCGCTCGCGGCCATTCTCGCGTGGATGCTCGCGGGAAAGCTCTCGCGGCCCTTGCTGCAGCTCGCGGATGCGGCGGAAGGCTTGCGCCGCGGGCGTCAGGTCGATTTTCCGGCGGTCGATGGCTACGACGAGGCACGCGTCCTGGCGCAATCGCTCCGCTCGATGGTCGCGGAACTCGGAGCGCAACGGGCTTCTCTCGCAGCGGCAAACCAGACGCTCGAAAGCCAGGTGCGGGAGCGCACGCAACGTCTCGCCGAGCAGAATATCGGGCTCGAGCGCGCCAAAGCCGAGGCCGAGCAGGCGACCGAAGCCAAGTCTCGCTTCCTCGCGGCGGCAAGCCACGATCTCAGGCAACCTCTGTACGCGCTCACGCTGTTCGCAAGAGCGCTGTCGCGGCGTGTGCAGAGCGGCGAAGCGACCACCCTGGTCGCGCAGATGGAAGAAGGCCTGCATGGCCTCAAAGGCATGTTCGATGCGTTGCTCAATGTCTCGCGCCTCGATGCGAAGCTGATCGAGCCGACAAAAGTCGCTGTGTCGGTTGCGGACGTCATCGAGCGCGTGTCGGTCGGCTTCAAGGTCGAGGCCGAACAGAACGGGCTGAAATTCTTGAGCCGTTCCCAGAACTGGACGCTGGAGACCGATCCGGCGCTGCTCGAGACGATCATTCGAAACCTGGTTTCGAACGCGCTGAAGTTCACGCATGAGGGCGGTGTCATTCTGGCTGCGCGGCGCAGGAATGGTCAGCGCATGATCGACGTTTACGATAGCGGTCCAGGCCTGTCGGCGGAGCAACACGAGAAAATCTTCGAAGAGTTTTCTCGCAACGATCAGCGTGCACGCGGCGCCAACGACGGGCTTGGTCTCGGGTTGTCGATCGCGCGGCGCTACGCCGATTTGCTGGGCATGCGGATCGTCGTCTGCTCGCGGTGGCAAAAGGGTTCGCGGTTTACCATCGTTCTCCCGCCGCAACGCGTGATCGAAGCGATGCCGCCAGCTGTCGGTGCGTCCAAGGACGAAGCCGAGATTCACGGCTTCCGTATTCTGGTTCTGGATGACGAGGAACTGATTGTGGCGGCGCTGAGCCGCGATCTTAGAGACCGCGGCAACGTGGTGTATGGTTATCAGCGTGCCGCAGACGCGGAGGCGGCTTTCGCGGATGGCCTCACAATCGACGTTGCGATACTCGATTTCGATTTACGTGATCGAGAAACGGGTCTTGAATTCATTAGCCGGATGTCTCACGAAACCGGCCGTTTTATTCCGGCGCTTGTACTGTCGGGCGGAACGGATTCGGTGACGCTGGCGACGCTTGCTAAATCCGGGAGGCCGTGGTTGACGAAGCCGGCCGATCCGGAGCTGATTGTTGCAACGCTTCATGCGGTCATAAAGGCAGGCAGAGCTGCAGCGCGCCAACCCGCTGCCGAAGAGCATGTTGGTTCCGATTGAAAACGCAGAGTCGCCCCATGATGAATGCCAAACGAGATGCCGTGCTTGTGGCTGACGATCACAGTCTTTATCGCACGGGCCTGAGCTACCTGTTGAAAGACCGGCTGGGGTTCAACACCGTCGTCGAGGCGGCGACCTTCGATGCGGCGCTGGATCGTTTGTCGGAGCTTGATGGGATCGGGCTTGCGCTGTTCGATCTGGCGATGCCGGGCGTTTCCGGTCCTGAAAGTCTTGGAGTCATCAAAGAGACGTACCCGGACGTTCGCGTGGCGATCGTCTCAGGTTCGGAAGAGCGCAGCGATGTCTTAAAAGCCGTCGCGACCGGGCTTGGCGGCTATGTGCCGAAGTCGTTGCAGGATGATGAAATCGTTGCAGCACTGCGGGATATCCTCGATGGGCGTATCTATGTGCCGAGGTTCATGACGTCTCAAGGCTCGACGGTTGCGGCTCGCGTGCTGCCTGAGCCGGCTGAGAAGGCGAGCGCCAGCAGCGCAACTGCCTCGAAGCCGATTTCACCGCGTCAGCGCGATGTCCTCGAATGTGTTCGGCGCGGCCTTTCGAATAAGGAAATCGCGCGCGAACTCGAGATCGCGGAAGGCACGGTGAAGATTCACCTGGCGGCTCTCTTTTCGCATTTCGGCGCCCGAAACCGCACCGAATTGGCGACGCGGCGCTGACTGCGGATCCGCTCGCGCAAGAGCGACCGGCGATCGGGCTCAACGATATCCGAGCTTCTGAACAAGCCAAGCGTGCAGGATATCGGGATCGAACGGTTTGCGAATGACGGGAAACGGTTTGCAATCCGCTACGTAGTCTCCGTGGCCCGTGGTCACGATCGTTGGAATGGGGCGGCCCAAAGTGGATGCAATGGCGAGCGCGTCGACGACGCCGCGCATCTGACCGTCGATCTCGATATCCGTGACGATCGCGGCGATCTGATCCATGCGTACGCCGAGCGTGCGAATGGCTTCGCGAGAGCTTCGGGCGGCAATGCAGGCATAACCCCAGTCGTCGATGAGCATCGTGAGTGCGAGTGACGACCTGTAATCGTCTTCAATGACGGCAACCAGTGGCCGTGACTCCGCGGACAAAGCCAATCGTTTGGTATCGGATGCGAGCGCAGGTCCCATGGTAAGTGGCTCCTGACCTTTCGGGGTGCGTCGTACTGAGGAGACATCTTTATCGACGTGGTTCGCTATTCAGCGGGAGGCCATAGGCCACAAGTCCTAGCCTCCCAGGGCTGACACTTATTGCCCGGGATCGTTCGAATGAATCTGGTTCTGTTAAAGGGGGCGACCGCCGAACTTGTGGCTTGCAGGCGCGTTTGGGCGTGTGTCTATTCGGAGTTCCCCGCCGGCAGGATACATGCAAACCCATGAACAGCTCAGCGACGGTTCACAAGCGCGCCGCGTGGTACAGTCCGCATTCGGTCTGGCGTTCACTCGTCCTGCGGCCGCGCGCCTTCGCCGCCGCGATTGCCGGCTTCGCCGTATTCATGCTCCTGCCAAACTCGTTTCGCGGCCCGGTTCGCGAAGCGATGGCGTGGTGCGCCGGCGGCGGAGTCTATCTCGTCATGGCTTTTCGCGTGATGTCGAGTTGCTCGGGACAAGCGCTGAAGCGGCGAGCGGCACGCCAGGATGACAGCGCCATTGTGATCCTCGTTGTGGTGCTGCTCGCGATTTTCTCAAGCTTTTCCGCGATTTTTGGCATCATCGCCGAAGCTAAGGGCGCCTCGACCGACGGCAAGCTCTTTTTCGTCGGACTTGCCGCAGCGACGATCGTCATATCGTGGCTCGTGACGCAGGTGGTGTTCACGCTGCACTATGCTCACGAGTTCTACGCGCCGCACAGATCGGTCGACAAGGATGCGCCGCAAGCGCTTAATTTTCCTGAAGATAAGGAGCCCGACTATTGGGACTTCTTCTATTTTGCGACCTCGTTCGGAGCGGCGTCGCAGACGTCTGACGTGATGATTAATTCGAAGTCGATGCGAAGGCTGACGACCTTGCATGCCATTGTTTCATTTTTTTTCAACACCATGGTCTTGGCACTGACGATCAACCTCGCAGCCAGTCTTGCGTGATCCGGCTGAAATGGAACCAATTCCAGGCGTCGAGTGTTGCATCCTACTTGGATGAACCGTGCAGTCTGTCGGACAGGTTTAGCGCGCAGGGGCAGTTATACGTACTATGAAGGACAACCCCGTTTCAGAGGGAATTTCCTATCCCAATCAAAGTTCTGACGAGATTGGGGGATGCCGTTTCGAAAACGATCGGCAGCTGCTCGAGGCTATTTTCGAGGCCAGTCCGGAGTGCATTAAAATTGTAGCACCCGATGGACGTCTCATTCAGATGAATCCGTCCGGCATGCGTATGGTCGAAGCCGAGCCCGGCGCCAAGGTCGAAGGGACGATGGTTCTTTCCCTTATCGCGCCGGAGTTTCGTGACGCCTGGCAGGCCAATCACGAGCGTGTCTGCAACGGCGAGAGGCTGATGTGGACGTTCGATATTATCGGGCTCCGCGGAACGCGCCGGCGGATGGAAACGCATGCCGTCCCGATCCGCCTGCTCAATGGGCAGACCGGTCAACTCGCAATTACCCGCGATATCACCGTCCGGCGTGAGAACGAACTGAAAGCCGCGCGGCTTGCGGCGATCGTTGCTTCGTCCGACGATGCGATCGTCAGCAAGACCCTCGACGGCATCATCACAAGCTGGAACGCGGGTGCTGAAAAGATCTTCGGATATACGGCCGACGAAATCATCGGCCAACACATCACGCGCATCATTCCACCCGAACTGCATTTCGAAGAAGAAGAGATTCTCGCGCGCATCCGACGAGGTCTGCACATCGATCATTTCGAGACCGTGCGCCTCGCAAAGGACGGCCGGCGCATCGACGTTTCGGTGACCATATCGCCCATGCGCGATAAGTCCGATAACTTGATCGGCGCCTCCAAAGTCGGCAGGGATATCACCGAACGCAAGAACGCCGAGGGGTTGCAGAAGTTACTCATCGGCGAACTCAATCATCGCGTGAAGAATACGCTGGCGACGGTTCAGTCGATTGCCAATCAAACGGTCCATCGTGCGAAGAGCCCCGGTGATTTCGCAACGAGCTTCGGCGGCAGGCTGCAATCGCTGGCGAAGACCCACAGTCTTCTCACTCAGTCGACGTGGCAGGGCGCAGAGCTTTCAGAGCTCATCCGCGATCAGCTGCCGTTTGGAGATAACGAAGACGAGCGGATTACGTGTTCCGGTCCGCTGGTGATGCTCAATGCGCAAGCTGCGCTGCATTTGAGCCTCGTCCTGCATGAGCTCGCGACGAATGCCATCAAGCACGGTGCGCTCTCCGAGCGGCGCGGGCGACTTTCCATCCGCTGGATGGTTCGCACCGAAACCGAACGTAAGCTCGTCCTGCAGTGGCAGGAACGCGGCGGGCCGACCGTAACAGTTCCGCAGTCACGCGGCTTTGGCACGACCCTCATCGAAAAAAGCCTCGAAGCGCACGGCGGCGTGACGTCAATCCGGTACGAGGCTGATGGTCTTACATGCGATATCATCCTGCCGCTTCCGGATACGGAAACGGGCATCGGCGGTTCGTATCACAGGCCGCTGACCGAGGGGCCCCAGGCCGTGAAAGGACTGAAGTCTTCGCAGCAACTGAATACTGTTGCGGGTAAGCGTATCCTCGTCGTCGACGACGAACCGTTGATTGCGATGGATATGGTTGCGAGCCTGGAAGACGAAGGTTGCGAGATCGTCGGCCCGGCGACCACGCTGCAAAAGGCGTTGACGCTGGTCGAAACCGAGGACATCGACGCCGCGTTGCTGGACGCCAATCTCGCGGGTGATCCCGTTGATGAACTCGCCGCGGTTCTTGTCCGGCGAGGAATTCCGTTCGCGTTCGTCAGCGGCTACGGTCGTGAGGGGCTGCCACAAGCTTATCAGCAGATGGCGCTGATCAGGAAACCGTTCCAACGGCAGCGGCTGATCGACGTCGTTCGTGAGATGGTCGTCCAGGACAATATCGTCGTCCCGTTCCGGAAAACGACGTAGGCGCGTTCGCGGCGGTCAAATCTTTTCGACGAATACGGTGCCTGCGGAATAACCCGCGCCGAAACTGCAGATGAGGCCCCGCTCTCCGGCGGCAAAATCGTTATTCGCAGTATGGAATGCGATGATCGAGCCGGCTGAGGACGTGTTCGCAAACGTATCGAGAATGATGACGTTCTCGTCAGCGCGCGGCTCGCGGCCAAGTACTTTGCGGCCGATCATTTCATTCATATTGATGTTGGCCTGATGCAGCCAAAGGCGCTTCAGGCTACGCGGATCGAGGCCGATGTCGCGCGCGTGCGACAGGATCATGTCCGACACCATCGGAACGACTTCCTTGAAGACCTTGCGTCCTTCCTGAACGAACAGCTTGTCGGGTTTGCCGATCCCTTCGGGTGCCGCGCGGTTGAGAAATCCGAAGTTGTTGCGGATGTTGTTCGAGAATTGCGTCTTGAGACGCGTGCCGAGAATGCGCCATGCACCGGCCGTTTCAGATCCGGATACGACGACGGCGGTTGCAACGTCGCCAAAGATGAAGTGGCTGTCGCGATCTCTAAAGTTCAGGTGCCCGGAGCAGATTTCCGGATTGACCATCAGCACGGCTTTCGTCGAGCCGCTGGCGATGAAATCGGCGGCCGTTTTCAAGCCGAAAGTCGCTGATGAGCAAGCTACGTTCATATCGAACGCGAACCCGCTCAGCCCGAGTGCGTCTTGGACTTCGACGGCCATCGCGGGGTAGGGGCGCTGCATGTTGGATGCCGCGCAGATGACGGCGCCGATGTCGCTTTTGTCTCCGCCCCAACGGCCCAACGCATCGTTGGCGGCGGCGACGGCCATTTCGGCGAGGACCGAAATCTCATCGTTCGGGCGTTCTGGCAGGATTGGCCGCATGACGGCGGGGTCGAGAATGCCCGTCTTGTCCATCACGTGGCGCGATTTGATGCCCGACGCTTTCTCGATGAACTCGGCGGACGAGGGCTGCAGCGGCGCGACGGTTCCGTCGGCGATGGCGGCCGCATTCTCGATGTTGAACGATGCGACGAACGCGTTGAAAGCGTCGACCAGTTCCTGATTGCTGATGCTATGAGGCGGAACGTAAAGCCCGGTTGCGGCAATTACGGGTTGTGGCACGGCGGGTGTTTCCAGGATCCGGCGAGGCCGGTTCAAGCGGCCTCTTGTTTTTGTCGAGCGGCTACATAGCACGCCGACAGCGCACTGTCCCGAGGGTGCAAAGCTTTCGCCACGGTCGCTTGCTGACCTGATCACGGCAGCGGCCGGGCGAGATACTGTTCACAGATGCCGGAGAAATGGGGCGCGGCCGCGCTGCAATTACCGAGCCCTTAAGAGCCCGCAGAGCGCGGCCGCGAGGAGTACCCGGATACGCGATACCTCACTCCAGGTTTCCTGCTACATAAACCGAAATTGGTTGCGATAAAGCAAACGGGAACCCAACGGATGCTTAACGCTGGAAGAAATCCCGCTTCAGCAGCATGCGCATGATCGGCACCGTCACGATGTGTGGAAGAACCTTTAACGCAACGACGAATGCGAGGTTGGAGACGCCCGGCGCGATGACGCGCTGACCGAACATGAAGCCGCGATACGCGCTCTGCGCGACGCGGTCGGCCGTCATCGACGGAACGATCATGCGATAGAGGGAATTTTCCGCGCCCATGTCGTGATGAAATCCGGTTTCGACTGGACCCGGCGCCAATGCCGAGACGCGAACGCCGTGGCCGGCGACTTCGCTGGCGATCGCTTCGGTCAGCGAGAGGACGTAGGCTTTGCTGGCGTAGTAGGCCGCCTGATTGGGACCCGGCACGTAGGCGCCGACGGACGCGACATTCAATACGCCTCCCTGACGGCGCGCGATCATGTCGGGTAGTGCTGCACGTGTGAGCCGCGTCACGCTTTCGACATTCAGCGCAACGAGGCGCGAAATTTCTTGCGGCGTCTGTTCAAGGAATGGTCCGGCGAGGCCCATCGCGGCATTGTTGACCAGCACGTCGAGATACAAATTCGCGTCGGCGAGCGCGGATGAAATGACGTCCGCGGCGTTGGGTTCGGTGACATCGCACAGGATCGAAAGGGGCTCGACGCCGGTTGCAGCCTTCAAATCGGCGACGGCCTCTGTGAGGCTCAGCGAATTGCGCGCCACGATGACGGTGGTGTGGCCTGTTTCGATGAAGCGCTTCGCAAGCGCCAGTCCTATGCCCCGCGATCCACCCGTGACGACAACCGCCGGTTTCAGGTGTGCCACCGCAGTCCGCGCGGCCTGAACGGCATTTTCGTCGACCGGCGCTCGCCACGGCATCAATCGGGAGGTCCAGCGGGCAAAATCGGACGGCATGCGGTCTCCAGAGGGGGCAGGCGAGCCGGACGGAACGTAGGCGGAGGCCCTAGCGGCAGCAAGAGTGGTGCACCTTTAGGCCGAAGGGATCGCGGTGCGGGGCCGGATATTCATTCAGGCCGGGCCGTTCGTGCGCGGTTTTCGGCGGTGTCCAGCCGGCAACCTAATTTCTCCATTCTTTAAAGGCACGGCTTTGCTAAAAGGAGCGCGGCGGGTCAAGGGGTAGGCTGGCTCTCGGCTTTTTCTGGCACGGAAGCAATCGTCGGGTGGGATCAGGTGGATCGCGAGTTGTTCAAGGACCGCATGCGCGGCACGGCGTCCATTTTGCTGCGCCGGGCGACCGCGATTCTGATCGCTATATTCACGGTCATCGTCAGTGCCAGCATGCCGGTCAGCGTCGACGCGGTCGATGATGTCGAAGCCGCGCAACGGCCGCCGTTGAGCGTTCCCATCTTCATATCGTCGCGAGACGACCTTTGCTACGACAACGGTCAAGTGGCCGCCATCAGGCGCCTTGCCGTGCAGGAGCAGCGTCGCATCAACCGCAATGGCGGCGTTGCCGGTCGCCGACTGCAGCTGACGTTCCTCGACGATCAGCGCGACGAAAAGAAAGCGGCGGCCAATATGGGCCTCGCGCTCTCCGATCCCCAAACGCTGGCGATGATCGGCATGTCGAATTCGACGCGCGCGAAGGCTGCATTCGACGCTTCCGGCAAGGATATCAAAAAGACCGGCATTCCTTTCGTTTCCGATATTTCGGTCGCCGCTCTCATCGCCGATTATCCGAACGTCTTCACGACCCGGCCTTCCGAAGATGAAGAGCGCATGCCGGTCATCGCTGAGTTCGTGAAGCAAATGAAGATTGAGCGACCCGCGTTCGTCGGTCTCGACGGGCAGCTGGCGAGCAGCAATTTCGGCGATGCGCTGACGAAGCTGTTCGGGACGGGCGTCATGGCCGCCGATCACCGTTTGCATATGGTCGGCGACGACCTCCTCGATCCGGGCGAACTCGCTTCGACGATTGCCGATCTCAAGAGCAAAAATATCGATATGGTGTTTCTCAGTGTCGGCGGCAGCCGGACAGCCGACGTCCTGAAAAAGTTCAAGGCCGAAGGTCTGACGCCACCGGCTTTCGTCACTGGCCGGCTGACATCGCTCGGACTCGAAGGCGATGCCGCTTATCCCAACGACATCTTCCAGCTCGCTTGGGATGGATTTCCTGACGTTTACAATGATCGGCTGCGCAAGCTTGTCTCGGATTCCCCAGATCCGAGCGCCTGGATTTTCCAGGGCGCGAAGAACAATGCCGCGCCGGGATGGAAAAGCGGCAAATGCAAAGCACGCGACGAAGATGTTCCTCTCAGCGTCGTCGATGAGGACAACATGCGGGCCCTGTCGGCTGGGACGCAGTACGCCGACATGGTCGGGCTTATCGCGGAAGCGGCGCGAGGAAAGGACGCGACGACCAGCCTGCCGGACCTTCGCAGCCTGATCGTTCAACGGCTGCAATCTGCCTATGGGCTGGGGCGCGGGACGTTCCAGGGTCGGTTCGATAACTGGTCGTTCCAGCAAGCGTCGCGCGCCGCGGCGCGAACGCCGATGATCCTCATGCTGCCGCGCGGTCTCGGGCACGCACAGCTTGCACCGTTGCAATTCGTGCATCTGCGCAACAACAGCATGCAGCGGATCGATACGCTCTACGCCGATATCGATCTCATTCGGGCCGAGCACATCAACGACAACGAGAAGACGTTTCTCGCCGACTTCTATCTGTCGATGAACGATCGCGGCGGCGCGTCGATCGAGCAGATCGAATTCTCGAACGCGTATCTGGAGCCGGGATCAAACGACCGGCAGATCACCGTCCGGCCGATTCATGACGGCGGCAAAAGCGAAGCATTCCCGGATCACATGAAGATCTATCGTGTGTCCGGTAAGTTCCTGTTCGAGCCGCAGCTGCTCGACTATCCCTTCGACACCCAGAGATTTTCGATCGATATCCAGCCCAAGAACAGCAATGCGCCGTTCATCGTGCAACCGCCGCCGGACAATTTGCGCGACAGGCTCGTCAACGTCGATGGCTGGCTGCCGAAGGATCAGTACGTCGGATACGACGAAGACTTCGTGCGTACCGTCGATGCGCAGACGCTCCAGCCGAGTGTCGTGCCGTTCTACAAAGCGAATTTCGTCTGGCTGATGAAGCGGCAGACAACAGATTATTTCCTGCGCGTTGTCGTGCCGCTCGGCTTCATCCTGATGATCGCCTATCTGTCGATCTTCATCTCGACCCATCATTTCGAGGCGATTGTCACGATCCAGGTGACGGCGCTGCTCTCCGCAGTGGCGCTCTATCTGGCGCTGCCGAAGCTCGATGCCAACGTCGAGACGCTGTCGGACCGGATGTTCCTATTCAGCTATCTGATGCTGAGTATCATCATCGCCATTACGATCGCGCGCGTGAACAAATGGATCGAGCCGGTTGGCTGGCTGCGGAAATCCCTGAGCTTCCTGCACATCGCCGGGGTGCCGCTCGCCACGGCGGCGCTTGCGTTCTACGTTTACGAGTTGAGCCTGCGCTAGCTTTCGGAGGCTGCCTGTCCGGCGACGCGCGCATGACATCCATGATGCCAGCGCGGAGTTAACTGAATTTAACGACTGCTCTTCGTCATCGTAATTGGTTATGCAGCATGGCGATGCGAGCGGCTCCTATAGGAGCCGCTCCTCGCCGGCGATTTTGTCGCTGGCAAATTGCGGCGGGACTGAGACGGATCGAGGCTTGCCGGCCGTTAAGCGGCGAGGGCTCCGTGGTTGAATGACCTTCGAGCGGGCGGAGAAATTTTAACTCATGGCTGCACTTGTACGCATCGCGCTCCGGTTGCCGTACACGTTCATCGTTCTCGCGCTTCTGATTTTGATCGCCGGTGGGCTGGCCGCGATCAGGACGCCGGTCGATATTTTCCCGGAAATTCGCATTCCCGTCATTGCCACGGTTTGGCAATACAAGGGCCTGCCGCCGGATGACATGGCGGGGCGGATGGTGACGCCGTTCCAGCGTGCGTTGACGACGACCGTCAACGACATCGAACATATCGAAGCCAATTCCTATAGTGGCATCGGCGTCGTCAAAATTTTCTTTCATCCGAAGGTCAACATCAGTGTCGCCAATGCGCAGGTGACCGCCATTGCGCAAACGATGTTGAGGCAATTGCCGCCCGGATCGACCGCGCCTCTTATTCTCAACTACAGTGCATCGACCGTACCCATTCTGCAGCTTGCGCTCGCTGGCGAAGGTTTGAACGAGCAAAACCTGGCCGACCTCGGAATGAACCAGGTCCGCATCCGGCTGGTCACCGTTCCCGGCGCGGCCATTCCCTATCCGTACGGCGGCAAGCAGAGACAGATCCAAATCGACCTCGATACGGCCGCGCTGCATGCCAAAGGCCTCTCGGCGCAAGATGTGGCGAGCGCCTTCGACGCGCAAAATCTGATCAATCCGGTCGGTACGCAAAAGATCGGCGCGACCGAATACACGATGCAACTGAACAGCGCTCCGTCAGACCTCGCGGCGCTGGGCGACCTGCCGATCAAGGCGGTCAATGGTGGCATGGTCTACGTCAAGGACGTCGCGCGCGTGCGCGACGGCAGCCCGCCACAGCAGAATGTCGTGCATGTGAACGGTGCGCGCTCGGTGCTTCTTTCGGTACTGAAGAGCGGCGCAATCTCGACGCCTGAAATCATTCAAGGCATCAAGGACAAGGTCCAGGAAATCAAGCCGGGTCTGCCGGATGCTTTGACGATTTCGTACCTCGGCGATCAGTCGCTATTCGTGCGCGGCGCGGTGAATAACGTCATCCACGAAGGCGTTCTAGCGGCGGCGCTGACGAGCTTGATGATCCTGTTATTCCTTGGAAGCATCAGGTCTACGATCATCATCGCGACATCGATCCCGCTTGCCGTGCTGGCATCGATTGCGACGCTGTCGGCGCTCGGCGAGACGCTCAATATCATGACGCTGGGCGGGTTGGCGCTTGCCGTGGGTATTCTCGTCGATGAAGCAACGGTGACGATCGAGAACATCAATTATCATCTGGAGCAGGGCAAGGACGTCGAAACGGCGATCCTCGACGGCGCCGATCAGATTGCGACGCCTGCGTTCGTGTCGATGCTCTGCATCTGCATCGTTTTCGTGCCGATGTTTTTCCTGGAAGGCGTTGCGAGGTTTCTGTTCGTGCCGATGGCGGAGGCCGTCGTATTCGCGATGGTCGCGTCATTCATCCTGTCGCGAACGCTCGTGCCGACAATGGCGAAGTTTCTGTTGAAGCCGCATGACCCGAATGCGCACGACACGCCGACCCGTAACCCGTTCATGCGTTTCCAGCGTAAGTTCGAGCATGGCTTCGAAGCTTTGCGTTTGAGCTATCGCGGTCTTCTCGATCGGGCACTGTCGCAACGCGCGCTGTTTCTTTTGTTCTCGTTCGGCTTCATCGGACTGTCGTTCTATCTGGTCCCGTATCTGGGGCGGAATTTCTTCCCGGCCGTCGATTCGGGGCAAATCCTGATACATGCGCGGCTCGAAGTCGGAACCCGCGTCGAAGAGAGTTCACGCAAGTTCGCGGAAATCCAGGACGTCATTCGCGCGATCATTCCGGCGGAAGAGCTCGATGCGATCGTCGACAATATCGGCATGCCGATCAGCGGCATCAACGTCTCCTATAACAACACCGGCATGATCGGCTCGCAGGACGGAGACATCCAGATCGCGCTCAAGGAGGGGCATCGGCCGACGGCGGAGTACGTCAGTCTTTTGCGCGATGAGCTTCCGCAGCGTTTTCCGGGAACGACTTTTTCATTCCTGCCTGCGGATATCGTCAGCCAAATCCTGAACTTCGGCGCACCGACGCCGATCGATCTGCAAATTCGCGGTGCGAACCTCACCGAAAACTTCAATTACGCGAACAAACTTCTCCGAAAGATCCGGATGGTTCCCGGTGTCGCCGATGCGCGCATACAGCAATCGCGCGACAATCCGGGGTTCAAAATAGACGTCGACCGGTCGCGCGCGAAATACGTCGGCGTCACTGCGCGCGACGTCACGAGCAGTCTTGGCACGAGCCTTTCCGGTTCAGGGCAGGTTTCGCCCGTCTTCTGGCTGAACCCAAGAAACGGTGTGTCGTATCCGATCGTCATGCAGACGCCGCAGTATTCGCTGGACAGTCTGGCATCGCTCCAGAATTTGCCGATCACGGCCGCGGATGCGACGGCGCCGCAGGTTCTCGGCAGTGTCATCAATCTTGGTCGCAAGACGTCCAATGCAGTCGTCTCGCAATATGACATCCAGTCGATGGTGCAAATTCTGACGACCACCGAGGGACGCGACCTCGGCGCTGTTGCAGCCGATATTCAAAAGATCGTGGACGAAGCCAAAGCAGATCTGCCGAAGGGAGCGACTGCGGTTCTGCTGGGTCAGGTCCGAACGATGAACAGCGCTTACTCGGGGATGCTGTTCGGACTTCTCGGTGCGATCGTGCTTATATACCTGCTGATCGTCGTCAACTTCCAATCGTGGACGGATCCGCTGGTCATCATCATGGCTCTTCCGGCTGCGCTTGCCGGCATCATCTGGATGCTCTTCACGACGGGTACGACGCTGTCGGTTCCGGCGTTGACCGGCGCGATCATGTGCATGGGCGTGGCGACGGCGAACGCGGTTCTGGTCGTCAGCTTCGCGCGCGAGCGGCTTGCCGAGCATGGCGACCCGATCGTGGCAGCGCTCGAGTCCGGCTATGTGCGTATCCGGCCGGTTCTGATGACGGCGCTGGCGATGATCATCGGCATGGCGCCGATGGCCCTTGGTCTCGGCGAAGGCGGCGAGCAGAACGCGCCGCTCGGCCGCGCTGTCATCGGCGGTCTCGTTTTTGCGACCGCCGCGACCCTGTTTGTTGTTCCCCTTGTTTTCAGTTTGATGCACCGGCGCAAGGCAACCGCCGCGCCGACCGATTTTATTCCGGGAGAATTCAATGCCGCCTGAGTTGCCCAAGGAAACACGGGCGCGCTCGCGCTGGAAGATGCCGATGGCTGCGCTGGTGTTCATCGGTGCGACGTCGTTCATCGGATTTACCGGCATTCAATGCAGGGAGCAGACGCTGGCCGGCCTCCGGGTCAAATCGGCCGAGCGATCGGTGCCGACGGTGGCGGTCGCGACGCCCAGCGTGCAGAAGAGCGTCGGCGTTATCGAACTTCCTGGACGGCTTGACGCCTATTCGCAGGCTGCGATTTTTGCACGCGTGAGCGGTTACGTCGCGAGCCGGAAGGCGGACATCGGCACGCGCGTCAAGGCCGGCGATCTCCTCGCCGAGATCGACGCTCCGGATCTCGATCAACAGCTGTTTCAAGCGCAGTCCGAACTCAACAACGCCAAAGCGACTGCAGCTTTGGCGAAGGTCACGAACGAACGCTATCAGGCGCTGCTGCCTAAAGATTACGTGACGCGGCAGGGCGCAGACGAGAAGGCTGCCGATTTCGAAGCGAAGACGGCGCTCGTCACGTCGGCGCAGGCCAACGTCGATCGTCTGAAGGCGCTGTCGGAATACAAGCGCATCGTGGCGCCGTTCGAGGGCATCGTGACGGTGCGCAACACCGACGTCGGCAATCTCATCAATACGGGAAGCTCCACGGGCTCGGAGATGTTTGTCGTCGCGGACATTCACAAGCTCCGGCTTTATGTGAACGTGCCTCAGTCTTACGTACCGATGGTCACGAACGGAACGACGGCGGTGCTGACCGTGCCTGAGCGTCCCGGCAAATCGTATGAAGCCAAGGTCGAAGCGTCCGCTGGCGCCGTCGATGTTGCTTCGGGGACGACGCGCATGCAGCTTGTCGTCGACAACGCCGCCGGGGAGCTGATGCCGGGCGCATATGCGAACGTGCGGTTGAAGGTCGGCGATCAAAAGGATGTTCTGGTCGTTCCGGCGAGTGCCGTCATTTTTGATAAGGACGGCCTGCGCGTCGCGATCCTCAATTCCGAGGACCGGGTCGTCATGAAGCCGATCACGATCGGGCGTGATCTTGGCAGCAAAGTCGAGATCGCATCCGGACTGGCGCCGGAGGATCGCGTGATCGAAAGTGCGCCCGACGACATCGTCGACGGCGACAAGGTCAACGTCAAGGAGCAGCCGACGCCTGCGACGGCACCGTCATCATCGACGAACGCGGTGCATCCAAACAACAAAGGCTGACGTCTTTTCTTTTCTCGGAACGCCGGGGCTGTGCCCGCGTTTTCTCTTCGCAACTGAAGAGGAGCGTGCTTCGAATGCGGGGCGTTTTGCTAGCTGGCGCCGGTGTGGCGCTCATCACAGCGCCGATGACCCTTGCGTATGCCGAGCCGTCCGGCAACGAACCCGCGCAGCAACATCGGCAAACTCCCGATCAGACTATTCCCAAGACGGATGCCGACCACGTCGAGCCGGGGAAGGTTGGACCCGGAAGCGAAAGGAATTCGCAGGTCTCTCCGACCTCGCCGGATATTCCCGCGCACAAGCAGCCGCCGCCGGAGATCAATTTACCTGCTGATCCTGGGCAGCCGAAGAGCGGCGCTCGCGAGTCCGATGACTCGCAGGGTTTGCCTGGCGGAACCACGCAGCCACCTGCGACTGCGCAATAACGGCGGTCGGGGTTTCAGAGCGTTGCGAAACAAATTTTCCGACGTTCGAACGCGTGCGAAAATTCTGAGAACAATCAGTGTGCCTTGCTTCACTTCATCTTTGTTGCGTTCAGTTACATCCATTGTGACTTGTTCATGACGATCGCATTGGTTACGCCTCGCGATATCGGGAGCGCGCCGCTGCTTGTCAGGTCGGACGAGCGGGATCGAAACCGGCAAGCGTGAGGGTGGTGCGAGCCTGTGAGCCCTGCCGATCAAACGGCAGGGCTTCTTGTTGTCGCGCGCGATCGATGCGGCTACGTCACGACTCGCCGCGCTTCGATAAATCTCGCGTATCGAACGGTTCGGCGGCGAGTTGATTTACCGATCAGAGACCAAGGCGGCCAGGTAAGCCGAAAATAGCTGATGCACCGCTCTCGGGCTGGCTCAGAAAAAGGCAACTCGGCTTGCCAGTGGTAAGCGACGCCCGAGTGGTTCCGGCTTGGTTACGAGGGTGTTTGGATGTCCGCCTCTGGGTCGTCCACAGCATACAACGTGGGATCAAATTCTCTGTAGAATTGCGAGACTTCTATAGTGGGCACCCAAGGCGGTTAGTTTGCAACCCGTTGAGTTGATTGCTGCGTAATACATATGTTCAGCGTCAACAGGAGTTATTAAGCCATGGCGATTGCAGGTTTGCAGCTCTTTGAAAATTCGAGTGTGCTCAGGATCGATCGGTAGATGTCTGATGCTCTCCGGTACATTTTGCCGATCCGGTTCGTAGGAGGGATCGAGCGGAAAAATGTAGGCCGGATCGGGGAAATACTCTGGAATTCTTCGGAGCACCGCGAGAGGAACCTTTGGCTCGACTGTGCGCAGAACTACAAACGTCTGAACGTTCGCTTTGTAGATTGGACGCTGTTCCCAAGGTCCAAGCGTCTGATCAATATGAGAATAGAGTGAAGCGGGTGTAATGCGTCCGCATATGTCGGCCGAACTTCCGCTCAGTCCGTCGATCAACAAGCTGGTGAACAGCCCCTGCCCATCACTCTCCGCAGCCGAGCCTTCTCGGTGGCATGCTGTGAGGATTGTAACTCCATCGCCGATTGGGGATGGAGAATCCTTTCCAAGTCCGGGCAGTTCACCAGTGAACCCCGAGTGGCAGCTGTCCAAAATAATCACAGTGGATTTTATTCTTGGACGCGCATTGTTCGCGTAACCCATGATGTCCGAAAGGGAGATACCGAGACTACCCCTTTTTCCATCCTGACTCACGAGATATCCGGAATTCATATCCGTGTTTAAGCACCCATGCCCGGCAAAAAACAGAACGACAAGATCAGCTTCGCCATTGAATAAGTCCTCCAGCCCCTCAGCCAACTTTGCCGACGAAACGTCAATTTCATCGCTTGCTAAAAGTCGTACCGAAAAATTGGGCGCACCATCTCCATTCTTTTCGAGCAGGTTCGCTATCGAGCGCGCGTCATGAACGCAGCCCGATAATGGCTTTGTTGGATAGTGGTCAATGCCAACCACCAGCGCTCGTTTCATTATCGAGCGCCCCCGATCAGTCGCTTAAGATTGTCCCACGTCCAGTTATATACTTTATCGCTTGATAACGCCGCGGTCGGCTTTGTGCAGTCAAGATTTGAATATCCCTTCAGTAGGAAGTACGGCGTTGCCACTTTTTGCGCGATTTCAATTTCTGCGCTGACGCCAGTAGCTGTATGAGTATGCTGACCGCAAATTACCGCCATCACGTCGATGGCCCTTATCCGGCTTTCAGCTCGGCTCTTCCAGTCACCCGAAATTGGCTCTTTGATCGACCAGTCCGAAAGAAAAAAAGGACTGTCATCGTGCTTAGCTTGGCCTACCAAAAAAGTTTTTAGCGTTTCGTCGTGATCGTAATCGAAGCTGACGAAAACTCGAGTTTTCGACATTTATGCCCCCATTAATTTTGTGCTCTCTGCGGTATATCCGTACCACCGCGTAGGTCGATTCCCCATAGACGTCGAATCCTGAATTTCTATCAGCGATCTGAAAGGGGTAATTCTTGACGCTCATCGAGGCCCGTCTCCCCCTATGGGTGGCCGACGTTCCCAGCTGCTTTGGCCGTTGAGGCTAGGATCTCCACACACGCACGGCTCAGGTTTATCGGTCAGCTGGTTGTCGATTTATGCCGCTTTAGCTCAGCCGGGGGCGTGAGCGAGCGTAGCGAGCGAATGCGTAATGAAGGAGCGAGAGCCGCTAGGCGACAACGCTTGCGAAGCAAGCTCGCGATTGAACGTGGAGCACGGGACCATTCGGATACATGGGGAAGATCGCACCGGCAGAACTGCGGTATCAGGGTGGGATTAAATCGGTGTCCGTGGGATTCTTTTAGAGATGCGACGGAGATAACCGATTGATTTAGTGGTGCCGCTTGGGTGACTCGAACACCCGACCCCGTCATTACGAATGACGTGCTCTACCGGCTGAGCTAAAGCGGCAAACCGCCCGCTGGATTGGACCAAGCGGGAAGGCGCGAGGGATACCCTCACCGGTTCAGAATTGCAAGCCTCCAGCGTGCGTCCGTTTCGAACGCGTTTTCGACCCAATCGGGTCCGGAAGCCTGCATGTGCGACTTATCGCGACGGGCCTTAGCTGACCGCCCTGAAGCTGCGCCGGGCAATCGGCTGTTCGGGCTCGGGTGCGGGCGGTTCCGTTCCCGGATCGTCGGGTGCGCGCGGCGCGACATAGAGCTTTGAGGCGTCCTTGTGCACAGGCTGAGCGGGACGGGCTTCGCGCGCCGCGGCCGTCGCGGGCACATCGGCCGTAGCGGTTCGCTCGGGCGTGGCGGCAGGTTTCGGCGCGACAGCCGGCGCGGCCTGCTCGACCGGCTTCTCGGGGGTCGTCGCGGTTGGCGCCGCTGCTCTCTCTTCGGGGAGAGGTGCCGGTTTAGCGGTTACCGTCACGGGCTCGGCGTCGATGACGTCGGCACCCGCTTCAGTGGCGGCCTCGCGGCTCGGAGCTTCCGGGGCCACGGTCGGCGCTTCGATGGCGATCAGCTCTTCGATGCGGCGCGCCAGGATTTCATTGCGTGTCGCGTCGCGCGTCTCGACGGGAACGCGCCACTGGAACGCATCGAGTCGGCCGTCGACCGGCGATGTCGGCTCCCAATGATCCGAGATGACGCCGTCGGCGATCCATGCCGGATCGCGCGCAGCGTTCATCGCACGCGCCAGCCATTCGCGGACGCGGCCCTTATCGCCGTTATCGCCAGCCTCGATGCGGGCCATCAACGTTGCGACGCGCTGGGTCAGACGCTCTGGCAGCAAGGGTTCGAGCACGCGGCGGGCTTCGTCGTACATGCGTGCTTCGATCGCGGCGGTCGCCACGGCGATCGGGCTTTCGATCGAATGCGGATTGAGCGCTGCAAGCTGGCGTTCGCGATCGAAGCGGTCGCGCGTGCTGTCGCCGACGCGGGCGTAAGCATAGGCGGATGCGAGATCGGGATGCGGAGACTTTGCCCATGTCTTCTGCAAGACTTTCGCGGCCTTGGCGGTATTTCCGCGCGACGCCAGGATGCGTCCGGCAATCGCTGCCGCGGGCACGAGATCGGGCGCCAGAGCGTGCGCTTCCATCGCCAGCGTCAGCGCCCGGTCGGGGGAATCCTCCTCGACATTCTGCGCCTTGGCGGTGAGAAGGACGGCGCGCTTGCGGTCGGCATCAGCCTTGGCGATGTGTCCGTTCTTGCGCGCGTGCTGAAGCGTTTCGAGAGCGCCGGTCCAATCCTTCTGCTTGCACTGCTGTTCGAAGAGCGCCGTCGCCGACCAGCCGAGCTTCGGATTGGCTTTCAGCGCACGGTCGGCGAACTGGCGGGCGGCTTCATCGGCACCCTGGTGTTGGGCTTCGAGGAAGAGGCCGCGCAGGCCCAGCAGCTCGGTTTCGGGCGACGCCAGCATCGCTTCGTAGATACGTCGCGCGGTGGCGCGATCGCCGGAGAGTTCTGCCGATTGCGCACGCAGAAGATGCGTCAGCGGCTCATGCGGCAGCGATTTGCGGGCCTGCAATGCGAAGCGCGATGCGAGCGTGCTGTCGCCGGCGCCGATCGCGATCAGGCCGCTCGACACGGCATCGAGACCTTTGCGCTGACGCCGCTGCACCAGCCGGCCGCCGATCGCAGCCGGGCTGTTCCAGAGCGCGCGAAACACCGACCAGAGAAAGACGATCGAGGCGACGGCTGCCGCGAGAAGCACCACGGCGCGGAACACCGACGTTTCGATGTCGTATCCCTGCCAGGCGATCTGCAGCGTTCCAGGGCGATCGGCGAGCCAGGCCAAGCCTGACGCAATCAATGCGATTGTGACGAGATAGACGACGAGGCGCACCATGACGCAAACCCTTCGCTGGACTAAGGGGCTGACTTGGCCGCGGGCGCGGAGCCCGGAGCAATCGACGATTTGAGCTGTGCTTCGAGTTGGGCGAGCGTGCTGTCAACGCCGACACGCGCGTTCAACCGATCGAGGAAGGGACGGGCTGCGTCCTGTGCCGGTTGCGGCAGGTCTTTCGACAGCTCGAGAACGTCGCCGATACGGCCGTCGTTCAGAGCCACCTGCATGCGGCCAAGCACGGCTTCCGTGCTCTTGTCGTCCGGCTTCAGATCAATGCGGCGGACGCGAACCACGGATTTGGCCTCCGCCCACAGGCGGTCGACAACGCCGGAATTCTGAGTGCCGGATTCGGCATCCATTGCGGCATTGGCTGCGGGACGGAATTCAGTCTTGAGCTCGGCGAGCGTCGGCGCGCCGGTGTTCTGCAAGTCTTTCAACGCGCCGAGGTCGAGCGAGTCTCCGGCGGCGCTTTCGATCTCGTTCAGCGGCGCCGCATATTTCTGGCCGCTCTCGATTACGCGTTTCAGGTTCTGCAGCTGCAGCGCGAGAACGACCTGTTCGGCGGTCTTTTTACGAGCGCTTTCGCTTTGCACGACCTGCTGGATGCTGTTTTCGAGCGATGCGGTGCGCTCGGCGACCGGTGCAACGGCGGCGGCGACGTCGGCGGGTTTGGCGACGTTCGCTTTCAGCGTTTCGAGGGCTGTTGCGACCTGGGTTGCCTGATCCTGAACGGTACTGAGATCGGCGGCGACGCGGGCGGTCGCGTTCTTGTTGGCATCGACGTTGGCCTCGATGCGCGCGGCGTCCGTCTTGAGGTTCGCGACGTCCTTGTCGAGCCGCTGCGTACCGGCTTGAGCGGTTTCGCCTGCGGCGGTCGCGGCCTGCACGCGGCTGTCAACGTCCTTCGTCACGTTGGCGCGCAAGGCGGCGAGCTGCGTCGGCAGACTGGTTTCGAGATCGACGATTTTCGCGGTCAGACCGGCGAGCTGCTCGATGCGCGTCGGGTTCGGATCGTTGACGCCGGCATCGGCCAGAGCCTTGAGCTTGTCTTCGATTTTCCCGACGCGCTCGATGACCTGGGTCGAGCCGCTGTCGGAGGCGGCGGACGCAAGCGCGGCTTTGGTTTCGGCGATGAGCTGCTTCTGGCTGTCGGTGAGCGCCGGAATCGTTTGCGCGGTTTTCTCGAGATCGGCGACGCGGTTGGTGACGACGGCGAGATCGGATGCCGGAGCATTCTTCGAGACTTTTCGTTCGAGCGCGCCGAGGCGTTCGGTCAAAGATGCCGTGTCATTGGCAAAGCGCGACGATGTCGTTTCGAGGCCGAGTTCCGGGACAACCCATTGCAGGGCCAGGAACGAGAGCACGCCGCCAACGACGCCGGCGACGAGATGGCTGAAGAAGCCGCCGCGCCGTTCGACGACGACTTTCGGGTTCGCCGATTTATCGGTTGTCGAAGGTGCCGGCTTCGCTTGCTCGGACTTTTGGGGTTCGGCTTGCATCCTGGCCTCGGAGTTCGATTGGGGGCGTACGTTTTCCGACGTCGCGTATGCCGACGCTGCAGCGGGGAAGGGAACTTGCTTATCCGGCATGGCGCGTGACGCGCTCTTCGACGCCGAGGGCTCAGGGCCTTTCGCGACGGGCGTGATCTTGATCTCGGTCGCTTTCAGGTCGAGCGTTGCATGGGGGCGTTTGGCGGGGCCGCCGGGAGGCGCGCTCGAGCCCTTACTCGATTTGTCGTCTGCCATCAGTACTCACGACTCCGTACGAAACTCGTAACGAATTCCACGACTTCCAAATCCCTGAAGAGATTTGTCGAGCTTGCTGAACTTTCTGCCGGACCCGGAATTCGCTCCTGCTTGCGCTTTCTTACTCTGCTTCCGGACGTGCCGCGAGACGTTTCAGCACGATAAGTATTTCTTCGTGGTTAGGACGGTTGGCAACTATGATGGCTTGCGGACCGAGCTCCGATTTCACGACATTGGCGACGGCTTCAGAAATGCAGACGTAGCTTATGTCTGAAAGATCGTTCGGTTTTGCGGCGACGGGGGCAATTTTCGCCCAGGTTTCCGACGTTCTGGGCGACATCAAAACGACGACATTGATCGCGCCGTCGCGAAGCGCATCGGCAACCTGTGGCGACAACGTTTCCGCTGCAACAGATCGATAGGCGACGACCCGCCGGATCGCTATGCCGCGTTCGGCAAGAGCAGACGGGACATCGAAGGCCATGCGATCGGCCGAAAGGTAAACGAACGCTCCGCCGCCGGCTTCCGATCGCCGGGTAATTTCGGGAACGAGCTCGGCGCCGGTTCCGGGTCCTTCGAAGATGTCGGTGAACCCCATTTCGCGCGCGAGAGCGGCGGTGCCGGGACCGACGGCAAGCAACGGCCGGGTCAACGCGCGCGTAAGAGCCGGTGACTTCGCCAGCGCTCTTAAGGCGTTGCGGCTCGTTATGATGAGCGTCGACGTTTCGTCGATGGCCGTCGCGGGAATGTCGTTCGAAACGATGCGGATCAGCGGCTCAAGCGTCACCTTGCAGCCGAGCTGTTCAAGCTCTGCTTTCAGCGTCTCGCCGTCGTCTTTGGGACGCGTGACAAGAACGTGCATCAGGCGCTCGAGCGAACAAGAAGGGCGGGATCGGCTTTGCTCAGGACTTCGTCGGCTGCAGCGAGGCCGATGTCGCGGCTTGCGTTCGCTGCGCCTGAGCGCGAGACGTCATATTTCTGCTGACCGTCGAGGGAAAGAACCTGCCCGCGAAACGACAGCTGCTCGCCGTCGATCGTCGCATGAGCCGCGATCGGCGTCCGGCACGAGCCTTCAAGGCGCGCGAGAAACGCGCGCTCCGCGGTTACAGCGCGTTGCGAGTTCACGTCATTCAGCGGTGCAACGAAAGCCTCGGCCTCCTTGTCGCCGGTGCGAATTTCAAGCCCGATCGCTCCCTGCGCGGCGGCGGGCAGCATGTCGGCGGACGGAACAATCGCGGTGATCCGGTCGGAAAGTCCAAGGCGGTTCAATCCGGCGACGGCGAGGAACGTCGCCTCGGCAATGCCGTCCTTGAGCTTGCGCAAGCGCGTTTCGACGTTGCCGCGAAAATCGATGACGCTGAGATCGGGGCGGATGCTCAGCACTTGCGATTTGCGCCGGAGCGACGAGGTTCCGACGATCGCTCCTGTGGGCAGCGCAGAGATATTGGCGTGCTTCAGGGAGATGAAGGCATCGCGCGGGTCTTCGCGCGGCAGGACCGCGCCGAGGGCGAGCCCGTCCGGCAATTCCGTCTGCATGTCCTTCATGGAATGCACGGCGATGTCGATCTCGCGGGCGAAGAGCGCGTCTTCAATCTCCTTGGTGAACAGGCCTTTTCCGCCGATGTCGGAGAGCGGGCGGTCGGTCACGCGATCGCCGGTCGTCTTGATGATCGTGATGGATATGGCGTCCTCGGACAGTCCGTGAGCCTTGGCGAGCCGATCGCGGACTTCATGGGCCTGAGCCAGCGCCAACGGCGAGCCACGGGTCCCGATACGAATGCGGGCAGCTTGCAAAGAGGTTTCTCCGGATGCTAGGCGGGGCACTCGGCCCGCAGGCCAATTCGGGCGCCATTAATGCTCCAAAGGAACGCGAATTCCAACCTCGCCCAGCAAGAACTTAACGAGATGATGCCGCACGCCGATTCCGCTCAAGGTTCTTCACTCGTACTCGGCATCGAAACGAGCTGCGACGAAACAGCCGTGGCCGTCGTCGAGCGGCGTGCGGACGGGCAGGGGCGCATTCTTTCCAACGTCGTCTTATCGCAATTCGACAAGCACGCGATCTACGGCGGCGTAGTTCCGGAAATTGCGGCGCGCGCCCACACCGATTGCCTGGACCGGCTGGTGCAGGTCGCCTTGGCGGAAGCCAAAATCGGATTCTCCGATCTTTCCGGCATTGCGGCCGCGTCGGGGCCGGGGCTGATCGGTGGCCTCATCGTCGGGGCGACGACGGGCAAGGCGCTGGCGCTTGCGACGGGGAAACCGTTTCTCGCGATCAACCATCTCGAGGCGCACGCGCTGACCGTCGGTTTGACTGACGGCGTTCGGCCGCCCTACCTGATGCTTCTCGTCTCAGGCGGGCATACGCAACTGCTGCTGGTCGAGGATGTCGGCCGCTATCGCAGGCTTGCGACGACGATCGACGATGCGCTGGGGGAAGCCTACGACAAGACGGCGAAGCTTTTGGGTCTGCCGATGCCGGGCGGTCCGTCCGTCGAAAAAGCGGCGCTTAGCGGCAATCCCAAGCGGTTTGATCTGCCACGTCCGATGGCCGGTCGTGAGGACCCGCATTTTTCATTCGCTGGATTGAAAACGGCGGTCCGGCATGCGGCGGCGAAGATCGCGCCGCTGTCGGCCACGGATGTCGCCGATCTTTGTGCGTCGTTCCAGGCGGCGGTTTGCGAAAGTGTTGCGGATCGCGTGCGGCGTGCGATGCGGGTTACTCTGTCGTCGCTTCCCGAAGATCGGCCAAAACCGTTTGTCGTTGCCGGCGGCGTGGCGGCGAACAAGGTTCTGCGGACGGCGCTTGTTGGCGTGTCGGAGGATTTCGGATTTACGTTTCATGCGCCGCCGCTCGGGCTTTGCACCGACAATGGTGCGATGATTGCCTGGGCCGGGGCAGAACGGCTGGCGCTCGGTCTTGCCGACGGATTGCAGGCGCCGGTTCGACCGCGCTGGCCGCTCGATCCCGACGCCGTCAAAGCAACAGGTGCGGGAGTCAAAGCATAAGTCTGACGCACGCGTCATTGTGGCGTGCTAAGCTTTGGCGGCATCGGAGTGGGGGACGCGTCTTTGCAATTGCGATCAATCAGCATCATCGGCGGTGGCGCGTGGGGAACAGCCCTCGCGCAGACGCTTTCGTACAACGATGCGAACGTGACGCTCTGGGCGCGTGAGCCTGAAATCGTCGAAGATATCAATGCTCGTCACGTCAATCGCGTGTTTCTGCCGGGCGTGGATCTCAACGCGTCCATCCGCGCGACGGGCGATCTCGCGAAGGTTGCGACGGCGGATGCGATCCTTGCGGTCGCTCCGGCGCAGCATTTGCGTGCCGTCCTCTCCGATCTGGCGCGGCACCTGCCTGTTGGCGTGCCAATCGTCATCTGCTCGAAGGGGATCGAGCAGGCGACAGGCAAGTTCATGGGCGACGTGCTCGAAGAGGTCGTGCCGCAGGCGACGCGCGCCGTGCTGTCCGGGCCGAGCTTTGCCGCCGACGTCGCGCGAGGATTGCCGTCGGCGCTGACGCTTGCCTGCCGCAACGAAGCGGTCGGGCGTGCGCTGACCGCGTCGCTGTCGTCCCGGCAGATGCGGCTCTATTGGTCGAGCGATGTGCTCGGCGCGGAACTTGGCGGTTCCGTCAAGAACGTGCTGGCGATTGCAGCCGGGATCGTCGAAGGGCGCGGGCTAGGGACCAGTGCGCATGCGGCGATCGTCACGCGCGGCTTCGCCGAACTGCGCCGCTTCGGAGACGTGATGGGCGCACGGCCCGAAACGCTGCTCGGCTTGTCGGGCCTCGGCGATCTCATTCTGACGTGCGGCAGCGCGCAGTCACGCAATATGTCGCTCGGACGAGGATTGGGCGAGGGGCGCACGCTTTCGGAAATCCTCGGGGGGCGCTCGGCCGTGACGGAAGGCGTCTACACGGCGGCAGCGCTCGTCGGCCTGGCGCGCAGCAAGGCTGTCGAGATGCCGATTGCGGAGGCCGTGCATGAAATCATCGAGGGGCGGCTTGGCGTCGATGAGGCGATCGCCGGACTGATGCAGCGTCCGCTCAAGGCCGAGGACTGACGACGTCGCGGCAGCGCCGTAACGGATGGCGACGCCTTTACCGAATCTCAAGACAGTTTCGACAATGTGGCCTCAACGGCGGCCGCGACCCTTGAGGTCCAGGCCCCACGCTGAAGAAGCGTCTCCTGTCGTGTCGCGTCCAAGGACCCCATGCTCGCCGAGCGTGGGGTCTTTGATTTTTGGGCACGGGTTGAGCGGCCTCGCGTTTCACGCTACGCAACGCCTCGATGCTTTGCAAAGGCCCTTCGCATGCCCGCTTACTGGCTATTGAAATCGGAGCCCGACGCGTTTTCGTGGGACGAGCTCGTATCGCGCGGCGCGAAGGGCGAATCCTGGGATGGCGTGCGCAACTATCAGGCGCGCAACAACATGCGCGCGATGAAGGTCGGCGATCTCGGATTCTTCTATCATTCGAATGAGGGGAAGAACGTCGTCGGTATTTGCCGCATCATCGCGCTGGCGCATCCGGAAGCGAAAGACGAAACCGGAAAATGGGAGTGCGTCGACGTTGCCGCCGTCGCACCGGTGCCGAACCCGGTGACGCTCGAAGCCATTAAAGCCAATCCGAAGCTCGACGGCATGGTGCTGGTCAACAATTCGCGCCTCTCGGTGCAGCCGGTCTCCGCCGACGAATGGAAAGAAGTCTGCCGCATGGGCGGAGTCGAGCAGCGGAAGCTCAAGGTGTGAGCAGCGAACGTCTCGATCGCGCTGACCCACAATCGCTCGCGAATTTCATCAAAGCGAATACCGAACTGCTGGCGCCGCCTCTGGTGCCGGAAATCCTGCTGCATCTGGCCGCGGAGTCGCTGCCGATCTGGCAGAAGACGGAAGAACAGCTCGGAGAAATGAACGTGCCGCCGCCCTTTTGGGCTTTCGCCTGGGCTGGCGGGCAGGCCGCGGCGCGCTATCTGCTCGACACTCCAGACATCTGCCGGGGGCTTCCCGTGCTCGACCTTGGATCAGGTTCCGGTATCTCCGCGATTGCAGCCGCCAAAACCGGAGCGGCGCACGTTCTTGCCGCCGACATCGACGCCCTGGCCCTTGCTGCGTGCGGCCTCAACGGTAAGGCTAATAACGTTCATATCGACGTCACGGAGGTGGATCTTCTGGCGCGGTCTGGACCTAAGGAAGGCGTCGTCATCGTCGGGGATCTCTTCTATGAACGTGAGCTTGCCGACCGGGTGCTGGGCTTCATAGATGCCGCGAAATTGGCGGGATGCACGGTCCTCATCGGCGACCCGCAACGGAGCTATTTCCCGCGCGGACGCTTCGAAAAACTCATTGAATACCAGGTGCCCGTAACGCGCGAACTCGAAGATGCGGAAATCAAGCGGACAGCCGTCTGGCGTGCCTGACGGTTGCGAATTTCGGTCCTACCTTCGAGCATGTTGTGGCGGGCGGATTGTCGCATCATAATGATGAAATTAATGGCCGCTTCCCAGACGGCTAGCCGGAGGAACGTTCGAAATGTCCGACAAAGTTTATCCCGTTCCCGCTGAGTGGGCGGAACGCGCGTACATCAACGCCGATCAATACCGGGAATTGTATGAGCGGTCCGTCTCCGATCCCGAGGGGTTCTGGTCGGACGCCGGCAAGAGGCTCGAGTGGATCAAACCTTACAGCCGCGCCAAGAACACCTCGTTCCAACCCGGCAACGTCGACATCCGCTGGTTCGAGGACGGGACGCTCAACGTCTCCGCGAACTGCATCGACCGGCATCTGGCAACGCGCGGCGATCAGGTGGCGATCATTTGGGAAGGCGACAACCCGAACGAAAGCGAGACGATCACCTACCGGCAACTCTCCGAGCGCGTGCAGCGGTTCGCGAACGTGCTCAAGAAGCACGGCGTCAAGAAAGGCGACCGCGTCACGATCTATCTGCCGATGATTCCGGAAGCAGCTTACGCCATGCTCGCCTGCACGCGCATCGGCGCGGTGCATTCGATCGTTTTCGGCGGCTTCTCGCCGGACAGCTTGCAGAACCGCATCGAAGATGCGGAGTCGTCGGTCATCATCACCGCGGATGAAGGTCTGCGCGGCGGCAAACCCGTTCCTCTGAAAAAGAATGCCGATGCCGCGCTCGCCAAATGTACTGGCGACAAAAAAATGCTCGTCGTGCGCCGCACCGGCAACCCGGTGGCATGGACGCCGGGGCGGGATCTTTGGCTGCACGAGGAACTCGAATCCGTTTCCGGCGAATGCCCGCCGGAAGAAATCGGCGCGGAAGATCCGCTGTTCGTTCTTTATACGTCGGGATCGACGGGCAAGCCGAAGGGTGTGGTGCATACGACCGGCGGCTATCTGCTTTATGCGTCCATGACGCACCAGTACGTTTTCGACTACCACGATGGCGACATCTACTGGTGCACCGCCGACGTCGGCTGGGTGACGGGTCACAGCTACATCGTCTACGGCCCGCTTGCGAACGGCGCGACGACATTGATGTTCGAAGGCGTTCCGACATATCCGAGCGCGTCGCGCTTCTGGGACGTTGTCGACAAGTGGAAGGTGTCGATTTTCTACACGGCGCCGACGGCGATCCGGTCGCTGATGGGCGCGGGCGATGATCTCGTCAAACGCTCGAGCCGTTCCTCGCTTCGGCTTCTCGGGTCGGTCGGTGAGCCGATCAATCCGGAGGCGTGGGAGTGGTATTACAATGTCGTTGGCGAAGGCCGTTGCCCGATCGTCGATACGTGGTGGCAGACGGAAACCGGCGGCATCATGATCTCGCCGCTTCCCGGCGCAACCGACTTGAAGCCGGGGTCCGGGACGAAGCCGTTCTTCGGCGTTCAGCCGGCGCTGGTCGACGACAAGGGGCAATTGCTCGAGGGCGAAGCGCAGGGCAACCTCGTCATCCTCGATAGCTGGCCCGGCCAGTCGCGGACGATCTACAAAGATCACGATCGTTTCGAAAAGACGTACTTCTCGGCCTATCCCGGAATGTACTTCAGCGGCGACGGCTGCCGGCGCGATGCCGACGGCTATTACTGGATCACCGGCCGCGTCGACGACGTCATCAACGTTTCCGGTCACCGCATGGGAACGGCGGAAGTCGAGAGCGCGCTGGTCTCGCATCCCAAGGTGGCGGAAGCCGCCGTCGTCGGATATCCGCACGATCTCAAGGGGCAGGGCATTTACTGCTACATCACGCTCATCATTGGCGAGAACGGCGACGACGGCCTG
Organism: Hyphomicrobium denitrificans ATCC 51888; assembly: GCF_000143145.1. Taxonomy (NCBI): domain Bacteria; kingdom Pseudomonadati; phylum Pseudomonadota; class Alphaproteobacteria; order Hyphomicrobiales; family Hyphomicrobiaceae; genus Hyphomicrobium; species Hyphomicrobium denitrificans. The sequence continues at coordinate 3,529,287 of NC_014313.1, forward strand.
AAGAAAGATCTTGTCGCGCACGTGCGCCGTGAAATCGGGCCGATCGCGTCTCCGGATCTCATCCAGTTTTCGCCGGGCCTGCCGAAAACGCGATCGGGCAAGATCATGCGCCGCATTCTGCGCAAGATCGCCGAGGACGATTTCGGAAATCTCGGTGATACCTCGACGCTTGCCGATCCGGCGGTCGTCGACGAACTGATCACGAACCGCCAGAACAAGCGCGGTGCCGCCTAGAAATCGGACGCGATGCCGCCCGTTTCCCAATCGCCGAAACGGGTCGGCTCGGGTCCTGAACGGCCGCCGACTTCGGGCGGTCGTGTTTGATTGGCGGCCTGCTGGCGGCGTGCTTCGGCCTCCGCCAGCGCCCGTTGCGCTTCCGGCGTGAGCGGCCGGGGTTCGCCATTCGACTCTGAAGCTTCGGCGTTTTTTTCTCGATCGGGATCGGTGTTCACGACAGCGGCACCTTGATTTATGGCCGGAGGGCGGCTCCTTCAGGTCTTTATACGATCTTGACGGGACCATATATATGCTGCGGTCGGCCGCATGATGGCCGGTGGTCGCTTATGGGATCCGTCACGAATGCCGATGAACTATGCCAGGACAGCGCTTCTTCTCGCTGTGCTCACCGCGATTTTCGTGGCGCTCGGCGCTGCCGTCGGCGGTAAGTCCGGTCTGGTCTTCGCCTTCTTCGCAGCGATGGTCATGAACGCGTTCAGCCTGTGGAAGTCCGACACGGCCGTGTTGCGCATGTTCAATGCGCAGGAAGTCGACGACAGGTCGGCGCCCGAATACGTGCAGCTCGTTCGTGATCTCGCGAAACGCGCCGGACTGCCGATGCCGCGCGTCTATGTCATGAACAATCCGCAGCCCAATGCATTCGCGACCGGACGCAACCCGTCGAACGCGGCGGTCTGCGCGTCGACGGGGCTGCTCGAAACTTTGAACCGCGACGAGCTTGCGGGCGTCATGGCGCACGAGCTTTCGCACATCAAAAATCGCGATACTCTGACGATGGCTGTCGCGGCCACGATCGGCGGCGCGGTATCGATGTTTGCGCAGTACCTGCAATTCGGAATGCTGTTCGGCGGCGGACGCAGCGACGAGCGCGGCGGACTCGGCGTCATCGGTACGCTGGCGGCGGTGATCATCGCGCCGATGGCGGCCGGCCTCGTGCAGATGGCCATCAGCCGCTCGCGCGAATATCAGGCCGATCGCATGGGTGCGATGATCTGCGGAAATCCGCTGTGGCTCGCCTCGGCACTCAGAAAGATCGACCGCTCGGCGCGGCGCGTCGAAAATCCGGAAGCGGAAGCCGTTCCGGCGGCGGCGCACATGTTCATCATCAATCCGCTCAACGGGCATGGCGTCGACAATCTTTTCTCGACGCATCCCAACGTCGAGAACCGGATCGCTGCGCTCGAGTCGATGGCCCGCGAGATGGGCGTGACGTCGGCTGCGGCGCGCGGCGAAGCCGAGCCGACAGACTGGGACGCGATGCCCAATGCGTCGGACGACAGCCGCGGCGAAGTCTGGATCGGCGGACAGAAGTACACGAAACCTCCGAGCCCGTGGGGTTGACGTGTCGAAGGCAGTGACGAACGACCGTGGCGCCCGGTATGGCAAGCGCCCTCCAGAGCGTCAACGTAGCACGCCGAATCCGTCCGCGCCGCCGACCAGCGCGGATGGCTTGCTAGCGCGCGACGTCGCCGTTTCGGCGCTGTTCTCGGTGCTGGTCGAGAAGCGGCCGTTCGACGACGTATTTGCGAAAGCCGCCGCGGCGCGAAATCTGGCGCCACGCGATCGTGCGTTTGCGCGGCTGATCGCGACGACGGTCCTGCGCAATCGCGGCTCGCTGCAAGCCGTGCTTCGGACCTATCTCGAAAAGCCATTGCCGGAGCATCTCGGGCGGCTGGAGCAAATCCTGCTCGCAGCGGCTGCGCAGCTTTTGCTGATCAAAACGCCGCCGCACGCAGCCATATCGCTCGCGGTCGATCAGTGTCGTGCGGATCGCGTCGGCAAACGGTTCGGTAATCTCGTCAATGCCGTGTTGCGGCGGCTGAGCGAAAGCGGCAGCGGACGCCTGGCGTCGCTCGACAACGTCATGCTGACGTTTCCGGACTGGCTGATGGCTCGGTGGAGCCGCACGTATGGCGCCGCCGAGGCCCGGCAGATCGCGCGCGCTTCGCTCTCGGAGCCGTCGCTCGACATTACCGTCAAATCCGATGCCGATGCGTGGGCGTCGCGCCTCAACGGCGTTGCGTTGCCGACGGGATCGATCCGCTGCTCGCATGTCGGACGCGTCGAAGAGCTCGACGGGTACAATGACGGCGCATGGTGGGTTCAGGACGCCGCCGCCGCGCTGCCGGTCAAGCTTCTCGGCGACGTGAGCGGGCTCTCGGCGCTCGATCTTTGCGCTGCGCCTGGCGGCAAGACGGCGCAACTTGCTGCGGGCGGCGCACGCGTCGTCGCGGTCGATAAATCGGCGGGACGATTGGCGCGGCTGCAGGAGAACTTGCAGCGCCTCGGTCTCTCGGCCGAGATTTCGGTTGCGGACGCGCAAAGCTTCAGCAGCGAGACGGCGTTCGATGTCGTGCTGCTCGATGCTCCGTGTACCGCGACGGGCACGATCCGGCGCCATCCCGATATTCTTTATCTGAAGCGTCCCGAGGATGTCGCTGCGCTTGCGGCCTTGCAGGCCAAGTTGTTGCGGCAGGCGGCGGGTCTCGTGAAGTCCGGCGGCACGCTGCTCTACTGCACGTGCTCGCTCGAACCGGAAGAAGGCGAGGAACAGATCGCGGCGTTTCTGTCCGAGCATCGCGATTTTCGGCGGCGGCCGATCGCCCTCGATGAGACGGTCATCCCGCTGCTGTGGCGCACGGCCGATGGTGATCTCCGGACGCTTCCCTCGTATTTTTCAGAGCTTCCCGAGGGGTTTCGCGGCCTCGACGGCTTCTATGCGGCGATGCTGGTCAAGGCCGATTGTTAACGGATACCTGAGCGCCGCGCCTTGTTTTCGCGCCGGTGCAAGGCTAGTTCGGAAGGCATCACGCGTCAGCCAGGGAAACGCATGCCGAGCCTCAACGTCACGGAGCGTTTGAAAATACGCTCGCTGTCGGTCGAGCGGCTGCGGCGGCGGGCTTTGACGCGGACGTTGTCCTCACCGATTTTTCGCTGGCGCTATGCGGGAGCCGGCGCGGATCAGATCCTCATCGTGCCGCAGGAATTGCGTGCGGCCGATCCGAGTTTCTGGAGCGAAGTTGCGCACGGTCATTTCGGCCTCGCTTCGCAAATTGCCGATCTCAAGGGTGCGTCGCCGTTTCGCGTCAAACCTCCGAGCCCGGCCTGGGCACGCGAGCTGCACGGTTTCGGCTGGCTTCGCCATCTCGCGGCAACGGAAGAAGAGGAAGCGGCCGCTGCGGCGCGCGACCTCGTGCTCGACTGGATTTCGCTACGTAATGCGACGAGCGGGATCGCTTATGAACCGGAGATCGTCGGACGACGGCTGATTTCGTGGATCGCGCAAGCGGGCATGCTGCTCGAAGATCTCGATGCGCGGTCTTATTCGGCGGTGATGTCCAGCATCGGTCAGCAGATCGTTACGCTCAAAGCCACGTGGCGGAGCGCGCCGGATGGAATTCCGCGACTGACCTGCCTTATCGCGCTGGTGCTTTCCGATCTCGCGGTTTCCGGTCACGACCGGCAGCTCAAGGATGCGCAAGAGTCGCTCATCGAGGAACTGCAGCGGCAAATACTGGAGGACGGCGGGCACGTGAGCCGTAGCGCCAGCGTGCTCGCAGATCTGATCCTTGATTTGCTGCCGCTCGGTCAGTGCTTCCATTCGCGCGGACGGCAACCGCCTGAAGAGATCAGTGCGTCGGTCAAGAAATCCCTGGGCTTCTTGCGCTTCATGCGTCTCGGCGACGGCATGCTGGCGCGCTTCAACGGCGTCAGCACGGGCTCGCCCGCGACGGTCGCAACCGTGCTCGGATATTCGGGAGCGGATCTCGAATTGCCGTCTGCGGCGCAGGCATCCGGTTACGCCCGTCTTGAGCGTGGAGATACGACGATCGTTGTCGATGTCGGCTCGCCGCCGCCGCTTGAAATGGCGACGGAAGCGCAAGCCGGTGCGCTTTCGTTTGAAATGTCGTCGCGGCAATATCTGGTGCTGGCGAACGGCGGCTTTCCGGGACCTGCCGATCAAAGCTGGGTGTCTGCCGCGCGCGCAACGGCGAGCCACAACACGCTCGCGCTCGCGGAAACATCGTCGTCACGCCTCGTGCGTCATCCGCAGCTCGAGGCGATGATCGGAGGAATGCCGATCAAAGGCCCGGATAACGTGTTTTCGGCGGCCGGCGAAAAGGACGGGCAGGTCTTCATCAATACCAGCCACGATGGCTATCTGAAGCGCTTCGGGCTGATCCATTCGCGCCGTCTGTCGCTATCTGCCGACGGCAATACGCTCGAAGGCGTCGATGCACTGAGGCCGCCGAAAGGGCAGCTTCGGCTCAAGACCGATTTACCTTACGCGATCCATTTTCATCTGCATCCCGACTGCCGCTGCACGCTCGACGAGCCGAGCCTCTGCCGCGTGAAGCTCCCTGACGGACGCATCTGGATGTTCAGCGCCAAGGGCTCGACGCTGACGATCGAGGAAAGTATTTTCTATGTCGACAGCGCGGGTCCCAGGCCGTCGCTGCAGATCGTTCTGCGCGGAACGACGTTCGGCGAAACCGACGTTCACTGGTCGATGCGTTGCGAGCCTTGAGATGCTCGGCTGATCGGTCGAATTTGCAAGTATACGCGGCACAATCGCGCGTTTCACTTTGAGTAGGATGGCCTTGCGGGTGAGAGCGTGATAACCGCCTCTCACAACCATGCGGGGTGACTATGGCCGATCCGAAAATACGACGCGCGCTGCTCTCGGTTTCCGACAAGACGGGGCTTCTGGCCTTCGCTAAGTCATTGGCCGAGCGGGGTATTGAGATCGTATCGACCGGCGGGACGGCGTCAGCTTTGAAAGCGGCGGGACTGAACGTCATCGACGTTTCGGAATTGACCGGCTTCCCGGAAATGATGGACGGCCGGGTGAAGACGTTGCATCCGCGCGTGCATGGCGGTCTTCTCGGAATTCGCGGCAACGCCGAGCACGAAAAATCCGCGCGCGATCATGGCATCCTTCCGATCGATCTTCTGGTCGTCAATCTCTATCCGTTCGAAGCGACGGTTGCGAAGGGCGCGTCGTATGAAGATTGCGTCGAGAACATCGACGTCGGCGGTCCGGCGATGATCCGCGCGGCCGCGAAAAATCATGACAGCGTAGCGGTCATCGTCGAGACTGAAGATTATGCGCGACTGCTGACCGAGCTTTCGGAAAACGATGGTGCGACCAGCTTGGCTTTCCGCAAGGCGCTTGCAGCGAAGGCTTTCGCGCGTTCGGCTGCCTACGATGCTGCGATCAGCAATTGGTTTGCGGGTGTGCTTGAAACGCCTGCGCCGGAGTGGCGCGCGTTCGGCGGCAAGCTCGCGCAGTCGCTGCGCTATGGCGAGAACGCTCATCAGTCGGCGGCGCTGTACATTTCGGATCGTGGCCGCGCTGGCGTCGCAACGTCGCGACAACTGCAGGGCAAGGAACTCTCGTACAACAATATCAACGACACGGATGCGGCGTTCGAACTGGTGTCGGAGTTCGATGCCAACGTTCCGGCGGTTGCGATCATCAAGCATTCCAATCCGTGCGGCGTGGCGATCGGCGGATCGATTGTGGATGCGTATCTGAAAGCGCTGGCGTCGGATTCCGTTAGTGCATTCGGTGGCATCGTGGCGCTCAATCAGGCGATCGACAAAAGCGCTGCTGAAGAAATCACGAAAATCTTCACCGAGGTCGTCATTGCTCCGGATGCAACCGACGAGGCGAAGGCAATTTTCGCGGCGAAGAAAAACCTGCGGCTGCTGCTGACAGGCGGGTTAGCAGAGAGCCGCGCGGCTGGTTTGCTCGTCAAGTCGGTCGCGGGCGGCTTTCTCGTGCAGACGCGCGACAACAAGAATTCCGATGATCTCGATTTGCAGGTCGTCACCAAGCGCGCCCCGTCACCCAGCGAACTTTCTGATTTGAAATTCGCGTTCAAGGTGGCGAAGCACGTCAAGTCGAACGCCATCGTCTATGCCAAGGGCGGCGCGACGGTCGGCGTCGGCGCCGGTCAGATGAGCCGCGTCGACTCGGCGCGCATTGCTGCTTGGAAGGCGGCGGAAGCGGCAAAGGCGCAAGGCCTGGATGCGCCGCTGACGATCGGGTCGGTGGTTGCGTCGGATGCCTTCTTTCCGTTCGCCGATGGTTTGATCACGGCTGCGGATGCGGGCGTCACGGCGGTCATTCAGCCGGGCGGCTCGATGCGCGACGATGAGGTGATCAAGGCCGCCGACGAGCGCGGCCTCGCGATGGTATTCACCGGCGTGCGCCACTTCCGGCATTGATGCTGGCTCGTACCCCCCACCCCTAACCCCTCCCCGCAAGGGGGAGGGGAACAGTGGGGTTGCGCGTTGGCGGTGCCGAAGGCTGGCGCTCACGTACATGGCTGCCCCTCACCCTAACCCTCTCCCCGTGAAGAACGGGGAGAGGGAATGACTCTGCGATCGCTTATTTGCCCTGCCCACAAGGCGGAGCGGAATTTGTTGTGCCTGTTCTTTGAATCTGACCTGCGAAGGAGGAGGGGAACAGATGCTTTGCTAGCTCGCGTGCGACTTCGTGCGGACGAACAGCATCAGCACGACGCCGATCAGCAGAAACGCGAGGATCGCGGACATGCCGATTCGCTGGCTGCCGGTTTGTTGCGTCAGGAATGCGACGGCGAACGGCGCGAGGAAAGCCGTCACCTTTCCCGAGAAAGCGAACAGGCCGAAGTATTGCGTGATCTTTTCCGCCGGTGCCAAGCGGGCGAGCAGCGAGCGGCTGGCGGCCTGAACGGGTGCTGCGACCAGCCCTACCAGAATGGCGAAGGCGAGGAAGACCTGCTCGCCCGCTGCCGAGAACGGTTTTGATCCTGTCACCTTTTCCGCGACCTCGGTGGTGAACAGGATGTGCGTTTTGTCGACCGAGAGGATTCCGACCGCTCCGGCGACGAGCGCCAGCAGCGCGACGATGATGACCGTCTTCGGTCCGAAGCGATCGTCGAGGCGGCCGCCGATCAGCGCGCCGAATGCGCCGACGAGCGTCAGAACGATCCCGAACATGCCAAGTTCGAGCGGTCCCCAGCCGAAGACCGATGCTCCGTAGATGCCGCCGAAGGCGAAGATGGCAGTCAGGCCATCGGTGAAGATCATGCGTGCGATCAGGAAGATCATCAGGCTCGGCATCGACGGCAGCGACTTGATCGTGTGCCAGAGTTCGGTCGCCGCGGAATGCTGCGGTTCGTTCGGGCTGCGCGGCGTTCTCCTGTCGGGCACGAACAGGAAAAACGGAATGATGAAGATCGCGAACCAAACCGCGGCGAAGGGGCCCGTGATGCGGTCGCTCTGATGTGAAGCTGCGTCGAGGTTCAGCAGCGGATCTAAGCCGAGAAGCGTTGTCGTTGCTCCTGGCATGGGAACCAGGAAGCCCGCGACAAGCGCCAAGCTGACGAGGCCGCCGAAATATCCGACGGCCCAGCCTGTTCCTGACAAACGGCCGAGTTCGCTTCGCGGCACGAGGCCGGTCATGATCGCGTTCGAGAAGACGCTCATCAACTCGGCGGCCAACGTCGCTACGACGAAGCCTGCGAGCACGAGCAGGATTGTCGTCAACGGTGCGCCGGGCGTTCCGAGCCAGAGCGCGCTCAGGCCGGAGAGAAAGACGAGCGAGAGCGCGGCCATCCAAGGTTTGCGCGCGCCGCGTCCGTCAGCAGCCGCGCCGAGAAACGGGCTCAGCACGGCGATCAGCAAACCGGCGACGGCTGCCGCGTAACCCCAGAGCGCTTGGCCGCAGGCAGCCTTCTCGCTGCCTTCCGCGATGAGCGTGCCGCAGACCGGATTCTGGACAATGGCGTTGGCGAAGTAGGGCGCGAACAGGAATGTCTGCACGAGCGTGTAGTGCGGCTGTGTCGCCCAATCGAACAGCATCCACGACACCAAGGCTCGCGATGGGGCGCGTTCGGGTCCCGGAGTTGCCGTCGAAGCTCCGTTCGCGGCTTCGCCTGCAGCGCCTGTCGCCATGAAGTCCCCCTTCGTCGGTGCTTGCCTGCGCGTGTCCGGCGCATCTCAGCAGATTTCGGCTGTCAGTCGCGAAGCACGATCAGATGGTCGGGAAGCTCGTTCGGATCGATCGATCCCGGCGGAAAATGCTCCGAGAGATGCACGCCGATACGCTCGATGGCGTGGACGAAACCGTCGGTCGCTTTGCCGGCGCCGATCTCGCTCGTGAATTCATCGACGATCGACTGCCATGTTCCTTTCGGTACGCGCTGATCGATGCCGCTGTCGGCGATGATGTCGACGCGCTGCTCGGCGAGCGAGACGAAAATCAGAACGCCCGTCCGTCCGGTGGTCGTGTGGAGGTTCTGCGCGAGGAATTGCTCGGCGGCGCGCCGCCGGGTGTTGGCGCGCAGGATCGAGCGCGGCACGAGAGCCATGCGGACTTTCGGATGCCACGCGAGGAAGAACAGCGCGAGAAATACGACGAGCTGGATGAGGAAGATGATCTGGACCTTCATCCAGGTGAAGTAGATGAGCGGCCAGGGAACGATCAGCGCCAACAGCGCCGCCCACATCAGTGGGATGTGGTCGTAACGGCTGCTTTGATCGGCGATGACGGCGACGATTTCGCCCGACGTCGTGCGTTCGGCGTTGGTGATCGCCTCGGAAATCCGCTCGGCGTCTGTGCTGCTGATGAAGCCCATCGATCGCAATCGTTCCGTTGTTTTCGCCGTCATTGCTACCAGCTTCCCGATGCTCCGCCGCCGCCGAAGCCGCCGCCGCCACCGGACCAGCCGCCGCCTCCGCCACCGCTCGACCAGCCACCTCCGCCGCCCCAGCCGCCGGAGCCGCCGGGTATGATGACGATGCCGCCGCGGCGGCGCCGTCCGTCGGGTGTGCCGGTCTGCATCGATCGTGCGCTGTTGTAGTTGATCCAGAGGATGAAGGCGACGAATGCCAGGAAGATCAGCAATTGAAACATTTCCGCCGAGTCCTCGGGCGGAGGGTGTCCGCCCTGCGCGCGGCGCTTCACCTCTTCGGGGTCGCCGAGAACGACGGTTCGAATGTCGCGAACGCCGTCCTTGATGCCGCCAGCGTAGTCGCCGCGCCGGAACTTCGGCAGGATCGCATTCTGAATGATGAGTGCCGACATCGTGTCGGTCATATAGGGTTCGAGGCGGCGGCCGACCTCGATGCGCACCTTGCGGTCGTTGGGCGCGACGATCAGCAGAATGCCGTTGTCCTTGCCCTTCTGGCCGATCCCCCACTTGCGCGCGAGGCCGATGCCGTAGTCTTCGATCGCGTAGCCATCCAGCGACTTGACCGTGACGATGGCGATCTGGTCGGTCGAGGTCTGCTCGAGTTCGGCGAGCGTGCTTTCGAGGTCTGCCTTGTCCTGCGGCGAGAGCAGCCCAGCCTGGTCGGTGATGCGGCCGGCAAGCTCCGGATAGTTCGGCGCGGCAAAAGCCGGCGCGATCAAAATTGTGCACGCCGCAAGCAGGGCCAGCAGTGCGTTGCGCACGCTGCCCCAAGGCTCGCGACGTGTCGTCATGGACCGAGCGGCGATTGCTGCGACAGTCATCGGACGGACTCCGCCAAGGAGTTCAAACCGCTGCCGTTACGATTTGCCGAAATCGACTTTGGGCACTTTCTGCTCTTCGGCCGGGATATCGAACGCCGCCATCTCCTTGGCCGAAGGATAGAGCGCCGTTTTCCATAGGCGTCCGGGGAAGGTGGTGATTTCGGTATTGTAGGCGCGGACGGCGTCGATGTAATCGCGCCGCGCGATGGCAATGCGGTTCTCGGTGCCGGCCAACTCGCTCTGCAGCGCCAGGAAGTTCTGTCCCGACTTGATGTCGGGGTAGCGTTCGACGACGGCCATCAACCGGCCGAGCGCGCCGCCGAGCGTCGACTGCGCATCCTGGAATTTCTTCATGGCATCCGGATTGGTCAGGATGTCCGGCGGGATCTGAATGTTCGTCGCCTGCTTGCGGGCTTCGGTGACTTCGGTCAGCACCGTCTTTTCCTGATCCGCGAAACCTTTCACGGATTCGACGAGATTCGGGATGAGGTCGCTGCGGCGCTTATATTGGTTCAGGACCTCGCTCCAATTGGCTTTGGCCTGCTGCTCATATGTAGGAATCGTATTGATTCCGCAGCCCGCCATTGCGAGCGCAGTTCCGATGATCGCGAACAGTGCGAGCGGCCGGATAACGAACATTCTGGTGATGGCGGTCATGACGCGGGTCGTCCCTGTTCTGGCGCCTCGCGGGCGCGCACGCAGTGAGCTTCGCAAGGCCTTACGGCCCGCTCTTTCCTATGAGTTTCCTAGACGGCGTTCAAGTGAGGCAAGCGGAGAAGACGCCGTCTTCGCAACGAATAGTGCGCTTTTCTGATGCGGATCGCGTTTCTGAATGCTCCCCAGGAGAAACTTGAGACAGCGCACGCTGCTGACGGCCGCGCCAAGCGAGACGGCGCGGCTTCAGACGGCAAAGGCCGCACTCCAATGCGGCCTTTTCAATTTGCGTAGAATTCGCGCTAAGTCGGAAGCCGATTATTTGCGGGGGGATGAATTGGGAGTAACTGCTTCCAACGCGATAGCGACACGTCCATGCGTATTGGGAAGGCCGAAGCGAATACGGGGATACTGAAAACTACGGCCACCATAATCATACATGCCAATGCAGCCTGCATGACCTGAATGATGTGCTTCAATCGAATGCACCCTCCTGTGACATTGCGGGTGCATTTTGCTTGTCGAGTGTGGCTTGAGGTTGGCGCATCTGCGGCGCAGAGAAGAATGTGCGGCGCACGAATTGCGTGGCCGCACACGTTCGAGTGTTACCACCAGCGGCAATAGCGGCGGCCATGTCTCCACCAGCAATGGCGCTGGCGATGATGCCAACGGCGGCGCCAGTAGACGTTCTGCGTCTGCGATGCCTGCTTGGAAATCTGATTGAGAGCGTGAACGTTTGCGTTGACGGTAGCGCTCGCATATCCCGCACCGAGCACCATCGTGACAGCAAGAATTGCTATACCCAGTATCGTCCTCATTACGTCGACTCCTCGATTGGCGGCGCCGCCTTGACGCCGGGAGCGACTATAACGATCGCGATTTCGTGCTTCTCCATACGGATTTGTGAGGTAGCGCGTTTTCGCTGTTCTTGTGCGATCGCGCTACGCTTACATTTTCGTATGCTGGCTTATGCATTCACCGACATAAAGCCGTTTATTTCCAGCGGAGCCATTCGAGCGATTTCGGACCGCGGCAGAAATCCTGGCGATGCAGATAGTAACAGCGGCGGCCGTCGAAATAATCGTCTTTATAGAATGGGTCGCCGGCATACGTCGAAAAGCCGAAACCGTATCCATAAAGCGGGCCGCGTCGCGAATAGCCTTTGCGCTTCTGCGCAACAGGTTTGTGACGGTGCGCGACGTGCGCCTTCTGTGAATGGTGTTTGTAAGAATGATGCGCGTGCCGGTGATGGGCCGCGCTGGCGTTCGCGCCACTCGCAAGCCATGCCAACGCGGCGGCCACGGTAGCAAACGCGATCGTGCTCGTTTTCATGTGCTGCCTTTCGAATGGAGTTGGCGCGCGGCGTCCGCCTGCGAAGATAAATAGCTTCGACCGGCAAAGCGCAAGAATGGCTCCGGACGGTTAAATCCGAAGCCATTCTGCTATGCTATTCGAATTGCAGGTTAGTAGCTGCAGTAGCGCCGTCCGTAGCGCCAATAGCAGTCCGAATAGTCGTAGTCGTAATAGTCGTCATCGTAATATGGGTCGCCGAGGTAGATGCCCGGGCCCCAGCCGAACCAGGCGCCGCCACGCCCATGGCCGTGCCCGTGACCCCGGCCGTGCCATCCGCCGTGACGGTCGCCGAAGTTGCGAGCCATGCGGGCGCCACCGAAATTGCCGCCTCGGAAGTTTCCGCCTCTGAAGCTGCCGCCATGACCGCCGGAAAATCCACCGCCGTGACCACCGGAGAAGCCACCTCCTCCGCCGTGACCGCCGCCAAACTGCGCGGCTGAAGCCGCGGGAGCGAAAGCCGCCAAAGACAACGCTGCGCCAAGTGCAGCCAATGCGCTTGCATACTTTTTCATAGTGAACCTCTGTGCTTCCGAGCCGAGTTCGAATTTTCAGATTTCGCTTGCTGTCGTCCGCCGGCTCTTCGTGCATGAGCAACGCAGCGCTCTGTCGAAGGTTGCGGAAACTATCGAAGCAGCGCGTAGAGGCTCACCAAAACGCGATCGGCTTGGATCGGAGTGTCCAGGACTCGCAGGGACTTCGGCCTGCCATCGACAGATGGGGGCACGCTGACGCACAGCGCCGCGAGCTGTGGTTTCGAAACGCGAGTTTTGGTAATTGCGATACCGGCAACAGGGTGGGGTGTCCCTGTAAAATATGGAGCGGGCGAAGGGATTCGAACCCTCGACCCCGACCTTGGCAAGGTCGTGCTCTACCCCTGAGCTACACCCGCAAATCCATGTCCTCGACGCCTTGCGGCGGCGAGAGACACGCCTTATGGCGCAAGTGCCAACCCATTGCAAGGGGCGGAAAGCGACTGACCACCACGCCGCAGGACAGACCTCCGGAGAGGCTGGTAACGGCTTTGCAGCGAAAGAAGAATGCCGATATGCCCCTCACCCGCGACGAGCTGCTGCTCCGCCTCAACGATCTTGATATCAGGACGACCACGATCGATCATCCGGCCGTCTTCACGGTGGCGGAAAGCGAGACGGTCGAGATCCCGTTGCCTGGGGCGCATACGAAGAACCTGTTCCTCAAGGACGATCGGAGCCGTCTTGTCCTCGTCATCGCGAAAAGCGCGACGGTGGTTGATCTCAAGGGGCTCGGCAAGCGTTTAGGGATGGGGCGCTTTTCGTTCGGAAAGCCCGACCTGCTGATGTGTACGCTGGGCGTCACGCCGGGGTCGGTCACGGCGTTCGCCGTCGCAAACGATGTCGAGGGGCGTGTCACCGTGGTCGTGGATGAGACGCTAATGGAGCATGACAGCGTCAACTGTCACCCCCTGGAAAATACGGCAACGACCAACATTGCTTGTGAAGACCTTTTGCGGTTCATTCGATCCACTGGCCATGAGCCCCGCGTCATGGCGTTGACCGCCGCAGACGCTGTGGCGAGGAGTTGAGACTTATGGAATTCGGCACGAAAAAGTCTGGCCCGGGAGCTGCTGCTGCCGGGGACGTCATCAAGGATACGACGACGGCGTCGTTCAAGGTGGATGTGATCGACGCGTCCAAGTCGGTACCGGTGATCGTCGATTTCTGGGCGTCGTGGTGCGGCCCGTGCAAGCAGCTGACGCCGCTGATCGAAAAAGTCGTGCGCAGCTACAGCGGCAAGGTTCGGCTGGCGAAAGTCAATGTCGACGAAAACCAGGCAGTTGCGGCGCAGCTTCGCGTTCAGTCGCTGCCGACGGTCTTGGCGTTTCGGGACGGCCAGCCGATCGACGGGTTCGTCGGTGCGCAGCCGGAGAGCGCCATCAAGGCGTTCGTCGATCGCCTGATCGCGGACGATGCCGACCTCGGTCTTGGTGAACTCCTGAAGTCCGCTGAAGACCTTATGGAGCAAGGCGATCTGCAGGCGGCAGCGGAAATCTTCGCGACCGTTCTGCAGGAGGACCGGGCCAATGCCGAAGCGCTGGCAGGGCTCGCGTCCTGTTATCTGCGCAGCGGCGATGCCACTCGCGCGAAGCAGACGCTGGCTCTGGTGCCGCCCGACAAGCGTGAGGTCGCAGCCGTCCGCAGCGTCGAAGCCGCGGTGCTGCTCGCCGAGAAAGGTTCGTCAGCCGGCGATCTTTCGGCGCTCAAGCGACGGCTTGCAGAAAATCCCGAGGATCATCAAGTACGTTATGACCTCGCCGTCGGGCTTGCGGCCAACGGCGAACGCGGCGAAGCCCTTGAACTTCTGCTTGATCTCGTCAGGATGAACAGCCAGTGGAATGAGGAGGCGGCGCGCAAGCAACTTTTGCAGTTCTTCGATGCCTGGGGTCCGAAAGAGCCGCTTGTGAATGACGGACGCCGCAGATTGTCGTCCATCCTGTTTCGTTGAGAAGAGCACGCGTGCCTGCGGAGATGAATTTGACGCTTACTGAACGTTACGCGCGGCCGGCGGATCTGCCGGCGAGGATTCCCATCTTTCCGCTTCGCGGCGCAATCCTGCTGCCACGCGCAACCTTGCCGCTCAACATCTTCGAGCCGCGCTATCTCGAAATGATCGATGACGCGATGTCGAGCGCGCGTGTCATCGGTATCCTGCAGCCGATGCTCGCGGATGACGAAGATCAGGAAAGCCCGCTCGACAAGGCTGCGAAGCTGCGCGCCGTCGGCTGTGCGGGGCGGGTGACGTCGTATCAGGAACTCGACGATGGCCGGCTGATCATCACGCTGACCGGCATCACGCGGTTCGAATGCGTCGGGGAAGCCGAAACGGATAAGCCGTATCGCATCATGAGCGTCAGCTATGACCGCTTTGCCAGCGATTTGACGGAAGGGCTCGGAGAAGAGCTTGTCGACCGGAAGAACCTGCTGCGTGTGCTGAAGACCTATCTCGAGGTCAACCGTTTGAAGACGGATTGGGCGACGATCCAGCGCGCCTCGAACGAGTTTCTCATCAACGCGCTGTCGGTGATGTGCCCCTATGGGCCGGAAGAAAAACAAGCGCTGCTCGAAGCGAAAGATTTGAAATCGCGTGCCGAGGTGCTGGTCGCGCTCGCCGAAATCGATCTGGCTTCGAACGGCAGCAGCGGATCGACGCTGCAGTAAGATACTGGAACCGCGCGAGGTTGCCTGACGTGGCCTTGGATGTAGAGAACGACGATGAGCAGGCGAGCGCAGTCGATCCGAAGCTCCTCGAGCTTCTTGTCTGTCCTCTGACGAAGACGCGGCTGATCTATGATGCTTCCACGCGAGAGTTGATCAGCAAAGCGGCCGGTCTCGCATTTCCAATTCGCAATGGCGTTCCGTTGATGATCGAGGACGCGGCGCGTCCGTTGACGGATCGCGATCTGCAAAAGCGCTAGTCGAAGTTGGCTTCATGTCGGCAGCGCGCTGATTGCGGCTACGATTTCAAAGAAATTGGTCATAAAGTTTGATCATTTTCGCCGCTTAACCAAGTCTCTTTAGACTCCATAAAACATGATCACCGACTGTCCCGCACTGCATCCGAGGGGCAGCGGTTTTGTTTCAAAAGCTTTTGCATACGCGCTTTGATGATTGGCGGCCGCTCAGCCGTGCGATCGCGTTCGCACAAGGCGCGCTTGCTTCTCGCCGCGTCGCTCTGGCCTTCGCGTCGACGGGAGTCGTCGCTGCAATTTTGGGTATCGCCCGCGAATGGGTGGCGCTCGATGAAGGGATGCCGCTGATCATCGGCGGCGTCATTCTCCTCTCGCTCAGCTCCATGTGCGGCTTTGTTCGAGCCGCTGAGATGGATCGCGGCGCCATTGGCCGCGCGGACGATCTGAGTGGAAAGGAAGCGGACGTTCTCGAAGATGCGCAGGATGCGCATTGGGAATTCGCGGACCGCGCTTCGCAGTATCGTGAGCTCCTCGACGTGCAACGCGATTTCGTCGTCCGCCGTTCGGCTGATGGACGTTTGGTGTTTGCAAATCGGGCCTTTTGCGAAGCATTCGGTGTTCGCAGCGAAGCTCTCCTCGGCTCCAAGTTCGAGCCGCCCGTGCTGGCGGAGGACGATTGCTCCGAGGCTGTCGCTTACGATTGCCGTGGCGCGCAGCTCGTCCATACGCAGAAGGGCCAGCGCTGGATCGCGTGGGACTTTCAGGAAATCAAAGGCCAAGAAGGCAGTGTCGAATTTCAAGGCGTCGGGCGAGACATCACGGTCGAGCGCGGCGTCGAACGCGAGCTGAAGGACGCGCGCAATCAGGCCGAGATGGCGAGCCGCGCCAAATCGCGATTTCTTGCGACGATGAGCCATGAGATCCGCACGCCGATGAACGGCATCCTCGGAATGATCAGCCTCATGCGCGATACGCAACTCGACGCCGAGCAACGGACGTGCGCGCGCATCGTCGAAGATTCCACGCGAGCATTGCTTAATCTGGTCGACGACATTCTGGATTTCTCCAAGATCGAAGCGGGTAAGCTCGAGCTTGGAAGCAGGCCGTTTTCGCTCAAGATGTGCGTGGCGCAAGCGATGCAGCTTCTGGCGCCGAGTGCGGCAGCAAAACGTCTGTCGTTCACATCTACACTGACGAACGACGTGCCGGAGTGGGTGATCGGCGATGAAATGCGCGTCCGTCAGATCGTGCTCAACTTGCTGTCGAACGCGATCAAGTTCACCGAAACGGGTGGCATTGGTGTCTGTGTTTCACTGGCGCCGGAGAACGGCAAATCCGGCGGCGACTGCGAGATTGCGATCAAAGTCACCGATACCGGCGTCGGACTACCGGCCGAATTCATTTCGCATATGTTCCAGGAGTTCGAGCAAAGCTCGATCACGATGGCACGTCATCCCGGCGGTACGGGGCTGGGGCTTGCGATCTCGAAACGTCTTGCGCAGGCGATGGGAGGCGACATTCTCGCGGAGTCCGGCGCCGATCGAGGCGCATCTTTCACGGCTGTCCTTCGGTTTGGGATTGCCGAGCAGCCGGAATTTCAAAGTCCTGTAGCGCTCGTCCCGCGACTGCCTGTCGGAGCGGAAAGCAGGAGCGTCGCGACGGATGTTGCGCCGATGCTCAACGTTGGCGGCAGTTTCAACGTGCTCATTGCCGAGGACAATCCGATTAACGCGCTGCTCGCGCGGAAGATCGTTGCGCGTGCGGGCGGAACATCGACGATCGTCGGCAACGGCCGTCTCGCGATTGGCGCCATGCGTGAGACGCTTTTCAACCGGCAGCCTGCGTTCGATCTCGTTCTGATGGATGTTCTGATGCCCATCGTCGACGGCCTGACGGCGGCGCGGGCGATCAAGGATCTCTTCCACGAGCGGAGGCATTCGGGAGCCGTTTGTCCGCCGATCGTGGCGCTCACGGCCAACGCTTTCGCGGAAGACCGCGAGCGCTGCTTTGCCGCTGGAATGGACGACTATCTCGCCAAGCCCTTCGAAGCTTGCCAGTTGCACGACGTGCTGTTGCGCTGGATGCCGCAGCGCGCCGAAAATGCGTCGCCTGCGGCCTAGACGGCTCGTTAAAAATCTCAAAACTGTCACGGAATCATGCTAGCTCCGACGCCGGGAGTCAGGTGAGGAAGGTGCGGCGATGTGGCAGCCTATTGCGGCTCGCGAGAAGCGGCGCGCAGGATTGCCGGTAAAGTTTCTGGCGGGTTTTGGAGCCCTCGAGGCGCTTAAGAGCTCTTCTCGAGGCATCAAGGCTTTGTCCCGCAACATCGAGCCCAAGGTTTACGGCCGCGTTGGAAATCTCGAAGTTCGGCTGGCGCGGACGTGGTCCGAGATCAAGCTGGCTCAGCGGCTCCGCTATCAGGTGTTTTACGAAGAGATGTCAGCGACGCCGTCGCGGCTGGCGCAGTTCCGCCGTCGTGACGAGGACGCCTACGACGCCATCTGCGATCATCTGCTGGTCGTCGATCTCGATCAGACGAAACCGGCGCGCGGTGGATTGCCGGAGCGGCCGAAGGTCGTCGGTACGTACCGCATCCTTCGCCAGGAGGTCGCGGAGCGCGGACCCGGATTCTATTCGGCGAGCGAGTACGACATTTCGGCGTTGCTCAACGCCAAATCGCGCACGCACCGCTTCATGGAACTCGGCAGATCGTGCGTGCTCGCGCCCTATCGCAGCAAGCGTTCGGTCGAACTGCTCTGGCACGGCCTTTGGACCTATGTGCGCGAAAACGGCATCGACGTGATGATCGGCTGCGCCAGCTTCGAGGGCGTCGATCTCAAGGAGCACGATCTCGCGCTCAGCTATCTGCATCATCACGCGTTGGCGCCAGAGGAATGGCGCTGCCGTGCGCGCGACGAACTCTATATCCCCATGAACCGCGTGCCGATCAGTTCCGTCGATATGAAGTCGGCGCTGAAGGCGATGCCGCCGCTGATCAAGGCCTATCTCCGGCTTGGCGCATACGTCGGCGATGGCGCGGTGATCGACCGGCAATTCGGTACGACGGACGTCATGATCATCATGCCGGTCGCGAAAATCGATCCTCGTTATTTCGAGCATTACGGAGCGCCGGCCGAGACCAAGAGCCGGATTGCGGCCGACGCCTGAGCGGCTGCGGCGAAAGTTCGCCGGGCGGCCGCGCAAATCTGCAACAGGCCTTGGCAGCGTGAATTCGGCGTTTGCCGCTTCCCGCGGTGTTTCCACAGCCCAAACACGCGCGAGAGCGCTCTGGATAGCCGGGGTCAGGCTTGTTGCCGTTCGACCGGCCGCAACCTATGCATAGCGCGGGGTCATTCCGGATCGTGGGCATATTCGTCCGGGTGGCCTTCAGGGCTAACCGGAACGTTTTTCAGAATGTCGAAACCCGACGTGCAACGCCGTAACCGGCACGTTGAACCTGACGCGCCGACAGCGCCGCCGGAGGATGGCGCGAGCGCGGAAGCGGTGCGTGCAGCCGTTGTTGCCGACGCGACGCCGTCGATGGCGCAGTACCTCGAGATCAAGGCCGCCAATCCGAGCAGCCTGCTCTGGTATCGCATGGGCGATTTTTACGAGCTGTTTTTCGAGGACGCGGTCGCTGCATCGGAAGCGCTGTCCATCGTGCTGACCAAGCGCGGCAAGCATCAGGGCCAAGACATTCCGATGTGCGGCGTGCCCGTGCATCGGGCGGACGAATATCTGCAGCGGCTGATCAAGAAGGGCTATCGGGTCGCCGTTTGCGAGCAGCTTGAAGATCCGGCGGAAGCGCGCAAGCGCGGCGCCAAGGCCGTCGTCAAGCGCGATGTCGTTCGTCTCGTGACGCCGGGGACGGTGACGGAAGAAGCGCTGCTCGATGCCAAGGCGCGCAATTATCTGACGGCGGTCTATTGCGAAACGCCGCACGAGATCGGAACGACCGACGCAGACGCGCGATTGGCGCTGGCGTCGCTCGACATTTCGACGGGCGAGTTCGAGGTCGGCGACGTCGCGGGCTCAGACCTCGTCGGCGAGTTGATTCGGTTGGCGCCGAGCGAGGTGATCGTTGCCGACGGCTTGCTCGGCGATCAGAATTTCGTTCGCGCGGTCGAGTATGCGGGCGGCAAGGTGACGCCCATTCCTGTGGCCTATTTCAATTCCGGTGCGGGTGGTCGCGATCTCAAAGCGTGCCTCGGTGTTGCCGATCTTTCAGCTTTCGGGGCATTTTCGGGTTCCGAGCTTGCGGCGATCGCGGCGGTTCTGAAATACGTCGATCTCACGCAAATGGGGCGGAAGCCGCTCATCAATCCGCCGCGAAAAACGGCCGGAGCGCGTCTCTTCATCGACGCGGCGAGCCGGGCGAGTCTCGAACTCGTCAGGGCGGCATCTGGGGAAAAATCCTCGACGCTGCTTGCCGCGATGGATCGCACGGTGACGGGGGCCGGATCGCGCGAGCTTCAGGCGCGATTGTCCAGCCCGTTGACCGATCCGGCGGCGATCGAGGCGCGGCTCGATGCCGTTGCGTATCTGTTGAATGATCGCCGGCTTCTAGACGAGCTTCGCGCGACCCTTCGTTCCGCGCCCGATCTTGCGCGCGCATTACCGCGTCTTGGATTCGGACGCGGCGGACCTCGCGATCTTGCCGCCGTGCGGGATGCGATCGGAGTCGCGCGGCGTGCAACTGCGCTTCTCGAGCAGTCTGCGCAGCCGCTCGGTCTACCGGCGGACCTCAAGTCTGTCTGTGTGCGTCTGGCACAGATTCCTGCCGATCTCGGCACGGCTCTGGAATCGGCGCTCGTGGAGGAGCCGCCGTTGCTTCGCCGCGACGGCGCGTTCGTGCGAGCGGGATTTAGCGGCGATCTCGATGCGGCGCGGGCTTTGCGCGATGACAGCCGCAAGGTGATGGCCGAGCATGAAGCGCGTTACATCGAGGAAACCGGCGTTAAGACGCTCCGTGTCCGCCACAACAACATTCTCGGCTTTTTCATTGAGGTGACGCAGCTCAACGCCAAGCCGCTTCTCTCGCCGCCGCTGAGCGAACGCTTCCGGCATCGGCAAACGATGGCCAATGCGGTGCGCTTCGCGACCGCAGAGCTTCTCGAAACGGAAGGACTGATCGCTTCGGCAAGCGAGCGAGCGCTCAATCTCGAACAGGAGATTTTTACCGATCTTTCGGCGCACATCGGTGCGGCTGCCGGTGATCTGGGGGCGGCTGCCGCGGCGCTTGCCGAACTCGATGTCTTCGCGGCGCTGGCGCAGCTTTCGCTCGAACAGGATTACGCGCGGCCGCAAATCGACGCGAGCATGGCTTTCGAGATCAGGGGCGGGCGGCATCCGGTCGTGCAGCAGGCGCTGGCGAAAAGCGGTGCACCGGCATTCATCGAGAACGACTGCGTTCTCGGTAGCGCGGCGCTCGAAACTCCGTCAGATGCCGCACGTACCGCTGATGCGCGCATATGGCTGGTCACCGGGCCGAACATGGCGGGCAAGTCGACGTTTCTCCGGCAAAATGCGCTGATCACCGTGATGGCGCAGATGGGGTCTTACGTTCCAGCGCGATCGGCGCACATCGGCGTGGTCGACAGGCTGTTTTCGCGCGTTGGCGCGTCCGATGATCTGGCGCGCGGTCGCTCGACGTTCATGGTGGAGATGGTCGAAACGGCTGCGATCCTCAATCAGGCGAGCGAGCGCTCGCTTGTCATTCTCGACGAGATCGGACGTGGAACCGCGACGTTTGATGGATTGTCTATTGCGTGGGCGACGGTCGAATATCTGCATGGCGTCACGAAAGCGCGCGCATTGTTTGCAACTCACTATCACGAGCTGACGGCGCTCGCGCGCAAGCTCGACGGGATCGCCAATGTGACGATGGACGTCACCGAATGGCGCGATACGATCGTCTTCCTGCATAAGGTTAAGGCAGGCGCGGCCGATCGCTCCTATGGTATTCAGGTCGCTAAACTCGCAGGTCTTCCGAGCGCCGTCGTCGTCCGGGCGCGGGAAGTGCTCGATCGGCTCGAAAAGGCGGACCGCCGCCCGCGCACCGGTGATGATGGGCTCGAAGATTTGCCGCTTTTCTCGGCGGTGCGACCCAAAAGCGGTCTTAACGAGCGCGCGCCGTCAGCCGTTGAAAAGATGCTGCGAGCCATGCATCCTGACGAATTGTCGCCCAAAGCGGCGCTCGAGAAAATTTACGAACTGAAGGCGCTGGCTGAAACCGAGAAGAAGGCGCAGTCTTGAACGAAGAGACGCTGACCAGGCTTACGCCTCCGCCCTATTTCGACGGGGTCGCGGCGCGTCACGAGCTGACGAAACATTTCAACAGCAGCACGTCGGCGGTCGAAGCGCGGCCGAAGGTCATCGAAACCCTCAAGCGTCTGGTCAAGATCGCGCGGGAGTCGGCGCGGACGGCACTCGAAGTCGATGGCAACGGACGGCGGTGCGCGGCGGGGCTCAGCGAGTTTCAGGACGAGTTGATCCGGCTGATCTACGATTACACCGTCGTGCACGTTTATCGCGCGACCAACCCGTCTGACGCGGAACGCATGGCGATCGTCGCGACCGGCGGTTATGGACGCGGCCTGCTCGCGCCGGGGTCGGATATCGATCTCTTGTTTCTGTTGCCGTACAAGCAGACGCCCTGGGGCGAGAGCGTCGCCGAATATATGCTCTATCTGCTCTGGGATCTGGGCTTCAAAGTCGGACACGCGACGCGCACGGTCGAACAGTGCCTCAAGCTCGGCTATTCCGACATCACCATCCGCACCTCGCTCCTCGACTCGCGGCTGATCCTCGGCGACAAGCAGCTCTTCTCCGAGTTCGAGACCAGGTTCCGCGCCGAGGTCGTTCGCGGGACGGCGCGGCAATTCATCGACGCCAAGATGGCCGAGCGCGATCAGCGCATGCGCCGGTCGTGGGAGAGCCGCTACAAGGTCGAGCCGAACATCAAGGACGGCAAGGGCGGGCTGCGCGACCTTCACACGCTGCAGTGGCTGTCGAAATATATCTTCGGGCAGGATGTCGGCTCGGCCGCTGTCGAAGCGGGCATCTTTACGCCGGAAGAAGTGCAGACGTTCCGCCGCTGCGAGGACTTTCTCTGGCGGGTCAGGTGCTTTCTGCATTTCATGACGGGGCGGCCGGAAGAAGTTCTGTCGTTCTCGGTGCAGCCGGCGATGGCGCAAAGCCTCGGCTACACCGATCGCGGCGGAATGCGCGCCGTCGAGCGTTTCATGAAGCACTATTTCCTTGTCGCCAAGGACGTCGGCGACTTAACGACGATCCTGTGCGGCGCGCTCGAAATGCAGCAGCTGAAATCGGCGCCGACGTACAAAAGGCTCCTCAGTCCGCTCAACTGGAAGACGCGGCGCGAGATTCGTCAGCGAACGGATTTCAGGGTCGACAATGATCGGCTGAACGTTGCGGACCCGGATGTCTTCGCGCGCGATCCGGTCAATCTCATCCGGTTTTTCGCGCAAGCGGCGAGCATGGGGATCTATCTTCATCCGAGCGCCATTCGTTTGCTGAGAAACTCGCTTCGTCTCATTGACGACAAGCTGCGCGCCGATCCGGAAGCGAACCAGATTTTCCTGTCGCTGCTCACGGCGAAAGGGAACCCGGAAGCGTCGCTCCGGCATATGAACGAAGCGGGTGTGCTGGCGCGGTTTCTTCCCGAGTTCGGCCGCATCGTGGCGATGATGCAGTTCAACATGTATCATCATTATACGGTCGATGAGCATCTGCTGCGCACGCTTGGCAACGTCACGGCGATCGAGCGCGGCGATCTCGTCGCGGAATTGCCGCTGTCGACATCGATATTCCGGTCGATCAAGAACCGCCGGGCTTTGCTCGTCGCCGCGTTTCTGCACGACATCGGCAAGGGTCGAAAGGAATCGCATTCGATCGTCGGCGCGCGCATCGCACGCAAGGTCTGCCCGCGCCTCGGAATGACGGCGGCGGAAACGGAACTCGTGGCCTGGCTCATCGAAGAACATCTGACGATGAGCAATTTCGCGCACTCGCGTGACGTTTCTGATCCGGACACCATCCGCGCGTTTGCCAACATCGTGCAGAGCCCGGAGCGATTGAAGCTGCTGCTGGTGCTGACAAGCGCCGACATCATGGCGGTCGGACCGGGCGTGTGGAACGGCTGGAAGGGGCAGCTGCTGCGCACGCTCTATCACGAGACGGAGCCGCTGGTCGCCGGAGGGCATACGCAAATTCCGCGCGATCAGCGTATCGATGCCGCGTTGAGCGCGCTGCGCGAAGCGCTAGCGGATTGGCCGAAAAGCGATGTCGATGATTTCATCGCACGGAATTATCCGAACTACTGGCTGCGCACGGATACGGCGACACAGGTCGCGCACGCGCATGTCGTGCGCGATGCGATCAAGTCGCGTACCAAGCTGACGACGTCGGTCAAGACCGATGCGTTCACCGCCATTACGGAGTTGACGGTTTTCGCGCCGAACCATGCGCGATTGCTGTCGCTGTTCGCGGGCGCCTGCGCGGCATCGGGTGCGAACATCGCGGGCGCGCACATCACGACGACGCGTGACGGGTATGCGCTCGATACGTTTCTGCTCAATCGCGAGTTCGAGGACGACGCGGACGAGCTTCGCCGGGCGAAACGAATTTCCGATACGATCGAACGGCTGCTCGAAGGCAAGGAGAGATTGCCGGTGCTTCTCGAGCGGCGCAGAGCGAATGCGCGCGGCGTCGAAGCGTTCGCGGTGGAACCGGAGATCGTTATCAATAACGAGCTTTCAGAGCGGCTGACCGTCATCGAAGTGTCGGGGCGCGACCGACCGGGTCTACTTTACGAATTGACGTCGGCGCTTTCGGATCTGTCGCTCGATATCGCGTCGGCGCACGTCACGACGTTCGGGGAGAAAGCCGTCGACGTGTTCTATGTCACCGATCTCACGGGCAAGCAGGTCGTCAGCGAAGTCCGGCAGCGGACGATACGAGATAGGCTCCAGACGATCCTGCTCGATAATGACGCTTCTGTCGCGCCGGAACGGATCGCTCAGAGCTGACACGGGGGCGCGGCCGCTGTAGAGAGGCCGGGCCGAGCTTCGGCCGAGGGGGAAGGGCTAGCGCTTGCATACGGGATCGAACCTCTATACGCGGCTTCGCCCATGAAGCTTTACCGGTCGTTCGCAACCGTCGGGGGATGGACGCTGCTCAGCCGCGTGTTCGGCTTCGTGCGCGACATTCTCATTGCCGCCACGCTCGGCTCCGGCTGGGTGGCCGACGCGTTCGTCGTTGCGTTTCGGTTCCCGAACCTTTTCCGGCGTCTGTTCGGCGAAGGCGCATTCAACTCGGCGTTCGTTCCGATCTTTGCGAAAAAGCTCGAAGGCGAAGGGCCGGAGGCTGCGCGGACCTTCGCCGAAGAAGCGATGGCAGGACTGCTTTTCGTTCTGCTGATCGTCACGATCTTCGCAGAACTGACGATGCCGTTGTTGATGTACGGCCTGGCGCCGGGGTTCGATGCGACGCCGGACAAATTCGAACTCTCCGTGCTGCTGACGCGCATCACGATGCCATATCTGCTCTGCATGTCGCTCGTGGCGTTGATGTCGGGGGCGTTGAATTCTGTTGGACGATTTTTCGAGAGCGCGTCGGTTTCGGTCGTGCTCAATCTCGTCATGGCGGTCGCGACGCTGATCTCGCTTTGGCTCGGCTATAAGCGCGAGCCGGAAGCGGGCATCATCCAGGCCTGGGCGGTTTTTGTTGCCGGTTTTCTGCAACTCGCGCTGCTGATGTGGGGCATGCATAAGGCCGGGATGCGCCTCGGCTTTCGCTGGCCGCGCATGACGGACGATATGCGCAGGTTGGTGAAACTCGGTATTCCGGGTGTTATTTCCGGCGGCGTCACGCAGATCAACATCGCGATCGGAACCGTCATCGCATCGCTGCAGCCGGGTGCCGTATCGCAGCTTTATTATGCCGATCGCGTTTACGAACTGCCGCTGTCGATCGTCGGCATCGCTGTCGGCGTCGTGTTGCTGCCGGACGTTGCCCGCCAGTTGCGCGCCGGCGATACGGCCGGCGTCATGGACAGCCAGAACCGCTCGCTTGAATTTGCGATGCTGCTGACGGTGCCGGCGACGCTGGCGCTCGCAGTCATCCCGCACGATATCGTCCGCGTGCTCTTCGAGCGTGGCGCGTTTCATCCTGAAGACACTGCAAACACGGCGTCGTTGCTGGCAATGTTCGCGCTCGGTTTGCCGTCGTTTGTGATGATCAAGGTTTTCTCGCCGATTTATTTCGCGCGAGAGGATACGAAGACGCCGATGCGCTATGCGGTCATCAGTCTGACCGCCAACACGATCGGATCGATCGTGCTGTTTTTCGTGCTGCGTGAACTCGGCATGATGCCCCAGCTCGGCATTGCGATCGCGACGACGCTCG
Organism: Hyphomicrobium denitrificans ATCC 51888; assembly: GCF_000143145.1. Classification (NCBI taxonomy): domain Bacteria; kingdom Pseudomonadati; phylum Pseudomonadota; class Alphaproteobacteria; order Hyphomicrobiales; family Hyphomicrobiaceae; genus Hyphomicrobium; species Hyphomicrobium denitrificans. The sequence continues at coordinate 3,554,912 of NC_014313.1, forward strand.
GCGGCTGGCTCAACGCTTATCTACTGTGGGCGAAACTTCGCGAACACGATGATTTCATCGCCGATGCGCGACTGCGACGGAACGTGCCGCTGATCATCGTCGCCAGCATTGCGATGGTCGGCGCGCTATTGTCGACGAGCTATGTGTTGGCGCCCTACCTCGGAGCCGATGCCAAATTTCTCGAAAAGACGGCGGCGCTGGCGGTCGAGATCGGCGTCGGAATTTCAGTTTTCGGCCTGTTGATCCTGGCTTTTGGCGTCATGTCGCTCCGGCAGCTCGGGACGTTCGTTCGACGGCGCGGCAAAGCCTGAGAGCGGGCTTGCCTCCGGACGCCCGGCACGCGATAAGGCGGCCCAATCCTCGCAACACGGTATTTTCCCATGAAAATCGCGCCGCTCGTTTTTTCCGGCATGCAGCCGACCGGAAGCCTGCATCTCGGCAACTATCTCGGCGCGATGGTCAATTGGATCGAGATGCAGAAGACGCACAGCTGCATCTATTGCGTTGTCGATCTGCACGCGATCACCGTCTGGCAGGAGCCGGCCGAGCTTCGGCATGCGATCCGGCAGGTGACGGCAACGTACATTGCCGCCGGACTCGATCCGAAGAAAAGCATTCTGTTCAATCAATCGCAGGTCAGCGCGCACGCGGAGCTTGCCTGGATTTTCAATTGCGTGGCGCGGCTCGGCTGGCTGAACCGCATGACGCAGTTCAAGGAGAAGGCCGGCAAGGATCGCGAGCAGGCGTCCGTCGGGCTATACGCGTATCCGAACCTGATGGCGGCGGACATTCTGGCTTATCGCGCGACGCATGTGCCGGTCGGTGAAGACCAGAAGCAGCATCTCGAGTTGGCGCGCGACATCGCGCAAAAGTTCAACAACGACTTCAACAAGGAGATCGTTGCGGCGGGCTTCGAGGACGGCATTTTCTTCCCGCTGCCGGAGCCTGTCATCACGGGACCTGCGACGCGCGTCATGAGCCTGCGCGACGGTACGAAGAAGATGTCGAAGTCCGATCCTTCCGATCTGTCGCGCATCAACATGACGGACGACGCGGATACGATCGCGAAAAAGATTCAGAAGGCGAAGACGGACCCGGAACCGCTGCCTAGCGATGAGGAGGGTTTCGAGGGCCGTCCCGAGGCTGAAAATCTGGTCGGTATCTACGCGGCGCTGAGCGGCCAGCCGGTGGCGGATGTGCTCAAGGAGTACGGCGGGCAGCAGTTCTCGTCGTTCAAGAAGGCGCTTGCCGAAGTTGCGACCGAGAAAGTCGGCCGCATCGGCGCAGAGGCCGCGAAGCTGATGGGTGATCCGGCCGAGATCGACCGTATCCTGGCCGACGGTTCGGCGCGAGCGCGGGCCGTGACGGAGCCCGTGATGGCGAAGGTCAAGGATATCGTCGGCTTCATCCGGAGCTGATGCGTGGCGAAAGTGCGCTGAGAGCGAGCGTTGCGGCGAAGCGCAATGAGTGGCAGCATCGCGACATGAAACCGCGCCGCTCTTTCGAAGAAGGCCATCGCCGCAAGTTCCTGATCGTCGTTGACGAGAGCCAGGAAGTTGAAAGCGCGCTTTATTACGCAGCGAGCCGGATGCAGCGATCGCTCGGATCGATCGTCATGCTTTACGTGATCGAGCCGGGAGAGTTGCAGCACTGGTCCGGCGTGCGGCAGGTGCAACTCGAAGAAGAGACGACGAAGGCCAAGGCGCTGTTTCGTCTATTTCGCAGGAAGCTGTCGCTGGCCGGTTTCGAAACCGTCGAAACCGAGGACGTCATTCGCGAGGGACGGCTGGCGGAAGAAGTGGTCAACGCGATCGCCGAGGACGAGGACATCGCAGTGCTGGTTCTGGCTGCATCGGTCGATGCGAAGGGGCCGGGACCGCTCGTCGCGTCTCTGGCAGCGGGCCGCGCCGCAGGCGGGTTTCCGGTGCCCGTCACCGTGGTTCCGGGACAGCTCTCACTCGCCGAGATCAAGGCGTTGGCTTAAAATCGTGTTGAGATATAGTGCTGGTATAGGGTGAATCAGCCGCGCTCGACAGAGCTTTGGGCGTTCCTATATTAGAGGAATTCTAACAGACGATTGGCCGGATGCTGCTATCCTGCCGTCGTGAGCTGAACCGAAGCGAGATGCCATGTTCATTCAGACCGAAGCCACGCCTAATCCGGCAACCTTGAAGTTCATTCCGGGTAGGGATGTGCTTGCCGGAGGCACCGCCGACTTCCGCACGCGCAACGAGGCTGTCGCCTCGCCGCTCGCGACCCGGCTGTTCGCGATCGATGGCGTGGATGGGGTGTTCTTGGGCTCCGATTTCATTTCGGTGACCAAAGGCAACGTCGAGTGGCAGCACCTGAAGCCGATGGTGCTTGGCGCGATCATGGAACACTACATGTCCGGCGCTCCGGTGAGCGACGAAGAAGATTCCAACGATGAAGGCGCCGAGAGCTACGATCCGGAAGACGAGGCGACCGTCACGACCATCAAAGAACTGCTCGAGACTCGTGTCCGCCCAGCCGTTGCGCAGGACGGCGGCGACATCACGTTCTCCGGGTTCCGCGATGGCGTCGTTTATCTGCACATGCGCGGCGCGTGCTCGGGTTGTCCGAGTTCGACGGCAACGCTTCGCAACGGCATCGAAAATCTGCTCAAGCACTTCTGTCCCGAGGTCACCTCGGTGGAGGCGGTTTAGAGCCGAACGCGACTTTCATTCCAACCCCGCTCCGGCGGGGTTCTTTATGTCTGCTTTGCGATGGAGACGGCTTGATGGCGGAGCCACTGGATAGCGCGGCGCTCGATCAGTTGTTCGACAAGGCGCGCACGAACAATAAATGGCTGCCGCGCGAGGTGCCCGATGAACTCCTGGCGCAAATCGTCGACCATATGAAATGGGCGCCGACGAGCGCCAATTGCTCGCCGGTTCGAATTGTTTTCGTCAAATCGAAAGAGGCGAAAGATCGCCTCAAGCCACATCTCAGCGCAGGCAACGTCGCGAAAACAATGGCGGCGCCGGCGACGGCCATTCTCGCCTACGATCTCAAGTTCTATGAGTATTTGCCTAGGCTATATCCGCCGGCAGATGCCAAAAGCTGGTTTGTCGGAAAGAAAGAGCATGCCGATACGACGGCCTTCCGCAACGGCACGTTGCAGGGCGGCTATTTCATTCTGGCGGCGCGTGCATTGGGGCTCGATTGCGGCCCGATGTCGGGATTTAATAATGCCGGGGTCGATGCCGAGTTTTTTGCTGGAACGGAAATAAGGTCGAATTTTCTTTGTAATCTTGGTTACGGTGATCCGGCCGGCGTCTATCCGCGCTCTCCAAGATTTAATTTCGACGAAATCGCCAGGATCCTATAGTCTGTCTAAGGATGAATATTCTCTCAATCGATACCTGTTTTGATGCGTGCTCGGTGGCTGCCGGGAGGGGGCTGCGGACGCTCACTCCGTCGATCTCCTTTGCATTCGAGGCGATGCAAAAGGGGCATGCGGAACATCTGCTTCCCATGGTGCAGACCGTCATGGGCGAGGCGAACCTGGAGTTCCCTGCGCTCGACCGTATCGCCGTGACCTGTGGGCCTGGGACATTCACGGGCACGCGCATTTGCGTTTCGGCGGCGCGCGCCTTTGCGCTTGCGACTGGAGCCGAGTTCGTCGCCGTGTCCAGCCTGCGACTGATGGCGATGAGTTCGTTCATTCCTGCGGCACCCACGCGGCATGTTGCGATCGCCACCGATGCGCGGCGCGGTGAAGTCTATTTCGAGGTCTTCGACCGGCACTCGCTGAAGAGCGTCGGCGGACCGCAGTGCGCAGCCATCGAGGATGCCGCGCGTGGGCTCGGATCGTCGCCGATCGTCATCGCGGGGTCGGGTGCCGAAGCGCTCGCCGCGGCAGCGCGTCAGTTGGGCGTGGAAGCGACCGCCATCCTGCCGGGGCTTTTGCCCGATGCATTCGATCTGCTGTTCATGGCTGCCGAAATGCCGACATCGGCGACGGTCAGCCCGCTTTATCTGCGTCCGCCCGACGCAAAGCCTCCGGCGCCCAGTCCGTTCATCGGAGCCGGGGTATGAGTTCCAACGTCACGCCGTTTCGCAACGTCAAACACGCGAGCATGCTTTGGGCTGCGCCGGAGCGGGCCGAAGAAATCGCGGCGCTGCACGCGAAACTCTTCGATCCGCCGTGGGATACGGCGGCGATCAAGGGATTGCTCGAGCATCCGGCGGCGACGTCGCTGATTGCCGTTGCGGGGTCGCCGAAAGCGGTCATCGGATTCGTTATCGGGCAGCTCGCGGCGGACGAAGCGGAAATTCTTTCGATCGGCGTGGCACCGAACTGGCAGCGCGCAGGCGTTGCGGCCGGATTGCTCGAAGGGCTCGCGCGTGCGGCGCGCCGTGGCGACGCGAAGCGTATTTTTCTCGATGTTGCGGAAGATAACGAAGCGGCGCGGGCGCTTTATCAGAAGCTCGGATTTGCCGAGGTCGGACGGCGCAAACGGTATTATCATCGGGCTGGCGCGGAGCCTGTCGATGCGCTGACGCTCGCCTGGACGCTTTAGCGAAGACCGGCCGGCAAGCCCCGTATAGACGCGGCGCCCCGCGGCTGCCTATAACGCGATGAAGTCCCAGCGATTCACAGACTGAGAGCCGCCTCATTTCGATGCCGGATGCCATGTCCGCGAGACGCGCGAAAAGCCTTACGCCTATTGAATCCCGCTGCGCCGAGTATGGCCTGCGCATGACGGGACAACGCCGCGTGATCGCGCAGGTGCTTTCGGCCGCGACCGATCATCCCGACGTCGAGGAAGTGCATCGGCGTGCGCATGCCGTCGATCCGCGCATTTCGCTTTCGACCGTTTACCGGACGCTGAAACTTTTTGCGGCGAAGGGGATCCTCGAACGGCACGACTTCGGGCACGGACGCGGCCGCTACGAGACGACGATGGGCAATCATCATGATCATCTGCTCAACGTCGAAACCGGGCAGGTGATCGAATTCTCCAACGCCGAAATCGAAGCCTTGCAGGAGCGCGTCGCGCGCGAACTCGGGTTCGAACTCGTTGGGCATCGCCTCGAGCTTTACGGCGTGCCGATCGCGAAGAAGAAAACGGCGGGCCGCAAGGGCGAATGACGCCGATGGCAACGGGATCGCTGCGTGCTTCCGCCGTGCTTGCCGCCTTTTTCGGGCTGACGGTTCCGTTGATGCCGGTGCAGGCGATATTGCTTCGGGTTTCCGACAGAGCCGCACGCCGTTTTCCGCACTGGTATCACAGGCAGGTGTGCCGGCTTCTCGGCGTGAAGCTCAACATCGAGGGCAGCGTCGCGAAAGGCGCGCCGGTTCTGCTCGTTTGCAATCACACATCCTGGCTCGATATTCCCGTGCTGTCGGCGCTGGCGCCGGTGTCGTTCGTCGCGAAGCTCGAAGTCGGAAGCTGGCCGTTCGTGTCCGCGTTGGCGAGGCTGCAGCGCTCGGTGTTCGTCGACCGGACGCGGCGGCTCGCGGCCGGGGATGCGGCCAACGCGATCACGATGCGGCTGCAGCAGGGCGATACGATCGTGCTGTTCCCGGAAGGAACGTCGAGCGACGGCAATCGCGTGCTGCCGTTCAAGACGTCTTTGTTCGGCGCGGTTGCGGGCGCGACGGTTCCGGCGGCCGAGCAGGTCGTCGTGCAGACGGCGGCGGTCGTTTACACGCACATGCATGGCGTCCCCGTCACGCGCGCGGAGCGGCCGCGGATCGGGTGGTACGGCGACATGGAAATGACGTCGCACGCCTGGGGAGTTTTGAAGTCGGGGGCGATCACGGTCACGATCAAGGTCGGGCCGCCGGTGCCGCTCACGGATTTCAAGGATCGCAAGGACCTCGCCCTGAAGAGCGAACGCGCCATCCGCCGCGATGTCCTGGCCATTCTGCGCGGGCGGCCGGATGGTGACGAACTGGTGCCGGTCGAACCTTCGGAGGAAGCCCGGCGCACCAAAGTCGCGGCGCCGGTGCGAAAAAGCGACAAATGGACATGAATGGCCGCTTTTGTGCTATGCGCGTCGTTCGAACGTTCCTGTTGCAACCTTTTGCCGGCTGATCTCACGACGTGAACCGTCCCGAACGCAAAACCTATTTTCTGAAGACCTTTGGCTGTCAGATGAATGTCTATGACAGCGAGCGCATGGCGGAAACGCTGGCGCGCGACGGGTATAGCGAAACGTCCGACGTCGATGGCGCCGATCTCGTCATCCTCAATACCTGCCATATCCGCGAGAAGGCGGCGGAGAAGGTCTATTCGGAACTCGGCCGCATCCGCGACGTGAAAAACGAGCGCGCCAAGGATGGCAAGAATACGGTGATCGCGGTTGCTGGTTGTGTTGCGCAAGCCGAAGGGCCGGAGATCACGGCGCGGCAGCCGGCCGTCGATCTGGTGATTGGGCCGCAGAGCTATCATCGGTTGCCGGAACTCATCACGCGCACGACGGTCGATCGCAAGCACATCGTCGAGACGGAATTTCCGGGAGACGAGAAGTTCGCGCGCATGAAGGCGCCGCGCCGCATCTCGTCGCCGTCGGCGTTTCTGACGATCCAGGAAGGCTGCGATAAGTTCTGCACGTTCTGCGTCGTGCCGTACACGCGCGGTTCGGAATATTCGCGATCGGTTGCGAAAATCGAAGCGGAAGCGCACGAGCTTGCCCGCGCAGGCGCGAAAGAGCTCGTTCTCCTCGGCCAAAACGTCAACGCTTATCATGGCGAAGGCGCGGATGGACGAACGGCGAGCCTCGCCGATCTGATCCGGACGCTCGCTGCCATCGAAGGCGTCGAACGCATCCGCTACATGACCAGCCATCCGCGCGACATGAGCGATGATCTGATCGCCGCGCACGCGGACGTGCCGCAGCTGATGCCGTTCTTGCATCTGCCGGTGCAATCGGGGTCCGATCGCATACTCGCGAAAATGAACCGCAAGCACACGGCGGCGGAGTACGTCGATCTTATCGCGCGCATCCGCAAGGCGCGCCCCGACATCGCGCTGTCGAGCGATTTCATCGTCGGCTTTCCCGGCGAGACGGAGCAGGATGCCGAGGACACGATCGCGTTGATCGAGGCGGTGGGCTTCGCGCAGGCGTTCTCGTTCAAATACAGCGCGCGGCCGGGAACGCCCGCCGCTGGACATGGCGACCAGCTCGACGAGGCGGTGAAGTCTGAGCGGCTGCTGCGGCTGCAGGCTGTTCTCGATGCGCAGCAGGTTTCGTTCAACGCCCAGAGCCTCGGCGGGGTCGTTCCGGTCCTGTTCGAGCGCAAGGGGCGCGAGGCCGGGGAATTTGTCGGCCGGACGCCCTATCTCCAGCTCGTTCATGCCGCTGGGGAGGGCGATCTGATCGGAAAAACAGCCAATGTCGCCGTCAACGAAACCCGCCGGTCGAGCCTTTCGGGTGTCATTTCGGCGGCATAATATGACTCCCGTTCGGCCTCCTGATATGGTGGGTTAACCACAGGGAGCCGGTGCCGGGCGCGCTGGGCGCATGGTAACGTCGGTGGGCTTGGTCGATTCGATTGACGTCAAAAGGAGTGTCGGGATTGGCAGCATTTCGCGGGGCGTCCGCGCCAGCGTCGAGACGGCCCAACAAGCCGGAACAGGAAACCGCTCGCGTCGTCGTACCCTTTGAAGACAATCGCCTGCTTACGCAATTGCTGGGCGAATACGACAGCCATCTCGCACTGATCGAAGACCGCCTGGGTATCAACGCGCACGCTCACGGAAACGTCGTCATTCTGACGGGCCCGGCGAACTCCTGCGAAATTGCGCGGGGCGTCCTGGAAAAGCTTTACGCCCGCATCGCCAAGGGCGAGACGATCGGGGCCGGCGACATCGACGGGTTGATCCGCCATTCGCGTTCCGAGGACACGGCAAGCGACGGGCAGGCGCAGGTCGCGACGCGGCGCAAGGTCGTCAAGGCGCGCACGCCGACGCAAAGCACCTATATCCGGGCGATCGATAAAAAGGACTTGGTTTTCGGTCTCGGCCCGGCAGGCACGGGCAAGACCTACATCGCCGTTGCATTCGCCGCGCATTGCCTTGAGCGCGGACTGGTTGAGCGCATCATCCTGTCGCGACCGGCGGTCGAAGCGGGCGAGCGGCTGGGCTTTCTGCCGGGCGATATGCGCGACAAGGTCGATCCCTACCTCAGGCCGCTTTACGACGCGCTTTATGACGTTCTGCCACCGGAAAAGGTCGAGCGGGACATCGAGACGGGCGTCGTCGAAATCGCCCCGCTGGCGTTCATGCGCGGGCGCACGCTTTCGAATGCGTTCGTGATCCTCGATGAAGCGCAGAACACGACCAGCATGCAGATGAAAATGTTCCTGACGCGTATCGGCGAAGGCTCGAAGATGGTCGTGACGGGAGACCCGTCGCAGATCGATTTGCCGTTCGGGACGAAGTCGGGGCTCGTCGAAGCCGTCGACCTTCTCTCGAATGTCGACGATATCTCCATCGTGCGGTTCGAGGCTCAGGATATCGTGCGCCGCGATCTCGTCGCGAAGATCGTCGACGCCTACGAAAAGCCGAAGACCGGCTGATGTCGGAACCTCCACAACCGAGCATACCTCGCGTCATCGAGGTTGATGTCGTCGAAGACGATGGCGACTGGTCGTCGTTACCTGACGCGCCGGATCTGATCGCGCGCGCCGCTGCCGCCGTCGCTCAGGAACTGGGCGACAGTGATGGTTCCGGCCTCGTCGCCGTCGCGTTGTCGTCCGACGCCAGCGTCGAAGTCTTGAACGGGCAATTCCGTGGCAAGCCGAAGCCGACGAACGTCCTCTCGTTCCCGGCGGGAGAGGGCGCGCCCGACGATTTCATCGGCGACGTCATCCTGGCGGCGGAGACGGTTCGGCGCGAGGCCGACGAGCAAGGCGTTTCGCCCGAGCACCATCTGCAACATCTCGTCGTCCACGGCATTCTGCATCTTTTTGGCTTCGATCACATGTCAGCGGATGAAGCCGAGCACATGGAAGCCATTGAAATTTCTATTCTTTCAAAGCTTGGCGTCGCAAATCCCTACACGGGCGCCCTGGAAACCGGTACAAGTGGCTGACCATCCCCCCGATACATGGCTATGACTGACCGAACACACGACAAATCGACATCCGACATCCTTTCCGAAGGAGGTCGTCAGTCCAGCGTTTCCACCTGGCTGAACATTCTCCGCGCGAAGCTCGGTTTCGCCGTTCCGCAGAGCGTTCGTGATGCGCTCGAAGGGGCGCTCAAGACCGATGCGTCGACGAGCTTCACCGACACCGAACGCAAGATGCTGGAACGCCTGCTGCGTTTCGGGTCGAGCCGTGTCGTGGAGCTGATGGTGCCGCGGGCCGAGATCACGGCGCTTGATGAAAACGAGTCGATCGCCGAACTTCTCGAAACCTTCGAGGAAGCGGGCGTCTCGCGCATTCCGCTGTTCCGCGAAACGCTCGATGATCCGCGCGGCATGATCCACATTAAGGACCTGTTCCGGTGGTTCATGGCGGAAGCCTCAGGGCGTCCGGTGCGGTCGGGCAAGATCGAGGGCGGGGAGGATGCTCCGGTTGCGGGCAAAATCGTACTGCAGAACATCGATCTCAACCGGCCGATCACGACGGTCAAAATCCGCCGTCAGATCCTCTATGTGCCGCCGTCCATGCCCGCCGTCGACCTGCTGATCCGCATGCAGTCGACGCGCATTCACATGGCGCTGGTTGTCGACGAGTACGGCGGGACGGACGGGCTGGTCACGATCGAAGACCTCGTCGAGCAGGTCGTCGGAAACATCGAGGACGAGCACGATGACGATGAGGAAATCAACATCGTGTCCGATCCGAAGCTCGGCGTCGTGGCAGCGGGACGCACGGAAATCGAGGAGCTTGAAAAGCATCTCAAGCTGAAGCTGACGCCGGAAGATGAGGAAAGCGACGTCGATACGCTCGGCGGTCTGATCTTCTCGATGCTTGGCCGTGTTCCGGCGCGCGGCGAGCTGATCCATCATCCGTCGGGCATCGAGTTCGAAATTCTCGATGCCGATCCGCGGCGCGTGAAGAAAGTCAAAATTCACCCGGCGCGCGCGCTGCCGCAAAGCACGAAGGCATCAGCCGAAGCGCCGAAGGCGTGATGGAGGCGCCGAGCCAGACAGCGCTGGCGGCGTCGCCGGGAACGGCCTTGGCAGCTCTGCGCGCGCGCGTGATGGGGCTCAGCGGCTGGAAGCGCGCGGCGGTTGCGATTGCGGCGGGCGGGCTTTCGGCATTGGCGTTCGCGCCGATCTTCGCCTTTCCGGTGCTATTCCTGACGCTTCCGGTATTCGTCTGGCTGATCGATGCAAGCTCCGGATGGCGGCGCGCCGCAAGCGCCGGATGGCTGTTCGGCTTCGGTTATTTCTTCTGCAATCTGTTTTGGGTCGGGGAAGCGTTTCTCGTCGAAGCGGATAAGTTCGCGTGGCTGCTGCCGTTCGCGGTGACGCTGCTGCCCGCCGGTCTCGCGCTCTTCTGGGCCGCAGCGGCGGCGCTGGCGCGTAGATTCTGGCTGCCGGGTCTGGCGCGGGTTTTCGTGTTTGCGATTGCGCTCGGCGTCGTCGAATGGCTGCGCGGACATGTTCTGACGGGGTTTCCGTGGAACGTGCTCGGTTATGCGCTGACGTACCCGCTGCCGCTGATGCAAAGCGCGGCGCTGTTCGGAGCCTATGGGCTGACCGCGATCGCCGCTTTCGTCTTTCCAGCGCCTTTGGTGATGATGGCGGACCGGGACGAGCGGCTGCGTTTCGCGGACGTTGCACGCGCGATCGCCGTGGGTGTTGGTCCGATCGCCGCGCTTTGCCTTTACGGCGCTTGGCGGCTTTCAGCGCCGGAAGCCTTCGTTCCCGACGTCAAGCTGCGCATCGTTCAACCGAGCGTGCCACAGCGCGAGAAATGGATGGCGGAGTACCAGCGCCGTATCTTCAACGATCACATCGCGCTGTCGCTCGCCAACCCGAAGGGCGAAACGGATTCGCTCGCGGGGATTACGCATCTCGTCTGGCCGGAAGCGGCGATGCCGTTCTTTCCGCTGGAGACGCCGGCAGCGCTCGACATGCTCGCGGCGATGCTACCGCAGGGCACGACGCTCATCACGGGCGGGATCCGGCACGATCCGCCGCTCGGGTCCGACCGGCGTCTGCTTCCGGGGACGCGCGTTCTGAACAGCATTCTCGTATTCAACGAGGCGGCGAAGGTCGATGCCGTCTACGACAAGATCAAGCTCGTGCCGTTCGGCGAATATGTGCCCATGGAATCGGCGCTGTCGCACATCGGCATCGAGAAGCTGACGCACGGGCGCGGCGCGTTTGGCGAGGGCGTTACGCCGCGGCCGCTGATGACTATTCCCGGGCTGCCGCCAGCGCTGGGGCTCGTCTGTTATGAAGCATTGTTCGGCGGCGACGTCGTGCAGGGTGCGGCACGCCCGGGCGTGCTCCTCAACGTCACGAATGACGGCTGGTTCGGGCAGTCGACGGGTCCTTACCAGCACTTCCACCAATCCCGCATCCGCGCGGTGGAAGAAGGTGTTCCGCTGATCCGCGCCGCCAATAACGGGATTTCGGCTGTCGTCGATCCCTACGGCCGGGCGCTGCAGACGCTCGGTCTCGACGTCCGTGGCATCATCGATAGCGGCCTTCCGCAGGCATTGACGCCGCCGGTCTACGCGAGGGCGGGAGACTGGATGCTAGCGCTCGTCCTTGCGGCATTTTCGATGATGGCGGCCATTTCCGCTAAATTGCGCCGTTAATCAAGGATTTGCGGGCAACTTGTCACGGCATCGCTCGGCGATTGACCTTGGTCATGCGTACACCTAGGAAGTGTGCAAGCTATCTTGGGTTTTACTGTTGGCTGTAGAGCGATGGCGGACGACATTTTGATCGTAGAAGAATCAAGCGAGGAAGTTGCACGCGGATCGCGCCGTGCTAACCCCATGGACGTTCACGTCGGCTCGCGCGTCCGACTGCGCCGCATGTTGCTTGGAATGAGCCAGGAAAAGCTCGGCGAGCATCTGGGTCTCACATTCCAGCAGGTTCAGAAATACGAGAAGGGCGTGAATCGCATTGGCGCCAGTCGTCTTTTCGATCTGGCGAAGGTGCTCGGCGTTCCCGTGCAATTTTTCTATGACGAAGCACCGTCGGGTGTGCAGACGACAGGCAATGTGATTGCAGGCTTCGCGGAGCAGCCCGGCGAAAGCTACGTCGTCGATTTCCTCGGGACACGCGAAGGGCTGGAACTGAACAAAGCTTTTGCGCGGATTTCCGATCCGAAGGTTCGCCGCTCGATCGTCGATCTCGTGCGTTCGCTCGCGGGCGAGGAGAGCTGAGCAAAGCCGCGCGTCCGGTATTGCGACGCGGCTTGCGAATTTCGCGAATAGCATTCGGTCGTGGATCGGACGAACGGCTTCAGGTCCGTGAACTTGACCGCGAAAGCTAGGACTGCGACAAACCGGCGCTTTTCCGAAGGTCGGCACCTGCTACATCGGCTCTGCCTTCCGTTAGGCACATCGGAAGCAAGTTCCTTCAACATGGGGGCCAAAGTGGCGCGAAAGTCTTTCCTCTTCACAAGCGAGTCCGTTTCCGAGGGCCACCCGGACAAAGTCTGCGACCGTATCTCGGATGAAGTCGTCGATGCGTTCTATCGCGAAGGCCAGAAAGAAGGCCTCGATCCGTGGAGCATCCGCGCTGCCTGCGAGACCATGACGACGACCAATCGCGTCATCATCGCCGGTGAATCGCGCGGGCCGCGCGACGTGACGGTTGCGGCGATCGAAGCCATCACACGCAACGCCATCAAGGACATCGGCTACGAGCAGGATGGCTTCCATTGGGCGAACTGCAATATTGAAGTCCTGCTGCATTCGCAGTCGTCCGACATTGCACAGGGCGTCGACGCCAAGCAGCCGACGAACCAGGAAGAAGGCGCGGGCGATCAGGGCATCATGTTCGGATATGCCTGCAACGAGACGCCGGAGCTGATGCCGGCGCCGATCTACTATGCGCACAAAATTCTTTTCGATCTCGCAGCGGCGCGGAAGGGCAAAGTCGGCGATGCCGCGAAGCTCGGTCCGGATTCGAAGAGCCAGGTGACGGTGCGTTACGAAGACGGCAAGCCGGTCGGCGTGACGCAGATCGTCGTCTCGCACCAGCACATCGACGAAGAGCTCAGCTCGCGTCAGGTGCGCGAGATCGTCGAGCCCTACGTTCACAAGGCGCTGCCCGAGGGCTGGATCGGCAAGGATACGATCTGGCACATCAACCCGACGGGCAAGTTTTTCATCGGCGGTCCGGACGGCGACACCGGTCTCACGGGGCGCAAGATCATCGTCGATACGTACGGTGGCGCGGCTCCGCACGGCGGCGGTGCGTTCTCTGGCAAGGACCCGACGAAGGTCGACCGTTCGGCGGCATATGCTGCGCGCTATCTCGCGAAGAACGTCGTTGCGTCGGGGATCGCGGATCGCTGCACGATCCAGCTCGCTTATGCGATCGGTGTCGCGAAGCCGCTGTCGATCTACGTCGATACGCATGGCACCGGCAAAGTCGACGAAGCTGTGATCGAAGCGGCTCTCGGCAACGTCATGGATCTGACGCCGCGAGGCATTCGCGCGCATCTCGATCTCAACAAGCCGATTTATGCACGGACGTCGGCCTACGGTCATTTCGGACGTCCGGCTGACAAGGACGGCGGCTTCTCGTGGGAGCGCACCGACCTCGCGCCGAAGATCGCCAAGGCCGTCGGCTAAGGACATCGGTAAGTTCGCTTAACGGAAACGGCTGCGAAAGCGGCCGTTTTTCTTGGTTCTCAGTCGATCTATTGACCTCACTCCATGGCTGGGCGTGGCCCGGCCATCCAGAGCCAAGGCGATAACGTTCATAACTTAACCCTGGATGGCCGCCTCAAGGGCGGCCATGACGTGGGTGGAATGGTGGCGCAGGTCGTGACTGGCGACGTTGACGAAAACGACGATCACGAGCGTGAGCTTCGATCCTACGGGCGGCGCCGGGGGCGAAAGCCGAGCGCGCGTCAGGCGGCGCTGTTGCGTGACGTGCTTCCGCGCGTCGCTGTCGATCCGCAGGCATTACCCGAGGCAGTTCATACATGGCTCGAGATCGGCTTCGGCGGCGGCGAGCATTTGCTGGAGCAGGCGCGGCGCAATCCGCAGGCTCTGCTCATCGGCTGCGAGCCGTATGAGGATGGCGTCATCAAGGTGCTGACAGCCATCGAGGACGACGGCCTCAAAAACATCCGCGTTCACATGGGCGACGTGCGCGACGTGCTGCGTCAACTGGCGCCGGGCTCGCTCGATCGTGCGTTCGTTCTGTTTCCGGACCCGTGGCCGAAGCGGAAGCACCGAAAGCGGCGGCTGGTTAATTCTTCGTTGCTCGATCTGCTGGCGCGGGTGCTGAAGTCCAATGCCGAGCTTCGGATCGCGACAGATATCGGCGATTATGCGCGGACGATGCTCGAGGCTTTCCAGCATGAACCGCGCTTTATTTGGCAGGCCGAAGGACCCGACGATTGGCGCGTGCAACCCGCCGACTGGGTCGAAACCAAATACGAATCCAAGGCCGCCGAGGCCGGGCGGCGACGCTATTATTTCCGCTTTTTGAGGGCCTGAGGGCGTTCGAGAGCCTTGCGCGTTGGCTCGACTTCGCCTATCTAGCAGTCATTCCAATAACTCGATGATCAAATTGAGAGTGGACCTCCGGGCCCGCTCCAAACGAACTTTAGCTCAGGATCGCCATTGCAAGACCCGATCGCCAGCAACGCACCGCTTGAAGACAGCGGCCCTGATACGCGCCGTTTTCTGCGCGAAACGGGCGTTGCAGCCGAGGTCGCCGCAATCGTCGAACCGGTGCTCGAAGATCTGGGCTTCCGCCTGGTGCGCGTGAAAGTGCAGGGCGGCGGTGCGACGGCCGACAAGATCGTGCAGTTGATGGCGGAGCGCCCCGACGGCTCGATCACCGTTGACGACTGCGAGACGATCTCGAAGCAGGTTTCGCCGGTGCTCGATGTCGCCGATCCCGTTTCGGGTGCCTATCGCCTGGAAGTCTCATCGCCCGGTATCGATCGTCCGCTCGTTCGGCCGAGCGATTTCGAAGACTGGTCCGGTCACGAAGCCAAGATCGAATTGACCGAAGCGGTCGGCGGACGCAGAAAATTCAAAGGTATGCTCGAAGGCTTCGAGGATGGCGAAGTTCGCATCGAAGCCGATACGGGCGAGCACGGCATCCAGCATCTCGGGCTGCCGGTGCATTTGATCTCGGATGCGCGGCTGGTGCTGACGGATGAACTCATCCGCGAAGCGCTCGCCCGCGCCAAGAAACGACACTCTGACCGGCCCGGCGACGGCGCCGAACTCGACGAAGACGATCTGGAGGATTGATCCCATGGCCATGGCAGGCATCAGCGCCAACCGGCTTGAGCTTTTGCAAATTGCCGACGCTGTCGCGCGCGAGAAGACGATCGACAAGAAGATCGTCATCGAGGCGATGGAAGATGCCATCCAGAAAGCCGCCAAGTCGCGCTATGGCGCGGAGAACGATATCCGCTGCGAGATCGATCCGAAGACGGGCGAAGCGAAGCTGACGCGCGTGCTCGCCGTTGTCGAAGCCGTCGAGAACGATGCAACGCAGATCACGGTCGAAGACGCGAAGAAGCGCAACCCGGAAGCCAAAGCCGGCGACATGATCGCCGAGACTCTGCCGCCGCTGGAGTTCGGCCGCGTCGCCGCGCAGAACGCCAAGCAGGTCATCGTGCAGAAGGTGCGCGAGGCCGAGCGTGACCGGCAGTTCGCCGAGTACAAGGATCGCGTCGGCGACACCACGAACGGCACTGTTAAACGCGTCGAATATGGCAACGTCATCGTCGATCTCGGCCGCGCCGAAGGCATCATCCGCCGCGATGAAATGATCCCGCGCGAGAACGTCCGTCTCGGCGATCGCATCCGTGCTTTCATCTATGACGTGCGTCGCGAGCAGCGCGGCCCGCAGATTTTCCTGACGCGTGCGCGTCCGGAATTCATGTCGTCGCTGTTCCGCGCGGAAGTGCCGGAAATTTACGACGGCGTCGTCGAAATCAAGTCGGTCGCACGCGATCCGGGAAGCCGCGCGAAAATCGCGGTGATTTCGAAGGATTCATCGATCGATCCGGTCGGCGCTTGCGTCGGTATGCGCGGCGCGCGCGTGCAGGCGGTCGTCAACGAGCTGCAGGGCGAGAAGGTTGACATCATCCAGTGGAACCCGGATGCGGCGAGCTTCATCGTCAACGCGCTGGCGCCTGCTGAAGTCACCAAGGTCGTCCTCGACGAAGATTCCAACCGCATCGAGGTCGTCGTTCCGGAAGCGCAGCTATCGCTTGCGATCGGGCGTCGTGGCCAGAACGTGCGGCTTGCGTCGCAGCTCACGGGCTGGGACATCGACATCCTGACGGAACAGGAAGAGAGCGAGCGGCGTCAGAAGGAATTCGCGGAACGCACGCAGCTTCTCATGGATGCGCTCGACGTCGACGAAGTCATCGCGCAGCTTCTGGTGACGGAAGGCTTCGCGAGCGTCGAAGAAGTTGCTTATGTCGATATTTCGGAGATCGCCCACATCGAAGGTTTTGACGAAGGTACGGCGGAGCAGATCCAGATCCGCGCACGCGAATTCATCGAGCAGCAGGAAGCGGAGCGCGATGCGAAGCGTCGCGAACTCGGCGTTGCGGACGAGCTCGCGGAAATCCCCGGCATCAACACCGCGATGATGGTGGCGCTCGGCGAGAACGGCATCAAGACCGTCGAAGATTTCGCGGACTGCGCAACCGACGAACTCGTCGGCTGGACGGATCGCAAGAAGGACAAGGACACCGAGCCCGTCAAGCACAAGGGCTTCCTCGATGGCTTCGAGCTGTCGCGAACCGACGTCGAGAACATGATCATGGCGGCGCGCGTTCATGCCGGCTGGATCAAGGCGGAAGACCTGCAGAAGCCTGCGGAAGGCGAACCTGAAGCCGCGTCGGAAGACGCCGGCTCTCAGGGCTAAGGGAATGTTCGGAGGAGCAGACAGCGCGCGTGATGGTAGAGCGGCAAGACCAGCCAGCGTCGGACCGGGGCGACAACGCCACCGGATCCGAGCGCATGTGCGCCGTCTCGCGGCAAAGCCTTGATCCGCGCTTTCTGATCCGGTTCGTGCTGTCGCCTGACAGCACCGTCGTCCCCGATCTCGAACGCCGCTTGCCCGGGCGCGGCGTCTGGGTCGGCTGCGACCGTCGGCTTGTTGAAAAAGCCGTCAAAGCCAATACGTTCGCGAAGAGCCTGAAGACGCGTGCCGAGGCTTCATCTGACCTCGCCGAGCGTGTCGATGGCCTGATGGTTAAGCGCCTCATGGGCACGCTTTCGCTCGCAAATAAGGCGGGTTTGGCGGTGTCGGGCTTCGAGAAAGTCTCGGCGGCTTTGGACAAGGGACCTGTGGCTGTGGTGCTGCACGGGGCAGAGGCGTCGGCAGACGGGCGGTCCAAGATCGACCGGAAATTTAAGGCTATTCAAGGTTCTCGGGGGCTCACTGCAGCGATTGTCGATGTTCTGACGATCGATCAAATGAGCTTGGCTATTGGCCGCGGAAGTGTGGTACATGCTGCCCTCACACCCGGAGGCCTGTCGGATCGGTTTCTCGAGGAAGCGGAGCGCCTGACGCGTTACCGGTCCTCGGCGACAGAGACCGGCAAT
The DNA here is from genome assembly GCF_000143145.1 of Hyphomicrobium denitrificans ATCC 51888. Lineage (NCBI taxonomy): Bacteria > Pseudomonadati > Pseudomonadota > Alphaproteobacteria > Hyphomicrobiales > Hyphomicrobiaceae > Hyphomicrobium > Hyphomicrobium denitrificans. The sequence continues at coordinate 3,572,626 of NC_014313.1, forward strand.
GGATTTTCTGAAACGCAAAGCGAAGGCTGAACGGATAACGCATGACGGATTCGAACGACCAGACCGATAAGACCATTCGCGTTGGAGCGCGCAAGCCGCTGTCGCTGCAGCGAACGGTCGAGTCTGGGCATGTGCGGCAGAACTTCAGCCACGGGCGATCGAAGTCTGTCGTCGTCGAGAAGAAGAAGACGCGGCGCTTCGGATCCGGGCCTGAAGGTGAAGCTGCGCCGGGTCCGGCGCCGGCTGAAGCACCTCCGCCTCCGGTAAGAGCGCCGTCCGCTCCGGCGCCGCGACAGCAAGCATCAAATCCAGCGCAGGCACGCACACTTTCGACCGAAGAGCGCGCGGCACGCGAACGCGCACTCGCTGCTGCGCGTGCGGAAAGCACGACGCGTGTCGAAGCAGAGCCCGTTCGTTTCGAACCGGTGCGTCCGCCCGAGCCCGAGCCGCGCGTCGAAGAAGCGCCAGTACAGAGCGCTCCGCCCGCTGCTGCGCCGCCTGCTGCAACGAAGCCGGCTGAAGCTTCGCCTGCGCCTGTCGCTCGCGAGACGACACCTCCCGCGCCGCGTGAGCGTCGTGACAACAATTCGCCGTCGTCGCGCGATGGCGGCCGTCCGCCTTATCAAAGACAGGGCGCTCGCCCGACCGGCAACACGGCCTACATGCCGCGTGAGGCCGGACGCCCGCGCGAGATCGAACTGCCGGTGCCACCGCGCCGCGGTGCGGCTCCCGCCGATGCGACGACGATCGAGAAGCCGGTTCGTCCGGCGCGGCCCGTGGTTGCCGCCCGCGAACAGGTGGAAGAAGACGATAGCCGCAAGCGCGGTCCCGGCGGCGCCAAGGTGCCGCGTCCTGCCGTCAAGACGAATGACGATGGCCGCCAGCGCCAGAAGCTGACGATCACGAACTTCGATCGTGAAGCTCAGGTTCGCTCGCTCGCCTCGCTGAAGCGTAAGCGCGAGAAGGAAAAGCTGAAGGCCATGGGCATTCAGCAGCCGCGCGAGAAAATCGCTCGCGAGGTCGTCATTCCGGAAGCGATCACGATCCAGGAACTGTCGAACCGCATGGCGGAGCGCGCCGTCGATCTCATCAAGTATTTGATGCAGCAAGGCGCGATGCATAAAATTACCGACGTGCTCGATGCCGACACGGCGGAACTCATCGTGCAGGAATTCGGCCATACGTCGAAGCGCGTTTCGGAAGCCGACGTCGAAATCGGTTTCGTCGGCGATGTCGATGCCGACGATGCGGCGCTCGAGTCGCGTGCTCCCGTCGTCACGATCATGGGTCACGTCGACCACGGCAAGACGTCGCTGCTCGATGCGATCCGGTCCGCAAACGTCGTTGCGGGCGAAGCCGGCGGCATCACGCAGCATATCGGCGCGTATCAGGTCAAAGCCTCGAACGGCGACAAGATCACGTTCATCGATACGCCGGGCCACGAAGCGTTCACCGCCATGCGTGCGCGCGGCGCCAAGGTGACGGACATCGTCGTTCTGGTCGTTGCGGCCGACGACGGCGTCATGCCGCAGACGGTCGAGGCGATCAATCACGCCAAGGCCGCGAAGGTTCCGATCATCGTTGCGATCAACAAGATCGACAAGCCGCAGGCCGATCCTAATCGCGTGCGTACCGATCTCCTCTCGCAGGAAATCGTTGTCGAAAGCATGGGTGGCGAAACGCTCGAAGTGCCGGTGTCGGCGCTGAAGCGGACGAACCTCGATAAGCTGCTAGAAGCCATTCACCTGCAGGCCGAAATCCTCGACCTCAAGGCGAACGCGGCGCGCACCGCCGAAGGTATCGTCATCGAAGCGAAGCTCGAGCGCGGACGTGGTCCCGTCGGCACGGTTCTCGTTCAGCGCGGCACGCTGCATGTCGGCGACATCATCGTCGCCGGTACGGCTTGGGGCCGCGTCAGAGCGCTGCTCGACGATCACGGCGCGAACATCGATACGGCCGGGCCGTCGGTGCCGGTCGAGGTGCTGGGCTTCGACGCCGCTCCGGAAGCGGGTGATCAATTCGCCGTCGTCGAGAACGAAGCGCGTGCGCGCGAGCTGACGGATTATCGCGTCCGCAAGCGCCGCGAGACGCTGGGTTCAGCGGGCTCGAAGAGCACGCTCGAGCAGATGATGCAGCAGCTCAAGGACGCCGAGCGCAAGGAATTCCCGCTTGTCGTCAAGGGCGACGTGCAGGGTTCGGTCGAAGCGATCGCGGGAGCGCTGCGCAAGGTCGGCAACGACGAAGTCGAAGCGCGCCTCGTGCATTCGGGCGTCGGTGGCATCACCGAGTCGGATATCGCTCTTGCGGCGGCATCGAAGGCCGTCGTCATCGGCTTCAACGTCCGCGCCAATGCACAGGCGAAACAGGCGGCCGATAACCAGGGCATCGAAATCCGGTACTACAACATCATCTACGATCTCGTCGATGAAGTGAAAGCGGCGATGTCGGGTCTTCTCGCTCCGACGAAGCGCGAGGTGTTCCTCGGCTACGCGTCCATCAAGCAGGTCTTCAACATTTCGAAGGTCGGCAAGGTCGCGGGCTGCCAGGTCACCGAGGGCAAGGTCGAACGCGGCGCCAAGGTTCGTCTGCTGCGCGACAATGTCGTCATTCACGAGGGCACGCTTGCAATCCTGAAGCGCTTCAAGGACGACGTGAAAGAAGTCGTCGCGGGCCAGGAATGCGGCATGTCGTTCGCGAACTATCAGGACATTCGCGAAGGCGATCAGATCGAGTGCTTCCAGGTCGAAACGATCGCTAGAAGTTTGTAGTCGCTCACGCGGGCTATTCCGTGCGTTGTGAAACGCACGGGCCTGCCCAGCGAGGGCGTCGCTTGCGAAGCGGCCGGTCGCCTATTCGCGCCGAAGTTTGTATGATCTGAGATAAGAGGCCGAGCGTGGTTCAAGTCCGCGGCGGTCGGAAGATGACAGAAGCGATCGAGTTACCCCTCAAATTATCGTTCCGGCTGACGCGCGCTGATATCGCGGCGTACGAAAACTTGCCGCGCGAGTTTTCGCGAGGGAGCGTGCTCGCGTTTTTTGCCGTGTTTTTCGTCTTGGGCGCCGCGCTTGGAGCGTTCGAGGATGAACTCGGCGCACTTGTTCCGCAATCATTGGCGGACTACCGCCATATCGTGCTGGTCGTCGCGGCAGCGGTCATAGCGTACGCCATGATTACGCTGGTGTTGACGCTGCGCACGAACTGGCGCATCGCGCGCGCAAAGCTGCCGTCCGACGAGACCGGGATCGATGTGTCAGAAGCGGGACTTCGGGTCACGAACGGCGCTTCTGTTCGAGATTTCGGCTGGGCTCTCATCGCGAAAGTGATCGAGACAGCGGATCACGTTTTTTTATGTCTGACGCCGCGAACGGCGCTCATCGTGCCGCTCAGGGCGTTCGCATCGCGCGACGACAAGACTGCCTTCGCCGATTTATCCGAGCGGTTGTCTCGCGGCGCCGAGGCTTGAAGAAGGATCTGGCCATGCGATCAAAACACAAAACCCTTCCGTCGAAAGCGCCGTCGCAGCGCATGCTGCGTGTCGGCGAACTCATCCGGCACAAGATTGCCGAGATGCTGTCGCGCGGCGAAATTCACGACGACGTGCTCGCCTCGCACGTCATCACGATTCCGGAAGTGCGGCTGTCGCCTGATCTGAAACTCGCAACCGTGTACGTGATGCCGCTCGGCGGCAACGACGTGAAGCCGGTGATCGAGGCGCTGACGCGCAACAAGAAATACATTCGCGCCGAGGTCGCGCATACGCTCAATCTTCGGTACGCGCCGGATCTCAGATTTCGCGAGGACGAGACGTTCGAAGAGGCAACGCGCATCGACCGGTTGCTCGATAGCGAAAAAGTACGACGGGATACGGGGAAATAAGATCGATGGGACGCCGCAAAAAGGGATCACCGGTTCATGGCTGGCTGGTGCTCGACAAGCCTCAGAACATGACGTCGACGCAGGCCGTCGGCATCGTCCGGCGCGTTTTCAATGCGCAGAAGGCAGGGCATTCGGGAACGCTCGATCCGCTGGCCACAGGCATTCTGCCGATCGCACTCGGGGAGGCGACGAAGACCGTTTCGTTCGCGGTCGATGGCGAGAAGGCGTATCGCTTCACGGTGCGCTGGGGCGCTGAAACCGAAACGGACGATACCGAAGGCGCGATTGCGAACACCAGCGATCAGCGTCCGGATCGGGCAAGCATCGAAGCATTGCTGCCGCAGTTTCACGGCGAGATCATGCAGGTGCCGCCGGCCTATTCGGCGATCAAGGTCGACGGAGCGCGGGCTTACGATCTCGCGCGTGACGGCGAAACGGTCGTGCTCAATGCGCGTCCGGTTTTCATCGATAGTCTGCAACTCGTCGATATGCCGGATGCGGCGACGAGCGTGTTCGAGGCGCGTTGCGGCAAGGGAACGTATGTGCGTGCGCTGGCGCGCGACATGGGCCGTCTGCTCGGCTGCTACGGTCACGTCATCGCTTTGCGGCGAACGCAGGTCGGTCCGTTCGACGAAGCCATCGCGGTTGCGATGGATGATTTGAAGGCGGCATCGGATGCAAACGATCCCGAGCAGTTGTTGCGCTTTCTGCAACCCGTCGAAGCGGCGCTCGCCGATTTGCCGGAGCTGCTCGTGTCGCAAAGCGACGCGGCAAGTCTCGCACGCGGGCAGACGGTGTTGATCCGGGGACGGGACGCACCGATCCTTTCGGGACCGGCTTATGCAACGTCCAAAGGGCGTCTGATCGCGCTCGGTGAACTTGCCAAAGGCGCGCTGCATCCGACGCGCGTGTTTAATCTCGGCTGAATAATCCTCGCCCCAAAGGAGATTGCCTGGTTTGTGCGGAGATGCGGACCTCCAGCATTATCTCCATGAATGGGACCTTGCTCCGGACGGCGCCGGGATTTTAACGCGCACCGCGAAGCTGCTTCCGGTTCGTCACCGTGATCATCCGGCAATGCTGCGCGTCGCGTTGACGGCGGAGGCGGCCGAAGGCGCGGCGTTGATGCTCTGGTGGCAAGGTCAAGGTGCGGCGCGCGTTTTTGCAGCCGATGACAAGGCTCTCCTGCTCGAACGTGCGACGGGTGCGCGAAGCCTTCTCGCGATGTCACAAGGCGAGCAAGACGTCGAAGCTACGCGCATTCTCTGTGACGTGATTGCCGAACTCCATGCGTCGCGCCGTGCGCCTGCGCCGCAGCTGACGTCGTTGCAAGAATGGTTCGAGCCGCTTCTTGCCTCTGCTCACCTCACCGATCAGCTCGCACGTTCGGCGGCAATGGCGCGAAAGCTACTGGCCGAGCCGCAAGACGTCGTGGCGCTGCATGGCGACGTCCACCACGAGAATGTTCTCGACTTCGGCCCGCGCGGCTGGCTCGCCATCGATCCCAAAGGACTCTGGGGAGAGCGCGGGTTCGATTACGCGAATATTTTCTGCAATCCCGACATCGAACACCCGGAGCCGGCCGTTGCCGTAAGGACGGACATTTTTCATCGGCGGCTTGCGACCGTCGGCGCGGCCGCGGGCCTCGATCGCCGTCGGCTGCTCGACTGGATCGTGGCGTGGGCCGGCCTTTCGGCAAGCTGGATCATCGCGGATGGCGACGACCCTGGCGTCGACATGGCGGTGCTATCGCTGGCGCTCGCTTGCTCAGATGCGACCTAAATAATTGAAATATAATAAAAATTAAAAGTGTCAGGGCATCTCGCAACTGCGCGGGTTTCGTGTATAAGTAGCGCCACCGCGCGGGGTGCTCGCACTCTCGCGCGGCTTTCATTTGCGACCCCGCTGGACGACATCCCGGCCGTGGCCGCTTTTTTCACACTCCAATTCGAAAGGAGCTACCGATGTCGCAGATCGCACCTCACCGCCGTGAGGCGAAAACGGCTGTCATCAAGGGCAACGCGACGAAGTCCAACGACACCGGCTCGCCGGAAGTCCAGATCGCAGTGCTGACGCATCGCATCAACGAGCTGACCGAGCATTTCAAGCTGCACAAGAAAGACAATCACTCGCGTCGCGGGCTGCTGAAGATGGTCAGCCAGCGCCGTCAGCTGCTCGACTACGTGAAGAGCAAGGACAACGCGCGTTATCAGAAGATCATCGAAAAGCACGGTATTCGCCGCTAAGCCGCGAAGTCGCTTCGCGCTCAAGACGGGGCCATACATGGCCAAACGCGCAACGATCTAGAGAAGAGAGCCGTCGGCGCCCTTGGGGTGCCGGCGCAATAGGTGTTCGTCTGGCATGAGGCCGGCGAGCAAGTCCGACCGAACAGAAAAAGCGAAAACGAAAGATCCAACATGTTTGATATCCATCGAGTCGAAATCGATTGGGGTGGCCGCAAGCTGAAGCTCGAAACCGGCCACTATGCACGCCAGGCCGACGCGGCCGTGATGGCGCAATACGGCGACACGACGGTTCTGGCGACCGTCGTCGGCGCACGCTCCGTGAAGCCCGGCATCGACTTCTTCCCGCTCACCGTGAACTATCAGGAGCGCACGTACGCGGCGGGCAAGATCCCCGGCGGCTATTTCAAGCGCGAAGGCCGTCCGAGTGAAAAAGAAACGCTGACGTCGCGGCTCATCGATCGTCCGATCCGCCCGCTGTTCGTCGAAGGCTTCAAGAACGAAACACAGGTCGTCGTGACGGTGCTGTCGCACGATCTCGAAAACGATCCCGACATTCTCGGCATGGTGGCTGCATCCGCGGCGCTGACGCTTTCGGGCCTGCCGTTCCTCGGACCGATCGGCGGCGCCCGCGTCGGCCTCGTCAACGGTGAGCTGGTGCTCAATCCGATGATCGACGAGATGAAGGACAGCGCGCTCGATCTCGTCGTCGCCGGCACTGCCGACGCGGTGATGATGGTTGAATCGGAAGCCAAGGAGCTTCCCGAGGCGCAGATGCTCGAAGCCGTCGTGTTCGGCCACAAGCATATGCAGCCCGTGATCCAGGCGATCATCACGCTCGCCGAAAAAGCCGCGAAAGAGCCGTGGGACATCAAGATCCCCGACAAGGCGAAGTATGCGGGCGAGGTGAAGAAGCTCGCCGAGAAGACGCTGAAGCAGGCGTTCTCGACGAAGGAAAAGGGCAAGCGCCAGGACCTCGTCGCGGAAGCCAAGAAGGCGATTTCGGAAGGCATTTCGATTCCTGCCGACGATCCGAACGAGAAGGTCCTGCTCTCGGATGCCTTCAAGGCGCTTGAAATGGACATCATGCGCGGCGACGTTCTGAAGACGAAGATGCGCATCGACGGCCGCGACCTGAAGACGGTGCGTCCGATCCTGTCGGAAGTTCACGTTCTGCCGCGTACGCACGGCTCGGCGCTGTTCACGCGCGGTGAGACGCAGGCGCTGGTCGTCGCGACGCTCGGCACGGGCGAGGACGAACAGTTCATCGACAGCCTCGAAGGCACGAAGAAAGAGCGCTTCCTGCTGCATTACAACTTCCCGCCCTACTCGGTCGGCGAAGTTGGACGCATGGGTTCGCCGGGCCGCCGCGAAATCGGCCACGGCAAGCTCGCGTGGCGCGCCATTCATCCGATGCTGCCGTCGCAGGAAGACTTCCCCTACACGCTGCGCGTCGTCTCAGAGATCACCGAGTCCAACGGCTCGTCGTCGATGGCGACGGTCTGCGGTTCGTCGCTGGCTCTGATGGATGCGGGCGTGCCGCTGAAGTCGCCGGTCGCGGGCATCGCGATGGGTCTGATCAAGGAAGGCGACGAATTCGTCGTTCTCTCCGACATTCTCGGCGATGAAGATCATCTCGGCGATATGGACTTCAAGGTGGCGGGCACGGCCAATGGCGTGACGTCGCTGCAGATGGACATCAAGATCACCGGCATCACCGAAGAGATCATGCGCATCGCGCTCGATCAGGCGCATGATGGCCGCATCCACATCCTCGGCGAAATGGCGAAGTCGTTGACGGGCGCGCGCGAGGAACTCGGCGAGTTCGCGCCGCGTATCGAGACGATCAAGATCCCGGTCGACAAGATCCGCGAAGTCATCGGTTCGGGCGGTTCGGTCATCCGCGAGATCGTCGCGGAGTCGGGCGCCAAGATCGACATCGAGGACGACGGCACGGTGAAGATCGCGTCGGCCAATCGCGAGTCGATCGAGAAGGCGCTGGCGCGCATTCGCGGCATCACGTCGGAGCCCGAGGTCGGACAGATCTACAAGGGCAAGGTCGTGAAGGTGATGGAGTTCGGCGCGTTCGTGAACTTCTTCGGCGCGAAGGACGGACTGGTTCACATTTCGCAGCTTGCTCCGGGGCGTCCGGAGTCGGTCGGCGCGGTCGTCAAGGAAGGCCAGGAAGTTTACGTGAAGCTTCTGGGCTTCGATGATCGCGGCAAGACACGTCTGTCGATGAAGATCGTCGATCAGGCGACGGGCCAGGAAATTCCGCGTGCGGAAGGCGAGCCGGAAGAAGTCTTCGAGAGCCGTCCGCCGCGTCGTGAAGGTGGCCGTGGCGGTCCTCGCGGTCCGCGTCGCGATCGCAACTGATCGTCACGTTCGCATGACTGAATAACCGAGGCCGCCGGACTAATATTCGGCGGCCTTTTCTTTTCCAACTCCCTCACCTCATGGCCGGGTGTGACCCGGCGATCCAGAGCTGAACGGGTGGTGGTCGTATGTGGCTCTGGATGGCTGCCTCAAGGGCGGCCATGGCGTGGCGGGGTGTAGTGCGCGCGGGTTCGCATGTCGTTGAGCGGTCTCTGCGCTGCGATCGCAGCTGATCGATTTCGAGAGCTAAAAGAAAAGGGCCACCCGCGAGGATGGCCCTTTTAATTCCGCAATTTTAGCGGCTCAGTACCAGTAGCACTTGCCGTGTCTGCAAACGTGGTTGGTGCACTGGACGCGGCCGATGCCCTTCACGTGCTTGTGCCAGCCGTTCAGGCCGCGACGGCACTTGCGATGCCAGAAGTGCGCCTGCACGACGTTCGATGATTGCGCGCTGACGTCCTTGAGCAGGCTCAGCGGAGCGGGCGAAGCCGCGTTGGCTGATGCGCTGGAAAATGCGATGGCGGCGGCGAGCGATGCTGCCGCGAGCAAAATATTCTTTTTCATTGGTGGTACTCCTCTCTCCCAAACGCCGGAGGTTTTCGGGTTATGCGCGGTGACGCTAGCCGCGCGCCATCGGGTCGCCAACAGATCAATCGCCAGGGCGCGAGAACAGTCGGCCGCTGTTGCAACTTAGCGTCTCAGGCGCAAGCCTCGGGCCTCAGGCGCGCGCGAAGGCGGGCACGTTCGGCCAGAAGACGCGGGCTTTTTCGCTGACTTCGACGGGATCGCCGGTGGTCAGGAGCGTGAGACTTCCGGATTCGTCGCCATTCAAATAATGCGACCGCCGCGCGAGATAATCTTCGAAGCTATCGGACACGACTTCGGGCTGCGAGAGGATGCGCGTGAACGGCGGCAGGTGCTTGCGAAACAGGTGCTCGACAAGCGGGAAGTGCGTGCAGCCCAGGATCGCACGATGCGGCGGCACGCCGTCCGTCTGATCTAAAAGCCCGGTGATGCCCGCGCGGACGAGTTCCTCGAGATGCGCCTCCGGCTGCTTTTCCTCGATCGCGCCCGCGAGTTCGGAGCAGATCTGCTGGACGACCGTCACCTTCGGACAGCGCTTGCCGATTTCCTCCGGATAGACGCCCGCCGTCACCGTGCGCGTCGTTCCGAAAACGCCGATGGTATCGGTGTTGTATTTCTGCGGATATTGCGGCGACGTCACCGCCCAGGGTGTCTGCGTCGCGGCTTCGACCGTCGGCGCAACGATGCCGAGGACGTTATGCGTTCCGGCCCACGGGCTTCGCGGAAGCCATTCCTGCTGCAGACGTCTCAGCGCAACGGCGGTTGCCGTGTTGCAGCCGAGCAGTACGAGCTTGGCGCCGCGCGCGAACAGATCCTCGACGCAATCGCGCGTATAACCGACGATCGCGTCCGATGGTCTGTTGCCGTAAGGAACGTGCGCGTGATCGGCCAGATACACGAAATCGGCGGCTTTGAACCGCTGAGTGAGGACGCGCAGAACGGTGAGGCCGCCAAGACCTGAATCAAAGACGCCGATCATGGCCCGAGTGTTTGCGATGCCGGACGGTGAACGTCAACGGCTTCGATTACTCAGCCGCAGCGGAAGGCGAGGCGCTCGGTCCTTTGGCTTCGCTGTCGTGCTCTTTGAGGCTCTGCAGCGACGGCATCGATACGGTGTTATAGCCGCAATCGACGAAGTGCACTTCGCCCGTCACCGCGCCGGACAGCGGCGAGAGCAGGTAGAGTGCCGAGCCCGCGACTTCGTCGAGCGTCGGAGTGCGCTGCAAGGGTGAGTTGTCGCGCTGGAAATTGAAGATGACGCGGGCATCCGAAACACCGGCGCCGGACAGCGTGCGCATCGGGCCGGCCGACAGCGCGTTGACGCGGATGCCCTGCGGTCCGAGATCGGCCGCGAGATAACGCACGGAGGCTTCGAGCGCGGCCTTGGCAACGCCCATGACGTTGTAGGACGGGACCCAACGGGTCGCGCCGCCGTAGGAAAGCGTGATCAGCGAACCGCCGTTATGCATCAGGGCCGAAGCGCGCTTCGCGATCTCGGTGAACGAGAAGCACGAGATGACCATCGAGTTGATGAAGTTCTCGCGGGTGGTGTCGGCGTAACGTCCCGAGAGTTCTTTGGGATCGGAGAACGCGAGAGCATGGACGACGAAGTCGATGCCGCCCCATTCTTCCTTGATGCGATCGAAAACGCGGTCGACGCTGTTGAGATCGAGAACGTTGCATTCCTCGATGATCTTCGCACCGAGCGACTGCGCGAGCGGCGCGGCGCGGCGACCGAAGGCACCGCCCTGATAGGTGAAGGCGAGTTCCGCGCCTTGGCCCGCGAGCACGCGTGCAATGCCCCACGCGATCGAGCGATCGTTGGCGACGCCCATGACGAGGCCGCGTTTGCCCGCCATGATCGGACCCGGCTTGGCAATATCGATATCGGTCATTGAATGCCTCGTTCTGTCACCAAATGTGCGCCCGCGGACGTCGAACCAACCGCTGCCGCGCTTATAAACTCTCATTATCTCTCGCCAGCCTGCCGGACGACGACAAGCTGGCAAGGCGCAGAATCGCGCGTTACTCAGGCATCGTGGCGGCCGAAAATCAGAGTGGCATTGGTGCCGCCGAAACCGAAGCTGTTCGACATCACACAGTTAAGTTCGGCGTTGTCGATGCGACTCAGCGCGATCGGAACGTCGGCGAATGCCGGGTCCAGCTCTTCGATGTTCGCGCTTTCGCAGATGAAGCCGTTGTTCATCATAAGGAGCGAGAAAATCGCCTCCTGAACGCCGATCGCACCGAGGGAATGACCGGTGAGCGATTTGGTCGCAGAGATCGGCGGAATGGCGTTTCCGAAGACGGCGCGGATGGCGTCGATTTCCTTGGCATCGCCGACCGGCGTGCTGGTGCCGTGCGGGTTGATGTAGTCGATCTTGGAGATGGCCTTGCCGTCGAAGCCTTTCAGCGCGAGGCGCATACAACGCTCGGCGCCTTCGCCGGACGGGGCAACCATGTCGTGGCCGTCCGATGTGGCGCCGTAGCCTTTGACCTCGCCGTAAATCTTGGCGCCGCGGGCTTTCGCGTGCTCCAGTTCTTCGAGCACGACGACGCCTGCGCCACCGGCGATCACGAAGCCATCGCGATCCTTATCGTAAGCGCGGCTCGCCTTTTCGGGCGTCGCGTTGAAGTGGGACGACATCGCGCCCATCGCGTCGAACAGGTTCGACAGCGTCCAGTCGAGTTCCTCGCAGCCGCCGGCGAACATGACGTCCTGCTTGCCCCACTGGATCAACTCGGTCGCGTTCCCGATGCAGTGCGTGCTCGTCGCGCAGGCCGATGCGATGGAATAGTTCACGCCCTTGATCTGAAATGCCGTTGCGAGTGCGGCGGAAGGACCGGAGCACATGGCTTTCGGAACTTCGAACGGGCCGATCTTTTTCGGTCCGCCCGTTTCAATCGTTGTTTCGGCCGCTTCGACGATCGCGCGAGTCGACGGACCGCCGGAGCCGACGATGATGCCCGTGCGCTCGTTGACGACATCGGATGGTTCGAGACCCGAATCGCGGATCGCCTGATCCATTGCGATCCAGTTCCAGCCCACGCCGGGGTTCATGAAGCGGCGCGGCTTGCGCGGCACGACGCTTTCCCATTCGAGATTGGGTGCGCCGTGAACCTGACATTTGAAGCCGAGATCAGCGTATTTCTCAGCGCGTGAAATGCCCGACTTCGCCTCTCTCAGGGAAGCAAGCACTTCCTGAGTATTGTTTCCGATCGAGGAAACAATGCCCATTCCAGTAACAACAACGCGCCGCATGCGCTCCTAATCTCCTGCGGTTTTTGCAAAGCCCGCGAGGCTAATCGGGGCAGTGCGAAACGCTTAAGTGCCTTCGCTCGATTTGAGTAGGACCCTCAGATCCTTGGCTGTGTATATCACTTCGCCGTCGGCTTTAAGGACACCGTCGGCTTCCGCGAGCTTCAATTTACGAGCGATCACCCGCTTGATGTCGATGACATATTCGAGAAGCTTGACGTCCGGCGTCACTTCGCGCGTGAATTTCACTTCGCCGACGCCCGAGGCGCGGCCCTGCCCGCTGAGCCCGAGCCAGCCGAGAAAGAAGCCCGTGAGCTGCCAGAGGGCGTCGAGGCCGAGACAGCCAGGCATCACCGGGTCGCCTTTGAAATGGCAGGCGAACAGCCAATCCAGGCGTTCGTTTCCTGCGACCTTAAGCTCGGCGACAATCTGACCTTTGCCGTGCGCGCCGCCGGTCTCAGAGATTGCTGCAATGCGGTCGACCATCAGCATCGGCGGCAGCGGCAGCTGAGCGTTTCCGGGACCGAAAAGCTCACCGCGTCCGCACGCCAACAGGTCTTCAAATTCGTAACTCGAACGGCGCTCGGCCATACAATCCCCTCGTCTCGTCCCCTGCCAGCTGAGATTTATTCTAAACAGTCTCAGGCCGGTCGTGCGGGTGCGGCTCGTATCACAACCCCGTCATAACGCCTAGCACACCCCGGTGTGGCGTTGTAACGACGAGTTTTCGCACCAAATAACGTATTGTTGTCGCAAGTTGCGGGATTTCTAACGTCATATTATACTTCACCGCAAAAGCGCGTTGCGCCGCGATGGGTGCAACGTGGGAACTTCAGAGCGATTGTTCAAACAGAAATGTCCGAGAAATTACCGGCTGAGTCCGAGATCCGACCGACAGTCACGATACCGAGCATGCTTCGGCAGGCGGGGCTGCGTCCGACGCGGCAACGGTTGGCGCTCGGGCGCCTTCTGTTTGGCAGTGGCGACCGGCACGTAACGGCCGAACAGCTGCACGCCGAGGTTTCGTCGCTGGGCGAACACGTGTCGCTGGCGACGGTGTACAACACGCTGCACCAGTTCAAGAAAGCGGGCTTGGTGCGGGAACTCGCAATCGAGGGTTCGAAGGCCTACTTCGATACCAACACCTCGAACCACAATCATTTCCTGCTCGAGAGCAACGGCGAGCTGATGGACATTCCTGGAGACGCGATCCGCGTCGATGGTTTGCCGCAGCCGCCTGATGGCATGAAGATCACGCACGTCGACGTGGTCGTTCGCCTCGCGAGGGAAGAAGGCCGCTAAGCGGCTAAAGGGGCGGACCGGTCGATCATTTGATCGTTTCGCCTTCGTACGCGCCCCAGAGTTTTTTCTGCTCGATGTAGCCGGTGTAGGCGTCGACCGTGACGCGGCACCAGCGGCCGTCGCACGTGCGCAGGTCAGCGATCACGCCGGCCTCGACGTTGACGACGATGTGCGAGCGTTCGCTGTCGCTGGCGTGGATCGGCACCAGCGGCGGCTTCGTGCTCGCCTTGCGCTCCCAAGGGAGCACCAGCGCCGTCCTGCGCCCCGATAGAAATGACTGAAGCACCCATCCCGTCGCGCCCTCGGAATCGCGGACCTTGCGCCAGCTCTCGAATTCCTGGACGATCTCCAGCGGCAGACCGGCGCGGCGATAGACCCAGCCGGTCGGATAATCGGTCCCCGGGCCGTTCCTTAGATTAACGCGATCCGATTTCAGGCTGACGAACCGGGGCACGGGAAGACCGCTGCCGGACAGCCCGGAAGACTCGGCCGGTTGGGCGCGCAGAGGCGTCGGCGCGGCGGCCCCGGCGATTGCCGCGGCACAGATAAGCGCCGGCACCAAGGTCCGCTTTTTACGGTCCATGGTCGCGCGTTTTGATCGAGATCGTAGTGATGCGGTCATCTGAAGCGTTTCACGTGCTTCTAATTGATGATGGGTTCAGGGATAAAATGCCGTCGCACTTAATGAATCAGCACTTTGTCTTCGCGAAGGCCATCTGATAGACACGGGGCCGCACTTTCTCAAGCGGGCGCGCCATTGGGCCCAATCGGTCGGCCTTTGTGCAACGGAAAGCGAATGCCAACTCCCACAAAAAAACCTGTCGTCATCGTAACGCGCAAGCTTCCCGACGTGGTCGAGACGCGCATGTGCGAGCTGTTCGATACGAAGCTCAACGTCGAAGACAAGCCGATGACGCAAGCGCAGCTTGTCGAGGCGGTGAAAACGGCTGACGTTCTCGTGCCGACCGTGACGGATCGCATCGACCGCGCGGTGCTGACGCAAGCGGGGCCGCGACTGCGGCTGATCGCGAACTTCGGCACGGGCGTCGACAACGTCGATCTCGATACGGCGCGCAATCGCAGCATTTTGGTCACGAACACGCCCGGCGTACTGACCGAAGACACCGCCGACATGACGATGGCGCTGATCCTCGCCGTTCCGCGCAGGCTTGCCGAAGGCGCGGCCTACATGCGCGATCCGGCGACGAAATGGTCGGGCTGGTCGCCGACGTGGATGCTCGGGCATCGCATCTACGGCAAGCGTCTCGGAATCATCGGCATGGGACGCATCGGTCGCGCGGTGGCGCGGCGGGCGCAGGCGTTCGGACTGCAGATCCACTATCACAACCGGCGCCGTCTGCCGGAAGACATCGAGGCGGAGTTCGAGGCGACGTTCTGGGAAAGCCTCGACCAGATGCTGACGCGTGTCGACATCGTGTCGATCAATTGTCCGCACACGCCCGCGACGTATCACCTGCTGTCGGCGCGGCGGCTGCGGCTGCTCAAGCCTTCGGCCTACGTCGTCAACACGGCGCGCGGCGAGGTGATCGACGAGAACGAGCTGGCGCGGCTTCTCGAAACCGGTGCGATCGCCGGTGCGGGCCTCGACGTGTTCGAGAACGAGCCGGTGGTCAATCCGCGCCTGCTGGCCTCGGAACGTGTCGTGGCCTTGCCGCATATGAGTTCGGCGACGATCGAAGGCCGTATCGACATGGGCGAGAAGGTCATCATCAACATCAAGGCGTTTGCCGACGGTCATGCGCCGCCGGATCGTGTCCACGTCGCGATGCTCTGACGGGCGAACTGCTTCGAAATTGAATGGGCGCTGGCGCCGCTATTCTGCGGCGCAGGCGCTGCCGTCCGTCGATCCGTGGATCGAGAGATCGGTGATCGTCGGCGTCTGCCCGGACAGCGGATTGTCGGGGTCCCACGAGATCGACACGACCTCGAAGCGGCTGGCGAGCACGTCGCAGATCAGGAGCCGGCCTGCGAGGCTTTCGCCGATGCCGATGATCTCTTTGACGATCTCGGCTGCCTGCAGCGTGCCGATCACGCCCGCGACCGGCCCGAGCACGCCGGCTTCGGCGCAGTTGGCGACCAAGCCAGCAGGCGGGGCTTCCGGAAACAGGCAGCGCAGCGTCGGGTAGGGCGTGCCGTCAGCGGTTTTTTCGTATGGCTTGAAGAGCGAGACGTAGCCGTCGAAGGCACCGAGCGTCGCGTAGGCGAGCGGGCGTTTCGCCAGGTAGCAGGCATCCGACACCAGGTAGCGGGTCGCGAAATTATCTGAGCCGTCGGCAACGATGTCGTAGCGCGCAATGATCTCGAGTGCGTTGCGCGCGTTCAGGCGTTCGGCGTGAACTTCGACATTCACCAGCGGATTGAGCCGGTGAATGGTTTCGCGGGCGCTCTCGACCTTGAGGCGTCCCGTGTCGTCCGTATCGTGAGCAATCTGGCGTTGGAGATTATCGAGCGAGACGCGATCGTCGTCGATGATGCCGATCGTTCCGACGCCAGCTGCTGCGAGATACATGAGAACGGGTGAGCCCAGCCCTCCCGCTCCGATGACGAGAACGCGTGCCGCCTTGAGTTTCTGCTGGCCCGGCGCGCCGACGTCGCGCAGCACGAGGTGGCGCTTGTAGCGTTGCACCTCCTCGGCCGTCAGCGTCGTCATTCGTCATGCCTTCTTGGATATCAGCTGCGCGGCTGCGGTTCGACGAACAGCTCGCTCGAGAAGTAGCGTTCGGCCGACGACGGCGCGAACGTCACGATCGTCTTGCCGGCGTATTCAGGCCGCTGCGCTACCGAAATCGCGGCCGCGACGTTGGCTCCGGTCGAAATGCCGCCAGGAATGCCTTCGACCTTCGCGACTGTGCGCGAAACCTCGAAAGCGGTGTCGCTTGCGACGGTGACGACTTCGTCGATAAGGCCGGTATCAAGGTTGTCGGGAATGAAGCCTGCGCCGATGCCCTGAATCTTGTGCGGGCCTTTGGGCTGGCCGGAGATGACGGCGCTCGTCGTCGGTTCGACGGCGATGATCTTGAGGCCAGGAATGCGCTTCTTGAGGACGCGGCCCGTACCGGTCAGCGTGCCGCCGGTGCCGACGCCGACCACCAGCGCGTCGAACTTGCCATTCGTGTCGTTGTAGATTTCTTCGGCGGTCGTCTTCTCGTGCACGAGCGGATTCGCGGGATTGCTGAACTGGCCGGGAATGACGGCGTCCGGCAGCGATTTCGCGAGTTCGTCGGCTTTTGCCAACGCAGCCGGCATGCCGCCTGGTCCTGGCGTCAGTTCGAGTTCCGCGCCGAGATGCGAGAGAATTTTGCGGCGTTCGAGCGACATCGTTTCTGGCATCACGAGGATGAGGCGATAGCCGCGTGCAGCTGCGACGAACGCCAGACCGATGCCGGTGTTGCCCGAGGTCGGCTCGATCAGAATTGTTTTGCCGGGCTTGATACGTCCTTCGGCCTCGAGAACATCGATCATCGCGACGCCGATACGATCCTTCACCGATGAAAGCGGATTGAAGAATTCGAGCTTCAGCAGAATGTCGGCTTTGAGATTTGCGGATGCTTTGATTTTCGAAAGCCGAACGAGCGGCGTGTTGCCGATCGTCTGGTCGATGCTGTCATAGACGCGCCCGCGTCCCCATGTGCCCGTGGCCGCGATTGTCTTGATATCAAGCGTCTGTGTCATGTGGCTCTCTTGGTCAGCGTTGGGTGCGGAGGCGCGGTGTCGAATGCCGCGCTTTTCTCGCAGTTTCAGAGAATATCCTCAAGTCCTTCGCGACGCTAATAAGCATTTAATAAGCATAGCTTTTTTTCGTATTTAGCGGCCTCGCGCGCTCTTTTTCAATTGGGATTTTGATTTCTTGTTGTTTCTCGTTTTTGTAACCGGTTTTTGTTTTTTCTTCTGTGCAGAGGATGCACTTGTTGCCGAGCCCGTCGAACCGAAACCGCCGGCACCGCGCTTCGTTCCGGAAAGGACCGCGGCTTCCATGAGCACGGCTCGGATAATCGGCGCAATGATCATCTGTGCGATACGCTCGCCACGATTGATCGTGAACGGCTTTTTGCCGAGGTTGATCAATATGACCGAGACTTCGCCGCGATAGTCGGAATCGATCGTGCCGGGGCTGTTCAGAACCGTTAGGCCGAACTTAGCTGCGAGTCCGGAACGTGGCCGGACCTGAGCTTCGGTTCCTTTCGGCAGCTCGAAAATCAATCCGGTCGGGATCAGCGCGCTGTCGCCAGGAGAAAGCGTGACCGGATTCCCGGCGGGAACTGCGGCGACGAGATCGAAGCCTGCGGCTTCTGCCGTTTGATAGGCGGGCAACGGAAGATCCGTGGCGTGATCGAGCCGCCGGACGTTGACCTTTACGTTGTTTTGCTCGGGACGCCGGATCATTCTGCGGCGTCTCGCTTCAACGTCGCGAGATGTGCGGCCGCGCGAGTCACAATTCTGATTGCGACCTCGGTCTTGCTCATTTCAGGCCAGCTTTCCACGCCCGCGCTCGTCAGAAGATGAACGGCGTTGCGTTCACCACCCATGACTCCAATCGGCGATGATACGTCGTTTGCGACGATCCAATCGGCGCCTTTCGATTTCAACTTCTTTTTCGCGTGCGCAACGACGTCGTTGGTCTCGGCGGCAAAGCCTACGACCAGCGGCGGGCGTCCCTTTCGCAATTGAGCGATCGTTTTCAGAATGTCGGGATTTTCGGCGAGCGTCAGCGCGGGCGGCGCGTCGGATGTGGACTTTTTGATTTTCGAAGTGTTCGGCGTGGCAACGCGCCAGTCGGCAACGGCGGCGGCGAATATCGCGATATCGGCCGGTAGCGCGTGCTTCACCGCGGCGAGCATTTCTTCTGCCGTCGATACGCGCACGATGCGGACGCCTGCCGGTTCGGCAATCGAGACCGGACCCGAAACAAGCGTGACGTCGGCGCCGAGCCTTGCGGCTGCGGCGGCAAGCTCGTGACCCTGTTTTCCTGAGGAGCGATTGGCGATGTAGCGCACAGGATCGATGGGCTCGTGCGTCGGGCCGCTCGTGACAATCACACGACATCCGGAGAGCGGCTTAGCGTCAGACGTGGACGAAAACCGGCTTTCGATGGCAGCGAGCAAATCCGGAACTTCGACGAGGCGGCCCGGTCCGGCTTCGCCGCGCTCGGCCATCTCTCCGATCGCCGGTCCGACGAAATCGATCCCGTCGCGTTTGAGCTGTTCGACGTTGCGGCGCGTCGCCGGGTTCAGCCACATGCGCGGGTTCATCGCCGGCGCGACAAGCACGGGTTTGTCGGTCGCGAGTAGAATAGCGGTGGCGAGATCGTCGGCGTGCCCGCCTGCCATCCGTGCAATCAAGTCCGCCGTTGCGGGCGCGACGACGATCAGGTCTGTGTCGCGCGACAGGCGGATGTGCCCGATCTCGCGTTCATCATCGAGATCGAAAAGATCGGTGAAGACACGCTCGTTGGTGAGGGCTGCGACCGACAACGGCGTGACGAATTGCTGGGCAGCTTTCGTCATCACGACGCGAACGTGATGGCCGCGCTCGCGCAAACGCCGGATGAGATCCAGGCATTTGTAGGCAGCGATGCCGCCGCCAATGATGAGAAGAATGCGCTTCGCCGATGACAAATCCGTAAGATCCGATCTCGCTGCAAGAAGCCTAGACTTTATCATATTCCCCGTCGCCGGAAGTTAAGCCAGTTGAGGCCGCAACCGAAATATGCGGGTAGTGCGCATGGCCGATCGGCTGCGCCTGGCCTATATCCCTCGCAGGTATTCGTTTTGGAGGCGTCGTCATGCGCACGAAATTTCTGCTTTTGAGCTTAATGGCGTTGTTGCCGGCGACGGCTTTCGCCCAGGACGCCACCAGCAAAGGCGTCACCGTCGCGAACGCCTGGGCGCGTGCGACGCCGGGTGGTGCAACCGTTGGAGCGGTCTTTCTCGAGATACGGACGGACAAAGCGACCTCTGACCGGTTGACCGGCATCGCGTCTCCTGCGGCCGGCAGAACCGAAATTCATTCAAGCTCGATGGAAGGCGGCGTCATGAAAATGCGTCGTCTCGAAACGATCGACCTGAAGCCGGGGACGGCGCTCGTTTTGAAGCCGATGGGCGATCACATCATGCTTTTCGACCTGAAGCAGCCGTTGAAGGACGGCGATACGGTCGATTTGACTCTGAACTTTGAAAAGGCGGGCGCTATTGCCGTCAAAGCCGGCGTCGCGGGTATTGCGGCAATGGGGCCGAAGGGGGCTCAGACCAATTCCCAAGGCAAAAAGGACTCTATGTCGCACGAGGGGATGTCCCATGATCAGATGCACGGCGACATGCACCACTAAGGGCATTTTCCGTGATCTGACGTTCTCCGGTTGAGGCGAATTTTTTATGTCGCGCGGTTACTTGACGCAGAGCGGATGATAGTACATGGTGCGCCCACCTTCGACGGCCGGACCGGTCGAAGGCTCCAATAAAAAAGAATAAAGGTCCAAGTCTAGGGACGAAACTATTGGGGTGGTGCGCTTAGCGCTCCACCCCAATTCAGTTTTGCAGCAATGCAATTCGGTCCAATTCAATTTCGCCTGCTGCGATGACGAAAATAATGGCTCGCGCGGCATAGTGGCTGCGAGGTCACCGGATCGAGCAACGGCTACGATCTGTAAGCCAAAGCTGCGTCACACCTCGCCCCTCGCCATATTTCCGTGTCCCAATTCGGCCTGATCTGCCTTGATCGGGGCGTCTTTCTCGCGGCAATACGCGGATCATTGGGTTACGATCGGGGCAGAGGGGAGCAAATGCGCCGACAAGGGGACATCACGGATGCCAGCCGGCCGTCGCGCAGCCTCATTATTGCGGGCGTCGCGATCTGGCTGGTCGTGACGCTGGCGCTGCCGCTTTCGGCGTTGACGCTCAACTTTTTCCGTCTTGGCGGCTCGCCGCTCGGCTTTTGGATCGCCGCCCAGGGCTCTTTGATCGCGCTGGTCCTTCTTGCGTTCTTTTATGCATGGCGCGCCGGAGGCGTTGCGCCTGCGGAACGAGTGTGGCCGAGTTTCGCGTTCGCAGGCGAGGCGACCGGCGCCGCGGCGATCATCGGCTTCACAGGTTTCATTGCGGCGATCGGATACGACGCGCTGGCGCTGCCGCTTGGCCTCGTATCCGGATTGACGTTGCTCGCCATCCTCGTCGCTCCGCGATTTGTCCTCTACCCGGTGCGATCGATCGGCGGATTTTTCGCCATTCGTTATGGCGGGAATCTCGCGCGCCGACTGGCGTTGCTGATCACCACGGCGGCGACGATCGTTCTGCTGGCCGCGGATTTGAAGGCCGGCGCCTACGCGATGCAAAGCCTGGCGCGGATTGAATCGGCTGAGGCCGTGACGATCCTGGTCGTCAGCGTGGCGGCCGTCTGGCTCGTCGGCAGCGTGCTGAATGTCCGGACGCTTGCCGGCATCAGTTTCGCGGCGATGGTCATCGGCGTGCTCGTTACGCTCGCAGCCATCGCAGCTCGCGCGCAAGGCTGGACCATCCCGCATCTGACGCTTGGCGCCGCGCTCGAAAATCACCTCAGCCTCAACATGACGCTGGTCGTCAACCGCCTCGCCGATGTCGATGCGCTGACGGCGCTGGCTTCGCCGTTCCTGCAGCTTTCGATGCGCAATTTCGCGGGGCTTCTGCTTGCCGTTGCGTTCGGCGTCGTCGCCGCTCCGCATCTGCTCGGACGGCACGTTTCGCAAGCTGCCGTTGCACCGGGCGGGGCAGTGCGCCGGACCGCTTGGGCGCTGGTCGGCGTCGCCGTAGTCGTCGTCAGCCTACCGCCGCTTGCGGTTTACAGCCGCGTCGCATTCGAGACCGTGCTTTCAAAAGGCATCGAAGACGCCGTCATCCCGAAGAAATTCGCCGAGGCCAGCGATCTCGGGTGGGTCAAAATCTGCGATAAGAATTCGCGCAACGTCGCAGAGCTTGCGACAGCGTGCGCCAACGCGCCGGAGCAGCGCGGCTTTTTGAGATTGCAGGATCTCGTGTTTTCGACGGACGGATTTGTCGTCGCAGCGCCGTACATGGCGGCGGTCGAACGCGCGTTGCAGTATCCCTTGCTGATCGCCGTGGTGATCGCGACCTTGCTGATGGGGAACGCGCTTCTCGCGAGCCTTGTCGATGCCGATGCGGAAGTGCGAAAAGGCGGTGCTCCGGGGCAAGGCGAATTGGATTTTCGTTCGGCGACGCTCGGGGCAAGCGTGCTCGCGGGTGGATCGATCATCGCCAGCGTTTCGACGCTTGGCAGTGGCCTGCTGTTCGCGGAAGGGTTCGCGCTCATCGCCGCGGGTCTGTTCGTGCCGATCGTGCTCGGCCTTTATTGGCGGCATATGAATTCCGCAGGCGCCATCGCGGCGATGGCCATGGGGACGTTGATCGCACTCGCTTACATGCTCGGCGTGCACGTCTGGCCGGTTGAGTTCTATCGAATCTCGGGTTTGTTTTCGGATGCCGGTGAGGAAGCGGCGCAGCAGTTCAGCGATCTCGATGCGGCTTTCAGCGCTGCCGCCGATCCGCAGGCACGCGCTGCGGCGTGGAGTGCGCTTCGTGATTACGCGGCGACCGTCGCCAACTGGGGTGGGTTGAAACCTGCCGCGATCGTGCTGATCACGGTGCCGGTCAGCCTGCTCGTGTCGATTGCGGTCAGTCTTCTGTTTCGCAATCGAAAGTCTGTGCAGCCTGCAGGCTGACCCTTCGGGTCGTGCGGCGAGTCATCTAAACTCGTGTTTGGACGGACGATGCGGAGCGGCGGCAACGGATGTCGAACGAGATCTTCGATCTTGTCGTGATCGGCGGCGGTATCAACGGCGCGGGCATCGCTGCCGACGCGGCGATGCGCGGACTGCGCGTGATGCTGGCTGAAGCCGACGATCTTGCCGGCGCGACGTCGTCGGCGAGTTCGAAGCTCATTCATGGCGGGCTTCGGTATCTCGAACACTATGAGTTCCGTCTTGTTCGTGAAGCGCTGGCGGAGCGCGAGGTTTTGCTTGCGAAGGCTCCGCATATCATCCGGCCGATGCGTTTCGTTCTGCCTCATGTTGCCGGAATGCGGTCGCGCGCGCTCATTCGGGCCGGGCTGTTTCTTTACGATCATCTTGCGGCGCGCCGAACCTTGGGCGGCTCGCACGCAATCGATCTCGGCGCCGACCCGGCGGGCGTGCCGCTGGCATCACATTTGAAGCACGCGTTCAGCTATTGGGATTGCGCCGTCGACGATGCGCGGCTCGTCGTTCTCAATGCGATCGCCGCGCGCGAGGCGGGTGCGCGGATCGTGACGCGGACGCCGGTTCGCGCGCTTCGTGTCGAAGACGGACTTTGGATCGTGTTGCTCGGGGACGGGTCTCGCGACGTTGCGGCACGGGCGGTCGTCAATGCGGCGGGTCCGTGGGTCGGCGATGTCGCGCGTCTCGGCAAATCTTCCGGCGCGCGATCCGCTGACGTCCGGCTGGTCAGAGGCAGCCACATCGTCGTTCCGCGCATCGCCGGAGCGGATGATGCGTACACTCTGCAAAATTCCGATGGCCGCGTCGTGTTCGTGCTGCCGTTCGAATCCGACTTCACGCTGATCGGCACGACGGAGCAGCCGCAGGGCCGTGATCCACGTCCCGCGACCGTGTCCAGCGACGAGGAGAGCTATCTTCTCACGGCCGTGAACCGGTATCTCCGCGTTCCACTAAAACCTGACCAGATCGTGTGGACGTTTGCCGGGGTTCGCCCGCTCGATGACGACGGAAGCGACAATGTTTCGGCAATCACGCGAGACTACCGCCTCGATCTTCAGTCGGAGGGGACACCGCCGATCCTGAATGTGATCGGCGGCAAGATCACGACCTATCGCAAGCTCGCGGAGGCGGCGCTCGATCTTCTCGCGCAGCACATTCCGGGGGCGCGGTCCGGCTCGACCAGAACGGCACCGCTGCCCGGCGGCGATTTCGGGGGCTGCACGTTCGATGCGTGGTTCGACGATTTCGCGCGCCGCCATGCCGGTTTCGAGAGGCGCACGCTGATGCGGCTGGCGCGCCGCTACGGCACCCGAACGGCGCGCATCCTCGACGGCACAACGTCGGAACGCGATCTGGGGCAGGATTTCGGTGCAGGTCTCTGTGCGCGCGAGATCGCCTATCTCAAATCCGAGGAATGGGCGGACGCGGCTGAGGATATTCTCTGGCGGCGGACCAAGACGGGTCTGCACATTGCTCCGGGGGCGCGTGCGAGCGCCGCCGAGGCCATTCAAGGTTACGTCGACAAGCTTTAGGCGTCGCGTGCTTCGACTACATCAAGCGGCGGCGCTGGGCGCGAAGAGCGCATGTCGCCGGGCAGACGGATTCGGGGCACAGCAGCTGGTTGGCTTTGCTCAGCGCTGCGGCGAGAGCCTGTGCGCCGTTGAGCGTGTCGCCGATGTCGTCCGAGCCGATCAACGCCGCGGCCGACGCCGTCAGCGCCTGGCGCTCATCGTGCTGGCACGCTGCAATGATCGAAATGGCCAGGCATTCGTCGCGGCAGAAGCCGCGGCAGCCGGACGGCGAGATCTCGATATCGCGCTGAGCGTTGGCTTTGACGGCGCGGACGAACTTGGAGAGATCGAGCAGCAGAGCTTTTGCGTGCTCAGGGCCGAGGATGCCGGAGAAGGAATTCCAGGCGTCTTCCCAGCATTTGATGTCGCCGGTCGAAAGGCCCGCGAGCCAGCATCGAAATCCGACGCCGACGAGGCGCTCGGGCGCTTTTGCCGAAAGCGGAACGACTTTCGCGGACGGGGTTGAGGAGGTGGTTCTGGCGTTCACTGAAGGACTAGCCACGGGCGGATACCTCCGTCGGCTGAACCAATCTGGAAGGACGATGATTTGCGCGAGAGATCGCGCAGAAATCTGGGCTCATTTTCCGCTCCAATATGCGGGGTTCAAGGCCCCGGTATCGGTTGGCGCCAACGCTGGCGCGCGATGCCGCTACGGCACCGTAAACTTGTGCTAACCTGATCATATCGGGCAGGTCAACCGTTAGCGAACGACGCGCAGAACATTAGAATTTTTATAATTTTCAAGTACGTACGATCGGGAAAATCTGGCCAACCCGGCGAGCGTTTTTCAACCCGGCCACTGGGCAAATCCGGCGAACGTGATCCGCGCCAGCGTGCCCCGGTCGGAGCCGTCCTCGATTTCGAATTCGGCGCTCATTTCGCTCGCGAGGCGATGGACGAGCGGCAGGCCGATGCCGCTGCCGCTCAGCCAGAGTTGTTTGTTCGCGCCTTCATCGGATGCGCTCGCCGCGACCGCGCTGCCGCCGATCCCGCAGCCGGTATCGCGCACTGCGAGGAACACGCGGCCGTCGGCACGGCAGCCGGTTTCGACCTGCACGGCGCCGCCGGTTGGCGTGAACTTGATGGCGTTCGTCAGCAGGTTGAGCAGGATCTGACGCAGCGATGTCGGATTGGCGACGACGTGCGGACGGCTTTTTTCGGCGCGAAACGTCAGAGCCAGATTGCGCGATTGCGCGAGGGCTTGAACGCTGGAGACGGTGCGCTGGACAATCGCATTGAGGTCGAGCGCGATGAGGCGCGGCGGCGCGGTTCCCTGGCGGCGGCTTTCCGAGAGCAGCGACGTGATGACGTCCAGGGCGTGAGTCGCGTTTTCGTGGATGTCGGCGGCGTAGTTCAGGTAGCGGGCGTTGCCCATCGCGCCCAATCGCTCGTCGCGCATCACTTCGGCTGCGGCGGCGATGGCCGTCAGGGGCGTCTTCAGCTCGTGCGCGAGCTTCGCGAGTTGGTCGGGATCGAGCAGCGACGCCGTGGCGGCTGCCCGGGCCGCGAGTGACTCGGGAGGGGCAATCAACGCCGTTTCGGCGTCTGCCTCATCGAGGACGTGCAGGACGAACAATC
Organism: Hyphomicrobium denitrificans ATCC 51888; assembly: GCF_000143145.1. Lineage (NCBI taxonomy): Bacteria > Pseudomonadati > Pseudomonadota > Alphaproteobacteria > Hyphomicrobiales > Hyphomicrobiaceae > Hyphomicrobium > Hyphomicrobium denitrificans. The sequence continues at coordinate 3,598,177 of NC_014313.1, forward strand.
CCGACCGGTCGGCAGTCTGGCGTGTCACCGTGCAGCGGAGCGCCTTCAGCCGGCCGTTGCTCCAGAAGGTCAACGTTTCGACCGATTTGCTATTGGCGTTGCCAAGCGCCGCGATCTCGCGCAGCCGTGCAAGGGCGGGGGTCGAGGCATCGAGCGCGATTGGAAATGCGGCGTAGGCGAACAACCCGATGGCGCGCGTGCCGGCGGTATCTGCGGTCACGATTTCGGCGCGTTCGGGGTCGACAACGATGACGCCGGAATCGTTTGCGACGCCGAGCGAAGGCTCGCTGTCGCGCGGAAGCTGGACTGAGGGCATAATCGCAGCCGTCATAGCGGAAATCTTCAGACCCCAAGTGCTACTCAAGCACTTTACCCAATGCATCTAAGCGATTTGCCGGCCGCAGTTATATGGAATTCGCGTATTTTCCACCGTTGTCCTACGCGCCGATACCCCCCGCTGACGAAGCTACCGCCGAGTGTGCGCCATTTGCACCGTTCGAGGGTGGGCACAGCGGACGACCACGTCCGCGCCGCTCGCAATCGGGCGTGGGGACCGGCTCGCAGCCTGCGTCGAGGTGTTCGGCCGGCGCGTAAATTTAATCAACCTGAAGCGGCTGCTTTTTCACGCGGAGAGTAGTAGTAGGGCGAGCTTTGCCGCGAGGGGCGCAAGGCTCGCGGGTTCGGGAGTCCAGGTTGCAGACTGCGCACCAGAAACATGACGGTGAAAAGATCGGCGGCAACCGTGGGATCTGGGATCGCGTCGACTGGTCTTTCGTCGGGGCGATCGTCGCGCTTGCGGCGTTCTCGTATGCTGCGTCCGTTCTCTACAAGACGCTCGAAAGCATCTCGTGGGATCAGGTCCGTCACACGATCGTTACGTTTCCGCTGTCGCGTCTGGCTCTCGCAGGACTTGCGACGGCTGCGTCTTATCTCGCTCTCGTCGGATATGATCTCATCGCATTGCGATTGGTCGGAGCGCGCCGCGTTCCACTGCGAACAACCGCCATCACCTCGTTCATCAGCCATGCCGTGACGTTCACGTTCGGCTTCGGGGTACTGACCGGCGGCGCCGTCCGCATGCGTCTTTATCGGCCGTGGAAGGTTTCGACCGATCAAGTTCTGGCCGTCGTCCTGCTTTGCGCGTTGAGCTTCTGGGCGGGACTTGCCGCCATCGCCGGCATCTGCCTTGCCGTCGATCCGGAACTGGTGGCGGCGCTGGTCGGACTGGATGCAGCGGCGTGTCGAATTCTTGGGCTTGCCATTCTGGCTGCGCTGGCGCTGTGGCTGGCGATTTCGGCGCGCAAAAGGACCGTCATCGCCGTCCGCGACTGGCAGCTGCCATTGCCGGGAGCAGGCACGACGCTTGCCGCGATCTTCGTCGGGATGGCGGATGTCGCGGCCGCGGCCGTTGCGCTGTGGGTGCTGTTGCCGCACGACGTCGCCGTCACGTTGCCGGGGTTTCTGGTCGTGTTTTCGCTGGCGATCGTTGTCGGTGTGCTCAGTCACGTGCCGGGTGGTTTCGGCGTCTTCGATGCGATCGTGCTGCTCGGCATCGCCAAGGGTGCGCCGTCGCCGGAACTGGTCAGCTCCTTGGTGCTGTTCCGGCTCGTCTATTATTTCGTGCCGGTGACCATCGCGGCGATGATGCTCGTTGCCTACGAGGTGCGCGCCCGCTCGCGCGTTGCGCAGGAGGACAGCAGTCAGACTGCGGCACTGTTCGATCCGATCATTCCACCGCTTGCGGCGGTCGCGACGTTTTTCGGCGGACTGGTTCTGCTTGTCGCGGGGACGCTGCCGGCGGAGCGCATCGCGGTCGTGCGAAATTTCATTCCGCTGCCGTTCGTCGAAGCGTCGCATTTCATCGCCAGTCTCGTCGGAACGATCCTGCTCGTCGTCGCGAACGGCCTGGCGCACAGGTTGCGCTCGGCATGGCAACTGGCGCTGCTCCTGCTTGGCGGCGGCGCGATCTTCTCGGTGACGAAAGGATTGAATTTCGGGGAAGCCTCAATCTGTCTCGCGGCGGCCGGTTTGCTCATCGTCGGACGGCGGGAATTCTATCGCCAGGGCGGCGTATTCGCGGGACGCCCGTCGGCGTCGTCGCTGCTTGCCGTCGCGGTTGCAGTCAGCGCGTCGGCCTTCATCGGTCTCGCGATCTATCGCGGCATTCCCTACGACAATTCGCTGTGGTGGGAATTCGCGTATCACCAGGACGCGTCGCGGTTCCTGCGCGCCACGCTCGGTGCGGCGACCATCGTCATCGTCGTCGCCGCCTATCAGCTGATGCACAAGGTTGCGCCCGAGCGGCGCCACGTTTCGCCGTCCGAGATGCAGGAGGTCGAGGCGATCGTCGGTGCATCGACGCAGATCACGTCGGAGCTGGCGCTCATCGGCGACAAGCGATTTCTGTTTTCTCAAAGCGGCGACGGTTTCGTGATGTACGACGTGCGCGGCTCGACGTGGGTCGCGATGGGCGATCCGATCGCGAACGGAGGCGCGGATCTCACCGACCTCGTTTGGCGGTTCAAGGAGAATGCGGACGAGCGCCGCGGTTCGCCGGTTTTCTATCAGGTCGCGGCCGACAATCTGCCGGTCTATCTCGACGCGGGTTTCTCGCTGATCAAGCTCGGCGAGGATGCCTGGGTCGATCTCGAGGCCTTCACGCTCGACGGTAAAGTCGGGCGGCGGCTCAGGCAGACGAAATCACGCGTCGAGCGCAGCAACGTGTCGTTCGAAATCGTCAAAGCCGAGAATGTCGCGAATTATTTTCCGGCTTTGAAGCGCGTGTCGGACGCGTGGCTGCAGGTGCATGGGCGTCGCGAAAAGGGGTTTTCGCTCGGCTTCTGGAACGAAGATTATCTCAGCCGGCACGACGTCGCCGTCGTTCGACACGAGGATCGCATCGTCGCGTTCGCGAATGTTTTGCGTAAGCCCGCTTCGGCGACGGCGTCGCTCGATTTGATGCGGCATGTGCCGGATGCGCCGGAGAGCGTCATGGATTATCTGGTCGTGATGCTGCTCGAGCAAATGAAGGCTGAGGGCTACAAATGGTTCAACCTCGGCATGGCGCCGCTCTCCGGTCTGCCCGAGCATCGGCTTGCGTCGCGCTGGGCGCGGCTCGCCGGGCTGTTCTTCCGTTACGGCGACAGGCTCTACAACTTCGAGGGCGTGCGCATTTTCAAGAGCAAGTTCAAACCGGAATGGCGGCCGAAGTATCTCGCGTACGAGCACGGTCTGCGTCTGCCGCAAACCTTGCTCGATATTGCGGGATTGATCAGCTCAAGTCCGCAGCGCGTGGTCGCGGAGCGTCAGCGACATGACGCCTAGCGTTCGGCCCAAGGGCGTTCTCGGCATGTCTGCGCTTGCGGCGATCTTGGGTGCACAGGCGCTGCTGACTGCGAACGTCGCCATGGCGGCGACGACTGTGACGCAGCCGCGTTTCGGAAGCGTCGAAGTCGTGACGCCGAAGACCTCTGCCTCCGCGTTCGTCATTTTGCTCAGCGATCCGAATGATTCTTCGTCCGCTGCTCGCGAGATCGCGACGGAGATTGCCGATCGCGGCGCTGCCGTGGCGGTCATCGATGCGACCGCGATGCGGTCCATTCTGCAAGCCTCCGGCAGCGCCAAAGCGTGTATCGATCTGTTCGGTGATTTGGAAAGTCTCGCGCGTATGGCCGAGCGGCAGATCGGCATGGCGACCTGGCAACAGCCGGTTCTGCTTGGCATCGGCGATGGCGGTGTGGTGGCCTATCTCGGACTGGCGCAGGCGCCGTCGAACACACTTGCAGGTGCGGTGAGCTTCGGGTTCTCACCAACGCTCGCTTCGGCGAAACCCTTTTGCGATGTAACGTCGTCGGCGGGCGAAGGTACGCAGACGTTCACCTATCAGCCTGCGCAATTGGCGGGGCGTTGGATCGCCGTCACCGCAAACGCCGGTGAGCCAAGCCTCAAGCCGTTTCTCGATGCGCACCCAGGCTCGCAGGCGATTGCTGCGCCTGCCGGCGACAAAGCGGGACGTGATGCCGCGATCAAGGCCGTCTTTGAGGTTGCGGCGACGACGGGGGCGGCGCTCAGCGATCTGCCGCTCGTGGAGCTTCCCGCGAAGCATCCAAAAGTTCTCTTGATCTTTTTCTCAGGCGACGGCGGCTGGCGCGACATCGACAAGCAGCTCGGCGAACTGCTGTCCAAGGATGGTGTCGCAGTGATCGGCGTCGATGCGCTGCGCTACTTCTGGAGCAAGAAGGAGCCACAGACGATTGCTGCCGACATCCATCGCATCATCGCTCACTATGGACCCGCTTGGGGTGTGAAATCCTTCGCGCTCGCGGGATATTCCTTCGGGGCAGGCATCATTCCGCTGACGTGGCCGAAGCTCGCACCGGCGACACAAGACCAGATCAAGCTGATCGCGATGCTCGGGCTGGAGCCTGTGGCGCGGCTGCAGATGTCGATGGCGGGCTGGCTGGGGTTGAATTCTTCGGCCGATATTCCGCTCGGACCATATTTGGCGCAGCTGCCGCAGGCGCGCGTCATGTGCGTCTATAGCGTCGAGGAGCAGAAGGACAACAATACCGGGTGTACGCTGGCGGAGCTCGATGGGGCGACGCGCATCGGCCGGACGGGCGGGCACCACTTCGGCGGCGATTACGATGATATCGCGCGGATCATTCTCGAGCGGCTCAACGCGGCGGGCGAGAAGTGACGGCGGGCTTGCAAAGGTGGATGGTACCGCCTCCCAGAGTTGAACCGGGGACCTCTAGATCCACAATCTAGCGCTCTAACCAACTGAGCTAAGGCGGCACAGGCTTTGTTTACAAAGCAATAAATCGAGGATGGCGCGGCCGTCCATTATTTTCGGACCGGCGCTCCCCGATTTCAGAGCCCTGCTATCACCACAGCTCTCTCCATGGGTCAAGCCGGGCGCGTCATTTATGTGTGGTCCTCCACGACATGGCCTTGGCGGATTCGCTCAGTTGCGTAGTCACCGAGCAATTCAGGTCTGAGGAATGTCTTGGCGACCCGCTGTGACGTGCCGCTGACCCACCGGTTCGCCCCCACGGAGATTGGGCCAATCGGCGCGCTTTTTGGTAAAGGTTGAATACGTGGTGGTTTCGGTCTTGTAGCGGAATGCGCGTCGCAGCTTGAGGGCGGGCGCTTCGATAACGTGGAAGCTGAAGGCCGAGAGTGCAAGCGACGCGAGGGCGAAGGCGACGAGATGATCGCCAAGGTTGATCCCGGCTAGCAGGGCTAGCCAGATGAGCAGGTAGTGGTTGAGAAATACGCCGTAGCTGTAATTCCCTAGAAGCCCGTCGAGCCTGTAGAGCGCCGACCAGCGCGAGGCGCTATCCGGCGTTGCGAGCCGGGACAGCGCGGCTAACGCGGGAATTCCGATAATAAGACCGATCGGGATCTCATAGTTCAGCGGTTCGGCAGCCAACGCCGGAAAATTCCAGACGGCCGCGGAAATGATGGCTGCGCAGAGCCAGACGATCAGAGGCAGCTTCCTGTGGATCAGGTCAGGCTTCGCGAATGACGCGCCGACCAAGAACATGAAAAGTGTGCCCGGCAACAGTGAGTAGCCGAAGACAAACACGTGTACGAAGCCAAGCCAGGCATAAAGAAAAATAGCGATTGATATGACGGCTGCTACGCGCGTCAGCTTGGGTAAGAGAACGATTGCCGGAGCGAAAAGATAGAAGGTTATTTCAAGACCGATGCTCCAAGCGGGCGGGTCAAGCTGGCAATATCCGACATCTCTCAGCGGCTTCCAATGATTGAAAAAATCCAGCGGCACGACCAAAAAATTGAGCGCGACGGTTTTGGCGTTGCACTTCGATAGGTATTCGACGGGAACGGCTGCAATGCTGACGAGCAGCAGCGCCATGAGCATGTAGAAGTAGAGCTGCGGCAGAAGTCGCGCTGCGCGGTCGATGTAGAAAAATGGAACGCGGCCGACTGTCGAGAAATGCTTCTGCATCAGCATCGTCATCACGTAGCCGCTGATCAGATAGAACGAGATGACGGCGACGGGGCCTTGGTTGAAACCGGCCACGGGTAAAAACCCGATATGGGACGACATGACCATTGCAGCGAGCAAAAGTCGGTACGTGCCCATGTTGGGACTACTCCGAAAGGATCATTCATTTGGGAGTAACAAATGAATCTCTCGGTTCCAAGGTTTGGGTGAGGATCTCCACAGCCTGGAAGCAGCACCGACAAAGACGCTGGCCCGTAGGCGGATTGCCGCTCGTCAGATAGTTCGCGACGGGCCGCCGCGCCCGCCGAGTAGGAACGCCAACACAAGCCCTGCGACGAAGCCGCCGACGTGCGCCATGTAGGCGACGCCGCCGACGTCGGCGGTCTCGTCGGTTCGGGCGATGGAGCCGACGCTGCTGAAAAGCTGCAGCACGATCCAGAAGCCGATGACTGCGAGCGCCGGGAGCGAAACGATCTGGCGGATGACGAAAACGTCGACGCGCGCGTGCGGGAACAGCAGAATATAAGCGCCGAGGACGCCTGCGATGGCGCCCGAGGCTCCGACGTTCGGAATGCTGGAGCCACTGTTGACGTAATACTGGGCGAACGTCGCAGCGATGCCGCAGGCGAGATAAAACGCGAGGAAGCGGACGTGGCCGAAGCGATCTTCGATGTTGTCGCCGAAAATGTAGAGGTACAGCATATTGCCGAAGAGATGCATCCAGCCGCCATGCATGAACATGGCGGTCAAGAGCGTCGGCAGGTTGCCGGCGGGGTCGTCGTTGAAGCGGCTCGGGATGAACGACCAATCCTGAATGAACTGGTCTCCGGCATTCAGCTCCAGGAGAAAGACGAGCACGTTGATCGCGATCAGGCCGTAGGTGACGACCGGCGTGGTCCTCAGCGCACTGTCGTCGTCGCCGATCGGAAACATGCGCGTCCCTCTTCGATTTGGGCCGCCGTTCAGGCGGCCAACGGCCTTTTCGCGGACATCAGATAATTCACGTCCGTGTCGGGATTGCGAGCCCATACATCCCGTAGCGGCGTGTAAGTGATGCCTTCAAATTGGGGATCGGTGAGGCCGGCGGTCTCGGCGTAGCGCCGCAGCTCGTCGGTGGTCACGAACCGGTCCCACTGATGCGTGCCGCGCGGCAGCCAGCCCAGAACGTACTCGGCGCCGACGATCGCCAGTGCCCATGCCTTCAACGTGCGGTTCAAGGTCGAGAAAACGGCGAGTCCGCCGGGACGGACGAGGCTCGCGCATTCGGCAATGAACTTTTGCGGATCAGGAACGTGCTCGACGACTTCGAGACAGGCGACGATGTCGAAGGTGCGGCCTTCGGCGACGAGGTCTTCGACGCGGACCGGACGATAGTCGATGGCGAGGCCCTGCGCCTCGGCATGGCTTTTGGCGATGGCGATGTTGCGCTCCGAGGGGTCGATCGCCGTAACCGTCGCGCCCATTCGCGTCAGCGGTTCGGCGACGAGGCCGCCGCCGCAGCCGATGTCGAGCGCCGTCAGACCGGCGAGCGGTTTCAGAATTTTTGCATCGCGGCCGAAATGGGCGACGGCCTGATCGCGAATGAACGAGAGCCGCGGTGGCCCAATCTGATGCAGGGGGCGGAATTTTCCGTTCGGGTCCCACCATTCGGAAGCGATCTCGGAAAAGCGCCGCACTTCCTCGGGATCGAGGTTCGCGCTTGCAGGGGTCGGATCGTCGTGCTGGCGGGATGCGGCGGTCATTTCGGGCTCCGGTTTGCGGCTAGTCGCCAGCGGCGCGGGGAACTTGTCAAGCGCGGCACGATCCCGCTCGTCTTTGGGATGGCCCCTGGATAGTTGCCCGGGGGCTCGCGAGCCGCTAAGAAGCCGGGACTCAATCCAGAAATTAAGGCTTCACAGGTCCTATCTGGGCCCGTCCGAGCCTATAGCAAGTGCAGGACAGACACTCAGGATGGCGACCGTTGTGATGAAATTCGGCGGCACCTCGGTCGCCAACATCGAGCGCATCCAGAACGTGGCGCGGCACGTCAAGCGCGAGGTCGACGCCGGCAACAAGGTCGCCGTGGTCGTCTCGGCGATGTCAGGCGTCACGAACCAGCTTGTCGCCTGGGTCAAGGAAGTTTCGCCTCTCTACGACGCCCGCGAATACGACTCCGTCGTCGCGACCGGCGAGCAGGTGACGGCAGGCCTTCTGGCCTTGGCGCTGCAAGCCATGGGTCTCAAGGCGCGCTCCTGGACCGGATGGCAGGTGCCGATCAAAACCGACACGGCTCATGGTGCCGCGCGCATCATCGATATCCCGGGCGCCGATCTCAAACGGCAGATCGACGGTGGAGAGGTTGCGGTCATCACCGGCTTCCAGGGCATCGAAGAGATTTCCAATCGCGTCGCGACGCTCGGCCGGGGCGGTTCGGATACGAGTGCGGTTGCGATCGCGGTCGCGCTCGAAGCGGACGTCTGCGATATCTACACCGACGTCGACGGCGTTTATACGACCGATCCGCGGATCGTGCCGAAGGCACGGCGGTTGGCCAAAGTATCCTATGAAGAGATGCTGGAAATGGCGTCGCTCGGCTCGAAGGTGCTGCAAACGCGCTCCGTCGAGCTGGCTATGGTCTACAAGGTGAAGACGCGCGTTCTGTCGAGCTTCGTCGCGCCGGACGCGATGCAGCCCTACAGACCCGACAACGTCGAGAATATCGGAACTATCGTTTGCGACGAGGATGAGATCGTGGAACAGCAGGTCGTGAGCGGCATCGCCTATGCCAAAGACGAAGCCAAGGTGACGCTTCTGAAGGTCGACGATAAGCCGGGCGTCGCGGCGCGCATCTTCGGGCCGTTGTCGGACGCAAGCATCAACGTCGACATGATCGTTCAGAACGTCACGCCGGACGGGAAGCACACCGACATGACGTTCACCGTGCAGGCTTCGGAGTTGCCGCGCACGCTCGATGTTCTGAAGAAGGCGAAAGCCGACATCGGCCACTTCGACGTCAAAAGCTCGGCGGACGTCGTGAAAATCTCGGTGATTGGCGTCGGCATGCGCAGTCATGCTGGTGTTGCGGCGCAGATGTTCAAAACTCTTGCCGAAAAAGGCATCAACATCCACGCCATCTCGACATCCGAGATAAAAATCAGTGTATTGATCGATGCTGTCTATGCCGAGCTTGCCGTGCGCACGCTGCACACGGTCTATGGTCTCGACAGCGACTGAGCGCGGATTCTTTCGGCCGCGCTGTTCTTAGCCCCTATGGACCGTCCGGGCGGGCGGGCGGTACGAAGAGCATGATCGCGCGGCCCAACGATCCAAGACCGCTTCCGAGCGAAACCTCGCTCCGGGTGATCATGCGCGGCTTGCGCGAGATCATGTCCGAAGGCGGCGAGGGCCAGGACAAGCTCGATCGCATCGTGCGCCAGATCGCGGGCGTCATGGTCGCCGATGTGTGCTCCATCTATCTCAAGCGTCAGGATGGCTCGCTGGAGCTGTTCGCGACCGAAGGGCTCAATCCGTCTGCCGTTCACAAGACGCGGATGAAGCGCGGGGAAGGGCTCGTCGGTCGCTGTTCCGAGCTTGGCGTAACGGTCAACGAACCCGAGGCTTCGAGCCATCCGGCGTTTTCCTACCGTCCTGAGACGAGCGAAGAAATCTATCACTCGCTGCTGGCGGTTCCGATCTCGCGTTCGGGCCAGGTGCTCGGCGTGCTCGTCATCCAGAACCGGATGTCGAAGGAATATTCCGACGAGGACGTCGAGGTGCTGCAGGCGACGGCGATGGTCGTCGCCGAAAATCTCGTCTCCGGCGCGGTCGCAGGCACCGGTGCGGCGCTCGAAGGTTCGCTGTCGCAGCCGATGGCGATCGAGGGCGAACCTCTGTCGGAAGGGATCGCGCTCGGGCACGTGGTGCTGCACGAGCCGCGCATCGTCGTCACGCATTTGCTGTCTGACAATCCGGTCGCCGAAATGGACCGGCTGGATACGGCGCTCACCAAGCTGCAGGCGAATATCGACGAGATGTTCGAGCATGAACATCTTTCGGCGGTCGGCGAACATCGCGATGTGCTCGAAGCCTATCGCATGTTCGCGCACGACAAGGGCTGGCACCGGCGCTTGCGCGAAGCGGTCGAGGGCGGGTTGACGGCGGAAGCGGCCGTCGAGCGCGTGCAGAACGCCATGCGCACGCGCATGCTGAAGCAGCACGACACCTACTGGAAGGAGCGGCAACGCGATCTCGACGATCTCTCAGATCGCCTGCTGCGCGTGCTCGCGGGGCGGCTCAAGAGTTCGGAAGACGGCAGCGGCCTGCCGTCCGAGGTCATCCTCGTCGCGCGCACAATGGGGCCTGCGGAACTGCTCGATTACGATCGCAGCCGTCTGCGCGGCCTGATCGTCGAGGACGGGTCGAGCCAGAGCCATGTCGCCGTCGTCGCCAAGGCGCTGGGTATCGCCGCGATCGGACAAGCGGCCGGGATCGTCGATCGCGTTGTGGCCGGCGACGCCGCGATCATCGATGCGGTCGCGGGCGAAGTTCATCTGCGGCCGACGAATGAGGTGATTGCCGCCTATTCCGACAAGGTGCGGTTCCGGGCGCGCAAGCAGAAGCGCTATCAGTCGCTGCGCGGGCGTCCGGCGGTGACGAAGGACGGCATTCGCATTTCGCTGCTTATGAACGCCGGGCTGCTCGTCGACATGTCGCATCTAACGGAGTCAGGCGCCGATGGCGTCGGGCTCTACCGGACCGAACTGCAATTCATGCTGTCGGATTCCTTTCCGAGGCTCGACCGGCAGACGCAGCTTTATCGCTCGGTGATCGAGGAAGCGCAGGGCAAGACGGTCGTGTTCCGGTCGCTCGATATCGGCGGCGACAAGGTGCTGCCGTATCTCCGGCAGCCGAAGGAAGAGAACCCAGCTCTAGGCTGGCGTGCGATCCGCATGTCGCTCGACCGGCCGGAGCTTTTCCGCCTGCAGATACGTGCGCTTCTGAAGGCCGCCGCCGGACGCGAACTCAGGGTCATGATCCCGATGGTTTCGGCGTCCTATGAGCTTGGCGCGATCCGGGCCTTGATCGAAAAAGAAAAGACGTTCCTGACGACGCATGGGCATCAGCTTCCGAGCAACATCCTTGTCGGGGCGATGTTCGAGGTGCCGGCGCTGCTGTTCGATCTCGACGCGTTTCTGTCGCGGGTCGATTTCGTGTCGATCGGCTCGAACGACCTGATGCAGTTCATGTTCGCCGCGGATCGTACCAACGCGCGTGTCGCAAGCCGGTTCGACGTGTTGACGGCTGCGCCTCTTCGCGCGCTCCGGATGCTGATCAAGGCTGCGAAGAAGCACAAGGTGCCGCTCACACTGTGCGGTGAGATGGCGGGCAGTCCGCTCGAAGCCATGTCGCTCATCGCGCTTGGGCTGCGTTCGCTGTCGATGGCGCCGGCATCGATCGGTCCGATCAAGACGATGATCCTGTCGCTCGATGCGGAAAAAGCGACGGCTTACGTCGAAGAACTTCTCAAAGGGGATGCTAAAGACATACGCATGTCCTTGCAGCAGTTTGCCGAAAACGAAGGCGTCGCCATCGACGGCTGATGCGCTTGAAAAGCCTTTGACAAAAATACTTTTTTAACCAACATTGGGGTGAGGGTTGAGGGACCGGTGCGTAGTGCCGGATTGTGTATGCGTCGAGGCGTTGGGCGGAACGTTTCGGTCGGCGGCCGTGTGCGGGTGGAGCGCACGGCGCGCGATCGCAGCGAGTTCTCAAATCAAGTACAAGTTTCGCATGACCGTGAGCTGATCGCACGGTTCTTCATGGATTTGCGCCGCGCGTTGCGGCTGACGCTGCCGCAGGCCGCGCATTATCTCAAAGTGCACACCGGCGTTCTCGAAGCGCTGGAAACCGGACAGGTCGAATACCTGCCGCCGTGGCCGCAGACGGTTCAGATCGTCATGGGCTACACGTCGATGGCGGGCGTCGATGGGCGCCCCGTTTTGAACGCCATCGGCAATCTCATCATGACGCTTCAGCCGTCGCCGGACGAGCCCGAAGAGCACGTGGACGACGAGCACGAGCCGCAGGCGCGGCATTTCTTCCGGGCCGGATCGGCTATCGCGAGCGGTGCCCGCAGGCTGCCCAAGGACGCCATTCACCAAATCCGCGAACGGCCGCAGCGCGCGCTTTACGCCCTGTCGCTGCCGCTGTTCATCCTGCTGTTTTTCAACGCCTCGATCCTGCAGGTCGTCGCGCAGCCGTTCAGCTCGGCCGTCGGTCATGTCAGCGTTTATTTTCAAGAGCATTTTGCGCCGGTTCAGGATGGTTTGCGCTGGATCGACGTGAATGATCCCCGGTTGCGCCGGACCGACAAATTGCGGATCGCAGGCGGTTCGTATTAGATGCGCCCGAGAGCGCCGGGGTCGTCTGATCGCGGCCCACACGGACTGCATCATCGGACATCATGACTTCATTGCCGCGCGATAAACTCGACCGCCTTTTCGAGCGCTGGATGGCGATCCAGGACGAGCTCAATCATGGCGTGTCGCAAGCTCAGTACGTCAAGCTGACGAAGGAATTCGCGGAGCTGTCGCCAGCTGCCGCGCAAATCGAGGCGTTGCGCAAGGCCGAAGCTGAAAGCGCCGATCTCGAGCAGCTGCTTCGCGACCCTTCGGCCGACAAGGACATGGCCGATCTCGCCTATGCGGAGCGCGCAGCTCTCGCCGAGCGCATCGGCGGACTCGAACAGCAGTTGCGCATCGCGCTTCTGCCGAAAGACGCGGCGGACGAGAAAAGCGCGATCCTCGAAGTGCGAGCCGGAACGGGCGGCGACGAGGCTGCGCTGTTCGCGGCCGATCTCTTTCGCATGTATTCGCGCTATGCCGATCTCAGAGGCTGGAAGGTCGAGGTCATCTCGGCTTCGGAAAACGATCTCGGCGGCTACAAGGAGATCGTGGCTTCGATTACAGGCGAGGGCGTGTTCGCGCGGCTCAAGTTTGAATCGGGTGTGCACCGCGTGCAGCGCGTGCCCGCGACGGAAGCGAGCGGGCGCATTCATACGTCGGCCGCGACGGTTGCGGTACTTCCCGAGGCTGAGGACGTCGAGATCGACATCAAGCCGGACGACATCCGTATCGATACGATGCGGGCGGGCGGCGCCGGCGGTCAGCACGTCAATAAGACGGAAAGCGCGGTGCGCATCACGCATCTGCCGACCGGGATCGTCGTCGTATCAGCGGAAAAATCGCAGCATCAGAACCGCCGCCTGGCGATGAACGTGCTCAAGGCGCGCGTGTATGAGCTTGAACGCGAGAAGGCGGCGACGGAGCGTTCGGACGCCCGCAAGTCGCAGGTCGGCTCCGGCGATCGCTCGCAGCGGATCAGGACGTACAACTTCCCGCAAGGACGCGTCACCGATCATCGCATCAACCTCACGCTCTACAATCTCGATGAGGTCATGGTCGGCAACGGGCTCGATGCGTTGGTCGATGCGCTGATCACCGATCATCAGGCGACGATGCTGGCCGAACTCAACGCCGCATGACGGGCCGACCATCGTGACCGCACAAACGCATCAGGGCTTCGAACGCGATCAGACGATCGGCGATGCGTTGGCTGAAATGGTGCGCATGTTCGCCGCCGAAGGGATCGAGTCCGCGCCGCGAGATGCGCGCTTATTGCTGCAGGGTTTGCTCGGGATCGACGGCACGGCGCTGCTGACCCGGCCAGAACAGCCGCTTGGCGACAAGGCTGCGCTGATCGGCGATGCCGTGCGTCGAAGGCTGGCGCATGAGCCTGTGACGCGCATCCTCGGCGTGCGCGAATTCTATGGCCGCGAATTCATCGTCACGCCGGACGTGCTCGATCCCCGGCCGGATACGGAGACGGTCGTCGAGCTTGCGTTGGAGATCGTTCGCGCGAACGGGCTTACGTCGGCCCCGCTTCAGATCGCGGACATCGGGACGGGTTCCGGCATCCTGATCGCGACGCTGCTTCTCGAATTGCCGAATGCACGCGGCGTCGCGACGGACATCAGCACGGCGGCGCTGGCTGTTGCGGAACGGAATGCGAAGCGGCTTGGGCTTGCCGATCGAACCAGCTTCGTTGCGACACACAGTCTCGATGGGTGCGCTGGGCCTTTTGATCTGATCGTCTCGAACCCACCCTATATTCGAGAAGCCGATATTCCGGGTTTGGAGCCAGAGGTTCGCGACTACGATCCCCAGCTTGCTCTGGATGGCGGAGCGGACGGCCTGGACGTTTATCGCGAGATCGCGAAAGTTGCCCGCAATCCGCTTCGGCCGATGCGGCTCGTGCTGGAGGTTGGAGCCGGTCAAGCCTCTGACGTGACAGATATTTTTAGAGCGGCAGGGTGGAGGCCATTGGGGCGGCAAAAGGATCTCGGGGGCCATGATCGTGCTGTGGCCGTGGAGATACATCCTTAAGGGCTTCAATGATTTCTATTTGCGGAATTGCGTTTCCGGAGTAAGATCACTACCGACGAGTTTGATCGGATGTGCCTGGATCAGGCGACTGCCGCGAATGCGGTACAAGAAGCCGGCCGTCCTATCTCAGATCATCAGCGCAAATTTCGCGGACGTAAGTGTCCGCTGAATGGCGGACCTCGAGTTTCTTTTCTCGATACCGCGAGTGCTGCACAGACGCTCCTTGCAGATGCTTTGGACGTGCGTTGCAGTCCGTCGTGGCGAGGACACGGTAGTTTGCCCGGGTGGCGGGCATGAGAGCCAAGGGGCTACAGCCTGTAGGGCACAGGCGACTTAGGACCGTCTTTTGAAATGGAATTGGATCGTAGGATCCATTACGCGGCCCATCGCTGGTGTGCACGCGTGGACGTTAGAATATCAACGAGTGTGAACGGGAGCCCATGAGGCAAGGACAGCAGAACCGTCGTGGCCGCGGTCGAAACAACAATAATAACAACCGCAAATCGCAAAATCCGTTGATGCGCAGCTTCGAGAGTTCGGGGCCGGACGTCAAAATCCGTGGCACGCCTTCGCATATCGCCGAGAAGTACGTCTCGCTCGCGCGCGATGCGCTTTCGTCCGGCGATCCCGTCCTCGCGGAGAATTATCTCCAGCACGCCGAGCACTATAACCGCATCATCCTGAGCTATCGCGAGCAGATGGCGCAGCAGGGCGGTGTCGATCCGCTCGGCAACGGTGCTGCCCGCACGCACACGCTGGCCGGTCCCGAGGGGAGCGACGGCGACGAGTTCGGCGAGGATGAGGGCGACGAGTTCGGCGTCCAGGCGCAGCAACAGCAGCAGCCGGCCGGCGACGGCTCGCAGCCGCCGCAGCAGAATTACGCTCAGCAGCCGCGCAATTTCGATCATCAGAACCGGTACGATAACCGGGATAACCGCGATAACCGCCAGCCGCGGAACGATCGCGATCAGCGCTACAACAACAACCGGCATGATCGCGGCGACCGCCAGGATTTCAGAGGCGATCGTGGTGACCGGAACGACCGCCACGACCGCAATGGCAATGGCGAGAACCGCTTCCGTGACGATCGCCGCCAGTACGGCAACGGCGGCGAGGGGCGCTCCGAAGGCGGCTTCCGCCGTCGCGAGCGCTATCAGGACTCGAACGGCAACGGCGCGGAGCGGGAATTCAACAACGGCGGATTCCGCCAGGACGCTGCTCCGGCTCCGCAGCCCCAGGCGCAACCGGCAGCGACGGAGCGTGCAGCGCCTCCGCCGCCACCTGCCGTGACGCCGGAGCAGGAGCAGCCTGCGTTCCTGAGACGTCCGGTGCGCCGTCCGCGTCGCGAGGAGCCGACCGAGGTCATCGCAACGCCGCCGGCGGCGAACGAAGACCAGGACTGAGACGCGCACAGCATCTGCAGACGACCATTCGCCCTGCCTCGAGGCCTATCGCATCGACGACGATGCGATCTGTCCCGGCAGGGCGTTTTCGTGCGCGCCTTGCGACGGCGCGGGTGGCAGCGGCCGCCGAGGCTTCGGTTAACGCCGCGATTTCTATCGGTTCCGTCGTCGAACCTTTAACGACATTGCATTAGGCGTCTCGAGGTCGCCGCCCCCCCCCCCCCCGGGTTCGTCCGACATGCCGCGGATGTTATTCGGCCTTCACTTGCCTCGACCTCTTTTTCGCGCCGCGCCGGATTCCTATATCGCCAAAAGACAAGCCCGGAGGGACGCCTACGATTGGGTCTTTGGCCGCGCTTGAGGTGGGAATAAATTGGCATGTCTTTCGCGCCTGGTGGGCGGGGGGCGTGCGCTGGAGGTCAGTCATGAATTTCGAACGCTACACGGATCGCGCGAAAGGCTTCATCCAATCGGCACAGTCGCTGGCGCTGCGTGAAAATCACCAACAGGTTACCCCCGATCATCTCCTGAAAATTTTGCTCGATGACCCGGAAGGCCTCGCAAGCGGTCTTATACAGCGGGCAGGCGGCGACTCGCGCGCCGCGCTTCGGAGTGTCGAAGCGGCGCTTGCGAAGAAGCCGAAAGTCACCGGCGGTTCGGGTGGCGTTTACGTGTCGCCAGAGTCGGCGCGGCTGTTCGATGCCGTCGAGAAACTTGCCGACAAGGCCAGCGACAAGTTTGTTACCGCCGAACGTCTTCTGCTGGCGTTGGCGCTCGATCCGTCGACGGATGCCGGGAAGGCGCTGCGCGATGCGGGTGTCACGGCCGACAAGCTCAACACTGCGATCAACGAGCTGCGCAAGGGCCGCACTGCCGACAGCGCCAATGCCGAGCAGGCGTACGATGCTTTGAAGCGGTATGCGCGCGATCTCACCGAGGCCGCGGCGACGGGCAAGCTCGATCCGGTCATCGGGCGTGACGAAGAAATCCGCCGCACGATCCAGGTGCTGTCACGCCGGACGAAGAACAATCCTGTTCTGATCGGCGAGCCCGGCGTCGGCAAGACGGCGATCGCCGAAGGCTTGGCGCTGCGCATCATCAAGGGCGACGTTCCGGAAAGCCTGAAGCACAAAAAGCTGCTGTCGCTCGACATGGGCGCGCTGATTGCTGGCGCGAAATATCGCGGCGAGTTCGAGGAACGCTTGAAAGCCGTTCTTTCGGAAGTCGAAGCCGAGGGCGGCAACATCATTCTGTTTATCGACGAGCTGCACACCATCGTCGGCGCGGGCAAGACCGAAGGCTCGATGGATGCGGGCAATCTGTTGAAGCCGGCGCTCGCGCGCGGCGAGCTGCACTGCGTCGGCGCGACGACCCTCGACGAGTATCGCAAGAATATCGAGAAGGATGCGGCGCTGGCTCGCCGCTTCCAGCCGATCTTCGTATCCGAGCCGACGGTCGAGGACACGATCTCGATTCTGCGCGGCCTGAAGGAGAAGTACGAGCTGCATCACGGCGTGCGCATCACCGACAGCGCGCTGGTCGCGGCCGCGACGCTGTCGAACCGCTATATCACGGATCGCTTTCTCCCCGACAAGGCCATCGACCTTGTCGACGAAGCGGCGTCGCGTCTCCGGATGCAGGTCGATTCAAAGCCGGAAGAACTCGACGCGATCGATCGCGATCTCATGCAGATGATGATCGAACGCGAAGCGTTGAAAAAGGAAACGGACGCGGCGTCGAAGGATCGGCTGGCGCGCCTCGAAAAGTCTATCGCGGACCTCGAGGAAAAGTCGAAGGCGATGACGGCGCGCTGGGAAAGCGAGAAGCAGAAGCTCGGTTCGGCGCAGAAGATCAAGGAAGAGCTCGACAACCTGCGCAACGCGCTGGAACAAGCGCAGCGCCGGGGTGACCTCGCACGTGCGGGCGAGCTTCGCTACGGCAAAATTCCGGAGCTTGAGAAGCAGCTCTCGACGATTGAATCGCAGGAAGGCAAAGGCGCGATGGTCGAAGAGGCCGTCACGCCGGATCAGATCGCGGCCGTCGTGTCGCGCTGGACGGGTGTGCCGGTCGACAAGATGCTCGAAGGCGAGCGCGACAAGCTTCTGAAGATGGAGGATGCGCTGTCGAAGCGCGTCATCGGTCAGAAGGAAGCGGTCGTCGCGGTTTCGACGGCGGTTCGGCGTGCGCGCGCGGGACTGCAGGACCCGAACCGGCCGATCGGCTCGTTCATGTTCTTAGGCCCGACCGGCGTCGGCAAGACGGAGCTGACGAAAGCGCTCGCAGGCTACCTCTTCGACGACGACACGGCGCTCATCCGCATCGACATGTCGGAGTACATGGAGAAGCATTCGGTCGCGCGTTTGATCGGCGCGCCTCCGGGTTATGTCGGCTACGAGGAAGGTGGGGCGCTGACCGAAGCGGTGCGTCGGCGGCCGTATCAGATCGTGCTTTTCGACGAGATCGAGAAGGCGCATCCGGATGTGTTCAACGTGCTTCTTCAAGTGCTCGACGACGGACGGCTGACCGACGGGCAGGGCCGCACGGTCGACTTCAAGAACACGCTGATCGTGCTGACGTCGAACATCGGCGCGGAATATCTCGTCAACCAGAAGGAAGGCGAGGACACCGAAGCCGTGCGCGAGGAGGTGATGGCGGAGGTCCGGACGAAGTTCCGGCCCGAGTTCCTGAACCGTCTCGACGACATCATCCTGTTCCACCGTCTGCAGCGGAACGAGATGACGAAGATCGTCGATATCCAGATCGCGCGTCTGCAGAAGCTGCTTGTCGATCGCAAGATCAAGATCGAAGTCGACGAGCAGGCCAAGACGTGGCTCGCGAACCGGGGCTACGATCCGGCGTATGGCGCGCGGCCGCTGAAGCGCGTCATCCAGCGTCACGTGCAGGACCCGCTCGCCGAGCAGATCCTTGCGGGCGGCGTCAAGGACGGCGACACGGTCGTCGTGTCCGTTCGCGACGGCGACCTGACGATCAACGGCTGGCCAGTGAAAGCCGCGGCTTGATGTTTTGTCCCCGGCGACTGCGCTCCGCGCAGCCGGCCGCCGGGGACGGCCCTTGTTGCTGTTTTCTTTATTGGGAAGCTGGGAGCAGTCCGCGAAGTCAGCGAACTAAAACTTCACGCCGACGCCGAGGCGCAGGTCGTGAGTTTGCAGCTCCATCTTGGAATAGGGGCCGGCGAAGTCGTTCGGAAAGTGATCGGTGCCGAAGTCGGTGTAGCGATATTCGGCTCTTACGATCACCCAATCGTTGGCGGCGTACTCAACGCCCGTACCGATGTTCCAGCCCGTGCGCGACTGTTCGCGCTTGAAAGGCACGGTTGCGTTGACGTGATCTATCCAACGGAATTCGTAGTCGGTGAATGAGACGCCGCCCGCAATGTAGGGGAGGTAGCGGCCATAGGCGTAGCCGATGCGTCCGCGAACGGCGGCGCTCCATCGTGTTTCCATTTCCAATTCGACACCGGCAATCGAGACGGATGGATCGTCGAGGTATCTTTGGCCGTCGCTGCCATCCATGCCGGAGCCGACGATATCGGCTTCGATGCCGAGCACGAGACGGCTTGGCAGCTGATAATTGTAGCCGATGTATCCGCCGCCGATGAAACCCTCAGGATTTGCTTCGGAGAGGTATGTGTCATCGGAATATCGCGCGCTTGACCAGCTGTACCCAGCTTGAAGCCCGGCGTAGGCGCCCGTCCAGTCGAAGGTGCCATAGGGACCGTGTGGCTCCCCGGCGCGCACGGCGCTGGCGCTTCCTGCTGCGATTGCGACGAATGCAAGTAGCGTCGTCTGGACCTTGTTCATCATCCCTCGCCGGTTCCGGTTGTTGGCAATCCCCTACATTTGTGAGCTATGAACTTAGAGTTTCGATTGCGCAGTCAGCGTTTGATGACTGTGTACGCCGTCGATAGGCGGCATGCTCTCGATCTTCATGTTCGCGTTGCGGAATTGCACCAGAATGCGTGAGGATTTGATCGACCGGATTTACGAGGCGGCGTTTCAGCCGGAGTGCTGGATCGACGTGCTTGAGCGCGTGGCGGAGAGCGCGGATTCAGCTTCGGGCCTCATGGTCGTATTCGACGAAGTGAAGCCGATCCAGTTCAGAGGAACGCCCGCTATCTACGACGTCATCCGGGCGTTCTGCGAAGTTCATTGGCGTGATAGCCGGCGAGCGTCGCATACGCTGACACATCCGCCGTCGGGCTTCGTCATCTTGAAGGACTATTTTCCCGACGATCTCTTGGCGACCGATCCGTGCCGAGCCAACCGCCTAGCCGTCGGTCTCGATAGCGAAATCAGTGCTGCCATTTCGATGCCGACTGGCGAGATGGTGGTCTATTCCTTCGATAAGTGGGGGTGCAAAGATCCGCACGGCCGTAGCGACGTCGATGCGCTAAACTTGCTCTATCCGCATCTCGCGCGCGCCGGGCTGATGGCGGCGCGTCTCGGCCTGGTGCGGGCGGCCGCGACCACAGCTGCATTGCAATTGATCGGCTTGCCGGCTGCCGTGTTGACGAAGTCGGGCCGCGTGATGTCGACCAATTCGCTGTTTGAAAAGCTTGCGGGTCTTTTCATGCCGGCCGCGTTCGGTCGTCTGATGATCGCCAATGCGGGCGCCAATATTCTGTTCCAGGAAGCTGTCGAAAAAGCTGCAAGCGGGCAAGCATTGGTTCGCTCGGTTCCAATCCCGGAAACGGGAGAGCGCAGCGCCTGCGTCGTGCATGTCGTTCCCCTTCGGCGGACAGCGCATGACATTTTTCCGGGCGGCGAGATGGTGGTGGCGGTCAGCATGCCGCGAAAGTCCGCCCTGGTGCCTTCGGCGGCGGTTCTCACAGGATTGTTTGATCTCACACCGGCGGAAGCAAAATTCGCGACCGCCCTCGTCGCTGGCAATTCGGTCATGAAAGCTTCGGAGGCTGTCGGCATCACCGAGCGTTCTGGCCGGACCTATCTCGCCCGTATTTTCACCAAGACAGGGACGCATCGCCAAGGCGAACTCGTCGCGCTGCTCAGTTCTTCGCATCCGTTCGAATAGTTTCGTGCCGGAGCCGGGTGACGCTCACTTGCCACACCGTGCGCACAAGAGAGCGCAAGCCACGCTGGCAACTCAGATTACGGGTTGTGCCGGTATTCCTTAGATGCAGTATCAACCCGACCTGCCGCGGAAACGGGGCAATGCGGACGGCAGGCATTGTCTAGAAGGGGTATTTCGTATGAGAAAATTGCTTTCGCTGGTCGCGCTCTGTTGCGCGATGGCGCTCGCATTTGGGGGCTTTGCTCCGCGCGCGAGCGCCGCGCAGCTTCCGACCGGTCTTCTCGCGCTGAAGACAGATCGGGTCGGCGCGGTTCAGGACGTTCGCTATCGCTGCTGGTGGCGCGACGGCTATCGCCGCTGCGGTTACGTCGGTCATCGCGGCTGGCGCCAACATCATCGCTGGAATCGTGGAAACTGGCGGCACCGTCACTGGCGTCATCGCCACTGGCGTCACAATCGCGCCTGGCGTGGCCGCCATTACGGCCGCCGCCACTATTATTATCGTTCGTATGCGCGTCCGTATGCGGCCCCCGCATATCGCCGGCCGTACGCCTACTGCATCGGCTTGTGCTGGTGGTGAGATGCGCGCTGCTTTGAGCGCGACTGAAACGCAAAACGCCAGGGCTCGACCCTGGCGTTTTTTTGTTCCTTCGTTCGAACGGCCGTTCCGTCTAGCGACGGTAGCGGCGTGCGTGCGAACGGCGGTAGCAGCGTTTCGCGCCGATTTTGCAGGCGATTTTCGGGCCTGCGGTATAGCCGATCACACCGCCGGCCACCAAGCCGACCGGTCCGAAGACGACAGCGCCCGCGAGGCCGCCCAAGGCTGCGTCGGTGACGCGTTCGCCGGCGTTGGCGGCCACCGGCGCGAGACCGATGCCCGCGGCGACGATCGCAACTCGTGCAAATGTTTTCATTGGCTGGATCCCCTCATCTTGTTCGCTGGTGTCGAGCGAATCTTTCGTAACGATACCATCCCCGCCGATACGAGTTTGTTAATGCGGCGATAATTTGCGGTGCGCGTTGCCGTGCGGTTGTGCTCAGCGAGTTCGAAATTCGGCGCACGTTGAGGCTGCGCATGTCGCGGCGATTTTTGATGGAGCGATGCGGTGCGCGAAATCTCGTGCCGATGAAGCTCTGCCGCGCTAAGCTCGCCGCAAGCTGCCTCGAGGGAAATTCGTGAGTCTGCTGATCGCCGTTGGCGCGCTCGCCTTTCTGATGCTTGCGGCCTATCGCGGCTACAGCGTCATCCTGTTTGCGCCGGTTGCTGCGATGGGCGCAGTCTTGCTGACCGATCCGCACGCGGTCGGGCCCGTATTTTCCGGCCTTTTCATGGAGAAAATGGCTGGATTTCTGAAGCTCTACTTTCCTGTCTTTTTGCTCGGCGCGATCTTCGGCAAGCTGATCGAGATCTCGGGATTCGCGCGCGCCATCGTTGCGAGTTCGATTGCGCTGTTGGGTGCTGAACGCGCAATGCTGGCGATCGTGCTCGTCGCGGCGCTCCTGACGTACGGCGGCGTGTCGCTGTTCGTCGTCGTGTTCGCGGTCTATCCGTTCGCGGCTGAAATCTTTCGCAGCTCGAACATTCCGAAGCGGCTTATCCCGGCGACGATCGCGCTCGGCGCGTTCACGTTCACGATGGATGCGCTGCCGGGAACGCCGCAAATTCAGAATATCATTCCGACGACATTCTTCCGGACGACGGCGTGGGCGGCGCCCGTGCTCGGCACGCTCGGATCTGTTTTCATCCTGGCGTTCGGAATGGCGTATCTCGACTGGCGTCGCCGCAAAGCGTTCGCAAGCGGCGAAGGCTATGGCGAACACCATCTGAACGAGCCAGTTGCTGCCGCCGACTCCGATGCGAAATCCGTGAACCCGCTGATCGCGGTTTTGCCGCTCGTGGTCGTCGGCGTTGCGAGCAAACTGCTGACATTGTTGATCCCCGCTGTTTACGGGGAAAAATTCGAGGCCGTGCTTACGCCAGGCGGCAAAGCCGTCATTGCGGATGTCGGCGCGATGACCGCGATCTGGGCCGTCGAAGGGGCGCTTCTCCTCGGCATTCTGGTGGTCGTTATATTCGCGTGGCGGGTTATTCGCGTGAAGTTCGCGGAAGGATCGAAGGATGCGGTCGCAGGCGCGTTGCTCGCCGGAACGAATACGGCGTCGGAGTATGGCTTCGGCGCGGTGATCGCCGCGCTGCCGGGTTTCCTCGTGATATCCGACGCGCTGAAGGGCATTCCGAATCCGCTGATCAATGAAGCCGTCACGGTGACGACGCTTGCGGGCGTCACGGGCTCGGCTTCGGGCGGCATGAGCATCGCGCTCGGGGCGATGGCGGATCAGTTCATCGCGGCGGCGAACGCGGCGGGGATCCCGCTCGAGGTTTTGCATCGCGTCGCTGCGATGGCTTCGGGCGGCATGGATACGCTGCCGCACAACGGAGCTGTCATCACGCTTCTCGCGGTGACGGGGCTGACGCATGTGCAGGCGTACAAGGATATTTTCGCGATCACGTGCATCAAGACGCTCGCGGTCGCGTTCGTGATCGGGCTCTACTACGCGACGGGATGGGTGTGAGCGCGGGCTGGGATGCAAATCAGGACTGGCGCGGACGATCGTGCAAGCGGCTGCCCCTCACCCTAGCCCTCTCCCCGCGTGCGGGGAGAGGGGATGGATGTGCGCGCCGATGCTGAGTCCGGAGTAAACTTTTCCCGTGCGCGGGAGTGGGGATTGGTCTCCCGCTTAGCGCCGATAACGAGAAGCTGGCTACTTGTTTGCGGTCATGACCGGCGCGCGGTGCATCAGCTCTTCGATGCGGGCGCGCTCTTTCTCGAACTCGGCGAGATCCTTGCCTTCGAGCTTGCGCTCGCGCGGCACCTGGATGGACATCGGATCGACGAAACGGCTGTTGACCAGCACCTCGAAGTGCACATGCGGGCCTGACGACAAGCCCGTCGATCCGACGAAACCGATCACCTGGCCTTGGCGAACCTTCATGCCGGGGTGAACGTCGGCGAAACGGCTCATGTGGCCATAGGCCGTCTGGTAGCCGTTGGCATGGCGAATGCGGATGTAATTGCCATAGTAGCCTTTGCGCCCGACCTCTTCGATCGTGCCGTTGCCGGCGGCGATGATCGGCGTGCCGGGCGAGCAAGCCCAGTCGACGCCGGTGTGCATCTTGCGCGAATTCAACAACGGGTGAAACCGCACGCCGAAGCCGGATGTCAGGCGGACTTCGTCGCCGCGAACCGGTTTGCGCATGAGAAATTTTTTCGAGTTGTTGCCGTCCGCGTCGTAGAAATCGATCACGCCGTCGGCGGAACGGAAGCGGTAGAATTTGTAGAGCGAGCCGCCGCTGCTGATCGCGGTGTAGAGAAGTTCACCCGGATTTCCTTCCGTCGACTGATCGTCCTTCATGTCGAAGAACATTTCCAGCGCGTCGCCGGGGTGAACGCGGCGGCGGAAGTCGGTGTCG